>NZ_JAEUAV010000031.1 GCF_019511605.1 Paraburkholderia phenoliruptrix | reverse complement strand
AAACGACTCCACGCCGATGATAGTGCGGATTACCCGTGTGAAAGTAGGTAATCGTCAGGCTCCCCAGCAGTGACCGCAACCCCACCCCGCAAAGGTGGGGTTGCGGCGTTTACGCGGGAGAAAAACGTCGGCGGAGCGGCGGGGCACACACCACCAAGCCGCGTCGGACACCGCTAACTTCCCTTCAATGCGCAGCGCACGCGCGCACCCCGTCAGCCCCGAAAAGCAGTCCCCCCTCGACTCCCACACAATTCCTTCGGCTCGGCGGCGGATCAAAGCAGAACATCTACGCCGCCTAGCCCCCCAAAACAACGAACGGACAAAGCACCACGCTACCGACCGTGCACTTCACGGTATGTCCTACCCCTGAGCCGCCAAAAAGCGCTGCGCAAGTCGGACCCAGTACGTCGAACCGATGGGCAGCAACTCATCGTTGAAATCATAACTGGCGTTATGCAGCATGCAGGGGCCGGCACCGTGACCGGCGTCGCGGTGGCCACCATCGCCATTACCAAGGAACGCATAGCAGCCAGGCTTCGCGAGCAACATAAACGAAAAGTCCTCCGCGCCCATCGTGGGTTCCACGGAGTCATTCACGTTCTCAGCGCCCACCACTTCTTTCATGACGGTAGCCGCGAAGCGCGTTTCTTCACTGCGGTTGATCGTCGGCGGATAGTTTCTGTGAAAGTGGACGTCGACCGTGCAATCGTAAGCATCCGCCGTGCTTTCAGCGATCTTGCGCATGCGCGCTTCAATCAGGTCGAGCGTTTCAGTCGTAAAAGTCCGCACGGTGCCGGCAATCCACGCGTCGTCTGGAACGACGTTGACTGCGTCGCCGGCATGGATCTGCGTGATCGAAAGCACGGCGGTGTCGAGCGGCTTCTTGTTTCGCGTGATGATGCCCTGCAATCCATTCGCGATCTGCACCGCGGCAAATACCGGATCGCGTCCGTTATGCGGTAACGCGGCGTGCGAGCCGACGCCTTTGATGTCGATGCGGAACTCGTTGCTAGACGCCATGATCGGACCTTCAGTCACTCCGAACTGGCCTGCGGGCATCCCCGGCCAATTGTGAATGCCGAACACGGCATCCACTGGAAACTTTTCGAAGAGGCCGTCTTCGATCATGGCCTGTGCGCCGGCGCCGCCTTCTTCGGCCGGCTGAAAAATGAACACGATCGTGCCGTCGAAATCGCCGTTTTTCGCGAGATGCCGGGCTGCGCCGAGGAGCATCGCCGTGTGTCCATCGTGACCGCACGCGTGCATTTTTCCGTCGTTTTTCGATCGATGTTCGAAGCCGTTGAGTTCCTGAATCGGCAATGCGTCCATGTCGGCGCGCAGACCGATTGAGCGTGTGCCATTGCCGCGCTTGAGCACGCCGACAACGCCTGTTTTACCGAATCCGCGGTAAGTTTCAATGCCCCACGACTGGAGCGTTCTCGCGACCAGATCAGCTGTCGCAGTTTCCTCGTAACGTAGTTCGGGATGAGCGTGGATCGTTCGTCGAAGAGTCTGGATTTCTCCGTGAGCAGCCTGGATTTCGGGGATAAGTTTCATAATGGAGTGCCGATGCGCTTGCGCTTTGACTTGCCTGGAATCGCGTGGAATCGCTCGGGCCGCAATGCGCCCGAACGCAGTCGTAACGATTCTACGCCGAAGGCTTTTTGGCGGCAGCATGCAGGCAAGTGTCGGCGGCCGTAATAGAATCCGGCGTTGCGCCCAGCTCACCCGTCCCCTGAATGGTTACCCCATGAACGCTCCGACTGAATTCGCCCGCGCGGTTTGTCCGCATGACTGCCCCGACACCTGCGCCATGAAAGTAACGGTTGAGAGCGGCCGCGTGATCAAAGTCGCCGCGGACCCGGCGCATCCTCCGACACAGGGCGCGTTGTGTACCAAAGTCAGCCGCTATGCGGAACGGGTGCATCATCCGCAACGTGTGACGACGCCGATGAAGCGGATCGGTCCGAAAGGCGAGGGCCGCTTCCAGCCGATCAGTTGGGAAGAAGCGTTGGAACTGGGCGCATCGCGCCTCGCGGAAATCGTGCGGCGCGCGCCGGAAGCAATTCTGCCCTACAGCTACGCCGGCACGATGGGGCTCGTTCAGGGCGACAGCATCGCGCAACGGTTCTTTCACAAGCTGGGCGCCTCCCAACTGGACCGCACGATCTGCGCGGCAGCCGGCGCCGCCGGTCTGAAATATACCTATGGCGCGAGCCTCGGCATGCTCACCGAGTTTTTCGAGGAAAGCGAGGTGATTCTCATCTGGGGCTCCAACCCCATCGCGTCGAACCTTCATTTCTGGACGCGGGCGCAGCAGGCCAAACGTCGCGGCGCGCGCCTCATTGCAATTGATCCCTACCGCTCGTTGACCGCGGAGAAATGTCATCAGCATATTGCGCTAAAGCCGGGGACTGATGGCGCATTGGCGCTCGGCATGATGAACGTGCTGATTTCAGAAGATCGGCTGGATCACGCTTACATAGCCGCGCACACACTGGGTTTCGCCGAGCTCAAAGAGCGCGCGCTCGCTTATCCGCCAGCGCGTGTGGCCGAAATCTGCGGCATAGACGAACAGGTTATCGTCGACCTTGCACGGCTTTACGGCAGTACCAAGAAGGCGGCGATTCGCCTGAATTATGGTCTGCAGAGAGTACGCGGCGGCGGGAACGCAGTGCGCGCCATTGCGTGCCTGCCCTCGCTCACCGGCGCATGGCGTGAACGCGCGGGCGGCGCTTTGCTGTCGTCGTCCGGCTGGACGCCGGTCGATTCGCACGCGTTGCAGCGCCCCGACCTGATGCCGGGCTGGCCGGCGAAGCCGAGCCGCGTGATCAACATGAATGCAATTGGAGATGCGCTCTTGCATCCGGGCGACGCCAGGTTCGGGCCCAAAATCGAGGCGATTGTCGTGTACAACTCCAATCCGGTCGCGGTCGCGCCTGATTCGGAGCGCGTGGCGGCAGGCTTCGCGCGCGAAGACCTGTTCGCCATCGTGCTCGAACATTTCCAGACAGATACCGCCGATTACGCCGACCTGCTGCTGCCGGCCACGACGCAGCTCGAGCATCTCGACGTGCACAAGTCGTACGGCCACACGCACGTCATGGTGAACTTGCCTGCGATACCGCCGGTGGGCGACGCACGTCCGAATACCGAGATCTTTCGCGGTCTGGCGCGCCACATGGCGCTTCACGAGCCCGCACTCTTCGAAAGCGACGAAGACGTGGCGCGCAACGCGTTCCGCTGGCAAGACAGCACGCTTGACGGAGCGGACTGGGAGCAGCTCAAACAGGCTGGCTGGGTAAAGCTCAAGCTGCCCGACGCTCCGTTCGCCGAGGGCGGCTTCCATACGCCGTCAGGTAAATGCGAGTTTTACAGCGAAAGGCTCGCGCAGGAAGGCCTCGACCCGCTGCCGGACTATCTGCCGCCCTACGAGTCTGCCGAGTTTGCGCCCGAACTTGCCGCGCGCTATCCGCTCGCGATGATCTCGCCGCCCGCGCGCAACTTCCTGAACAGCACCTTTGTCAACGTCGAAAGTCTGCGGTCGACAGAGGGCGAGCCGCATCTCGACATTCATCCAGCGGATGCCGAGGCGCGGGGCATAGTCGACGGCGTCACGGTACGCATCTTCAACGACCGCGGTTCGATGCAGGCACGTGCTCGCGTTACCGACCGCGCGCGCCAGGGCCTCGTAGTCGGTCTGTCGATCTGGTGGAAAAAGCTTGCGCCCGATGGCCGTAATGCAAATGAGGTTACCAGCCAGGCGCTCACGGATCTGGGCGGCTCTGCAACTTTCTACGACTGTCTCGTCGAAGTGGAGCGGGTCTGACGCGCCCGCCTTACGCAGCGCAAGCCTCACCGGCAAGCCGTCTCGAGGTTCGAGGCGGCAGTCTAACCGAGTCGTTTTTCGCGAATACCGCAGAGGTGCCCATGCTACGATGCGTTTTTAGCACGACCATTCGAAAATAAAGAAGGAGACGCGGCATTGGATAAATTCTGGCTGAAATCTTACCCGCCCGGCGTTCCCGCAGAGATCGACCCATCTCGTTATTCGTCGCTCGCCGAACTGCTCGAGGAGGCATTCCGCGAGCATCGCGACAAGCCTGCGTTCGTGTGCATGGGAGCGGCGATCACCTACGGCGAAATGGACGCGCTTTCAAGGAAGCTGGCTGCATGGTTTCAGTCGAAGGGCCTTGCGCGTGGCGCTCGCATCGCGATCATGATGCCGAATGTTCTGCAATATCCGGTCGCCATTGCAGCGATTCTGCGCGCGGGCTATGTGGTCGTGAACGTGAACCCGCTTTATACGCCGCGTGAGCTCGAGCATCAGTTAAAAGACAGTGGCGCGGAAGCCATCATCCTGCTGGAAAATTTCGCCGTCACGCTGCAGGCAATCGTGCGCAACACCGCGCTCAAGCACGTGCTGGTCGCCACCATGGGCGATCTGATGGGGCTCAAGGGCACCATTGTCAACTTCGTCGTGCGCCGGGTGAAGAAGATGGTGCCGGCGTGGAGTTTGCCCGGCCACGTCAAATTCAACACTGCCATCGCGCAAGGCGAAGGCCAGAATTTCAGACCGGTCGAGCAGGGCCCTGACGACGTCGCGTTCCTGCAGTACACCGGCGGCACGACCGGCGTCGCGAAAGGTGCCACGTTACTGCACCGCAATCTGATCGCGAACGTGCTGCAATCCGAAGTCTGGCTCAATCCGGCCCGCGCAAATCGCACGGACATCGGGCAGTTCATCACCGTTGTCGCGCTGCCGCTGTATCACGTGTTTGCGCTGACCGTGTGTGGACTGCTGACGATCCGCACCGGAGGGCTAGGCGTGCTGATCCCGAATCCGCGCGATATCCCCGGCATGATCAAGGCGCTGCAAGGCTATGCAATCACGACGATCCCGGCCGTCAACACGCTTTACAACGCATTGTTGAACAGCCCTGACTTCCACAAGCTCGACTTCTCGAAACTGATCGCGGCCAACGGCGGCGGCATGGCCGTCCAGGAAGCGGTCGCGAAGCGCTGGTTCGAGCATACGAAGACGCCGATCATCGAGGGCTATGGCCTGTCCGAAACCTCGCCATGCGTGACCTGCAATCCGGTGACGGTGACGGAATATAGCGGCACGATAGGCTTGCCGCTGCCGTCGACGGAAATCTCGATCCGCGACGACGAAGGCAATGAAGTGCCCCTCGGGCAGGCCGGTGAAATCTGCATTCGCGGCCCGCAAGTCATGGCGGGTTACTGGAACAGGCCGGAAGAAACGGCGAAAGTCATGACACCGGACGGCTTTTTCAAGTCGGGCGACGTGGGCTTGATGAACGAACAAGGTTTCGTGAAGATCGTCGACCGCAAGAAGGACATGATTCTGGTTTCCGGCTTCAACGTGTATCCGAACGAAATTGAAGACGTCGTCGCCAGGCTTCCAGGCGTATTCGAGGTCGCGGCCGTGGGAGTGCCCGATCAGCATTCGGGCGAGGCCGTGAAGTTGTTCGTCGTCAAAAAGGATCAAGCGCTGACCGACGCCGACATCCTCGCTTACTGCAAGCAACAGCTCACAGGCTATAAGCGGCCGAAGATCGTCGAATTCCGCACCGAGCTGCCAAAGAGCAATGTCGGCAAGATCTTGCGCCGCGAACTGCGCGACGGTCGGGCATGAGTCACGCGTTTTAACTTCGCCGTTAGCGCCGACGCACTGTAACGCGCATCCCCGAACCAGACACAAAAGACAGAAGGCCCGGCCGACCACAAGTCAGCCGGGCCTTCTTGCATGCGCTCCGCCGGGCGCAACCGACCTCGCGCAACTGCTGCCGCGCACGTGCATAAAAAAAGGCGCCCGAAGGCGCCTTTGAGGCAAACAGCGTTTTTACGACTTATTAGAACTTGTGGCGGATACCGACGCGCGCTGCCAGCTGGTTCTGGTTCGACGAGCCCGTCAGGCCGTTGATGCCAGCCGTAGCTGCAACCGTCGCGCCAGCCGCGTTCACGGTTTCGCCCGTAGCGTGCTGATACACACCGATCACGTAGACGTCGGTACGCTTGGACAGGAAGTAGTCCACGCCAACTGCGCCCTGGTGGTACTGAGCGCGCGAGTTGCCGTTGATTTCCGAGCCGCGCGTGTAGTCATACGCTGCGCCGACCAGCAATGCCGGGGTCAACTGGTACTTGAAGTTGACTTCCGCGTTGTTGAACGTAGCCGTTTGGCCCTTGAACGGCGATGCGTACGAAGCGCCCAGGTTTGCGAAGCGGATGTTCGAGTACGTCAGGCCGAGCGTTGCTGCGCCGAACGTGTATGCGCCGCCTGCACCGATAACCTGGTACGTGTTAGCCGATGCGAAGCCAGCGTAGACCGGCGAGGTCACTGCGCCAGCCGGCGTAGCTGCCGTGCCGCCGTTGTTGAACAGGCCGCCCGAAGCTGCCGGCGTACGTGCGTTCAAGTAGCCGACGCCCAACACCAGCGGACCGTTGTTGTAGCCAGCGCCCAACGACCAGATCTGGTTCGACGAGAAGTTGCCTGCAACGCCGCCGAAGCTGTACGTGCCGCCGAACTTCAGGCCGCCGTAATCCGCGCTCGTGTACTTGACCGTGTTGTTGGTACGGTATGCGTTGTTGAAGTTGTCGATGTCGCCCGGGTGAGCAGCGATGTAGCCGCCCCACTGGTCGCCGGCTTCCAGCGGACCGACGTAGTCGACGACGGAGTCGTACTGGCGACCCAGCGTGACCGTACCGAACTGGCTCGACAGACCGACGTAAGCCTGACGACCGAACATCAGGCCGCCTTGACCCAGCTTGCCGTTGTTGACGTCAAAGCCGTTTTCCAACACAAACAGCGCCTTCAGACCGCCGCCCAGATCTTCCGTGCCACGCAGGCCGAAACGCGAGCCTTGCATCACGCCGCTGGACAGGTTGTACAGGTGCTTGCCACCGGAATTGGTGTTGATGTTGAAGCCTTCGTCAATGATACCGTACAGGGTCACGCTGCTCTGAGCATGTGCGACGCCTGCGAATGCGCCCAGTGCTGCGAGAGCGAGAAGCGACTTTTTCATCGAATGATCTCCAAGGATTACGAATCTTTTGTACAAGGCGAATATTTATGTAGCGTTGAGGCCTTGCTTGTCCAACTTCGCGAGAAGTTGCACGTAATGTAACAAAACGGCTACATGGCACAAAGAAAAAGCAGGTCGCCAGGAACGCTCCTGTTTCGTTTACGCAACATGATCTAGAATCGTAATCCTGATGCCTCAGACGGCTTGTCCACGGCCGTTCGCAGGCTGCGTTTTTCCCGGCAAAGCCTTGTCGCGCGGGCTGCGGCGCGCGCAGGGAGAGTTGTCGAATCAGGGAGTGCTGAATGTTTCTGGACGAGTTGATTACTGAATTTGATCGGGGTTTACGCTCAATGACCGGCGTGTCGCGCATGAGCCGTCCTTTACCGGTTCCGCAAGAATCGGCGGCTTCTGCGGAAGTGCCCGAACTGTCGCCGGCCGAGCGCGCGCACTCGGCCGGTCTGATGCGCGTCAATCACGTCGGCGAGGTGTGTGCGCAGGCGCTCTATCAGGCGCAGAAGCTCGCGACCAGGTCGCCTTCGCTGCGCAGCGTGTTCGACCGGGCCGCGATAGAGGAAGAAGATCATCTCGCCTGGACTGCCAAACGTCTGGAAGCGCTTGATTCGCGTCCGAGCCTGCTCAATCCGCTCTGGTATGCCGGCGCACTTGCCGTCGGCCTCGCGGCCGGGCGCCTCGGCGACCGTGTCAGCCTCGGCTTCATGGCCGAGACGGAGCGCCAGGTCGAGCAGCACCTCGACAGCCATATGAACGATTTGCCGGCCGCGGACCGCGAGTCGCGCGCCATCGTCGAGCAAATGCGTATCGACGAAGCTGCGCACGGCAAGGCCGCTACCGACGCCGGCGGCATCGAGTTGCCGTTTCCGGCGCGTGCGTTGATGCGCGCGATGTCGAAAGTCATGACCCGGACCGCGTACTACATATAAGAAACACCCACCGCAAAGACAGAAGCGAGGCCGGGCTCCCCGGCTTCGCTTCGGCGGGTCGCACGACGCTTGGCGCGTCGTCAGCTCCGCCCCGCCGAAACTCCGCCACCCACCCTCCGTTCACCCTTGCCGATCGCTTACGATCCGCGCCTTTCGCTCGCACATTTCACGTATCACCTTCACAAGTTCCACTAGCTCATTCATTTATAACGGTTTTCCGTTTTATGTCTGACATGAAGGAGTCGTGCTAAGTCCTTGTTCTAACAAACAAAATTCGTTCAAAAAGCCGTCCTCTCCCTTGACCCGTGTTTAGCGTTCCTCTAAAGTGGGAGACAGTGTGAGAAAGTGTATTTTTGTGTGATCTCACGGGTGATTTCGGGTAGATTTTTACGAATCGGGCAGTCGGCGCAAAGGCGCGGGCGAAGAGGGAGAGCGAAGTGTTCCAAGGGGCGTCGGCGCTGACGCTCGATGCGAAAGGGCGGATGTCTATTCCCTCGCGCTATCGGGATGCGCTGCAAACACAGGCAGAGGGCCGGGTGACGATTACCAAGCACCCGGACGGCTGCCTGTTGCTCTTTCCGCGCCCGGAATGGGAAATCTTCCGCGACAAGGTCGACAAGCTCCCCATGAACGCAGCCTGGTGGAAGCGCATCTTTCTCGGCAATGCCATGGACGTCGACATGGACGGCGCGGGCCGCGTGCTCGTGTCGCCGGAGTTGCGCGCGGCCGGCTCGCTGGAAAAAGAAGTGACCCTGCTCGGCATGGGGCGTCACTTCGAAATATGGGACGCACAGATTTACGCCGCGAAGGAACAGGCGGCCATCGCCGAGGGCATGCCTGAAGCGTTGAAGAATTTCACGTTCTGATCGCGGCATACATATATGGCATCTGCGATGAGAAACGAATTGCAGCATCGCACGGTGCTGCTGGAAGAAGCGGTAGAGGCGCTGGTTACGCGCGCGGACGGCGTGTATGTGGACGGCACGTTCGGGCGCGGCGGTCACAGCCGTCGGGTGTTGGAGAAGCTGGGTGAAGCGGGGCGTCTGATCGCTTTCGACAAAGACCCGCTCGCCATCGCCACGGCGCAGCAGATCGCCGATCCGCGCTTTGCCATCGTGCACGAGAGTTTTGCTTCGCTGCGCACCGCGATTGCGGAGCGCGGCATTGAACGCGTGTCGGGCGTTCTGCTGGATCTGGGCGTGTCGTCGCCGCAAGTCGACGATCCGGAGCGGGGTTTCAGTTTCCGCGCCGACGGCCCGCTCGACATGCGTATGGACCCGACGCGCGGCGAGTCTGCCGCCGACTGGCTGGCGCGGGCCACGGTGCAGGAACTGACGGAGGTGATACGAGATTATGGGGAAGAACGGTTTGCTTTTCAGATTGCAAAGGCGCTTGTTGCTCGCCGGGCAGAGTCCGACCGTCTTGGGCCTCTCGTCAGCACGGGCGAGCTTGCCCAAATCGTGGCTAACGTCGTCAAAACCCGTGAGAAGGGCAAGGACCCGGCAACCCGCACCTTTCAGGCTATACGGATTCACATCAATCAAGAGCTTGCGGAGCTGCAAGTCGTTTTAGAAGCAGCGTTGTCGCTGCTGGAGCAAGGGGGGCGGCTGGTGGTCATCAGCTTTCATTCGCTCGAGGACCGGATCGTCAAGCGATTCATGCAGGCGCACGCGAGCGCGCCCGCGGTCGACCGTCGTCTGCCGATTCGTGCTGTCGATCTGCCGAGCCCCCCGCTCAAAATCATCGGCCGCATGTTCGCGAGCGACGCTGAAGTCGCCGCCAATCCGCGCGCCCGTTCTGCCGTGATGCGTGTGGCGGAGCGGATCGCACCATGAATCGCCTCAATATTTTCCTGCTGATGATCGTAATGGGTTGCGCCTTGTCCGTCGTCAACGCGACCAATCAGCAGCGCCAGATCTTTATCCAGTTGCAGCGTGCGCAGTCGCAGGAGCGCCAGCTGCAGCAGGACTATTCGCAGCTTCAATATCAGCAGAGCGCGCTGTCCAAGACCTCGCGCATCGAGCAGATCGCGACCGCGTCTCTGAAAATGCAGGCGGTGAGCACCGGCCGCACGCAATACCTGACGCTCGATCCGGGCGCCGCGAAGGCAGAAGACGCGCCCATCCCGACTTCGGCGGCATCGGGCTTTGCAACTGCTCCGGCGGCGAGCCGCAAGGGAGGCGTGCGATGAAAAAATCGTCGGCTCGCAAGAGCGTCGCGTTCTCCGCCAATCCGATCCTGTCCGTGCGCCTGCCGATGTGGCGTTCGAAGCTTGTCGTGTTCCTGCTCTTCATGGCGTTCGTCGCGCTGACCGCGCGCGCCTTCTGGATTCAGGGGCCCGGCAACGCGTTCTATCAGAAGCAGGGTGAAATCCGCTACCAGCGTCGCCTCGAGTTGCCAGCCACGCGTGGCAAGATTCTCGACCGCAACGGTCTCGTGCTGGCCACGAGTCTGCCCGTGCGCGCGATCTGGGCGATTCCCGAATCCGTGCCGGACGACCTCGGCGCCGACAAACTGAACGCGCTCGGCAAGCTGCTCGGCATGACCAACAAGGAACTGCGCACCAAGCTTTCCGAGGACAAGAACTTCGTGTACGTGAAGCGCCAGGTGCCCGTGGACATTGCCGACAAGGTGAAGGCGCTCGACATTCCAGGCATTTACGCGCGCGACGAATACAAGCGTTTCTATCCAGAAGGCGAGATCACCGCCCACCTGATCGGCTTCACGAATGTGGAGGACGAAGGCCAGGAGGGCGTCGAACTGGGCGACCAGAAGCTGCTCGCGGGCGTGTCGGGCAGCCGCCGCGTGATCAAGGACCGCATGGGCCACATCATCGAGGACGTGGACGAGCAGGTCGTGCCGCACAACGGCCAGGACGTCGACCTGTCGATCGACAGCAAGATCCAGTACATCGCCTATGCAAACCTGAAGGCGGCAGTCGAAAAGTTCAAGGCGAAGGCGGGCGCGGCCATGGTGATCGACGTGCGCACGGGCGAAGTGCTCGCCCTCGTCAATTACCCGACGTACAACCCGAACGACCGTTCCCACCTGACCGGCGACCAGTTGCGCAACCGCATCCTGACCGACACGTTCGAGCCGGGCTCCATCATGAAGCCTTTCACGGTGTCGCTGGCGCTCGATCTGCATCGCGTCTCGCCGACTACACTGGTGGATACCGGCGGCGGCCGTTTCGTGCTTGACGGTGCGCCGATCACCGACGACAGCGCGTTCGGCGTGCTGACCGTGGGCGGCGTGATCCAGAAGTCGAGCAACATCGGCGCGACGAAGATCGCCATGCAGCTCAAGCCCGAAGAGATGTGGAACATGTACACCAGTATCGGTCTCGGTCAGGCGCCGAAGGTCGGTTTCCCCGGCGCGGCGGCGGGACGTCTGCGTCCGTGGAAGAGCTGGCGCCGCATCGAGCAGGCCACCATGTCGTACGGCTACGGCCTCTCGGTGTCGCTGTTCCAGTTGGGGCGCGCCTATACGGCGATCGCGCACGACGGCCAGATCATGCCGGTGTCGATTTTCCGCACGCCCGGCGACCAGCCGGCCACCGGCCCGCAAATCTTTTCGCCGACCACCGCGCGTGAAGTGCGCGCGATGCTGGAAACCGTCGTCTCGCCGGGCGGCACGTCGCCGGATGCGGCGGTGCCCGGCTATCGCGTCGGCGGCAAGAGCGGTACGGCGTACAAGCACGGTCCGCACGGCTACGACCACTCCAAGTACCGCGCGTCGTTCGTCGGAATGGCGCCGATGCCGAATCCGCGCATCGTGGTGGCGGTGTCCGTCGACGAGCCGACGGCCGGCAGCCACTTCGGCGGCCAGGTGTCGGGCCCGGTGTTCTCCGGCATTGTCGGCGATACGCTGCGCTCGCTGAACGTGCCGCCGCAAATGCCGGTCAAGCAGATGGTGGTGTCGGACGACTCGGCCTCTGCCGCGCCCTCGGCAACGCCCGCACCGTCCACGGCCAGGAAAATTTCGACCAACGCGAGCGCGAAGAAGATGACCATTTCCGCGAACGCGAAAAGCCATCCGGGAGTGGTGCGATGAGCGCGCTCCGTGAACATCACCCGTCCCACCAGCAGATTGCCGACGCGTTGGACTGGCTGCGCGCGCGCGTGCAGCCAGCCGCGCATCTGCACGCCGATACCCGTTCGCTCGCGGCGGGCGACGCGTTTTTCGCCTATGCGGTGGAAGGCGCGGACAACCGGCCGTTCATCGACGCCGCGCTCGAGCGCGGCGCTGCCGCGGTGCTCGTGCAGCCGGAAGGATTCAGCGGCGCACTCGACGCATCCACGATGCTCGCGGTGCCTCGCCTGAACGAGCTTGCCGGTTCGATCGCCAGCGCCTGGTACGGCGATCCGAGCGACCACATGCTGACGGTCGGCGTGACGGGCACCAACGGCAAGACTTCGTGCAGCCAGTGGATTTCGGCGGCGCTCACGGCGCTCGGCACGCGCTGCGCGATCATCGGCACGCTCGGCACGGGTTTGCCGGGGCACCTCGTGCACACCGGCTTCACGACGCCCGACGCCCCGCAGTTGCAACGCAGTCTCGCGCAGTTGCGCGGCGCCGGCGCGAAGGCCGTGGCGATGGAAGTCTCCTCGCATGCATTGCACCAGGGGCGCGTGAACGGCACGGCGTTCGACATCGCCGTGTTCACGAATCTCACGCAAGATCATCTGGATTATCACCGCACGTTCGAAGCATACGAAGCGGCGAAGGCGCGCCTGTTCGCGTGGCCGGAACTGCGCGCGGCCGTGATCAACCGCGACGACGCGGCCGGCCGCCGTCTGCTCGCGAGCACGCGAGGCCACGCGCGCACCATCGCTTACGGTCTCGACGCCGGACAGGCTGACCCGTCGCAAGCCGCACAGCAAGCGGACGCGTTTCTGCTCGCCGCCAACGTGCGCGCGACCGCCACGGGCACCGCGTTCCATCTCAGCACGTCCGACTGGGGCGAGGCCGACGTCGAAGTGCAGACGCTCGGCGCCTTCAACGTGAGCAATCTGCTTGGCGTGCTCGGCGCGTTGCTTGCCGCAAACGTGCCCTTCGACGCCGCGCTCGCCGAGCTGACGAAGCTGGAGTCGGTGAACGGCCGCATGCAGCGCCTGGGTGGCCGCCTGCAGAACGACGAGCCGCTCGTCGTGATCGACTACGCGCACACGCCGGATGCACTGGAAAAAACGCTCGAAGCGCTGCGGCCGATGGCAGCGGCGCGCGGCGGCGAACTGATCTGCATGTTCGGTTGCGGCGGCGACCGTGACGCGACCAAGCGTCCGCTGATGGGCGCGATTGCCGAGAAGCTCGCGGACGGCGTCGTCGTCACGAGCGACAACCCGCGCAGCGAAGATCCGCAGTCGATCATCGGACAGATTGCAGCGGGCATGAAAGACGCGTCGAAGGCGCGCCGCATCGAAGATCGCGCGAGCGCAATCCTTCAGGCGATCCGCAGCGCCGCGCGCGAAGACGTCATCGTGCTCGCCGGCAAGGGGCACGAGGCAACACAGGAAATCATGGGCAAGAAGCGCGCTTTCTCCGACCAGGACCACGCCCGTCTCGCGCTCGCCGCGCGGGCCACGCAGGCACGCGGAGGTGGTGAATGAGCGGGCAAGGCAATTCCATGTTCACGCTGCATGAAGCCGCCGCGCTGATTCCGGGCGCCACGGTCAGCGGCGACGGCAGCGTCGCGTTCGAACGCGTGTCGACCGACAGCCGCAGCGCCGGTCCCGGCGATCTGTTCGTCGCGATCAAGGGCGATCGCTTCGACGCGCATGACTTCCTTGCCGAAGTCGCCGCGCGCAACGTGAGCGCCGCGCTCGTCGCGCGCGTGCCCGACGGCTGGGACGTGTCCGCGGTGCCGCTCGTGCGTGTCGCCGACACGCGCGCCGGCCTTGGCGCACTCGCGCGCGGCTGGCGCCGCAAGTTCAGCATGCCGCTCGTCGCGGTAACCGGCAGCAACGGCAAGACCACGGTCAAGGAAATGATCGCGTCGATTTTCGCCGCTGCCGTGGGCGCCAACGAGCGGCTCGCCACCGTCGGCAACTTCAATAACGACATCGGCTTGCCGCTCACGCTGTTCCGTCTGAATGCCGCGCACCGGCTGGCGGTGGTCGAGCTCGGCATGAACCATCCTGGCGAAACGTCGCTGCTCGCGAAAATCGCCGAGCCGACGGTCGCGCTGGTAAACAATGCGCAGCGCGAGCACCAGGAGTTCATGGCGACCGTCGAAGCGGTCGCGCTCGAACATGCGAGCGTGATTCACGCGCTGAATCCCGAGGGCGTCGCTGTGTTTCCGGCGAACGATGCTTACGCGAGCATCTGGCGCGTCGCGGCCACAGGCAACCGCATCGTCGACTTCGCGCTCAACACGGCTGAACGCACGACCGCAGCGGCGGTCACCGGCAGGTTCGACGGCAAGCGGCTCAGCATTGAAACGCCCGAGGGCGCGTTCGAGGTCACGCTGCAGGTGCTCGGTGACCACAACGCGCATAACGCGCTCGCGGCAACGTCGGCGGCACTCGCCTCTGGCGTGTCGCTCGACGCGATCAGGCGCGGTCTCGAATCGTTCGGCGCGGTCAAGGGCCGCCTGCAGGCCAAGCAGGCCGCGCTCGGCACACTCGCCGGCGCCACGGTGATCGACGACACGTACAACGCCAATCCCGATTCGATGCGCGCCGCGATCGACGTGCTCGCGTCGCACGCGTCGCCACGCGTGCTGGTCATGGGCGACATGGGCGAAGTCGGCGATCACGGTCCCGAGTTTCACCGCGAAATCGGCGCTTACGCCAAAGAGCGCGGTATCGACGCGCTGTACGCCATGGGCGACGCCTCGCGCGACGCCTGTACGGCATATGGCGCAGGCGCGCACCACATGGCCGACGTCGGCACGCTGGTCGCGCAATTGCAGCAGGCCGGTTACGGCGCGGCTGCAACGCTTCTCGTGAAAGGCTCGCGCTTCATGCAAATGGAGCGCGTGGTGGACGCCGTTACGAGTCCACAACCCAACGCAGCGGGCAGCGC
Organism: Paraburkholderia phenoliruptrix; assembly: GCF_019511605.1. Taxonomy (GTDB): domain Bacteria; phylum Pseudomonadota; class Gammaproteobacteria; order Burkholderiales; family Burkholderiaceae; genus Paraburkholderia; species Paraburkholderia phenoliruptrix_A. The sequence goes on along the minus strand of NZ_JAEUAV010000031.1, from coordinate 73,022 downwards.
GCCCGCCGCACACTGAAATAGAAGGACCGAAGCATGCTACTGGCGCTGGCGCAATGGCTGCAGAATGACGCAAGCTTCTTGCGCGTGTTCAGTTATCTGACTTTTCGCGCGGTGATGGCCACCATCACCGCGTTGCTGATCGGGCTCGTCTGCGGCCCGGCGGTGATTCGCAAGCTGACCGCGATGAAGGTCGGCCAGGCTGTCCGTAAGGACGGTCCGCAAACGCATCTGGTGAAATCGGGCACGCCGACCATGGGCGGCGTGCTGATTCTGCTCGGCATTGCCGTGGCCACGCTGTTGTGGGCCGACCTCACCAATCGCTTTATCTGGATCGTGATTCTCGTCACCTTCGGTTATGGCGTGATCGGCTGGGTCGACGACTATCGCAAGGTCGTCTACAAGGACCCGCGCGGCATGTCGTCGCGCGAAAAGTATTTCTGGCAGTCCGTGATTGGTCTTTTTGCCGCGGTGTATCTCGCCTTCAGCGTGTCCGAAGCGAGCAACGTGCGAGTGTTCGACCTGTTCATGGCGTGGGTGCGCAGCGGTTTGTCGATGGGCTTGCCTGCACGCGCCGACCTGATGCTGCCGTTCGTGAAGTCGATCAGCTATCCGCTTGGCGTATGGGGCTTCATCGTGCTGACGTACCTCGTGATCGTCGGCGCTAGCAACGCGGTGAATCTCACCGACGGCCTCGACGGCCTCGTCATCATGCCGGTCGTGCTGGTGGGCGCGTCGCTCGGCGTGTTCGCCTACGTCATGGGCAGCTCGGTCTACTCGAAATACCTGCTGTTTCCGCACATTCCCGGCGCGGGCGAATTGCTGATCTTCTGTTCGGCAATGGGCGGCGCGGGGCTCGCGTTTCTCTGGTTCAACACGCACCCGGCGCAGATGTTCATGGGCGACGTCGGCGCATTGGCGCTGGGCGGCGCGCTTGGCACGGTCGCGGTGATCGTGCGGCAGGAAATCGTGCTCTTCATCATGGGCGGCATTTTTGTTGCCGAAACGCTTTCGGTGATGTTGCAGGTCGCGTGGTTCAAGTTCACCAAGCGCCGTTTCGGCGAAGGCCGGCGTCTCTTCAAGATGGCGCCGCTGCATCACCATTTCGAATTGTCGGGTTGGAAGGAAACGCAGGTCGTGGTGCGCTTCTGGATCATCACCTTGATGTTGTGTCTGTTTGGATTGTCCACGCTCAAACTGCGTTGAGCAGCAGGTATTAAAGGAAGCAGACGATGTTCGGCGAGAAGTTTCGGGATCGGCAAAAGCCGATGGTGCTCGTGCTGGGACTGGGTGAATCCGGTCTCGCGATGGCGCGCTGGTGCGCGCGGCACGGCTGTCGGCTGCGTGTGGCCGACACGCGCGAGGTGCCGCCGAATCTGTCCGCGCTGGAAGCGCACGGCGTCGACGCCGCGTTCGTGGGCGGCCCGTTTTCGCCGGTGCTGCTGGAAGGGGTAGAGCTCGTTGCCATCAGTCCTGGTCTGTCGCCGCTTGCGGCCGACCTGTTGCCGCTCATCACCGCGGCGCGCGAGCAGGGCATCCCGGTGTGGGGTGAGCTCGAACTGTTTTCACAAGCGCTCAGAACGCTGGGCGAAAACGGCTACGCGCCGAAAGTGGTCGCCATTACCGGCACGAACGGCAAGACCACGACCACCAGTCTGACCGGCCTGCTCTGCGAGCGTGCGGGCAAGAAGGTTGCGGTGGCGGGCAACATCAGTCCGGCGCTGCTCGACAAACTGAGCGAAGCCATCGACAACACCGCGCTACCCGACGTGTGGGTGCTCGAACTATCGAGCTTCCAGCTCGAAACCTCGCACACCTTCGAACCGGACGCGGCCGCGATTCTCAACATCACGCAGGATCACCTCGACTGGCATGGCGGTCTGGATGCCTACGCCGCCGCCAAGGGCCGCATTTTTGGTACACAAACCGTACGCGTGCTCAATCGCGACGACGCGCGCGTCATGGCGCTCGCGCCTTCCGAGTCGAGCGACGCCGAGATGGTCACGTTCGGCGTAACCGAGCCGAAGAACGGCGGCGATTACGGCTTGCTGCGCGATAACGGCATGATCTGGCTCGTCGAAGCGCACGATCTCGATGCCAGCGACGAACCCGCGCCGAAGCGGCGTCGCAAGAACGAAGCGGTCGCGCCGCCGAACATTGCGCTCAAGCGTCTGATGCCCGCGGACGCATTGCGCATTCGCGGTTTGCACAACGCCGCCAACGCGCTGGCCGCGTATGCGCTTGCGCGGGCGATCGGCTTGCCTGCCGCGCGGTTGTTGCACGGCTTGCGCGAGTATCGCGGCGAGCCGCATCGCGTGGAACTGATCGCTTCCATCGACGGCATCGACTACGTCGACGACAGCAAGGGAACCAACGTGGGCGCTACCGTCGCCGCGCTCGACGGTCTCGCGCAACGCGTCGTGCTGATTGCGGGCGGCGACGGCAAAGGTCAGGATTTCGAACCGCTCGCCGCGCCCGTCATGCGCTGGTGCCGCGGCGTCATGCTGATCGGCCGCGACGCGCCGCAGATTCGCGCGGCGCTCGAAGACACCGGCATCGCCATTACGGATCACGCCACGCTCGAAGAAGCGACGCGTGCGGCCGCCGCGCTCGCGCAACCGGGCGACGCCGTGCTGCTCTCGCCGGCGTGCGCAAGCTTCGACATGTTCAAGGGTTACGCGCATCGCGCAGCGGTGTTTCGCAGCACGGTGGAAGAGATTGCGGCCGAACGGGGGACGATGATATGAGCTGGTCGGAACGGTTCGGTCTACGCGCGGGCGGCTCGGGTGAGGCTGCCGGCGCCGCGCGCGTCGGTTCCCGCACGGGCGGCAGCGGTCTTGCGAGCGCCGTGAACGGCGTGCGGCCGCTGCGCTCACGCATGCTCGACTACGATCACTCGCTGCTGTGGGTGGTGGTCGCGCTGCTCGGGCTCGGCGTGGTGATGGTGTACTCGGCGTCGATCGCAATGCCCGATTCGCCGAAGTACGCGGCGTACCGCGACTACGCGTTCCTCGTGCGCCAGTTGATTTTCGTGGTGATGGGCGCCGTGGTCGGCGTCGTGTCCTTCCGCATCCCGATCTCGACGTGGGACAAGTACGCACCCAAGCTGTTCCTGATCGCACTCGCTGCTCTCGTGATCGTGCTGATCCCGCACGTCGGCAAGGGCGTGAACGGCGCGCGCCGCTGGATTCCGCTCGGTATCACGAACATGCAGCCGTCGGAAATCATGAAGCTCGCGGTGACGATCTACGCGGCGAACTACACCGTGCGCAAGCAGGAATACATGCACAGCTTCGCCAAGGGCTTTTTGCCGATGGCGATGGCGGTCGGCCTCGTCGGTGCGCTGCTGCTGCTCGAGCCGGACATGGGCGCGTTCATGGTGATCGCCGCGATTGCCATGGGACTGCTGTTTCTCGGCGGCGTGAACGGCAAGCTGTTCGGCGGGCTGGTCGCCACGGCGGTCGGCACGTTCAGCTTGCTGGTGTGGGCGTCGCCGTGGCGGCGCGAGCGGATCTTTGCGTATCTCGATCCGTGGGACGACCGCTACGCGCAGGGCAAGGCATATCAATTGACGCACTCGCTGATCGCCTTTGGCCGCGGCGAGTGGTTCGGCGTGGGCCTCGGCGGTAGCGTCGAGAAGCTCAACTATCTGCCGGAAGCGCATACCGACTTCATCCTCGCGGTGATCGGCGAAGAACTTGGCTTCGTCGGGGTGCTCGTCGTGATCCTGATGTTTTACTGGATCGTGCGCCGTTCGTTTGAGATTGGCCGTCAGGCGCTTGCGCTCGACCGGACGTTCGCGGGTCTCGTGGCCAAGGGCGTCGGTATCTGGTTCGGCGCGCAGACCTTCATCAACATGGGCGTGAATCTCGGCTTGCTGCCGACCAAAGGTCTGACCTTGCCGCTCGTCAGTTACGGCGGCTCGGGCATTCTGTTGAACTGCGTCGCAGTTGCGGTGCTGATGCGGGTGGACTACGAGAACCGGGTGCTGATGCGCGGGGGCAAAGTATGACCCTCACGCAGCAACGCACGCTGATGGTGATGGCCGGCGGCACCGGGGGACACGTGTTCCCGGGGCTCGCGGTCGCGCACCTGATGCAGGCGTGGGGCTGGAAGGTCGTATGGCTCGGCAACCCCGCGGGCATGGAAGCGACGCTCGTACCGAAACACGGCATTCCGATGGAATACGTGCGCTTTGGCGGACTGCGCGGCAAAGGCCTGAAAACCAAGCTCATGCTGCCGATGAATCTGCTGCGCGCGTGCACGCAGAGTTTGAGCGTGCTGCGTCGCGTGAAGCCCGACGTGGTGCTCGGCATGGGCGGCTACATCACGTTTCCGGCCGGCCTCATGACTGCGTTGAGCGGCCGACCGCTCGTGCTGCACGAACAGAATTCGATTGCAGGCCTCGCCAACAAGGTGCTCGCCAAACTCGCGAAACGCGTACTCGTCGCCTTTCCGAATGCGCTGCCACGCGGCGAATGGACCGGCAATCCGATTCGTGCGGAACTTGCACGCGCGATTGCGCCCAAAGCACGCTATGCAGAACGCAAGGGTCCGCTGAATGTGCTGGTAGTGGGCGGCAGTCTGGGTGCTGCGGCGCTCAATGAAGTGGTGCCGCGCGCGATTGCGCTGCTGCGCCCCGACGAACGGCCGCACATCGTGCATCAGGCAGGCGCGAAGCATATCGACGATCTGACCAGGAACTACGCGGCAGCCGGCCTGCAAACAGGCGCGGATCTGCAACTCGTGCCGTTCATCGACGACATGACGAGCGCCTACGAAAAAGCAGATCTCGTGATCTGCCGCTCGGGTGCAATGACGGTGTCGGAGATTTCGGCGGTAGGTGTGGCTGCGTTGTTCGTGCCGTTCCCGTATGCGGTGGACGATCACCAGACCACCAATGCAGCGTTTCTCGCCGACAACGGCGCGGCGCTGGTCGTGCAACAACGCGATCTGTCGGCGGAAAAACTCGCCGACTGGTTGCGCAGCCAGACGCGGGAAAGTCTCGCGGACATGGCGGAGCGTTCGCGCTCGCTCGCGAAACCCGACGCCACGCAACAGGTCGCGCAGATTTGCGCGAGCGTGGCGGGTTCGATTTCGGGCGCGAGCCCAGAAGGAAAGCAATGAAACACATCGTCAAACATATTCACTTTGTCGGCATCGGCGGTGTCGGCATGAGCGGCATCGCCGAGGTGCTGGTCAACCTCGGCTATCAGGTGAGCGGCTCGGATCTTTCGAGCAATGCCGTGACGGATCGCCTCGCCGCGCTCGGCGCGCGCATTGCGATCGGGCATGCGGCGGAAAACATAGAAGGTGCTAACGCCGTGGTCGTCTCGACGGCGGTGCGCAGCGACAACCCCGAAGTGCTGGCGGCGCGGCATCGTCGCATTCCGATCGTGCCGCGCGCGGTGATGCTCGCCGAACTGATGCGCCTGAAGCAGGGCATCGCCATTGCCGGCACGCACGGCAAGACCACTACGACGTCGCTCGTGGCAAGCGTGCTGGCCGCAGGCGGACTCGACCCGACCTTCGTGATTGGCGGACGGCTGATCAGCGCCGGCGCGAACGCACGGCTCGGCACGGGCGACTTCATCGTCGCCGAAGCGGACGAGTCGGATGCTTCGTTCCTGAATCTGTTTCCGGTGATCGAAGTCATCACGAACATCGACGCCGATCACATGGACACCTACGGCCACGACTTCGCGCGCCTGAAGCAGGCGTTCATCGAATTCACGCACCGTCTGCCGTTTTACGGCATTGCCGTGCTGTGCGTCGACGACCCCAACGTGAAGGAGATTCTGCCGTTCGTCTCCAAGCCGATCATTCGCTATGGCTTCGCGCCGGACGCGCAGGTGCGCGCGGTCAACGTAGAAGCGCGCGACGGCAAGATGCATTTCACCGCGATGCGCGAAGACGCCGCGCCGCTCGACATCACGTTGAACCTGCCGGGCGAGCACAACGTGCAGAACGCGCTCGCCGCCATCGCGATCGCCACTGAACTCGAAGTGAAAGACGCCGACATCCAGCGGGCGCTGGCGGACTTCAACGGCGTGGGCCGGCGCTTCCAGCGCTATGGCGAAGTGCCCGTCATTGCCGACGGCCAAACGCGGGGCGCCTACACGCTGGTCGACGACTACGGTCATCACCCGGTCGAGATGGCGGCCACGGTTGCGGCGGCGCGCGGCGCTTTTCCGGGGCGGCGTCTCGTGCTCGCGTTCCAGCCGCACCGTTTTACGCGCACGCGCGACTGTTTCGAAGACTTTGTAAAGGTGCTGTCGACCGTCGACGCGCTGGTGCTGACCGAGGTGTATTCGGCCGGCGAAGCGCCGATCGTCGCAGCGGACGGCCGCGCGCTCGCACGCGCGCTGCGCGTGGCGGGCAAGGTCGAGCCGGTGTTCGTCGATACGGTGGACGAAGTGCCGGGCGCGCTCGCAGCGATCGTGCGCGACGGCGATGTGGTGATCACGATGGGCGCGGGTTCGATCGGCGGTGTGCCGGTTCGTCTCGCTCAGGAAACGAAGGTGTGAGATGAGCAGTAATCAGTCAGATCAACTCGCGAAGAAATTCGGCAAGGTGGCCGTGCTGCTCGGCGGGAATTCCGCCGAGCGCGAGGTCTCGCTCAATTCCGGGCGCCTCGTGCTGCAAGGTCTGCGCGACGCCGGCGTGGACGCGCATCCGTTCGATCCGTCCGAGCGTCCGCTTGCCGCACTGAAGGAAGAAGGCTTCGTGCGCGCGTTCAACGCGCTGCATGGCGGCTACGGCGAGAACGGCCAGATTCAGGGCGCGCTGGATTTCTACGGCATCAAGTACACGGGCAGCGGCGTGCTGGGTTCGGCGCTCGGACTCGACAAGTTCCGCACCAAGCTCGTGTGGCAGCAACTCGGCATTCCGACGCCGCCGTTCGAAGCCGTGATGCGCGGCGACGACTACGAAGCGCGCGCGAAAGACATTGTCGCGAAACTCGGTTTGCCGCTCTTCGTGAAGCCGGCAAGCGAAGGCTCGAGCGTCGCCGTGATCAAGGTGAAGAGCGCGGACGCGCTGCCCGCGGCGCTCGTCGAGGCGGTGAAGTACGACAGGATCGTGGTGGTGGAGAAGAGCATCGAGGGCGGCGGCGAATACACCGCGTGCATCGCGGGCAATCTGGACCTGCCCGTCATTCGCATCGTGCCGGCCGGCGAGTTCTACGACTATCACGCGAAGTACATCGCAAACGACACGCAGTATCTGATTCCGTGCGGTCTCACGCCGGACGAGGAAGCGCGCATGAAAGTGCTGGCGCGCCGCGCGTTCGACGTGCTCGGCTGCACCGACTGGGGCCGCGCCGATTTCATGCTCGACGCCGACGGCAACCCGTACTTCCTGGAAGTGAATACGGCGCCCGGCATGACCGATCACTCGCTGCCGCCGAAAGCGGCGCGTGCGGTCGGCATCAGCTATCAGGAACTGGTGGTCGGCGTGTTGGCGCTGACCTTGAAGGACTAATCGAAGCACTAAGCGGGGCAACCCGAAAGCAACACCATGTGGAACAACGTTCGCCAGCTCAATCTCGCCGCCAGCGCATTGCATGCGTTGCTGGTGCTCGTGCTGCTGGCGGCGGGCGGTTACTGGCTGATCCAGCGCCCGAATTTCGCGCTGCGCGAGATCCAGATCGACGGCGATACGGAGCACATCAATTCGCCGACGGTGCGCGCGGGCGTCGTCGGGCGGTTGAAGGGCAACTTCTTCACGGTCGACCTGGACGTCGCGCGCCAGGCGTTCGAACAGATGCCGTGGGTGCGCCACGCGAGCGTGCGACGGGTCTGGCCGAACGCGCTGGCTGTCACGCTGGAAGAGTACAAGCCGCTTGGCACGTGGGGCAGCGATCAGCTGGTGAGCGTCGACGGCGAGCTGTTCACCGCGAACCAGGGCGAGCTCGAAGAAGAGCTGCCCGCATTCGACGGCCCGGACGGCACGGCCAAGGAAGTGGTCGCGCGTTATCACGACTTTCAGAAGTGGTTTGCGCCGCTCGACGCCACGCCGGAAGAAGTCACGCTGTCGCCGCGCTACGCGTGGACAGTGAAGCTGTCCAACGGCATGCAGGTGGAGCTGGGGCGCGAACGCAATCAGGACACGCTGCTCGACCGCAGCAAGCGGCTGACCGCGGCCTGGAACGCGGTGACGCAACGTTGGGGAAAGGATATCGAGTATGCGGACTTGCGCTATCCGAACGGTTTCGCGATTCGTGCCGCTGGCATGCGCTTTATCAGCGAACCCGACAAGGGCAAGAAGTAAACGGACATCACACGCAATGAGCACGCTATGAGTAAAGACTATAAAGATCTGCTGGTCGCCCTCGACATCGGGACGTCGAAGGTCGTGGCCATCGTCGCCGAGCTGAAGGGCGAAGGTCACTACGAGGTGATCGGCCTCGGCCAGAGCGAATCGAAGGGGCTCAAGAAAGGCGTGGTGGTGAACATCGAAGCCACCGTGCAGTCCATTCAGCGCGCGCTGGAAGAAGCCGAACTGATGGCCGACTGCAAGATCACCAATGTCTTCACCGGCATCGCCGGCAGCCACATTCGCAGCTTCAATTCGAGCGGCATGGTGGCGATCAAGGAGAAGGAAGTCACGCAGGCCGATGTGGCGCGCGTGATCGAAACGGCGAAGGCCATCAACATTCCGACCGACCAGCAGGTGCTGCATATCCTCACGCAGGAATTCATCATCGACGGTCAGGAAGACGTGCGCGAGCCGATCGGCATGAGCGGCATTCGCCTCGAAGTGAAGGTGCATATCGTCACCGGCGCGGTGAGCGCGGCGCAGAACATCGTGAAGTGCGTGCGCCGCTGCGGGCTCGAAGTGAACGATCTGATTCTGCAGCCGCTCGCGTCGTCGCTCGCGGTGCTGACGGAAGACGAAAAGGAACTGGGCGTGGTGCTGGTGGACATCGGCGGCGGCACGACCGACATCGCGATCTTCAGCGAAGGCGCGATTCGCCACACCGCGGTGATTCCGATTGCCGGCGACCAGATCACGAGCGACATCGCGATGGCCTTGCGCACGCCGACGCCGGATGCGGAAGACATCAAGGTGGATTACGGCATCGCCAAGCAGGCGCTCGCCGATCCGGACGAAATGATCGAGGTGCCGGGCCTCGGCGAGCGCGGTCCGCGCACGCTGTCGCGCCAGGCGCTGGCAGCGGTGATCGAGCCGCGTGTCGAAGAACTGTTTTCGCTCGTGCAGCAGGTGGTGCGCGAGTCGGGTTACGAGGAACTGCTGAGCTCGGGCGTCGTGCTGACGGGCGGCGCGTCGATGATGCTCGGCATGGTCGAACTGGGCGAGGACATTTTCCTCAAGCCAGTGCGTATCGGCGTGCCCGAGTATGCGGGCGGTCTCGCCGACGTGGTGCGCAATCCGCGCTATTCGACGGCAATGGGCCTGCTCGTCGAAGGACGCTCGCAGCGCATGCGCGGCCGCAAGGTCGCGGTGCAGTCGGGCTCGATGGGCCAGGTGTTCACGCGCATGAAGGACTGGTTCCTCGGCAACTTCTAACGCATTCATTTTCGAAATACGCGCTGGTGCCGGCGGCTGGCGCGCGACAGGAGGTTGCCCGATCTCCTGCCGAATAACGGCCGAGTGGCTGCAATTTTTTATCTTGACGGAGGCATCATGGATTTCCAAATGCTGGAAACCGAAACGAACGGCACCATCATCAAGGTGGTCGGAGTAGGTGGCGCTGGCGGCAATGCTGTTCAGCACATGATCAACAAAGGCGTGCAAGGCGTCGACTTCATCGTGATGAACACGGACGCGCAGGCTTTGTCGCGTTCGCGCGCCACCGCGGTGATCCAGTTGGGCAACACGGGTTTGGGCGCCGGCGCCAAGCCGGAAATGGGCCGCGCCGCAGCGGAAGAAGCACGCGAGCGTATTGCCGACGCACTGCGTGGCGCGCACATGGTCTTCATCACCGCGGGCATGGGCGGCGGCACGGGTACGGGCGCAGCACCCGTGGTTGCGCAGATCGCCAAAGAAATGGGCATCCTGACCGTTGGCGTGGTCAGCAAGCCGTTCGAGTTCGAAGGCGGCAAGCGCATGCGTGTAGCAGAAGCCGGTTCGCAGCAACTGGAGGATCACGTCGACTCGCTGATCGTCGTTCTGAACGACAAGCTGTTCGAGGTGATGGGCGACGACGCCGAAATGGACAAGTGCTTCCAGTGCGCTGACGACGTTCTGAACAACGCAGTGGCCGGCATCGCGGAAATCATCAACGTCGACGGTCTGGTGAACGTTGACTTCGAAGACGTGAAGACGGTGATGGGCGAGCAGGGCAAGGCGATGATGGGCACGGCGACGGTGGCCGGCGTCGATCGCGCGCGTCTGGCAGCCGAGCAGGCCGTTGCGAGCCCGCTGCTGGAAGGCGTGGATCTGTCGGGCGCGCGCGGCGTGCTGGTCAACATCACGTCGAGCCGTTCGCTGCGTCTGTCGGAAACGCGCGAAGTGATGAACACCATCAAGAGCTACGCCGCAGAAGACGCCACGGTTATTTTCGGCGCGGTGTACGACGATGCAATGGGCGACGCGCTGCGCGTGACCGTGGTGGCAACGGGTCTGGGCCGTGCGGCGAAGAAGCAGCAGTCCGCTCCGATGACCTTGCTGCGCACCGGTACCGACAACCAGCCGATCAGCGCACAGCACGCTACGTATGCAACGCCGTCGCACGCCAGCACCGCCGACTACGGCGCGCTGGATACGCCGGCGGTATGGCGCACGTCGCGCGACACCGCGGCTTCGCACGTGCAGGCGCTGCAGGAAAAGGGCGTCGACACGTACGACATTCCGGCATTCCTGCGCAAGCAGGCGGACTGAGCGCACGGGGCAGGCTTTCGCTGCCGCGCCGCCGGGGCATTCCTGGCTTGACGGCGTTGGCGGACGAATGCCCGAGCGTGGCGGGTGAACGGCAAACAAGCCGCGTATCGTGGGATTCGCGGCAAGGACAAGTGCCCTCTTCGGAATCGCGAAGCGGATTGGGCGACTGTCGCCGACTCACTGCGACACGATGACGTGCGAACGATGCTTCGCATCGACGCAAAGGACTGAGCATGATTCAAGCTGGTGACAAGCTGCCCGACGCAACGCTCTTCGAGTATGTCGAAGACGACCGCGCGGGCTGCACGATCGGGCCTAACAGCTTCGACGTGCGCGAGCAGACGGCGGGTAAGCGCGTGGTGATCTTCGGATTGCCAGGCGCTTTCACGCCGACCTGTTCGGCCAAACATGTGCCGGGTTATATCGAACACGCCGAGCAGTTGCGCGCGGCCGGTGTCGACGAAATCTGGTGCGTGTCCGTGAACGACGCGTTCGTAATGGGCGCGTGGGGACGCGATCTGCACGCCTCGGGCAAGGTGCGCATGATGGCGGACGGAAGTGCGGCTTTCACACGAGCGCTCGGTCTCGAGCAGGATCTGTCGGCGCGCGGCATGGGAATCCGTTCCCAGCGCTACGCAATGGTTGTCGACGACGGCGTGGTCAAGACGTTGAATGTCGAGGCTGCCGGCAAATTCGAAGTGAGCGATGCAGGGAGTATCCTCGCGACGTTGAGCTAGTTATGTAAGCGTCAGCGCCTTCGCCTCGCACGCGGTTCATCGTGTGGCGCAACGGCAACGGCGGAAACGACGCTTTGTGACAGGCCGTTACGCGGGCCGACGACCGGAAACGCCTCCGTTCCGGACGCCGGCCCGTCACGCTTTCCCTCACGGGCGCCCGTTGAAAAACGCGGGTAACGCAGCGAAACAGATTGATACGTTCCGCGCGAAGACGCTCCTTAGGGTTATGGAGTATAATTCGTGCTATGGAACAAAAAGTCCCGATTGGGATTTTCAATCGAAAACAAGATCACCATGTTGAAGCAGCGCACTATCAAATCAATCGTCAAGACAGTCGGCATCGGTTTGCACTCCGGCCGTAAAGTCAACCTGACGCTCCGGCCGGCAGCGCCGGATACGGGCATCGTGTTCTCGCGCGTGGATTTGCCCACGCCCGTGGACATTCCTGCGTCGGCCATGGCGATTGGCGATACGCGTCTTGCTTCAGTGTTGCAGAAAGACGGCGCGCGCGTTTCGACCATCGAGCATTTGATGTCCGCCTGCGCCGGTCTTGGCATCGACAATCTGTATGTCGACGTCACTGCCGAAGAAATTCCCATCATGGACGGCAGCGCCAGCTCGTTCGTGTTTCTGATTCAATCAGCGGGAATCGAAGAACAGAACGCGGCAAAGAAGTTCATCAAGGTCACCAGGCCGGTTGAGATTCGCGACGGCGACAAGTTCGCCCGGCTCGACCCGTATTTCGGTTTCAAGCTCAAGTTCACGATCGATTTCCGTCACCCGGCGGTCGACAAAACCGGCCAGGCGCTGGAAGTGGATTTCGCCAACACGTCGTACGTGCGCGAAATCGCGCGCGCCCGCACGTTCGGCTTCGCGCATGAAGTCGAGATGATGCGGGAGCTGGGTCTTGCGCGCGGCGGCAGCATGGACAACGCGATCGTGCTCGACGAATACCGCATCCTGAACAACGACGGACTGCGCTACGACGACGAGTTCGTGAAGCACAAGATGCTGGACGCCATTGGCGACCTGTATGTGGTCGGGCATCCGCTGCTGGCTTCGTACAACGCATACAAGTCGGGCCACGGCCTGAACAATGCGCTGCTGCGCGAACTGCTCGCGCATGAAGATTCCTACGAGATCGTTACGTTCGAAGACACGCAAAAGGCCCCGCGAGGCTTTGCGTATGAGACGCAGACGGCTTTTGGGTAAGGAACTGGCATCGCGTGGTGGGTGAAATTTCCGAAGCGGGTGCATGAAAAATAAGCGGCTCATATGAGCCGCTTATTTTTTTGTTCAGCGATTTTTCCGATGCCGCGCCGCCATTCTGGCCAGCGCTTCGCGCAAAGGCGAGGGCGCCAGAGATTCGCTGAGCGCGTGCAACGCGTCGGCCCCGGCAGGCGTCATGCGCGCCTGTTTTTCGGGCGGCGGTTGTCTGGCGGGCTGCGGGCGGACCCGGATGCGCAGTGCATTCACCGGCCAGCCGCGCTGTTGCAGATCCGCCAGCAGCCGCGGCTCCAGATGCCGCAGGCGCGCCGCGAGGGCATTGTGCGCGGCAAAGAGCGCCAGCACGCCTTCCTTGATGAAACCGGGTTCCACGCTCGTCGCCAGATAGTCGGGCAGCAGGTCGCGCAAGTCCTTCTCGAGCGCGGCGATCTGCTCGACGCCCGCGCGCAGCGCGGCAAACGCGTCGGTGCGGTTGAGCACCTCGACGACCGGCTGCGGCCGGCGCACGTTGAACTGCTTGGGCGGCGGCCTTGAAAACGAGGGAGAACGGCTCATGTTCGAGAGTAGCGGCGTGGGCGCACCACATGTGAAGATACGCCGCGATTGTACCGTGCAAGGTGCGGCGAGCGCCGCACGTTGTCGCACCGTCAAAGCGCGGCGCGGCGGGCTTCGGTGCCCGCCGCGCGTCGCGCCGTCGACACAGGCGTGGGCGGGGGCGCGTGCTAAAATCCCCGATTCGAATTCACTCTTGGACTAAGCCGCCGAGGCCCTTCTGACCCCGGAGCGCGCATGCGGGAACCGCATGCCCGCCAACCAGCCGAAGCCGCGACGCAGACACCGATCCGATGACCACCGGTTTTCTACAGAAGATTTTTGGCAGCCGCAACCAGCGGCTAGTCAAGCAATATCAAAAGACCGTCGCGGCGATCAATGCGCTCGAGCCGCAGATCGAGCAATTGACGGACGACCAACTGCGCGCCAAAACGGACGAATTCCGCCAGCGCGTCGCGAGCGGCGAGTCGCTCGACAAGATCCTGCCGGAAGCGTTCGCGGTGTGCCGCGAGGCAAGCAAGCGCGTGCTGAAAATGCGCCACTTCGACGTGCAGCTGATCGGCGGCATGGTTCTGCACTACGGCAAGATCGGCGAAATGCGCACCGGCGAGGGTAAAACGCTGGTCGCCACGCTGCCCGTGTACCTGAACGCGCTGTCTGGCCGCGGGGTCCACGTCGTCACGGTGAACGACTACCTCGCGCAGCGCGACGCCGAGTGGATGGCGCGCCTCTACAACTTCCTCGGGCTGTCGGTCGGCATCAATCTGTCGCAGATGGATCACGGCGCGAAGCAGCAAGCCTACGCCGCGGACATCACGTACGGCACCAACAACGAGTTCGGCTTCGACTACCTGCGCGACAACATGGTGTACGAGCCGGAAGCGCGCGTGCAGCGCGGGCTCAACTTCGCCGTGGTCGACGAGGTGGACTCGATCCTGATCGACGAAGCGCGTACGCCGCTCATCATCTCCGGTCAGGCCGAAGACCACACCGAACTTTACGTGCGCATGAACGCGCTGCCGCCGCTGCTCGAGCGCCAGATCGGCGAAGAGAAGGCCGACGGCACCGGCGTCGAAAAGCCGGGCGACTACACGCTCGACGAAAAAGGCCGCCAGGTGTTCCTGACCGAATCGGGCCACGAAAAGGCCGAGCGCCTGCTCGCCGAATGGGGCTTGATCGGCGAGGGCGAAAGCCTCTACGCGCCGCAAAACATCACGCTGATGCACCACGTGTACGCGGCGCTGCGCGCACACACGCTGTTCCATCGGGACCAGCATTACGTGGTGCAGAACGGCGAAGTGATTATCGTCGACGAATTCACGGGCCGCCTGATGGCCGGCCGCCGCTGGTCGGACGGTCTGCACCAGGCCGTCGAGGCGAAGGAACACGTGAAGATTCAGAGCGAGAACCAGACGCTCGCTTCGATCACGTTCCAGAACTACTTCCGCATGTACGCGAAGCTGGCCGGCATGACCGGCACGGCCGACACCGAAGCGTACGAATTCAACGAGATTTACGGTCTCGAAACGGTCGTGATCCCGACCAACCGTCCACCCAAGCGGATCGACAAGCAGGATCAGATCTACAAGACCGCGAAGGAACGCTACGACGCGGTGATCCGCGACATCCGCGATTGCTATGAGCGCGGGCAGCCGGTTCTGGTCGGCACCACGTCCATCGAAAATTCGGAACTCCTTTCGCATCTGCTCAAGCAGGCTGGTTTGCCGCACGAAGTGCTGAACGCGAAGCAGCACGCGCGCGAAGCGGAGATCGTGGCGGAAGCGGGGCGTCCGAAGCGCATTACGATAGCCACCAACATGGCCGGTCGCGGTACCGACATCGTGCTCGGCGGCAATGCCGAGAAGCAGGCGTCGTTCATCGAACAGGACGAGACGATTCCTGACGACGAGAAGCAGCGCCGCATCAAGCAACTGCACGACGAATGGCAGGCGCTGCACGATCAGGTGAAGGCGGCGGGCGGTCTGCACATTATCGGCACCGAGCGCCACGAGTCGCGCCGCATCGACAACCAGTTGCGCGGCCGCGCGGGCCGTCAGGGCGACCCAGGTTCGTCGCGCTTTTACCTGTCGCTGGAAGATCCGCTGTTGCGCATTTTTGCCGGCGACCGCGTGCGCGCGATCATGGACCGCCTGAAAATGCCGGAAGGCGAGGCGATCGAAGCGGGCATCGTGTCGCGTTCCATCGAATCGGCGCAGCGCAAGGTCGAGGCGCGCAACTTCGATATCCGTAAGCAACTGCTCGAATACGACGACGTCTCGAACGATCAGCGCAAGGTGATCTACCAGCAGCGCAACGAACTGCTCGAGGCGAACGACATTACCGAAACCATCGGCGCAATGCGTCATGGCGTGATTGCGGACATCGTTCACCAGTTCGTGCCGCCGGGCAGCATTGAAGAACAGTGGGACGTGCCGGAACTCGAAGAAGTGCTGCGCAACGAATGGCAGCTCGACCTCGCGATCCAGGAAATGATCAACGAGTCGAACTCGATCACGTCCGACGAGATTCTCGAAGCCGTGCAGGCCGCCGCAGACGAAGCCTACGAGGCGAAGGTCGAACTGGTGGGCCGCGAGTCGTTCAGCGCGTTCGAACGTTCCATCATGCTGCAAACGCTCGACCGCAGCTGGCGCGAACATCTGGCCGCGCTCGATCATCTGCGCCAGGGCATCCATTTGCGTGGCTATGCGCAAAAGAATCCGAAGCAGGAATACAAGCGCGAGGCGTTCGAACTGTTCGCGGCGATGCTGGACGCGGTCAAGCTCGAAGTCACCCGCGTGGTGATGAACGTGCAGATCCAGTCGTCCGAGCAGCTGGAGCAGGCCGCCGAGCAGATGGAAGAGCAGGGCGGCCACCTCGAGAACGTCGAATTCCGCCACGCCGAGTTTGCCGAGGCTTCGGCTGCCGCGCCCGCCGCCGCGGAAGCGGCCACCGCTGCGATGATCGGCGACGCGATGAGCCATGGCTCGGCGCCGCAGGCGGCGTCGCCGGTCGGCGCAGACGGCGTGCCGAAAGTCGGCCGCAACGATCCCTGCCCGTGCGGCAGCGGCAAGAAGTACAAGCAGTGTCACGGCAAGATCGCCTGATGTCGAAGGCGGCGCGCTTCGAGGCGCGCCGCCTCGCTTTACAGCAGCTCTTTCGCACCGTGTTGTGTTGTTGATTGCGCGGTGGCACGGCTTCCTGACCGAGCCACCAGTTCCGTTTCCCTCAATGCCGGCGCCCGCCGGCATTTCTTCGACAGGTCGCGACCATGGCTGTCAATTTCCCTTCGATCGATCCCGCTCAACTGCATCCCGTCGCCGGCGTCACGCTCGGTTGGGCAGAGGCGAACATCCGCAAGCCGAACCGCAAGGACGTGCTCGTCATTTCCGTCGACGAAGGCGCGACGGTAGGTGGCGTGTTCACGCAAAATCGCTTCTGCGCGGCGCCGGTCACCGTCTGCCGCGAGAATCTGCAGCGCGTGCGCGCCGGCGGCAAGCCGATTCGGGCGCTCGTGATCAACACTGGCAACGCAAATGCGGGCACCGGCGAGCCGGGCCTCGCACATGCACGCGAGACCTGCGCGGAACTCGCGCGGCTCGCCGACATCGCCCCCGAACAGGTGCTGCCGTTTTCGACGGGTGTGATTCTCGAGCCGCTGCCGGTCGACCGTCTGAAGGCGGGCTTGCCCGCCGCGTTGGCCAACCGCAAGGAAGCGAACTGGTACGACGCCGCGCAGGCAATCATGACCACCGACACGCTGCCGAAGGCAACCTCGCGCCAGGTCACGATTGAAGGGCATACCGTCACGCTGACCGGCATCAGCAAGGGTGCCGGCATGATCAAGCCGAACATGGCGACCATGCTCGGCTTTCTCGCGTTCGACGCCGCCGTTGCGCAGCCGGTGCTCGACGCGCTCGTCAAACACGTGGCGGACCGTTCGTTCAACTGCATTACGATCGACGGCGATACCTCCACCAACGATTCGTTCATCCTGATTGCGTCGGGCAAATCCAGCCTGCCGGCGATCACCTCCACCGACTCGCCCGCTTACGCTGCGTTGCGCGATGCGGTGACCGAAGTCGCGCAGACGCTTGCGCAACTGATCGTGCGCGACGGCGAAGGCGCGACCAAGTTCATGACGGTTCATGTGGAAGGCGGTTCGAGCGTCGGCGAATGTCGCCAGATTGCGTATGCGATCGGCCATTCGCCGCTCGTGAAGACGGCGTTCTATGCATCGGACCCGAACCTTGGCCGCATTCTGGCCGCCATCGGCTATGCCGGCATCGACGATCTCGACGTCGGCAAGATCGATCTGTATCTGGACGACGTGCTAGTTGCCACAGCCGGTGGCCGCAACCCGGCATACCGTGAGGAAGACGGTCAGCGCGTCATGAAGAAGAGCGAGATCGGCATTCGCGTCGTGCTCGGCCGCGGCGATGCGCAAGCCACGATCTGGACTTGCGATCTGTCGCACGACTACGTGAGCATCAACGCCGACTACCGCTCGTAACCGGTTCATTACGCGGCGCTCGCCGCTCATTCATTGTCATGGACAAACTCGAACAGTTTCTGACACGGGCCGAAGCTGTGCTCGTGCGCCTGGAAGCCATGCTGCCGCCCGCCGCGCCTGAGATCGACTGGTCGGCGGCGGTCGCTTTCCGCTGGCGCAAGCGCCAGGGGCGCGGCTATCTGCAAGCGGTGCCGGCCATTTCGACGATCACGCTGGACGATCTGCAAAACATCGATCGTCAGAAAGCGCTGATCGAGCAGAACACGCGCCAGTTCGTGCACAAGCTGCCGGCCAACAACGTGCTGTTGACGGGCGCGCGCGGCACCGGCAAGTCGTCGCTGATCAAGGCCTGTCTGAACGCGTACGCCAAAGACGGCCTGCGTCTCATCGAAGTGGACAAGGACGATCTGCACGATCTCGGCGACATTGTCGAACTGATCGCGCAGCGGCCGGAACGCTTCGTGGTGTTTTGTGACGACCTTTCGTTCGAAGACGGCGAGTCGGGCTACAAGGCGCTCAAGGTCGCGCTCGACGGTTCGGTCGCCGCCCAGTCGGACAACGTGCTGATATACGCGACGTCGAACCGCCGCCATTTGCTGCCCGAGTACATGAGCGACAACGAGACTTACAAGCACACGTCCGATGGTGAGATCCACCCCGGCGAGCTTGTCGAAGAAAAGATCTCGCTGTCAGAACGTTTCGGCTTGTGGGTCAGCTTTTACCCCTTCAAGCAGGACGACTACCTGTCGATCATTGCGCACTGGTTGCGGCATTTTGGCTGCAACGACGCGGAAGTCGAAGCGGCCCGCGGCGACGCGCTGGTGTGGGCGCTCGAGCGCGGCTCACGTTCGGGGCGTGTCGCATGGCAGTTTGCACGCGACTGGTCCGGCCGGAAATCGCAGTCATGAGCGACGCCCAGAAGAATGCGGCCGGCCGCCCCGTCACGGAGGTCGCTGTCGGCGTGCTCGTGCAGCCGGATGGGCGCTATCTGTTGGCGCAGCGTCCGGCAGGCAAGCCGTACGAAGGCTACTGGGAATTCCCAGGTGGCAAGCTGGAAGCGGGGGAAACCGTCGAGGCGGCGCTCGCACGCGAGTTGCACGAGGAGCTCGGTATCGACGTCAAGGCGTGCAACTTATGGCATACGCTCGAACACGATTATCCGCACGCCTATGTGCGGCTCTTTTTCTGCAAGGTGACGCAGTGGACCGGCGAGCCGCACGGCCGCGAAGGTCAGGCGTTCGTCTGGCAGGCGTTGCCGGCGGAGGTTTCGCCGCTGCTGCCGGCCACCATTCCCGTGCTGGAATGGCTCGCGGCGGAGCACACGGAATAGGTGGCGCTCAAGCGCGGTGCGTGGTGTGCGCTGCGGGCGTGTGCGGTCTCGTTACGCGCTCCGCGACACACGGCGGGCGCCGGTTGTCGCGCGCCACAAGGCAGCCGCGGGCGCTAACTGTGCGGCGTGTCGGTCAGTGCGGGTTGTAGTCCCCGCCTGGCGTCTCGTCCGACGGCGCTTCCTGGTCGGTTCCGCCGATCTTGTACTTCTCGGCGGCCCAGGCGCCAAGATCGATCTGTTTGCAGCGCTCGGAGCAAAAAGGGCGAAACCTGCTTTCGGGCGTCCAGCGGACGTCCTTTCCGCAAGTAGGGCATTTGACGACGGTTGGCATACGGGCAGGCAGTCAGTGCAAATGGAACAAGTATCGAATATAAGGGCATTTCTCGCCGCTTCAAAGGCGCGGGCGAGCGAGACCGCCTGCTCGATTCGAATCTGTCTGACGGTGCTACGGAGCCAACTTACAGGCTGCAGAGTGTGAGCTGAAAGGGCACGTCCACATCTACTGCACGCGGACGCAGATCACCGTCCTGCACCGTGAAGCGCACCCACAGCATGTATTTATTGGCGCTGGCCTCGGGAATTACGCGCAACTCGGGGGCGACGCGCACCTGCATCAATTGGTATGAGCGGCCCGACAGCATTTGCTGATAGCTGCCCGCCATAGCCATGACCTTGGACGCCTGACCGGACTCGCGTGCAAGCCGCAGCACGATGGTGGCGGCGTCGCGCAGCGGCAGAAGTGGGGTGACCCATTTGGCGATGTCCTGCCGGCGTTGGTCGGGATGAAGCTGTTGCCACGCGTAGTAGGACGGCAGGTCGAACTTGCAGGTACCGCCCGGGATGATTGCCCGGCTGCGGATGCTGGCAAGCCATTCGTTCTCTGCAAGATGCTGCCCGGTTTTCCCCTGCATTTGCGAGAGCCCCGCCAGGGTCTGCTCGATTTCACCGAGCACGGCCTCGAGCGCGTTCTGCTCGATTCCGGGATTGCCGCGAAACGGCGCCAGCGTTTGCCGCTGCCGCTCGAGTTCCTTCATCAGATCCGACTTGAGATCCGCGCGACCCGCTACCTCGGAGATCTCGAACAGCGTGGTCAGTGCGACGTGGTGTTCCCTGGCGTCTTCCTGCGTCAGAAAGAACGTGAAGCGCTCGAACAGATCTTCGAGGCGCAATAGCGTCCGGATTCGCTCGTTGAAGGGGTACTCGTAAAGGATCAAGCGGGCTCGCCTCGGGCGTGGTCGGTGACGGGAATGCAGGACATTCTAATGCCGTGGGACTACCCTAGCAATCACGCGCGTTTTGCGCGTGCTCAAGCAAACTTTTCCGCGTGTTTCCGGCTGTTTTCTGCAGCTTCGGCATGCGGAAAGTGCCGAAGTTCAACAATTCGCGCCAAGCGGACTACCGGACGCGCCAGCTTTTCTGGTTGGCCAATGTGGCGGCAGAATTTTGCAGCTCTGCGCCGGTGCGGCCGTGGGTGGATGCGGACTGTGAGGTGATGGGCGGTGGGCTGGTTGTCGCGGCTTCCGCAACTGCGGCGACCACGCCAACTACGCCACCGCTAACCCCAGGTACGCGAGATGCTGCGCGTCCACTCGTGCCGCAAGTGTGGCCAGCGGCGTGTTGTCGTTCACGATCACGTCGTCTGCGGCGGCAAGGCGTGCTTCGCGGGTCGCCTGGCGCGCGATGATTGCAAGCACCTGCTCGCGGCTAAAGCCATTGCGGCTCATCACGCGGGAGATCTGCGTCTCCACGCTGCAATCCACGGCGAGCACGCGGTTCACACGGTTTTTCCAGTTGCCCGACTCCACGAGCAGCGGCACCACGACGATCACGTACGGTCCCTTGGCCTCGCGTTGCTCGCGCTCGGTTTCCGCGCGAATCAGCGGATGCGTGATGTTCTCGAGGCGCTTGCGCGCGGCGTCGTCGCTAAAGACGAGTGCCCGCATGCGCGCACGGTCGAGCGAGCCGTCGGCCGCGACGAACGCGTTGCCGAACTCGGCGGCGATCTGCGGCATCGCGATACCGTGCGGCGCAGTCACGCGATGCGCGATCACGTCAGTGTCGACGATGGGCACACCGTGCGCCGCGAACAGGTCCGCCACGGTCGATTTGCCGCTGCCGATTCCGCCAGTCAATCCGACGACGAACATGCTTCAGCCTCCTAGAGCCCGGTAAAGCGGTGTGCCGAGAAAGAGGGTGAGCCCACCGCCCGCGGCGAGAAATGGTCCGAAGGGCAGCGGCTCTTCGAAGCGCATGCGGCCGCGCCACGTTGCCGCAAGGCCCACGACGGCGCCGGCGACCGCGGCGACGAGCACGATCTGAGGAAGCGCCGCCCAGCCAAGCCACGCGCCCAGCGCTGCGAGCAGCTTGAAGTCGCCGTAACCCATGCCGTCGATACCTCGCACCAGCCGGAACAGCCAGTGCACGGCCCATAGCACCAGATACCCGAAGATAGCGCCGAGCACCGCGTCGTGGAGGCTCGCAAACATGCCGTTGAAATTGACGATGATGCCGGCCCACAGCAGCGGCAGCGTCATGGAGTCGGGCAGCAGATGCGTGTCGATGTCGATCGCGCTCATCGCGAGCAATGCCGCGCACAGACCAAACGCCGCGAGCGCAGGCAGCGTCGGGCCGAACAGCGCCAATGCGGCCGCGGCGAGCGCCGCGCTGCCGGCCTCGAGCAGCGGATAACGCAGGCTCACGTGCGCCTTGCACGCGGAGCAACGCCCGCGCAGGAACAGGTAACTCAGCAGGGGCACGTTCTCCCACGCCCGCAGCACGTGCCCGCAGTGAGGGCATGCACTACGCGGCACCCACAGGTTGTAGCGGGCCGGCAAGCCGTCTTCTTCCAGAGGCTCGTCGGTCGCCTCACTCACTTCGAGCCGCCATGCGCGTTCGAGCATGATCGGCACACGGTGCACGACTACATTCAGGAAGCTGCCGATCGCGAGGCCGAAGACGATCGCAAACGCAAACTGCAAAACGGCGGGCAGGCTGCCGAATGCCTGACCTGAACCGGCCGCCAGATGTCCTGGCAGCAGGTTCAGAAGTGAGCCCGAAAGCAGGCTGGATGACGTTTCTGCCACGAGTGAAAGAGTTGCCCGCATGGATAAATGATGGATTCGGCTGCGATGCTACACCACGTTGCCGAGTTGAATAATGGGAAGATACATCGCGATGACAAGACCGCCGACAAGCGCTCCCAGCACAATGATGACAAGCGGTTCGCACAGGCTCGACAGCGTGCCGATCTTTTCGTCTACCTGACGATCGGCAAGCGAAGCCACGTCGAGCAGCATTGTGTCGATTGCTCCGGACTCCTCGGCAACTGCGATTGGCTGCACGACTTCGGCCGGAAAACAGCGTGCCGCGCGCATGGCGGCGGCAAGCCGCTCGCCGCGGCGCAGCCGGGCGGCGATGTCGACGGTCGCACGGTCGAAAAAAGCATTGCCGGTGGCGTGGGTCAACGAATCGAAGGCGTCGGCGAGAGGCGTGCCGGCCGAGAGCAAGGTGCCGAGCGCGCGGCTCCAGCGCGCTGCGCAAAGCGTGGCGAGCAGCGTCCCGGCGACCGGCATTTTCAGCGATAGCCGAGCGAAGCGGATACGCGCCGCTTCCGAACGTCGCAGCAGAAACGTCACTGCCGAGCCTGCGGCGACGACGAGCGCCACGGCCGGCACGCTCCACCTCGCCACGCCGGCCGACAGGGCCAACACGAACAGCGTGGGCGCAGGCAGGCGGGCACCGAAGCCGTCGAAAATCTGCTTGAACGTGGGCACTACCCAAACCAGCAACGCAGCGGTGATTGCGAGAGCCAGCAGCAGGATCGCCAGCGGATATGTCAACGCCGCGCGCACTTTGGCGCGTTGGGCGGCGGCGCGCTCGCGATCGTCGGCGATCCGCGCGAGAACTGCCGGAAGTGCGCCCGCTGCCTCGCCGACCTCGACGAGCTGGCAATACAGCGCGTTGAACTGCGCCGGGTGCCGCTGCAACGCAGCCGAAAAACGCAGGCCGGCCGTAATGTCCCGCGCAAGTGTGCCGACGATACGTGGCATACCGGCGCGCCGTGCGTTTTGCGGCTGTGCGAGTAGATCGAGCGCGGGCGCTAGCGGCAAGCCGGCCCGCAACAGGCTCCCTAGCTGCCGCGTGAACAGCGTGACCTCGGCGGCGCTCGCTTTCGCACGGGGCGCCGGTCCCTCTGATATCAGGTCGACCACAAACAGGTTCTCGCGCTTGAGCAGCGCGCGAGCGGTGCCTGCGTCCGGTGCGATGAGCGCGCCGGTCTTGCGGCTGCCGTGGGCGTCGACGCCGCGCCACCGGAAGCGGGTCTCGGTCGCTACTGGCGCGCCCGCTGGCGGCCTGTTCATGCGCTCTCCGTCGCGGCCAGCGCCTCGGCGAGGCTGGTGGTGCCGATGCGCACCAGAGCCAAGGCCGCGTCCCGCAGCGTGCCGACCCCTTCGCTATGCGCCTGCCGTGCGAGTTCCTGCGTACTCGCGCGCGCGACGATCAGCTCACGCATGGCATCCGAGACTGGCATGACCTGATGGACACCGACGCGACCCCGATAGCCGATGCCGTGGCAGGCCGCGCAGCCCGTCGGCGCGAACGGTTGCCAACCGGCGAGCTCAGCTTCGGCGAAACCTGCAGCACGAAGCGC
This sequence comes from Paraburkholderia phenoliruptrix, assembly GCF_019511605.1. Taxonomy (GTDB): domain Bacteria; phylum Pseudomonadota; class Gammaproteobacteria; order Burkholderiales; family Burkholderiaceae; genus Paraburkholderia; species Paraburkholderia phenoliruptrix_A. The sequence goes on along the minus strand of NZ_JAEUAV010000031.1, from coordinate 49,173 downwards.
CGCCGCCGACTGCGGTGCAGGGGCACGGCACGCCGCGCAGAGGCGGCGCACCAGCCGTTGAGCGGTGACCATGCGCAGCGCGGCGGCCAGATTGTACGGTGCGACGCCGATGTCGATCAGACGGGCCACGGCAGCCGGCGCGTCGTTCGTGTGCAGCGTCGAGAGAACGAGGTGGCCGGTTTGCGCGGCCTTGACGGCCACGTCTGCCGTCTCTTCGTCGCGAATCTCGCCCACCATGATGACGTCTGGGTCCTGACGCAGAAATGCGCGCAGCGCTACCGCAAACGTCAGCCCGGCCTTCTCGCGCACGCTCACCTGATTGATGCCGGCCAACTGAATCTCCGCAGGGTCTTCTACGGAACACAGATTGCGCGCCTCACTGTTGAGCAGGTTCAGGAAGCAGTACAACGAAAGCGTCTTGCCGCTACCCGTCGGCCCCGTGACAAGCACGAGACCATGAGGCGCGCGGATCGCCGAGTCGACAGCTTCGCGTTGCTGCGCGTCGAGGCCGAGAGAGTCGAGGGAAAGATCGGCGGGCAATGCATCGAGCCGGCGCAGCACGAGCTTTTCTCCAAATAGGGTGGGCAGCGAGTTGACGCGGTAGTCCTCCACTCGGCCAGGCGACGTGGCGATGCGCAGCCGGCCGTCTTGTGGCACACGACGCTCGGCAATGTCCATGCGCGCGAGAACCTTCACGCGTGTGATGAACGCGTCGCGCAAGTGCGCCGGGGGCGGTGCCATCTCATGCAGCACGCCGTCGATGCGCAGGCGCACGCGCCAGCTGTTCTCGGCCGGCTCGATATGCAGATCCGACGCGTTGCGGCGCGTCGCTTCCCGCAGCGTGTCAGTCAGAAGACGTACGGCGGGCGCACTGTCCGGATCGTTGAGCGTTGCCGCGCCTGCATCGGCGGGAAATGCGCCGGGCTTGGTGCGCGAGGCGCTTTCGCCGTCGGGTGACAGCGGCCGCGGCAGTGCGGCAGGCTGGATATGAGGTTGCATGAAACGCCGGCGATGCGCCGCCTGTAGAACACGAGGGCGCCAGTGTCCGGCAAACCGCGTCTGAGTGACATTCGGCCATTCGGCTAATGGCGCGCGCCGCGGGCGTATGCGATGCTCGGCGTGCCGGTCGGAGAAGCGACCGGCAGGCTCGAACTCAATGCGGTTGGAATGTGTGTGTGATGCGTGAGGAACCCGCACCGAATGAGCGCCGAACGCGCGGCGATTGTTTCAGGCGTCGTCGTAAAGCGCGAGCGCGAAGCGAACGGTTGTGCCGGCGCTGTGCCAGCCGGCCGCTAGCTGAGCAGCGCCTTGCCTTTCGCGCGCGCCGGCGGTTTAAACAGCTTGACGGTGCGGATCGCCTGGTCGTCGCTGCGCATCACTTCGAGCTTCACGTCGCCGATCTGCACGCAGACGTCGCCATCGGGAATGTCTTCGAGAATTTCGAGGATCAAACCGTTGAGCGTTTTCGGCCCATCCGTCGGCAGCGTAAGTTGAAGCCAGCGGTTCAATTCGCGCAGCGGCATGGAGCCTGCCACGATGCATTCGCCATGCTCGTTCCAGCCGCCGCGCGAGCTGGCGCCGCGCGGAATCGACGTGGTGAACTCGCCGATCAGTTCTTCGATGATGTCCTCTGGCGTGACGAGTCCTTGCAGTTCGCCGTATTCGTTGACGACGAGAGCGATGCGGTGGCGGCTCTCCTGGAAATACTGAAGCTGCTGGAACACCGGTGTGCCGGTCGGCACGAAGTATGGCTCCGTCAGCAGTTCGCGCAGCGTCTCGCGCTCCAGTTCCTGGTTGTGCAGGGCGGCGAGCGTTTTGCGAACGTGCAGCACGCCGAGCACGCGGTCGATGTCGCCCTGATAGACGACCAGCTTGTTGTGATAGCAGGTTTCGAGCTGATGCAAGATCTGTTCGAACGGTGCGTCGAAGTCGAGCGCTTCAATGCGGCGGCGCGGGATCATCACGTCGTCCACGGAGATGTTTTCGAGGTCGAACAGATTGAGCAGAATGCTGCGGTGCTTGGTCGGCATGAAGCTGCCGGACTCGAGCACGATGGTGCGCAGCTCCTCGGCGGAAAGGCGCTGGTCGCGCGCGCCCTCGGTGTTGATGTGCAGCACCCGCAGGATGCCGGTGGCGAACAGGTTGACGAACCAGACGAGCGGTTTGGCGGCGCGCATCATCGGCGCGATCAGCAGACTCGCGGGCAGCGCGATCTTCTCGGGGAAGGTCGCGCCCACGATCTTCGGCGTGATCTCGGCGAAGACGATGATAAGGAACGCGACGATGCCGGTCGCGATGGACAGGACCACGTTGTTGCGCCCGAACGTGTGCAACGCGATCGACGTGGTGAGCACCGGAATGATGGTGTTAAACAGATTGTTGCCGATCAGCACAACGCTCAGCAGTTGATCGGTATGCGCCAGCAAACCCTGCGTGGTCTTCGCGCCGAGCGCGTTCTTGCTGGCAAGATGCTTGAGCCGATGGCGGTTGAGCGCCATCATCGCCGTTTCGGAAATCGAGAAGAAGCTCGAGCAGATGAGCAGCAGGAAGACGGCGCCAATCTGCGCCCATAAGGGAAGTTGTTCCACGCGTCGTGAAGGATAGAGGGAGGATGGATGAGGAGAATATAGCAGAGGGGGCTGTGCAAGCCGCCCGCGGCGCGCGCGAGCGCTGCGCTTTGTACCCCCGGGCCGGACATGCTGGCGGCGTGACGGTTGAGGAAAAGGCGCCGCAAAAACAAAAAACCGCCGAGCAAGCTGGGCGGTTTTTCGAGCCTTGAAGTAACAAGGCAAATCTGGTCGGGGTGAGAGGATTCGAACCTCCGGCCTCTACGTCCCGAACGTAGCGCTCTACCAGGCTAAGCTACACCCCGAAATGTACTGCGAACTCGATTCAGACTAAACCGGCGTCTCCGTCTCGTTTAAGACTGTCTCGCCGTCGAGTAAGAACATAATTCTAGCAGGCTTTCTTTGTAAATGGAATCCGGAAACGAAGAAATTGCTGTGGCGGCCGCCTGAGCCTCCTGTTTCGCGCATTCGAGGGTGTGGTCCAGCGCGCCCGAGCGCGTGATCGCCTCGAAAATGGTGTCGAAACGGTCGGTGCCGCCCTGTTCTATGGCTTCCCGAGCCAAAGCCGACTGCTCGGGGGTGCCGCGCTCGATCAAATAGATGAGCGGCAGGGTGGGCTTGCCTTCACGCAGGTCGTCGCCGGCATTCTTGCCCATGGATTCAGCCGTGCCGGTGTAGTCGAGCCAGTCGTCCATGATCTGGAAGGCCGTGCCGATGCGCCGGCCGAATTCCGCCGCGGCTGCTTCCGTACGGGCGTCTGCGCCGGCCAGCACCGCGCCCAACTGGGCTGCGGCCTCGAAGAGCTTGGCCGTCTTGTAGCGGATCACCTGCATGTAGCGGGCTTCGTCGACATCCGCGTCGTGCATGTTGAGCAATTGCAGCACTTCGCCTTCGGAGATGATGTTGGTGGCCTCCGACAGAATCTCCATTACCCGCATCTTGCCGACGCCGACCATCATCTGGAACGAGCGCGAATAGAGAAAATCGCCGACCAGCACGCTCGCCGCGTTGCCGAACAGCGCATTGGCGGTCTGGCGTCCGCGCCGCAGGTCCGACTCGTCCACCACGTCGTCGTGCAGCAGCGTGGCGGTATGGATGAATTCGACCACCGCGGCCAACTCGTGCCTGTGCCCCGTGGTTTCGCCGAGCGCACCGGCCACCAGCAGCAGCAGCGCGGGCCGCAGCCGCTTGCCTCCGGCACTGATGATGTACTCGGAGATCTGGTTGATCAGCATCACCTCGGACGCAAGACGGTGCCGGATGACGCGATTCACCTGCTGCATGTCTTCGGCGATCGGAGCGAGCAGGCTGGCGGCGTTGGAGGAGGGGGTGGCAGTCGACGACATGATGGCTGAATTGGGTAATGCCGCGAATTATAAGGCGAATCGCGGTGGTTCCGGGTCGCGGACTGCCGTGCGGCGCGCGCAGCGGCCGCCGGCTCGCGCCGCTTGCCGTGCAGCGGACACCCGGACGGCACGGCGCAGTGGCGCTCAATGAGTTTTGACCGAGCAGCTAACTCTATGTATAATCACGGGTTTCCGCGCGCGGTGCGTGGGAAAAATGAACACAGAGTGAGGTTCTCAATGTACGCGGTCATAAAAACCGGTGGCAAGCAGTATAAAGTTGCCGTCGGCGAAAAACTTAAAGTAGAACAGATACCGGCAGACATTGACGCTGAAATCACGCTCGACCAGGTTCTCGCAGTGGGCGAAGGCGAATCGATTAAGTTCGGTACGCCGCTGGTCAGTGGGGCTTCCGTCAAGGCTACCGTCGTGTCGCAAGGTCGTCACGCAAAAGTGACCATCTTCAAGATGCGTCGCCGGAAGCACTACCAGAAGCATGGCGGCCACCGCCAGAACTATACCGAACTGCGCATCGACGCGATCAACGCGTAAGCGCACCGGTTAAGGAGCAAATCAAATGGCACACAAAAAGGCAGGCGGATCGTCCCGGAACGGCCGCGACTCCGAGTCGAAGCGACTTGGCGTGAAAGTGTACGGCGGTCAGGCTATCAACGCTGGCGGCATCATCGTTCGCCAACGCGGCACGCGTATGCACGCTGGTGAGAACGTCGGCATGGGCAAGGATCACACCCTGTTCGCGCTGGCAGACGGCCACGTCCAGTTCTCGACGAAAGGCGCCGCAAAGAAGCACACGGTCAGCGTCGTCCCGGCAGCAGCCTGAGTTTAACCAGGCACGGGCTTCAGGACCGGAAAAGGCCCCGCGAAGTTAGCGGGGCTTTTTTTATTGCGGCTGGTTATTGCGGCCGTTTTTGTGGCAGCAGGCATTGCGGCAGCAGGCTTGGGCGTTCTGAGTCCAGGTCAGCGTCGTCCTATGCCATCCGGTCGATTGATCATCGCGCGGCGGGCGCGGCAAAATAGCAGAATCCAGCAGTATCCAGCACCACCAGATCTGATAGCACCATCTGGCTGCACACCATGGGACGGAGTAACGCATGAAGTTCATTGACGAAGCGAGGATTGAAGTCATCGCCGGCGACGGAGGGGATGGCAGCGCGTCGATGCGCCGCGAGAAATTCGTTCCCTTCGGCGGGCCGGATGGCGGCGACGGCGGGCGGGGCGGCAGCGTGATCGCGGTAGCAGACCGCAATATCAACACGCTGATCGACTACCGGTACGCGAAAAAACATCAGGCGCGCAACGGCGAGAATGGCCGAGGCTCGGATTGCTACGGCAAGGGCGGCGACGACATCACGCTGCGCATGCCGGTCGGCACCACGATCACCGACATGGAAACCGGCGAACTGATCGCCGACCTGACCGAGCATAATCAGAGCGTGCAGATCGCCCAGGGCGGGGCGGGTGGTCTGGGGAACCTCCATTTCAAATCAAGCACTAATCGGGCACCGCGCCAGAAGACGGACGGCAAGCCGGGCGAGCGCCGCATGGTGCGCCTCGAACTCAAAGTGCTGGCCGACGTCGGTCTGCTCGGCATGCCGAACGCCGGCAAGTCGACTTTCATCTCGTCGGTTTCGAATGCGAAGCCGAAGATTGCCGACTATCCCTTTACCACGCTCGCGCCTAATCTCGGCGTGGTGCGCGTGGGCCCGAGCCGCAGTTTCGTGATCGCCGACATTCCTGGTTTGATCGAGGGGGCGGCGGAGGGCGCGGGCCTGGGGCACCAGTTCCTGCGGCACCTGCAGCGCACAGGGCTGCTGCTGCATATCGTCGACCTCGCACCGTTCGACGAATCGGTCGATCCCGTGGCTGAAGCCAAGGCGATCGTCAACGAGCTTCGTAAGTACGACGAGCTGCTGTATCAGAAGCCGCGCTGGCTCGTGCTGAACAAGCTCGACATGGTGCCCGAGGACGAGCGCGAAGCGCGAGTGTCGGCCTTCCTCGAAGGCTTCGGTTGGGACGGTCCTGTTTTCGAGATCTCGGCGCTGACCGGTCAGGGCTGCGAGAGCCTCTGCTATGCGGTGTACGACTACATCGCCGCGCATTCGGACGCCCAACGTGCAGCCGAGGCCGAAGATCTCGCCGCCGACGTGCGCTTTCGCGAAAAGCCGGCACTGCCCGCCGCCACCGGCGAGTCCAACGCCGATCCGCAGGAATAAACAACTCGAGCGCCGGTGCGTCATAGTGACCGGCGCGCGTCAGGCGTCATCTTGGGAGGCTGCGCACAATGCGTTCCGTCATCGCAGATTCACGGCGATTGGTAGTGAAAGTCGGCTCGAGCCTCGTCACCAACGACGGGCGCGGCCTCGATCATGCGGCCATCGGTCGCTGGGCTGCGCAGATTGCGGCGTTGCGCGCGCAAGGTAAAGAGGTCGTGCTGGTGAGTTCAGGTGCCATTGCAGAGGGCATGCAGCGGCTCGGCTGGACCAAACGGCCGCGTGAAATCGACGAACTTCAGGCTGCAGCCGCTGTGGGTCAAATGGGCTTGGCTCAGGTCTATGAGAGCCGCTTTGCCGAGCATTCCATCCAGACCGCGCAAATTCTGCTGACCCACGCCGATCTGGCGGACCGCGAGCGCTATCTGAATGCACGCTCCACGCTGCTGACGCTGCTGCGACTTGGCGTGGTGCCCATCATCAACGAAAACGACACGGTCGTGACCGACGAGATCAAGTTCGGCGACAACGACACGCTCGGCGCCCTCGTGGCGAACCTGATCGAAGGTGACGCACTCATCATCCTGACCGATCAACAAGGGCTCTTTACTGCCGATCCGCGTAAAGATCCGCATGCGACGTTGGTCCAGCAAGCCGATGCGGGTGCGCCGGACCTCGAAGCCATGGCCGGCGGCGCGGGTTCGAGCCTCGGCCGCGGCGGCATGCTGACCAAGATTCTGGCTGCCAAGCGGGCCGCGCACAGCGGCGCGAACACCGTGATCGCAAGCGGCCGCGAAGCTGACGTGCTGTCACGACTGGCCTCCGGCGAAGCGATCGGCACGCAATTGATCGCCCGCACCGCGCGCATGGCCGCGCGCAAGCAATGGATGGCGGACCATCTGCAGGTGCGCGGCCACGTGGTGATCGACGACGGCGCCGTCGAGAAGCTGACCGCAGGCGGCAAGAGCCTGTTGCCTATCGGAATCGTGGGCGTGCAGGGTGCGTTTGCTCGCGGCGAAGTGATCGCGTGCCTGAACGCAGCGGGCCGCGAAGTCGCGCGTGGCCTCACCAACTACAGCAGTGCGGAAACGAAGCTGATTCAGCGGCGCCCCAGCGGTGAGATTGAATCGGTGCTTGGCTATATGCTGGAGCCAGAGCTGATTCATCGCGACAACCTGGTGCTGGTTTGATCCGACACCGGCTCGCTCTGGTCGAGTGAGCCCGGTTACGCTGGGTAGCCGCGTGCAGGAGTCATGGAACGCTATATCAGGCTGTGCCGTTGGCTGACGAGTTACCAAGGGCGGCTAGCTGAAGCAGCCATTGAAAGCCTCCACCGACAACGGCCAATCGCGACCGCCAACCGCGACCGCCAACCGCGAGCGCGACCCGCAACCGCCACCCACCCCACATAAAAAAGCCGTTCCACTAACAGCTGGAACGGCTTTTCGCCCACCACCACGTCAAAGCTTCAATGAATGAGAGACGTGGCCGTGCGCTTGTACCGAATGTTCTCCACGATCGACTTCGCGCTGCCCGTAGGCAGCTTGTTCGCGCACAGGTAGTCCTGATACAGCGCCGCGTGATACGCATTCAGTGCGCCGTTCTCGATACGCGTGAAGTCGTTGGCGACCGTTCTGTCCCAGCCGTCGTGATCTGCATTCAGACCGGCATACAGACGCCATTCGTAGGTGTCGCAGCGAATGCCCTCATAGTTCACGTTGCGTGCGCCGCTTGGGCTCGTGACAACCACCGTGTAGCGCACCACCCCGTCGGAGCCGACGGTGAGCGAATTCCGGTCAATCGCGAAATGCAAGGGCGTGTTGCCCGACACGTCGAAGGGGAGCAGGTTCGAGTCCTGCGGCAACGGCGGCAGTGTGTCGACCTTGTTTTCCACCCAGTTCGTGGGCCGGTCGAGCAGGTAGGTGAACGCGCTGTCGTCCTTATTGGTGGGTTTGCCGGCGCTCGAACAGCCAGCCAGCAGGGCGCCGGTGGCGACGCACGCCACGACGAGAGCAAGTGCTTTCAATATGATTTCCTCAAAAAACGGGCGCGGCTCCCGGAGTCCGGGGGACGCGCCCGCATGTGCAGCATGGGAACCCGCGCAGAACGATCAGGTACGCGCGCCCTGACGGAGCAGCGAAGCCTCGGTGCCGTGAGCGGCTTCGCCCTCGAGCTCTGCTGTCGCGCCCGCCTTGTCCGCCGTGTCCGTCGTGTCCGCCGAGCGAGCAGTTTCGCCGCAGTCGGACACGTTAGTCGTGTGGACTGACGTTTCGATCCTGACAGACGTTACCGAAGTCACCGTCATCACCGTGGAATCCGGCAGGCTTTCCATTGACGACGCTATACGGGGATAGCGCGGCCCATGGTGACCGCCGGGTTTTTCCGCACGCGGCGCAGTCCGGCGCATGAAACGGGATAGTTCCGTCAACGCCAACTGATACACATCCCGCTTGAACTCGATCACACAGTCGAGCGGTACCCAGTACTCGTTCCAGCGCCAGGCATCGAACTCCGGGTGGTCGGTGGCGCGCAAGCAGATGTCGCAATCGCGCCCCACCATTCGGAGCAGAAACCAGATTTGCTTCTGGCCGCGGTAATGACCGCGTACCTCGCGCTTGATGAACTTGTCAGGCACCTCGTAACGCAACCAGTCGCGCGTGCGACCAATCACTTTGACGTGCTCCGGAAGCAGGCCGGTTTCTTCGTGTAACTCCCGATACATCGCTTGCACGGGGGTCTCTCCGTACTTGATGCCCCCTTGCGGAAACTGCCAGGAATGTTCACGGAGCCGTTTGCCCCAAAACACCTCGTTGTGCGCGTTCAAGAGGATGATGCCGACGTTCGGGCGAAAGCCTTCACGATCCAGCATACAACCACCTTCGAATCCTTTAAAATTGCTTTGATTATAAACAGATAACGGCCCTCACGCACCGATTCGCACCAGAATGGAACGATTCGCCGCAAAAGGCCTGCATTTGCGGTAGCCTGTCAGACTTCCCGTGCGTTATCCCTTGTGCAGAAGGCGTTGCGTGGCCGCCCAGGCGCTCCCGGCGTGTGGCGCGGTGCGGCGCCAGCGGCGGCGCCGCACGGCAGGGGATCGGGCGCCCAGGCCGTGTCGATTTCCCGTTTTTACCCTTTTCGGGCGGTCCCTCCGGAGCCGCCGCTTTTGGAAAATCTGAATGAAAGCTTCCCGTTTCTTTATCGGCACCCTGAAAGAAGCTCCGGCTGACGCCGAGATCGTCAGCCACAAGCTCATGGTGCGCGCCGGCATGATCCGCCGCGTCGCCGGCGGCATCTACAACTATCTGCCGATCGGCCTGCGTTCGATCCGCAAGGTGGAAGCCATCGTGCGCGAGGAAATGAACCGGGCAGGCGCGATCGAATTGCTGATGCCGGCTGTGCAGCCGGCGGAGCTGTGGCAGGAATCGGGCCGCTGGGAGAAATACGGGCCGGAATTGCTGCGCTTCAAGGACCGCAAGCAGTCCGACTTCGTGATCGGACCGACGCACGAAGAAGTGGTGACGGACATCGCGCGTGGCCAGATCAAGAGCTACCGTCAGTTGCCGGTCAACTTCTATCAGGTCCAGACCAAATTCCGCGACGAAATTCGCCCGCGTTTCGGTGTCATGCGCGGCCGCGAGTTCATCATGAAAGACGCGTACTCGTTCGACAAAGACGCGGCAGGTCTGCGCGAGTCGTATCGCAAGATGTACGAGGCGTACGTGCGCATCTTCACGCGTCTCGGTCTCGATTTCCGCGCGGTGGCGGCAGACAACGGGTCGATCGGCGGCAGCGGCTCGCATGAATTTCACGTTATCGCCGATACGGGCGAAGACGCCATCGCCTATTGCCCGACCTCCGACTTCGCCGCCAACGTGGAAGCAGCGGAGGCGCTGCCGCTCTACGCCGAACGCGCCGCGCCTACAGAGCAACTGAAAAAGACCCCGACGCCGGGCAAGGCAAAATGCGAGGCCGTCGCCGAGCTGCTGAACATTCCGCTCGAGCGCACCATCAAGTCGATCGTGCTGGCTACTGAAAACGAAGGCGCCGAGCCCACCATCTGGCTGCTGATGCTGCGCGGCGATCACGACCTGAATGAGATCAAGGCAAGCAAGCTGCCCGGCCTCGCCGACTTCCGCATGGCGACTGAGGCGGAAATCATCGAAACCTTCGGCACGCCGCCGGGTTACCTGGGGCCGCTCAATACGAAGAAGCCGGTCAAGGTCGTCGCGGACCGCACGGTTGCGAACATGAGCGACTTCGTGGTCGGCTCGAACGAAGTGGACTACCACACCACCGGCGTCAACTGGGGCCGCGATCTGCCGGAACCGGTCGTTGCGGACATCCGCAACGTGAAGAAGGGCGATCCGTCACCGGACGGCAAGGGCGTGCTCGACATCTGCCGCGGCATTGAAGTGGGCCATGTGTTCCAGCTCGGCACCAAATATTCGGAAGCGATGAACGCCACCTGCCTCGACGAAAACGGCAAGCCGCAGCCCATGGAAATGGGCTGCTACGGCATCGGCATCACGCGTATTCTGGGCGCTGCGATCGAACAGAATTTCGACGAGAAGGGCATTATCTGGCCGGAATCCATTGCGCCGTTCGAAGTGGTGCTCTGCCCGATGGGCTATGACCGCAGTGAAGCCGTGCGCGAGCAGGCCGACAAGCTGTACACGCAACTGGTGGATGCGGGCATCGACGTGATTCTGGACGATCGTGGCGAGCGTCCGGGCGTAATGTTCGCCGACTGGGAACTGATCGGCGTGCCGCATCGTCTGGTGATCGGCGACCGCGGCCTGAAGGACGGCAAGCTCGAATATCAGGGCCGCCGCGACGCGGAGGCGACCTTGCTGCCGGTCGACGAAGCCGCGCAAGCGGTCATCGCGAAGGTTCGCGCGGCGCTAGCACGCTAAGCGGAGCGGACGGTGGAGTACACCTTCCTGTCTGCGACCGTCCTGCTGATTCTCATCACCGACCCGCTCGGCAACATTCCGCTCTTCATCAGCTGTCTGCGCGGTGTGTCGCCGAAGCGGCGCACCGCTGTGATCCTGCGCGAGGTCGCGATCGCGTTTGCCATCCTGCTTCTGTTCATGGTGCTCGGCGACGCGTTTTTGCGCATGATGAGTCTCACTGACCAGTCGTTGCGCATCGGCGGCGGCATCGTTCTGTTTCTGATCGCGCTGCGCATGGTGTTTCCGCATCCTGACGGCCCGTTCGGCGGCGACACGCGCGGCGGCGAGCCGTTGATCGTACCGCTCGCCATTCCGGCGTTGGCGGGACCGTCGGCGCTCGCCACTGTCATGCTGCTCACGTCGCAGGCGCCCGGCAAGATGTTCGAGTGGATCGGCGCGCTGACCGTCACCATGATCGTGTGTGCCGTGGTGCTGATGCTGGCCGAGCGCATTCAGGCATGGCTCGGCGAGCGCACCATGATGGCATTCGAGCGGCTGATGGGACTCGTGCTGGTGGCAATCTCGGTGGAGATGATGCTGGGCGGCATTCGCGCGTTCGTGCATCAACTGTGAAACCGGCGCTTCGCTGTCTCGTCACGCAATGAAAAAGCGGCCCGCGGGGCCGCTTTTCTACTGTCACGATCTATAAAAACCTGGCCGTGAGACGCACGAGCCAAACACTCAAGCGCCCTCGGTCAGCGCACGAATGGTCGGCAGGTTGCGCCAATAGCCTTTCGCGTCCATGCCGCAGCCGAACACATAGCGGTCGGGGACCTCGAAGCCGCAGAAGTCGGGGCGCAGCGGCTTGGCCTTCGGAATGATCTTCTCGCACAGCACCGCGCTCAGAAAGCGCTTCGCGCCCATCGCGAGAATGCGGTCGCGAATCGCGGCCATCGTCTCGCCTTCGTCGAGAATGTCGTCGAGCACCAGCACCACGCGGTCTTTCACCGACTCCGCCGGCGCCACGCGCCATTGCATTTCGTTGCCGCCCTTGGTGGTGTTGCGGTAGCGGGTCAGATGGATGTAGTCGAACTCGAGCGGGAAGTCGAGGTGCGGCAACAGCATGCCGGTGAACACCGCCGCGCCGCCCATTACGGACAGCACGAGCGGGAAGTCCTCGCTCATTTCGGTGCGAATCGCGGCAGCCATGCCGCTAATCGACGCATTGACCTCGTCTGCCGACACGATTTCTTCGGAGTGGCTAAAAATGTGGAGAGCTTCTTCGCGGTTCATGACGTCTGACGGGCGGTAACTGTATACATAGTGTGAGTGAGAACGCCCCGGAGGAAGTCCCCTTTCGGGATGGCGGGAGCAGGTCGTGTCGCAACCCGCGCCGCCATCTTCGTCAAGCTTAGCGCATGCCGGGCAACATGCCCTTCATGCCGCGCATCATCTTTTGCAGATTGCCGCCTTTGAGCTTTTTCATCATGGTGCGCATCTGGTCGTACTGGTTCAGCATGCGGTTGACTTCCTGCACCTGCACGCCCGCGCCTGCGGCGATGCGGCGCTTGCGCGTCGCCTTGATGAGATCGGGCTTGGCGCGTTCGAGCGGCGTCATGGAATTGATGATGCCTTCCATGCGGCGCATCTGCTTTTCGGCCTGGCTCATGTCGGCGCCGGCAGCGGCTTGCTGGAACTGCGCGGGCAACTTGTCCATCAGCGACGAAAGGCCGCCCATGCCCTTCATTTGCGTGAGCTGCGCGCGGAAATCGTTGAGGTCGAAGTCGCCGCCCTTCTTGACCTTGTCGGCGAGCTTTTGCGCGGCCTGCACGTCAACGCCGCGCTGCGCTTCTTCGACGAGGGCAAGAATGTCGCCCATGCCGAGAATCCGGTTCGCCATACGGTCCGGATAAAACACTTCCAGCCCGTCGAGCTTTTCCGCGACGCCGACGAACTTGATCGGCTTGCCCGTGACGTGGCGCACGGAAAGCGCCGCGCCGCCGCGCGAGTCGCCGTCGAGCTTGGTGAGCACGACGCCGGTGAGCGGCAGCGCGTCACTGAATGCCTTGGCGGTGTTCACCGCGTCCTGGCCGAGCATCGCATCGACGACGAAAAGGGTTTCCGCCGGCTTCAGCGTGCTGTGCAGCGCGGCGATCTCCTGCATCATCGCTTCGTCGATACCTAGACGGCCGGCCGTGTCGACGAGCAGCACGTCGTGATAGTGGCGCTTGGCCCAATCCACCGCGGCGCGCGCGATGTCCACCGGCTTCTGATCCGGCTCGGACGGGAAGAAGTCCGCGCCGACCTGCTCGGTCACCGTCTTCAACTGCGCGATAGCGGCGGGGCGGTAGACGTCGCACGAAACCGTGAGCACCTTCTTCTTGTACTTCTCGCGCAACAGCTTGGCGAGCTTGCCGACGGTGGTGGTTTTACCTGCGCCTTGCAGACCCGCCATCAGGATGACGGCCGGCGGCGTGACGGCGAGGTTGAGCTCGGAGGCCTTGCCTTCGTAGTCGCCGCCGATCACGGCGGTCAGCTCGCGCTGCACCACGCCGACGAGCGCCTGGCCCGGCGACAGGCTGCTCAGCACTTCTTCGCCGAGCGCCTTCTCCTTGACCTTCGCGATGAACTCGCGCACGACGGGCAGCGCCACGTCCGCTTCGAGCAGCGCGAGACGCACTTCGCGCAGCATTTCCTGGGTGTTCGCCTCAGTGAGCCGGGCTTCGCCGCGCAGCGTCTTGACGACGCGCGCCATCCGTTGAGTCAGATTGTCGAGCATGGGGAGCGATGAACGGTGCGGCCCGGGCGAGTGCGAAGCGGAAGACGTCGCAGGGCAGGGGCCTAGTGTAAACTTCGAATATGGATATTGTACTGTATGCCCTCACCGCGCTCCTCTACGGCGGACTCGCCGTGGCCGGCTGGCGCTCGCACCGGCACGCCGGATCGCGTCCCCTGCTGGAAGGCGTCTCGCCGCTGCCCGCCACCGCGGTACCGGCAGCGCAGGCGCGCCCGGGCCTCGCCGGCGCTGCGGCGTCCGGTATGAGCTCGTCGGGCCGTGCGCTACTGTTCGTCGCGCTGCTCGCGCACGGCGTGCTGCTGCACACCACGATCTTTCCGCAGAATGCGATGGTGTTCGGCTTCGCCTTTGCGCTGTCGGCCATGTTCTGGCTCGGCGCCGGCATCTACTGGATAGAGAGCTTCTTCTTTCCGCTCGACGGGCTGCGGCTCCTCGTGTTGCCGCTCGCCTGCGTCGCTTCGCTTTTGCCGCTCGCGTTCAATGGCGTGCGCGTGCTGCCGTATTCGGCCGCGCCCATGTTCAAGCTGCACTTTCTGATTGCCAACATCGCGTATGGCCTCTTCGCCATTGCGGCGCTGCACGCGGTCCTGATGCTGCTCGTCGAGCGCCGGCTTCATGCAATGCGCGGCGGCGTCGGCGAGCGGCATGCCGCCGCAGCCGGTAACGGCTGGCTCTCCAGCTGGCTCGACACGCTGCCGCCGCTGCTCACGCTCGAAAAGCTGCTGTTCCGTCTGATCGGCGCAGGCTTCGTGCTGCTCACGCTCACGCTCGTGTCCGGCATCCTGTTTAGCGAGCAACTGGTGGACCGCGCGCTGAACCTGGATCACAAGACCGTGTTCGCGATTCTTTCGTGGGTGATGTTCGGCGCGCTCCTGACGGCACGCAAGATCTCCGGCTGGCGCGGTCGTGCCGCGTTGCGCTGGGTGTTGGCGTCGTTCGTCGCGTTGCTGCTGGCGTATGTCGGCAGCCGTTTCGTATTCGAGGTGCTGTTGCACCGTGCCGTAGTGTGAGCGTGTTCCATGCGAGAAATCTTTTTGCTGATCGTGCTGTTCGTTGTCGGGCAGTGGCTTGCGAAGGCGCTGCGCCGTCATGACGCACACACGGCGCAACGTAGCGGAACGAGTGGGGCGCGCAGGGGCGCTACCAATGCCAATGGCGCCGCGGGTGCGTCGGGGGCGCCGCAACTTGCCGAGCCGATGATCCGTTGTGTCGAGTGCGGCGTGCATGCGCCGAAGGGCGACTCGGTGATCGTTGCCGGACAGGCTTTTTGCAGTGCCGCGCATGCGCAGCGGCACGGCGCTCGACCAACGGGCCGCGACGCCCGATGAGCGGCGAATTCACCGTCGACGCAGACGGTTGGATCGCACAGGCACGCAAGCTGCCGTCGCCGAATTTTGAGGCGCGGCCGCAAGGCATGGTGCCCACGCTGATCGTGGTGCACAACATCAGCTTGCCGCCTAACGAATTCGGCGGCACGGCGATCGCCGAACTCTTCCTCAATACGCTCGATTGCGACGCGCACCCGTACTACGACGCGCATCTGCGCGGCGTGCGCGTATCGGCGCATGTCGTGATTCATCGCGACGGCGCGCTCGAGCAGTTCGTGTCGTGCAACGAGCGCGCGTGGCACGCGGGGCCGTCGAACTTCTTCGGCCGCGAGCGCTGCAATGACTTCTCGATCGGCATCGAGCTCGAAGGCAGCGACACGACCGCGTTCGAGGCGGCGCAATACCGCACGTTGAGCGCGCTCGTGCGCGCACTCACGGCGCGCTATCCAATTGAAGCGCTCGCCGGCCACTCCGACATTGCGCCCGGCCGCAAGACCGACCCAGGCCCTCACTTCGAGTGGACGCGCCTGCAACGCGACACATCGCTCGCGGATCGGTATTTCCCCTATCTCAAGTTTTCCAAAACGCCGTAACGGCCTGTCGCGCGAACTCGCGTGATGCGGGGAGAACGAGGCACCGCCTCGCTCTCCGGGGAGACGGCTTCGCGTCGCGCGGGGCAAAAGTCAAGACTTCCGCAGCAAATAAAACGATTTGATCTGTCTTGAAACTCCACTATACTTGGTGCCACAAATTCGGTTACGCACTAGATATTGTGTCTCTTGTGCATAACTGTGTGAATAACCGGGTGAGCAACCTTGTGCATAACCCGGTGCATAACTGAGTGGCCAGTCTGCGGCGCCCCGCTTTCGAGCATGGCGCCGCAAGCATTCCAGGCAGCGAAAAATTCCTGCGGCGCCGCCGGTCCAGACCAACCGGCGGCAACCACAAAGCATCAGGAAAGGGGTTGAGAGTGATCGCGACATCGAAGAAGACCGTTACGAATTCGAATCAGGCTTCATCTCAGTCGCATCCCGCCAGCCGCACTGGCCAGTCTTTTTCCTGCACCTCATCGCTTGCGCACGCGGCGGCGCAGCGTTCGTTTTAATCCGCGGCACTCGCCGCAACATTTCCAGGACCAGGAGCTTTGCACATGCAAACCACCGACAACGTGACGACCCGGTATGAGGGATCACCGACTGGCCAGACCTTCGGCCAGGCGCAAGGCAATCAAGCGCTCGCGCCGCAAGCGACGTACGCCGACTACAAGGTGATCCGCCGTAATGGCAGCGTGGTGTCGTTCGAACCGTCGAAGATCGCCATTGCGGTCACCAAGGCATTCCTCGCCGTCAACGGTGGTCAGGGCGCGGCGTCGGCGCGTGTGCGGGAACTGGTCGAGCAACTCACGCAGAACGTGGTTCGCGCGCTGCTGCGCAGCCGTCCGAACGGCGGCACCTTCCATATCGAAGACATTCAGGATCAGGTCGAACTCGCGCTGATGCGCGGCGGCGAGCACAACGTCGCGCGTGCCTACGTGCTGTATCGCGAGAAGCGCACCCAGGCGCGCGCTCACGACGAGCAGGCGGCCGGCAGCACGCCGGGCCTGAGCGTGACCGACAACGGCGTGACCCGTCCGCTCGACATGGCTGCGCTGCGCGGCATCATTGAGTCCGCCTGCGCGAATCTGGGCGACGCCGTGAGCGCCGAGCCGATCGTCGCGGAAACGGTGAAGAACCTGTACGACGGCGTGCCGATGAGCCAGGTCTACGACTCGGCCATTCTCGCTGCCCGCACGATGATCGAAAAAGACCCGGCCTACAGCCAGGTCACCGCGCGCATCCTGCTGCACACCATCCGCCGCGAGATTCTCGAAGAAGAAGTAACGCAAGCCGAAATGGGCGAGCGCTATGCCGAGTACTTCCCGCAGTTCATCAAGCGCGGCGTGCAGGCCGAACTGCTCGACGACAAGCTGCTGCAGTTCGACCTGAAGCGTCTGGG
This sequence comes from Paraburkholderia phenoliruptrix, assembly GCF_019511605.1. GTDB lineage: Bacteria > Pseudomonadota > Gammaproteobacteria > Burkholderiales > Burkholderiaceae > Paraburkholderia > Paraburkholderia phenoliruptrix_A. The sequence goes on along the minus strand of NZ_JAEUAV010000031.1, from coordinate 32,017 downwards.
CGCCGCGCTCGACGCGAACCGCGACCTGCAGTTCGGCTACCTCGGTCTGCAAACGCTGTACGACCGCTACTTCCTGCATCACGATGGCGTGCGCATCGAAATGCCCCAGGCATTCTTTATGCGTGTCGCGATGGGCCTGTCGCTGAACGAGATCGACCGTGAAGCGCGCGCCATCGAGTTTTACAACGTGCTGTCGAGCTTCGACTTCATGTCGTCCACGCCGACGCTGTTCAACTCGGGCACGCGCCGCTCGCAACTGTCGTCGTGCTATCTGACGACGGTCGACGACGACCTCGACGGCATCTACGAAGCACTGAAGGAAAACGCGCTGCTCTCGAAGTTTGCCGGCGGTCTGGGCAACGACTGGACGCGCGTGCGTGCGCTCGGCTCGCACATCAAGGGCACCAACGGCAAGTCGCAAGGCGTCGTGCCGTTCCTGAAGGTCGTCAACGACACGGCAGTGGCCGTGAACCAGGGCGGCAAGCGCAAGGGCGCGGTGTGCGCATACCTGGAAACGTGGCACCTCGACATCGAAGAATTCCTGGAGCTGCGCAAGAACACCGGCGACGACCGTCGCCGCACGCACGACATGAACACGGCGAACTGGATTCCCGACCTGTTCATGAAGCGCGTGATGGAAGGCGGCGACTGGACGCTGTTCTCGCCGTCCACCTGCCCGGACCTGCACGACAAGTTCGGCGCCGACTTCGAAGCGGCTTACACGGCTTACGAAGACAAGGTCGCGCGCGGCGAGATCAAGCTGTTCAAGAAGATCCCGGCGGCGCAACTGTGGCGCAAGATGCTCGGCATGCTGTTCGAAACGGGTCACCCGTGGATCACGTTCAAGGACCCGTGCAATGTGCGCTCGCCGCAACAGCACGTGGGCGTCGTGCACTCGTCGAACCTGTGCACGGAAATCACGCTGAACACCAGCGACGCTGAAATTGCCGTCTGCAACCTGGGCTCGGTGAACCTCGTCGCGCATCTGAAAGAACAGGCCGACGGCACGCTCGCGCTCGACCACGACAAGCTCAAGCGCACGATCAGCGTTGCGATGCGCATGCTCGACAACGTGATCGACATCAACTACTACGCGGTGGCCAAGGCACGTAACTCGAACCTGAAGCACCGTCCGGTCGGCATGGGCATCATGGGCTTCCAGGACTGCCTGCATCTGCTGCGCACGCCGTACGCGTCGGAAGAAGCGGTGAAGTTCGCCGACACGTCGATGGAAGCGGTCTGCTACTACGCTTACTACGCGTCGACCGAACTGGCCGAAGAGCGCGGCCGTTATTCGAGCTACCGCGGCTCGCTGTGGGATCGCGGCATTCTCCCGCAAGACTCGGTCAAGCTGCTCGCCGAAGCGCGCGGCGGCTACGTGGAAGTCGATTCGAGCGAGTCGATGGACTGGACCGAACTGCGTCAGCGCGTCGCCACCTACGGCATGCGCAACTCGAACTGCATCGCAATCGCACCGACGGCGACCATCTCGAACATCATCGGCGTGTCGGCTTGCATCGAGCCGACGTTCCAGAACCTGTACGTGAAGTCGAACCTGTCGGGCGAGTTCACGGTGGTCAACGACTACCTGGTGCGCGACCTGAAGGCGCGCGGCCTGTGGGACGAAGTGATGGTCGCCGACCTCAAGTACTTCGACGGCACGCTCTCGCGCATCGACCGCATTCCGGCCGACCTGCGCGCGATCTACGCGACGGCGTTCGAGGTCGATCCGAAGTGGCTGGTCGAAGCGGCGTCGCGCCGTCAGAAGTGGATCGACCAGGCGCAGTCGTTGAACATCTACATGGCCGGCGCGTCGGGCAAGAAGCTCGACGAGATCTACAAGCTCGCATGGGTGCGCGGTCTGAAAACCACGTACTACCTGCGCACGATGGCGGCGACGCACGTCGAGAAGTCGACGGTTGCTCACGGCGCGCTCAACGCGGTGAGCTCGGGCGGCGGCGAAGGTGCTGGTGGCGCGGGCGGAATCAACGGCGGCGCGGCGGGCGGTTTTGGCGTGAGCGGCGGTGCGGGCGGTCTGCAGGCATCGGCGGCAGCAGTGCCGGCGGTTGCGGTGGAAGCCGCGCCCGAAGCCGACGGTCCCGTCTGCATGATGCGTCCTGGCGACCCTGGCTTCGACGAGTGCGAGGCTTGCCAATAAGCGGCGAGCAGCACGCAGGTTCGTTGTTTGCTAAAGGGTCCTAGGTAATCACCCGCATTCAGCGACAACGAACCTCGCGAAGATGAAGCAGAAGTATCCCGACGAGCGGCGCGGCAAGCGCGATGATGAAGTGAGAGGCCGCACCGCTCAGCGTGGGAAAAGTGAAGTAGCGAAGCAGCAGCTCGGCACATCGCGCAGCGCGCGAGACGACAGCGGATTGCAAGACCCGCCGCCCAGGGCAATGGTTCGCAACGCTCGTGCAACGCTCGTGCAACGCTTCGGCAACACGCCATCGCGCTTGCGGCAAGCGGCAAGCGGGCAAGCAAGGCAGCCGGCTACATGCATGACCCGAGGTTGCGTTGAACTTCATCTCACTCGTGCGGACGAATCGGCACGCGCAGCAAGTTGGCAACCGGCATCGGGTTCGTAACCCGCAGCAGGTTCAGTAGACGACACAAGCACTGCGCAACACAGATAGATAGAGCAGCGAAACGACGCTTGAACACGTTGCTCTTCGAGCTCGCGAAGTACGTCGACGGCATACGTTCAACACGCCTCACACGAGGCGATGCACACACATCGTTGAACAAAGTGTTGTATGAACGTAGCAACGCGAATCGAAAACAGGATTTTTCATGAGCGGACTCTTTTATCGCTCGTGAAAAGATGGTACAAACCGTTCTAAATTGATGGTGACATTTATGCTCAACTGGGATGACGAGATCACTGCCGTAACTCCCTCGAGCGCTACGCAACCGAACGTGTTGCGCAACGCTGCGGGACCGGCTGTCGGTTCGCAAGTGGGAACGCGTTCCGCTCCTCATGCTCCCTCGGCTCAAGACATCTTCGCGAACGACATCGCTGTCGCTCCCGTTGCTCGTGGTGCTGGAACGGCTGCCGTTTCAGAGGCTCGGGTCAATGTCGCCGACAAGCGCATCATCAACGGCCAGACCGACGTCAATCAGTTGGTGCCGTTCAAATACAAGTGGGCTTGGGAAAAGTATCTGGCTGGTTGCGCCAACCACTGGATGCCGCAAGAAGTGAACATGTCGCGCGACATCGCCCTCTGGAAAGACCCGAACGGGCTGACCGAAGACGAGCGCCGCATCGTCAAGCGCAACCTGGGCTTCTTCGTCACGGCCGACTCCCTCGCCGCCAACAACATCGTGCTGGGCACCTACCGCCACATCACGGCGCCCGAATGCCGCCAGTTCCTGCTGCGCCAGGCGTTCGAAGAGGCGATCCACACGCACGCTTACCAGTACATCGTCGAATCGCTGGGTCTGGACGAAGGGGAAATCTTCAACGCGTATCACGAGGTCCCCTCGATCCGCGCGAAAGACGAATTCCTGATTCCGTACATCAATGTGCTGACCGATCCGGGTTTCAAGACCGGCACGCTGGAAACCGACCAGACGCTGCTGCGCTCGCTGATCGTTTTCGCGTGTGTGATGGAAGGCCTGTTCTTCTACGTCGGCTTTACGCAAATCCTGGCGCTGGGTCGCCAGAACAAGATGACCGGCGCGGCGGAACAGTACCAATACATCCTGCGCGACGAGTCGATGCACTGCAACTTCGGCATCGACCTGATCAACCAGATCAAACTCGAAAACCCGCAGCTCTGGACCGCTGAGTTCCGCGCGGAAATCCGCGAGATCTTCCAGCAGGCGGTCGAGCTCGAATATCGCTACGCAGAAGACACGATGCCGCGCGGGGTGCTCGGCCTCAATGCGTCGATGTTCAAGAGCTATCTGCGCTTCATCTGCAACCGCCGTTGCCAGCAGATCGGTCTCGATCCGCTGTACCCGAACGAGGAAAACCCGTTCCCGTGGATGAGCGAGATGATCGACCTGAAGAAGGAGCGCAACTTCTTCGAAACGCGTGTGATCGAATATCAGACTGGCGGCGCGCTGACCTGGGAGTGATCCGGGTTCGAGTCGCAGATGCATTCATCGATGGGGATGCCGTGGGCCTAAAAGCTGCGGCAATTATGTTTAGGAGCTGAACCGCCTGATGCAAAGCGTGCCCGGTGCGCCGCGTGCCTTCGCGGCCCACAAACATGACTGGCACTTTGCGAACCCTTCAGTGGGATGGGCAAACTTCCCCCCGGAAAAAGCCGTCGGCGTGATCGCCGTCGGCTCGATCAAGCAATTGCCGGCGTTGCGACCCAACGCCGATGACATTTGGCGCGCGGTGCCTCCGGGCACGGCGCGCCTTACCGCATTCATTAGCGTAAGCGCGCAGCACCTGCGTACGCCGATGAATAGCCCGCTTCGTAGCGCGCGCCCTGAGAAGCGTCCGCGGGAAGCGGGTTTTGACGAAGGGTGTAGTTTGAACTGACTCTCATCTGAAAACCTGAAGGAGAAAATGATGGCAACTGCAAAGAAAGCCGCCGCTAAGAAGCCTGCAGCGAAGAAGGTCGCAGCCAAGAAGGCAGCTCCGGCGAAGAAGGCCGCACCGGCAAAGAAAGTAGCAGCGAAGAAGGCAGCGCCGGCTAAGAAGGTCGCAGCCAAGAAGGCAGCTCCGGCGAAGAAGGTTGCAGCGAAGAAGGCTGCACCGGCCAAGAAGACCGCAGCGAAGAAGGCAGCTCCGGCGAAGAAGGTAGCAGCGAAGAAGGCTGCACCGGCGAAGAAGGCAGCAGCGAAGAAGGCTACACCGGCCAAGAAGGCGACTGCAAAGAAGGCAGCGCCGGCTAAGAAGGCCGCGGCTAAGAAGGCCGCGCCTGCGAAGAAGGCTGCTGCGAAGAAAGCTGCGCCTGCGAAAAAGGCTGCTGCCAAGAAGGCTGCCCCTGCGAAGAAGGCTGCCGCTAAAAAGGCTGCGCCTGCCAAGAAGGCTGCTCCTGCGAAGAAGGCTGCCGCTCCTGCGAAGAAGGCCGCACCTGCGAAGAAGGCTGTCGCCAAGAAGGCTGCGCCTGCACCCGCTGCGACTTCTGTTTCGAGCGCGCCGGCGGCAACGGTGAAGACCGCGCTGAACCCGGCAGCGGCATGGCCGTTCCCGACGGGCAGCCGTCCGTAACAGGACGCAGGCAGTAGAAGTACTTCGGCGCGTCGTTCGATGCGCCCGATCGGGTAGCGCTTGACGCAGTATCGCGAGCGCTACGCGGTGATGATCCCGTTGCCGTTTTTTTTGGCAACGGGATTTTTTTCGCCCGAACCGGGAGTGAGTCCAGATGTGTCGTGCGTCGACAGCGCGGCTGCGACTGTGCCGCTGGCGCCGCGCGCGGCCTTGCATCGTCTGCTCAACGTGAGGCGAAAAAAAAACGCATGCACAGGGGAGGGCATGCGTGTGAGGTCGATGCGGCCGCGTCAAGCTGGCCGCTCGAGAGGGGAAAACTAGTGCGTGACGCGCGTCACGCCGCCGCTGGAGAGAAGCCGCACGCGCTCGCCGGCGCGAAAAATCTCGCCGGTGGCGCTTTGGGTGATCGCGCGGATGTCGCCGTTGTCGAGTCGCACGGTGATTTCAAGACCGTCGCGCACGGCGACGCTGTTCTCGACCGAGTTGCCCGCCACCGCACCCGCCAGGCCGCCGATGATGCCGGTGACAATCGAGCCGCGTCCGCCGCCGATCGCGCTGCCGGCCACCGCGCCCAGCGCGCCGCCGCCGATTGCGCCGAGGCCGCTAGGCTGACCGTTGTTCGAGCTGATCTTCACTGCGCGCACACTGTCGACCGTGCCCATGCGGACCGTTTCCTCGCGCTGCGCCTGCGACGCCGTGTACACGTCTGCAGAGCTGCTGTTATACGCACACCCCGACATGGCCAGCGAACCGGCAATCAAGGCGGCCACTACCAGGCGACTCGTTGTTCTCATTCCCTAACTCCAATAGCTTCCGTTATTACGGCAGGTCGTACCCGAACGCCTGCTTGAACCGTTCGTTGATCTGCGCCCGGGTGGGCGCATAGTTCTGCGGGCCCTGGTGCTCGATCTTCAGCGCGCCCATGAGGCTCGCGAGACGGCCGGTGGTCGCCCAGCCGAGCTTCTTTTCGATGCCGTACAGCAGGCCGCCGCGAAATGCGTCGCCGCAACCGGTTGGATCGAGCACCTGCTGCGCCTTGACGGCCGGAATTTCTTCGACGCCGCCTGCATGATGAATCTGCGCGCCGTGTTCGCCGAGCGTCACGATGAGCGCTTCGACCTTGCCGGCGATTTCTTCCATCGACCAGCCGGTCTTGTTGCTAACGAGCTTGGCTTCGTAATCGTTGACAGCTACGTAAGTCGCAAGTTCAATCATGCGCCGCAATGCGGCACCGTCGAAGAGCGGCAGACCCTGGCCCGGATCGAAGATGAACGGCACGCCCGCCGCCGCCAGATGCTCGGAATGCTGCACCATGCCGTCGTAGCCGTCGGGCGCGACGATGCCGAGCGTAATGCCCTTCGCTTCGTCCGCGCGGTTCAGGTGAGATTGCATCATCGCGCCAGGGTGGAACGCGGTGATCTGATTGTTCTCGAGGTCTGTGGTGATCATGGCCTGCGCCGAGTAGGTGCCTGGCACGACGAGCACGTTTTCCGTCGACAGCCCGAGTTGCCGGAACCGGTCCATGTAGAGCTGTGCGTCGACCTCGCCGAGCGTGCCCATGATGCGCGCGTCGCCGCCGAGCAGATTCAGCGAGTAGGCGATGTTGCCCGCGCAGCCGCCGAACTCGCGGCGCATGGTCGGCACGAGAAAGCTGACGTTCAGGATGTGGACCTGCTCCGGCAGGATGTGCTCCCGGAACCGGCCTTCGAAGGTCATGATGTTGTCGTAGGCGAGCGAGCCGCAAATCAGCGTAGACAAGGCGAGCGTTCCTGTAAAAAACTATGGAGAAATCGGGCGGAAGATGCGACAGCGCCGCGCGTGAAGCGCGGCGCCGGAGTCTTCGTACGCTTGGGGTTTACTTCAGCGCGGCAAGTGCAGCGTCGTAGTTCGGTTCGTTCTTGATTTCGCTGACCAGTTCCGCGTGAACGACTTTGTCGTTCTCGTCGATCACGACGACGGCGCGCGCCGTCAGACCCGCGAGCGGCCCGCTCGTCACGTCGACGCCGTAGGCTTGTGCGAACTCATGGCCGCGAAAGGTCGAGGCGGTCACGACGTTTTCGATGCCCTCGGTCGTGCAGAAGCGCGACGCGGCAAACGGCAGGTCGCCCGACACCACGATCACCGACGTGTTGGTGAGCTTGGCCGCGGCTTCGTTGAACTTGCGGGTGGAGGTCGCGCAAGTCGGCGTGTCGAGGCTCGGCACGATGTTCAGCACCTTGCGCTTGCCGGCGAAATCGGCGAGCGACAACGGCTTCAGGTCCTTGCCGACCAGCGAGAAGGCAGGCGCGGTCTGGCCGACCGACGGGAACGTACCGGCTACTTCGATCGGGTTACCACCCAGCGTGACTTGACTCATGTTGTTGTGCTCCGAAGGTTCGTCAGTGATGACGGTGAACGCGCCCGGTTCGAGCCGGGCGCGCAGGGATGCGTTACGGATAGAAAATCTGTACGCGGAAATTCGAGGCGACCGCGTTGCCCGTGTCGAGGCGCACGATCATGGTTTGCGTCATGTGCGGCGGCAGGCCGGCCGCGATCGGCGTGCCGGGCGGAACGTAGTCTTGCGGAAAGAGCACGCGGCGCAGCGCAATGTTGTTCTGGTCGTCGAGCAGCGTGAGTTCGATTGCCGGATAGGCGAGCGCCACGTTGAAACGGTTGCGCAGCGGCATGCGCAATTCGAGCTTGTGCGGCCCGTCGACCTGGCGCAGATCGGACGGCTCCACCTGCAGACCGTCGATGTCGTGCGGCGCCGTGAGCTGGCAGCCGAGCTGCGCGCACGCCTTCGCGTACAGCACCTGCGTACGCGGAAAATAGACGAGCACTGTTTCGCGCTGCCACCACGCTAGCTGCGCAAGCAGCGCGATGACGAGAAGCGCCGCCGCCACCGATCCCCCGATGATCCACGCAAGACGGCGCGGCTCGGCCGGGCGCGTTTCGCGCACCACAGGAAACGGGTCGACGTCGTCGTTGACCGGATTCACCGAGAACGGCTCGCCGACCGGCGTGGCCGCAGCCCGCGCCGGACCGCGCAGATCGTCATCGTCGAATTGCGGATGTGGATGCGTGGTGCCGAGTCCAGCGGCGCCTACGCCGGTCGTGCCGAAATGCGGTTCGTTGTCGGGAAAGCCGTGGAAACCTGCCGATTGATTGAAGACCGGTTCGTCATCCGGCACGCCGGCAGAGCGCCCCGTCTTGTGCCAGACCCGCGGCGCTTCGTCGGCGGGCTCGTTGATCGGCTTTTTTATCGGCTCGCTGATCGGCTCATTCTCATAAGCGAAAGGTTCGAGCGGTGCATCGGCGAGCACGGGCTCGTGATCGGCCGGTGCACTAGCGTTGGGCGCGCCGGCGGACCGCTCCGGTCCTTCCGTTGCCGCGTGACCTGACGCCGGGGGTGTGCCGGCGCCCGTGTAGCGAGGCTGGGCCGCGACACTCTCCACGTTGTGCCGGAAGCGTTCTTCGAAAAGCGGCGTGGGCCGCGGCGCCCAAGGGTCCCAGGCGGCCGGGCTGAAGTCCGCGGCGCCAGGCCGCGTGCCGGAAAGGGCCTCGATGGCGGCGGCCGCAGAGACGTGTCTTGCGCTCGCAAAATCGCCGCCCTCGCTGATGTCGTAGAGGCTGCTGGAGGCGTCGAACACTTCGTGACATTGCCCGCAACGCACGAGCCCGCGGCGCAGCGCGAGCTGCGCCGGTTGCAGGCGGAAAACGGTTTCGCAGAAGGGGCAGCGCGTCGCCAGAAGCATATTGAGCCGGATAGCCGGAAGGCCGTTGGTTGGACAATACGCCTTATTCTAATGGCTTTCGCGGCGTGTTCCCGTTAAGCATACCCAGCCTTCGTGTTCGCGCCATACGCCGATGTCGATCCAGCGCGCGTACACCTGCGCGACCTCGTCGGCCTGGCGGGCCAGAATGCCGGACAATGCGATGCGGCCGCCCGGCTTGACCTTCGACGACAGCATCGAGGCCATCAGCTTGAGCGGATTGGACAGGATATTGGCGACCACGATCTCGAACTGGCCGGCGGGACACTCGTCGGGCAGGCCGTAGGTGACCTCGGCGCGGTTGCGTTCGCTGTTGTGGCGCGCCGACTCGACCGCTTGCGGGTCGATGTCGATGCCGTACACCGGGTCGGCGCCGCATTTTTTCGCGAGGATCGCAAGAATGCCTGAGCCGCAGCCGTAGTCGAGCACCGACTGCCCCGGCTTCACTGACTGCTCCAGCCATTCCATGCAAAGACGCGTGGTGGGGTGGCTGCCGGTGCCGAACGCGAGACCCGGATCGAGTTCCAGCACCAGGGCGTCCGGATCCGGCGCGTCGTGCCACGACGGCACGACCCAGATGCGCTCGCCAATCGGAATCGGATCGAATTGCGACTGCGTGAGCCGCACCCAGTCCTGCTCCTCGACTTCACGCACGGTAAAGGAAGGTGCTTCGTTCAGACCAATTTCGTTCGACGCCGCCGCGAGCAGCACCGCCGGTTCGTGCTCCGGCGCGAGCAGCGCGATCACGCGCGAGCGCTGCCACGCGGTGCGCTCAGGCGTGAGACCGGGCTCGCCGAAGAGCGGCTGCTCGTCGGGCGTGTCGGCGTCCGCATCTTCGACCGATACGGACAGCGCGCCCAACTCGAGCAGCGCGTCGGACAGTTCCTCCGCGTGCTCGCGTGCCAGTTCGGCGACCAGTTCCCGGTAGCTCATGACTTACGCTTCTTCCGGCGCGGCCTGCTGCTTCGCGGCCAACCGGTTTTCGAGGTAGTGAATGCTCGTGCCGCCTTCGACGAATTTCGCGTCGAGCATCAGTTCGCGGTGCAGCGGGATGTTCGTCTGAATGCCTTCCACGACCATTTCCGACAGCGCAATGCGCATCCGCTTGATTGCCTGCTCGCGCGTGGCGCCGTAGGCGATCAGCTTGCCGATCATCGAATCATAGTTCGGCGGCACGAAATAGCCATTGTAGGCATGCGAATCGACGCGGATGCCGGGACCGCCCGGCATGTGCCACGACGTCAGACGCCCCGGCGACGGAATGAACTTGAACGGATCTTCCGCGTTAATGCGGCATTCGATTGCGTGGCCCCTGAACACGATGTCGCGCTGACGGTAGGCGAGTTTTTCGCCGGCCGCGATGCGGATCTGTTCCTGGACAATGTCGACGCCGGTAATGAGTTCGGTGACCGGGTGCTCGACCTGCACGCGCGTGTTCATCTCGATGAAGTAGAACTCGCCGTTTTCGTACAGGAACTCGAACGTACCCGCGCCAAGATAGCCCATCTTCTTGCAGGCGTCCGCGCAGCGATCGCCGATGCGGTCGATCAGACGGCGCGCGATGCCCGGCGCCGGCGCTTCTTCGATCACCTTCTGGTGGCGGCGCTGCATCGAACAGTCGCGCTCGCCGAGCCAGATTGCGTTCTTGAACGAATCGGACAGCACCTGGATTTCGATGTGCCGCGGGTTCTCCAGGAATTTTTCCATGTAGACCTGCGGGTTGCCGAACGCACGGCCGGCTTCTTCGCGCGTCATGTTGACCGCGTTGACGAGCGCCGCTTCCGTGTGAACCACGCGCATGCCGCGGCCACCGCCGCCGCCCGCCGCCTTGATGATGACCGGATAGCCGACCTGGCGGGCAATTTTCACGATCTCTTTCGGATCTTCCGGCAATGCGCCTTCGGAACCCGGCACGCAAGGCACGCCGGTCTTGATCATGGTCTGCTTGGCCGTGACCTTGTCGCCCATCATGCGGATCGTTTCCGGGCGCGGACCGATGAAGGTGAAACCGGATTGCTCGACGCGCTCGGCGAAGTCGGCGTTTTCCGACAGGAAGCCGTAGCCGGGGTGAATCGCTTCGGCGTCGGTGACTTCCGCCGCGCTGATCAGCGCCGGCATGTTCAGATAGCTCAGATTGGACGGCGCCGGGCCGATACAGACCGCTTCGTCCGCGAGCTTCACGTACTTGGCTTCCTTGTCGGCTTCCGAATAAACGACGACCGTCTTGACGCCGAGTTCGCGGCAGGCGCGCTGGATACGAAGCGCGATCTCGCCACGATTGGCAATGAGGATTTTTTCAAACATAGCGGGTTTTCGACTCATCAGTGGGCGCCGGGTTGTTCACAACACCGGCTGCCTCAGAGGATCGGGCGCGCGCTCCGTGCAGCGGGGCGCGACGGGCGCATAGGCGGCATGCGCGCAGCAAGGCGCGGTGCGCGCTGCGTTAGCCGACCACGAACAGCGGCTGGCCGTACTCGACCGCCTGGCCGTTTTCGACGAGGATTTCCTTCACGACGCCGGACTTGTCCGACTCGATTTCGTTGAGCAGCTTCATGGCTTCGATGATGCAGATCGTCTGGCCTTCCTTGACCGTATCGCCGACCTGGACGAACGGATCCGCTCCCGGCGACGGCGCGCGGTAGAACGTGCCGACCATCGGCGAGGTCACGACGTGGCCTTGCGGCGCCGCTGCCGCCGGTGTGGCGGGGGCGCCTGCTGCGGGCGCTGCGGCCGCAGCTTCGCCGCCGTTGGCCGGCACCGCTTGCGGGAGTTGCTGCGGCGCATACGAAGCGGACGGTTGCACGTAAACCGGCGGCGCATTCTTGACGATGCGGACCTTGCCCTCGCCCTCGGTCACTTCGAGCTCGGATATGCCCGACTCCGAGACCAGGTCGATCAGAGTTTTCAGTTTACGTAGATCCATCAGGAAGCCCCTTTCAATGCATGGAAGTGCCGACGCGCGTGCGGCCGGCGCAAATTAGAAGTGTTGTTGATTCAGACGCGCGACGAACCGGCGGCGAGCCGGTCGAGCGCGAACTCCAGTGCGTACAGATAGCCCTTCCAGCCGAGGCCGCAAATCACGCCCTCTGCCTGGTCGGAGAAATACGAGTGATGCCGGAACGGCTCGCGGCGGTGCACGTTCGACAGATGTATCTCGACGAACGGAATGCCGACGCCCGCGAGAGCGTCCCGGATGGCCACGCTGGTGTGCGTGTAGGCGGCCGGATTGATCAGGATGAAATCTGTCTTTTCCGTGCGCGCCGCCTGAATGCGGTCCACGAGCGCACCTTCATGGTTGCTCTGGAAGGACGCCAGTTCGACCCCGGCGTCCGCGGCGCGATCGGCGAGCGCCTGGTCGATCTGCGGCAGAGTCACACGGCCGTAGACCTCGGGCTCCCGGGTGCCGAGAAGATTGAGGTTCGGGCCGTGCAGTACCAGCAGTCGCGTCATGGTCGCTTCTTTTTCCGTGGAATTCGGCGCACTTTAGCGCTGATTAGAGAAACTTGTCTAGTTTCATGCACGGACGAAGCGCTGCGAGTGGCTTTGCGGCGCTCGGGCGGCAGCGCAACTTCTTCAAATTCCGGGCGATCTCCCTGCAATCTGCCTCGATTGGACGCCCTGCGAGCCCGAAAAGATTGTGAAATCTACAGCGCGTCGAGCGTTTCTTTGATCGCGTTGGGGTCAATCTGCCCTAATTTTGTCGAGCGTATCGCGCCCTTGGCGTCGATGATCACGGTGAACGGCAGGGCCGCCGCAGTGTCGCCCAACGCCCGCGCCAGCTCAGCGCCGCCGAACCCCGTCACATAGACCGGGTACGCGACCTTCACTTTCTGCAGGAAAGCCTGCACGTTTTTCTCTGAATCGACGCCAAGTCCGACGAACTGGATGCCTTTTCCCGCGTACTCGTGGTGCAGTTGCGACAGTGCCGGCATTTCTTCGACACAGGGCCCGCACCACGAGGCCCAGAAGTTGACGACGATTGGCCGCCCTTTGAGCGCAGTTAGCGTTTGAGGCTTGCCATCAGGCGAGGTGAGCGCCGTGGCCCACAGTTGAGCGACCGGGTCCTCTTTGTTCGGCGATGGTGCCGCGCGGGCGACTTCGCTCACGCTGTCCTGGCTTCCCGCGTCGCCGCCGCTTCCGCGGCTCAGCCAGTGACTGGCCAGCACGCCGCTCGCGGCAGCAATCGCGGCGACGACTGCGCCGATCAGGATCCGTCTGGTGTTCATGATGCGTATTTAATTAGTGGAAGGTGCAACGCCGCTGCCGTCGAGAAGCGACTGAACCGCCTGCAGGTTGGCGCGTGCGGTGCGACCGCGGGCGTCGGCCCTCACCGCGCCGCGCAGGTCGTCCGATTCGTACAGCGCCACGTGAACGCCGACGGGCTCTGCGTCGCGGGCCTCGTTTGCCGGTCGCCACAGGAAGCTCAGCGTCTCTACGTAGCCGCGCCCGGCGAAATGGCGCGTCTCGGACACGTCGTACTGAATGTTCGCGTTCAGAAAGTAAATGGCGACTTCTTTCGGGTTGTCGCAGAACACTTGCAGGTGTATGTCGGAATGTTCGCCGGCCGTGCCGCCCAGTACCGCGCCGGTCAGATACGGGTTGAACTGCGCCAGCCGCTCCATCCATTCGACCGCGATGCGCCGCAGGCGCCGCAACAGCACGGGCTGACTTTCGCCCTGAAACAGCGACTGATATTCACGAATTTCTTCTTCGATCTGGTCGTTATCGGGCAGCCATTCGCCGGCAACGCGGCTTTCCCCGACCACCTGCCGGGCCGCCTTGCGCTTGGCCGTTGCATAGTCGAGACCGTCTTCGGCGATCAGGCGGGCGGCGGCGATCGCGATTTCCTCACGCACGCGCTGCGGATCAAAATGTGATTTGCGGACCATGCGTCCATCATACTAGAGATTGATGACAGCCCTTTCTGGCGACCTTGAGCGGCTGCCGGCGCGCGCCGCGGCGGGCGAGCGCGCTTAGGCGTTCGGAAGGCGTCGGTTACAATAGCGTCCTTTGCGCGCAGCCGTTCCGGCTGCCCGCTCACCTCGCATCCCTCACAGGAAAGCGCCGGCCGCCGGGGTTTTCTGGCCTTCAAGGGGCTTGGCGAAACGCCAGGGGAGGGGCCCTTCCAGGAAAAACGCCCGCGCGGCACGACAGGCTTATGCACATCCACATCCTCGGTATCTGCGGCACGTTCATGGGCGGTCTCGCGGTCCTCGCGCGCGGCGCGGGTCACACGGTGACGGGCTGCGACGCCGGCGTTTATCCGCCCATGAGCACACAGCTCGAGGCGCAAGGCATTCGGCTGATCGAGGGCTACGACGCGGAGCAACTGAACGGCCTGAACGCCGACCTGTTCGTGATCGGCAATGTGGTGTCGCGCGGCAATCCGCTCATGGAAGCCATTCTCGACCGCGGCCTGCCGTATGTGTCCGGCCCCCAATGGCTCGGCGAACATGTGCTGAACGGCAAGTGGGTGCTGGCGGTGGCCGGCACGCACGGCAAAACCACCACCAGTTCCATGCTGACGTGGCTGCTCGAAGACGCGGGTCTGAACCCCGGCTTTCTGATCGGCGGCGTGCCGCTCAACTTCGGCGTCTCGGCGCGGCTCACCGATTCGAGCTTCTTCGTGATCGAGGCGGACGAGTACGACACCGCGTTCTTCGACAAGCGCTCGAAGTTCGTCCACTACCGGCCGAAAACTGCCGTTCTGAACAACCTTGAATTCGATCACGCCGACATCTTCCCGGATCTGGCGGCCATCGAAACGCAGTTTCACCATTTGATCCGCACGGTGCCGCGTATTGGACGGGTCGTGACCAATGGCCGCGAAGACGCGCTCGAGCGGGTACTCACGCGCGGCTGCTGGAGCGAGGTGGAGCGCTTCGGCGTGCAGGGCGGCTGGGAAACGCAGCCGGCGGAAGACGGTGTGCCGGTCGACGAACGCTTTGCCGTGTATCACAACGCCGAGCGCGTGGGCGTGGTGGAGTGGCAGGTGCAGGGCGAACACAACCGCATGAATGCGCTCGCCGCGATTGCCGCAGCGCGCCATGTCGGCGTGCCGCCGGCGCAGGCGGCCAGGTCGCTGGCGAGCTTTCGCAACGTGAAGCGCCGCATGGAAGTGCGCGGCAGCGTGGACGGCGTGACTGTATACGACGACTTCGCGCACCACCCGACCGCCATCGAAACGACGGTGGCCGGTTTGCGCGCGCGCGTGGGCCGCGACAATACGCGCATTCTCGCGGTGCTCGAGCCGCGTTCGAACACCATGAAGCTTGGCGTCATGAAGGCGCAGTTGCCCGCCAGTCTCGCCGATGCGGACCTGGTGTTCGGCTACGGCGCACCGAGCGGCCGCGACGCGCTCGGCTGGAACCTGGGTGAAGCCCTTGCGCCGCTCGGCAACAAGGCGCAGGCCTTCGACAATCTCGACGCGCTCGTCAAAGCCGTGGTTCACGCGGCGCGCCCCGGCGACCAGGTTCTGGTCATGAGCAACGGCGGCTTTGGCGGCGTCCACCAGAAACTGCTCGACGCTCTCTCCTCACGAGGCGCCCAGTGATTCTTTATCTGCACGGTTTCCGTTCTTCGCCGAATTCGTTCAAGGCGCGCCTGCTGGCGGCGCGCCTCGTGGAGCTGGGCCGCAGCGACGAATGGTGCTGCCCGATGCTGCCGGTTTCGCCGTTCGAGACGGTAGCGCTCGCGGAGTCGCTGGTGGCCGCCGCCGGCACGCAACGCGTGACGGTAATAGGCAGTTCGCTTGGCGGCTACTTCGCCACCTATCTCGCGGAGAAGCACGGCTGGCCGGCGGTGCTGCTGAACCCGGCGGTCGTGCCGCAGCGCGACCTGAGCGCGTATCTCGGCGAGCAGCCGTTGTGGCACGGCGGCGGCAGCATCGTCGTGGAGCCGCATCATCTTGACGAATTGCGGGCGCTCACCGTGACAACCATCACGCGTCCTGAACGATATTATTTGCTGGCCGCGACCGGTGACGAAGTGCTCGACTACCGCGAAATGCTCGCGCACTATCCGGGCGCGCGCACTACGCTGATCGAGGGTAGCGATCATGCAATCAGCGAGTTCGCCGACTATCTCGACGACGTGCTGGCGTTCTGCGACGCCGAAGACGTCGAGCCGCCGGCGCCGCGCGAGGCTGCCTGAACAGTCCGGTGCCCAGGTATGGACCGGCGCGGCTTGCCGGCGCAGGGAAGAGGGCGCATGGCCGGCGCGGTCCGGAAACACGCAGTCCGACAGCGGCGCAGCGCAAGCGCCGCGGGTCATCAGATTCATGCCGCAGGCGCGCCTCGCGCGCGGCGGATTCATCACGAACACGTTGCGGTGCCGCGCACGGCCGGCGCACGCAAGTCAGACGAGAGTATTGAGTGAACGTTTTCTTCGAGGAATCGGGCAGTTTCAAGGCCGGCAGTGTGCTGTCGCGTCAGGGCGATGCGTTTCAGGTCGAGTTGCCGGGCGGGCGGCGCGCGAAGGTGCGTGCCAAAGACGTGCTGATCGAATTCGAAAAGCCGAGCGCGGCCGAGCTGATGCAGGAGGCCGACGCGGTCGCGCAGGAAATCGATCTGGACTTCCTGTGGGAATGCGCGCCCGACGACGAATTTCCCTTCGCCACCCTCGGCGCGGAATATTTCGGCGAGCGCTTCGGCGCGACCGAACGCGCGGCGCTGGTGCTGCGCATGCATGGCGCGCCGGTCTATTTCCGTCGCAAGGGTCGCGGCATGTATCAGCGCGCGCCGCAGGAACAACTGAAAATGGCGCTCGCCGGTCTCGAGCGCAAGCGTCAGCAGGCGCTCGTGCAGCAAGGCTACGAGGAAGAGTTGAAAGCCGGCCGCTTGCCCGAGGCCTTCACCGGAAAGACGGCGCTCTCGCTGCTCACCAAGCCGGACAAGAACACCATCGAATACAAGGCGCTGGAAGCGGCGGCGGCCGCGCGCGGCATTTCGCAGGCGCGGCTCATGCTCGAATGCGGCGCAATTCCTTCGGCGCGCGCGCTGCACGAGGCCAAATTCCTCGCCGAATTTTTCCCGCACGGCACCGGCTTTCCGCCGGTCACGCTCGGCGGCTTGCCGGACGACCTGCCGGAAGCGGCCGTGCAGGCGTTTTCCATTGACGACATAACCACCACTGAAATCGACGACGCGTTTTCCGTCGAGCATCTCGCGGACGGCCGCGTGCGCATCGGCGTGCACATCGCCGCGCCGGCGCTCGGCATTCAGCGCGGCGACGAAATCGACGCGATTGCGCGCGCGCGTTTGTCGACGGTCTACATGCCGGGCGACAAGATCACGATGCTGCCCGACAGCGTTGTCGACGCATTCACGCTCGCCGAGGGCGGCCTGCGCCCGGCGCTGTCGCTGTATGTGATCGTCAATCGCGAGACGCAGGAAATCGTCGCGAGCGAAACGCGTGCCGAGCGCGTGTTCGTGAAGAACAATTTGCGTCACAACACGCTCGACGAACTCGTCACCGAAGAAGCGCTCGCCGCCGGCACCGGCGACTATCCGCACAAGGAAGATATCGCGGTGTTGTGGCCGTTCGCGCAGGCCCTCTTCGAGAAGCGCCAGGCAGCGCGCGCGGGCTACGGCCTGCGCCGCGAAGTGCAGCGCAACACCGACTTCAACTTCTACGTGGACGGCGAGCACATCACGATCACGCCGCGCCGGCGCGGTTCGCCGCTCGACACGATCGTGGCCGAACTGGCAATTCTCGCCAATTCGTCGTGGGGCGCGTTCTTGCACGACCACGGCGTGCCGGGCATCTACCGCACGCAGCGCGCGTTTGGCGCGCCGAGCGGCCCGAAGCGCACGCGCATGCAGACGAACGCCGCGCCGCATGAAGGGCTGGGGGTGACCCAGTACGCGTGGAGCACGTCGCCGCTGCGCCGCTATGTCGACCTGGTGAATCAGTGGCAGTTGCTCGCGTGCGTGCAGCATGGCGTGACCGCGAAGCTGGCTGCGCCGTTCAAGCCGAAAGACGCCGATCTGTTCGCTGTCGTGCAAGGTTTCGACGACACCTATAGCGCGTACGCCGATCACCAACGCCGCATGGAGTACTTCTGGTGCCTGCGCTGGCTCAAGCAGGAAAACAAGAAGCAGGTGGTCGCGTCGGTAGTGAAGGGCGACCTCGTGCGGCTCGAAGAAATTCCGCTGCTGCTGCATGTCCCGGGGCTCGGCGTGCATGCGCGCGGCACGCGTCTGCTGATGGAAGTCATGTCGATTGACGAATTGACTGTCGAGGCGTCGGTGCGTCTTCTGCACGTGCTCGATGCGCCCACCGTCACGAGCGGCAGCGAAGCGGAGGAGGCCGACGAGGGCGAAGACGACGAAATCGTCGAAGCATCGGACGAAAGCGCCGAGAGCGAGGCTGAGGCGCAGGCCGAAGCCGCTGTGCCTGGGGCAGAGAATGAAGAGGCCGCGCAGGACGGCGAAGGCGCGAACGCCGCCACCGGGCAGCACGTCACGGAACCAGGACGATGAGCGGCACGCAGATAAAAGACCGTTATGCGGTGATCGGCAATCCGGTCGGCCATAGCAAGTCGCCGTTCATACATAGCCGCTTTGCCGCGCAGACGGGCGAGCCGGTGGAATACGGCGCGTTGCTCGCGCCGGTGGACGCTTTCGTGCCGCACGTGCGCGCATTTATTGAAGCGGGCGGTCGCGGGCTGAACGTAACGGTGCCGTTCAAACTGGACGCGCACGCCTTCGCCGATGTTTTGTCGCCGCGCGCGGCCGCCGCCGGCGCGGTGAACACGTTGCGGGTTGATTCGAACGGTGTCTACGGCGACAACACGGACGGCTTCGGGCTCGTGCGCGACATCGAGGTGAATCTCGGCGCACCGCTGAAGGGCGCGCGCATTCTGCTGCTGGGCGCGGGCGGCGCCGCGCGAGGCGTGATTCTGCCGATGCTCGAGCGCGGGCCGCATACGCTTACCATCGTCAACCGCACGGCGGCGAAGGCCGAAGCGCTGGTCGGCCAGTTCGCGCAAGCCGCCGCCGACGCCGCGTGCCGCCTTTCCGGGGGCAACGCGCGCGCCATCGAGCCGGGCGCCTACGACGTGATCGTCAATGCAACCGCGGGCAGCCTGGAAGCGTCGTTACCGGAATGCGACGACGGCGCATTCGGCAGCGGCACGCTCGCCTATGACATGATGTACGGCGCGCATCCGACCGTGTTCATCGAGCATGCGCAGAAGCTCGGCGCGCGCGGCGCCGACGGTCTCGGCATGCTGGTCGAGCAGGCCGCCGAATCCTTCTATGTCTGGCGCGGCGTGCGACCCGAGGGCGCGCCCGTGCTCGCGGAACTGCGCGCACTGCTGAGGGCGCCGTCGCACACCTGATGCGCCTGTTGGCAACACCACTGCAATCACACGAGACCCGACATCACGATGACAGCTACGCGGCGCGCAAGCCGGCCAGGTCCGGCGCGATGGATCGTTTATCTGGCTGCCGTGCTGGTGTTCGCGTGGCTCGCGACGCAGCTTTTCTACTTCGCGCAGATTGCGGTGTGGAACTATGTCAATCCGCGCTCGACGGCTTACATGCGCTCGGATGCGTGGCGCCTGTCGCGCGAGAGACCCGATCTTTCGATTCAGCGCACGTGGGTGCCGTACGACCAGATCTCGCGCAACTTGAAGCGGGCGATTATTGCTTCCGAAGACGCCAACTTCGTCAACAACAACGGCTACGAAACCGACGCCATTCTGCAGGCCTGGGAGCGCAACAAGGCGAAGGGCAAGATAGTGCGCGGCGGCTCGACGATCACGCAGCAACTGGCGCGCAACCTCTTTTTGTCGCGTGAGAAGAGCTATATCCGCAAGGGGCAGGAGCTGATCATTACGTGGATGCTGGAAACCTTGATGGACAAGGAGCGCATCTTCGAGATCTACCTGAATTCCGTGGAGTGGGCCAACGGCGTGTATGGCGCCGAGGCGGCGGCGCGTTATTACTACAAGACGTCCGCGAGTGCGCTGAGCGCTGCGCAGTCGGCGCGGCTCGCGGTCATGCTGCCGCAGCCCAGGTATTTCGATGAACATCGCGGATCGAAGTATCTGCAGCAGAGGGCGCGGGTGATCGCCCGCAGGATGGGGGCGGCGGAATTGCCCGACTAGACGGGCGGTGTTTTGTTCTTTTTGCGCGGGGGTGTTTTTTCGGCTGTTTGACCCCGTTGGCCTTTCCTTGAATTCACGGCGGTCTATTGGCGTTGCCCCTGTGCGGAGCGGCACTTACTTTCTTTGCCGCCGCAAAGAAAGTAAGCAAAGAAAGCCGGCTCAAACCGCCAGCTCATAAGTGCGCCCCGTGGCTTGGAGAGCGTAGTGGTGCATCTGGAATCCGTCTTCTCGCACATTCCGCCTCCGTGACAAGGCAGTCATTCTTCCGGCGACGCTTCGCGCGCCGAAGCGGTCGTTCTAAAAACCGCGCTCCCTTCGCTGTCTATTCCCCTTTCTCATCATGTATTCGGCTCCCTGATATTTCGTTTGTGCTGCCGCCGTTGCCCTCGCGAGAAGCGCCGCGTGTGTTTGCGCGTCTTCGCGGTGAAGCCGCATTCCCTGCCTAGAACGGAGTGACTGGTTGTAAGCAAACCGTTCCGGCGAGCACATTGTGCGAGGCGGGAGGTATGACTGCCTTGTCACATGGGCCGAATGTGCGGAGGCACGGATTCCAGATGGACCAGAACCTTCTGCAGGCCACGGGACCCACTTATGAGCTGGCGGTGTGAGCCGCTTTCTTTGCCTACTTTCTTTGCGGCTGCAAAGAAAGTAGGTGCCGCCCCGCACAGGGGCAACGCCAATAGACCACCGTGAATTCAAGGAAAGGCCAAGGGGGTTAAAAACCAAACCCAACGGCAACAAAAAATCCCATTATCTGACCACCACAATCACATATTGGAGATTTCCAACAAACGGACCTACAATCGGCTCCAACAAGCAGACACATATCTGCAACAGCAAAAAAACCCGGAGACAAAGCCAACCATGCTTTACGAAACCACCCGGCAGCATCCCCGCGCCCACCAGGCCGCGCACCCCCAAGGCCCGCTCTCCGGCCCCGCGCTGTAAGCGCAGAAACCCCCGAAAAGCGAATCGCCATGAACAAAGCGATGCCTCATCACGCCGAAGGCGCGGCCGAAGCCGATCTGGCGCCGCGAGCCGAGCCCGCGGCGAACGCCGCCGTGCGTGCGGCGCCTCCCGCCGCGAAAGCGCCGCGTGCCGCCGCGCAGCCCGCCGTCGTCAACGAAATCGCGCTGCCGAGCACGCTGCTCGACATCACGCCGCAACAGGCCGGCACGCAGACGCTCCTGCGCGGTCTCGCGATTCTCGAGGCGGCCGCCGCCGGCGTGCGCGATCTGCGCACCTTCGGCGCGGCACTAGGTACGACGCGCAGCACCACGCATCGGCTGGTCAGCAGCCTCGTGCAGGCGCGTTACCTACGCCAGGTGCAAGGCGGTTATCTGCTCGGTCCCAAGCTGATCGAACTCGGCACCATCGCGCTCGAACAGATGCCGCTCACTGCCGTGGCTCGCCCGCATCTGGAATCGCTCGCAGAACAGACACTCGACACCATCCACCTCGGCGTGCGCGACGGCGACGACGTGCTCTACATCGACAAGATTCCGGGCACGCGCGGCCTCGAAATGCGTTCGCGCGTAGGGCACCGCATGCCGCTCGCGTCGACGGGAATCGGCAAGGCCATGATGCTCGATCTCAAGCCCGAGCTCTGGCAGTCGCTTTTCGACGCGTCGCGCCGCACGCTTGCCAGCGTCACGTTCAAGCCCGATAACCGCCCCGACGCGCAGACCTTCATGCAGCGCATGACGAACTACGCAGCCGGCGGCTATACGTTCGACCTCGAGGAAAACGAAGCGTCGATCCGCTGCGTTGCCGCGCCGGTGCGCGATGCAACGGGCGCAATCGTCGCGGCGCTCTCGGTGGCGAGCACGATTCCCTATATGCCGCTCGAACGCATGGACGAACTCATTCCGGTCGTGCAGCGCGAGGCCCGCGCGATCTCCGAAGAACTCGGCTGGCGCGCCCCCCAACCCACAACCCGCAGGATCAAGCGATGAAACAGGCGGGTTCGCCCACACCGTCGGACGCCCAGCTTGCAGCCGGCGCTGACGGAGCCAACGCAGCAGCAAGCGCGGCAGCCAACGCAGTAGCAAGCGCCGCCCGAGCCGCGCGCCATGCGGCCCTGATCGCGCTCGACTGGGGCACGACGTCGCTGCGCGCGTATCTCTACGACGCGGCCGGCAACGTACTGGCGACGCGCGCGTCGACGGCCGGCATCATGAATTTGCCGCGCAGCGCGGAGCAAGGCGGTTTCGACGCGGCTTTCGACGACGCCTGCGGCGCATGGCTCGACGCCGCGCCCGGCACGCCGGTGATTGCCGCGGGCATGGTCGGCAGCGCGCAGGGCTGGCTCGAAGCGCCTTACGTCGAGACACCGGCCAGTGCCGACGCGCTGGCGGCCGGCATCGTGCGCGTGCAGGCGGCTTGCGGCGCGACGCTGAACATCGTGCCCGGCGTGCTGCAACGCGGCGAGTTGCCCAACGTGATGCGCGGCGAGGAAACGCAGATCTTCGGCGCGCTGGGCGACGATCCCGCGGGTGCGGACAGCGGCAAGCCGGCGCTGATCGGCTTGCCAGGCACACACGCCAAATGGGCGATGGTGCAGGCGGGTCGCATCGAACGCTTTCATACATTCATGACCGGCGAAGTGTTCGGCGCACTGCGCGAACACACCATTCTCGGCCGCACGATGGTCACGCCTGATCGTCCGGATTCCGAATCGTTCCTGCGCGGCGTGGACATCGCGCGGGACAAGGGGCAGGCGGGCGTGCTCGCGACGGTCTTCAGTTCGCGCACGCTGGGCCTCACGGGGCAGCTTTCGCGCGAGCAGCAGCCGGACTATCTGTCTGGCCTGCTGATCGGACATGAACTCGCCGGCCTCGAAGCGGTGCTGGCGCAGCAACACCTTTCGCTCGCGGGCCACAGCCTGCGCCTGATCGGCAACGAAGCGCTGTGCGAGCGCTATCGCGCCGCGCTTGCGCGGTTCGGCTGCACGCAGGCCGAACTGATCCGGCAGGCGACCGAACGCGGCTTGTGGCGCGTCGCCTCGCAGGCGGGGCTCGTCAAGGCGGCCCGCTACGCGGCGCATCCCAGCCAGGCAGCCGCGCCGACCTCCACGAAATAGGGAACCGACATGCAACCTCACATCAATCTGCCCGCTCCGTACATGCCGCATGCGGGCCTGATCGCGGCGTTCGAGGCATGTCCGCTGATCGCGATCATGCGCGGCGTGACGCCAGTGGATGCCGCCGAGCACGGTCAGGCGCTGTACGAGGCCGGCTTTCGCATCGTCGAAGTGCCGTTGAATTCGCCGCAGCCGTTCGACAGCATTGCCGCGATCCGCAAGGCGCTGCCCGCCGATGCGATTGTCGGCGCGGGCACGGTGCTGCATCCGGATTTCGTTCGCGACGTGAAGTCCGCGGGCGGCGAGCTGATCGTCATGCCGCACAGCGATCCCGAAGTGGTCATGGCAGCCAAGGCGCAAGGCATGGCCTGCGCGCCCGGCGTCGCGACGCCGACGGAGGCGTTCATCGCGCTGAAGAACGGCGCGGACGTATTGAAGATGTTCCCCGCCGAGCAGCTCGGCTGCCACGTCGTGAAAGCATGGCGCGCGGTGATCGCCGCCGAGGTGCCGCTCGTGCCGGTGGGCGGCGTCACGCCGGACAACATGGGGCCGTTTCTCAGTGCCGGCGCGAACGGGTTTGGGCTCGGTTCGGCGCTTTACAAGCCGGGGCAGAGCGCGGCCGTGACCGCGTCGCACGCGAAGGCGTTCATCAACGGTTTGCGCGTGGCGCGCGCGGGTGCGAAGAAATGACACGGCTCGCCGGCAAAGTCGCACTTGTCACCGGCGCCGGGCGCGGTATCGGCGCGGCCATCGCGCTTGCGTTCGCGCGTGAAGGCGCGGCCGTGGCACTTGCCGAACTCGACATCGAGACGGCGCGGCACACCGCTGAAGAGATCCGCGCGGAGACGGGCGCGCGCGTGCTGGCCGTGCACACGGACGTCACGCAATCCGCGTCGGTTCAGCACGCGGTGAGCGAAGCGCAAGCCGCGCTCGGACCCGTCGATGTGCTGGTGAACAACGCGGGCATCAACGTGTTTTGCGACCCGCTCACCATGACCGACGACGACTGGCGCCGCTGCTTCGCTGTCGATCTCGACGGCGTCTGGAACGGCTGTCGCGCGGTGCTGCCGGGCATGGTCGAGCGCGGCGCGGGAAGCATCGTGAATATCGCCTCCACGCATGCGTTCAAGATCATCCCGGGCTGCTTTCCGTACCCGGTCGCAAAGCACGGTGTGATTGGCCTCACGCGCGCGCTCGGCATCGAATACGCGTCGCGCAACGTGCGCGTGAACGCCATCGCGCCGGGCTATATCGAGACCCAACTGGCGCGCGACTGGTGGAACGAACAGCCCGATCCGGTCGCGGCGCGGCAGGCCACGATCGATTTGCAGCCGATGAAGCGCATCGGCCGCCCGGAAGAAGTAGCGATGACGGCGGTGTTTCTCGCCTCGGACGAAGCGCCGTTCATCAACGCCACGTGTATCACCGTGGATGGCGGCCGCTCGGTCCTCTATCACGACTGAATGACGAACGGAAAGAATCACGCAGCACAGTTTCACCGGACGACGCGCTGGCCGCGTGTGTCATAACCGGTACAAGAAGACGCGGCCGATACCTTCTCGTTATCAATTAGTCAGGAGACACGCAACATGAAACGCAGAATTTTCCTCACGCTGGCAGCAGCAGCGGCGGCGGGTGTGCTCTTTAACGCACCCATCGCGCAAGCCGCCGACCCGGTCAAGATCGGTTTTCTCGTGAAGCAGCCCGAAGAGCCGTGGTTCCAGGACGAATGGAAGTTCGCCGAAATGGCGGCCAAGGAGAAGGGCTTCACGCTCGTGAAGATCGGCGCGCCGTCCGGCGAAAAGGTGATGAGCGCCATCGACAACCTGTCGGCGCAAAAGGCCCAGGGCTTCGTGATCTGCACGCCTGACGTCAAGCTCGGACCGGGCATCGTCGCGAAGGCGAAGGCCGACGGCCTGAAGATGATGACCGTCGACGACCGTCTGGTGGACGGCGCGGGCAAGCCGATCGCGTCGGTGCCGCACATGGGCATCTCGGCGTACAACATCGGCAAGCAGGTCGGCGACGGCCTCGCCGCCGAGATCAAGAAGCGCGGCTGGGACATGAAGGACGTCGGTGCGATCGACGTAACTTACGAGCAGTTGCCGACCGCGCATGACCGCACGAGCGGCGCGACCGACGCGCTTCTCGCCGCCGGCTTCCCGAAGGCTAACGTGATCGCCGCGCCGCAAGCGAAGACGGACACGGAAAACGCGTTCAACGCCGCCAACATCGCGCTCACCAAGAACCCGCAGTTCAAGCACTGGGTGGCTTACGGCCTGAACGACGAAGCCGTGCTCGGCGCGGTGCGCGCAGCGGAAGGCCGTGGTTTCAAGGCCGACAACATGATCGGCATCGGCATCGGCGGTTCGGATTCGGCATTGAACGAGTTCAAGAAGCCGAACCCGACCGGCTTCTTCGGCACGGTCATCATCAGCCCGAAGCGTCACGGCGAGGAAACCTCGGCGCTGATGTACGACTGGATCACGCAAGGCAAGGCGCCGCCCCCGCTCACGCTGACGACCGGCATGCTGGCCACGCGCGCGAACGTCGGCGAAGTGCGCGAGAAGATGGGCCTCGCTTCGAAATAAGCACGGTGCAATGAAGTGGACTGCCGGCGCGGCGCTTTGCAGCGCGCGCCGGCAACAGCAAAGATCGACAGAGGAGGCGAAGTGTCAGCGACGCTACGTTTTGACAATATCGGCAAGGTCTTTCCAGGCGTGCGCGCACTCGACGGTGTGTCCTTCGACGTCAACGTCGGCCAGGTGCACGGCCTGATGGGCGAAAACGGCGCAGGGAAATCGACCCTGCTGAAGATACTCGGCGGTGAATATCAGCCCGACTCGGGCCGCGTGATGATCGACGGAAAAGAAGTGCGCTTCACGAGCGCCGCTTCGTCGATTGCGGCCGGGATTGCGGTGATTCACCAGGAACTGCAATACGTGCCCGACCTTACGGTCGCGGAAAACCTGCTGCTTGGCCAGTTGCCCAATTCGTTCGGCTGGGTCAACAAGCGCCACGCCAAGCGCTTCGTGCGCGAACGCCTCGAAGCAATGGGCGTAGCGCTCGATCCGGACGCGAAGCTGCGCAAGCTCTCCATCGCGCAACGGCAAATGGTCGAAATCTGCAAGGCGCTGCTGCGCAATGCGCGCGTCATCGCGCTCGACGAACCGACGAGTTCGCTGTCGCATCGCGAGACCGAGGTGCTGTTCAAGCTGGTGCGCGATCTGCGCGCCGACAACCGCGCGATGATCTACATCTCGCATCGCATGGACGAAATCTACGAACTGTGCGACGCCTGCACGATCTTTCGCGACGGGCGCAAGGTCGCCTCGCATGCGACGCTGCAAGGCGTGTCGCGCGACACCATCGTCAGCGAAATGGTGGGGCGGGAAATTTCGGACATCTACAATTATTCGCCGCGGCCGCTC
Organism: Paraburkholderia phenoliruptrix; assembly: GCF_019511605.1. Classification (GTDB taxonomy): domain Bacteria; phylum Pseudomonadota; class Gammaproteobacteria; order Burkholderiales; family Burkholderiaceae; genus Paraburkholderia; species Paraburkholderia phenoliruptrix_A. Next base: position 5,466 of record NZ_JAEUAV010000031.1, on the reverse strand, counting down.
GGTGAAGTGCGCTTTGCCGCCAAGGCCATTGAAGGCCACGCGTTGTCCCAGCCGGCCAGCTTCGAAGTGCGGCGCGGCGAGATTGTCGGCTTCTTCGGGCTGGTGGGCGCGGGCCGCAGCGAACTGATGCATCTGGTGTACGGCACCGAGCACAAGAAGGGCGGCGAACTGCTGCTCGACGGCAAGCCGATCCGCGTGAAGAGCGCGGGGGAAGCGATTCGCCACGGCATCGTGCTGTGTCCCGAAGACCGCAAGGAAGAAGGCATTGTCGCGATGGCGACCGTGGCGGAGAACATCAACATCAGTTGCCGCCGCCATTATCTGCGCGCGGGCATGTTCCTCGACCGCAAGAAAGAGGCGCAAACCGCGGACCGTTTCATCAAGCTGCTGAAGATCAAGACGCCGAGCCGCCGGCAGAAAATCCGCTTCCTGTCGGGCGGCAACCAGCAGAAGGCGATTCTGTCGCGCTGGCTCGCCGAGCCCGATCTGAAAGTGGTGATTCTCGACGAACCCACTCGCGGTATCGACGTCGGCGCGAAGCACGAAATCTACAACGTGATTTATCAGCTCGCCGAACGCGGCTGCGCGATCGTGATGATCTCGTCGGAACTGCCTGAAGTGCTGGGCGTGTCCGACCGCATCGTCGTGATGCGCCAGGGCCGCATTTCCGGCGAACTCGCGCGCAACGACGCAACGGAACAAGCGGTGTTGAGCCTCGCGTTGCCGCAAAGCTCGACCGCACTGCCAGCAACTGCCGCTCAACAGGCGGCCTGAACATCATTGGACGCAAGTCCGGTAACCCGTGGGGAACGGGAGGAGTCTTCAAATGCAAGCTAGAGAAAACCTCGCGCAACAGGCCGCCAAGAGTGCCGCCGAAGCGCTGATTCCGCAGACGAGCGACAAGGCGAAGTGGTGGCAGCAGATCACCGAGTACAGCCTGATCCTGATTTTCGTGGTGATGTTCGTGACGATGTCGCTGACCGTCGACCACTTCTTCTCGATCGAGAACATGCTCGGCCTGGCGCTGTCCATTTCGCAGATCGGCATGGTCGCGTGCACGATGATGTTCTGTCTCGCGTCGCGCGACTTCGATCTGTCAATCGGTTCGACCGTCGCGTTTGCCGGCGTGTTGTGTGCGATGGTGCTCAATGCGACCGACAACACCTTCATCGCGATTGTCGCCGCGGTGGCGGCGGGCGCGGTGATCGGCTTCGTCAACGGCGCGGTCATTGCGTATCTGCGCATCAACGCGCTGATCACCACGCTCGCGACGATGGAAATCGTGCGCGGCCTCGGCTTCATCGTGTCGCACGGCCAGGCCGTAGGCGTCTCGTCGGATACGTTCATTGCGCTCGGCGGCCTGAGCTTCTTCGGCGTGTCGCTGCCGATCTGGGTCACGCTGCTGTGCTTCATCGTGTTCGGCGTGATGCTCAATCAGACCGTGTATGGCCGCAATACGCTCGCCATCGGCGGCAATCCCGAAGCGTCGCGGCTTGCCGGTATCAACGTGGAGCGCACGCGCGTCTACATCTTCCTGATTCAGGGCGCAGTCACCGCGCTCGCCGGAGTGATTCTCGCCTCGCGTATCACGTCGGGTCAGCCGAATGCCGCGCAAGGCTTCGAGCTGAACGTGATCTCCGCGTGCGTGCTCGGCGGCGTGTCGCTGCTCGGCGGCCGCGCGACCATTTCCGGCGTGGTGATCGGCGTGCTGATCATGGGCACGGTCGAAAACGTCATGAACCTGATGAACATCGACGCGTTCTATCAGTACCTCGTGCGCGGCGCGATCCTGCTGGCCGCCGTGTTGCTCGACCAGTTGAAAAACCGCGGCTCGCGCGATTGATGTTCGCGATCATGCGTGCTCAATTCATCCCGCTCTAAAAAAGGAATCGAACGATGTCGTCTCCGGCCAACGCAAGCGAGCGCCTCGCGAACCAGTCATTCGCGCGCTATCCGAGTCTTGTCGACCGCACGGTGCTGATCACGGGCGGCGCGACCGGTATCGGCGCATCGTTCGTCGAACACTTCGCGGCGCAAGGCGCACGTGTCGCCTTCTTCGATATCGACGCAACGGCGGGCGAAGCCCTTGCCGACGAACTCGGCGACTCGAAGCACAAGCCGCTCTTCATGAGCTGCGATCTCACGGACATCGACGCGCTGCAAAAAGCCATCGCCGACGTGAAAGCCGCGCTCGGCCCGATCCAGGTGCTCGTGAACAACGCGGCGAACGACAAGCGCCATACGATCGGCGAAGTCACGCGCGAGTCGTTCGACGCGGGCATCGCAGTGAACATCCGCCATCAGTTCTTCGCGGCGCAGGCGGTGATCGAGGACATGAAGGCGGCGCGCAGCGGCTCCATTATCAACCTCGGCTCGATCAGCTGGATGCTGAAAAACGGCGGCTATCCGGTGTACGTGATGTCGAAGTCCGCCGTGCAGGGTTTGACGCGCGGTCTCGCACGCGACCTCGGTCCCTTCAACGTTCGCGTGAATACGCTCGTGCCCGGCTGGGTGATGACCGAAAAGCAGAAGCGCCTGTGGCTCGACGACGCGGGCCGCCGCGCGATCAAGGAAGGCCAGTGCATCGACGCTGAGCTCCTGCCGGCCGACCTCGCGCGCATGGCGCTCTTTCTCGCCGCCGACGACAGCCGCATGATCACCGCACAGGACATCGTCGTCGACGGAGGGTGGGCGTGAACGGGGGCGCGGAAGTGGGCGGCGCGCCGCGCACGCCGCGCGCCGCCCTGCTGGTCGACAGCAAGTGCACGTTGGGCGAAGGCGCGACATGGTGTGCGCAGACGGGCCGCTTCTACTGGACCGATATTGAAGGCGCGCGTTTGTGGCGCTACGATCCGCGCGACGGCCGCAGTACTTCGTGGGCCATGCCGGAGCGGCTTGCCACCTTTGCGCTGTGCGCCGATCCGCATTTCCTGTTGCTCGGTCTGGCCTCGCATCTGGCGTTTTTCGATCTTGCGACGGGCAAGACACGTCATATCGTCGATGTCGAGCCGGGTCTGAACACACGCGTGAACGACGGTCGCTGCGACCGGCAGGGCCGTTTCGTGTTCGGCACGAAAGACGAAGGCTCGCCGTTGCGGGCGGTCGGCGGGTTCTACCGGCTGGGCCGCGACCTGACGCTCGAGCGTTTGCCGCTGCCCGCGCCTGCCATTTCGAACAGCATTGCCTTCAGCCCCGACGGCGCAACGATGTATTACTGTGATTCGCCGACGCGCGAGATCCGCGCCTGCGACTACGGGGCGGACGGCGGAATCGCCAACGACCGCCTCTTCACGCGTCTGACGGACGCGAGCGGCGAGCCCGACGGCTCGACCGTCGATCGCGACGGCGGCTTGTGGAACGCGCAGTGGGGCGGCGGTCGCGTCGTGCGTTATGGCGCCGACGGTGTCGAAACCGAGCGCGTGGAAGTGCCCACGTTGCAGCCGAGCTGCGTCGCGCTGGGCGGCGCGCGGTTGGGCACCCTCTACATTACGAGCGCGCGCGTGGGGCTCGACGCGGCCGCGCTTGCCGGCGACTCGCGCGCAGGCGGCGTGTTCATCGCGACGCCGGCGCGCCGCGGTTTGTCCGAGCCGGTTTTTCTCGGCGCGCCGGCGTAGCGGAGTTCGACGCAGCGCCGTCGGCGACCGCGCCGCGGTGCGGTGTAGCGGTGGTCAGCGGTGCAGAAGCCGGGCGGCAGCGGCACGTTGCGTGACCGTGCCGATGTCGCAATAGCAAACAGAAAGACCGGCCATCAAAGCCGGCGTCGCGCAGCAAGCCGAATTCGGATCAGAGGCGACCGGTTCCAGGAAATCGCCCGACAGCAGCCACCAGCCATGACGGCAACGTGCCAAGCCTCTCGAAGGAGCCAAATATGAGTGTTGCGAATCCAGTTTCCGCCTTCTCAGCGAGCGCTCACACTTCAGCAGGGACGCAAAGCCGACGCTCGCGGCTCGCGGCCGCGGCCAATCCGGTATTGCCGGGGCCGAGCACGTCGGCGGTCGCGGTCGGCGAGAGCCCGGCTGGCGATGTAGCCTGCGTCACGCTCGCCAATGCACAGCTGCGCCTCGACGTCGCGCCGACGCTGGGCGGCGGCGTCACGCGCTTCGACTGGCGTGACGACGGCGCGCTCACGCCGATTTTCCGGCGCTGCCGCCACGTCGCCGCGGATACGCAACCTAACGAATTGGCCTGTTACCCGCTGCTGCCGTATTCGAACCGTATTGGCGGCGGCTGCTTCAATTTTGCTGGGCGGCGCGTGGACGTGCCGTGTAACCGCGCCGACGAACCTTTACCCATTCACGGCGACGGCTGGCTGTGCGCGTGGCAGGTCGCGGACTCGGACCGCGAGTACGTGCGGCTCACGTGCGACCGGCAGGACGGCAAGCCGTACGCGTTCCGCGCGGTGCAGACGTACCGGCTCGACGGGCCTTCGCTTGTCATTACGCTCGAAATCGAGAACACGGGCCGTGACGCGTTGCCTTTCGGGCTTGGGGTGCATCCGTTTCTGGTGCGCGACGCCGACACGGAGTTGTCGGCAGCGTCGGGCGGTCTGTGGCTCGCCGGCGACGACTGGCTGCCGGTGCGCCATGTGCAGGCGCCGCCCGCGTGGCAGTTCGGCGTCGCGTATCCATTGCCGGAGACCGTCGTCAACCATGCGTTCACCGGCTGGAGCGGGCAGGCGGCCGTGGTGTGGCCGAAGCGCCGGCTGTCGCTGAACATTGCCGCCGACACCGATTATTACGTGCTGTACACGCCGCCGGGAGAGGACTTCTTCTGCTTCGAGCCCGTCGATCACCCGATCAACGCGATGAACCTGGTGGGCGGTGCGTGCGAAAACGGCATGACGCAATTGGGACGCGGCGAGCGGCTTGCGCGAAGCTTTCGCTTCACGGTCGAGCGTACCGGCTTGCGCTCGATGCCGGGAGCGCGCGGCACTCGGCGCCGGCAGTGAGGTGAGTTGAGGGCGTTGATGTGCGTGGAGGCGGCTGAGGGTGCTCCACGCGCTGAGGGTCCAAGGGTGCTCAGGGGGTGCTGGGTGCGCTGAGGGTTCTGGGCGCTGGGTTCTGGGCGCTGGGCGCTGGGTGCTGGGTGCTGGGTGCTGGGTGCGGGGCGCTGAGTGCTGGGTGCTGAGTGCTGAGTGCTGGGTGCTGGGTGCTGGGTGCTGGGTGCTGGGTGCTGGGTGCTGAGTGCTGAGTGCGGTGAGGGGGCCTGAAGGCGCTGAACGCGGTCAGTGCACCTTCCAGCGCTGGAAAGCGCTGAGGTGGGCTGGGTAGCGCTGGTACGCGCTCCGGCGCTCGCGGCCTGTCCCATCTGCTGATCTGCCCCACGCGGTGACGCGGCGGGAGCCTGTCAGAAATTTTGTGTTCAAGGCATAACATGTACCCAAAGGAGCATGTATGCCAAGCAAACCGAAAGCAGGGTCTGCGCCCCCGCCTGAGCTGCCGGCAATACCAGAGGAGCTCATCGATC
>NZ_JAEUAV010000030.1 GCF_019511605.1 Paraburkholderia phenoliruptrix | reverse complement strand
AGCGAAAAGCTGGGCAAACAGGAACGCGCGCAAGCGCGAAAGCAGCCGCGTGACACAGGATCCAGGTGGGTCAGGTTTACTTCGGCGAATCGTCGAAAGGCGGGTCAGAATTCAATCGGCGTTGACAATGAAGCGGTAGTTCGACGCTTTCAGATCGATGGCGCGGCTACAGGCGGCCTCCAGCCGTGTGGCCCCGTAGTCCTTGCCTAGCCGCAGTACGCCCAGACAGGCGCGGTAGGCTTGCTCAGGGTGTTGGCGGCCACCGAGTAGGTGCTCGACGACGGCGGCGGTGTGTGGCCCGATACTGGCGGCCCATTTGAGCAGGCGTTGCGGATTCCACTCGATGGTGGCCGCCCGGTGGTTCGGGGGCATGTGCGCGGCGATCGTGCTGTGATGGCCGCGCCGCTCGCTGCGGACGTGAGCGGCAATGCGCTGGCCGCGATGGAAGATCTCGACGCTGGTCCTGGTGTAGCGCACGTCAACCTGTTCGCGCGCGTAGCGATATGGCACGGAGTAGAAGTGCTCGACGACTTCGACGTGATAGTCGATCGCGACGCGCGCGAGCTTCCACTGGGCGAACTGATACGGCCGCTCGGGCAGCGGCCGCAGCGTCGGGCAATCGAGTTCCTCGAAGGCACTGCGGCGACAGCCGGGCAGCTTCTTGAACGGCTTGTCGTTCAAACCGACGAGCAGTGCGGCGATCATGCGGTTCGCTTCATCGAGGCTGAACAGACGCTGGTGGCGCAGCCGCGCCAGAATCCAGCGCTGAACGAGGAGCACCGATTGCTCGACCTTCGCCTTGTCCCGCGGGCGCCGGCTGCGCGCAGGGATGATCGCCACGCCGTAGTGCGCCGCCATCTCGCCGTAAGTGCGATTCAGAATCGGATCGTAGAAGTCGGGCTTATGCACGCCGGACTTCAGGTTGTCCGGCACAACAATCTCCACGCACCCGCCAAGGAACGTGAAGGCGCGCACGTGCGAGCCGATCCAGTCCTCGAGTTGCTGGGTCCAAGTCGCTTCCGCGTACGTGTAGTTCGACGCGCCGAGCGTCGCGACGAACAGCTCGGCTTCACGGATCTCGCCGGTGTGCGGATCAACGATGCCGAGCTTGTTGCCCGAGTAATCGACGAACAGCTTCTCGCCGGGCGCGTGGGTCTGACGCAGCGTCACCGGCAGCGTGGCCGCCCAACGCTCGTAATGCTCGCAGAACCAGCTGTAGCCGTAGCCCTCGGGCTCCTGGGCCTTGTACTCGTTCCACAACAGATCGAGCGTGACGCCCTTCTTGCCTAACTCGCGATGCACCGTCGGCCAGTCGGGCTTCGGGCGCTCGCGGTTCGACGGCGGCGCCGGCGGGAACAGCAGCGCCTCGAGCGCCGTGTCGTCCATCGCGCTCGCCTGTTCGTAGTTCAGTTGCGCCCGTCTGGCTCGATCCAGGTACTCCCAGACCGTCGCCTTGGACGCGCCGATCGTGCGCGCGATTTCGCTTTGGCTACGCTCGCAGACAAACCGCAGGCGCAGCGCTTCTTTGATCTGACGCATGGATAACCTTGTTCTTGGCATTCGCGGCACCCCGGACCAAATCGTCCAGCGTGCCATGGTTATCCCGCGTCGCCGCCGTCCTTCCTAGCGTTCGCTTACGCGTGGAATGTGCGTTCGGTTTGCCGTGGAATCAGCGTTCGCTTTGCCGTGGAAACTGCGTTCGGTTTGCTCTGGAAACCGCGTTCGCTTTGGCGTGGAATACGCAGCAACCGATTCAATATCGTTGACCGACTTGAATGATGCACTTTTCGACATGGACATATCCTCCGTTTTGCTTGCCCTGCAGGGGTGGCCAGAGCGATTTGTGATCGCCACGGCCGCTGCAATACGGTATGCCAAGTCTCCTGCGCCGTGATGCCGCCACCTCTCGGGAAGCTTGCCGATCGTGCTGACGTTACTGCCCGGACAGACGCAGCATCGCCTCTGGGTAGCGGGCGCCCTGGATGACGATGTTGGCGTGCTGGATTTCGTCGAGGTCAGCTTGGTCGAGCGTCACCTCTAGCGCACCGATGTTTTCCTCGAAGCGCTCCAACTTGCGCGTGCCGAACAGCGGCACAATCCAAGGTTTTTGGGCCAGTAGCCAGGCAAGCGCAACTTGGGCCGGGGTCGCACCGTGTTTCTCGCCGATCTTGCGAATCAGATCGATCAGCTTCTGGTTTGCCATCCGAGCTTCCTCGGCGAAGCGCGGCGTTTGCGCGCGAATGTCGGAACTGTCGAAAGTGGTGTTGGCGTCGATCTTGCCGGTCAGGAAGCCCTTGCCCAGCGGGCTGTACGGCACTAGCCCGATGCCGAGTTCCTCGATGGTCGGGATGATCTCGGCCTCCGGTTCGCGCGTCCACAGCGAATACTCGCTCTGCAGCGCCGCCAGCGGCTGCACCGCATGCGCGCGGCGGATCGATTGGGCACTGGCTTCGGACATGCCGAACCACACAACCTTGCCCTCGGCGATCAGATCCTTCACTGTACCAGCCACGTCCTCCATCGGTACCTCGGGATCGACCCGATGCTGGTAGTAGAGATCGATGTGGTCGGTGCGCAGTCGCTTGAGGCTGCCTTCGATGGAACGACGGATCTGCGCGGGCTTGCTGTTGAGCCCGCCCCGGTGCTCGCCGGTTTCCTGTTCGATGTCCCAACCGAACTTGGTGGCGATCTTGACCCTGTCACGGACCGGCGCGAGCGCTTCGCCGACCATTTCTTCATTGGTCCAGGGGCCATAGACCTCGGCGGTGTCGAAGAAGTCCATGCCGCGTTCGACTGCGGTGCGGATGAGGGTAACCATTTCTGCTCGGTCGGGTAATTCCCGTGCCTTGCCATAGCCCATTGCGCCGATCGACAGGCCCGAAACTTCCATGCCCTGGCCGAGTTTGCGTTTGATCATGTTGTGTCTCCGTCTTTCGGAATGATGCGAATGGTTGCGGCTCGAGCCCGAGCGCTGGTCATCGGAGTCAGGTACTGGCTCTTGCTGTACTTGGCCCTATACGCCTCGTCGATGCGGTCGTTGAGCGAGCCTTCGACCGACTCGAACGCGACTTCCCGAGTCATGCCAGCGGCAATAATGCGCCCGCCTTTCTGGCGGATCGCAGCTTGGTACCAGCGCGAGCGCTGGCCGTTGTAACCGCGTACGTACAGCTCACCATCCACCACTACCTCCCAGATCCATGTCGGAGTGCCATAGGTGCTGCCGTCCTCTCGGAATGGCGCGATCTTCAGGTCGTCGGCCCGGTCGATCCGCGCCAGTTCCTCCTGTGTCCAACTCATGGTTGATCTCCTTCGATTAGTTGAGGCGATTCGGATGACCTATCTCGCGTCCTGTCGTTTCATCGCGGTTTCTCGCCCCGCATCAAAGGCGCAACAGACGTTCCGCGTTGCCGTGGGCAATGAGTGCCTTTTCGGCATCGCTCACGGGAAGTGCATCGATGAACGCCTGCGCACCGTCCAGGCTTTGGTAGGGGTAGTCGATGGAATGCAGGATGCGCTTCGCTCCCAGCAATGAATGAACGAACTGGAAGTGTGGCAACGTCAGCATGCCGCTGGGTGTGACGTACACATGCTCGCGATAAATCTGCACGATGGGGCGGCTCAGGCCGGAGGCTTCCTGCGGAATCGAATCCTCCAGGCGCTGTAGGTAGAACGGCACCATTTCGCCCCAGTGTCCGCTGATGAGCTGCAGGTTCGGGTAGCGGTCGAACACCCCCGCCAGCAACAGACGCACGACGTGGATACCGGCCTCGTTGTGCCAGCCCCAGGCGAACATCGACAGGCGCGCACTCAGCTCGCGATTGAATCCCCCGTAGTACGGGGCTTGCACCGCCGGCAACGGCAAGCCGGGATGGACGAACAACGGGACGTGCAAAGCATCGAGCGCCGCCAGGATCGGGGTGTAGCGCGGATCGTCCAGGAAGGTTTCGCCGGGACGGCCGTTGATGAGCGCCCCTTTCAGACCAAGCTCCGTCACTGCCCGCTCCAACTCCCGCGCGGCCGCTTCCGGCGCCTGCCACGGCAGGGTGGCAAAGCCGGCGAAGCGCTCGGGATGCGCCTGCGCAGTCTCTGCCAGCCTGTCGTTGGCGGCGCGATTCAGATCGATGGCTTCTTGAGCTGGCAGTAACTGGGGGAATCCGCCATAGGAGAGCACCTGCATGCCAATGCCTGCCGCATCCATGTCCGCCAAGCGCGCAGCGCCCATGTCCAGCGCCTTGTGTGCTGACTCGCTGGCCGCTACCACGTGCGGACGGCTGTGATCGGCGACGTTACGGCCATCGGTCACGCGGCTACCCCAGTCGGGAAGATAGGGAGCTTCAGCCAATGCACGCGCCTGTGCTGCCTTGCCAATGGCCGGATCGAGCACGTGCTCCTCAACGCAGATCAGTTTCATAAACACCTCTACAGGTTTGGATGTGCTTTGTCCGATCCGCGATCCACTCTTCGGCCCTCTGTCAGGTTGTCGCCTTCAACTGAGCGACGACCGCATTGCCCACGCCACGCGCTGAGGCCGGGTTCTGGCCCGTAACGAGGCGGCCATCGGTTACCACCTTCTCTGACCAGTTAGGTGCTGGCTGATGCAGCGCGCCGCGCTCCTTCAGCGTGCTGGCCAGCAGATACGGCACGACCTTGGTGTATTTGACCTCGGCCTCTTCTTCATCGGTGAAGGCAGCGACCTTCTTGCCTGCGACGAGATAGCCGCCGTCCGACAATGTCGCGTTCACCAGTGCCGCAGGGCCATGGCAGACGGCCGAAACGATGCCGCCAGCCTCCCAGATCTCGCGTATGACCTTCTGCAGGGCCGCGCTGTCTGCAAAATCCCACATCGTGCCGTGGCCGCCCGCGAAGAAGACCGCCGAGTAGCGCGAGGGATCGAGATCGCCGAGCACGAGGGAATGAGCCAACGCGTCGCGGAAGCCCTTATCCTGCCAGTAATGCGCGTTGACCGGGTCCGACAGGTCAAAGAAGTCGATCGGCGGATGGCCACCGCGGATGGAGGCGATCTCCACCGGGATGCCAGCGGCCTCGAAAACTTCCAGCGGGTGGGTCAACTCGACCATGGCAAAGCCTGTGGGCTCGCCGCTGTCCCCACGGATGGGGTGGCTGGTCACCACGCACAGGATCGGTTTGATCGTGTTTGTCATGTATCGGACTCCTCAGGACTTGATGGAGGCCATGTCGATGACGAAGCGATACTTCACGTCGCTCTTCAACATGCGCTCATAGGCTTCGTTGATGTTCTGGATGGGGATGATCTCGACGTCCGAGGCGATGCCGTGCTTTCCGCAAAAATCGAGCATCTGCTGCGTTTCCGGCACACCGCCGATGAAGGAACCCGAGATGGCCCTGCGGCCCCGCACGACGCCGCCGGCGTTCACCGGCGTGCTGAGCGGCCCCATGTAGCCGACGAGCACAAGGACACCTTCGAGTGTCAGTGTCGGCATATAGGGATTGACGTCGTGATCGTAGGGGACCGTATCAATGACTACGTCGAAGCGACCGGCAACGGCCTTCATCTGCTCTGGATCATTCGACAACACCACGTGATCGGCACCCAGGCGGAAGGCGTCTTCTTCCTTGCCCGCCGAACGGGTGAACAAGGTCACCTCGGCACCGAGCGCCCTGGCCAGCTTTAGCGCCATGTGTCCGAGTCCGCCCAAGCCGATCACCGCCACCTTACTGCCTTTGCCAACGTTCCAACGGTGCAGCGGCGACCAAGTGGTGATGCCGGCACAAAGCAGCGGCGCAGCGCCCGCCGGATCGAGCCCGTCGGGCAGCGACAGCACAAATCTGTCACGCACGACAATCGCATCGGAGTAGCCGCCATAGGTGACGCTGCCGTCCTGACGGTCGATGCCGTTGTAGGTAAACGTCGAGCCTTCGACACAGTCCTGCTCCCAGCCTTTCATGCAAGGCTCGCAGTGCTGGCAGGAATCGACCATGCAGCCCACGCCGACCATATCGCCGGCCTTGAAGCGTGAGACAGCCGATCCGACCTGCCGCACGCGCCCGATGATCTCGTGGCCGGGCACGATCGGAAACGTAGTGAAGCCCCCGTGGTTGCGTGCCAAGTGCAGATCGGTGTGGCAGACGCCGCAATAGAGGATGTCGATGACAACGTCATCAGCTCGCGGGGCGCGTCGCTCGAAAGCAAAGCGTTCGAGCGGGCTGGAGGCCGATTGAGCGGCGAAGCCGAGTACGTTCATGATGGTGGATACTCCTTTTCTCGTGCCACTGGCTTTCGAGGAGGGCGGCCGCGCCGTATCCGCGGCGGGGTCGTTCGCCCTGCGCGGTGACGGTCGAAAGCGGATTTCAGGCGTTACCACTTGCGAACAGCGTTTCCCAGTTGGTGAAGGGGCCGAGCGGGATCACCTCCCAGCCGATGAGACCGGCTTGGGCGAGCGGAAACTCGTCGAGCGCGGCCTTGGCGGCTTCGACCGATTCAGCTTCGGCGATAATCGCCACACCGGGACGGTCCTGGCGAAAGTAGATATCCCGAATGATGCCGCCCTTGTACATCTGCCAAGCGTGGCGCGCTTCGTCCGCCATATGCGGCGCATATTTCTCCATCGTGGCGCCCGGCAGCGGAACGTCGAGGCAAAGCAATTTCATGGGTTTTACTCCTGGGTGGATGGGTCCGGAACGGTCTATGCAGGATTGAAGCGGCCGGCCGTCTGGGCAACGCGCTTGCCAAGATATGAGGCGGTATCCAGATCGCTGCGGCCCGGTGTGAGATCGGCGCTCTGGTCAGTGTTCGACTGCGTCATCACGCCGAGCCAACTTCCGTGGCGGTTGAGGTCGTTCTCACTGCCGGTACTGCTTGCGTTGCCAGGCATCATGTCTAGGCCCACCCAGATCATGCCGTGCTGAGCGGCAAACAGCGCCATGGAAACCAGCGCGTTCAGCTTGTCTCCGTGCTGGGCACCAGAGTTGGTGAAGCCGGCGGCGATCTTGTTGCGCCACTTCTGCGGTGTCCATGCAGCTTTGGTCGAATCTTCGAAGAACTGCTTGAAGCGGGCGCTAATCATGGCGTTGTAGGTCGGCGATCCAAAAATGATGGCATCGCTTTTCTCCAGCAGCGCCCAATCCACCGGGCCCTCGGCAACGGGGATGAGTCTCACGTCGGCACCTTCTTCTTTGGCTCCTTCCGCAACGGCTTCCGCCACCCGTGCCGTATGGCCGTAACCACTGTCATACACAATTGAAATCAACATCGATCTGCCCTTGTTGTTGTCCATGCGCGCAGCGAGGGTTCGGTCAAGTCATTGGTCTTTGACGCGCCCCGGCTCAACATCGCAGCAGGTGTTTGCTGCTTCGCCACTCTAATGTAGAATTTATAAAAGCATTGGCGGTCATTTTTCCACTCAGTGCATCGTTTTTTTCTACAATCGCGGGGTTTGGCCGTGCGGGACAGATTTGATGGCGTGCAGTTGTTCGTGGAGGTTGTCGAGGCCGGCGGCTTCGCGAAAGCCGGTGAACGGCTTTCGCTGACGCGCTCTGCAGTCGGCAAGGCCATCGCACGCCTAGAAGAGCGACTTGGTGTCCAGCTCTTCCAGCGAACCACAAGAAGCCAAAGCCTGACCGAGGACGGCCAGCAGTACTACGAGCGCTGCCTGCGTGCCATCGACGAATTGCGTGCGGGCGAGACCATGCTCGAGAACGGCCGGCGGGAAGTGATCGGTAAGCTGCGGGTAACGCTGCCCGTTCTGTTCGGCCGTCACTGCGTCGCGCCCATCTTACGGTCCTATGCGCGGCAACATCCCAAACTCGAGCTGGAACTGAGTTTCAGCGACCGCCAAGTGGACATGATCGCCGAAGGTTTCGACGTCGCCGTCCGCAACGGTCGCCTCGGCAATGGCTCGACGCTGCACGCGCGCCGCTTGGTCAGCCAGCGAAAAGTGCTGTGCGCCTCGCCAGCCTATCTGGCGGCATGGGGCGAGCCGCGCACGCTGGCTGACCTCACAGACCACGACCTGCTGCCGTACTGGCGCAATGATCATGGCTTGGTCTGGCAGCTTCCTGACGCGACGGGTGCGCTCGTTGACGTTCCAGTCATCTCGCGTCTGCGTTTCGACGATCTGGAAGTGATCGCGGACGCCGCGGTCGAGGGCATGGGTTTGGCCTGGCTGCCCTACTGGCTGATCCGAGAGCGGATGCAGCAGGGCGAACTCGTTGAAATATGGGGCGATCGGCCGAGCGCGGCCATGGAGTGCTACGCGGTCTGGCCCGCCGCCCAGTATCTGCCACTCCGATCACGCCTTGCGATCGACGTGCTTGCCGCCGAACTGGAGAAATACCCGGAAGATTGAGGCCACGGCGATTCCAGGGCGCCGGCGTCACGCGCTTCTCCGATGCCTTAACTCGCCGCGGCCGTTTTCGCAGCACTTAGGGGGCTATGTGCGCTCCATTGTCAGCAATCCCCGAGCGTGAACCGTTACCCAGCTTGAACACGCTAACTGCTTGCGTAAGGCCTGCCGCTTGTTCTTGCATCGACCGCGCCGCAGCAGCAGCCTCCTCGACCAGCACGGCATTTTGTTGCGTCACCTTATCGATCTGCGCAATCGCTTGAGTTACCTGCTCAATACCCGAGCTTTGTTCGCGGGTGGCGGCTGTGATTTCGCCCATGATGTCAGTCACGCGCTTCGTGCTTTCGACTATCTCAGCCATGGTGATACCCGCCTGGCCGACCAGTTCGCTACCTTGGCTAACCGTTTCCACCGAATCGTCAATAAGTGATTTGATATCCTTAACCGCCGCAGCTGATCGTTGGGCCAACGCACGAACCTCCTCAGCCACAACTGCGAATCCCCGCCCCTGCTCGCCGGCACGCGCTGCCTCGACCGCGGCGTTTAGCGCCAAAATATTGGTTTGAAACGCGATGCTCTCGATCACACCAGTGATGTCCTCGATCTTCTTGGAAGACGCATTGATTGATCCCATCATCTGCACCGCTCGCGATACCACCTCCCCGCCCTTAGCCGCAACTTCAGAAGCCAATACCGCCAACTGATTGGCTTGGCGTGCGTTGTCCGCGTTCTGCCGAACAGTAGAGCCCAACTCTTCCATCGAGGCCGCCGTCTCCTCCACGGATCCGGCTTGGCTTTCGGTCCGGGCTGACAGATCCATGTTGCCCCGAGCGATCTGCACGCTGACAGAAGCGACGGCTTCCGACCCTTGGCGCACAACCGCGACTACATCGGCGAGGCTGTCTCGCATGTGCCGCATAGCCGCTAGCACGCTCGAACTGTCTCCCGCGCGAAGTTGCACATCCACGGTGAGGTCGCCAGCAGCTATCTCACGGGCAACGTTGGCCGCATAGGCCGGTTCGCAGCCTAGCTGCCGACTTAGCCAGCCAGACATAAGCCATGCGAGAAGAGCACTTGCGATGGACGCCAGTGCGCCCAAGAACACCGTCAGCGTACCCGTGGTGGTTACGGTTTTCTGTACCTGATCGGCACTCTTTCTCATTTGCCCCCGCTGAAATACAAGAAAGCGATTCAGACTGTCACGCATCGCTGTCTGTAGAACGTTCACTTCGCCAAACAGCAGGTCGCGCGCTTCTACATTCTTGTTTTGCTTAACTAACGCAACAGCTTTGTCCAGCGCTGCATTGTAAGGTCCGCTTGCTTCGATAACCGCCTGAAGCAAAGCTCGCCCTTCATTCGACTGGGTCTGCGTCGTCAGTTTTCCGAGAAGTTCATTGATATTGGCCCTCGCATTATCCACACGGATCCTCTGTTCGGCCAAACCCTGATCGCTGCTTAGGACCACGAGCTTTAGTGTTGCGAGAGCCAAGTCACCGACATCGTCAGCGACCTGGCTCGCTTCATCGTACCCGGGCAGCCGCTCGTCGACGAGATATCTTACGTCGCCGCCGATGTTACCTAACTGGTAGCGAACCACTAACGTAATTAGCAATCCCAACAGTACCAACAGCGCTAAGCCCGCCCCCAACCTGGCAGCAAAAGTCATTTCTCTACGCTTCATTCCCAAACTCCTTCTTTTTTTCGAGGAGAAAAGGCGCACGTGGGCAGGCGCCGGAGGTCGCATGCCTCCGGCGCGATGGCGGCGCAAATTGCAAAATTTCATCGCCCGCTAAGCTGGGTGGGTTGCTTCTAGAAGATAATCTCGCGTGCCGTGATGGGAAATGTGCGTCGGCACGCCGAGCCACCGTCACCAGCAATTCCTGCACGATGCGAGAAGTTGCTGCACACGAAGCATCTTTCGGCAAGATAAGTACCGGCCCCAAGCAGGCGTTTGGATTGCCCCGCGACGTACTTCACGTGCCCATGCATACATACTTGGTGTCAACGTACTCTTCGATACCAAGGTAGGCCCCCTCTCGCCCCATACCCGATTGCTTGACACCACCAAACGGGGCGACGGCCGTGCTGATCAGGCCGCTATTGATACCGACCATACCGTACTCAAGGGCCGAAGAGACGCGCCAACTGCGTCTTGCGCTTTCGGTATAAAAGTACGCGGCAAGCCCGTACTCAGTGTCATTCGCCAATTGAATAGCCTCGTCTTCCGTATGGAATCGAAATACCGAAGCCACAGGACCAAAGATCTCTTCCTTGGCGACAAGCATCTCGGACCGCACATCCGTCATGATGGTCGGCTCGTAGAAAGTACCGCCGAGCGAGTGGGCCTTGCCACCGGTAACCACACGTGCGCCACGGCTGGTAGCGTCGTCAACCAGTTGTTGGACCTTGCGCAACGCGGCATCGTCGATCAACGGCCCTTGCGTAACGCCTGGCTCCATCCCGTTACCCACGCGAAGCGCACCGACGGCAGCATTGAGCTTTCCGACAAAGACATCATGGACGCTCGCGTGAACGAGGATCCGGTTGGCACAGACACATGTCTGCCCAGTGTTCCGATACTTTGAAACCATTACGCCTTCGACGGCTGCATCCAGGTCTGCATCCTCGAACACGATGAAGGGTGCATTGCCACCGAGCTCCAAGGACATCTTCTTCAGAGTTGGTGCGCATTGGGCCGCCAACACTCTCCCGACTTCCGTCGACCCCGTGAACGTCAGTTTGCGTACAACAGGGCTAGCCGTTAGCACGCCGCCGATTTCTCGAGAACTCCCGGTCAACACGCTCAAGACACCGGCCGGCACTCCGGCACGTACCGCGAGCTCGGCCATCGCGAGCGCTGACAGTGGCGTTTGTTGTGCTGGCTTGACAATGATCGTGCAGCCCGCCGCCAGAGCCGGAGCTACCTTCCGAGTGATCATTGCAGACGGGAAATTCCAAGGGGTGATGGCAGCGCAAACACCCACCGGCTCCTTGGCGACGACGATACGCTTGTCGGGCCACGGGGACGGAATAGTGGTGCCGTAGATACGCCGCGCCTCTTCTGCGAACCACTGGATGTAGGACGCAGCATAGCTAATCTCACCACGGGCTTCGGCCAGCGGCTTGCCCTGCTCCAGGGTAAGCAGTACCGCCAGATCTTCTTGGTTACCCATCATCAGCCTGTACCAGGCGTATAAGATTTGCGCACGCGACTCGGCAGTGCGGGCGCGCCACTCATGCAATGCGCTCTGCGCAGCAATGATCGCCCGTTGCGTTTCCGCCTCGCCCATACAAGGCACAGTCCCAATCAACTTTCCAGTCGCCGGATTGTTGATCTCGATTTGACGTCCGCTATCGGCGCCAGACCATTGACCGTCAAGCAAACATTCGGCCCTAAGCAGGCTAGCATCCTTCAATTGGATCATGAGATTTCGATGAATGAAATTGATTAATAAACGGAAGGAGCGATAGGCACCGGAGGCACGGCACCATTTTTGAAGTACGTAGCCAGCTCACGCGCCGCCCGCACTAGAAGCGTGGTGTCCACACCGACGGCAACGAACGAGGCGCCCGCCTCGATGTACCGCCGTGCCAACGTCGGATCTGCGCTTAAAATCCCTGCAGCCTTGCCCGCGGCCCTCACCCTGCGAATACCGTCCAAAATAGTCCGCTGGACTTCGGGGTGCCCCGGCTGCCCGAGGAATCCCATGGACGCAGACAGATCGGCAGGTCCGAAGAAGACACCATCGACGCCATCCACTGCAGCAATGGCATCCAACTGCTCGAGACCGGCACTCGTTTCCACCTGAACCAGGACGCACATCTCCGCGTCCGCCTGACGTAGATAGTCGTCCACCTGGTTCCAGCGAGACGAACGAGCCAGCGCACTGCCCACCCCGCGGATGCCGTTCGGCGGATAGCGTGTAGCCGCTACCATCTGGGCCGCCTGTTCGGCAGACTCCACCACAGGCACCAAGAGAGTCTGCGCACCGATGTCCAGGAACTGCTTGATCAACGGCACGTCACCAATCACGGTCCGCACCACCGGATGCACCGGATACGGTGCCACAGCCTGCAATTGCGACAAAATCTGACGCACGTCATTAGGCGCATGCTCACCATCGATCAACAGCCAGTCGAAGCCGGCCCCAGCCAAGAGCTCGGCGGCATATGGGTCAGCTAAGCCGATCCACAATCCGATCTGCAAACGGCCATCCTTCAGTGCTGCTTTGAATGTGTTGCGCGGCATCTCCATGGGCGGTCCTCAGACGAAGCGGAACTTCAGCACACCCAGTGGGCCGTAGTCTGCCTCAAAGGCATCGCCGACCTTGGCCGCCACCGGTCTCGTGAACGAGCCAGCCAACACAATCTGCCCGGGCTGCAAAGTCTCGCCCCACGGCGCCAACTTGTTCGCAAGCCACGCAACACCGATGGCCGGATGCCCCTGGACGCCTGCCCCAAGCCCGGTCTCCTCTACCACGCCGTTCTGACGCAAGACCGCCCCGCACCACGGCAGGTCGACTGAGGCCGGCTCGATCCGCCTGCCGCCGATCACAATGCCCGCGTTGGCTGCGTTGTCGCTGATGGTGTCGAACACCTTGCGCATCTCCTTGGTTTCTCGGTCGAACTGTTCGATGCGTGAGTCGATAATCTCGATCGCCGGTGTTACGTAGTCGGTCGCGGCCAGCACCTGCTCCAGACCAATCTCGGGGCCTCGTAGCGGCTCCTTCAGCACGAACGCCAACTCCACCTCTACCCGCGGCGCGATGAAGCGCGATCTCGGAATCTCCAATTCCTTGCCGTCGGCGCAGGTGTACAGCATGTCATCCAGCAACGTGCCGTAGTCGGGCTCGGTAATCTGGCTAGCTTGCTGCATCGCGCGCGAGGTCAGGCCGATTTTGTGGCCGATCACTTGACGGCCTTCTGCCTTTTGCATCGCCACCCAAGCGCGGCTGATCCTGTAGCCGTCTTCCAACGTAATGTCCGGGTACCGCTTGGAGAAGTGTTCGACCTGCACCCGAGTCCTCTCGGATTCATGCAGCTCGGCGGCGAGTTCCTGAATGAGTGATTCGCTGAACATCAGTTCTTTCCTTTCTGGAACAAGGGATGCAGATTGCCGAACTTTGCGTCGTAGACTTCGGGTCCCACGTCGATCTGGAAGGTCAGTCCGATGCGCCGCTTCTGGAGCAAGGGGGCAAACAGCGTCCTCGCCGCCTCAGCGATAATCTCGCCCGCTCGCCGCTGCACGACCGCGCTGCGCCCGCGTCCCATGCGAAGGTTCAGGTAAGCGAAGCCGTACTCGCCCGACTCGCCCGCCGCCACTGCGGCGGCGCCGCCATCGCCAATGGCAAAGCTAGGTGCCGGATAGGCGAGCACCCGCGCGCCGCCGGTCGGGAAGACCTGCTCGTCTTCCTCGTCCCGGATGGTCAGCATCGCGTCAGCCAGCGCTCGGCACACCGCGGTCATGTCGACGTCGCAATCAAGGTTGCCGGAGTAGAGAATGACAAGATGTGGCATATCAGCCGTTCCACGGTGTCACAGGGAAAACGGCGTTGATCTGGCCCGTGCCGGAACTACCAAAATACGGCGTGATCACCTCCACCGGCTGATCGTAGTCGGTCCAACCCAGCGCGCCCAATAGCATCGCTGTGTCATGCATACCACCCTCGCCCCAGCACTTCTCGTTGTACATCTGCAGCATCGGGCAGAACGTCTTCCAGTCGCCCTGCTCCCATAGCTCCACCACACGACGGTCTACTTGCTCCAGGAAAGGATCCCAGACTTTGTGCATGAACTGCGGCGCCGTGCCGTTCTCGGCGAAGCGGTGGCTGAGCGAACCGCTCGCCAGAATGGCCACCGTGCCGTCGTAGCGCTCTTCGATCGCCTTGCGTACCGCTTGACCTAACTTGACGCTGGCGGCCAGTTCGTGCCACATGCACCATCCCGACACACTCACTACCTTGAAGTGTTGGTCTTCGTTCATGTACCGCATCGGCACGAGCGTGCCGTACTCGAGCTCCAACGTGGTGTCGCTGTGCGCCCGCGTCGCCACGCCCATGTCGTTGGCGACGTCGGCGATGAGCTGGCCCAGGGCAGCGTTGCCTGGATACTCGTAGGGGAGATTCTTGATGAAGTGCGGTAGTTCGTTGCTCGTGTAGCAGCCGGAAAACTTCTGTCCGCAGTTGATGTGGTATTCGCTGTTGACCAGCCAGTGCACGTCGAATACCACGATCGTGTCGACACCCAACTCCCGGCAACGCCGGCCGATCTCTTTATGACCATCGATCGCAGCTTGGCGGCAACCCTTGTTCGGACCGTCCAGCTCGCTCAGGTACAACGACGGTACGTGAGTGATCTTCCCGGCCAACGCTAGCTTGCCCATGCCTAAACTCCCCAGTTCGGGATGTGGTGGCTGCCCATAGACACCGCCACGTTCTTCGGTTCACAGAACACTTCGTAGCTCCACGTGCCGCCTTCACGGCCGGTGCCCGAGGACTTTGTGCCGCCAAATGGCTGTCGCAGGTCGCGTACGTTCTGACTGTTGACGAAGCACATGCCGGCTTCAATTGCTGCGGCCACGCGGTGTGCCCGGCCGATGTTTTCCGTCCATACGTAGCTCGACAGGCCATATTCGATATCGTTGGCCAACGCTATCGCGTGAGCCTCATCGCGGAACGGAATCAGGCAGGCCACCGGCCCGAAGATCTCTTCCTGGGCGATGCGCATACGGTTGTCAACATCGGCAAATACCGTCGGCCATACGAAGTTGCCGGCCTTGACCCGGTCCGGCAGATTCGGAGCGTACGAAGGACGATCTAGCCCGCCGCATATCAGAGTCGCTCCCTCCTTCGGGCCCAACTCAATGTAACTGCGTACCTTGGCCAGATGCCCTTTGCTGATCATCGGGCCAACGATCGTCTTCTCGTCCAGTGGGTCGCCAACGGTGATGCGCCTCGCACGCTCCGCGAAGCGCTGCACGAAGTCGGCATAGATGCTCTGCTGCACCAGGATGCGGCTGCCCGCAGTACAGCGCTCACCGTTATTCGAGAAGATCATGAATACGGCCGCGTCCAATGCTCGGTCCAGGTCCGCGTCATCGAAGATCACGAATGGGCTCTTGCCACCCAGCTCCATGCTGAACTTCTTCAATCCCGCCGCCTTGACGATGCGGTTGCCAGTCGCCGTCGATCCAGTGAACGAGATCGCCCGCACGTCCGGGTGCGACACCAGAGGCTCTCCGGCGTCCTGGCCAAAGCCATGCACCACATTCAGTACGCCTGCCGGAATGCCCGCTTCCAGCGCCAACTCGCCGAGGCGCGCCGCCGTCAACGGCGACAACTCGCTCATCTTGAGCACTGCCGTGTTACCGAATGCCAGGCACGGCGCTACCTTCCACGTCGCCGTCATGAACGGCACATTCCACGGGCTGACCAGCGCGCATACGCCCACGGGGTGGAATAGCGTGTAGTTCAGATGCGTCGGTGTCGGGTAGGTGTGTCCATCCACGCGCGTGCACATTTCGGCGAAATAGTAGAAGTTGTCGGCTGCACGCGGGACCAATTGCTTGCCAGTCTGCGAGATCGCCTGCCCACAATCGTTGGTTTCGATCCGTGACAATTCCGGCACGTTCGCGGCAATCGAGTCGCCGAGCTTGCGGACCAAGCGGGCTCGCTCGGCCGCCGGTAGACCGGCCCACTTAGGAAACGCTTCCTTGGCCGCGGCCACCGCGGCCCGCACCTCAACCCCGCCACCTGCTGCAACCTCGGCCAGCACTTCCTGCGTCGCCGGATTGACCGTCTCGAAGTAGCTCGTACTTTCAACGTTCTTACCATTAATCAGATGTTGGATACGCACCTTGAATTCCTTATCGGTCAAACTTATCGGCCAAACACAGCATCGCCAACGATGATGTTGCGCAGGCTCCCGATGCCCTCGATCTCGCAGACCACCTCGTCGCCCTCGTTGATATTGGTCACGCCGTCTGGCGTGCCTGTCAGGATGACATCCCCCGGCAGCAGCGTCATGAAGCGACTCAGGTACTCGATCAGCGTTGGTATGTCGGCGATCATGTCTGCGGTGGTGCCACGCTGTGCCACCTCGCCGTTGATTCGTGTACTGAGTTGCAACGCATGTGGGTCCGGCACGTCGGCAGCGTCGACAAACCACGGCCCCAGCACAGTACAGGTGTCGCGGTTCTTGACCCGCAGATTCGGGCGATACCAGTTCTCCAGGTAGTCGCGGATCGCGTAATCGTTGCACACGGTGTAGCCGGCGACGTGCGTCATCGCGTTAGCCGCCTGCACATTCTTCGCCGGCTTGCCGATTACAACCGCCAGTTCGCACTCGTAGTGCATGAAGGTGACGTCCTTCGGGCGACGTGTCTGCGCGTTGTGGCCAACCAGGGTACCGGGGCCCTTGAGGAAGACAAGTGGCTCGTCCTTGGCTGTTACCATCAGTTCCCTAGAGAGTTCCTTGACGTGGTCGGCATAGTTCAGCCCAAGTGCGATGATCGTGCCGACCTCGAACGGCGGCAGCCATACCACTGCGTCCTCGGACGCCGTGCGGCCATCGGCCAGCCGCACGCCATCCTCATGCGGCGTAGCGGTGTGGATCGCTCCACGGTAAGCAACGCGTGCCGTCTTCATACGATCGCTCCCCGCAATTCGCCAATGCCCTCAACACTCGTTTCAAATCGTTGGCCTTGGCGCACACGCGGCATGTCAGCGCATACACCCAGCATCAGAATGTCGCCAGGCGAAAGCGTCATGAACTCCGTAACGTCAGCCAACAATTGGGCAGCTGGACGGATCATCCCACCCATCGACGCAACCTGACGGAGTTGCCCGTCGACCTTGACGGCGATCGATACTGCATTGGGATCCCCTACAATTGACAGCGGCGCAACGCTGGAGCCGACAAAGCATGAACCGTCGTGCGCCACAAAACGAACCGACGGGCGATAAAAGCTGTCGTGCGGCACGCTCAGGTCTGCAATCAACATCACGCCCGCAAAATGTGCAAGTGCGTCGGTTTGCGCCAAACGACTAGCCGTGCGGCCTATCACTAGACCAAGCGTAGCACCCACCTGCAACGAGTCGACCTGCTCTGGCATTACGATGGAAGCGCCGCTGGGCGACAAGGTATTGCGTGGCTTTATATATAGCACTGGCGCCTTAGGAGGGGCCTTGTGAGGCGGCTGAAACGCAGCATTGCCAATCTGCTCCAATGCTTCACGCTGGTTTAGCAGCGGGCCATAGACCGTTCCGGAAAGGCGGTAAGGCGGATCATCAAGTGACACTGGGAGCGGTATGCTCATCATTCAGCCTAGAAAATATATCGGGACGCGTGACACCAAGTCGACACTGCGCTCACAGAAACGTCGTCAGCATCTTTACCGTGAGCACATTCTCCGTAAGCGTGATCTCACGGCGCAGAAGGGTCCAGCCCTCGGGGGACTGGCGCAGCACGTCCATGCGGCGGGCGCCAAGCACCATGTTTTCGTACTGGTTACGGTTTTGACGTACAAGAACGCGGCTCGAAACCGCAATCTCTAACGCTCCGTCGACTTCATTTACAGAGGTGACGTATACGTTCGAAACCAGATGCACCACCCGGGAGACCGGCTCTTCCGCCCAATGCACGCCGGTGCGGATCTGCTCGATGCGCTTGGCCAGCGTCCACTTCCCTTCCTCAAACCAGCCAATGTCGACGCCTTCTTTCGTTGTCTCCCTTTCCGCGAGTTCGGTGTGACGTGCGTTGCGCTGGAGCGGCATGAAGTAGACAAGGTCGCTGTTCAGCGTTGCGAGCCATTCCTCGTATTTCCGGTTATCGAGAAGATCCGCCTCACGGTAGAGGAATCGCTCGGCCTGCCAAGTCAGCTCGCGCAGTTGATTGGAGTCCATCACAAAAGTCTCGACTGCGCTCACGAATTGCCCTCCTTCAGGCTGTTGAACACCGGATCATGACCACCCATCAAGTGATCCCACGGCTTTCCCTCCATGTAGTCCGACCACCGTGTGTAGAAGGTCCGCGGATTCTCTTCGGAGATCTGTGTCGATACGTTCCCCGGCAGCGTCTCATGCGCTCCCGCACGCCCCAGGGATTGCTGGTAGTTGTAGGGATAGCGACGCGCAATGGGGCCGGCACTTGCTTCCGTAGCCATTTGCCAGTTCTCAATGTCGTCCTGTTCCGTCATGCCGGCAGGGCCTTGGTAGCGCATAAAAAAATGACGCAGTAAGTCTCGAACTTCCGGGGGAGCATCTTTATCAATGAGATACCAACGCCACATCTCTGTATGCATCGGACCATGCGGATGAAAAACCGTGATCGACCTTGGTTGGCGACCATTGAAGCTTGTGTTCGGGAAAATCGTGCAGACGAAAGGAAGAAGCCGGGACTTTTCACCCATGCGCCGCTGGCGTTCCTCATAGCAACGTCGGAAGTACTGCTCGACCTGCGGATTATCTTGATACGCCTCCGCGTAAGGAAGCATCTCCGGTTGGATAGCGCTATGAGCGCCGTGGCCTGCCGGGAAATTGACCCACACATGCTGGGCACCGGAGAGCTCGTCGTCCCGACGGCCCTTTTTGCCGGCCTGGGCACTAGGCCCAATGCCAATGTCATCGACGGAGCGATGGCTGGGATTGTGGTAGGTGTCGCCGAGGAAGTTCTCAGCACCGATCTTCCAGTTCGCGGGAATGATCCACTTCTGAACTCCGACGAACACCTCGGTGTCGCCCGGCACGCCATTCAGGCCGTCGACCGCCAGATCCAGGTGTTCCTTTGCGTCCCCAAGGTAGTCAAGCAACGAAGGCGCGTCTTTGTCCCAGGTTGCCCAAATCGTTCCCTTGTAGTTCTCGAGTTGAGCCACTTCGATCAAGGACCAGGTTTCCTTGTCAAGGTGTTCTTCGTAAAGTGTCCCATACATGGGAACACCAAACAGCTTGCCTTCGGTGGTATAGCTCCAAGCGTGGTAAGGACAAGTAAATTGCTTAGTATTGCCCTCATCG
Source organism: Paraburkholderia phenoliruptrix (assembly GCF_019511605.1). Lineage (GTDB taxonomy): Bacteria > Pseudomonadota > Gammaproteobacteria > Burkholderiales > Burkholderiaceae > Paraburkholderia > Paraburkholderia phenoliruptrix_A. Next base: position 71,362 of record NZ_JAEUAV010000030.1, on the reverse strand, counting down.
TACTGGCACACCTTCATGCCGCGATGTCGGCAGGTGTTCAGAAAAACGTGAAGCTTGCCCTTTTGATCGCGACAGAGGATCACTGACTCGTTTCCCATGCGCGACGTGAAAAAGTCTCCTGGATTCTTGACTTGGCTTTCGTGGCCTACGAAAAGCCAAGCCCTTGTGTAGATCCGTTCGAGCTCAGCCTTGAAGACCCCGTCATCGGAAAAGATTTCGCGCTTGATGAGTCCAGCATCGCGATCGACACATTGTGTGAATCGACCGCGGCCGATTGAGTCGGCATCGATGCATTGGATAAAAGGTGCTTCTTGCTTCATGTGTCTGTTTCCTCGTAAGTCACTGCTAGCCTATGAATTTCTCGGCATAGAGTTGCCGGGCGGGAATTTGCTTGTCCTTCAGAATGGCTCTAACGGCGTCTACCATGGGCGGCGGTCCGCAGACATAAATCGAGGAGGACTGGTCAATCGACAGGGCCTCCAGGAGTTGCGTCACACGCCCCCTTCGGTGAGACGAACCCGGGCTGATCTCGTCGCACGACACGTGGATTTGAAGACCGGGCAGCCGATCCTTGAATTGTTCTATCCGTTCGATTTCGAACAGCTGGCGCTCATGACGCGCCCCGACGAACAACGTGAGCGCTGCTGAGCGGATCTCCGGGCGCTCTTCTTGGGCAAGTTGCGCGAGCATCGACAGAAAGGGCGCCAGCCCCGTCCCCCCTGCAACCATGACCTTCGGGCGAGCATCGCCCCGCAGATAGAAGGTGCCGCGTGGTGCACTGAGACTGACGCTCTCTCCTGCGCGAGCCTCGGAAGTCAACCAGTGGGAAAAGCGTCCATCAGGACGCAATGCGACGTAAAACTCAAGCCGCTGGGAGCCCGGCGGGTTTGCCATCGAAAAGGACCGCTCGAAGGAACCATCAGGGACCGTGATGTTGACGTACTGGCCCGGCAGAAAAGAAACAGCACCTTCTGTTACCAGCGTCAATGCGATCGTGTCCTCCGCTACAGGCTCGATCCTTTCGACGACTGCCGCGCAGCCCGCATCGGAAGCGGCGAGCGCATCGTCCGCGCAATAGGGAAGTTCAATGGTAGCGGGTTGCGTCGCCTTTGCCCTGCACACCAACACGACTCCGTTAGCGCACTCGGCTTCTGAAAGCACATAAGGACTAAACTCCTCCATCTCGAGCATGCCGTGAGATACCTGCGCTTGGCAGGTCCCGCAGTTACCTTGCTCACAGTCCACTAGCAGAGAAAGCCCGCGATCACGGGCGCCAGTCAAGATGCTCGTCCCTTCTTCGAGTTGAAGCGTATTGGTTTGGCCGTCTGAGAAGACGAGCTTGACGGGGATTGTGTTCGACATATTGAGGCCAGCAACGTGAAGGGCAAAGGCATTGTCCGCTCTACGGACCGACGTTTCGAATAATAATCAACCCCGTCCATTCATCAGCGACCGGACCCGTCATTGTCCGCACCTCGGACACTTCGATCGTTCATCACGATCTTTAACGCCTCAAACATAGAATCATCTGAGTACCAATCCACATGTGCGATGTCATCAGCAGCCAGACACCCTTCAATTTACGAGGTTCACTGCGGGCCGCCGATCTGGCAGTGATGAATCGCTCGCAAAACGTTGGACCTTGGGTTGCGCCGTGCCAAGTTGCCTGATCCGGTCAAAAGTCCAGATTGCTCAGAGTCCATAAAGGAACCCCATGACAGCCAATCGCGTTCTCATATTCGGTGCGAGCGGGCACCTTAGCTTGCCCGTTGCACGTTGGATCAACTATCGGTCGCCTCAGACGTTGCTTCGGCTCGCGACGCGCAGCGAGGTCAGCAAGGGGGCGCTCGCGAGGCTGTTCCCAAACGCGGAGTTAGTTACGGCTGACTATCTTGATCCTGAATCGCTAGCCGCCGCATTCTCTGGTGTCACGGAGGTCTTCGTCGTAACACCGGATTTTCTTGACGAGGATCGGGCAATGACCAATCTGGTCAACTGCGCTCGTCAATCGAAGCAATTGCGACTCATCGTACGGATCCTCGGCAATTTGCCGAATGTCACACTGGACAATCTCACCCCTGAGCTTCGAAACTTTGGCGGCGGCACCGCCACCCAGCACTTTTTAGCACGCTCGATCCTCGACGCCAGCGGCCTGCCCGTCACGTATCTCAACATGAGCGCGTATCTGATGGACGATCTGGTGCGCTGGAGCGGCCCTATCCGCCAATATGCGACCCTGCTGATGCCCTATGAGCGCCGTGTGGCTTGGGTTGACCCGGAGGACGTGGGCGAGGCCGCCGCGCGCATCATTCTCAGCGGGGATCGCCGCTATGTCGGCCAGCACTTCAATGTGGAGAGCGGACAGGACATCCTCACGTTCAGACAGGTTGCCGAAATGCTAAGCGATGTGCTGCATTCTCCAATCGCTTACGACGACAGCGTTGAACGCTGGCTAAATATAGTAGGCCCCCGTTACAATCAAATCTTCGGCGCGAAAGGAGCGGACTACTATCTGCAGTTCTACCGGTTTGAACAACTGCACGAATTGGCAGTATGCACATCGAACTCTCTCGGCATGTTGCTTCAGCGCCCTCCTACAACGCTGCGGTCATGGATCAAGGCCAACACGGCTGCGTTCGACCCGCCACGGTTAATGTGACAGTGTCTCGACAAGAGCTTTCCAACAGCACTTCCGCAAACAAGGGACCAGAGAACCGGCAATTCATGTATTCCAACTGATGTTTACCCGTTCTATTGGTGCCCTACTTCGCAGTGTTGTTTGCTGACGCGACAACGTCGCGGGTTCGTTTCGCGTCAGGCTGTTCGCACCGCAACGGCCATCAAGCGATGCGCCTCGTCATTTTGGTCTGTAGAATCCGCCCAGCGGACACCCGGACCTGGCACACGCCGGGAGCGTCTATGGAGGCGGGAAAGGAACTCAATGGCAGATACGGAAAAAGGCAATGATAGCGTCCGAGCGGTCGGACGAGCGCTCGAAATACTCCTAGCATTCACCCCAGCCGACTTCGAACTGTCACCTGCCGAATTGCTCAAACGCGTCGACTTAAGCCGCCCCACGCTCTATCGATTGCTCCATACGCTGGAGGTGAACGGATTCCTGGTGTCCTCGGGAGATCCCCAGAAGTTCCGGCTAGGATCGTCCGTGGCGCGGCTGGCTCATGTCTGGTCATCGAGCAAAGATCCGGCAGCAGCGGCAATGCCGATGATGCGCAGATTGCGGGAAGTGACCGACGAGACCGTCGGACTATATGTCAGGCAAGATGACTATCGGCTCTGCATTGCGGAGGTACCGAGTACCCAACCGCTCAGTTTCCGCAGAGGCGTCGGATTTCAGGATCGGATCTCCCTCGGCGCAAGCGGCAAGGTCATCCTGGCTCACTCTTCCCTGGAACCCCGTCAACTGAGGCAAATGACGCAGCATACAGGCGTAGACATCGCCGCATTCGTCAAGGAACTCGACAAGGCCAAGGCGCTTGGATACGCCATCAGTCGGGATGAGCAAATCCACGGCGCCACCAGCGTCGCCGTACCCTTCTTTGATGCGTCCGGCACCGTCGCCGGCTCCTTAGCTCTCTACGGGCCGAGCGTCCGATTCGATGCAAAGCGCCTCGAGCGCTTCACGAGTCTGCTGCTATCGGAGTCCGCTCATCTTTCACGGACGATGGGGTATCAGTTTTTTGAAGAGCAACGCTGACCCCAAGAGGGCTTTATCATTCCTCGGATCACTTATTGCGAGCCTTCCAACGCCCCTTGGAAGGCCACATTTTTTAGAGGGAAGCCCACGTCCGATCGGAATCGCAGGCAGCAGCAAATGCCAATGTAGCCCAATCCTCTCAATGTAGTTCAGCGGCGGATGAAGGACTATCATGAGAGGCGACCATCTGCTCAATTTTCCCCACTACCGCCTGTGCGTCGGCGAGGTAGTTTGTGATCGCCTTGTTTACCGTGAGAACGGAACTCATCATGACGATGGTCCAGTAGGCCGCTATATCGTTTCCGTCGTGGATCGGTAACGAGATCGAGCAGGTCCTGGGAACAATGCCGCCATCCCGAAATCCACAGCCAAGCAACGTAACGTCGCGGATCAGGCCATTCAACTGATTCAGATCCCCGCGCTGACCCTCTGGCTGAGCAGCGTCGACGGACGCAAGAATCCGACGCTGCCGCTCATCAACAGGCAAGGACGCAAGATAAGCTCGTCCCGGCGAACTATCCACCAATGAATGCCGCTTCCCGATTCGCGGATAGCCCAGCGCACGAGGAGAGCGGAAGATTGCCCGAGTCACCATGGCCCCCCCCTCCTCTACGTGAAGGTACGAAGGCCAACAGATGCCCTCGCTGAATTCCTTGATCAGCGGCTTCGCAAGTTCTATCACATGGGCACTCGACCCATATCCGCACGACAGATGCGTAACCTTTTCGGTCAGGCTGTAGACATCGGTAACCTCATCGCGAACGACATAGCCCGCCTTCATAAGGGTTTCTAGCACTCTGTAGACGGTCGGTCTTGGTAACGACGACACCCGGCTCAGTTCAAGGGCCGTGAGATAGTTATTCGTGTTCAGAGCCTTCAGGACCTCGAGGCCGCGCAGGAAGCTCCGGATAGTGGCATCCCTCATCATATCTCCACGAGTACTGTCATCTTTCACGAATCTTCGAGAAATCTGAATCCTCAGGAAGTTCCGTTACTCGACCACCTGAATCTCAAGTTATCACGCTGTAATTTTGCTGTCCACCAGACGGTCAGCTTGTTGGTGTAACCCCTACTTTGATCGTCAATGCCACACAACGACGAGGCGTCGTTGTACACCTTCGATGATCAGTTGTAGTTGTGTAGTTGATCAGCCACGACCCATGGCATGAGCTGATCGACGCGGTTGACGGTGTGATCAGCGATGCGGGCAAGTACGAAGCGCAGATATGCCTCGGAATCGACATTGTTCATCGTGACTGTGCCGATCAGGCTGTAGATCGCGGCGGCACGTTTGCCACCCGAATCGGCACCCGCGAAGAGGTAATTGCGCCGGCCGATGGCCACGCCACGCAGGGCGCGCTCAACCGGCAGGTTATCGATCTCGGGTAGCCCGTCATCGCAGTAGCGCGTCAGCGCCCCCCAGCGGTTAAGCGCATCGAGGAATGCGCGGCTCGTATCCGATTTCCGCGAGAGCGTGGCAAGCCTATCGCTCAGCTACGTGTGAAGTTGCTCGAGCGAAGGCTTGGCGCGCAACTGGTGATAGGCGCGACGCTACTCGGGAGGTTTGCCACTGATTACTTCTTCGACTTTATAGAGCGCGCTCCTGCGCGACATTCGCGATCGAACGAGTTGGATCGTTCGCTTGCGCCACGACCATTGTGCGGAACGCCTTCGAGCAGTTCTTGGAGACGAGTCGTTGACCAGGTGCCTTCGTTTCCCCAGACTATAGATTTTTCGTTTTCTTGACGATGGCTGCCAAACCAATACCACTTAGCATAAGCATGCCGGAAAGGATGTAGAGCGCAATGTCCATACTGCCAGTGCTCGTTCTAATGCGTCCTATCGCCCATGGACTCACAATTCCACTAAGCATGCCGACGCTGCTGACCAAAGCGACGCCGACAGCCTCTCCACTGCCCGTTAGGTAGGCAGGCGACACTGCCCAGAAGATTGGAAGTGCAGCAAAGATAAGGAGCGTCGCGATAGAGAGAATCGCTAGCATCGTGTAAAAATTATTTGAATGAAGCGTCAATGCAAAAAGCGCCGCACCACCGCCCGTCGTACACAACCCGAAATATCCGCGCCTCTCTCCCGTCCGATCAGACAGATTAGCGATCACAAGCAGGCCAACCGCCCCAATCGCGTTAGGGATGGCACTACAAAGACTAATGGACACGACATCATTAATTCCGAAATCTCGTATTATTAACGGTATCCAAAAATTTAACGCAAGAGCCGCACAGGAAAGCGAGAAATAGACAAATGAAAACATATATATAAACGGGTTGAGCACCGCCCGCATTACACCGCGAACGCCGTGCACTTGTACTTCACTTTGTTTGGCCTCACAAAGTTCCGCTACACGATCCTTCTGCGCCTGTGTCAGCCAGTTTGCATCGTGTGGCTTGTCCACCAAGGATAACCGCACGGCAAATGCGAGCAGTACAGCGGGGATGCCCTCCAGCACAAACATCCACTGCCAACCGTATAATTCCATAATCCCATCCATGTAATGCATTATGGATCCCGAAACTACACCACCAAGTACCCCAGCTAGGGCAACGCCTGCAAAAAAGACTGCCATGACGGTCGCACGGCGGCTTCCCGGGAACCAGTAGGAGAGGTAGACAACGATGCCCGGAAAAAAACCGGCCTCAAAAACACCTAACAAGAGGCGCAGCACGTAGAAGTGCTCCGGCTGAGAAACGAACGCCATGCTGGCAGACGTCAGCCCCCATAAAAACATGATTCGCGAAAACGTCTTCCGTGCACCGAAACGCACAAGCAAGATGTTACTGGGGACCTCAAAGAGTACGTATCCAACATAAAACACCGACGCTCCGAGGCCGTACATCGCGTCACTGAACCCCAAATCGCGCTTCATTTGCAACTGCGCGAATCCGATATTGATACGATCAAGAAACGATATAACATAACAAACAAACAAAATCAGCACTATTCTTCGGGAAATTTTCACAAACAAACGACGGTCATAATCAGATTGGTACAATTGATCAGCAGCCAAATACGCATTCACTTTTCGCCCCTCTTTTTTATCAAAATTTAACACTCAAAGTGTCCGTAGGCTTACATCCTAAAGCATGGCACTTTAAACGTTTTTTGCATTTCAATTGACTCTCATTGCCGGACGCTCCCGATCCGGTGGGAAAATGCGCCAAGCACCGTCTCGATGACGAAAGAAAAAGAGGGTAATGGGACTACCCGCCCTTAGTGTCTCGACGCATATATAGCATTCGTCTTTGGACCGTCCGTTTCTGAACTCCGTAATCCGAACACGCTTCGCAGGCTCAGGACCGAGCCAATCCTCAACGATCGCACGCAACGAGTTTTGCTCGCTAGCCATCAGCCTCTCCTTCAACGTACCTAGTGCAACGGTCCTGACCGCAAAGGTGCGACAGAATTTACCCCACGCAGACTGAGTGCTCTTGATCCGCCATGACTTTTGACCACGAACTCCTGCCTCGGGAGACTAGAAGATATGGCGAATGCCCACTGCGGCACCGAAAGTCGAGCCTGTAACGCCATACAAGGCACCGTTGGCCGATAGTCCGGTATTCATCTTGCCGTGATTGTTCACGTAGCCGGCCTGCGAATACAGCAACGTCGCCTTCGACAGGTTGTATGTCAATCCCGCTGCAGCAAGGATCGAATGGTTAGCCTTGTCGTTTCCGTCGCTGGCGTACCAGACCCCCGCGTCTGCATCCACGAACGGCGTGAATTGATACCTCAGGCCGCCACTGCATACGCGCTTGTCAAACGATCCCGCGATCTTGAGATTAAAGTACACGGCCTTAACCGTGAGCTTTTCATATTGATAGCTGGCACCAATCGTGCGGCCTGAAAACGGCACAACGCTCGGGATCGGCGTCGATGCGGCGGTGCCTCCGGCGTTGCCGCTGTACATAGCCGCGGTGATGAGAAGCTGGCCATACATGTAGTTGATGCTAGCCGAATACTGGCGACCGGCCTGGAAGTCACCAGCCGCGCCACCGAGCGCGAGCATCGCGCTACCTTGGAATCCCGCGATTACCGGGCTCGAAAATGAAATCGAGTTCGAAGTGTAGACCCCGGTCGCGGCCAAGCCGCCGACATAGATCGGCACCGCGCTGCCAAAATAGGAGACGCTTCGCGCGTCAGTGGAAATCAGCGAATCGACAAACGGCGAACGCTGTACACCGGCCTTGACCGTACCGTAGTCGCTTGAAATCCCAACCCAAGCTTGGCGGCCGAAGAAGTTGCCATTTGAATCGGTAAGTCCGCCGCTTGAGATATCGATGCCGCTTTCCACCGTGAAGATCGTCTTCATGCCGCCGCCGAGATCCTCTGTACCCTGAAGTCCAAACAGCGACGGCGTCATCCCGCCAGAGATCATCTGCAGCTGATGGCCGGTGTTCTGTCCAGTGGACCGATCGACCGACCTACTCGTGAAAAGAAGTCCCGCATCCACAATGCCATACAGTGTCACGCTGCTTTGCGCGTGCGCAGACATCACGACAGTGCCCAGCAGCGCGCCTGCCAGGCACGGGATGCGAGTGCGGAATGAAACTGCTGACATATCAGGTTACCTAAGGTAATGTTTTTTTATTCGTCGCTGCACCTCGGCACCACTCAGAATTAGAATGGAACGACGGCCTTCAACCAGAGGGCGCGACCTTCTGTCCGATTCCTGACATCAGTTTCAAATTCGTACTTCAGCGTTGCAAACCAACCCTTGCCGCTATCGTACTTAATTGATGGCCCGATGGCCAAAGCCCTACCTCGGTTGTTTAGCACAACGTTTCCGCCTTGTCTGTCATCGGTCGTCTGTTGATAAAGGTACCCGCCCACTCCGAGTATCCATCCATGACCCACTGCATAGCCTGCCGTGTAGTCAATAATCAATTCCTGCCCCGATCTGTAATTCGTATCCCGATTAATCGAGTTGAACGTGTACATGATCTTGAGATCGCCATTGAACCCTCGCGGATTAATGTAAGAGAGGCCGACGATAGCTTGAGTCGCCCAATAGTTGCGTCCGATATTGGCTAGGTCGTTTTTGTTATATGAACCAGTGGGAATAAAGGCATCGATGCCGATCAACGTATGAAGGTTTGGGCTAAGATGCCAGCCCAGCGCCGCTCCCACGGTTGCGTCGCCGATGCCCGTTTTGGTTTGGCTAGCGCCCGCGGCTTTGACGTTTAAATTGACAAGCGGCAACAATGCGTGGAACGCCATCGAGCCGCCGAGCAACTGCTGCTTTGGTATCCAAACCACCCTTGGAACCAAAACCGTCGCCCGGACACCGAATCCGGGTATCGGAACCTCCTTGCCGTCATTTCCCCGAAATGAATCCGCCGTATAGTACTCGCCATAGGCAAGGCCATAGAGGCCAGGAGGGGGGACCGCGCAACAGGTGTAGTTTTCCGCTCCCGGAGAATAGATAGAACCACCGCCTTCCGTTGCGCGAGCCATGGGGCCGAACGACACAAGCGCAACCGCAAGCAGGTATCGAGATTTTTTGGTGAACATGAAACACCTCCGCCTTCTATCGCGATTTGTATAATAAGTATTAGTTAGGATTCCTAACTTACTAGCTTAGCCTGACAGATACGATGACAACCAAAACAGAGAAGATGGTCTGAAATTTTTTATGTGCTCATGTGTTCTTGTACATGGGCAGTTCAGCTGACGAGATTTCTCCCCTCCCAATACCGGTCGCGCAGTTCTTTCTTCATGAGCTTGCCCGCTGCCGTTCTGGGGAGCTTGTCCACGAACTCCACCGAGCGAGGGACCATGTACCGGGCGACGCGACTCTTGCAGTAGGCAATCAGCTCATCGGCCATGGCGGCCGACGGCACCACCCCATTGGCGAGTTCTACAACAGCCTTCACCTCCTCGCCCATCTCCTCGTTCGGCACCCCGAACACTGCTGCGTCTCCTACTAACGGATGCTCGATCAATGCGTCTTCGATTGCTTGCGGATAGATATTGACGCCGCCAGAGATGATCGTAAAAGCCTTCCTGTCGGTGAGATATAGATAACCGTCGTCACGGACCACACCGACATCACCCCCTGTCACCCAATCGTCGTGCGCGGGGTGACGAGCGGCACGGGTCTTTTCGGGGTCGTTGAGGTACTCGGGCAGTGCGCCTCGCTTTCCAACGAGGTATACCGTTCCGGCCTGCCCTATCGCCGCCTCGGTGCCGTCCTCCAAGCACACCTTCACGCGTGCCGGATCTGCACGGCCCACGGACCCGCGATGTCGTAACCATTCATCGCAGCTGATGGAGGTAATTCCGGCACTGTCCGTACCACCGTAATATTCGTGCACGATGGGCCCCCACCAGGCAATCATCTGGCGCTTAACATCTATGGGGCACGGCGCTGCGGCGTGCACAGCGACGCGATGGGACGACAGGTTAAAGCGACCGCGCACCGACGCATCGAGCTTTAACATGCGCGCGAACATGGTCGGCACCCACTGCGAGTGCGTCACTCGGTAACGATCGATCAACTGCAGCGCCATTTCCGCGTCGAACTTTTCCATCATCACCACCGTGCCGCCAGCCATGTGCACTGCGCGGCAAAAGCGCATGGGCGCGCCGTGGTAAAGCGGTGCCGGCGACAGATAGACGGTACTAGCATCGAAGCCATAAAGTCCGCCGGTCTCCGACCATCCGGCCCATGGCTCAGACGCTGGCATGTCGGGCAAGGGGCGCAATACACCCTTTGGCTTGCCGGTAGTGCCGGAGGTATAGGACATGATCGTGCCCATCATTTCGACGTCAAGACGCGATGCGTCGTGCTCTGCGATGGCCGCTTCGTAGTTCTCCCAACCCGGAAGCTCGCCGTCAGCAACAAGGCGGATCTGGCAGTTGGCGATTTCAGCGTTCACTGATCCCGCGACTTCCCCTTGCGCCATGGTCGTGACGATAGCTTTGGCCGAGCAGTCGTTGATCACATAGGCCATCTCCTGGCTATTGAAGTATTTGTTCACCGGCACAGCACACAGGCCAGAGCGTAGCGCTGCCCAGATTACCGCCATGTAGGACAGGTGGTTCTCCATGTAAATAGCGATCCGGTCTCCTCGTCGAAGTCCGCGTGCATGAAGAAGCCGCGCGACGCGCATGGACTCCGCATCCAACTGTCCATAGGTGAGCGCTCTGCCTGTACTCGCGTTAATGATTGCAGGTTTATTAGGTGTTTCCTGCGCTCGCGTTCCGATATACACAACTAACCTCCCGTGGCTTGACTGCCAAGGACGATGGTCCCGGCAGTCGCAAACATTCCACCTACCCCATGGCATACCGAGATGTTCACCTCCCCTTGCTGCGCCGGTGCCGTACCTCGCACTTGCCTAACGCTTTCCTGCAGGGCAAACATGCCGTACATCCCAGAGTGCGTATAGCAAAGACCTCCGCCGTTGGTATTTACCGGCAGACGCCCGCCAGGAGAAGTGTTCCCTTCAGCAATGAAGCCAGCCGCCTCACCTGGCTTGCAGAAGCCCAAGTCCTCAAGTCCGTACAGTGGCAAATGGGCGAAGGCGTCGTAGATCATTACGTGATCGACATCGCTGTGCATAATGCCTGCGCTTTCGAACGCCGCCTTGCCCGAGTCACGGAAAGCACGCGAGCTCGTAAGGTCCGCCATCTGACTGATCATCGGCGATTCAGCGCTTTCCCCCGTCCCGTAAACGTAGACAGGCTTGTTAGGGAAATCCGCAGCACGTTCGGCGGCGACCAGCACAAGAGCGCCTCCGCCATCGGTGAGCGGGCAACACATCGGCAGCGTGAACGGATAGGCAATCTCCCTGGCGCCAAGTACGTCGGCAACGCTCATAGGCTCCTTGTGCAAGGCACGCGGATTCAGCGCCGCCCACTTGCGCTGCGCGACGACGACTTCGCCCAATGCTTCGCGCGTCAGTCCGTGCCGCTTGAGATATCGCAGCACCGGAACAGTGAACATCGTAGGGGACGAGATGGCCCCATAGGGGGCCTCGAACTGCCCTGGTAGCGATCCGGGCGGCGGCGGCCACGGTAAGGGGGGGCTTGCGATACGCGATCTGCCGCTCTCCGCATGTACGACCAGTACGGTCTTGCACAGGCCCGCAGCGATCGCAGCTGTGGCGTGCCGCACGTGGAGCATGAAGGAGCATCCCCCCACGGCGGTGCCATCGAGCCAGGCCGATTTCACACCGAGGTAGTGCGCCAGCATCGAAGGCGACTCACCGGCGGTGGCAATGCCATCTATATCCCGTGCCGTCAAGCCCGCGTCTGACAGAGCACGCAGGGCCGCATCAGCACTCAATCCGATCTGCGACTGATTAGGAATCTGACCCAAGTGCGCCGTCTCGGACGCACCGACAATTGCTATCCTTGGCTTCATTCGGCGTCCCGGGGCTCAAAGAAGGGTAGAGTGATCTCGTCGTTCTGGACGACGAACGACACTCTCAAAGGCATATCGAGAACCAGGTGCTCTGGCGTTTGCGGACAATTGATGACGTTGGTCATCATCGTGGGTCCCTCCTCGAGCTCGACAACGGCGATGGAATATGGGGCCTCGATGCCTGGCGCGGGTTTGGCGCTGATGACATAGCTCAGCAGGGATGCCAAGCCACTTGCAGCATGGGGCGCTACATTCTGGGAACTGCAGCAAGGACAAAACGGGCGGGGCGGGAAGTAGATATGCTCGCACTCGACGCAGCGCTGCAGCAGCAGCTCTTTGCGCCGGGTGCCTTCCCAGAAGTGCGCCGTTTCTGGTGTCGGCCGCGGCAGCAGCCGACTGGTGGTTTCGCTCATTTCGCGCTCCGCAATACAAGGTGTCCCGCATCCAGCACGATGACATCCCGCTCGACGGCAATGCAGCGGAAGGCATACTCATCGGTGCCAATGCGATAAAACTGGGTTCGCAACCGCTCGCCGGGGTAGATAGGAGTCGAGTATCGGACCTGAATCTGCTGTACCCGTTGCTCGTCAAGATCGCACAGCGCACGAATGGCCGCGGCACCCGCATAGCCGAACGTACAAAGGCCGTGCAAAATGGGGCTGTCGAATCCCGCCCGGCGAGCGACCTCGGGATCCACGTGGAGGGTGTTGCGATCACCATTGAGGCGGTACAGCTGCGCCGCATTGGTCGGAATGTGGTCCACGGTCTCTACGTCCGCAGCCCCATCAGGGACCTTCGTTGTCCCGGAGCTCCCTCGAGTCCCGGTTGCGCTGGCTACCACACCAGCACCCGGGAATACAAAGCAACCACCCACAGTGGCCAGATGACTGTCCGTCCCGGGCTCGAGTACACGTTGTTCGAAGAAGATGGACACACTCTTGCCGGGGCCGCGATCGAGTACACCGGCGATACGCCCTTTGACATTCACTCGCCCTACCGCCGGCAACGGCCGATGAATGATCAGGCTGCTCTCGCCGTGCAGCATCTTTCTGACATCAATACCGGTATCGGCTTGTCGCAGCCAAGGCAGGTGATGCGCCAAAATCATCGCGAACATCGGCGTGCATACCAGCTTCTCGTCAAAGACGTACTTCAGTTCGGTTTCTGCCTGCCCCATTCCGATGCTAAGCGCATAAAGAACGACATCCTTGTTCGTATAGTCGAGTGCAATCTCAACGTCCGGCAGGCTCCTGATTCTTTCCAGATTGAGCATCTCGCCGCCCTCAGATGGGATCCCACCCGACCACATCGCGATGCGATTGAACAGGCACAAAGTCGTTGCGGAAGGACGGCAGCATCGTGGCAGCCAGGCTCTCCGCATCCCAACCGTCTGACTTGTGCACGGACCGGATGATTCTTGGCTGGCTGAACAAATAGACTTCGTTGCCCCGAGCGCCGAAGATCTGACCCGTGATGGATGCGGCGCTATCGCTTGCGAGAAACACGCTCAGCGGTGCAATCTGTTCGGGTCTCATCGTCTCTTTCATTTTGCGCATCCGCTCGCGCTGCTCTTCGGAGCGAATCGGAACGCTCTCGAGCAACTGGCTCCAGGCCCATGGAGCGATGACATTCGACCTCACATTGAAGCGAGCCATGTCCAAAGCAATGCTTGTAGACAAGCCGACGACCCCCATCTTCGCCGCGGCGTAGTTCGCTTGGCCGATGTTGCCGATAATGGCGGACGATGAACTGAAGTGAATGAAGCTGCCAGAGCTCTGTTCCTTAAAATGCGGGGCAGCCGCGCGCGATACGTTGTAGTACCCGTATAAATGGACCTTGACGACCGCATCCCACTCCGCGTCATCCATGTTGTAAAACATCCGGTCCCGCAGAATCCCGGCGTTGTTGACGACGCAATCGATCCGCCCATAGGTATCGATCGCTCTCGTGATGATTTGCGCAGCCGCGGGGGCATCGGAAATGTCCTCGGAGGCGGCAATGGCCTTTCCGCCGAGCGCGGCGATTTCGTCGACGACGCTGTCGGCGATCGGCCGAGTGCTGCCGTCTCCGAGCTTGGCGACCGCGATGTCCGCGACGACGACACTGGCACCCGCGGCTGCGGCCTGCATCGCGATCGCACGACCGATGCCTTGGCCCGCGCCTGTGACCACGACAACTTTGCCATCCAGAATTTTGTTCATAGCGTTACGTCACTTGGAGTTGAATGCTGGGATAGATTGATGATCAAGAGTACGTCGGACGTTTCCCCACCCGGGGAAAAGCGCATGAAGTGTTCAACGTGCGGACAAATCAGATCTCCGTTTCACGTAGACGTATTAATCAGCAATACGAATTACATGTCAGTCGTAATGGAACGCTATCTTTCATCAAGACAGCGTGCCGTCCATCGCCACTGGAAATGCAGCGCGATTGTTTGGAAGAAATTTGGCCTGAACCGTTGGTTGGCGGCACGAACACGCTCTGCGCGAAACGATGCACCGATGTGCAGATGGACCATCATTCAGGCAACGCCGTGCGCCTCAAAATAGAACGCAAGGACTCAGCTCATTGCCTGACGTCGTGAGACGATCTGCGCTCAGGCAGACGTACGAATGAAATCACCGCCATAGAACACCAATGGTTCGCCCTCGCTGGCGGCCAGCCCCTCCACCTCTCCGACAATCAGCAAATGGTCGCCAACTGGATCGGCACGCTCGACCCGGCAGGCTAGGGTCGCTAACGCCTCTTCGATGTAGGGGACACCACGCTCGCATCGGCGGTGCGGCACGCTCGCGAATTTGTCGGGCAGTGGCCGGGCAAAATGGCGCGCCAGCTCGCCATGTGCGGCGCGAAGAATGCTCACGCCAAAGCGCTGCCCCGGCGCGAATAACGCCGCATTGGGTGACTTTAGCGCGAGGCTCCAAAGGATCAGCGGAGGGCTCAAGGACAGCGAAGCAAACGAATTGACTGTCAGGCCGACTGCTCTGCCCTCCGGCCCGCAAGCGCCGATCACTGCCACGCCTGTGGCGTAGCGTCCGCACACCCGGCGCAGCGCCTGCGGATCGGGGGCGGTTTGCGGTTCAAAGCTCATGTCAAGCTGCCTTAACAGTATATTGCTCGATGAGTTGTTGGCAGGCTTGCGCGTCCGACCACCACGGGAAGAGATCGGGAGGATTATCGAAGCCACTGACGATGCGAGAAGCCAGCGAGGACGAGCGGCTTGCAGCATCAAGCAACTGCATAATGTGAGGCTGAGGCGGCTGCAGCATCGAGTTGGTCCAGTTGACGACGTACTGAGCGTAGTCCCAATAGCGGGCAAAGGTGGCTTCCATCCATGCCGTATCGAAAGGCCGGTCGCCCCGCTCGAGGATAGCGTCCAGATAGATCTTTGCGCACTTAGCAGCACTATTTGAGCCCTGGCCGGTAAGTGGGTCGTTGACTACTACCGCGTCCGCCATGCCGAACACTTGGCGCCCCGAAGGCAACGTCATCACAGGCTTGCGCACGGTTGGAGCAAAGCGGCCCGAAAGAACGCCATTGTCATCGGTCAATTCAACGTGTTCGCAACGCTCCGCCTCCCAGGGCAGGTACGTTCGTACGATGCGCAGACTCTCAGCCAAGTGTTGCTCCGGCGTGCGAGCCTCTGCCCAGCGATCCATCGGACCGCCCGGTAGGCCTTCGAAGATCATGATCTCGCATGGACCGGACAAGGTCAGAGCTGGAAAACTAAAGTACTCCCCAACTCCAGGAATTACGTTGAAGATGGTTGCCGCGAAGGGCTTGCGCGGGGTCATGCCCGTGACATAGGTGAGCGCCAGTGAGCGCTGCGGAACAGTAAAGGGGCTGCGCGCGGCGTCGCGTTCAAAGCGGCTGACGATCTCCCCTTTGCCTGCAGCCAGCAACACCAGGTCGTGACTTTGCGTGAGCTCTTCCAGCTCAGCAACGCCTACGTCCACAATGCGAAGATCGCCGCCACGCTGGGTGAACGTCTCCATCCAGACGGGCATCTTAAGGCGTTGATCCACCGCCTGCCCCGGGTATTCCGGGCGAGTTATCCACTCGATCACCTTCGTGCCGGGCTGTTCAGGATGAAGCACGTTCAAACCGATACCTTCGACCGGCGGACAGGTGTCATCCCACATGTTCAGGCCGAGGTCGCGCTCGATCTGCAACGCGCTGTTGAACATACCCTGGCTGGATAGGACCTTGCCGGCGCGGATCTGTTCGCCTGTGCGATTGGTCAGCAGGGTCACTTGATAGCCCTTCGCCTGCAGGGCAAGGGCCATTTGCAGGCCGGACTGACCGGCTCCGACGATTGCAATGCGTTGGCTCATGATTTGTTTTCCAAGAAAATAGGCAGCGGCCGCTCGTCACGGTGCCGATTAGCCCTTAAGGGAAAGGCTCTGCTCGGGACCCATCGCCGAGTAGCCACCATCGACGGCATAGTCCGCGCCGGTGACGAAGCTTGCGTGGTCGGAACACAGGAATAGCACCACTTGTGCGACTTCGTCGGGGTCTGCGACTCGGCCCATCAGGTGAAATGGCGCGGCCAAGTTGTCGATTTGAGATCGATTTCCGCCGCTGACTTCATTCATCAACCTGCTCCAGGTCCAGCCAGGGGAGACAGAGTTCACGCGGATGCGGTCGGGGGCGAGATCCATCGCCATATTGCGCGTGAGTTGCGCAATTGCTGCCTTGGAAACCGGATAGAGCCAGCGCCCTTTTTGCGCGACCCCCGCAGAGATACTGGTGAAATTGACGATTGCACCGCCACCGCGAGCCTTCATGTGCGGATGCACTGCCTGCGCCAGCGCGACGCCCGATACGACATTGACGTCGAGCGCTGTCAGCCAGTCGGCGCGGGATGACTTGAAGCCATCATCCAGATATGTGCAAGCCAGGTTCACCAGGAAGTCCACCCCGCCGAAGCGGCTCGCGACCTGAGCCACAGCAGCGCTAACCTGATCATCCTTTGTGATGTCCGTGGCGATGTAGAGCGCCTTCTCGCCCAGTTCGGTAGCCATTCGCTCGCCGCCGGTCGCGTCGATGTCGAGGATCGCCACGCTGCCGCCGGCCGCCACGAATGCGCGGGCCACGTCGGCCCCCATCAGGGTTGCGCCGCCGGTGACGATGGCAACCTTGTCCTGCAGTCCTTTCATGATGCCTCCTATTTCTTGGTGCTTACTACGTCAATCACCACGCGAGCGTGAATGACACGCCGCCTACTTGCCTTCGCTTTCCTGCCAGCGTGCAATCAACGTGTTGGATGGCAACGTCTCGTCCAGAAGCTTGCGTGCTGTCTCCACCCCCGCCACCGGCAGGCCTTTCGGATCGAGAAGGCCGATCTGCACCAGCACGCTGGCCTGGTCCCAGTAGATGTGCTCGTGGTAAAGCTTGTCGCCGCGGAAGTTGACGATGGCCACCAGCGGAATTTCCACGCGCTTGCCGGTGGGTTTGACACCCGGCAGCATCCAGTCAATCTCCGTGGTGTGAGTGAAGCAGAGCAGACTCTCATCGATCACCTGGGTCGCACCGACAGTGCGCGAGATTGGGATACTGCTCATGTCGGGCGGGTTACCATGCACGAAGTGGTGCTGATAGAAGCGCTTCAGGTGCCGGTAGCCCACGCCGCCGGTCATCGTCGGGATATGGTTGACATAAGGCTCGGCGACCATGGTGGCCATGGTGGCGTCCACATCGCGAGTAATAAATTCGTGCTCGCAGTGCTTGTCCCACAGCGCAGAGAGGTTGTAATGTGGGCCGATCTCTCGACGCAGCGCGGCAATCGAGCGCTGCAGAGCGATCAAGGCCGCGGACTTGTCGAAGTGGGCACCACCGATACGGGCGAAAGCGTGGTCGACCCCTTGGTAGACGTACAACTCAACGTTCTCCCTGCCACCGAGTCCCTCGCGGATTGCGGCCTGCGCCTCGGGCGGACAGAAGCCATCTTTCTCGGCGATATGCAGCACCAGTCGCCCGTTAAGATTGGCGGCCTCGCCAAGCGCTTGCTCTATACCCACCCCGTAGTAGCCAACCGCACAGGCCACCCCGTCAAGCCTGCAGGCTGCCAAGTAAGCCAGCTTGCCACCCAAGCAGAAGCCCAGCACGCCGACCTGACCAACAAATTCGGGACGCTCGCGCAATGCGGCGATCGCTGCTCCGATGTCCTCCACACCTTTGGCCTGGTCAAACTGCTGACAAAGGCCGAACGCGCGCTGCATATCCTCTCCATGGTCTTCCAGCTCGATACCAGGAGCCAGGCGCCAGTAAAGGTCGGGCACCAGCACCGTATAGCCTTCCTCCGCGTAGTAGTCCGCGACGCGGCGCATGTTCGCGTTGACGCCAAAAATCTCCTGACACACGACCAGCCCCGGTCCCTTGCCGGAGGCCGGTGTAGCAAGGTACCCGCTGAAGCTGCCATCTGCACATTTGATTTGAATGGTCTGGCCCATGGCCTGTCTCTCCTTCGTGTTGTTGGGAACGATGGAATTCGCGGTCTCGCAACGTCCCGTCGTTGATGTCAACATGGGTCCGCCCCCGCTGGTTCCACCGCCCTAGGTAATGAGCCGGTACCACCGCAGCGTCAACGGTATTGCCCACTGAGGCGGCGATGAACTTTGAGTGCGACGTGACGGTCTCTTTGATGTCGCTTTCGGCGACGGGTCGATTGCACTCGCTCAAGAGTCTGCGACGGCGCGGTAATTAAGAATACGTCGGCTGTCTAGCTTCTTCCGTAGCGCACCCATACATGTTCGAGGTGCGGACAGATTGGTATCCGACACCGGGCATGGATGCCCTAGAGGTCCAAGACAAGGAGGGATCCACGCGCGCGGGAGCAACATGCCGTGAACCGATCATTGGCTGCTTGCTCAGCCTCCGTAAGGCAAAGGTCCCGATGGTCGGGTTCACCTTCAAGTATTCCTGTAACGCAGGTGCCGCATACACCTTGCTCGCAGGAGACCGGCACATCGATCCCATTCTTTGCCAGAACCTGTGCCACAGACTCTTCTCTTGGAACGACTAAGACCTGCCCTGTGCTTGCAATGCGCACCTCGAAGGCATGATCCCCTTCCTTCTGCGTCGTCGCCGGTGCAGCAAAATGCTCAAGGTGAACGTTGTCGCTGGACCATCCCTGGCACTTCGCGGTCTCGACTACTGCGTCAATAAAGCCGCTGGGCCCGCACACATAGAGGTGAACATCGCCGCTGGGGCGCGCGAGGAGCGTATCCAGATCGAGAGGACCTTGAGATCCGGATACGTCGTCAAAATGAACGTGAACATTCCCAGCAAACGGGGGCGAGCCGAGGCGATCGAGAAAAGCTGCCCGATCGGCGGTACGAACGCAGTAATGCAGTTCGTATGCTCGACCCTCGAGAGTCAATTCCTCGGCCATACACATCAAGGGGGTAATGCCAATGCCACCTGCAATTAGGATGGTCCTCTCCGAAGGAACAAGCGGAAAGAGGTTGCGGGGCTGCGAAATGGTCAGGACATCGCCCTCGTTGACGTTTTCGTGAACCGTTCGAGATCCCCCACGCGAATTGGCTTCGAGCAACACCGCGACCCGGTAGCGCCGCTGGTCGGATGGGGATCCGAATAGCGAGTACTGACGGATCAGGCCGCCCGGCAAGTAGAGATCGACATGAGCTCCAGCGCGAAAGGGTGGCAATGCCTCGCCGTCACTCGCCTCGAGTTCAAGGCTGCAGATCCCCTCTGCTTCTCGCGCCTTGCTAGTCACCCGCACTTTCAGTTGAGTCATCAGTTTTCTCCCCTTCCGCATCAGATGGTCAGCACCGTCCGAATGCCAACGCCGTCGCGCAGGTCCTGAAGCGCTTCGTTGACTTCTTCCAACGGCCTTATTTTTGTGACCAGGCTGCTCAGATTCAGCGCCTGCTGGCAGCAAAGATCAAAGTAGCGCGGAAGGTCTCGCTGCGCGTGGCAATTGCCGAGGTAGGATCCCTTGATCTGCAGTTGCCGCAACACTACATCCAGCGCACCGATCGCCACTGGCTCCGTTGGTTTGGCAACACCGATCATGACGATCGCCCCGCCCTTGCGTACAAGAGCAGCGCTCAGCTTCAAAGTATCTGGGCTGCAGACGCCGTCAAACACGAAATCAAAGCCCATGCCGCCAGTCAACGCCCGACATGGCTCTTGAAACCCCTCCGCTGAACTGTCAAACGTCGCGTGCGCCCCCAGCTTTTGAGCATGACCGCGCCGGTCGGCATTGAAGTCCAGGCCCACCACGAGTGCTGCCTTTGCAATCCGCAGTGCCTGAATCGTCGACAATCCCACTGCACCGAGCCCGACGACGGCGGCAGTGGCACCCTCCGGCACCGCGGCTACGTTCGCGACGGAACCCATGCCTGTCTGCACTGCGCAGCCCATCGTCGCGGCATGGGCTGACGAAATCGAGTCAGGAATCAGAACGACGCCGCTGCGTTCCACCAATACGTATTCGGCGAACGCGCCCAAACGAAGCCCCCGGGCCACAGGGACTCCGCGATAGCGGACGCGAACATCGTCGCCAGTAGGTCCCGCGGTGCGCGAAGGACTCTCAGCTGCTATGCACAGAACAGGCTGGTTGCGCACGCAGAAGTAGCAGGTTCCACATGCCGGCCGCATCGAAACCACGACCCGCTGACCCTCGACCAGATCAGTCACGCCCGCGCCAAGGGCCGCGACCGTGCCGGCTGCCTCGTGACCCAGCACCGCCGGCACTGGGTATCCAACCTTCCCGTCTGCGAGGGCGAGATCTGTATTACAAACACCGCAGTGGGTGATTCTTACCAACACTTCTCCAGCACGCGGGTCGTCGATTTCTGCGTCATGAACAATGCGCAGAGGCTGACCTGCGCCTTCGAGAATGGCCGCCCTCATCACTCTGCTCATGCCATCCCTCCCACGGGGCTATGCAACACTTTGCGCACCACGAACTCGTCGAGCCCCCAATCGCCAAACTCATACCCGAATCCGCTCGACTTCATGCCCCCAAAAGGGATTGCGGGCTCTGGCGGCGTCGCATGCTGGTTCACAAAAAGATTGACAGCTTCGAGGCGGCTGACCAGTGCCGTAGCGCGCTCGATGTCGCGGGACCATACGGATCCACCAAGACCAAACTCCGACGCATTCGCCCGGGCGATCGCCTCGTCTTCATCGTCGAAGGGCAGGATCGGCAACGCCGGCCCGAACTGTTCTTCCCTCACAAGCCGCCTGCTGTCCGTGATATCTACAACGATGGCCGGTCTAATAAAGTGTCCTGGCCAATCCGGTGGGGTATCCCCTCCCGCGACGATTCGCCCCCCTCCTGCCACTGCGTCGTCTAGCAGCCCCTTGACGTGCTCAAACTGCTGACGGTTGTTTAGTGGCCCCATCTGAACACCCTCGTTCAGACCTGGACCGACGCGCCAGTGCTTCGCGATCGCGACCATCTTTTCCACGAGAGGCTCATAAAGCGAGCGGTGTACGAACAGGCGCTTGACTGCGCAGCACACTTGGCCGGCGTTCATAAACGCGCGTTCAAACAGCAACGGCGCGGATGTTTCGAGATCCGCATCCTGAAGGACGACTGCCGCATCATTCCCCCCCAGTTCAAGCGTCAACCGCTTTAGCGTTTGCGCCGCGCTCTCCATGATCTTCTTTCCGGTCGGCGTCGAGCCGGTGAACGAGATCTTCGCCACACCTTCGTGGCTCACTAGCGATGCTCCTACATCGGCACCACCGGTCACGGTGTTCAGTACACCCGGTGGCAAGCACGCGGCGAACAGACTCGCGACGGCCAACGTTGTCAGCGGCGTCGTCGGCGCAGGCTTGACCACCACTGTGTTCCCCGCCCACAGCGCCGGCGCGAGCTTCATCATCAGGAGCACCAAAGGGAAATTCCAAGGCACAATGAGCCCAACGACGCCGACCGGCGAACTCAGCGCAACCACCGTCCGGTTCGTATCGCGCAGAATGACCTCTTGGTGTACGGTCTTATCAGCGAAGTACTCCAGATAGCTCTTGGCTGAAAGAATCTCGCGCTTGGCCGCCGGCAGCGGCTTTCCCTGCTCCCGACTGAGCAAGACGGCAAGGTCCTCCAAATTGGAGGCCAGAAGCGCGGCACATCCTTTCAGGGCATTGCGACGCCCCATGGGATCCTTAGCCCAAGAACCAAGAGCGGCTGACGCTGAGGCGACGGCATCATCGAGCGCTTGAGGCGCGGTGAGCGGCGCTTCAGCGATGGGCGTGAGAAATGCAGGATTCTCGACCGCGTACCAGTCTCCACCGGCAGCGCGGTGTCCCCCGCTGATATTGAATTGACGATCCATACTCAACTTTCCTTGGATGCCTTGCCGTTGAGCCGCACCGGAAGGGACCGTGCGCCGCGAATTACCGTGCCGAGCCAGGGAATGTCCTCGGGGTTGCAGTTGAGTTCGACATTGGGAAAGACCTGCATGAACCGTCCCACCGCGGTCTGCGCCTCCAGACGGGCGAGGTGGGACCCAAGACAAAAGTGCGTCCCATGCCCAAAGGCCATGTGCTGCTTGATCTTGCGGCGGATGTCGAAAACATTCGGATCTTCGAATTTCGCCGGATCGCGGTTCAACGCGGGCAGTACGACCTGCACAAAACTCCCATCGGGAATGATGGTGTCACCGATCTTCACGTCCGCTGTCGTTGCTCGGAATGTTGTGTACGGCACCGAGCCGTCGTAGCGCAGCGTCTCCTCGATTGCGTTCTTGATCAACGTCGGATCCTGCGCAAGAAGCTCCTGTTGTCCCGGATTCAGCATGAGGTGCAAGAGCGCATTTCCGATCAATCCCACCGTAGTTTCGTGGCCGGCGATGAGCAGCAGATACGACATGCTTTGCAACTCCTCCATCGTCAGTGCGTTTGATGCGTTGCGCGCCGCGATCATGGCACTCAGCAGATCGGGCTGCGCATCTGGATTTGCGCCTTCCTCCAACGCACTGCGCTTGGATTCGATCAGAGTGGCAAGGTAATTCCGCAGTAGCTCCATGCAGCGCTCCTGCTCCTTATGGCCGGGGGTCATAGCCCACTCGGCCCACTGGCGAAAGTCCGACCTGTCGCCCTCGGGTACACCGAGCATCGCGCAGATGGTCGTGATACCAATCGGGTAGGCAAAGTCAGCGATCAGATCCGCCTCGGAGCCGCCGCGCATCTGGTCGATCAGACGATCGACCAACAGTTCCACCGTAGCCCGAAGCTGCTCCAGGCGCCGGGGCGTGAACGCGAGCATGACCAGCGAACGCAGGCGCGTGTGATCAGGTGGATCGGTATTGAGCAGGTTCCCGGCCAGAGAGCCCGCGATCGGCGTGCCTGCGCTCGGCCCGCTGAGTCGTTGGGCAGCGAGTGCTTTCTGAAGGTGCTCAGAACCTTTCGCGACTAGAGGATTGTTAAGGGCCTCGATCGCCTCTGCCCAACGCGTGATCAGGTAGATCTCCGTTCCGACGGGATTTCTGACTCGGACCACAGCGCCCCGCTGCGCCAGCTTGGCGTACTCGGGAAACGGATCAAGCATCGTGGGAAGCGGAGGGAGATCGATGATCTCGCCTCGGGAGTCGTTCGATATTTTCATGATTGCTCTGCTCGGCTGCGTTGCAAAGGAAAGCCGGCCTCCGCACAAGACGGCGAGAATACGGCGGGTCTTCTTCTATGATAGGCAGCGGCCGTAGCGGCCGCCCTCCGTCGGATGCGATGTCCGCATTGCGGACATCGCAGAGTCACTTGTTGCGGCACGTGCGCCTCCCTTACGCAAGCTCGTTCATAGCATCCCCCTCAGTGCAGTGCGAAGGTCAGCCGCTTTATCGCGGGGGGTGGAACGACACTCCACGTGCCGTCCTCATAGCGGAAGAAGAAGATCTTCAACACACCGCTGGCGCGCATGGCCTCGACGCAAACACATCGGCCGGGAGTTGCCTGTTCCCGCCGCGATCGCACCAGCCGTAGGTCATCTCGGCACGCATCGGCAAACCATTTATCGACGAGCCAACGTAACGAATGTCGATTCGCACTCATTTCAGCCTCCTGCCGCGGCCCGCTTGGGATATCCCCCACTGGACCCGGAGGTTCCGCGCCTCCACACCAAGCGTCACTCACACTGACACATTTATTGGTCCTATGACCAAATATTAGTAGTCTCATGACCAACATGCAAACTCGCCTAAGTAGGTGTAAACACTGATTATGGACGGGAAATGAACACGAAACTGGCCGTTTTCATCTGCAGTGGCGACGACACAGGGGTGACCCCAGCGAACCGCAGTAGGTCAACATACCTACCCACCATTGGGTTCAACTGACCTATAATTGATCCACCGACGGTCGTCGCCCCAAGGTGGAACGCATGCAATGAAAGATCTAAAAATCACATCGGAAGAGATTCGCGGGGTTAGTCCGTCACACGAGCCCAAACGTCGAGGAAATCGCAGGACACGCATTCCCGAAATCCTGGAGGCCGCGATTCGCGTGTTTGCCGACGAAGGCTACGTAGGATTCACGCAGCGCCGCATCGCAAGCGACGCAGGCATTCGGCTAAGCACGCTCCAGCACTACTTCGGCACGCGCGAGGAGTTGCTCAAATCCGCCATCGCGGAAATGGCTCGACGCCATATCGGCTCATACCGGGAAATGGCGAAAGACAACACCCGATCACCTGACGAGCGATTCGAGCGGATCATCGATCACATATTCGACTTGCTAACAGGCCCCGAGCGATATGCGGGCGCGTTCATCCTTCACTGCTGGAGTCTCGCCGAGCACGAGCCTTTCGTCCAAAAAGTGATGGCTGACGACCAGGCCGAACTCATTGATATATTCGCGGGGTTGATCGCGAAGCTGAACCCCTTGCTTGTTTCTGGCGAATGCGTGTTGCGTGCGGGCTTAATCGTTTCGCACCTGTTTGGGCTGCTCGTTTTCATACGTCGGTGTGGAGACGACACACTCGATTGGCGCTCGTTTCAGGTCGCGTCGAAGGCTGTCTGGAAAGCGTTGAGTAAAGCCCCTCAGTAGTGTCGGTCAGAGTGATCGGCGGCGCTAGCAGCGCACTCCCCCGGGAAGCTACGTCGCAAGATTGGAGTTCCTAACCGTAACACCCCGCTAACGATCTCCCCAAATGTCCTCCTGCTGCCACGCCACGGGTTCGTGGTTCTAGCACGCAGTAGTGTCGCGTGGGTACGACAGGTGACAGGCTTTTTTCTAGGCAAGCACAGATGCGCACATAAGTGAGTGCATTGGAAACAAATGCGCAAGGCAAATCCCATAAAGCCATTAAATTCGAGCCTTCTCCTAGGCTTCGAACCATTACTCAATAAAAATTTGCTGATCCTAATTAAAATACCCGCCAATAGAACTGGCAGTGATCTTGGTCGTTGCCGCTCAACTTAAAACAAAAAGCGATCCCCGTGCCAGCGGGCATGCTTATTAGCGTGTCTGAATGATCAAATGTGTAGAAAAACCTGCTCCGGCGATGCTCCTGCGCCCCCCTCTGCGACGGTATGTCCGTGCCCTGCTGGGCAGAATAACGCGTGGCTCCGCCGGAGACGCACGCAGGCTTCTAGTCGATCAGCGCCGAGTCATGTCCAGCAGGACGCAGGTGAACAGCACCATTGACCGCAGGGTCCTTCGCTACCCATCCGTCGAGCATGTCCGCCCATGCCTGAAGCATCGTCCTCCTCTGCTCCGCATACTCGGCCTTGTTATACACGGCCCGTACACCGCGCTGTTCATGCGCCAGACATTTTTCTATCCAATCGCTATTGAAACCCGCTTCGTGCAGCTGTGTGCTGGCCGTTCTCCGTAGATCATGTACCGTGAAAGACTCGAAGTCTTCTGCTTCGCTGCTGCGAATAAGCTTGACCGTGCTGTCGATCACGCGATTGAGGGTCGCTGCACTTATAGGCAGCTCCGTCTCGTAACGACCGGGATGAAGATATGAACTTGCTCCGAAGCACGTCTTGAAGGCAACCAGGATATCCAGTGCCTGCTGGCTCAGGTAGACGTTGTGCGGGCGGCCAGCCTTCATTCTGTCTTTGGGGATCGTCCACGTCGCCGCATTGAAGTCTACTTCCTCCCATCTAGCGTGGATAAACTCAGACTTGCGCACCATTGTGAGCAGCATGAACTTAATCGCCAGACGCAGTGTGGGCAGGGTGGGCGTCCGCTCCAGCGCCTTGAAGAACACGTGAATCTCTGCGGGAGTCAGTGCGCGGTCGCGCGACTTGAACTTGGCAATCGCAGATGGCCGGATGTCTGCTGCCGGATTAGCCACCTTTAGCCCTCTCGCCTGCACGAAACGGTATACCTGCAGCACAATGTCGCGCGCCTGGACGGCGGGAGCGGCCGCGCCTCTTTCCTTGATCTTCTCGCATCTCGCTATGAGTCGAGAGGGGGTGATTTCTTCGAGCTTCAGTCGCCCGAATTCCGCCGCGAGATTCCGGTCGTAGACGGACTTCCTCATTGCACGGGTCGACTCTGCCAGCGGGGCTTCCGAGAAATACTTCTCGGCCCACTTGCCGAACGTGAGCGCCTCAGCTGCTTCCAGCCGTTTGTCGACTTTGGCCCTCGAAGGACTAATGCCTTGCTCGACTTCCCGACGGGCCCGCTCGAGCAAAAGCCTCGCTTCCGCAAGACTCAGTGACATACCGAAGTTCAGTTCCTCGGCATCACGCGTTCCGCGGGCAGGCAGCCGCGGATCGTAGCGACCTATGACCAACGTCTCGCGACGCCCATTCAGGCGATAGTCAAAACGGAAGCTAACTACGCCAGACGACGTAACCGCCACATACAGGCCACGTTGGTCGGCCACTTTATAGATACTGCCGGTCGGCTTGAGCGCCCGCAACTCGAGGTCCGTAAGCATGCAATACTCCGTGAACTGATACCGTCGCTTGATACCGTCACGCCCGGTGACGGTATCAAGTTGGATCGTCTGCAGAGAAAGATGCTATACCGTCGCCGGTACCGTTGATCACGCGCCGCTGTCGTCGGACGCTGGCGGACCAAAAAAGACAATAAACCTTTGATTCCGTGGGGGAAATCGAGGAGCTTATAGACCTCTGCAGACCACTGCAGAGGATCCTAATTTACTCCCACTCCAGCATATTCCAGTAGCGTCCATTAGATGCCCGCGCTCGGAGTATCAACGGCGTTAGCGAGACGACGCGCTGCATTCACGATTCGCCAGAAACTCGATAACCGCCTCCGAGCGCGCAGGTGAGGTTCGTGCACATAAGGTCGAGCGCGGCTGACTTTGCCGCCTGTCGATATGCGTGTAGCTTCACAAGCCTCGCGTCCGTTTTCGTGCTTGTGCGTCGACGCTCCGCTGCCGCCCGTGAGTACGAAACCGTCTGAGACGTCATTCTCGCGAACGATAGAAGTTTCGCGACAGGCGCCCGATCGGCCGTCCGTAATCGGCCGAGGCCGTGTGAAAACGCGGAAGTACTCGGTTTTCGGGTGTCGCTTTACCCTTCCCAAGCCACAACCAAGCCAATACAGCGCGATCTGCGGGTCGATTTTTCAGGAGACCACATTCAGCGCGCGTTTTCACACGGCCTCGACCCATATCGGACATACGATCCGCCCGCAAGCGGACAACCGCCGACTATGATCGTGTCGGTCGCGGAAGGGTTTTGCGGCTCGATCAGGAATCCAGGCTGTTTCTCAGGACAGCTTCTCCCGCGCGAGGATTGGTCAGCGTGACGTTCTCGAGCGCCTTGATTCGCCAGGCCTCAACCCGCCGCGTCAGAACGGCTTGGATCAGCGTGTCGACAGCGTGCGGCCCCGCAGGGTGTGCCGCACCGACCGCGAGGCGGCTCCAGAAGTGCATGACCACTGCATCGTCGCAGATAGCAACACTATCGATCAGCTCGTTCTCGAGCGTGGAATCGCTATAGATGGTTGCATGGATAGGTGCATGCAGCTTGATAATTGCCTCGACGCCACGTACGTAGTGCCCGAACCGGTTCACGAATGTCGCGTCTTCATGGAACAATACTCTGAGGCCATCCATGTCATGGCTGTTCCAAGCAGCCTGAAACGCGTAAGGCGCGTCTTCGGGTTGTCTCATTTGAATCATGTGGTTTCTCACAAGTGTCTATATTGTGCCCATCGTCCGCATCGCGCGGTTGCTGTCTCGGGGGCCAAAAACAAATTCAGCCCTACCAACGAATGTCGGCTCATGGCTGATCACTGCCTGATGGGGTACGCACGACAAGCCCACTCGCGTGTTCAGACGATGCCGACGAGCGCAGCTTGCGGCAAGTTCTCTGCGTCGGTTCGTGGGTGTCGATAGCTAAACTCCGCCCGATAGAGCCGACCCGATGAGCGCTCTATTCGTGATCAAGCCGTGGCAGGTCCGCGAGCGTTCGGCCCGCATCGGAATCAGCGACCACCATTTCGATGCCTTCGAGTCCGGCCTCGTCGACGACGCGTCGGACCTCTGGACCAGCGACACGCTGTCCATCCAGCGGAAAGACTGTTACGACGGTGTCGCCCTTAGCCAGTGCATCCACCACTTCGATTACAGGCGATGCGTGCGGAGCGACCTCAAATTGCTCTCCGCTGACGGACACCTGCCCCCAAAGCACGTGTGTGACCCTTTGCGAATCCCCGTCCATCCGAACCGCCGTTATAGCGTGCACTGCCATCGCTTTTCCCCCTTTGTTGGGGAAATCCTAGCATGAGCGCAACGATCAACCATTTCGGCACCTACCGATATCGCGAGCCGGCGACGCACCCTTCGTTGACCGTGAGCGGACGATGTTCTTCATGCTAAACCCTGGCGCGGTCAACACCAGTTGCGACGACCGATCATCAGGCGCTGCAGCTCGCGAACCTCGCAAGGCCGCAAGCGGCTGCATGCAACCTGAGGCGCTTCCCCATCCCGGCAGTCTCACCAATCCGGGAAAAAACCCGGCCAGTCTCACGAATCCAATCTGGTGCGCGCCGATCAGTCGCGAGAATTGGTGGTTATGTGATTGATTTTATGAGAAAGCGAGTCTCACTAATTCCCGTCTCCCTGCAGAAGTGCAGGGAGTCGGAGTGAGACTGGGACGCATTTCGTAAGACCCGAAAAACGGAAATCGTGAGACTGGGTGGGCAGCCGAGGGTTAAATTGCCTTAGTGGGCGCCGGGGTTTAAGTGCGAGCGTCACCCGTCAATGCCCGCAGCCGACCCATGGCTGCCGGTCGACCGCGTGCGAGGCTAGTGGCAGGTCGCAGACCGGAACGGTCATTCGTACGGCAGTCGGATCATGCGACGTAAAAAGCCGACGATGGTCGTCGTCGGCTGAAAGGCCCTCGCGAGGCCTAAGAAAAGATCGCCGTTGGTGTGATGCGCAACGAATTGTGCAGCGTGCGGTTCCCCGGCTAGAACTTTTGCTGAAGGCCGAGCATCGCGCCGAACTGGTTCGCCCCGGTCCGAACGGTTCCGAGTGCCGCGACAGGCGCGTTGCCCTTATCGCTGTTCATGATGTAGCCCAATGACATATAGGCCGATGTGCGTTTAGAAAGCAGATATGTCGTGCGTGATACAAACAAGTTGGCGTTTGCCACGCCTCGGTTGATGTACCGTAGCGCTTGTACGTCCTCGATCAGATCGGGCCTAATGAAATATTCAAAACCGAGGAAGAAGATATCGGACTGTGCGTGAACCGCGGCGGCGGTATTTCTACGCAACCAACCGCCCGCGACCTTTACTGGCCCCACCATCGCAAAGGCATCGACAAGATTTCGCGTGTCTGTAAAGGCGCTCGAACTCAATGGTGCCGATGCATTGGGACCGCCTCTCATCACATCGTATGACGTCGCCACCCCGAACTCCGTGGTCTGGTAAGACAGCATCGCAGTGTATTGACGGCAGGCGACGAAGTCTCCTGCTAACTGGCCTGCGCAGTTGGTTGCGGCCGGGCCTGCGGGACCAGCGGCGTCGCGCCCGAAGCTGTAGGTCGCCCCAACGTTGAAACCACCGAAACGTCCTTGATAGCCGACCGCGTTGTCACTACGTGCGTTAGGAATGTACGGATCGAAGCTAGCAATCGAATGGATCGCAGGACCGATTACGTCGGCCGATATGATCGTGTAGTAGGTCATGTTGAGCTGCCTACCGAGCGTAACCGTGTTGCGCTCCGTGGCGAGCCCTACGTTGGCCAGACGCCCGAACAGGCGTCCGCCGTTGTTCAATTGCCCTGTGCTTACCGCGAACCCTGATTCGAGATTGAAGAAAGCCTTATAGCCGCCTCCTAGATCTTCAACCCCGCGAAATCCGAAGCGGGACGGAACTGCGCCCGTCAGCGATGGCATCCCTACTACAGAACCACCGGCTGCAGCGTTGTTATAGTACTGCACGCCCGTGTCAACAATGCCGTACAGCGTAACTGTGCTTTGAGCGGTCGCTGTTTGACTAAGCACGAGCGCCGACGCTGCAACTGCCGTAAGTGTTAAACGCATATTTTGTCTCCAAACGTAGGATATCTAATTATGATTATCAAGGCCGCTTTTACGCGGCCTCGTTCATGCGGTTATTGAGAAATTTCCTCGAGTGTTCTGTTCCGGGTTTCGACTACCAGGAAAGACAGGATTGCTCCGATCACGCTTACTGCCCCAAACAACAAAAAGACAGCAGAAACACCATAAACATTCAATGCAAATCCGACGGCTACCGGACCGATCGCTGCTGATACCCTCAGCATCGAACTAGCCACCCCCGTCGCCGCTGCGCGAATCCGCGTTGGATAGATCTCCGGAGTGTAGAGGTAGACCATCATCGAATTTGTCGTCACAAAGGCAAAGCTAAGGGTCGTGAGTATCAGCACCATGGCCGCCGGCGGCGTATGCGAGGTGGCAAGCACCAGCAAAGGCGTCGCCGCGCACGAAAAAGCGAGCAGGAACCACACCTTTCTGCCTAGCCGGTCAACGAACGTCGCGCATAGAATGACTGCAAATACCGAGAAAATGTTAGTCACAAGACCCGCACGAAGGGCGTCCTCGAGTGAGAAGCCGTAGACCGTGCGATACACCGTGGGCAGCCAAGTATTCAGTCCATAGTTCACGAAATACACGCAGACCCATAGCCCCCACACTACGAAGGTGCGACGACGGTACTGCTTCGAGAACAGTTCCTTCCACGACGATCGGGGGCGGTCGCTGCTAGCCGGTGTCGCGTCGCTGTACTGGACATCGGACCGCACGTCCGCAGCGTTCGGCGCGCCGGCTTTCTCGAATGCTCGAATCACGCCGTCCGCTTTTGCCAGCTTGCCCTTCTCAATAAGCCAGCGGGGCGACTCATGGAGCGTGCGCAGGCCTATGAGGATCAGGAGTGCCGGGATTGCGCCTATGAGAAACATCGCACGCCAGCCGAGCGTGGGTACCACTAAAGTGCCCATTGCAGCAGCCCCGACAAGACCGATCACGAACAGCGCCTCATAAAAGAGGAAGAAGCGGCCACGCTTGTGAGCGCTGCATAACTCGTTGATGTACGTCGCAGCAACGGGCACTTCGCCACCCATCCCGATTCCCTGGAGCACTCGGAACGCGAAGAGTGTCTGGAAGCTTCCGGCAAATGCGCAGCCGATACCCATTACACCCATGATCGCGATACAGATCCCGGCGCTCGGAACGCGACCGATGCGCTCGGCAAGAAAGCCAAAGAAAATTGCGCCGAAGATTTGACCGACGAAGCTTGCCGAAATGAGTAAGCCAATATCCTTCGGACCGAGATGCCACAACGGAATGAGAACCGGAATTACATAAGCAATTGCGAGCACATCAAAGGCATCGAAGAACGTCGCAGTTCCCATCACCACGCGCGCTCGGCGGTGCAGCTTCGTGAATTTCAGCGCCTCGATGCGTCGTTGTAGGGCCAGTGACGGATGCTCCGCCAGCATTGATTTCATGTCTCCTCCACACAACAAGTCCAGCTTGCATCCGCTTACGCGGTAGTAGTAAAACAGCGATTGCCTATCGTTCACGGGACGCTTCGAGGTCCGCCAACTCAGAGTGAGACGTGTAGGATGCGATCTCAGGGCAAGAAGCGATGAACTCCAACGCTTCGTCCAGGGCAATCGCGCCAGCCGGCCGGCCGTACACGTGCGCGTGCACCGTCACATCGACGCACGTTTCGGGGCTGCCGATACGATGCCAGTTTGTCAACGTGTGCTTGACGGATGCCGCGAAGGCTGACGGTTCGTTCCCGTATCGCACGCTCATGGGCAGATCATTGATCTCCATCGTAAAAGGCAGGGCGACGATTCTGTGGTCGCCGAACTGCATCGAGTACGGCAAGTCAGCGTCGAAGATGTCCGCATGCCATTGATATCCGCTTTTGGCAAGCAGTTCCGAGGTCACCGCGCTCGGCGTGCATCTCGGGCTGATCCAGCCGAGGGGAGCCTTGCCGGACGCCGCTTCGATGACCTGCGTGCATCGTTGAATGTCTGCGAGTTCGGCCTCCCCGTCGAGGTAGGCAGGAAGCGTGTTTTGCGTCCAGCTGTGGCCGCACACGTCGTGCCCCGCATTCGCGATTTCGCGCAGAAGGTCAGGATATCGCTCTGCAACGATCCCGCTCGTATAGAACGACGCCTTGACGTTTCTCGCGGCGAGAAGGTCCAGCAACCTCCACGCGCCTTCTTTCGGGCCGTAGGCGGCCCACGACCGCGCCTGCAGGTCGAGAACGCCAGCGCGTAACGGATTGCCCATCGGCCCGAGGCCCGGCGCTTCGTTATCGCCCCAGCCTTCAAGCATGACGTTCACCGAGATGTTCACCGGGGGATGGCCTTCGCGAAACGCTTGTGAGTTCTTACGCATGGTTTGTGTCTCCTCAGATCTCGTCAGGCAGCAACGACGGTATTGCGGATGGTGCCGACGCCGCTGACCGAGACTTCAACAACATCACCCACGTTAAGAAGACGCGGCGGCTCCATCGCATAGCCCACCCCGGACGGCGTTCCGGTGGCGATGATGTCGCCCGCTTCTAACGTCAGGCCGCGCGAAAGCTCGGCGATGATGGTTTGAAGCTTGAAGATCATCATCGCGGTGTTGGAACTCTGGCGGACCTCGCCGTTGACAGTGCAGCGAATGTCAAGATTCTGAGCATCGCCGACTTCGTCCTTGGTCACAATCCACGGGCCCATTGGGCACGACGTATCCAGACCCTTGCCTTTGAACCATTGATCGTGCGCGCGCTGCAGGTCACGGGCAGTCACGTCATTGATGACGGTGTAGCCGAAGATATGCTCGAGCGCGTTCTCGGGACGAATGTCGCGTCCTGACTTGCCGATCACCAAACCGAGTTCCGCTTCATAGTCGAGCTTTTGCGTCAGCTGCTCGTCATACCGAATGTCGGCGCCGGTCCCGATTACAGTCGTCGGCGGCTTGCTGAACAACTGAATGAATTCCGGGACCTTCAATTCAGTGCCTCGGGCCTTATAGCCCTCTTTGACGTGATCGAGATAGTTGCGTCCCACGCAGAAGATGTTCTTCGCCGGCCGGGGAATGGGTGCCAAGAGCTTAAGTGAGTCGAGTGGCAGGAGCTGGTCGGAGTGGCCACCCGACTTGACCTCATGGTCGAGTTCGGTGAGTCGGTCAATCACGGACTGAGCGGAGCACACAACGTTCAGCACGCTCGCCGAATGCAAGTCGAGATCGGAAGAGTCAATGATCGCCGCGGCCGCATCGAAGGGCAGCACGCCGTTTTCAAACCACAGTCCGCCCTTGACCGCGCCGTCTTCAACAGAGAAGCTAACCAGTTTCATAATTTCCTCAGAGTGTGCTTGTTTCTACAGGCTGCGGAACGCACCGATTCTTCTGCGCGCCGAGGCCTTCAATTTCAGTTTCAACGATGTCGCCGGGAGAAAGGTATCTTCCGAGCCCTTGACCGGTGCCTGCCGGGGTGCCAGTCGCCAACACATCACCGGGGAACCACGTCATTGACTTGGAGAAGAAGGAGATCTGCTCCTCGGGCGAAAAGATCAGGCCGGCCGTGCTGCCGTCCTGCATCACTTCGCCGTTCACCTTCAAGGTGATGCGAAGGTCCATATAGTTCTTCACGAACGCGATCGGCACGAGGTACGGCCCGGTCGGTGCGAAGCTGTCGAAGCTCTTCGCGGCGAACCAGTCCGAACGCAAGGTCACCCGATCAGGACGCCATTGATTGTCCCGGCATGACACGTCATTGAAAGTGACGAGGCCGGCCACGTGGGCCATCGCGCTTCCCTCGGTAATTCGCTTTCCGCGTCTGCCGATGACGACGGCCATCTCCGCTTCCCAATCGATCTGCGGATGACCATCGGGGAGTTCGATATCATCGTAAGGTCCTACGATGGCGCTCGGTGCCTTCAGAAACGCGTATGGCCACGTCTTCGACTTCTCGCCCATGAAATCTTTCGACAGATCGACATTGGTGACGCCGAACTGTGAGCGCCGCATTTCCATAACATGGTCGGCATAGTTCTGTGCGTGGCACACGAGCTTGCCGGGGCGGGAGACGGGCGCCGCGATTGAGAGATCGTTGCTATCAACGCTTGCCTTTTCCAGCTTGCCGTCGGAGTACAGCGTCGCCAGTTCGACGAGCGCCTCGAACGACTCATCCCATTCGAGCAAGAGGTCATCGATACACGCACACGCCGCGAGTTTTTCGAACAGGCGGGAACGAGCGCTTTCACGTGACGCGATCTCGGGAATATTGAGTATCTCGCCTGTTTCCAGAACCATGCCCGGAAAGCGGCGCGCGCCAGGCTGGCTGTAGTTCGCTAACTTAAACATATCTGATCGGTATCCAGTGTTGCGAAGGGGTCAGTGGGATGACGTTTTCCCAACCTGCGCGGTCCAGGCGGCGATGATATCCGGGGAGTATTCCCAAGAACGCGCTTCCCAGTTGTCGTCGAGGTAGTCCATGTCCGAGTAGTACTCGGATGCGCCGCCGAACGGCGTGTGGAAGTACCAGAAGTAATTCGAGCCGAGCGTGTGCCGACCGGGGCCGAACTGGGTCTTCCAGCCGTTCTTTTCCATCAAGCGCCCACCGTTCATTACCTGGTGGAAGTCGCTGACCTCGAACGACATGTGGTGGAAGCCGATCATGTCCCCGCGAGAAACGAGGAACAGGTTGTGGTGATCGTGGGAGCCCGCCGCGCGAAGAAACACTCCTCGCCCGGGGTAAATGTCGGAAACGCGGAAGCCGAGGCGCGTCGTATAAAAAGCCAAAGCTTCCTCGAAATTCGGCGCGAAAACCGCCACATGGCCGAGGTGCCGAACTGTGGGGGGAGCCGTGAAGTCAACCGCCCGGTTGACTCGGACCGGCGCTCCAGGAAAATTGACGTCCGCCTTGGCTGTCGGCAACTGGCGCAGCTGCGAGACGGTGAATCCCAGGGTGTAGCCGTTCTCCTCTATGACGCGAACTACCCCGTCCTCGACCGACACGCCTCGGTCCTTCTCCAGCTCGGACCGGATCTTGGCAAGCTCTTCCTCCGACTCGACAGCCCACAAAAGCTCGCGAAGGGTCGATTTGCCGCCCGCCGCGCTGGGCAGCGCAGGGTCATCAAAGCGGCGAATCGTGATGCGCGCGCCTTCCTCAGTCTCATAGCTGGCGCTGTCCGATCCGACCGTCAGTGCTCGGAGGTTCCAGTCCTGCAGGAAGCGCAAAGCGGCGTCGAAGTCGTCCACGCCGAACGTCAGTCCTTGCAAGCCGACAATTTTGAAGTCGGGGCTCATCAGCATTGCTCCATCGTGTTGTGTTGGACAGCACGTTATTCCCGTATGTAGGAATTGTCAACGCGACAGACGCTGCCTTTGCGAGCGTCTTGTGCCGACGCGATCCGGCCCAAAAAGCGGACCACCATAACTTCCTTATCTGGTGCGGGTGTCAAGGCGGACCCCGGTGCGCCATGACTGAAAAAAAGCGCTCTCTAGGGACTTTCCCGAGGCCACTCTCCCGTGCCGGAATGCTTTGCGCACATCCGTGCGCGCATCCGTATAATTCCGCTGGGTAGGATAGAAAGTCCCACGATTGACTTTTACGTTAGACGAAATGACAAACAGTGATAAGGCGACGACCAAATCAGAACAGGCGTCCGCTCCCCGTCGCGGGCGCAACAAGGGCCGCCCCGCACCCGAGTCCGGGATCGGTGCGGAGGGAATCGTGGATGCGGCGATAGAACTGCTTCGCACTCGCGCACCTGAGTCCTTGACCGTTATCCAGATCGCCGAGCATGCGGGCGTCGATCCGGCCCTAGTGCGCTACTACTTCGGCGGAAAGGATGGTCTCTACACGGCGGTGGTGTCGCGCCTAATGGCGGAGCGACAGCAGACCCACAGGACGCTGATGAACCTGCACGGCACCACGCAAGAGCGGCTGAAGCGGCGAATTAACACGGCCATCGAGCAACAAGAGAGGCACCCGAGCTTCCACCGGCTCGTAGTCGAACGCATGTTCGAAGCGGACACACCCCAAGCCCGGGAGGCGCTGGAGATGACTGCGGCGCGCGGGCTCGCGCTAACAGTTGATTTACTTCA
Source organism: Paraburkholderia phenoliruptrix (assembly GCF_019511605.1). Classification (GTDB taxonomy): domain Bacteria; phylum Pseudomonadota; class Gammaproteobacteria; order Burkholderiales; family Burkholderiaceae; genus Paraburkholderia; species Paraburkholderia phenoliruptrix_A. Next base: position 34,758 of record NZ_JAEUAV010000030.1, on the reverse strand, counting down.
CGGCAGCGGCGACAACAGTCTCAGAAACGTTGACCCACGCTTCCTCAACGTCGCCATGATCGGAATGTGTGAGTTCTTCGTTTCCGCTCGACCGCTCGTGGAGGCCTTGTGCGGTCGGCCGGTCGATAAAGAGCTTGTCGAAAGCTACGTCACTTTCGTTGTCGATCTGCTGATGAACGGGCTCTCGCGCGAGAAAACGCCAGAGTCCGAAATGGGCGGCTCCCTCGCCGCATCTGACGCCCCTCCGCCCACCTGATCTCCCGGACGCGGAGTAAACCCTGATGTGCGCCACTAAAAGTTCGCGGCACAATTCCTTTAATTAGGAATTATCTGAGCGCGGCAGCGATCATTGGGACGGGAGAGACATTCGTGACATCAGTTCGAAAGGTACTTATCATCGGCGGCGGCATCGGCGGGCTCACTTGTGCCACCGCAATGGGGCAGCGCGGCTTGCAAGTTGACGTTATCGAGCAGAAGTCGGCGCATAACGCACTTGGGGTTGGCATCATCCAGCCCGGGAACGCGCTTCGCGCGCTTGATTCTTTGGGGCTGATGGATGCGTGCATGTCTGCAGGCTTTCAGACCGACGACTACGTGTACTACGACGCGCACGAAAATGAGTTGGCTCGGTTGAAAATGCGCCGTATCGCGGACGAGCATCGCCCAGCAGTCAACTTTCTGCCGCGGCCCGCGCTCCATCGGATCTTGGCCGACGCGGCAGACAGCGCGGGCGCGAACGCGAGAATGGGGTTAACGGTAACTGACCTCTTGAACCATGACAGCGGTGTCGACGTACGGTTCTCTGACGGAAGCACCGGCACCTACGACTTCGTTGTGAGCGCAGACGGCATCCGCTCACGAACGAGGGCGATGTTGTTCGGCGACGAAATCCAGCCGGTATACACAGGGCATGGTGTCTGGCGCGTAACCGTGCGGCGTCCTGTTGATCACACTTTTCAGAGCATTCACTACGGTGTGGGAGCGAAGGCCGGGCTCGTGCCGCTTACCGACGACTCGATGTATCTGCTGTTAGTGACGAACGAGCCTGCGGGTCATTGGTTTGAGGCATCGGAGCTTCTTCCGGCATTGAAAGACCGCTTGGATCAGTTCGACGGCCGTCGGATACAAAGCGTCAACGATGGGCTGAACGCGGCTTCGACGATCGTCTATACGGCGATTGAGGAAGTGATTCTTCCCGCTCCTTGGTACAAGGGCCGAACGCTTCTCATTGGCGACGCGGCTCATGCCTCCGGCCCGCATATCGCTCAGGGCGCGACTATGGCGATCGAGGACGCCTGCGTCATCGCAGACGAGATAACGAAGGATCAGCCACTCGCGGCTGCCTTGGACGGGTTCATGCGGCGCAGGTTGCCGCGCTGCAAGTTCGTTCAGGAATTCTCTCGGAAGGTGGGAGGGGAAGGGCAACTGAGCGACCCCGAGCAGTGCGCCGCCAGAAACGAGAGATTCCGTACCGCTTTCTCGTCGACGACGCCTCAGGCTCGTCCGCATGAAGGCTTTCTGGCCGAACCGATCTAAGGGCGCTGACAGGACATGCATTCCCAACACCTCCGCGTCAAAGTCTTCCCCGGTGCGCAGAACCTTCCGATCTCAATCGCCCTCGCGGAGGGATTCTTCGCGCAGGAAGGCTTGCAAGTCGAGCTTCTTTTTACCAAGACATCAGAGGAACTCAGGTCTGGCCTCGCAGATGGCGATTTCGATCTCGCGCATACCGCTGTCGACAACGCCGTCGCGATGTATGAAAAGGCAGGCCACGACGTATTGGTCTTGGCCGGCGGCGACAGCGGTTTCAACGAACTTTTCGTCCAACCGTCTATTCGGTGCGCTGCGGATTTGCGCGGCAAAACTGTCATTGTCGATGCTCCCGACACCGCGTATGCGCTGCAAATGAAGGCCGCATTGGCTCGCGAAGGGCTTGCGCCCGACACGGATTACGGCGTGCATCCCATCGGTGCGACGTTTAAACGACTGGACGCATTGCGGCAGAACCCCGACTTTTCGGCATCCATTCTTAACCCCCCGTTCTCCATCATCGCCCGTCAAGATGGTTACAGAAGTCTTGGCAGCCTCGTCGAAATCCTCGGCAGTTATCAGGCGACAGCCCTGTTCGGCATGCGCTCGTGGGTGAACCATAACCAAGAGATCGTCAAGCGGTACCTCGTCGCTTATTTGAAGGGACTGCGTCGCGTATTTGATCCGGCATCCGCGGAGCGAAACCTGTTGCTATTGCAGAGCCAACTGCAGTTAGATATCGACGTGGCGCGCGCGACGCTCTCTGCACTTGCAGATGGAAGATCCGGGCTGACACGCGATGCTCGACTCGATCCCGCAGGTGTAGCAACTGTCCTCGAGCTGCGACGAACGTTCGAGCCTTCGGACGCCCGAACGTTCAGCCAAGCGCAGATCGACGAGACGTTGCTGTTGGTAGCCATCGCGTCGCTAGTGGTTTGAAAAGCCGGGTCAGACCGACAATAGCCGGTTGTCACGGCGCATCACCGCCTCGGCTCGCTCGACCGCAAACCACTCTTCCTTCATTCGCCTGCCCCGTTCGGCGATGCGTTCACCCTCTTCCGTCAGTACATAGGCGCGTGGGTAGCGGTCAACGAGCGTGAGTTCGAGGGACCGGTTCGACAGAAGCGATTCTGCGCGCGACGGTCGCATCATCGATCTTCAGATGCCGGGCGCTCTCGCGAGTGATTGTTCCGGACTGAATTGCGACGAAGTGTCGTAGATCCTAGCAGTCGAACATGAACTATCTTGTTGCCGCTTTGACGGTGGAAAATCACACAGGGACGACTGAACGAACATATCAGCCGCCAGCACACAGAACTGACAGAAACTACGATGTGGAGGCTATGTACATTCATGCATATGGGCTGCGCATGATTGCGGAGAACGTTGCCCTCAACTGCTAGCGCGTCATCTAAAGGAGACAACAAAGCGCCCCCGCCACAGAGAACGTCCAACTGCCTATTTTCCGGCCCCTCCACTCGTGGTGACTTGTCTCAGCGGAGGCTCAGCGTCCGCTATCTGTCTGGAGTTGTCTTTCGAATGTCCGTGTCGCCGATGACATGAATGACCGGATGTGGCCGATCGGGTGAGGTCGCCAACGGCCGCTTATCGGCACTCCACTCCGCAAAACCTGGATTTGGCTGGCTGACCGGTTCGGAGAAACTTATCTGACCGGAGTGGGTCGGGAGTACGCACCGCCGACTGGCCGCTTCCGGGAGCTCAATTCCACTGGCCGCTTTCCAGCTATCAGTTCGAAGAGCGGACTGACGCAGCCCGACCCTGAACAGTCAGCGGTGGTACCGCGCGGAACGGCGTTTGATAGTCGAACTTCGGACAGTGACGCCACATTTGGGGTCAAGCTTTGCGCGGCAATACAGGCTCGGATCACTTGTGGGGGTGGTCGCAATCGCTCGGGCGGTAAGCAGCCAGGAAGGCTGTAATACCTCGATTCGCAACGGCGTCCAGCTCGTCCGGACTTGGATCACCCAAGGCGTGAAGCAGAAAACGGAGCAGGAGTTCCGACTCCAGCAGGCCGCAGAGATGACAGGCTGCAACGGCTGCATCGTCGCGGCGCAGATGGCCAGCCTCCATTGCCAGTGCGAGAAGCCGGGCTGTCTGATCCAAGTATGGCCTGACTGCCCGGTCGTAGATTGTCTGGCCAAGTTCGCCTGTAGATGGCGCCAGAAAGACCAGACGTCGGACGGCCTGAAATCTTGGCGAATAGACCTCCCTTACAAGTTCCAGCCCGAACGTTCGCAGCTGGACCTCGAATTCCTCTGCGCTTGCAGCCCAACCCTCAAGAACGCTCTCGGCGCCAGGCGATGTGGCGGCGATGACAACAGCGTAGAAAAGCTCTTCTTTCGACTCGAAGTAGCTATACAGGGTCCCCTTTGAGCACTTGGCCTCCTCACTCACCTCCGACATGAGGGTCGCCTCAAAACCCTTCTTCAAAAACACAGCGGTGGCCGCTTCCAATATTTCCGATCGCTTTTTATCCGTCTTCGTCCGCACGAACTCCTCACAGTCGAACCACTGGTCCGCGTTGCTCCCTCAATGTTACAATCCAAAATCGAACCCGTCAGTTCGATTATAACCAGGAGGTGTCATGAAACGGATTAAAAAAGCCCGCAAGCCCCAGCCCCTTCGGTGGTGGGACACTTATCTTGGCTTTCCGATTGCGTACTTTTCGTCGATGGCCATTGCAATAGTTGTGCTGTACTTCCTCGTCACGTGGCTTAGACACTGAAAGCGGTCCAAAAGGCGGCATGCGACTGCGTTGCTTCGGTGCGGGGAGAGAAAGTCACATGATCGGGGAAAGCCTGTGTGTACAGTGAGCCCCTGCATTGCTAGTTCGGTATACAGTCGCCCCCTGAAAACTGAAAATTAGATTCGACGTTCGATGGATGGACCGACGAGCAGGGCTTAACAAACGGATCGCCCAAAAATCGTCCTACAGACGATGCATAGCTAACGTTTGACGTTCACAGCATTCGGGAGATTCTGAGAGGAGACGCGTGCGACGCAGAGATGCGCCGCACCTGATGAGTTCCGCAATGCTCGGTCCGCTCGGCGCTTCTAAGCGACAGTCGAGTTATCCCTGGCCCAAGAATTTGCCCGGGTGTCAGTGATCGTCGCGGGCCCAATCTCGCAATGACAACAGCTCTTCGAGCGCGATCAGCATCCCGCCTTACGATCAATCACGGTAGGCCTTGAAAGCAGACGATCAGAATTTGTGGCGAATCCCGACCCGCAGCGAGACCTGTTTATCGGTTGTCGAAGGCGTCAAACCCGTGATCTGCGCAACGGCGCTCTGCCCGAGAGAGTCCGTCCCGCTCGCCTTCTCATAGACCGCGATGGTGTAGACATCTGTGCGCTTCGACAGGAAATAATCGACGCCCGCGCTGAACAGGTTGTAGTTCGCACCACCTTTGCCACCCGCGCCGCCGTTGCGCGTGTAGTCGTACGCAACGCCCGCGAGAAGCGATGGGGTGAACTGACACTTCGCATTGATTTCGGCGTTGTTGAAAGCGGCCGTGCCTCGATAGCGCAGTGGATTTGGGCCGGATGACGAGCCCATATCCTCGAAACGCGTATTGGAATAGGCGAGGTTCACATTGAGCGAGCCTAGCGTCACGCCTGCACCCAAGCCGGCGATCTCGAGCCGGTTCGCCGACGCGTAACCGGCAAACACTGGGTTGCTTTCTGGGCTCGTCGCACTGCCGAAGCTGCCGAGGTTGTTCGTGGTGGCCGGTCCCGCATTGGGATTCGCACCGAAGAACGACGTGTTTGGGTTGCGGATATTCAGGTAGCCGGCGCCGATCGAAAACGGGCCGTTCGCATAGGCGGCGCCCGCGCCCCAGATCCAGTTGCTCGAAAACGAACCTGGCGTGCCGCCGAGGTTCATCATCGCTTCGACAGTAAGCCCGCGGTAGTTTGCGCTGCGGAACTTGATCGAGTTGTTGATGCGTCGCGAGTTCAGCGCGTTGTCGAGGTCACTGGGATGCGAACTCATGTAGCCGCCCCATTGCGGCGCGGCGAGAAACGGTCCGTACAGATCCACGACGGGATCGTACTGGCGGCCTAGCGTAACCGTTCCAACGGGATTGCTGAGCCCGACATAAGCCTGACGCCCGAACAGCGCGCCACCCTGGTTCATCACGCCGTTGTTGCTATAGAAGCCGCTTTCCAGCACGAAGATCGTTTTGAGTCCACCGCCAAGGTCCTCGCTGCCTCTCAAACCCCATCGACTGCCCTGCAGGCCTGCCGAGCCACCTTCGATCATCGCAATCTGATGTCCGCCTGCGAGTCCCGTCGCCGTCCTCGCCGTCTGCACGTTGTTCGTGTAGTTCAGGCCGCTGTCGATAATGCCGTACAGCGTGACATTGCTTTGGGCGTAAGCCGACCCCGTCATAGTGGTAAGTATGACTAATTGTACTGCTGACTTCTTCATTGAATAAATCTCCTCTGGAAAGCTTTCTTGTTATGCCAGGATTGAGGGACGTCTGGCGCGTGGACCCGACTCCCCTAAATCACAGCTGGCGTTTAGTGACTTTGATTGGCAACGGCGCCATGTGCATCGGTTGCGCGCTGCTCGTTGATGCGGATGAAGAACGTCATCAGAAAAGAGGCGACCAGCAGTGCCGCAAGAAACAGCAGGCCCGGCGTGGCGCTCTGTCCTGAACCCTTGATGTAACCAATCGCAAACGGTCCAACAAAGCCGCCTAAATTGCCGACCGAGTTAATCACGGCGATCGATACCGCCGCCGTCGAACGCGTGAGAAACAGCGTCGGCAGCGCCCAGAACGGCGACTTGAACGCGTACAGCCCAGCGAGACTCAGGCTGATCATCGTGATCGAGACATAAGGGTTAGTCGCGAGTCCGGCTCCGAGCAGCGCAAGCGCAGCGACGGCAAGCGGAATCGCCGAATGCAGTCGCCGTTCGCTATGACGATCCGAACTGCGCGACCACGCCACCATCACGATCGTCGCGAATACGTAGGGAATCATCGCGATGAGACCGACCTGCGTATGGCTCAACGTCTTCGAAAAGCCCTTGATGATCTGCGGCATCCAGTAGCCGACGCCCAGGCTTCCGCACTGATACACGAAGTAGATGAACGACAGGTACAAGACTTTCGGATTCGCCATCACCTTGAATGCACTCAGATGTTTGGCATTCGGGTGGGCTTTACGGTCGTTGGCCAGTTCGTTCAGCAGCCACTCGCGCTCTTCTGGCCTGAGCCACTTGGCGTCGGCAGGCTTGTCGGTCAGATAGACGAAGCACAAAATGCCGCCGATCAGCGCCGGCGCGCCTTCCAGCACCAGCATCCAGCGCCAGCCGCTCCAGTCAAACCAATGGACGCTGTCCATGATCCACGTGCTCAACGGCGCGCCGATGATGTACGACACGGGGATCGCCGCGGTGAAAAGCGCGACCGTCGTTGCAAGTTCCTTCGCGCGAAACCAGTACGTCAGATAGACGATGATGCCGGGGAAGAAGCCCGCTTCCGCGACGCCGAGCAGAAAGCGCAGTACATAAAGTTGAGTCGCGTTCTGCGCAAACGCCGAGATGACGGAGACGATGCCCCACGTCACGAGAATGCGCGCAATCCACACGCGCGCGCCGTACTTGTTGAGCATCACGTTGCTGGGCACTTCAAACAGGAAATACCCGATGAAGAAGATGCCTGACGCGAAACCGAACGCTTCGCTGCTCAACGCGAGGTCGCGGTTCATCTGCAACGCGGCATATCCGATATTCGCGCGGTCCAGATACGAAATGATGTACAGAATGAAAACGAACGGAATGATCCGCCAGGCGATCTTGCGGACGAGCGCGCGCTCGTCGATGGCCTGCGTGACTGGCTTGGCTTGCATGTATGTCTCCACCGGCGGGCGCGCCCGCCAGGTTCCTTGAAATCAGACTTGCGGGTTACGCGTGATGTTGCGAGAACACCATGCAGACGGGGCTACCCGACTGGGTGGAAAAACCCGTCGGCTTGAGTTGTCCCGTGGTCGGGTTCACTGAAAACGCGACGATCGTGTCGCTGTCTTCGTTCAGCGCGTACATGAAGCGCCCATCGGGCGTAGCCGTCATGAAACGCGGCGTACGGCCTAGCGTCGGCTCGGCGTCGACGAAAGCGAGGTGGCCCGTCGCCTGATCGATGCGGAACACCGCGATGCTGTCGAAGCCACGATTCGATGCATAAACGAAGCGTCCCGTGCGGTCCACTTCGATCTCCGATGCGCGGCTGTTGCCCGTGAACGTATCGGGCAACGACGACACGATCTGCACGGGCACCAGTTCGCCGTTGCTCGCCGTATAGCGATACGTCGTCACGGTCGAATCGAGTTCGTTGACGACATACGCGTGCGTCCCCTTCGGATGGAACGCGACGTGACGCGGCCCCGACGTCTCGCGCGATACGACGAACGCAGGCGCGGCGGGCGTCAGTTGCCCGTCCTTGAAACGGAACGTGAAAACGCGGTCGAGTCCCTTGTCCGGCACGATGACAAATTCGCCCGTCGGATCGAACGGATTGAAGTGCGGCTTGGCCTGCTTCTGCTCGACGCGATGCGGGCCGATCGGCCCTTCGAGGTGAACCAGTTGGGTCAATTCCTGCAGCGAACCATCCTCGGCGATGGGCAGCACGGCGAGACTCGCGCCAATATGGTTCGACACGACGACATGGCGGCCCGTCGGATCGATCGCGAGATGCACGGGGTTCTTGCCCTGCGTGCTTTGCCGGTTCAGAAACGTCAGCTTGCCCGTTGCCCTGTCGACCTTGAAGGCGCTGATGTCGCTCATGTCGCCATGCACGGTGTAAAGGCGCCCGCCGTTGCGGCTCAGCGCGAGGAACGAGGGATTGACGAGGTCTTTGACGAGCTGGACGAGTTCGAGCGAACCCGTTTCCGTATCGACCTGATAGACGCTGATGCCCTCGCCGTGGGCATTCCGTTCGCGGGTCGTCCGCGATCCGACATAAGCAAACATGGGTTTCCTTCCTTTGAGATCTGTCTGGCGCAACGCCGGTTCCTCCGCGAAAACCGACGGTGCGACGGGCCCGACGGCAGCCAGCACACCGAGCGCCGTTGCGCCCTGAACGATGCGCCGCCGGGCTCTGTCGGGGGCCGCTTCGTCTGGCGAAACACGCCTGTCATGGCCGGTTTTCTTCACGTGATGTCTCCGCATTGTTATATCTGGGGTTTGCACTAGATTGCATTTTTACCTGGAAAAGTGCAACAATACAGTCATGGAAAACACTTACTGCCCCAATGAAGCCCGCCTGGACGTAGACGGCGTGTCGTATCGCTACGTTGATCTGCCTGGGCTGTTCGGCGACAGGCTGCGCGAATTGCCTGTCGTCATGCGGTTGCTGCTCGAGAACGTCGTGCGCAACATGGAAGGCAACGAACGGCGGCAAGCGGTCGATGGCATCCTCGCGTGGACCGCGCGCGCGACGAGCGAAGCCGAGATCGCGTTCCAGCCCAACCGCGTGCTGATGCACGACACGACGAGCACGCCTGCGCTGGTCGACATTGCCGGGATGCGCGACGCACTCGCGGAAGCGGGTGCGGACCCGGCGCTGCTCCATCCCGTGTTGCCCGTCGATTCGTCCGTCGATCATTCGCTCGCCGTCGAGTACTTCGCGCAAAAGGACGCGGCGCCTGAGAATCTCGCGCTCGAATTGCGGCGCAATGCGGAGCGCTACCGTTTCCTGCGCTGGGCGTCGAAGGCGTTGAAGGGCGTGCGCATCCATCCACCAGGCGCGGGGATCATGCATACGATCAACCTGGAGCAGCTGGCGACCCTCGTCACGACAGTCGAACGCGATGGCGAGCAGTGGGCCGTGCCCGATACGCTGATCGGCACCGACAGCCATACGCCGATGATCAACGGAATCGGCGTGCTGGGCTGGGGCGTGGGCGGACTCGAAGCGCAGACGGTGATGTTCGGCATGCCGGTGATGCAGCGCATTCCCGACGTGATCGGCGTACGGCTGACGGGCGCGATGCGGCCGGGCGTGCTCGCCACCGATCTCGCGCTGACCGTGACGCAGCGGCTGCGCGCGATTGGCGTCTCTGGTGAGTTCGTCGAGTTCTTCGGTCCCGGTGTCGCGACGCTGAGCGCGGGCGATCGCGCCGTCGTGGCGAACATGGCGCCGGAATATGGCGCATCGACGGGCTTTTTCCCCATCGATCAACACACGCTCGACTATTTGCGCGCGACGAACCGTTCCGAGACGTCCATCAAGCTCGTCGAAGCGTTCACACAGCGCGCAGGTCTCTGGTTCGATCCGCAAGCGGAGCCGCGCTTCACGCGCATGATCGAGATCGATCTCGGCCGTATCGGTATGCATATCGCCGGGCCGCGCCGTCCGCAGGATCTGCTCGATTACTCGCAGACGGCGGCAACGCTCGCAAAACTTGCGTTCGAGCCGGCGCAGCATCATCCGTCGATGCCGAAACATCCCGTCGCAATTGCCGCGATCACCAGTTGCACGAATACGTCCGATCCCGCATTGCTCATCGCCGCCGGTCTGCTTGCGCGCAAGGCTCGCGCCTTGGGCCTGAAGGTGCCGTCGTGGGTCAAGACATCGCTTGGGCCGGGCTCGCCTGCGGCCGCCGCGTATCTCGATCGCGCGAAGCTGATCGACGATTTGTCGGCCGTCGGCTTCGATATCGTCGGATATGGCTGCACGACCTGCATCGGCAACTCGGGGCCGTTGACGGCGCCGATTCGCGAAGCGCTCGCGCAAAAGAGCATCTATCCCGTCGCGATACTGTCAGGTAACCGCAATTTCCCGGGCCGCATTCATCCCGACCTCGATCTCGGCTTCATCATGTCGCCGCCGCTCGTAATTGCCTTCGCGCTTGCGGGCGACGCCGAACGCGACCTGAGCGCCGAGCCGATCCAGCAGACAGCCGATGGCAAGTCCGTCTATCTGCGCGATCTCTGGCCGACGCGTGACGAAGTCTCCGAAGTCGTCAAAGCAGCCGCCAATCCGCACGACTATCCGCGCGCCTTCACGCTCGCGAGCCGCAACCCCGCCTGGCACGATCTCGACGCGCCGGACGGTGCGCGCTTTCCGTGGAATCCGGCATCGACGGCGCTGCGCCGCCCGCCGTTCGCGTCGGTCGCAGAGGGCAGCCAGTTGGGGCATTACACCGCTTATCCGCTGCTCGTGCTCGGCGACGACGTGACGACCGATCACATCTCCCCCGCCAGTGCGATTCCTAAAGACAGCTACGTCGCCGATTTCCTGGCAGCGCGCGGCGACGACCGCGACGATCTCAACGTGTTCGCGTCGCGGCGCGGCAACTGGGAGGTGATGGTGCGCGCCGCCTTCTATAACCGGACACTCGTTAACCGCCTTCGCCCCGGCATGCCCGTCGCGCATACGCTGCATGTGCCAAGCGGCGACGTGCTGCCGATCTTCGAAGCGGCGCAGCGCTATCAGCAGGACGGCGATGCTGTCGTGCTCGTCGCGGGCGAGCGCTACGGCACGGGTTCGTCGCGCGACTGGGCGGCCAAGGGTCAGCGGCTGCTCGGCATCCGCGCGGTGCTGGCCGTGAGTTTCGAGCGCATCCATCGATCGAATCTGATCGGCATGGGCATCCTGCCGCTGCGCTTTGCGTCCGGCACCAACCCCGATACACTCGATCTTCAGCCGGGTGATAAGCTCGACGTCGACGCCGCGGGTGATACGCTGTCGCCTCGTTGCAAGATTGCCGTGCGCGTGGTTCGCGCGAACGGCAGCGTACAACTCATCGAGGCGACGGCGGCCGTCGAAACACAACTCGAATGCACGCTGCTGCGTTCGGGCGGCGTGATCCCGCTGATATTGCAGAAAAGTTTGCTGACGCAGGAGGCTTGAGACCGGCCGCCGCTGCGTTCACGCGATAAGCAGAAAGCAGAAGGCACGACTCACATGATCGACCGATCCATTGCGACCCAGATTGTTGAACTGATCAAGACGGAAGGACTCGACGCCGGCGCGCATCTGCCCGCGCAAATGCTGGCCGACCGTCTGCGCGTGTCGCGCTCGCCCGTCAACGAGGCGCTGGCCTTGCTGCATGAGAAAGGCATCCTGACGCGCGAGAAGAATCGCGGTTTTTTTGTCGCCAAGCCTGTCGTCGAGCCGCTCGCGGATGTCGTGGACGAGCTGGGCCTCGCCGAAACGGATATCGTGACCAGCGTGTATTTTCAGATCGCGGACGACCGTCTGAAAGGCCAGTTGCCCGATGAATTCTCCGAGCAATTGATCCGTAATCGCTATGGTTTGACGAGCGCGCAATTGACGGCCGTAATGGGACGCATCGCGCAGGAAGGCTGGGCGGAGCGCAAGCCGGGCTATGGCTGGCAGTTTTCTCCGATGCTGACCACGCCTGACAGCCTGCTGAAGTCGTACCGGCTGCGGCTTGCGCTCGAACCGGCGGCGTTGCTGGAACCCGGCTACCGGCTCGAACGCAAGGTGCTGGAGCGCTGCCGCGAGGTCGAGAAGCATCTGCTCGCGGGCGGCATCGAAACGGATACGGCCGACCAGTTGCATGATCGCGGTGTGCGGTTTCACGAGTCGCTGGTCGAGGCGTCGGGAAACGGCTTCTTTATCGACACGATCAAGCGCGTCAACCGCGTGCGTCGTCTGCTGTCGTACCGTTCGATGCAGCATCGCGAACGCTACGTCGAACATGCGAAGCAGCATTTGCATCTGCTCGAACTGCTCGAACACGAGCGCAATGAAGAAGCGTCTGAAGCCATGCGCGAACATCTGCTGCATACGCTCGACGCCCTCTCGCGCATCAGCGAGATTCTTGAATCCTAGACCGCAGCCTGAAAACGCGGTCGCAACGAAAGCATCCATGACCATCGATTCATCCGTTGTCACCGCGTTCACGCCGACGGGCAAGCTGCGCGCATCGATCAATCTCGGCAATCCGATTCTCGCGAGCAAGAGCGCGGAAACTGGCGAGCCGTTCGGCGTATCCGTCGATCTCGCACGCGCGTTTGCCGCGCAGCTTGGTGTCGAACTTGAACTGATCGTCTTCGATGCCGCAGGCAAATCGGTTCAGGCCGTCAGCGAAGAGCGCGCGGACTTCGGCTTCTTCGCCATCGATCCATTGCGCGGCGAGACGATCGCATTCACCGCGCCGTATGTGTTGATCGAAGGCTTCTACCTTGTTCGCGACGGTTCGCCTGTGAAGACTAACGCAGATGTCGATCAGCCGCATAATCGCGTCACTGTAGGCAAAGGCAGCGCGTACGACCTGTTTCTGACGCGGGAACTGAAGGCCGCACAGATCGTGCGCGCGCCAACTTCGCCCGCAGTCGTGCACACGTTCCTCGAACAGAATCTCGAAGTCGCAGCGGGAGTGAAGCAACAGCTCGAAGCAGACGCGAAGAAGGCGAGCGGACTCCGGTTGCTCGATCAACGATTCATGGTCATCCAGCAGGCGATGGGCACACCGAAAAGCCGGGGCCCGGCGGCCGCAGCGGCGTTAGGTGCGTACGTCGAAGAGATGAAGGCTTCAGGGTTTGTCGCGGACGCACTGGAACGGCATGGAATCGTCGGGGCGTCGGTTGCGCCAACAGCATAGTCCCGGATTGGATCCCTCGAGACGCGGCATAATGCGAGAGTACGGCCGCTTCACTTTTGAAAGCGGTCATCAGCCTCGCGCAGTCGGATGACTGGTGATGGCCGAACCCGGTCCGATAGCGCGTGGCCGGCGTGTCGTGGGCCGTTGATCGTCCGCCTCGGGCAGCAGTCGACCCACTCCGGTCAGATAAGTTTCTCCGAACCGGTCAGCCAGCCAAATCCAGGTTTTGCGGAGTGGAGTGCCGATAAGCGGCCGTTGGCGACCTCACCCGATCGGCCATGAAGAGACGCTAGCCTTCCGCCCTCGACCGACCGCTGTGCATCACGTAGGTGACATACGAGCCGCCCGCGCGTATCTGAACGTCAAATGTCGGTCGGCCTGACGTCGATTAGCCAGCCTGGCCCGAGTGTGCCGTCGCAGACGCCGCTGAAGATGCGCCCTGTGGCGGAGGTGCCGGTATTGCACCGCGCATTGCTATCATATCCTAGGCGTCTGCCGTACATTAACTTGCACGATCCGGCCAGGGTGACCGGCTTCGGCGCGGGTATACTCGGTTCAAGGGCTGCCCCACCGTGGAGAAGAGCATGACTCGCGCATTAACCGAGCAGGCCGGCGTACGGCACGCCGGTCCCGCTTTTGCCGTCGTCGGCATCGGCGCATCAGCCGGCGGCGTGCAGGCGCTGCTACGTTTCTTTGAAGCGGTGCCGCCGTCGCCGGGCGTCGCGTTCGTTGTCGTCCTGCACCTCTCTCCCGACCACATCAGCCACGCGCACGATGTAATCCAGCACGTTACGGGGCTTCCGGTCCGGCAGGTAACCGCGCCCGTTCCGCTCGAACGGGACCATGTGTACGTTATCCCGCCCGGCAAACAGCTCTCGATGGTGGACGGCTACCTGCGCCTGCGCGAGCCTGAGGCTCCGCGCTTTCCGCCAACCAGTATCGACGTTTTCTTCCGCAGCCTCGCCGAGGCGCACGGCGCGCGTGCGGTCTCCATCATTCTGTCCGGTTCGGGTTCCGACGGGGCAATCGGCATTGCGCGCGTGCGGGAACAGGGCGGCATTACCATCGCGCAACAGCCTGAGGAAGCGCAATACCAGGACATGCCTCGAAGCGCCATTGCGACCGGTAACGTGGATTTCATCCTGCCGGTGGCCGAAATCGCTCCGCGGCTGCTCGCGCTGGTCCAGAATGCGCAAAGGATCGAACTGCCGGCCCCGTCAGACGATGGCGAGGAGGTATCGGACTCTGACATGCCCGCTAAGCGCGGAGACCCTGTCGACGATGTGCTCGATGTCCTGCGACAGCGTACCCGCCACGATTTCAGCAACTACAAGCGCGGCACGATACTGCGCCGGATCGAGCGGCGCCTGCAGGTCAACCGCCTCACGACCGTAGACGCGTATCGCGGATTTCTGAACGATAACGTGGAAGAAACTCCGAAGCTGCTTGCGGACCTGCTGATCGGCGTGACCAACTTTTTCCGCGACCCCGAGGCGTTCGAGGCGCTGGAGAACGCTATTAATGCCGAGCTTATCAGGCTGCTTCAGGGACGGGACGAAGTGCGGGCCTGGGTGCCTGCCTGCGCGACCGGCGAAGAGGCCTTCTCGATTGCGATCCTGTTAAGTGAGGCAGCGCGAAAGTTGCCTCACCGTCCTCAGGTCACAGTGTTCGCGACCGATATCGACGAGCATGCGATCGCGGTCGCCCGCACTGGCAGCTATCCGCGCGCTATCAGTAACGACGTCACGCCCGCCCGGCTTGCGCAGTTCTTCAATCCGGATGGCGACCGTTACAGGCTCGTCAAATCCGTGCGCGATACGGTGATTTTCGCGCCGCACAATATTCTGCGCGATCCGCCATTCTCGCGTATGGATCTCGTCTCGTGCCGCAACATGCTGATCTATCTGGATCGGCGCGCACAGAGCCGTGTACTGGAGACCCTCCATTTTTCCCTGCGCCCGGGCGGTTACCTTTTCCTGGGCAGTGCGGAATCGGCCGATTTCGCAACCGAGCTTTTCGCGCCGGTAGACAAGCACAAAAAGATCTATAAAGCGCTGCCGCATACAGCAAAAAGCAGCGTTCTTGCCTTCCCGGTCCTTCCTGCGCGCGAGCTGACGGCAGAGCCGGTATTCTTCAACATTGCGGACCGCACGCCGGTCATTGAATCCGTTTTGTCCACCCTGACAAGGGCTCCCGAACCGTTTGGGCCACCCGTCGTCGTCGTACGTGCCGATGGCCTGATTGTCCAGCGCTCTGCCAACGCGATCCATCTGATTCATGATCATCGCGGCGCGCGAATCACCAACCTGTTCGATATCGTGCGCGAGGATGCCCGGCCCGCGTTGCGCCAACGTATCGAAGAAATCGTGCGCACGGGCAAACGCGGTGAACAGGCTGCCGTTCCGTTTGAGACGTCAGCCGGCACGGTTTCGGTTGACCTCCTGATACGGCCCTTGCGTGCTCCCTCGGATGAGCACCCCCTGCTACGCCTGATATGCGATGTCGTCACCTTACCGCCTGTTAGCGGGAATGAGCTATCCGATGCAAACCACGAGACTACCGTCGATTCGCTCAGACGAGCCCTGGCGGGGAGCGAGGAGCGGCTGCGTGACTCGATGGACGAGACTCAGAGTTCGGCCGAGGAGCTGAGGGCCTCCAACGAAGAGCTGCAGGCGATGAATGAGGAGCTGCGTTCAGCGAGCGAAGAACTGGAGGCGAGCCGCGAGGAACTGCAGTCGCTTAACGAGGAACTTGTTACGGTCAACGCCGAACTGATGGCGAAGGTCGACGAATCCGCCAGGACCAGTAACGACCTCCAGAACCTGATCTCCCTGGTCGGTGTCGCCACCATCTTTCTGGACCGGCAGCTCAACATCAAACGCTACACTGCGCCGGCTGACACGCTGTTCAGTGTCCGCCCCACCGATCTGGGCCGACCGCTGCAGCATCTGACGCACAAGCTCGACTATCCCGCAATGATCGAAGATCTGCGTGCGGCATTCGGCCAGCTGAAAAAGACCGAACGGGAAGTATCGAGCCGGGACGGGCGCCGCTTCCTTGCGCGGGTCCTCCCCTACCGAACCGACGACGACCGGATCGACGGCGCGGTGCTGGCGCTTATCGACATCACCGAACAGAAGAATGCCGAGGACCGGGCGCGTGAGAGCACGGAGAAACTGAAACTGGCGGCACAGGCGACTCACGAGTTCGCCATCATCGTACTGGACCAGGACGGGATGATCGTCAGCTGGAATCTCGGCGCAGCCCGCATGTTTGGCTTTTCCCCGGAGGAGATGCTGGGCCAGCGGCTCGATTGCATCTTCACGCCCGAGGACCGCGCGGCCGGCGTGCCTGACGGTGAACGGCAAAGGGCCTCGCAGACCGGGCGGGCGGAAGACGAACGCTGGCATGTCGGAAAAGACAATAAACGGCTGTTCTGCAGTGGCTTTCTCAGTCGCGTTGACGTGCCCGGCTTTTCCGGATTTATCAAGATCGCCCATGATGCAACCCGTCGCAAGCTGGCCGAAAACAGGCAACAGGCGGTGCTGGAAAAAGAGCGCACGCAGCACACAGAGGTGCAGCGACTCAATCGCATGAAAGACGAGTTCATCGCAATCCTCTCACACGAGCTGAAGAACCCGCTGAACCTGATCCACATGAAGGCGGAAATGCTGGTGCGCCTGCCCGAAGTGCGGCATATCGGCCCGGTGCAGGAAGTCGCGGATGCAATCCAGAAGTCCGTCAATACCCAGGCGCAGCTCATCGATGATCTGCTCGATTTCTCGCGCGTCAATACCGGCAAACTGTCACTGCATTTCGCACCAACGGATATCACCGGAATCGTCCGCTCGATCGCCGACGCCGTCGGGCTGGATGCGCAGCAGGCCGGTATCAGGCTGACGCTCGACCTGCCCGACACGCCGGTTCTTATCCGGGGTGACGCGGTGCGCCTCGAGCAGATCGTCTGGAACCTGGTGAGCAATGCATTGAAGTTCACTCCCAACGGCGGACACATTGACGTGCGGCTCGTGCCGGAGTCGTCACGGGTCCGCCTTGAGGTGAGTGATACCGGCATCGGTATCGCGCCCGAGGCAATCGGGTCGATCTTCGAGATGTTCCGCCAGGAGCCGTCGGCGCTGCATCGTGCCCGCAAGGGCGGGCTCGGTATTGGCCTGTCACTCGTGCAGCAACTGGTCCAGCTGCACGGCGGCAGCGTGGAAGCGCAGTCCGCAGGCCCAGGCCGCGGTTCGCGCTTTGTGGTCTGGCTGCCTGCTGACTCATCGTCCAGCCACCGGCACGCGGGGGACAGGCCAGGGGATCTGTCGGTCTTCAGAGGCATCCGTGTCCTGCTCGTGGAGGACGCGCCGGACTCGCTTGCCGCGATGTCGGATCTGTTCTCATTATACGAAGCGCGCGTCACGACTTCGGCCGATGCGACGACTGCCCTGGAGGTAGCGGGAGGGCAAGAGCTCGATCTGGTCATCACTGACGTGACACTGCCCGATCTTGACGGTTATGCGCTTGTGCAGCGGCTGCGCTCACTGCCGTCCTGCAAGGCCATTCCGATCATTGCGGTGACGGGACGCCCGATCCCCCTGGAGGAAAAGCACGCGCTAGAGGCCGGGTGCGATGCGTGTCTGCCCAAGCCGTTTAACCTACAGACGGTTGCGGATATCTTTTCGCGATTGAGGAACGGCCGCTCCTAGCTGATACAGGGACATTCGTACATGGCAGCCGAGAGGCGGCTAAGGGTCGGGCTGCGTCAGCCCGCTCTTCAAATTCATCGCCGGAAAGCGGCCAGTGGAATTCCGCTTCCCGGAAGCGGCCAGTCGGCAGTGCGTACTCACGACCCGAAGTGGAGCGCAGATATGCTGAGACGGATGACCGCTAAGCTCTCAATACCGGTCCCTCCAAGCCGATCAAAAGAAACGATGGCTTGCACCGACGCCTCGATGTTGCGATATGCGTGCTGAAACAACAGCTTCGAGCGCATCACACGCCGCACGGATGTTGTCGGGCCGAAGATTCGTTACGCTCAAAAGTAGGCCGTTCCTCGCGAGCTCTGTCCGCAGGTACCACGCAGACAGCGCTGACGGTGCAAGATTTTGCTTGCGCGCGGAATGAACGATTTCCAGGTCATCGACGCCATTAGGCAACTTGACAATCAACCCCAATCCCGATTCCACGACCTCCGTGAATCGCTTTCTGAGCAGTTCAACAGCGAGATGGCGGCGCTCAGCGTAGACCTTCTTCATGTGTCGGAGGTGGCGCATGAAGTGCCCATCTGCGAGAAACTCCGTTAGTGCCAGCTGTGTCGTCCTATTCGGAGCGGGTGCCATTACTGAAACTGTTTCGACAATGCGTTCGGCCAGTGCGCGCGGCGCGACGACGAAGCCGAGGCCCAGCGCGGGGCTGATTGTCTTACTGAATGCGCCGATGTGGATCACGCGTTGCGCGCCATCACCCGCAGCCAGGGCAGGCGCCGCCCGTCCGACCAACTGTAGTTCGCCCAGGTAGTCATCTTCGATGATCCAGGCATCCTTTGCTTCAGCCCATTCGAGCAGGGCACGTCTTCTCATCGGCGAGAGGGCGACGCCCAGCGGCGCATGTTGGCCGGGCGTGACCAGCGCTAACGCGGCATGCGCAGCACGAGCGATGCCTTCCTCGACACGTAATCCCTCGACATCTACGGAGATGGGGGCAACCGTAAGGCCCGCCAGCTCCAGAGCTTTCCTTCCGATCGGATAGCCCGGTTCTTCGATCCACGCGGTGCGACCGTGAACTCTGAGCGCGATCAGTGTAAGCATCAGTCCGTGACGGTATCCACTGGTCACAATAACTTGATCGGGATGGCATTGAATCTGTCGGCTGATGGCCAGGTGACTGGCAATCTGTGCGCGCAAGTCGCGCTCGCCGCGAGGGTCGGCGTAGGTCGTGTATCCGGTTGCGTCCGCACGGACAGCCCGCGCTCGCATTCGAGCCCAGACCTTGGCGGGGAATGCATCGTGAGCCGGTACGCCCATCTGGAACGGTAGTGGCGCGCTCGAATACGGTCGTGTAAAGGCATCCAGTGGCCCATCGAGCGGAATCTCGGTCGCGGTTGGCGCCGGAGGAAGTTGCGCGCAGACGCGTGTGCCGGCGGAGCCTGCGCCGACCACTAGCTTCTCGGAAGCCAGCCGCTCGTAGGCCACCAGAATCGTTCCGCGCGCGACGCCGAGCTGCGCAGCGAGATCCCTTCCAGAGGGTAACCGTCTTCCGGGTTGAAGACGGCCGTCGACAATCGCTTGCCTGAGGCTCGCGTAGATCTGCTCGCCAACGGGCGCCGCCGCAGTACGGTCTATCTCGATCGCAAGCGTGGGCATAGTCTTTGGCTCAGTCATTTCGCCAATTCTTGGGCCTGTTGTCCGTAATCTCGGGCTAGTAACGTCGCGTTATGTCATGAGTCACGCGCGAAGGGGAAGTAACCAACCCGCGACCGTGACCCAAGAGACGTTATTTTATGGCCAAACGGCAAAGGACAAAGATGACACGCTTGAACTGGAGCGAGATCGCACCGGACGGCGCAAAAGCGCTTTTCGGTGTCCATCACTATGTGACCAAAAGCACCAACCTGCCCGAGGAACTCATTCATCTCGTGTTCCTCCGTGTTTCACAGATTAACGGATGTGCCCATTGCATCGATATGCACAGTCGCGATCTTAGAAAGACCATGTCCATCGACAAGGTGACGCTGGTGCCGGTGTGGGACGAAGTCCCGCACCTGTTCTCCGATCAGGAGCGCGCCGCCTTGGCTTGGGCCGAAGAGGTGACTCTCGTCAGTGAAACGCATGCTTCAGATGAAGCCTATGCGGCGGCCTCGGCGGCGTTCTCGCCGAAGGAACTTGTCGACCTCACGATAACGATTGCCGCGATGAACGCCTTCAACCGTCTCGGCGCCCCATTCCGACTCCCGGTCGCCGCCAGGACGTGAGTTCACAGAGGCATCGGACGCCGACGCTATCCAACTAAATCCGCGCTGTGTCGTCAGGCCGCTTCTGGGCCGCGTGGAGGCAATGCCACCTGCGATCTGCTCACCGAAGACCGGCCATTGAGCGAGGGCGGACGAGGCCTCGGTCAGCCAAACTGGACGACGACCTCGACCGGCCGCTCATGGCCGGATCGAGGCAGTGTCACCCGTTATTTGCTCGCCGCGAAGCGGTCGTTGAGTAAGGGTCTGGGAGACCTCGGCTATAGAAACTGGACGACGACATCGAAGGGCAGTTTATGGCGGACGCTTGCCCGTCGTCCTGTATGCGTGCGCTACAGGATCGTATGTCGCGCATCAGGCTGTAGCCGACCATGCCCCAAAAATAAAACCGGCAAAATGATAGTTCCATCTTTCACGCGGCACAAGGTTCGATCGGTCGGCATGATGGTTCTCACGCGTCGACAACCCCGCGAACCTCGAGCGGACCGTCAGGCCAAGCCATGTCCCCGCGCATCGATCGCGGTTTTGTGGGTAAATTGCGGGTAAAAATCAACAAATTCGCTGTGCAAAGAGCCTTTACGCCCGATACCGTATAGCTTTTCACGATCCCGAGTTGGTTCTGAACAACGCCTACGCGGTCGACGTCAAAGGACTTCTGGTCGGTCGTACCCCTGCGCCATTCTCTTTTGCAGGGTCCTTCACGATCCACCCGTCAAGCATCTCAGCCCATGTCTGTAGCATTCCCCTTCGCTGCTCGGCATATTCGGCCTTGTTGTACACAGCGCGCACCCCACGCTGTTCGTGTGCGAGACATTTTTCTATCCAGTCGCTGTTGAACCCGGCTTCATGCAACTGAGTGCTCGCCGTTCTTCGCAAGTCATGAACCGAGAAGGACTCGAAATCCGGTGTCCCACTCTCACGGATCAGTCTGACCGCGCTATCAATGACACGGTTCAGCGTGGCCGCGCTGATAGGCAGCTCTAGTTCGTATCTTCCAGGGTGCAGGTACGAGCTCGCGCCAAAACACGTCTTGAAAGTAACTAGAATGTCCAGGGCCTGCTCGCTTAGATAAACGTTGTGCGGACGCCCACCTTTCATACGGTCTTTCGGAATTGTCCAGGTCGCTGCATTGAAGTCCACTTCATCCCACGTTGCCAGAATGAATTCCGACTTGCGCACCATTGTTAGAAGCATGAACTTGACGGCCAGACGCAGCGTGGGAAGCGTGGGCGTGCGCTCCAAAGCCTTGAAAAACACGTGGATTTCCGCAGGTGTCAGTGCCCGGTCCCGCGGCTTGAAGGTGGCGATAGCGGAGGGACGTATGTCTTCTGCCGGATTGGCTACCTTCAGCCCTCTCGCCTGCACAAAACGATAGACCTGAAGGACGATGTCGCGCGCCTGAACGGCAGGTGCAGCCGCGCCCCGCTCCTTAATCTTCTCACACCTCATCAGGAGTCTTGAAGATGTGATCTCTTCGAGCTTTAGACGCCCGAACTCCGCTGCGAGATTCCGGTCGTAGACCGACTTCCTCATCGCGCGGGTTGACTCCGCGAGCTTGGCTTCCAAGAAGTATTTTTCGGCCCATTTCCCGAACGTCATTGCGTCGGCCGCTTCTACGCGCTTTTCAACCTTGCTTCTGGACGGACTGGCGCCCTGCTCCACTTCCCGACGAGCACGCTCAAGTAGCAATCTTGCTTCCGCAAGACGCATCGACATGCCAAAGGAAAGTTCGTCGGCAGCGCGTGCGCCGCGTGCTGGCAGCCCGGGATCGTAGCGACCAATGACCAAGGTCTCCCGGCGACCATTCAGACGATAGTCGAAGCGAAAACTCACCGCTCCGGCCGAGGTGACCGCCACGTACAGGCCACGCTGATCCGTGACCTTGTATATCCTGCCGGTCGGTCTGAGCGCCCGCAATTCGAGGTCCGTCAGCATGCAATCCTCCATGAACTGATACCGTGTTTGATACCGTCACGCGCCGTGACGGTATCAAAATGGATCGTCTGCAGAGAAAGATGCTATACCGTCGCTCATACCGTCGGCGACGGAATGCTGCCGACGGACGGCAGCGGACCAAAATAGTCGATAAACCCTTGTTTTTGTGTGGGAAATCAGGGAATCGACGGACCTCTGCAGACCACTGCAGAGGATCCTAAATTACTCCCACTCAATCGTCGCCGGCGGCTTGCCCGAAATGTCGTACACCACCCGATTGATCCCTCGCACTTCATTGATGATCCGGTTCGACACATGCCCCAGCAGCTCGTGCGGCAGATGCGCCCAGTGCGCGGTCATGAAGTCGAGCGTCTGCACCGCGCGCAACGCGACCACGTACTCGTAAGTACGCCCGTCGCCCATCACACCGACGCTCTTCACCGGCAGAAACACCGCGAACGCCTGGCTCGTCAGGTCGTACCAGGACTTGCCGGTTTCCTTGTCGATGAACGTGCGCAGCGTTTCGATGAAAATGGCGTCCGCGCGACGCAGCAGGTCCGCAAAGTCGCGCTTCACTTCGCCGAGAATCCGCACGCCCAGACCCGGACCCGGGAACGGATGGCGATACACCATGGCCGGCGGCAAGCCGAGTTTCACGCCCAGTTCGCGCACTTCGTCCTTGAACAGTTCGCGCAGCGGCTCGAGCAGCTTGAGATTCAGCGTCTCCGGCAGGCCGCCCACGTTGTGGTGGCTCTTGATGGTCTGCGTCGCCTTCTTGCCCTTGCCCGCCGACTCGATCACGTCCGGATAGATCGTGCCTTGCGCGAGCCATTTTGCGTCGGTCAGCTTGCCGGCTTCTGTCTGGAACACTTCGACGAATTCTGCGCCGATAATCTTGCGCTTGGCTTCCGGATCGGTCACGCCTTCCAGCTTGCGCAGGAACACGTCGCTTGCGTCGACGTGAATGACCTTCACGCCCAGGTGATCCGCAAAGGTAGCCATGACCTGCTCAGCTTCGTTCAGACGCAGCAGACCATGATCGACGAATACGCACGTAAGCTGATCGCCAATCGCGCGATGCAGCAGCGCCGCCGCGACCGAAGAGTCCACGCCGCCCGACAAGCCGAGAATCACATGCTCGTTGCCGACCTGCTCGCGAATCTTCGCAACCGCCTCGTCGATGTAATGGCCCATTTCCCAGTCGGCCTTCGCGCCGCAAATCTGCAGGACGAAACGCTCGAGCATCGCGCGGCCTTGCAGCGTGTGCGTGACTTCCGGGTGCCATTGCAGGCCGTAGAAACGGCGCGCCTCGTCGGCCATCGCGGCGATCGGGCACGATTCCGTGGATGCCATCAGCGCGAAGCCCGGCGGCATTTCCAGCACCTTGTCGCCGTGGCTCATCCACACCTTCAGCATGCCGTGGCCTTCCGGCGTCGTGAAGTCGCTGATGCCTTCGAGCAGACTCGTGTGGTTGCGCGCGCGCACTTCGGCGTAACCGAACTCGCGCAAATGGCCGATGTCGACCTTGCCGCCGAGCTGCTCGGCCATTGCCTGCATGCCGTAACAGATGCCGAGCACCGGCACGCCAAGCTCGAAGACCACCTGCGGGACGCGCGGCGTGTCGGTTTCGGTGACCGAGCTCGGGCCACCGGACAGGATCACGCCCTTCGGCGCGAAGTCGCGGATAAACGAGGCATCGACGTCATACGGATGGATTTCCGAATACACGTTGGCTTCGCGAACGCGACGTGCAATCAGTTGGGTGACTTGCGAACCGAAGTCGAGAATCAGGATCTTGTCGTGCATGGCAGCGGACGATGTCAAAAGTGAGCGGATACGGAATGCCGCGCATACAGCGCGGCGTTGAATTCAAAGCGGTCCATGCGGCAACGAATGGCCGGGACTTGCAGCGGTGAAACGCGGCGGCGACTCACGAAGCCGGACGCTGCCGGCCCTACGTTCACGCCGCCTCGCACCACCACCGCGGCGGCCTGTCTGCGCCGGGCGCATGCGGACTGCGGTTGCTTCAGCAGACGAGTGGCGCGCCGCGGCTCAACCATGAAACGGGGGCCGGGGCGCATGCGGCGAGTCGGCGGCGGCATCGCGAGCGTCGTCGCGCGCCGCGGCGGCTTCTGCCCGTGCCGCCCGCTCCGACGGGCTCAGCGCTTCGCCCGTGCTTGCATGCAATGGCGCCGAGGTCGCGGGATTGACCGGCCGCGCTTGCGACGCCGTGGGCACCGCATGCGTGGCCGGAGCAGCCGTGGCAGCCGTGACGGGCGGCACGACCGGCCTGCCGGCTGAATCGACCACTGGAGCGGCAGCGGAAGCAACCGGCGGCACAATGGCCGGTTCCGTTACCGGCTCGGCGTGATACACCGGAAACCCCGCCGTAGCCGGCACGACCGGCTCCCGACGGTTCGCCTCGCGGTTTGCCGCGTTCTTCTCTGCGTCTTTGGCAGCTTGCCGGTCGGCGCGCTCGGCCGCGGCGGCTTCAGCCACACGCAGCTTTTCGCGCCGGCGCACCGCGGCCGACAAACGCACGCCGCCCAGCCCCAGCACCAGCAGCACGACACCGGTGAGCACCGCGACGATCTGCCCAAAGCCGGTCAGCGCCGGCGTGTGCAGCCCGAGCAGCCACACCAGCATCAGCACGCCGGTCAGCCAGTTCACGTGGCCGACCGTCCTTGCCACCGGCGAGGTCAGCGCGCCGTCGATTGCAGCATGCAGCGCAAGCCACGCCAGCCCGAGCAGCGCAACGCCGAACGCCTGGCCGGCCAGAGCCGGCTGCGTTTGCACCAGTTGCAGCGCGTCGTACAACGAAGTCCATGGAGTGAGCAGGAACAGCACGCCGAAGGCGAGCAGCAACAACGCATCGACGACGAGTACAGCGCGCAGCAATGGCTTCATTGGCGTTTAGTCCACGTGGTAGTTGGGCGCTTCCTTGGTGATCTGAACGTCGTGCACGTGCGACTCGCGCAAGCCCGCGCCGGTGATCTGCACGAATTCCGCCTTTTCGTTCATTTCGGCGATCGTGCGGCAGCCGCAGTAGCCCATGCTCGCGCGCACACCGCCGATCAGCTGGAACAGGATCGCGTTGACCGAGCCCTTGTAGGCCACGCGCCCTTCGATACCTTCCGGCACCAGCTTGTCGATGTTCGCCGAGTTGTCCTGGAAGTAGCGGTCCGCCGCGCCGTCCTTCATCGCGCCGACCGAGCCCATGCCGCGGTACGACTTGTACTGGCGACCCTGATACAGGAACACGTCGCCCGGCGCTTCTTCGGTGCCGGCGAACATGCTGCCCATCATCACGGCATTCGCGCCTGCGGCGAGCGCCTTGCTGACGTCACCCGAGAAACGCACGCCGCCGTCGGCGATAACCGGCACGCCGGTGCCGCGCAACGCCTCGGACACGTTCGCGATGGCCGTGACCTGCGGCACGCCGACGCCGGCAACGATACGCGTCGTGCAGATAGAGCCGGGGCCGATGCCGACCTTCACGCCGTCTGCGCCGTATTCGACGAGTGCCCTTGCCGCCGCCGCGGTGGCGATGTTGCCGCCGATCACCTCGACATGCGGGAAGTTCTGCTTGACCCAGCGCACGCGCTCGAGCACGCCCTTGCTGTGGCCGTGCGCGGTGTCGACCACGATCACGTCCACGCCCGCCTGCACCAGCTGTTCCACGCGCTCTTCGTTGTCCGCGCCGACGCCCACTGCCGCGCCCGCGCGCAGCTTGCCGTGCTCGTCTTTACAGGCGTCCGGGTGCTCGGTCTGCTTGGTGATGTCTTTCACCGTCATCAGGCCGCGCAGCTCGAATGCGTCGTTGATGACGAGCACGCGCTCGAGGCGGTGGCTGTGCATGAGCGCCTTCGCCTCGGCGAGCGACGTGCCTTCCTTTACCGTCACGAGACGCTCGCGCGGCGTCATGATGTTGCGCACCGGCTCGTCCAGACGCTCTTCGAAGCGCAGGTCGCGGTTGGTCACGATACCGATCAGTTGCGTGCCTTCCACCACCGGGAAGCCGGAAATGCCATGCTGGTGCGACAGCGCGATCACGTCGCGCACCTTCATTTGCGGCGGCACCGTGATCGGGTCGCGCACCACGCCGGACTCGAAACGCTTGACCTTGGCAACTTCACGCGCCTGCTCGGCAACCGTCAGGTTCTTGTGGATGATGCCGACGCCGCCCATTTGCGCCATTGCAATGGCGAGGCGGGCTTCGGTGACGGTGTCCATGGCGGCGGACACGAGCGGCATATTCAGGGAGATGTTGCGGGTCAGCCGGGTCTTGAGGCTGGTGTCGCGCGGCAAAACATCGGAGAAGGCCGGGACGAGAAGCACGTCATCGAACGTGAGTGCTGTTTGGATCAGACGCATGGCAAATCCTATAGGCGCAAAAGCGAATTATACGCGATACCTCCCCGCTTTTCACTGCGCGAACAGCAGCTTAGCGAATTTCGGGCGCTTTTTTTCGTGGCTTGCCACCCGTCGATTTCGCTTCGCGGTTCGCCTTGCGTTCGATCGCGTTTCGTTTGCTCGGGCCCGAATGCAGGATCAAACAAGACGCCCGCGCCCCCGACCGGCTACGCTGCGCACCATTCCCGTTTTTCTCGCAGGAGCAGTCGATGCAGCGCGGTGTGGCATATGGCGTCATCGCCGGAGCCCTTTGGGGTATGGTTTTTCTGGTTCCGCGGGTGTTGCCGGACTTTTCGCCGCTGTTGCTGTCCGCCGGCCGCTACACCATGTACGGCGTGGTTTCTTTGGCGGCCGCCCTGCCTGTGGCGCGCTCGCTCGTCAAGCGGCTCACGCGCGAAGACCTCGTCGCGCTCGTCAAGCTCGCGCTGGCCGGCAATCTTCTGTATTACCTGCTGCTGACCGCGGCGGTCCATCTGGTCGGCATCGCGCCGGCCTCGCTGATTGTCGGCGTGCTGCCCGTCACCGTCACGCTCATGGGCCGCGGCGATCGCGGCGCGGTGCCGCTCGCCCGCCTCGCGTGGCCGCTAGCCATGGTGATGGCGGGCATTGGCTGTATCAATATCGACGTGTTTACTGCCGCAGAGGCCGTTTCCGCGAGCGTCGCCACCCGCCTCGTCGGCCTTGCCTGCGCCGTCGGCGCACTCGGCTGCTGGACCTGGTTTGCGGTTGAAAACACACGCTATCTGCAACGGCAGACCCATTTCAGCGCCAACGAGTGGTCGGTGCTGTGGGGCGTCGTGACGGGCATGCTCGGCGCGGCGCTCTGGCTGGTCACTGCCGCGCTGCCGCCCGGCAGCCCGCAGGGCGAACTTGCAGCAAGCCGCTGGCACAGTTTCTGGCTGCTGAATCTGGGGCTTGCAATTGGCGCGTCATGGCTTGGCAACAGCCTGTGGAATGCTGCCTCCAAGCGGCTGCCGCTTACGCTTTCGGGGCAGCTGATCGTGTTCGAAACGCTGTTCGCGCTGCTCTACGCGTTCATCTACGACGCGCGTCTGCCGCGGCCGCTGGAAATTGCGGCAATTCTGTTGCTGGTGGGCGGTGTCTGCTGGTCGGTGCGCCAGCATGCGGACGACGATGCCGGCGGCACGGCACGCGTCAGAGAAAAGGCGCAGGGATCGGCGCCGTAAGGCGAGCCACGCCGCCGTAACGAGGCCACTCGCGGCCAGCAGCGAGCGCCCCGGCCGAACACCGGCGCCGGCGAACCGCTAGCGCGAGTCCTTGTTCAGCCAGCGGCGCCCTTCGATCGAGCCCGCCTTGCGGCTTTTCTCGACACGACGCTGCCGCGACACCTTCGGGTCCACCAGCAGCGGCCGGTAAATCTCGACGCGGTCGTGGTCGGCGAGCACGGTGTCGAGCGGCTTCAGCTTGCCGAAAACGCCCACTTTTTGCGTACCCAAGTCGATTTGAGGGTAACGCGCCAGAATGCCGCTCGCCTCGATGGCCTGCGCGAGCGTGGCGCCCGCCGGCAATTCGACGGTGATGAGAGCCTGCTCGCTCGCGAGCGCATAGCAGACCTGGACCGACAGACGCGCGCTCATGCCTTGCCGTAGCGCTGATCCGCGCGCTTGACGAAAGATTCGACGAAAGTATTGGCAATGTGATTGAACACCGGCCCAATGATCTTCTCGAGCAGGATGTTGGTGAACTCGTAGTGCAGCGCGAACTCTATCTTGCAGGCGTCGGCGCGCAACGGCGTGAAGCGCCAGAAACCGGTGAACTTGCGAAACGGCCCGTCTGCGAATTCCATGTCGATGCGCGTGGGCCGCTCCATGCTGTTGCGCGTCGCAAAGTGCTGCTTGATGCCCTTGAAGTTGATGTCGATCTTCGCCTCCATGCTGGTTTCGTCCCGATGACGAATCTCCACTCCGCCGCACCAGGGCAGGAAGTTCGGGTAATCGGCGACATCGGTGACGAGGTCGAACATCTGTTCCGCCGAATGGCGAATCAACACGGTTTTCTGGACATCTGCCATAAATTGAACAGCGCGTGGCAAGGGTGGACGGGCGCCGCGGGCTTTCCTTGCCCCGCTTTGCTAAAATCGTGATTTTAAACGAGTTGGGCACTTTCCATTCATGAGCATCATCGACAACAGAAAAGCGTTCTTCGATTACTCGATCGAAGAACGCTATGAGGCAGGACTCGTGCTCGAAGGATGGGAGGTCAAGGCGCTGCGCGCCGGGCGCGGCCAGATCAAGGAAGGCTACGTCGTGATCAAGAACGGCGAGCTGTTTCTGATCGGCACGCACATCAGCCCGCTGCCCGAAGCCTCGACCCACATCAAGCCCGACCCGGTCCGCACGCGCAAGCTCCTTTTGCATAGCGAAGAAATCAGCAAGCTGATCGGCAAGGTCGAGCAGCGCGGCTACACGCTCGTGCCGCTGAACTTTCACTACAAAGGCGGCCGCGTCAAATGCGAGATCGGGCTCGCCAAGGGCAAGAAGCTGCATGACAAACGCGAAACCGAGAAAAAGCGCGACTGGGAGCGCGAAAAGGCGCGCTTGATGCGCTCGCCTACCTGATAATCGAACCTGGCTGTGGGGGTGCAAGGCAGGCGGCGCGTGCTGTTTCGTGGGCCTTCTTGTGTGGCTGTTTGTGTGCCTGTTTATGCGGCTGTTTGTGTGCCTGTTTGTGCGCGTATTTGCGTGCTTATGCCGCACCTGGTCCGAGCGCCTGAGCGCTGCTTGTGCTGCTTGCGCTGCTTCACAACCCGCATCGAAAAAGGCCCGCACTTCAACCATGCGGGCCATTCTTTTTGTTAGGGCCGGGCAAGCTGCGTCGCGGCGCAAACGCTTAGAGGCTGCCGGGCAGGCGCGGGGAACCACTACGCAAACGGCGCAGACGCCGCACGCACAAGCGCTCAGCGCGCGTCAGGCACGCCCTTGCCCTTGTTCACGATGGCCAGCGCCGATGCGATCATCGAACTCATATCCGCGAGATTGCCTGGCACGATCAGCGTCGTGCCCTGCTTGGCCAGATTGCCGAACGCATTCACATATTGCTCGGCCACCTTCAGATTGACCGCCTCCATGCCGCCGTTCGACTGGATCGCAGCGGCAATCTTCTGAATGGCCTGCGAATTCGCGTCGGCAACCGCAAGAATCGCAGCGGCCTGACCTTGCGCCTGATTGATCGCCGCCTGCCGCTCGCCTTCGGACTTCTGGATTGCCGCCTCCCGCCCGCCGGACGCAATGTTGATCTGCTCCTGCTTGCGCCCTTCCGAAGCGGCGATCAACGCACGCTTCTCACGCTCGGCGGTAATTTGCGCCTGCATCGCGTGAAGGATTTCCTTGGGCGGCGTCAGATCTTTTATCTCGTAACGCAGGACTTTGACGCCCCAGTTGGCGGCCGCTTCGTCGAGCGCGGACACGATGCTGTGGTTGATGAAGTCGCGCTCCTCGAAGGTCTTGTCGAGCTCGAGCTTGCCGATCACCGAGCGCAGCGTGGTCTGCGACAACTGCGTGATTGCGAACACGAAGTTGCTCGATCCATACGACGCCTTCATCGGATCCGTGACCTGGAAATACAGTACGCCGTCCACCTGCAACTGCGTGTTGTCGCGCGTGATGCAAACCTGGCTCGGCACTTCGAGCGGAATTTCCTTGAGGATGTGCTTGTACGCGATACGGTCGACGAACGGGAACACGAAGCTCAGGCCCGGCGTGAGCGTGCGGTGATAGCGGCCCAGCCGCTCCAGCACCCACGCATGCTGCTGCGGCACGATCTTGATGGTCTGCGCCGCCAGCAGGATGACGATGACAAGCAGCATCGCCCCGACAATGGTCGAATCCATTTACGCCCTCCAACCTTTAGTTCGTTTAATTAAATTGGCGAATTTGCGACGCTCAGAGCGGTCTGGCGTGGTGTCTCGCTGTCTGCTTTGCCGCGACGACAAGACAACTGCCGCGCAACTCCGTGATCTCGTAGACCTGCGCGTCTTCGGGCTCGCCAGGCGCGAGTTCCACGTCCCATTGCGCGCCGCGATAGTTGACGCGCGCGCGGCGCTGGTCCCATGCCGGCACCGTCAGCGTCTGCCCGATGTCCAGATTGACGTCGGGATTCTTCGACGCCTCCTTGCGCGGCCTGCGGCCAAAGCGCGAACGCCTCAACAGGAGCACGGCCGCCAGCGCGACCACCGCGGCGACGGCGAACTGCACGTCGGCCGTAGCGCCCGCGATGTGCGCAATGGCCGCCGCCACGCAACCCAGCGCGATCATCAGCAGATAGAACGTGCCGCTGAGCAATTCCAGCACGACCAGCACGCCCGCTGCTACCCACCAGAACAATCCACCTGGCGCCACGTCGACCTCCACAAAGCAAAACACCCCGGATCTACCGGGGTGTTTATAGCACGAAGCGCAGCCGAAAAACCGGCAGTGGAAGGCGCCGGTCCGCACGCCTTCATATGCCTTTGATCTGCCGCACTTTGGTTATGCGTGCCGCTTGGGACGCGGCACGCACTGCGCTTACTTCGTCGACGATTTCGCCAGTTGCTGCCACGTCTCGATGATCGTGTCAGGGTTCAGCGAGATCGACTTGATGCCTTCGTCGGTCAGCCATTGCGCGAAATCCGGATGGTCCGACGGACCCTGACCGCAAATACCGACATACTTGTTCAGGCGCAGGCACGTTTCGATTGCGCGCTTGAGCATGAACTTGACCGCCGGATCGCGCTCGTCGAAATCGACTGCGAGCAGTTCCATGCCCGAGTCGCGGTCGAGGCCGAGCGTGAGCTGCGTCAGGTCGTTCGAACCGATCGAAAAGCCGTCGAAGTATTGCAGGAACTCTTCGGCGAGAATCGCGTTCGACGGCACTTCGCACATCATGATGAGACGCAGGCCGTGCTCGCCGCGCTTCAGGCCGAACTTCTCCAGCAGCCCGACCACGCGCTCCGCCTGCTTGAGCGTGCGCACGAACGGCACCATGATCTCGACGTTGTCGAGGCCCATCTCTTCGCGCACTTTCTTCAGCGCGACGCATTCCATCTGGAACGCCTCGGCGAAGTCTTCGGCGATGTAGCGCGACGCGCCGCGGAAGCCGAGCATCGGGTTTTCTTCGTCCGGCTCGTAGCGCGAACCGCCGATCAGCTTCTTGTACTCGTTCGACTTGAAGTCCGACAGACGCACGATCACGGGCTTCGGATAGAACGCCGCGGCAATCGTGGCAATGCCTTCGGTCAGCTTGTCGACGTAGAACGCGCGCGGCGAGGCATGACCGCGAGCGACGCTTTCCACGGCTTTCTTCAGGTCCTGGTCGACGTTCGGATACTCGAGAATCGCCTTCGGGTGAACGCCGATGTTGTTGTTGATGATGAACTCGAGACGCGCGAGACCCACGCCTGCGTTCGGCAGTTGCGAGAAGTCGAAAGCCAGTTGCGGGTTGCCGACGTTCATCATGATCTTCACCGGAATCGGCGGCAGTTCGCCGCGCTGCACTTCGGTGATTTCCGTTTCGAGCAGACCGTCGTAGATCTTGCCCTCGTCGCCTTCCGCGCACGACACCGTGACGAGCGCGCCGTCCTTCAGCACGTCCGTCGCGTCGCCGCAGCCGACCACGGCCGGCACGCCCAGTTCACGCGCGATGATCGCGGCGTGGCAGGTACGGCCGCCACGATTCGTGACGATTGCGGACGCGCGCTTCATCACCGGTTCCCAGTTCGGGTCGGTCATGTCGGCGACCAGCACGTCACCCGGCTGCACGCGGTCCATTTCCGACGGATCGTGAATCACGCGCACGGGGCCGGCGCCGATCTTCTGGCCGATCGCGCGACCGGTGGCGAGCACGTTCGACTGGCCCTTGAGCTTGAAGCGCTGCTCGGCTTTGCCGGTAGCCTGGCTCTTCACCGTTTCCGGACGCGCCTGGAGGATGAAGATCTTGCCGTCGCGGCCGTCCTTGCCCCACTCGATGTCCATCGGACGCTCGTAGTGCTTTTCGATGATGACCGCGTATTTGGCGAGCTCGATCACGTCTGCGTCCGTAATCGAGAAACGGTTGCGCTGTTCGTGCGGCACGTCGACGGTCTTCACGCGGCCTTCTTCGCCGGCCTTCGTGAACTCCATCTTGATGAGCTTGGAGCCGATCGAGCGGCGGATGATCGGGTACTTGCCCTGCGCGAGCGTGGTCTTGTAGACGTAGAACTCGTCCGGATTCACCGCGCCCTGCACGACGGTTTCGCCCAGACCATAGCTCGACGTGATGAAGACGGCGTCCTTGAAGCCCGATTCGGTGTCCAGCGTGAACATGACGCCGGCTGCGCCCACGTCCGAGCGCACCATGCGCTGCACGCCCGCCGACAACGCGACTTCAGCATGCGTGAAGCCTTTGTGGACGCGATAGGAAATGGCGCGGTCGTTGTAGAGCGACGCGAACACGTGCTTCATGCGGTCGAGCACGTCTTCGATGCCGACCACGTTGAGGTAGCTTTCCTGCTGGCCCGCGAACGATGCGTCCGGCAGGTCTTCCGCCGTGGCCGACGAACGCACGGCGAACGACAGCTCTTCAGGCGAGCTGTTCTGCAACGCGTCGAAGGCCGCGCGAATGTCCGCCTCGAGCTTGGGCTGCAGCGGCGCCTCGACGATCCACCGACGGATCTCCTTGCCCGCTTCGGCAAGCGCCTTCACGTCGTCGACGTCGAGCGTCTCGAGACGTTGGGCGATGCGTTCGGTCAGGTTGTTGTGATGCAGGAAGTCGCGGAAAGCCAGTGCCGTCGTGGCGAAACCGGTCGGCACGCGCACGCCCGCTTCGGCGAGCTGACTGATCATCTCGCCAAGCGACGCGTTCTTGCCGCCGACAATTTCCACATCGGTCATCCGCAACTGCTCGAACGGTACTACATACGCCTTATCCTTTGCGACGGTAACTGCGTTAGTCATACAAGCCCCTAAGTGTGAAAGAAATTCACGGCTGTGCAAGTGGGCTCGAACGCGCGGCGCTCATTGGAAGCGTGATCGCGCGTCTTGCACAACCTGTTGGAGAAGCAATCGCCTGCTTGCGACGCGTGCGCGACCGGGCGACACGCGAGGCCGTACCCAAAGTGCGACGAAGCAGACGAATGAACGGATTTAGCGGCGATTGCACCGCTTTCTGCTCAGTTTGACGCCGGATAACATCGCGATGAACGACCGTTCGCGGTAAGTTAGACGCCAATCGCCTGCAATTGCTTATCCAACAGGTTGCCGCTATTCTACCGTGCTGACTCTCCAAATGTGACTGTCGGACGAGAAATGCGCCTCGAATCGCGCCCGAACGTGCCTTGGCGCTCTTTCAATGCCGTCAGAGAGTCCCCGGCCCGTGCTGGTGCAGTAGCGGTGCCCAAGGCGCGCTGCATTGACGCCGCCCGCGGCAACCCATCGCCGCGCAGCGAGGTCGAAGCAGCCATGTTCCATTCGAGCGCTTTTTGCCGCTCACGTTCCCTGCCCCACTGATGCCGCCCACCGTATTCATCGTCTCCGACGGTACCGGGATCACTGCCGAAACCTTCGCGCATTCGATCCTCTCCCAGTTCGACCAGAAATTCCGCCTGGTTCGCGTGCCTTTTGTCGACTCGACCGAAAAGGCTTACGCCACGCTAGAAAAGATCAATGAAGCGATCCAGCAGGACGGGCGCCGTCCAATCGTCTTCACGACGCTTGTCGACAGTGCGTCGAATCAGATCGTCAAGGGCTCGAATGCGCTCGTGCTCGACATGTTTCAGACCTTCGTCGAGCCGCTCGAACAGGAACTGGAACTGAAGTCGAGCCACGCGATGGGACGCGGCCACCAGAATGCGGATACCGAGGAGTACAAGAACCGGATTGAAGCGATCAACTTCTCGCTCGCGCACGACGACGGCCAGTCAAATCGCAATCTCGCGGATGCCGACGTGATCCTCGTGGGGGTGTCGCGCAGCGGCAAGACGCCGACCAGTCTCTACCTCGCGATGCAATACGGCGTGAAAGCGGCGAACTATCCGCTGATTCCGGAAGACTTCGAGCGCGGCAAGCTGCCCACGCCGCTATTGGCGCACAGGCAAAAAATGTTCGGCCTTTCGATCGATCCGCAGCGGCTTTCGGAAATCCGCAACGAGCGCCGGCCCGGCAGCAAGTATGCGGCGCCGGAAAACTGCCGCTACGAGATCAATGAAGCCGAAGCGATGATGCGTCGCGAAGGGATCAAGTGGCTGTCGTCCACGCACAAGTCGATCGAGGAGATCGCGACCACGATCCTGCAGGAAATCAAGCTGGATCGGCCGTCTTATTGAGCGGCGTGGGGGCCGGGGG
>NZ_JAEUAV010000003.1 GCF_019511605.1 Paraburkholderia phenoliruptrix | reverse complement strand
CTCGGTGGGTTCGTCCGACAACGCGGGTTCGGCGACCGCAGCGGCTTTCGCCGACTCCGTTTCCGCGGATGCGCCGCCGTCAGCGGAGACTTTGCCTCGCGCCGAAGCGCCCGGTTCGTCCGAAACCTTTGCGCCAGTGGCAACGCATACCTCCGAGGCTGAGCGGCATGCGCCCCGCGCGCCGCTCATGCCGCGGCGGATGCTCGCGGGCGCTGCGTGCGCGCTGACCGGCGTGGCGCTCGTCGCGTGGCTGGCGCCTCGTCATGACGACGCCTCGCATCAGGGCGACGGCAAAGACATGAGGTCAGTCCAACATGGCGCCGTACGCAACATGACAACGGCACAAGCGCCGTCTCTCGCGGGCGCAGGGGCCGCAAAAAACAGCGGCGAAGCCACGTACGTGACGGTAATGACCGCGACTCCGACAGCACAGTCTGGGCACGCAGCCGCGGCTCCGGCTCCAGTTCTCGCTCTGGCTCCGGCTCCGGCTCCGGCAACAGTAAGGGCAACGGCAGTTGCAACAGCAACAGGAGCAGAACCCGCCCCAGCCCACGCCCGCACGATGGTGGTCGAGGAAGCCACACCAAACAAAGAGACAACCACGCAGATCACCACACGCGCGCCACAAACCGCGCCGACCGTGCGTATTCCGAAGCAAGCAGTCGCGCGCAACGACGACCATCGCCGCAGCGCGCGCAGAGCTGCTGCAAGCACCACAGCACTGAGCCGTCCACACGAAGCAGCCGGCCACGCCGCGAATCTGGCTGCGAATCTGGCTTCGAATCTCGCTGCAAATCTCACCGCGGCCTCGCCTGCATCGCGGCGGTTCGTCAAACCGTCGGTTGCGGGCTCTTACTCTCCTCTCGCGCCGTCGCCGCTCGGCATCGACGACTACGCGTCCGTCGACCTGAGCGCTAACACGCGAAGCATTGGCCGCTCCCAACGGGCGCAGTCGCAACCGCCGTCATTCGCGCCGTCGTCGCCGGACAGCGGCCAGCAGTGGATGAGCCGGCTCTCGCAACGCCGCGTAACGGAAGTCCCGGACCAGTTCATCAGATAGCCGTTGCGGATCGGTTGGGAGATTCGCGCGCACCGCGTGACTGCGCGATCGTTCGCGGCCGCGAACCGGCGAAAAAAAGCCCGACCAGAGGCCGGGCTTCCATCACACTTCGAACGCTGTTATCTCAGGCCCGGCAGACCTATTTCCGTCTGCCGCTGCAACTGCATTACCTGTCCCTGCACCTGCCTCAGTTGCGCCTGCGCGCGCTCCTTCTCTTCGCGCAATGCCGCTGCTTCGCTCTGAGTCTGACGCTGGTAGTCGTTGACCTTGGCCTGCTGCGAGCGGGCGACTTCCAGGTCGGCCTGCAAGCGCTTCGCCCGCTCTTCCGACAGTGCGATAACGTCCTGAATGTAGGACTTCTGAGCCTGTAGCAGCGTACGCTGAATCTCCACTTCGGACAGTTGCGCCGTTTGCTGGACGAAGCCCGCGTATATCGCCTCGGCCCGGCCCGCATCCGCCGATTTGATCACCCGCCAGAAGTGCTTGTCCTGGAACAACGCAATGTAGTAGGTCACTTCACGCGGATAGAAGAACAGGCTCGCGCCGTAGCTGCCGTTGTAGGTGGTGCGCAGTTCGCTCAGCTTCGCGTCCTGGATCATCTGCATCAACTCGGCCACGTTGCCTTGCGCTTCGGAAGCCGTGTCCGGGGAAGATGCCGACGGAATTGCGGACGAAGATGCAGACGAAGATGCAGACGAAGATGCAGACGCAGATGCCGACGCAAATGAAGCCGCGGACGATGGCGCCGCCACCCCCATTGCCGCGTCGCGCAGCGCGTCGGCGACAGGCTGCGGCGTCAGCGTGTTCATGGCGGGCCGGGTGCCGGCAATGGGCGCGGCCTCTTCGCCTTGCGCGGCCAGCGCGAACCCACCGTGCTGCAACAGCGCACACGAAGTCGCGAGCAGCACGGCGCGCCGTAAAGATAAGGGGTGCTTCATACCTGCATGCTCCGTGCGGATCCATAAAACAGCCTTGGATTATCGCGCGGATTAGTACTTAAGCGAAGCATGGAAGCGTCGCAAAAACAGACTTTAAATCGAGATAAAGATACGGTGTCCGAATCACACGACACGCGAGTTTGTCCCGAAAAAAAGCATTTGCAGGATAGCGCAAAAAAAGCGCCGCTTGCACAGCGGCGCCTCGACAAATAGCACTTCATGACCGGCGTAGTGTTGATAACACCACTGCGGCCCCTCGGGCAGACTGCAACGTCAGGCCGGACTCAGCCCGAAGGCAATCTCAACGCGAAGCCAAACCAAACACGAAGCCAAACCCAACGCGAAGCCAAACCCAATCCGACGCCAGCCCCAAACGCCAAGCGCCAACCTCGGCGCCCTAGCAAGCCCCCGCCCTCTCCTAAAACCGCGTTTCGCGCGCCACGCGCAAGAACGTGTCGAGAAGCGGCGTGCAATCGAGCAATTCCGGCCCGCCGGCGCGATGAAACTCCGGGTGCCATTGCACGCCCATCACGAACGGCGCGCGCCGGTAGCGCACGGCTTCGATAATGCCGTCGGATGCTGACACAGCCTCGATATTCAGATCGCGGCCCAGCGTCTTGACCGCCTGGTGGTGGATCGAGTTGACGATCGCATCGCGCCGTCCGGGAAACATGTTGGCGAGCGTCGAGCCGTCCGGAAAATGGATTGCGTGGCGGTGCTGATCGTAGTCTTCGTTGACGTGCGCGCCGGCGGTCGGCACGTCGGTGGCAATGTCCTGATACAAAGTGCCGCCGAACGCCACGTTGATCAACTGGCAGCCGCGGCACACGCCGAGCACCGGCTTGCCCGACTCGATGAATTCATGCAGCAGCTCGAGTTCGTACATATCGCGCACGCGGTCGCCGGGCCATTCGGGACGTGACGCGGTTTCCGCATACGACTGCGGCGAGACGTCCGCGCCGCCTTGCAGCAGCAGTCCGTCAAGATGTTTCGCGTAATCGCGCAAACGGATATTGCTCGGATGCAGCATGCCTTGATGGCCGACCGTCGGAATCATGAACACCAGCACGTCGCGCGACATGACCCAATGGGCGATGGATTCCTCGAGATACTGCAACGTCTTGCCGCGCAGTCCCTTCGCACCCGGCTCGGGATGAAAGATGCGCGCCGACACGCCGATGCGCAACGTGCGCTGGGTGATGCGCTGACCCGCGCGGTCGAAGAGCTGACGGGCGCGCGCCGCGATAATGCGGCCAAACACCGACCACGCCGAATCGGTCTGCTTCAGATAGCGCGGTGGCGAGGGCGGCAACGCGTTCGGCGGCGGCGGGTTGCTCGCGCTGAAGTCCGGCGCAGCGCCGAAACCCGGCGGCGGCGCGCCGGCGGGACGCGCGGCGGTTGCCGCAACGTCCTCGGCGGCGAGCACTTCGTCGGTCGACGCGACTAGTTCGCCTTCAATCGGCTCGCTCGTGAGCGGCGTCGCGCTGCGGGCTGGCGAAGACTGCGGAGGTGCCGTAGCGGGCGCCACGCCAGGCGCGGGCGGCATGGACGTCGCCGCTTCCCGTCCGCGCGCCGCGCGCGCATCGCGCTCATGAACGGCCGCTTCCTGCTTCGCGACCGAAGCGGCGGCGGAACTGCGCGCTTCGGCTGCATCGCGTTGCTGGGCCGTGCGCCGGTCGGCGGGCGTCACGGTGGACGCGCTTCCGGGCAGATCGGTCGACGATCTGGCTGCTGCCTCGGACGCACCCGGCGGCGTGCCGACAGACCCGCCCGCAACCGTCACGCCCGCAGCGCCAGGCGACGGGGCCGCGCTCGACACGAGCGGGTCTAGCGGATCTAGCGGGTCTAGGGGGTCTTTCAGCGGCGACTGGATGGCATCTTCATGCGAGAGCGGTAACGAAACCGCGGGTTCGACGGGCGGTGCACCGGACGTTAGCGACGCAGCAGAAGTAGAGGACGTTGGCAACGTTGCCGGGGCTGCCGAAGGCGGCGTTGGACTGCCGGGTTGACCGGCGTTTTCGGGTTTGTTTTCGCTCATGACTGTCGGACGGGCGCCTTTCACGCGAACGAATGAATATGCCCTGATTATCCGCCAGCGTGCCGGGGCGGGCAAACGCGCACACAATTGCTCACATTGTCCGGCCGCGCCGCCCAATCCCGTCAAACTTAGGGATCGGGTTGTTCGTCGAAAGTTTCGCGCAGCGCGATCTGCATGGCCGCATGAATCTTTACGCACCAGCGCCACACGAGTGCGAGCAGCAGCGCGGCGCAGACCAGCACCACGGCGAGCAGGCCGGTCGGCGGCAAAATGCCGCCCGAAAGCGCGGCCACCAGCAGAAACACCCCGACCATGCAGACCACCGGCACCAGATCGGCGATCGCGTAGCGCAGCGCGCGCGTCAGGCGCCCCGCCGTGGCCGGCTGCACGCTCACCTCCGCAAGCAGCAACGCGAGCGACTTCGTCTTGCGATAGACAGCCACCAGGAACGGCATAGAAACGAGCAACGCAGCACTCCACAGCACCGCGCGCTGCAGCGGCTCCGCACTGATCCAACGGCTCAGAAAGCCGCTGATGAACGGCGCGCCGTATGACACCATCAGAAAGATCGCTGCCACCAGAGCCAGATTCACTGCAATCTGCAGGATGATTCGGCGGGTCATGCTGAAAAGGGTCGGCTCGCCGCTCGCAGTGGTCAGATTGCCGAGCCACTGGCTATACATGCCGAACACGTTGACGAGCGTGCGCGGCAGCGCGTTGGCGACACGCCGCGT
The DNA here is from genome assembly GCF_019511605.1 of Paraburkholderia phenoliruptrix. Classification (GTDB taxonomy): domain Bacteria; phylum Pseudomonadota; class Gammaproteobacteria; order Burkholderiales; family Burkholderiaceae; genus Paraburkholderia; species Paraburkholderia phenoliruptrix_A. The sequence goes on along the minus strand of NZ_JAEUAV010000003.1, from coordinate 354,061 downwards.
GAGCGGATCGGCGGCGCGGATCAGGTAGGGCGTGAAGAGCGTCGTCAAGGCCGATACGGCGACCGCGATGGGATAGAGAAACGCGCTCGTCACCTTCAGCGTTAAACCGAGCGACGCAATAATGAACGAGAACTCGCCGATCTGCGAAACAGTCATGCCCACGCGCATGGCCGTGCGCCCGTCCTTGCCCGCCAGAAAGGTGCCGAGCCCGCACGACACGATCTTGCCGACGATCACCGCCGCCGTGATCACCGCGATCGGCCACGCATAGTCGACCAGCACGGCCGGGTTCAGCATCAGGCCGATGGTCACGAAGAAGATCGCGGAAAACGCGTCGCGCAACGGCGCGATCAGATGCTCGATACGATGCAGATGCCGCGATTCGGCCATGATCGCGCCGATCAGAAACGCGCCGAGCGCAATGCTGTAATCGAGCTTCACGACGAGCAGACAGAAGCCGAAGCAGAAGCCGAGCACCGCGACGAGCAGCATTTCGTCGCTGCGGGCGCGCGCGACGTAATTGAGCGCGCGCGGCACCACCAGAATGCCGACCACGAGCGACACCGTCATGAACAGCAGCAGCTTGCCGAGCGTGACGACCGCGACGCCCGCGCTCAACTGCCCCGTCTGCGCAATGCCGGAGAGCAGCACGAGCATCGCGATGGCGAGAATGTCCTCGACAATCAGAATGCCGAACACGAGCTGCGCAAAACTCTCGCGCTTGAGTCCGAGTTCGGACAGCGCCTTGACGATGATCGTCGTTGACGAAATGGCGAGGATCGCGCCGAGGAACAGCGCATCCATCGGGCTCCAGCCGAACGCGCTGCCGATCTCGTAGCCGAGCCACAGCATCAGCACGATTTCGGAAAGCGCCGCGACCACGGCCGTTGCGCCCACCTTGAAAAGCTTGCGCAAGCTGAATTCCAGACCGAGCGAAAACATCAGGAACACGACGCCCAGTTCGCCGAGCGTCTTGATGGTCTGTTCATCGTGAATCAGTTGGAACGGCGGCGTGTACGGACCGATGATCACGCCCGCCGCGATGTAGCCGAGCACCACCGGCTGCTTCAGGCGATGGAACAGCACGGTGACGACGCCGGCGAGCGCCATCACGACCGCCAGATCCTGAATGAAGCCGATTCCCTCGTGCATGCGCTCTTTCCTTACAAAAAAGTAATGTCGGCGAAGAGTGTAACAGCCGCCGGCCGCAGCCCTTCCCGCAGCGACCGCGCTTTGGGGCGGAGGAGCCCGATTCTTTTTTGACACGCTGGACGCCTGTGAAATATCACAATAATATTTGCCGCATATTTTAGGGAGTCACTGGATGCAGCAACTGTCTTTCAACGTCGCGGAACGTTCTGGCGCCACGCGCGCCGCAGTTATCGAGGTACAGCGTCTGACCATTGCCGGCTGGGCCGGCCGCGACCAGGCGGCCATCGAACATCACATTGCGGAGCTTGCCGAACTCGGCGTGAAGCGGCCCTCCACGACCCCGTGCTTCTATCGCCTCGGCTCCGAACTGCTCACGCAAGCGCAACAGATCGACGTGGTCGGCACGAAGTCGAGCGGCGAGGCCGAATGCGTGCTGCTTCAGTCGGATGCCGGGCTGCTCGTCACCGTCGGCTCGGACCACACGGACCGCGAAGTGGAAGCCTATGGCGTGACCGTCTCCAAACAGGTGTGCCCAAAACCCGTTGCGCGCGACGCCTGGCTGTTCGACGACGTCCGCGAGCATTGGGACCGACTGGAATTGCGCGCCTTTGCCGTCGCGAACGGCGAGCGGCGCGTCTATCAGCAGGGCAGCGTCGCGTCGCTGCTGTCCGCCGCCGACCTGCTCGCGCGCGCGCCGCTCACAGCGGGCGCGGCCATGTTCTGCGGCACGCTCGCCGTGCAAGGCGGCATTGTCGGTATGGCCGACGGCGACGCGCTCGAACTCGAATTGCACGACCCCGTTTTGCAGCGCACGCTGCGCCACGCGTATCGCGTGCGCGCCTTATCCATTGTGGAATGAGCCATTGTCGAACGAGGCATTCATGAGCAACCCTTCGCCTTTCGCCGCCGACGCGTCCCTCGACGCCTCGCTGGAAGCCGCCGCCATCCGCAAGATTACGTGGCGCATCATGCCGTTCCTGTTTCTCGTCTACGTGCTTTCGTATCTGGATCGCGTCAACATCGGGTATGCGAAGCTGCAGTTCACCGGCGACCTCGGTCTGTCCAACGCGGCATACGGGCTCGGCGCGGGGATTTTCTTCTTCGGCTATTTCGTGTTCGAGGTGCCGAGCAATCTGCTTCTGAAGAAGTTCGGCGCGCGCGCCACGATTGCGCGCATCACGATGCTGTGGGGCCTGCTGTCGTGCCTGATGATGTTCGTGCGCAGCGAAACCACGTTCTACGTGCTGCGCTTTCTGCTCGGCGTCGCCGAAGCGGGACTGGTGCCGGGCGTGGTGCTGTATCTGACCTTCTGGTTTCCGTCCGATCGCCGCGCGCGCATGGTCGCGGTGTTCATGGCGGCGATTCCGGTGGCGGGCATTATCGGCGCGCCGCTGTCGGGCTTCCTGATGTCGGCGCTGCACGAAGCGCACGGCTTGCGCGGCTGGCAGTGGATGTTCCTGATCGAAGGCATTCCGTCCATTCTCGCCGGCTTCTGGGCGCTTGCGGTCTTGCGCAACACGCCGGCCGAAGCGGCATGGCTGAGCGACGACGAGAAACGCGTGATCCTCGCCCGCCTCTCGCGCGAAAACGCAGCAGCCGCCGCCCAAGGCGCCGAGCATAGTCTCGCGGCCGCGCTGCGCTCCGGCCGCTTCTGGCTGCTCACGCTGATCTATTTCTGCCTCGTTACCGGCAACGCGGGCTTCTCGTTCTGGCTGCCGCAGATCGTCAAGGACCTCGGCGTGACGAACCTCGTGACCAACGGTTTCGTGACGGCGATTCCGTATCTGGCAGCGGGAATCGGCATGATCCTGATTGGCCGTTCTTCGGATGTGACGGGCGAGCGCCGCTGGCACTATGCGGTGTGCTGCTTTATCGGCGCCGTCGGGCTGCTCGGCAGCGCCTCGGTCACGAATTCGATTCCGCTTGCCGTGACCGGTTTGTCGATCGCGTATGTCGGCATCCTGGCGGGCTTCGGCATCTTCTGGTCGATGTCGACGAGTTTCCTGCAAGGCACCGCCGCCGTCGCGGGCATTGCCGTCATCAACTCGATCGCCAACCTTGCCGGTTATGTGAGCCCGTACGTGCTCGGCATCGTCAAGGACGCGACGCACAGCGTGACCTTCGGACTCGTGCTGATAGCGGGCGCGCTGATCGTAGGCGGCCTCGTCACGCTGATGATGCCGCGGGTGAAAGTGCAGCACGCAGCGACGGGTGTGCCCGAACGGGCTTGAGCACCGCTGCGGAGCCTGCCGCCAGTGCACGCTGACCGCAGCGGAACCCGTTCTACCTTGCTCTACAATGCGCGGACGAACCCCGTCCGCTCCCTTTTCACATGACGCTTTTGCAGACCGCCCGCCCCTCGAAGCCCACCCGCGCGACCGCCAATGCGAGCCTGGCCGAACAGGCTTATGCGTTCGTCAAGCGCGAGATCATCACGATGCGCCTGCGGCCGAGCGAGGTGCTCAACGAAGCGGAGCTGATGGCGCTGACCGGCATCGGCAGGACGCCGGTGCATCAGGCGCTGCACCGGCTGGTGCACGAAGGCATGCTGACCATCATGCCGCGCAAGGGCATCATGGTTCGCCCGGTCTCGCTCGACGACGTGCTGGCCATCATCGACGTGCGCCTCGTCAACGAAAGCTACTGCGTCGAGCTTGCCGCGCGCCACGCGCAACAGCACGACTACGACGCGATGCAGGCGCTGCTCGAACGCTCGGCCGTGTGCGTCGCCGCGCATGACATAGAAGGCATGATGGACATCGACCGCGAGTTTCATCTGGCCATTTCGGCCGCCTCGCGCAACGCGGTGCTCGCCGACATCCTGCGCGGGCTGCACGAGCGCTCGCTGCGCTTCTGGTTCATCTCGCTTTCCGAACCGCATCATCTGGAAGATGTGCACGAGGAACACCTCGAACTGTTTCGCCTGCTGCGCGAGCGCGACGCCGAAGGCGCACGGCGCTCGGTGCAGAAACACATCGAGGCGTTCCGCGCGACGCTCTTCAATCGCATTTGAGCCGCACGAATTTAGCCGCACGCATTTGAGCCGCATCTGAGTCGCATCTAAGTATCACGCATCGAAGCCGCCCGCTTCGGCGCCCATCGCTGACGACACGCTGGCGGCTTCACCCAGTCAAACGGACGAACGACACCATGGCCACCGAATTCACGCCCTTCCCGCCGCTTGCCCAACTCGCCGCCGACCTCGCCGCGGGCCGCACCACCAGCCGCGCGCTAGTCGAGACCGCGCTCGCGCGCATCGCCGATCCGGCCGGCCAAGGCGCGCTCGCCTTCATGCACGTCGACGCCGACGGCGCGCGCCAGGCCGCCGACGCGCACGACCGCCTGCGCGCTGCCGGCACGGTGCTCTCGCCGCTCGCGGGCATTCCCGTGTCGGTGAAGGACCTGTTCGACATCCAGGGCCAGCGCACGCGCGCGGGCTCGACGGTGCTCGCCGACGCGCCGCCCGCCGCGCAGGACGCCGTCGCCGTCGCGCGCCTGAAACGCGCGGGCGCGGTGATCGTCGGACGAACCAACATGAGCGAGTTCGCGTTTTCCGGGCTGGGCCTGAATCCGCACTACGGCAACCCGCTGTCGCCGTACCGGCGCGACGTCAAGGGCGACGAGCGGATTTCGGGCGGCTCGTCGTCGGGCGCGGCGGCTTCCGTCGCGGACGGCATGGCCGCCGTCGCGCTCGGCACCGACACTGGCGGTTCCATCCGCATTCCGGCCGCGCTCTGCGGCCTGACCGGCTTCAAGCCGACCGCCGCGCGCATTCCGAAGCAAGGCGGCGTGCCGCTTTCGTCAACGCTCGATTCGTTCGGCCCGATCGGCGTTTCGGTCGCGTGCTGCGCACTGGTCGACCGCATGCTGGCGGGCCTGGAGCCGCGCGTGCCGGCCGCGCGCCCGCTCGAAGGCGTGCGTCTCGGGGTGCTGACCAACTACGTCACCGACGGCGTCGAGCCCGCGGTGGCGGCCGCCGTCGACACCGCGCTCAAGCACCTGGAAGCGGCGGGCGCGATTGTCAGCGAGGTGCGCTTTGCGCCGCTCGACCGTCTGCCGGACATCAACCGCTTTGGCTTTTCGCCAATCGAGGCGTATGCATGGCACAGGCCGTTGCTGGACAGGCGTCGCGAGCAATACGACCCGCGCGTGCTGGTGCGCATTCTCAAGGGGCAGCCCGCCAGTGCCGCCGACTATCTGGACCTGCTCGCCGAACGCGAGGCGATGCTCGCCGAAGCCGCGCGCACGCTGTGGCAGCGCTTTGACGCCGTGGTCGCGCCGACCGTGCCGGTGGTGCCGCCGCGCGTCGCCGAACTGGTTGCGGACGACGACCTGTTCGGCCGCACCAATGCGCTCATCCTGCGCAATCCGGGCGTGTTCAACTTCCTCGACGCGTGCGCGCTGTCGCTGCCCTGCCATCTGCGCGGCGACGCGCCGGTCGGGCTGATGCTGGCGGGCGCGCCGCATGCCGACGACGCGCTGCTCGCCATCGGCCGCGGCGCCGAAGCGGTGCTCAACGCGATCCGCTGACGGCCCTGCGGCATGGAGGCGCGCGTGCGCGCATGGCGTCGTCGCGGCGGGGGTTCGCGCTAGAATCGCGGGCACCCGCCCTGTTGCTTTCCGGCAGGAACACCCTAGCCACACAACAGCTATACGACAGCCATTCGACAGCCACACGATCCATGAACAACGACAATGCGATGCTGCGCCGCGAGCGCTCCCTGCTGGTCCTGCTGGGCCTGATCTGTGTCGGCCTAGTGGCCGGCGCCCTGTACTTGCAGTATTTCAAGCACGAAGACCCGTGCCCGCTGTGCATCATCCAGCGTTATTTCTTTCTTCTGATCGCGATCTTCGCGTTTCTCGGCGCGCGCTTTAACAGTTGGCGCGGCGTGCGTCTGCTCGAGGTCATGGCGGCCTTGTCGGCGCTCGCCGGCATCGTGACGGCGGCGCGGCACGTGTATGTGCAGGCGAATCCGGGTTTTAGCTGCGGCTTCGACGCGCTCCAGCCGGTGGTGGACAGCCTGCCGCCCGCGCACTGGCTGCCGGGCGTCTTCAAGGTCGCGGGGTTGTGCGAAACCGCCTATCCGCCGATTCTCGGCCTGACACTGCCGATGTGGGCGCTGGTCGGCTTCGTGCTGGCTTTCGTGGCGCTGGCGCTGAGTCTCGTGCGCAATCGCAGGCGCGCGTCGTAAGCGCTTTTTTCGGGCTCGGGGCGCTTTCATCGCCACCCGAGCCGCGGCGACGGCTGCGCCGTCGCAGCCGCACCCTCCCCGACGCAACTTCTCCGCCTCGCGCGAATCCGACACAAATCGGACTTATCTCATTGCTAGTTCCGCATAAGCTTCATTCGACATCGGAAATATTTTTGGGGCGCGGGAATGCTATCTTCGGATCTGGATGGCGATCTACGTGCGCGAGGCCGGCTTTGGCGCGACCCCATGCGTAACGCGCGCCCGGTCCGCACTGTCTTTCGGATTCGCCATGACAACGCAAACCATCCGCTTTTATCGCCAGGGGTCCGTCCACGAGGTCGCGGGCGTACCCGCGACGCGCACGGTGCTCCAGCATCTGCGCGAAGACCTGCATTGCACCGGCACCAAGGAAGGCTGCGCTGAAGGCGACTGCGGCGCCTGCACCGTGGTGATCGGCGAACTCGACGCACACGGCGCGCTCGCGCTGAAGGCGGTCAACGCCTGCATCCAGTTCCTGCCCACGCTCGACGGCAAGGCGCTCTTCACCGTGGAAGACCTGCGCGCCGCCGACGGCACGCTGCATCCCGTGCAACAGGCCATGGTGGACTGTCACGGCTCGCAGTGCGGCTTTTGCACGCCCGGCTTTGTCATGTCGATGTGGGCGCTGTACGACAACCAGCCGGCTGCCGCCGGCCTGCCGACACGCGACGAAATCAACACTGCGCTGTCGGGCAACCTGTGCCGCTGCACGGGCTACCGGCCCATCGTCGACGCGGCGCAGAAAATGTTCGACTACAGCCAGTACCCGCGCGTGACGCTCCAGCGTCAGGCCGTTGAAGCCGCGCTGCGCGAGCTGCAACGCGGCGACACCTTCGAGTACCGCGCGCCCGACGCGCGCGGCGCCGCGTTCGGCACGCCGGCATTCTACGCGCCGGTCACGCTTGAAGCCTTCGCGCGGCTTCGCGACGAACATCCGCAAGCCCGGCTCGTCGCGGGCAGCACCGACGTCGGTCTATGGGTCACCAAGCAGTTCCGCGAGCTCGGCGACATGCTGTACATCGGCAACGTGCGCGAGCTGAAAAGCATCGAGCGCGACGCGCAGACGCTCACCATCGGCGCGGCCGTCACGCTCGAAGACGCCTATGCGGCCCTTGCCGCCGACTATCCCGAACTCGCGGAACTGTGGACGCGCTTCGCGTCGCTGCCCATCCGCAATGCCGGCACGCTCGGCGGCAACGTCGCGAACGGCTCGCCGATCGGCGATTCCATGCCCGCGCTGCTTGCGCTCGGCGCCGAAGTCGTGCTGCGTCAAGGCACCAGAACGCGCACGCTGCCGCTCGACGCGTTCTACCTCGGCTATCAGAAAACCGCGCTCGCGCCGGGCGAATTCGTCGCCGCGCTGCGCGTGCCGCGGCCAGTGGGCAATCTGCGCTTTCGCACCTACAAGGTGTCCAAGCGCTACGACCAGGACATCTCGGCGGTCTGCGCGGCCTTTGCGCTGCATGTTCGCGGCGACGGCGGGATCGACACCGCGCGCGTCGCGTTCGGCGGCATGGCGGCAACGCCCAAACGCGCCGCGCGCACCGAGGCCGTGCTCACCGGCGCGCCGTGGAACGAAGCCACCGTGCGGCAGGCCATGAATGCACTCGCCGCCGACTATCAGCCGCTCACCGACATGCGCGCATCGAGCGCGTATCGACTGAAGGTGGCGCGCAACCTGCTGTGGCGCTTCTACCTGGAAACGCGCGACGACGCGCCGCTCGCGCTCTTCGACGTGAACGCATTCGCATTCGAAGCCGGCGCGCCCGAGGCGATCGCGAAGGAGCCGTCGTGATGAACCGCACCGATGCTTTTGTCGAACGCGCCGAAGCGCCGTCAACGGATCAGGCCGCAAGCGAGGCCGCCGCGCGCGCAAGCGACGCCGCGATCGGCGTCGCGCTGCCGCATGAATCGGCCGCGCTGCACGTGAGCGGCGAAGCCGCCTATACCGACGACATCGCCGAGCTGCACGGCACGTTGCACGCGGCGCTCGGTCTGTCGCGCCACGCACATGCGCGCATCGTGTCGATGGACCTCGACGCGGTCCGACGCGCGCCTGGCGTAATCGCCGTGCTGACCGCCGAGGACATCCCCGGTGAAAATAATTGCGGCCCGGTGCTGCACGACGATCCGATTCTTGCCGTGGACGAAGTGCTGTACCTCGGCCAGCCGGTGTTCGCGGTGATCGCGCAAAGTCACGAGCTGGCACGTCGCGCGGCGGCGCTCGCCCGAAGCGACGAGGTGATCCGCTATGAGCCGCTCGAAGCGATCCTCACGCCCGCACAGGCGAAGGCCGCGCGGCAGTTCGTGCTGCCGCCGCTGCATCTGACGCGCGGCGAGCCGGCGGCAAAGATCGCCGGTGCGCCGCATAGAATCAGCGGCACGTTCGAAGTGGGCGGCCAGGAGCAGTTCTATCTGGAAGGCCAGGTGGCATACGCAGTGCCGAAAGAGATGGACGGCATGCTCGTCTACAGTTCGACGCAGCATCCGAGCGAGATGCAACAGGTCGTCGCGCATATGCTCGGCTGGCCCGCGCACAACGTGGTGTGCGAATGCCGGCGGATGGGCGGCGGCTTTGGCGGCAAGGAATCGCAATCGGCGCTGTTTGCGTGCGTGGCCGCGCTCGCGGCCAGGGTGCTGCGCCGGCCGGTGAAGCTGCGCGCCGACCGCGACGACGACTTCATGATCACCGGCAAGCGGCACGATGCGATCTACGAATACGAAGCCGGCTTCGACGAAACCGGCCGCATTCTCGGCGCACGCGTGGAAATAGCTCTGCGCGCCGGCTATTCCGCGGATCTTTCGGGCGCCGTCGCGACGCGCGCCGTATGCCACTTCGACAACGCGTACTACCTGTCGGATGTGGACATCGTCGCGCTTTGCTGCAAGACCAATACGCAGTCGAACACCGCGTTTCGCGGCTTCGGCGGACCGCAGGGCGCGCTCGTGATGGAGGTGATGCTCGACAGCATCGCGCGTCAATTGAATCGCGATCCGCTCGACGTGCGCGTTGCCAATTACTACAGCAGCGGCGAACGCGACACGACGCCCTACGGTCAGCGCGTGGAAGACAACGTGCTCGCGCCGCTCACCGAGCAACTGCTCGACTCCAGCGACTACCGCGCGCGCCGCGAAGCGCTCGCCGCATTCAACGCTAAGAGCCCGGTGCTCAAGCGCGGCCTGGCGTTTTCGCCGGTCAAGTTCGGCATTTCGTTCAACGTGCCGTTCCTGAACCAGGCCGGCGCGCTCGTGCACGTCTACAAGGACGGCTCCGTGCTCGTCAATCATGGCGGCACGGAGATGGGCCAGGGGCTCAACACGAAGGTCGCGCAGGTCGTCGCCAACGAATTCGGCTTGCCGCTTTCGCGCGTGCGCGTGAGCGCGACCGACACCTCGAAGATCGCCAACACGTCCGCGACCGCCGCCTCCACCGGCAGCGATCTGAACGGCAAGGCGGCCGAAGACGCCGCGCGCACCATCCGCGCAAGGCTCGCCGAACTCGCGGCGCAACAGCTCGGCGGCAACGCCGACGACGTGCGCTTCGCCAACGGCGAGGTGTCGGTGAACGGCGGCGCGATGCCCTTCGAGCAACTGGTCGGCGCCGCGTATCTCGCGCGTGTGCAGTTGTGGTCGGATGGTTTCTACGCGACGCCCAAAGTACATTGGGACGCGAAAACGCTGACCGGTCATCCGTTTTATTACTTCGCGTACGGCGCGGCCGTGTCCGAAGTGGTGATCGACACATTGACCGGCGAATGGAAACTGCTGCGCGCCGACGTGCTGCACGACGCCGGACAGTCGATCAATCCGGCCATCGATCTGGGCCAGGTGGAAGGCGGCTTCATTCAGGGCATGGGCTGGCTCACCACCGAGGAACTCTGGTGGAACCGCGAGGGCCGCCTGATGACGCATGCGCCGTCCACCTACAAGATTCCCGCGGTAAGCGACACGCCCGCCGCGTTCAACGTGCGGCTCTATCGGAATCAGAACGCGGAGCCCACCGTGTTCCGCTCGAAGGCAGTGGGCGAGCCGCCGCTGCTGCTGCCGTTCTCGGTGTTTCTCGCGATCCGCGATGCGATTGCCGCAGCCGTACCGTCGGCTGGCTTGTCGCCGCTTCCTGCGCCGCCGTTGCGCGCGCCCGCGACGCCGGAAGCCATTCTCGACGCACTCGACGCACTCCACGCGCTGCGCGCGGGCAACGCAGGCGATGAGCACGCGTTTTCGTCGCAAGCCGCGACTCAGGGCAGCACTGAAACGGCGCCGGGCTGACGCATGGCCAACCGCATCATGAAAGTCGCCGCCATGAAGACCCCGCGCCATGCCGACGCATTGCGCCATACCCAACCGGCCGCGCGGACACCGCGCGCGGCCCTGCATGGAGAACCGCCGGATGCAAGCCTGGCTACCTGACCTGCAACAACTGCTCGCGCACGGCGACGCTGCCGTGCTGGTGACGGTCGCGCGCGTCGAAGGTTCGGCGCCGCGCGAGGCCGGCACCAAGATGATCGTCACACGCGACTCAGCGAAGCATACGATCGGCGGCGGCCATCTGGAATGGAAAGCGATTGAGACCGCGCGCCAAGTGTTGCGCGACGGCATGCGCTCGCCGCATATGCGCCGGCTCGAGCGTTTTGCGCTCGGCCCGAGCCTCGGGCAATGCTGCGGCGGCGCGGTGATACTCGCGTTCGAGCGGCTCCACGTGGGCGACCTCGGCTGGGTCACGTCGCTCGCGAAACGCGTGGCCGCGGGTCAATCGACGGTGCGTAGCGTATCATTCGGCCCCTCGCCGGACGCGGTGATGCTGTCCGACCCCGAGCCCGGCGTGGATGCCGCCGACTGCCTGCTGTGGGACGGCGCCGGTTTCGACGACAGCGGCGCGCTGCTCACCGAAACGATTGCGCCCGGCGAGTTTCCCGTCGTGCTGTTCGGCGCGGGGCACGTGGGCGCAGCGCTGGTTCGCGTGCTGGCCACGCTGCCATGCACGGTACGCTGGGTCGACGAACGCGACGCGCAGTTTCCGGCCATCGAATCGCTGCACGCGCATAACGTGAAGATCGACGCCAACGACGCACCGGACCAGGCCGTCGACGAGGCCGCGCCGAACACGTACTTCATCGTGATGACGCACAACCATACGCGCGATCTCGAACTCGCCGAGCGCATCTTGCGGCGCGGCGACTTCGCGTTCTTCGGCATGATCGGCTCGCACAGCAAGCGCAAACAGTTCGAGCACCGGCTCGCCGCGCGCGGCATCGACCCGACGTGGATTGCACGAATGAAGTGTCCGCTCGGCGTGGACGGCATTCTCGACAAGTCGCCGGAGATCATCGCGATCTCGGCGGCGGCGCAGTTGCTGCAAGCGGTACAAGCAAACGCGAGCCAGCGGCGCGCGGCGCAAACCGCCTGATCGCACATGACGGGCATGACGGGCTCGATCAGGCTTGACGAGCGGCGGCCCGGCATCACACATAGCGGCGCGAAAAACCTATACCTCCTGACCGACCATGAATCGAACAACCTCTGCTTCACTCATCGAAAAAGCGATGCTCGCGCCGAAGGCCGAGCTGCACATTCACATTGAAGGCTCGCTCGAGCCCGAACTGATTTTTGCGCTCGCGAGGCGCAACGGCGTGAAGCTCGCGTACGACTCCATCGACGCGTTGCGCGCCGCCTACGCGTTTACCGATCTGCAATCGTTCCTCGACATTTACTACGCCGGCGCAAGCGTGCTGCTGCACGAGCAGGACTTCTACGACATGACGATGGCGTACGTGGACCGCTGTCTCGCCGACAACGTGATTCATAGCGAGATTTTCTTCGACCCGCAAACGCACACCGAGCGCGGCGTGCCGATCGCAACGGTGGTGGCCGGCATCGAGCGTGCCCTCGCCGAGGCGGAACGACGCGGCATGACGAGCAAGCTGATTTTGTGCTTCCTGCGCCATCTGTCCGAGGAAGATGCGCTCGCCACCTTCGAAGAAGCGCGGCCCTTGTTCGAGCAGTACAGGCACCGCCTGATCGGCGTGGGGCTCGACTCGTCGGAGCGCGGTCATCCGCCTTCGAAGTTCGAGCGCGTGTTCGCGCAGGCGCGCGCGCTCGGCCTGAAGCTCGTCGCCCATGCGGGCGAGGAAGGCCCGCCCTCGTACGTGTACGAAGCGCTCGACGTGCTCAAGGTGGATCGCGTGGATCACGGCGTGCGCAGCGTGGAAGACCCCGCGCTCGTCGCGCGCCTGGCCGACACGCGCGTGGCATTGACCGTGTGTCCGCTGTCGAACCTGAAGCTGTGCGTGTTCGACGACATGACGAAGCACACGCTGAAGGACCTGCTCGATCGCGGCGTGGCCGTCACGGTGAATTCCGACGACCCCGCGTATTTCGGCGGCTACGTGAACGCCAATTATGCGGCCACCATCGACGCATTGAAGCTCGACGACGCCGAGGTCTACACGATCATCCGCAACGGCTTCGAAGCTTCGTTCGTGACGCCTGAGCAGCGCGCGCAGTTGATCGCAAAGCTCGACGCCTACTGGAATCAAAGCGGCCCGCATTGACGGCGCCGTCGTACCGCAGCGCGGGCGGCGGTTTCCTCACCAACCGCAGAACGGAACCACTCGCCGCGCTGCCTCGTTTTTAAGTTCGGAGACGCTTCATTCATGAATCACTCGGCACAGGCATCCACCCAGGCGGGCCAATCCGCATTTCGCGCGCAACTGCTGACTTTCAACGGCGATCCGTCGCGCTCGCCAGAGGCAGCCGTCTTCCATGAAGACGGCCTCCTGATCGTCGCAGATGGCCACGTGGTCGCGGCGGGCGCCTATGCCGCGCTCGCGCCGCAACTGGCGCCAGGCACGCCGGTGCAGGACATTCGCGACAAGCTGATCGTGCCGGGTTTCATCGACACGCACATTCACTATCCGCAGACCGACATGATTGCGTCGCCCGCGCCGGGTCTGTTGCCGTGGCTCGACACGTACACGTTTCCGACCGAGCGCCGTTTCACCGACGAGGCTTATGCGCGCGACACGGCAAGCTTCTTTCTCGACGAACTGCTGGCGTGCGGCACGACGACCGCGCTCGTCTATTGCACGGTCCACAAGCAATCCGCCGACGCGCTCTTCAGCGAAAGCGAAGCGCGCAATTTGCGCATGGTCGCCGGCAAGGTGCTGATGGATCGCAATTGCCCTGAGTTCCTGCGCGACACAGCGCAATCTGGCTATGACGACAGCGCGGAACTGATCGGCCGCTGGCACAACCGCGGGCGCCAGATGTATGCGCTCACGCCGCGTTTCGCGCCGACCTCGACGGAAGCGCAACTGGAAGCATGCGGCGTGCTGGCGCGCCAGCATGCGGACGTGTTCGTGCAGAGCCACGTCGCGGAAAACCTGGACGAGGTGAAGTGGGTCAACAGCCTGTTTCCAGGCCACCGCAGTTATCTGGACATTTACGATCACTACGGCCTGCTGCGCCGCCGTGCGGTGTACGGCCACTGCATTCATTTCGACGCGCAAGACCGCGAACGCATGGCGCAAACCGGCACCGTCGCGTCGCATTGCCCGACCTCGAACCTGTTTCTCGGCAGCGGCCTGTTCGACTTCGACAAGGCCGACGAAGCCGGCATGCCGGTTGCGCTCGCAACCGACGTGGGCGGGGGCACCTCGTTTTCGATGCTGCAGACCATGAACGAGGCGCACAAGGTCGCGCGTTTGACCGGCCATCATCTGACGGCCACGCGCATGTTTTATCTGGCGACGGCGGGCGCCGCCGAGGCGCTCGACCTCGCGGACAAGGTCGGCACGCTGAGGCCGAACTCCGAAGCGGACTTCGTGGTGCTCGATCCGCAAGCGACGCCGCTGCTCGCGCGCCGCACGGCGCGCACCGAATCGCTCGAAGAACTGCTGTTCGCATTCGCGCTGCTCGGCGACGACCGCGCGGTCTACGAGACGTATGCGGCGGGCAAACGCGTGCATCGCCGCGACGCCGTGCGCGAGCATGCGCGTCGCGGCGCGCATCTCGCGCATCTCGCACAGGTTCCCGCGTGAGGCCGTGCCGCAGCGCGCCTAGCGCTGCGTGCATACCTCGTGCAGTGCATTGAGCCTGCGCACCGGATCGGCAACATACGGGTTCGACTCGTCCCACGCATAACCCGCGAGCACCGCGCTGATCATGCAGCGAATGGACGGCGTCTGGTCCGGATAGAAAATGATGTCCTGCAGTTCGCCCGTGTACCAGCGCTCCACGAACGCGCGGAATGTGTCGATGCCCTTGCGCAAAGGCACGTCGTATTGCGCCGTCCAGTCGACCGGCTCGCCGTCGAGCTGACGGTTCAACGTTTGCACCGCCAGATGCGCGGAGCGCAACGCAATCGTCACGCCGGATGAGAACACCGGGTCCAGAAACTCGCCCGCGTTGCCGAGCAGCGCATAACCGGGCCCATGCAGACGCTCGACATTGGCCGAATAGCCGCCAATGTGACGCACCGGCATCAGGAACGGCGCGTCGCCGATCAGGCGGTTAAGCGTCGGCTCCTTGCGGATGAGCGCGCGCAGCGTCGCCTCACGCTCGCTTTCCGGCACGTCGAGAAAGCTCGCCTCGGCGACGCAACCCACCGACGACCGCCCGCCCGCAAGCGGGATCATCCAGAACCATACGTCGCGACGCTCGGGATGCGTGGCCACGCAGATCTTGTTGCGATCGCTCGCGCCGGCCGCGAGGCCGTCGTACACATGCGAGAAGAGCGCGGCTCGGGTGGGCATGCGCGTGGGCGCCTCGAGGTTCAACAGACGCGGCAGCACGCGGCCGAAACCACTCGCGTCGAACACGAAGCGCGCCTCGATCCGGTACGCATGGCCCGCCTCGTCGCTCACGTCGACGAGCGGCGCGGCGCCTTCCGTATGGACTGCCTGCACCGTATGGCCGAAGCGCACCTCGGCGCCCTGTTCGGCCGCGCAACGAATCAGGATTTCGTCGAACACGGCGCGCTCCACCTGATACGTCGTGCCCCAGCCCGCCGAATGCTTGTCGCGAAAGTCGAACGACGACGACTGGTCGCGATACACGAATTGCGCGCCGTTCTTGTACTGGAAGCCCGCTTCGACCACCGCCTGCAGCATGCCGGCCTCTTCGAGGTAAGCCATGCTTTGCGGCAACAGGCTCTCGCCAATCGAAAAACGCGGAAAGTGCTGACGCTCCAGCACGAGCACCGAGCGGCCCGCTTTGCGCAACAACGCGGCCGCAACCGCCCCGGCCGGCCCTGCGCCGATGATGACGACGTCGACCGCCGTGTGCTTCATGACATGTGTACCCAAGTTTGCCTCAATCGTTTGCTTGCCCGGCGCAGCATTCCGCTGCATCCTTACGCCTTGTTACATTGCATCTCTAACAGAACAGACCACTTCCCCGGGGAGCCCAGCGTGTCGCCGTCTCACACATCCACCGTGCCGTTCGTGCCGGAAACCGCATTCGGAATCTGGTTCCTGCGCACTCACACGTGGGAACACCATGTGTTGCGCGTCGCCATTAACGACCTCAAGCGCCTGATCGACACGCCGTTGCCCACCGCCCCCGTGATCGTCGACGCGGGCTGCGGACAGGGCATCTCGTTCCGTCTGCTTGCTCACGCGTTCGAGCCGCGCCGCATTGTCGGCATCGACTATCACGAGCCTTCGCTCGCGCTTGCCGCCAACGCCGCGCACGCATGCCGCGACCGGGTCGCCGACATCGAACTGCTGCACGGAGACTGCGGCGACCTGCCGCTGCCCGATGCGAGCGCCGACATCGTGTTCTGCCACCAGACCTTCCATCACCTCGTCGAGCAGGAGCGAGCGCTCGCCGAGTTTCGCCGCGTACTGAAGCCGGGCGGCGTACTCCTCTTTGCCGAATCCACCGACGCGTACATCAAATCGTGGGTGATCCGGCTGCTGTTTCGCCATCCCATGCACGTGCAAAAAAGCGCGGAGGGCTACCTCGACATGATCCGTCGCGGCGGCTTCAGCTTTACGGCGCGCAACGTTTCGTTCCCCTACCTCTGGTGGAGCCGCGCGAAAGACTTCGGCCTGCTGGAGCGGCTCGGCCTGCATCGTCCGCAACCCGGCAAACGTCGCGAGACGCTCGTCAATGTCGCGGCGACAAAGACCGATTGAAGCGCCGGGCATGACGGGCGGTCGCTTCGGTTCAGGCCACATCGATCCATGCCGCTGCGGTTTCGGCTGCCTCGATTCAAGCCGCTTCGGTTTGCGCCGCGTCGATCCAAGCCGCTTCGGTTCGGGCCGCGTCGACCCAAGCCGCTTTGGTTCGGGGCGTTCGCTCAAGCCGCCTGAATCCGCGGCTGAATTCAGACCGCTCCAGTTGCGGCCGCCTGAACTCAGACCAATCGCGCCCCGCCGATCCAGCGGCCCCGCGTCCCCCCGCTTACTTACGCAGCGTCACCACATCGCCCTTCAGCGCGACGCCGGCAATCACGGCGCCCGCGCCGCACGTGAACTCGGTCGCGCTTTCGCGCACTTCGTTCTTGTAGTTGCTCTTGATGTTGATCACCGCGTTGCCGCCTTCCTTGCGCGCACGTTCCTGCAACTCGATCACCGCCGACAGGAACACGTGCTGGCAGGCCGCCTCATCGCTCTTGCCGAACGCGTTGGTCTTCTTGTTTGTCGCGAATTCGCCGATGCTCTTCACCACGGCCGGATGACGCTGGCCCGCGAAATACAGCGCGATATCGTCGCTCACCTTGCCCGGCTCGCTGTGCAACGCCTGTTCGATCGGATAGTTGGCCACGGTGTCGCGCGCGAGCGCCGGTGCGGTGCTTAGCATGCTGAACGAAGCGGCGAGTGTAACGAACATCAGATGGCGTTTCATTGATACTCCTTAACGGTTGTTGTTAGTTTTACGATTCCCTATTTACTGCACAGGCATGAGAGCCGGTTCAGTTCGCTTCGAACACCACGAGCTTTCCGCTCACAGCGATGGCCGCCGCGCTCGGGCTCACGCCGCAGGTGAATTCGCGCGACGAGTTGCTCTCGCTGCTGTGAAAACGCGTGCCGATGTCGATGACGGCATTGGCGCCGCGCTCGCGTGCCGCCGCGCGCAGTTTGCCGACCGCTTCGGCGAGCGCTTCGCGGCATGCTTCGTCGGGACCCGCGACCTTGCGGGCAATGCGCACGGAGTACGACACGTTGCCCAGATCCGTCTTCACTGCGGGATGGTTCTGCTCGCCGAAATACACCGGCACGCCGCCGCGCGACTCGCCGCCCGCCGCTGCGAGCGGCAGCGATTTCACCTGCGTCGCGCAACCCGCTAGTGTCGCCGCTGCAATCGTCAATGCACTCAGCATTGCGGCCCGTTTGATGGTCGTTTTCATTGTTCTGCCCTCGTTTTTTTAAATTACGGCCGGTTCAGCCGCCCTGCCATGCTTCGAACATCAGACCTGCACAACTTCCGCCAAAGCCGAACGACAGCGACATGGCCGTCCGGATGCGCGCGTCGCGCGTCTCGCGCACGAGCGGCATGCCATGCGTTTGCGGTTCCGCGGTTTCTATTCTGGTCGTTCCCGCGATGAAGCCGTCGCGCATCATCAGCAACGTGTAGATCGCCTCGTGTGCGCCGCATGCGCCAAGCGGATGCCCCGTCATGCCCTTGGTCGACGAAAACGCCGGCATGCCGCGCTCCGGTTCGCTGCCGAACACCTGCTGCAACGCACGCAGTTCTTCGACATCGCCGAGCGGCGTGGAAGGCGCGTGGGTGTTGATGTAGTCGGGGCGCGTGACGGTTTCGCCCGCTATGTCGTTCGTCGCCTCGTTCGTCGAGCCGTTCGTTGAGCCGCTCAGCGCGCCGCGCGACGTTTGGCTCATCGAGCCGCTCATCGCCCCGCGCATCGCACGCGCGATGCCCGCCGCGCGCGGCGTGACCATGCCGGCGTCGGTGCAATCGCCGAATCCGGTCAACTCCGCATAGATGCGCGCGCCGCGCGCCAATGCGTGGTCCAGCGCTTCGAGAACCAGCACCCCGCCGCCCGACGCGATCACGAAACCGTCGCGCGCGCTGTCGTAAGGACGCGACGCGCGTTGCGGCGTGTCGTTAAAACGCCGCGACAGCGCGCCCATTGCGTCGAACATCAGCGTCATGTTGTCGTGCAGCGACTCGCTGCCGCCCGCCAACACGATTTGCTGGCGGCCGGTCTGGATCAGCTGCATCGCCTGGCCTATCGCGAGCGCCGAGGTCGTGCATGCCGACGACGGCGAATAGCTGACGCCCTCTAGCCCGAACAGCTGGGCGACATTCGCCGAAGCGGTGCTGCTCATCGCGTGCGGCACCGTGTAGGGCGGCACTTTCTCGACGCCGCGCGTGCGCGCAACCGTCATCGCCGCGTCATAGCTCGCCATGCTGCCCACGCCCGAGCCGATCACCGTGCCCGCGAGCGGCGAGCGCAGCATGGCGGCGCCGAGCTGTGCGTCGTCGATGGCTTTTTTCGCGGCATGACAGGCGAAGCGCGCGGTGTCGCCCATGAAGCGCTCGAGCTTGCGCTCGAACGGCGGCTCGTTCGCAAGCGAAGCAACGCCCGCCACCTGCGAGCCGAAACCGCGCTCGCGCCAGGCGTCGATCCGTTCTATACGCGATGTTCCCGCGCGCAATGCGGCGGACACTTCGTCGAGCGTGTTGCCGAGGCACGACACGATGCCCATGCCGGTCACCACCACGCGTTGCAGCTTCACGCTCATTGAACGCGCCTGAAAATGAGCGACGTATTGATGCCGCCGAACGCGAAGTTGTTGCTCATCACGAACTCCGCATCGATCTGCCGTCCCGCGCCGACGATGTAGTCGAGCGGCGCGCAAGCGGGGTCCACGTCGTGCAGATTCAACGTAGGCGCGTACCAGTTGCGCTTCATCATCTCGATGGTCCACCACGCCTCGAGCGCGCCGCACGCGCCGAGCGTATGGCCCACATAGCTCTTGAGCGAACTGATCGGCATGCGCTCGCCGAACGTCTGCGAGGTCGCATGACTTTCGGCAATGTCGCCGCGGTCGGTGGAGGTGCCATGCGCGTTCACGTAGGCAATGGCCTCGGGCCGAAGCTGCGCGTCCGCGAGCGCGAGCTGCATGGCGAGCGCCATCGTCTCGGCGGTCGGCTGGGTCATGTGCGCGCCGTCGGAATTGCAGCCAAAGCCCACGATTTCCGCATGGATCCGCGCACCGCGCGCGAGCGCGTGTTCATATTCCTCGAGCACCAGCGTGGCCGCGCCTTCGCCGACCACGAGGCCGTCGCGCGCGGCATCGAAAGGACGCGGCGTGAGGTGCGGCTCGTCGTTGCGCGTGCTGGTCGCGTACAAGGTGTCGAAGACGGCAACGGCCGGCCCTGACAACTCTTCGGCGCCGCCTGCGAGCATCAGCGTCTGCTTGCCGGTCTGAATCGCTTCGTACGCGTAGCCGATCGCCTGGCTACCCGACGCGCACGCGCACGAGGTCGGAATGATGCGCCCCTTCAGGTCCCAGAACAGGCTGACGTTGACGGCGGCCGTGTGCGGCATCATCTGCACGTAGCTGTTCGACGTGACGTCGCTCATCGAGCCGGTTTCGAGCATCGTGCCGAACGCGCGAATCGGCTGCACGGAACCCGACGACGAACCATACGCGACGCCCATGCGGCCGTCCTTGATGCTGGCGTCGTCGGCAAGGCCCGCGTCGGCGAGCGCGAGTTCACTCGCGCGCACCGAATAGAGCGACACGGGCCCCATCGAACGGGTCTTCTTGCGCGGATAATGCGCGGGCGCGACGAAGCCAGGCAACGGACAGGCGAGCCGCGTATGCAGCGATTCGAAGTAGTCCCATTCGGGCATGCGCCGCACCGCGTTCAGGCCGCTTTTCAGACGCGCTTCGATGGCGTCCCAGTTGTCGCCGAGCGCCGTGACGCCGCCCATGCCGGTAATGACGACTCGCTTCATCAGACCATCCCGCCGTTGACGCCGATCACCTGGCGTGTGACATACGAGGCCGCGTCCGACATCAGGAAGCCGACCACCGACGCCACCTCCGCAGGCTGACCGACGCGGTTCATCGGCACCGTTTTGAGCGCGTGTTCGAGCGGCATCTCGTCGAGCATGCCGGTTTCGATCAACCCCGGCGCCACGCAATTCACGGTGATGTTGCGCGACGCGAGTTCCACTGCGAGCGCCTTGGTCGCGCCGATCAGCCCTGCCTTCGCCGCGCTGTAGTTGACCTGACCGCGATTGCCCATCACGCCGGACACCGACGCGATAGTGACGATGCGCCCGCCCTTGCGAGCCCGCACCATCGGCATGGTCAGCGGATGCACGACGTTGTAGAACGAGTCGAGGCCGGTTTCGATCACCACGTCCCAGTCTTCGTCGGTGAGCGCGGGAAACGCGGCGTCGCGCGTCACACCCGCGCTGCATACGATGCCGTAGTACGGGCCGTGTGCGGCGACATCTGCTTCGAGCACTTCGCGGCACACGGCGCGCTCGCGCACGTCGAACTGCAGCACGCGCGCGCTGCCGCCTTCCGCGGCGATGCCCGTTGCGACCGCTTCGGCTTCGGCGCGTCCCGTGCGGCAATGCACAGACACTGCGAAGCCGTCGGCGGCCAACTGGTACGCAATCGCACGGCCAATGCCGCGGCTTGCGCCGGTAACGAGAACACGCCGGCTCATGAACTGAAACTCCCCTCAATGAATGACTGAAAATCGGACGGCTGGAACACCTTGATCACAGCCTCGGCGCAACACGTGTCGCCGTCGTGAATCGTGCATTCGTAGGCTGCGTGGCCTTCCTCGCTACGCAGCAGTTCCGTCGCCCGAACCAGCAACTGCGCGCCGCGCGCAAACGCCGGCTGCAGTGCCTTGTAGCTGCGCGAACCCAGCAGCACGCCGGGCCGCGCCCGCCCGCCGCCGCGCATCGCCACGAGCGCGACGTGCGCGGCGATGGCCTGCGCCATCAGTTCGATGCCGATCCACGCGGGCATTGCGCCTTCTGCGTCGGCGTACCACGCATCGTCATGCACCGTGGCGCGCGCGCACAGCGTCTCATCGCTGAAACTGTTCACGCCGTCGATCAGCAACATGGTGCCGCGGTGCGGGATGATCGCTTCAATCGGCTGCTGCAACAGTTCTTCGGTGCTTCGCATCGGATTCATCGCGCTCATCCTGCAACGATCAGACTGACATTGCTGCCGCCGAACGCAAACGAGTTGCTCATTGCGTACCGCGTGCCTGCGCTGCGCGGCAAGAACCGTTCGCTTTCGACGAGGTCGAGCGGGGGCAGTGCCGGGTCCGCCTCGCCGTCCCACACGTGGCGCGGCAGCGGTACGTCTTCGCGCGCGAGCGCGAGCCATGCGAAGCCTAGTTCGGTGGCGCCCGCCGCGCCCAGTTGATGCCCCGTCAGCGGCTTGGTGCCGCTCGTCGCGACGCCGTCGGGAAACACCCGCGACATGAGCCTCGCTTCCATCTCGTCGTTCTTGCGCGTTGCCGTGGCGTGCAGGTTCACATAGCCGATGGACGACGGCGCAAGGCCCGCATCCGCGAGCGCCGCGCGCAACGCGAGTTCGCCGCCGACGCCTTGCGGATCCGGCGAAGAAATATGGTGAGCGTCGCTCGATTCGCCGACACCCGCAAGACGCACCGCTGCTTCGTCGCGGCTCATCAGGAACACGGCCGCGCCTTCGCCCACGTTGATGCCGCAACGATTCCGGCTAAGCGGATTGCTGCGCGTGCCGCTCGTCGACTCGAGCGAAGCGAAGCCTTGCACGGTCAGCTCGCATAACGAATCGACGCCGCCTACGACCACGGCGTCGCATAGTTGCAATTGCAACAAACGCTGCGCCGATGCAAACGCCTTGGCGCTCGACGTGCATGCGGTGGATATCGTGTACGCCGGACCCTTCACGCCCAGGGCCGCCGCCGCGAACGGCGCAGCCGTGCCGATCTCCATCTGCCGGTAATTGAAGTTCGCGGGCAGCGCGCCCGCTTGCGCCTGATAGACGAATGCGGCCTCGGCGGCCTCGATACCCGAGGTGCTGGTTCCGAGCACCACGCCGATCCGATGCGCGCCATAACGCTCGCGCGCCGCATCGACGGCCGGCGCGATCTGCGCGAGAGCGGCCAGCAGCAGGCGGTTGTTGCGACAGTCGTAGCGTGCGAGATCCGCAGGGGGTGCGAGCTCGAGCGGGGTCACCACGCTGCCGACAAACGCGTCGCCGATTCCCGTATGCACCGTCGTCATGCCGGGTGCGTCGGTTGCCGCGAGGGCCGGCACGATGCTGTCGAGGTCGCCGCCGAGCGCATTGATCATGCCGAGCGCGTGCAAATAGACTGATGGCGCTTTCATGCGGCCCTCCTCATTTCCGATGGCATGCCGATCGGCGCGAGCAGCACCGCCACCGCAATGCCGAGCGCGAGTGTCGCGCCAAAGCTCTTCAATGCGGGCATCGCACTCATGCCGAGCATGCCGAACGACAACAGCGTGGTGGCCGCGGACAGCAGCACGCCGGTCCACACCGCGCCGAGATCGGCGTCCGCGCGCAAGCATCCTTCGCGCAGAAACACCGCGTAATTCGCGCCGACCCCGAGCACGAGCATCAGCGCAAGCCAGTTGAACAGATTGAGCGGCACGCGCGCATAACCGAATGCGGCGAGCGTGACGCCTATGGCCAGCAGCACCGGCAAGGTCACTGCGACGCCGCCGCGCAGACGTTGCACGACGGACGCTGCGGCGCCTGCGCCACCTGCGTCACCAGCACTGCGCGAGGCCGAATGCGGTGCGGCGTACCGCACGATCAGCAGCACGAGAACGAGCGTCAGCGCGCCGCCGAGCCACCAGGCGCTATCCACGCGATACGCGCCGAACAGCTTCGATACGCTCGCGGCCTTGTCGACGAACACCACACCCGGCAGCGAACGCGCCGCGGCGATCAACGCTGGCTCGTTGCGCGGGCTCACGCCTTGCGGGATCACGACCGCCGCATACGCTTTACTCGCCGCGTCGAGGCGGCCAGCCGGGCCGACCTGGCCGAGCCACAGGTGCCGGTACGGTTGCGACCACGGCGCGGCGAGCCACTCGTCCACAGTGAGAATGGGTTGCGGCCTTGCTTGCGCGGCGAGCCAGGCATCGGCCACTTCGTCCTTGAAGCCCGCTTGCAGCAGCGTGGCGCGCAATGCGGCACGGTCGGCGAAAACATGTTGCGCGAGCAACGCGCGGTTCTCATTCTGCTGCTGCGCGGACGGCACGAACTGCGCGACCGACTGATAACCGCTTATTCTGTCCGCCGCGCTGTCGAGAGCGTCGAGCTTCGTGCCGAGCGCCTCGGCGCGCTGCAATACCATCTCCGGCGTGTCGCCGCGCACGACGAAAAACTGCGCGCTGTTATCCACGCCCACTGCCGCGCGCACCTTGTCTTCCTGGGCGACGAGCGACGGGTCGCGCTGAGTCAGCAGGTGGATATCGTCGTCGCTCGTAAGGCGCAGCCAGCCTGGAAGCGCGGCGATCAGCAACAGCGCGGCGACCAGCCACGCGCGCCGGCCGCCGATCACCCGATGCCACGCGCCGAGCAAGCGCGCGGCGCGCCCAAAGAGGCGCCGCGGACTGCGTTGGGGCGCGTACGGCAGCAGCGCGGGCAACAGCCACATCACCGAAGCAAACGCGGTCACGATGCCGGCCATCGCAAAGCAGGCAATCTGCTTGAGCGCGGGAAACGGCACCCACATGAGGATCGCGTAGCCGAGCAGGCTGGTTGCAAGCGCCACGCTCAACGCAGGGCGCACGGCATGCGCGCCGCGACGCGCATCCCAGTCGCGCCCCGCACCGAGATAGACGACGAAATACTGAATCGAATAGTCCACCGCTTCGCCGATCAGACTCGCGCCGAACACGAGCGTCAGCAGATGCAGCTTGTCGAACACCAGCAACGTGACCGCCAGCGCGCACACAATGCCGAACGCGGTGGAAACGAAACCCAGCAGGAGCAGGCGCGGCGAGCGGAACACCCACATCATCAGCAACGCAATGCCGACGAGCGACGCCATACCGATCACATGCACCTCGCTCTCCGCTGCGCTGCGCGCCGATTGCGCGTAGAACACCGCGCCGGTGCGCGCCACCGAAACGTCGGCGAACGTCTGCTTGAGCGCGCTTTCGGCTTGCGAGAGCGCCGCGATCACGGCCTGTTGCGTGCTGCTTTCGTAGGCCGAGCCTGGCAGCGTCGCTACGACCAGCACGCTGGTTGCGTTGCCTACGTGGGAGACGAGCAGGCCGTCTTCGAGCTCGAGATTCGAGGTGGCAAGCGGCAGATTGCCGAGCCAATGTTCGAGCCAGCCGAACGGGTCGTCTGCAAGCGCAGTGGTGAGGCCGCCGCGCAACGGGTTATAGATGCGTTGGGCCAGTGCGTCATGCAACGTGCTGCCGGATGCAGGCGCGGCCGCGATTGCGTCGCGGTCGGCAGGCGTGAGCAGACCGAAGCGATGTGGCAGGTACAGCGCCGCGATGCGCGACAGGTCGAACGGCGGCAATTGCGCGGTTACCGAAGCGAACGCGCCGCTCTTTTGCAGTGCTGCGCCAAGCTGCTTGGCCGCCGCCTTGGCGTGCGCGTCGTCGCGACTGGTGACGAGAAAAACGGTACGGTCGCCCAGCGCGCTCGCGAGCGTATCGACGGCTTTCTCCGCGACCGGGTCGGCCTCGGTCGCGGGCAACAACGCGAGAAAATTGGTCTGCAACGGCGACGGTCCGGCGAAACGCCAGCCGCAATACAGCGCCGCCGCGAGCGCGAGCACGAGCCACGCGGCCCGCACGCCCCATGTCTGCCTCGCCGACCTGCGCAGCAACTCCATTACGGCGCCCCGAGCAGGCTGCGTTCGGCCGGCGCAGGCTCGCTCACCGTCTCGCTTCTGCTGAATTCGAGTTGCGTGATGTCGCCGTTCGCGAGCGCAATGCGCAAGTTCTGCAGGTAGTCGCCGCCGCTCATCTGTATGCTCTTGATGGACTGCGCGATCTGCGGCTGATTCGGCGTGAGCCGCATGCGCCAGTTCGCGGCGCTGCCCTCGGCCTGCACGTCGAACTGCGAATACAGTGCGGAAAGATCGCCGCCCAGCATCGCGCGCATCATCTTCGAGACTTGCGCGACGCCGCGCGTGCCCTGCGCGCCGCGTGTGGTGACACGCTGCCCGCGCGCGTCGAGTTCGGCGACGCCTGCGTCGGTAATCACGTAAGTGGCCTTGTACGGCGCCGCGATCTGCCAGATCACGCCGCGCTCGCGCAGAAACAGCAAGGAACCGGTGCTGATTAGCGGCTGCTTCATCGCGGCAAGCGTTTGTGTTTGCGTGAACTGCGCGCGCACGCCCCTGGCTGCTGCGAGATGCGAGGCGATCTGCGAGACGAGTGCCGAATTGCCGTCAGTGGCGGCCGCCGATACCGGCGCTGTGCCCACGCCTGGCGCGCTCGTCAACGCGGCCACACACAGCACCTTGACGAGCCGCCGGCGAACATTCATGGTCCCCATACACGCTCCAGTTTTTCGAAGACCACGGGCGGCGACACGAACTGCAATTCCTGAGTGGCTGCGTGAACCGCCACCTGAATCGTGTAGCCCTTCGTGAGCCGCGTGCCCGAGGCGCAATCGACGATTTCGTAGCCTATTTTCAGGCGGTTTTCGTGTTCGAGCAGTTGCGTGCGCACGTCGATCTTCTGACCATACGTAGCCGGGCGCACGTACTTCAGATGTGCCTCCACGATCGGCCACAGATAACCCGATGCCTGCATTTCGCGGTAGTCGTAATCGAACGCGCGCAACAACGCAGCGCGGCCAATCTCGAAGTACTTCAGATAATGACCGTGCCAGCAGACGTTCATCGCGTCGACATCGTGAAACGGCACTTCGACCGTTGCGCTGGCGCTCAGTGGCTTGCGGGCGGCGCTCATGCGTGTGAATCTCCGCGGTAAGGCAGCAACTCGCATGCGGCAATGCGTGCGCTCAGCGCGCGCAGATCGTGTTCGAGCGCGCGGTCTTGCTCGACGAACGGCGACTGTGCGGCGACGCTTTCCATGAACGTTTGCAACGGCGCCGGCACCGGCGTGGAGCTGTCCATCCGCAGACGCAGCCGCGCGGCCTGCACTGTGGCAAGCGTGTGCGCCGCGGCCACCTGTTCGGTCAATTCGAGCACGCGCAGGCAGTCGCGCGCCGCGATAGTGCCCATGCTGACCTTGTCCTGGTTGTGGGCCTCGGTGGAGCGCGAGAACACGCTGGCGGGCATGGTGTTTTTCAACGCTTCGGCTGTCCACGCGGACGACGAAATCTGCACGGCCTTGAAGCCATGATTGATGGCCGCGCGCTCGGGCGCCGCGCCAGTAAGATTGCGCGGCAGGCCGTTGTTGAAATTCACGTCGACGAGCAGCGCGAGTTGCCGGTCCATCAGATCCGCGAGGTTCGCCACCGCCACCTTCAGCGAGTCCATGGCGAACGCGATGTGGCCGCCGTAGAAGTTGCCGCCGTGCAGCACGCGCTCGTTGTCGGGGTCGATCAGCGGATTGTCGTTCGCGCTGTTCAGTTCGTTTTCGACGTCGCGGCGCACCCAGCTGAGCGCATCGCGCGCCACGCCGATAACGTGCGGCGCGCAGCGGATCGAATAGCGGTCCTGCAGGCGGTGGCCGGGCGTGTCGTCGCGGCCTTCGAGATCGGCTCGAATCCATGCGGCGGCTTGGGCCTGGCCGGCGTGCGGCTTCACTTCGAAGAGCGTCGCGTCGAAATGCGCGGCGCGCCCGTCGAGCGCCACGGTAGACAACGCAGTCAGGCGCGCGGTGAGGCGCGTCAGGTGATCCGCGCGGGCGAACGCGAGACACGCAAGGCCGGTCATGACCGCGGTGCCGTTCATCAGTGCAAGGCCCTCTTTCGGCGCGAGCGTGAGCGGCGTTTGCCCGAGTTCGCTCCATACCTCGCGCACGTCGCGCAGGCGCCCTTCGAACATGACTTCGCGCTCGCCCGCGAGAGCCGCCGCGACATACGAGAGCGGCGTGAGGTCGCCGCTTGCGCCGACCGAACCCTCGGCGGGAATGCGCGGCAACACGCGATGATTGACGAGGTCGGCGAGACGTTCGAGCAGCACGGGGCGCACGCCCGAAAACCCATAGGCCAGCGAGTTCAGACGCGCGGCGATCACCGCGAGCGTCTGCGCGTCGTCGAGATAGTCGCCCATGCCGCAGCCGTGATAACGCGTGAGCTGCAGCGGCAACGCTTCGACGAGTTCCATCGGCACGTCGACCACGCAGGCGTCGCCATAACCGGTGTTGACGCCGTAGACGGTGGCGCCCGCGGCGAGATGCCGACGCAGAAAGTCGGCGCCGCGCTGAATGCGCGCGCGCCAGGCCGGGTCCGTGTTCAACGCGACCGGTGCGCGCTGCTGCGCGATGGCGACCACGTCCTCGATGCTGAGCTTGCGCGCACCGATCACGACGGGCGCCGCGTGAGCGCCGCGCGGCGAAGTTGCGTGAGCGCCGGCCTGCGGCGCGTCGATCAGATCATGTTCGGCCATTTGCGCCTCGCTTGGGGCTGGCCCAAAAGTCGAAGAAATTGAACCATTGATAAGGTGCCTTGCGGCAATAGTGTTCGAGACGCTCCGCATAACGCTGCGCCCACGCTGCGAGATGCTGGGTGCGCTCGCGGCGCGGCAACTCGATGCGCTGCGCGAACGGCTCGAAGTAAAGACGATAACCGTCGCGCTCTTTCAGACAGAAGAACAGATACACCGGGCAGCCGAGCGCATGCGCAAGCACATAGGGGCCCTGCGCGAACGGCGCATCGGCGCCGAGAAAACGCGCACTCGTAGTGCGGCCCGCCTCGTGCGCGGGCACGCGGTCGCCGACTATCACGAGCAACTCGCCCGCGTCGACGCGCTCCTGCATCAGCATCGCGGTTTCGGGTCCGAAGTCCGCGACTTCGAGCAGATGCCGCGCGAATTCGCTGTTCGCAGACGCGAGCACGCTATTGAAGCGCCGCGCATGTTCGGTATAGACAACCGCCGTGACTTTCGCATACGCGCCTTGCGCGGCGAGCGCACGGGTCATTTCCAGATTGCCGAGATGCGCGCCGATCACGAGCGCGCCCTTGCCGCTCGCAACCAATGCTTCGAACGCCGAAGGATCTTCGAATTTCACATCGGTATCGTTCACGCGGCCGGACCACGCCGCGAGCTTGTCGAAGCCCGATTGCGCGAAGGCCAACATGTGGCGATAGGCGGAAAGCCAGCCGGGGCGCGGCGTGTCGCCGTGCGGCGCGGCCTCGCGCAAACGCGTGAAGTAATTGGCCGAGGCCGCGCGCGCCGCACGTCCGGTCAGCAGAAAATAAGCGACGACAGGATGCAGCCACAGCGCGGTGAAGCGGCGGCCGAACAGCTTGCAGCTCAACGCGAGCAAGGACATGCCAAGATGACTGCCGCGCTCGGCGATACGCCACCAGTCCTGCGCTTCGGGCCCGCCCGAGAGATTCGCGGTTGCGCTGTGGCGCGGCATGAATTTGTGCGCGACGAGCAACGGCAGACGCAGCAGCATGCCGCACACGAGCCGCGTGTGACTGCGGCTGATGCGCACGTTGTCCCACAACACGTCGAAATGCGAAACGCCGTCGCTCGCGTAAGTCACGCGCGTGGGAATCGCGCGAAACGCGGCGCGCCGCCAGTAAAGGCGCACCAGAATCTCGATGTCGAAGTCCATGCGCGTGGGCAACTGCACGCTGTCGATCAGCTCGCACGCGAGTGCAAGCGGATAGAGCCGGAACCCGCACATCGAATCGCGAATGGTCAGCGAGAGCGTTTCGATCCACACCCACACGTGCGTCAGGTAACGGCCGTAGAGGCGCGACTTCGGCACGCTCTCGTCATACACGGGTCGACCGAGAATCACCGCACCGGGTTCGGCGCGCGCGGCCTCGATAAAACGCGGGACATCGGCGGCGTCGTGCTGGCCGTCGGCGTCGATCTGCAACGCGTGCGTGTAGTTCGCGCGGCGCGCGGCGCGCAACCCCGCCATGACCGCGGCGCCCTTGCCGCCGTTGACCGGCAGACGCAGCAGCGTCACTTGTGCCGCATATCGGCGCGCGAGTTCGCCGAGCACCTGTTGGGTCGGCTCGTCGCTGCCGTCGTCGACGATGAAGATCGGCAAGCCGTGTACCGCCAGATTCGCCACGGTGGCGCCGATCGCGTCCTTGTGGTTGTAGATCGGAATCACGATGCAGGCAGCGATGCTCATGACGCGCTCTCCGGATAGACAATCGCGCCCGACGCGCATTCGCGTCCGTTCAGCCGGTACGCGAACTGCACGCGGCGGCGCGCCGCATCGTGCGCGAGCGTGAGCTTGAGCACCGCGCCAGGCGCGACCGGGGCCATGAACTTCAGACGGTCGATGGAAGCGGCGGCCCGCACGCACGGCACCTGTTCGGCGGCAAGGCGCATTGCCCAGTCGACCTGCACGACGCCCGGCAGGATCGGCAAGCCGGGAAAGTGGCCGGCGAAATGCGCGAGCGTCGCCGGCACGCGCAACTCATAGTGAAGCGTGTCGCCGCTGCGCGCCTCGGCGAGCAGCTCGAAGCCCTCCGCGCGCGGCTCGAACGCCGCGGCGACCGCCGAGACCGGCAGCTTGCCGCGCGCGTCGAACGGCAGCGCAAGACGAAAGCGCCAGTGGCGCGGCAATACGACCACGTCGAAATAATCGGCGAGATGGCGCCGCAGGCTCTGCGCGAGAAGCACGCGGCCCTGGTCGCGCAACGCTTCGCTGCCGGCTTCCGTCAACGCGACGACAGCGCCGACGCGCTCGCGCGCGCCGCCTTCGAGCGGCACGATGGCCGCCTGCATCACATACGGATGCAGCGCGAGCCGCGCCTCCAGTTCCGGCAGCGAGACGCGCTTGCCATCGAGCTTGAGCACGCGGTCAAGACGCCCCTGCAAACGGAAACCGCCTTGCGCGTCGAACGCAATCTTGTCGTCCGTACGATGCCAGCCGCTGTGATCGAGATGCGGCGAACGCACGTTGAGCGCGCCGTCCTCGTCGCGCCGCACTTCAATGCCGGTTACCGGTTGCCATGCATCGCTCTGGTCCTGGCGGCGCCACGCAATGCCGCCTGTCTCGGTGCTGCCATAAATTTCCAGCGGCGCGGCGCCGTAAGCGGCCGCATAGTGCTGGGCGGCTTCGAGCGCGAGCGGACCGCCCGACGAAAAAAACGCACGCGGCGCGGGCGTCATTGCGGCAAAGCCCGGTAACGCCGGCCAGCGCGACAACTGCGCGGGCGTCGAGACGATCACGGCCGCGCCGCATTGTGCAAGTTGCGCCTGCAGATGCTGCGGCTCGATGCTGATCTCGCGATCGAATGCGCGGCCGGCGGCAAGCGGCCACATCACGCGAAACAGCAGACCGTAGATGTGGTGATGCGGGACACTCGCCAGCATCGTCGCGTCGCCGACGAGCGCGCCCCACTGCTTCTCGAGCGTATGCACTTCTGCATTGAACTGCGCGAGGGTTTTGCGGATCGGCTTCGGACGGCCACTGCTGCCGGATGTGTAGAGCGTAAGCGGTGCTTGCGGGTCGATGCACGTATCCATGCGCGTATCGATGCACGGGCTGGAAGCAGCCGCGCGCGCATCGGCTTGCGTGTGCGGCGGCAGCGCGGCGTCGGTCAATACGACGTCGTAGGCATCGGCGAGATCGGCGAGATAGCCGGGCGTTGCGTTCGCAGGTATCACCGGTTCCTTGCCGCAGGCGAAGAGCGCGAACAACGCACAGGCAAAGTCGAACGGATCGTCAATGCACAATGCGTAGCGTTGCGCGGCCTTTTCTTGCACCAGCGCGACCAGCGCCGTGACGCGCGCGCGAAACGCTGCGCGGTCGAGCACCGTGGCGCGGTCGCGGCAAACCGGAACGTTGCGGCCGGCGGCGTCGAGCGGGACAGCCAACAGGTCGTGCAGCGCGATCATGCCGCCTCCGAACGCGCAGCGCGCGGCAGCACGACGAGATAGCGCCACACGACTTCCGCGATCAGCAGCACACCGATCAGCAAATAGGCAAGCGCGCCGTTATAGAGCGACCAGTTCGCGCGGCTCCAGTAGAGCGCGGTGTAGGCGGAGAAAGCGCCGTTCAGCAGAAAGAACCCGCACCACACCTGGGTGACGCGCCTCGTGTGACGCACGGCGCCCGGCGGCAGATCGGCTTTGCCGAGGCGCGCGAATTTCTCGATCATCGACGGTCCGCGCACAAGCGTCGCGCCGAACGCGATCAGAAGACCGAGATTGACGAGCGACGGATAAAGGCGCAACAGCAACTCGCTGTTAGTGAAGACGATGGCCGCCGACGCGCAGCTAAGCAGACCGACCACGGTCCAGTCGATCGCGGAAAGACGGCGCAGCGAAGTCGCGACAGGACCGCTGCCGGCCCAGCGCTGCAGCCACAGAATCGCAAACAGCATGCAGCCGACGTAGCGCGGCGTGTCCCAACGCCATGCGCAAAGAATCAGCGCCGGGTAGGCGAGCTTCACGAGCACCTGCACGACGGCCTTGACCCAATGGCGCCCGGCCGTTGACGAAGCACCGGCGGCCCGCTGCTCCACTGCCGGCGTTCGCGAGCGCGTAGCCGGCATCAGCCTTGGGTCGCCAGCAGCGATTCGACCGCACCGATCACGTCGCCGACCGTGCGCACCGACTTGAACTCTTCCGGCTTGATGCGGCGCCCGGTCATTTCCTGCAGTTTGATCGCGAGGTCGACTGCGTCGATGCTGTCCAGATCGAGATCTTCGAACAGATGCGCGTCGGGCGTCACGCTCTCGGGCTCGATTGCGAAGTTCTCTTTGAAGATGGCGCGGATGCGTTCAAGAATCTCTGCCTCGGACACGGTCATTCCCCTTTGCTGTTAATTTCATTGGCGGTGTGCGCCGCTTCGCGCTGACTTGCCACCAGCGCGGCCAGCGTGCTGATCGAGCGGAAATGCTCGCGCGTGCGCTCGTCGTTCGCCGCAATGGTCAATTGATATTGTTTGCGCAGCACGATGCCGATTTCCAGTGCGTCGATCGAATCGAGACCGATGCCGTCGGTATCGAATAACGGTGCGTCGTCGTCGATATCGGCGGGGCTCAGGTCTTCCAGATCGAGTGCTTCGATCAGGAGCTGCTTAATTTCCAGTTTTAAAGAATCCATAATCGAACAGGTGCTGGGTAATGTGTGCTTCGACGGCGCTCGTCACGCTGCGCGCCGCGAGAGCCGGTGGGGTGTCGTGCGCCGCGAGCCCGTCCGCGGCGAGCGGCTCGAGCACGTTCACGCGCATGCGGAACGCTCGCGCGGGCACGTCGTACCAGCGCATCTCTTTGGTGAACGCGGGCGGATCGCAGTCCATGAGCACCGGCACGATCGGTGCCCCGGCCTTGAGCGCCATATGCGCAAAACCGCGCGAAAACGCATGCAGCCGGTTGCGCGCCGGACTGCGCGTGCCTTCCGGAAAAATGATCATCGTATAGCCGGCCGCGAGCTGCCTGGCACCCGCTTCCACGAGCTCGGCGGGGTCCGCGTTGCTGACATATTCCGCCGAGCGCACGATGCCCCAGAAACATGGGTTGCTCCAATGCGCGTTCTTCACGACACAGCAAGCGTGCGGCGTGAGCGAAAGCAGCACCATGACGTCGAGGTAGGTGGGATGATTCGCCACCACGATGGCCGGGCGCCGCGCGCGCAACGCGTGCGCGCCCGTCACTTCGAGCTCCATTACGCCGATTCGCTGCAATACGGCCACCAGCGCGCGGAAAAACCAGTGGATCACGCTGGTCACCGCGAACTGCCGCGACGCGCGATGCGGCCACAGCCACGCGAGCGGAAACACCAGCAGCGAGAACAACACGCCGCAGATGCCGAACACCACGAACGCCATGCCGGTCGCGAAAAACCGCCAGGCGTAATCAAACCGCGCGGTCATGCCATCTCCACTGCCATAGGACGCCGGCGCCTTGCCAGGCGGCGGGCTCGCCGGTTTCGAGACAATGCAGCAGCGCCTGGCTTTGCGTGGCGAAGCGGGTTGCGGGCTTTGCGCTGGTGGTTGGTTCCGGGCCGGGAGTTGCGGTATTGGTCGCGGTCGGGGCGCTCGGGGCGCTCGGGGCGCTCGGGGCAGTCGTGGCAGTTGCGGCGCTCGGGGCACTTGCGGCGCTCGCGGCAGTTGCGGCGCTCATGGCACCCGCGGCGCTTGCGGCGGGCAGCGGGGACGCTTGCCCCTCTTGCCCCTCTTGCCCTTCTTGACCCTCCTGCTCGCCCGCTACCGGCGAGCGCGTGCACACCAGATGCCCCTGCACGGCTTCGCCGCCCAGCAGAATCGCGATGGCTCCGCCCTGCACTTCGTCTTCGATCGTGCCGTATGCCGTGTCGGCCGGCTCGTCGGCGTACACCAGCAGCACCGGCGAGGCCGGCTGCGTCGCATGTTGCGCGTACGCTTCCAGAAGCGCGTAGCCAAGCGTTTCCGGCCCGGCCGAGATCGCGCTTGCCGCCGAACGGTCGCCGCGCGCAATGCCGAACACGCCCGTCATCGCATTGAGCACCGACAGACTGAAGGCGGTCGGCGACACCGGCTCGCCCGCACTGAGGGCGCGGAGAATATCCGTGGTGCGGCGCAGTTCGCCGTGCCGGGACGCGAACACGACGCGTGCCTCGGTCATGCCGACGCAGTCGTGCGCAACCTTCAGCGCGACGCGGGAAAGCGTGCTGAGACGCCGCCGCACAATCGGCTCGATAAAACCGATGTCGGGTGCGGCAGAGGTGGCGGCAGGCCAGCTTGACCAGCGAGCGACCGGAATGGTCCAGTACGGATCGGGCATATCGGTGTTCGCGCGTAGAAGCAAGGAGAGGCTGAAGCGCCTGACGGAATAGCAGCCGTCACAGCGTATGCGCGCCGAGCGGACCGGCAAATCTCCAGCCGGAGGGCAATCCAGACTTCTTTTGTAGGGTTCAGCGAATTAACGGCACTTTGGCCCGATTATTTAGACCTTTTGGCAATTGGCCTTGTGGTTTGGCTCGGGCTCCCGTAGCCGCCGGAATCATACTGAATATTCTGGATTAAATCAGCTTCTAAAGACGTATCCATCTGTATCCGTCTCGCCCCCGCGACGCTGCTTTGAATGTAATTGCGAATTTTCAGACATTTCAGGTAACACCTTGGGAATCCCCTATAGACAAGGATTCAGCGGATTGCCGGTGAGCGCGAACGGGCCGCGAGCGAGAAAATCGCCCTGGACACTTTCAATTAACTTTCTGCAAACGCTGTTGCTAGTTGTATCTTCGCAGCGGTTTCATCAAAGGCGCCGCGCGATGGCTCGGCGGCCGCGCCGCGGACACTGCCGCGCCTGCTATAATCCGCCCCTCATTGGGGAGTAGCCGCCCCGCAGCGCGTTCGCCAGGTCGTCAGGCCTCGGCTCACAGAACGTGCGCTCGCGGGGGCGCCTGTCAACAGACTTGGCCGTCCCGGCCATGGCAGCCGCAGCCTCTGGCCTGGCGAGACCGATGACCCACACCCCGCCGCAACTGGGCCCGGCGTGTCGTGGGTCGTCGCTCGTACATTTCTCGGCCCGAGGATTCAAAAACGTGATTCACGCTTTTCTGATTTCAACGGGAGCGGTCGCGCTCGCCGAGATCGGCGACAAGACACAACTGCTCTCGCTGGTTCTGGCCGCCCGCTATCGCAAGCCGGTGCCGATCATTCTCGGCGTGCTGGCCGCGACGCTCGTCAATCACGCGGGTGCGGGCGCGCTCGGCGCATGGCTCGGCTCGCTGCTCACGCCGACCGTGATGCGCTGGGCGCTGGCCATCTCGTTCATCGGCATGGGCTTGTGGATTCTCGTGCCCGACAAGCTCGACGACGACGAAGCCAACACCAACCGCACGCATCTCGGTGTGTTCGGCGCGACCGTGGTGGCCTTTTTCCTCGCGGAGATGGGCGACAAGACGCAGATCGCGACGGTTGCGCTCGCGGCGCGCTTTCACGATTTCTTCGGTGTGGTGGCCGGCACCACGCTCGGCATGATGCTCGCAAACGTGCCGGCCATTGTGCTTGGCGGCCGCTTCGCGCACCGTCTGCCGACCAGGCTGGTGCACGGTATTGCCGCCGTGCTGTTCGTGGTGCTCGGGACGATGGCGTTGTTCGGCGGGGGGCTTTGAGCGGCTCGTAGCACTTTTGAACCGCTGCGGCCGCTTTGAATCGCTCGGGTGGGTTTGGACCGTTCCGCCAACCCGAGCAGTTCGCGCGACGCCAGCGCCCGCCGGATCGCGCGTGCCTGCGGCCGACAGTTGCGTCACTGCACCGCTTTCGCTCCCGAGGCGGCGGCAGGCGCGGCAGTCGGTGTCGCCGCGGCAGGCGCAGCGGTGGGGGCCGCGGTTTCGTTCGACGCGCCGCCGTTCTTGTCGAGCGGAATTTTCACTGTACGTACTACGCCGTTGCCCAGCGGGAAGTCGGCGAGCGCGCTGCGCGCCAGATACGGCATGGCCCTGACGAGCGACGACTCGCCGCCCGAGTTGCGCGCGCTCACGTTGTAGACCTCCTTACCCGTCGCGCGCTCGGTGATCCGTACGCCCAGCAGGTGCGTGAAGATCGGATAGCTCTGGTTCACATAACCGGCGGGGAACGGTCCCCACGGGCCCCACGGATCGAACGGCCGGCCCCAGCCCCAATAAGGCGCGGGCCAGGGGTTGTAGTACACCGGCTCGGCGACCGTCACGAGGTCGGAGCGGATTCCATACGAAAGTCCCACCAGATAGCGCGCCTGATTTGTGTCGACCTGGCGAAACGCGTGGGTG
Source organism: Paraburkholderia phenoliruptrix (assembly GCF_019511605.1). Lineage (GTDB taxonomy): Bacteria > Pseudomonadota > Gammaproteobacteria > Burkholderiales > Burkholderiaceae > Paraburkholderia > Paraburkholderia phenoliruptrix_A. The sequence goes on along the minus strand of NZ_JAEUAV010000003.1, from coordinate 317,888 downwards.
GCCAACTCATTGGCGACGATGCGCTCGTAGGTGGTCAGTTCCAGGTTGTTTTGCTGATCCGGCTCGCGTGTGAATGCGTACGTGCGGGTCGCGTCGCTGCCGCTCCACTCGGAGAACGCGGTGACCTGCGTGGTCACATAAGTCGTGCAGCCGGACAGCAGCACGGTCAGCGCCGCGAACAGCAGCATGGCGTGGCGCGCCCAGGAGTTTGTTTTCATGGTCTACCTCGTGAAGCGTTTGTGTTGGCGTTTCCTGCATTGTACGTAGACCGTCGATGGCGCCTCGCCGTTCCGGGCCGCAATGCCACAGCGGCGTGACCGGTGCCGGCATGGGGCGATGCATCGGCCGAATGGCTATGCGCGCACAAGGCAGTCCGCACGATCGCCCGAGGCTTTGTACAATGGCTCGACAAGCCCGGCGCACGTGCCTCCCCGCGCCGGCCGCTCGAGTCCCATCACTACAGAACGCCATGGCCGATACCGCAACGCCCAATGTGATCCGCCGCGCCGATTATGCGCCGCCCGCCTTCCTGATCGACACCGTCGCGCTGGAGTTCGATCTGCTGCCCGAACGCACCGTCGTCAAGAACACCATGCAGGTGCGCCGCAACCCGGATGCGGCGCGCGCGCCGCATCTCGAACTGATGGGCGAACAGCTCGAGTTCGTCGGCGCGACGCTCGCGGGCCAGCCCTTTGCCAACGTGCATGCGCACGAACACGGTCTGGTGCTCGACAATGTGCCCGACCAGTTCGAGCTCACCCTCACCAGCATCTGCAACCCGGCGGCGAACACCACGCTGTCGGGCCTGTACGTGTCGAGTGGCAACTTCTTTACGCAGTGCGAGGCCGAGGGCTTTCGCCGCATTACTTATTTCCTCGACCGGCCGGACGTCATGTCCACCTACACGGTCACGCTGCGAGCCAACAAGGCGGATTATCCGGTGCTGCTGTCCAACGGCAATCTGCTCGAGGAAGGCGACCTGCCGGACGGTCGCCATTTCGCACGCTGGGAAGACCCGTTCCGCAAACCGAGCTATCTGTTCGCGCTGGTCGCGGGCAAACTGGTGGCGCTCGAAGAACGCGTGAAAACCGGTTCGGGTAAGGAAAAGCTGCTGCAGGTCTGGGTCGAGCCGCACGATCTGGACAAGACCCGTCACGCAATGGACTCGCTGATCAACTCGATCCGCTGGGACGAACAGCGCTTCGGGCTCGAGCTCGACCTGGACCGCTTCATGATTGTCGCCGTGAGCGACTTCAACATGGGCGCAATGGAGAACAAGGGGCTCAACATCTTCAATACGAAGTACGTGCTGGCCAACCCCGAGACGGCCACGGACACGGACTTCGCCAACATCGAGGCAGTGGTCGGCCACGAGTATTTCCATAACTGGACCGGCAACCGCGTGACCTGCCGCGACTGGTTCCAGTTAAGCCTGAAGGAAGGCCTGACCGTGTTCCGCGACCAGGAATTCTCGGCCGACATGGCAGGCGGCCAGATGCAGGGCAGCGACGAAGCGGCGCGCGCGACCAAGCGCATCGAAGACGTACGCGTGCTGCGCCAGATGCAGTTCGCCGAAGACGCCGGCCCGATGGCTCACCCGGTGCGTCCCGAAAGCTACGTGGAGATCAACAACTTCTACACGATGACGGTGTACGAGAAAGGCGCCGAGGTCGTGCGCATGTACCAGACGCTGTTCGGCCGCGAGGGTTTCCGCAAAGGCATGGACCTGTACTTCAAGCGTCATGACGGCCAGGCCGTTACCTGCGACGATTTTCGCCATGCGCTCGCCGACGCCAATGGCCGCGATCTCGCTCAGTTCGAGCGCTGGTATAGCCAGGCGGGCACGCCCCGCGTCTCCGTGCGCACCGCTTACGACGCCGGCACCCAGCGCTACAGCGTGACGCTCGCGCAGGGCTACGGCGAGGCCGCGCCCAGCGCACGCGAAACGCAGAAGGGACCGCTGCTGATTCCGTTCGCAATCGGCCTGATCGGCAAGGACGGTAAAGATCTGCCGCTGCAACTGGAAGGCGAGGCGCAAGCGTCGGGCTCGACGACGCGCGTGCTCGAATTGACGCAGACTGAGCAGACCTTCACGTTCGTCAACGTGGCGGAGGCGCCGCTGCCCTCATTGCTGCGCAATTTCTCGGCGCCGGTGATCGTCGAATACGATTACTCGGCCGAACAACTCGCTTTCCTGCTTGCACACGACAGCGACCCGTTCAACCGCTGGGAGGCCGGTCAGCGGCTTGCCACGCGCGAGCTGCTGACGCTCGCGGCACGCGCCGCGAACGGTGCTGAACTGCAACTGGACGACTCCGTGACTGCGGCGTTCGCACGCGTGCTCACGGACGAATCGCTTTCGCCGGCGTTCCGCGAACTTGCGCTGATGCTGCCGTCCGAAGCGTATCTCGCCGAGCAGATGGCGGAATCGAATCCGGCCGCCGTGCATGCCGCGCGGCAGTTCGTGCGCAAGCGTCTTGCCAATGCGCTCAGGAGCGATTGGCTCAACATCTATGAGCAGCACCGTACGCCCGGTCCTTACGAGGCTACGCCGACGGCAGCCGGCCATCGTGCGCTGAAGAACCTCGCGCTGTCCTATCTCACCGAACTCGACGATCCGGCGCAAGCCGTGCAGCTTGCGTCGGCGCAGTACGATGCCGCGGACAACATGACGGACCGCGCCGCCGCGTTGTCCGCGCTGCTGAACGCAGCGGCGGCGGCCGACGGAGCCAGCGCCGAGGCCCAACACGCGCTCGACGACTTTTACCGGCGCTTCGAAAAGGAACCGCTCGTCATCGACAAGTGGTTCGCCTTGCAAGCCACCCAGCGCGGCAGTGCGCAGCGTCCGGTTATCGACATCGTGCGCAAGCTGATGACGCACCCAGCCTTCAATCTGAAAAATCCGAACCGCGCGCGCTCGCTGATCTTCAGCTTCTGCGCGGCGAACCCTGCGCAATTCCACGCCGAAGACGGCTCCGGCTATGCGTTCTGGGCGGACCAGGTGATCGCGCTGGACGCCATCAATCCGCAAGTGGCCGCCCGCCTCGCCCGCTCGCTCGAGCTGTGGCGTCGCTTTACGCCGACGCTTCGCGAAGGCATGCGCGCCGCGCTGGAGAAAGTGGCCTCGCAGGTCAAGTCGCGTGACGTGCGCGAAATTGTCGAGAAGGCACTCGCATGACGCAAGTTTGAGCGGTGCCCGATCCGGAAAAGCCGGCACGCGTTGCCGGCTTTTTTTCGCCTGCCGGTGGCAAGGCGGGCGAGCACTGTTGACGTCAAGCTTAGCCGTTTGGCCGACTGTTCTTGCGCCGCTTGCTGTGAGAATGCAAGCGCGTTTACTTGCCCGTTTGCATTGAATGCAGCGCGTCGAGTCATTCGCACAGTCACGACGTCTTGCGCCAAAGGCATGGCGCGAATTTCCCACTGCAAGGGCGCTTTGCTCGCGCCATGCGCCGCCTCTTCAGCGTGCAGCGCTCACGTTCGAGGTCTGTACAGATCGTAAAAGCACGGAGCGGACACACCGAGCGGTTAAAATCGGGATATTCCTCAAGCCTCCTGGAGTACAGCAATGTCCTTGCAACGTCGTACCACTCTCACGAAGTACCTGATCGAGCAGCAGCGGGAAACCAACAACCTGCCGGCCGACCTGCGCCTTTTGATCGAAGTCGTCGCGCGCGCATGCAAGGCGATCAGCTATCACGTCAGCAAGGGCGCGTTGGGCGATGCGCTCGGCACCGCGGGCAGCGAAAACGTTCAGGGCGAGGTACAGAAGAAGCTGGATATTCTGTCCAACGAGATTCTGCTCGAAGCGAACGAATGGGGCGGCAATCTGGCAGGCATGGCGTCCGAGGAGATGGAGCAGTTCTTCCCGATCCCGGCGAACTATCCGAAGGGTGAGTATCTGCTCGTGTTCGATCCGCTCGACGGCTCGTCGAATATCGACGTGAACGTGTCGATCGGCACGATCTTTTCGGTGCTGCGCTGCCCGGACGGCCAGCAGCCAACCGAACAGTCGTTCCTGCAGCCAGGCACGCAGCAGGTCGCCGCAGGTTATGCGGTGTATGGACCGCAAACCGTGCTCGTGTTGACCACCGGCAACGGCGTGAACTGCTTCACGCTCGATCGTGAGCTCGGTTCGTGGGTGCTCACGCAAAGCGATATGCGCATTCCTGTGGAGACGCGCGAGTACGCGATCAATGCGTCGAACGAACGCCACTGGTATCCGCCTGTCGAGCAATACATTGGCGAACTGAAGCAAGGCAAGGAAGGCCCGCGTCAGAGCGACTTCAACATGCGCTGGATCGCCTCGATGGTCGCGGACGTCCACCGTATTCTGAATCGCGGCGGCATCTTCATGTACCCCGCGGACAAACGCACGCCGGAAAAGCCCGGCAAGCTGCGCCTGATGTACGAAGCGAACCCCATGGCATTTATTGTCGAGCAGGCAGGCGGCGCTGCGACCAATGGCGAAAAACGCATTCTCGACATTCAGCCGAAGAGCCTGCATGAGCGCGTCGCGGTGTTCCTTGGGTCGAAGAACGAAGTGGATCGCGTGACCCGCTACCATCTCGAAACAAAAAAATAAGCGAGGGGCTTGCCAAGCCAATAAAGAAGTCCCTATAATCTCGTTTCTCCTGATGCCGGAATAGCTCAGACGGTAGAGCAGCGCATTCGTAATGCGAAGGTCGGGGGTTCGATTCCTCTTTCCGGCACCATCAAGAATCAAGCAAAAAGCCCAGTCCGCGTGACTGGGCTTTTTGCTTTTCGTCGATGCATCGATGCTTGCTGATCGCAATTCGACGCAGCTCTCCCCGTTCGGCCTACCCACTACCCACGGAAGTTCGTCACCTCGAACTGCCAGTGCGCGACCCGGCTCAGGTTGTGCGCGAGAACATCATCGCCGGTGGTACCGCACTGCTGCGCCTGCGCTTGTTGCTTGTTTCGCTTGTTTCCATACGCAGCCACCGCCTCCGACGGCGCTGACGAAAACCACGAGATGCGGCCGTCGCACTCGATTCCGACCTGGCGTCCATTCCAGTACACAGCGTTTTCCATGACGAACTCTCTGAAGGCGAAGATCACCATCTTCCGTATTGGTAGGGGTGCGTCCGTTGGCCAACGCACCTAGGCATGGGGATGGTTCTTCGGGTCATGAAAGTCGCCGCTGCAGTGTCGAATGGCGGCATCGAAAAACGAAGGTTTTGTCGCGAAGTGCTGACGGGAGCAGTTGACCCCAAACGATATTGCGCGCCGCATTCGGCCGGGGGCGACCGTTCTTTCCCCTCGCTAAAAAACTCCGGCTAACCGTCAACGCCATGACACGTCGCTCGTTTACAAAGGGATAAGCGAAGCGGCTTCTGCTTATCACACAATCGGTAATAAACGAACGTTCGACTTTTAGCCAGCAAACAATTCCGATGCGGCAATGCACCAATGCCGAGTTAATCGGGGAATACCCGGAATGAGCGAATCGCTAATTGCGGCAGCAACGCGGGGAACAGCCGGACGAGCCCGCCAGACGCGGCTCTGGGCGAATTGAAAGAAGAATTGAGGCGCGCAATGTACGCGTGCACACACAACGACAGCAGCAGCGAACCTATAAATTTAATCAGAAGACTCTGCTGAAATGTTGCGATGTGCCGTTAAAGCAACAAAGACCCTGCAATGCCTGGCCGGTGCTGGTGCAAATGGGGGCCCGAGGCTGATAATGGGTTTGTAAAGGAGAAAGATCATGGACGCCAAACCACCGAAGATTCCGACCCCGGATAAAGTCTTTTGCCCGGATCCGGAACCTGTCGGCGTCGAATTTTTGAGCGCGGAACTGCCCGAGCACGTGCGCGCCTTCTTCGACGAACAACGTAAGTCGTGCGACGCAAAGTGATTGTGCAGTGGCGCAAGGCGGTAGCTGTCCCGGCGTTTGTGACCCGGGGCATGGTCGCTCGCGCGCTATGCATCACCTTCCATTGCAACGGTTCGACCAGACGGCCTACCGCCGCCTGATGTGAACGCGCGCCCATGCGCGTTGCGCGACCTCGCGCGTGTGAACCGCGTCGCGCCTGCACTCCTCCAGCGGCCCTCCTGCGCCGAACGCTCCTGCAATACAGCGGATCGTCTATTCTTCTGCTTTTCTCCGCAGCCGTCCGGCCATCGTTCAGCCCTTTCGCTCAGCCCATGACTCGTCTATCTCGCTTTGCCGCTCGTTGCGCGCTCGCGCTTTTTGCCTACGCCGTTTTCACGCCCGCCCCTGCCGTTGCCGATGGCGACGACACCGCGCTCACCAATCTGATCGCGCTCGTGTCGCAGCGCCTCGCGCTGGCCGAGCCGGTCGCGCGCTGGAAATGGGCGAAACATCAGCCGATCACTGACAAGCCGCGCGAAGAAGCCCTACTCGCCGATGTGCAAAAACGCGCGGCCGCCGCCGACGTGGATCCAGCTTTCGCGCGCGCCTTCTTTCAGGATCAGATAGACGCCAGCAAGGAAGTGCAAAACGCGCTGTTTGCAAACTGGCGTGCGAGTCAACCGCCGCAAGAGCCGGCCCCGGACCTCGCAACGAGCACGCGCCCCCAACTCGACCGCCTGACGCAAGCGCTCATTGCCGGCCTCGCTCGCGTGCAGCCGCTGCGCGCGGCCCCGGACTGTCCGTCGCGCGTGGCGCAATCGCTGGCTAACTGGAAGTCGCTGACCCGCTACGACTCAATGCGCTCGAATGCACTCTCCCACGCGCTGGGACACGTGTGCGAAAGCGGTGGCGTCGGCGCAACCGGCTGACCGCGGCAAGCAGGGCGAAAAGCACGGCGAAAAGCAGGGCGAGAAGCAGGACGAGAAGCGGGACGAGCAGCGGAACGATCATCGAGCGCTGCGCATGTTCAGCTCTGCCCGAGGCGCTGGTTCGAAGCCGCGCGCGGCAGAGCGTATCGAACAGACTGAAGCAGTCAGGCAACGCCCAATACAGGCTCGGCGCGCGCGACACTCAGCGGCATCATCCGCAGACCGCGCGCCAGATGGCTTTGCAGAATTCGATATGTCGACAGCTCGAAGCCGCTGGCCGCACACGAGGCATGAAGGTCGATGGCCTGCGCCAATGAGGGCGCGTGGCCGATGTAACGCCACCGGTCGACGACATGAAAAGCGCGCGCCTGCGACGATTCTTCTCGCTCTTCAAATACAACGGGTCCCTGGAACGGCCACGGGGCGTCGACGGGATCGCTCTTCGTGACGCGCGGCACGCGATTGTGGCCAGGGCGCAGCGCCGCGATCCACTGCGCCTCCGCCAGCATTGCACCCAATTCGCCGCCGGTTGCACGCCACTCGACGCGCCTTACCTGCTGCGCGAGCCGCATATCCTTCGACGAGCGCCGCTCGCCCGTCAGATGCGCGCGCAGCCGCTGACGCACGCGCACGCTCCGCCCGACATACAGCGGCAAATCGCCTTCTCCATAAAACGCATAAACGCCGCAACCGGCAGGCGCTGTCTCAAGCAGATCTTCGGTGATGTCGCCCGCGAGCCGGTAGCGGCGCGTCGTGCGTTCAATCTGCGCGCGCAAGGTCTCCAGCGGCACGAGCGTGTGAAGGCGCTGCCAGAACTGCCAGATCAGATCGGCGTCAGCGAGCGCACGGTGGCGGTCGGACGGCACCAGCGAATGGCGCTCGACCAGCGCATCGAGCCCGTGGCGTTTTTCGGACGGAAACAGCGCGCGCGACAGGCGCACCGTGCACAGCACGTCCGGGTCGAAGGAAATGCCGACGCGCCGGAATTCCCCGCGCAGAAAGCCCCGGTCAAAGCTCGCGTTATGCGCGACGAACAGCTTGCCGTTGAGCCGTGCGAAGAGCTCCGGTGCGATGGCGTCGAATGTGGGCGCGCCACGTACCATGGCGTTCGTGATTCCGGTGAGCTGCTGGATGAACGACGGGATGGGTTGCTGCGGATCGACGAGACTGCTCCAGCGCGTGACACCGGTCGGCCCGACTTCCACGACCCCCACCTCTGTAATACGGTGTTCGTTGGTGGAGCCGCCGGTGGTCTCGAGATCGACGAAGACGATAGGCTCAGCGAGGGCCGGTTCGGCCAGAAACAGTTCAGACATGAAGAGGATGCTTGGACGCGTGACTTTGCGCCAAGTATGCACTAGTTAACGGCCACGGACCGCGCAGATACGATGGCCGCGGCACGGCCGCGTGCGCCGTCGGTGCTTTTGCCAACCGGTCCGTCGGCAAAAAACCGGCAGCGCCAACGCGCCAGTTCACTGATACAGTCAAAAGCTGGGTAGATATTGAGCCGGCAAGCTAATATCGGCGAAATAAAACAAAAAGCCCTCGCGATTAACACGAGGGCTTCAGACTGCATCTGCGCCCCGCACGGGCGCAAGCGCAATGCGCGGCTTAGAGCGGCTGGATGTTCGCAGCCTGCTTGCCCTTCGGGCCGGCCTTCACGTCGAACGACACGCGCTGGTTTTCCTTCAGCGACTTGAATCCTTCAGTGCGAATTTCCGAAAAGTGTGCAAAGAGATCTTCACCACCCGAGTCCGACGTAATGAAGCCAAAGCCCTTAGCATCGTTAAACCATTTGACGATACCTGTTTCCATTTTGCAGTTTTCCCTCAACGAATTATCAAATCGGGCAATGCCCTCAACGCCTCAATCTTTTGCCAACTTATCCATAACGAATATCCCTCGGGCATTGCGCACTCGGAGCGGCTTCTGAAATCAGCCTTGCCGTTATACGGGGCGCGGCGAATCACCGTCAAGTGAATTTTTAATCGGCCCTATGCACGGCATTCAATAAGTGAAAAGTTAGCCGGGTGGCGGAAATGGCGGGCGTTTTTCGACTTGCAAAGAAGTCAAACTTACTTGGTCAGCAGCAAAATTGATTGAATTCGGGAAAACCTTCCAGATATGCGCCCGTATTTGTAACGATTTGTGACTTTGGTAAGTGTTTATCCGGGTTGTCCGTCCACACTATCGAATCGCATCATAAAGCCAGCATTTGCTGTTAATGCGCATTGGGAGATTGACATGCAGTTCCCCACTATCCGCCGCCTGCTTTCAGGCCTCTTTCCTCATTTTTCTCAAACGCAGTCGCAGACTCCCGGCACCGTGCGCGCCGGCTCCGACACGTCCGCCCTCGATTTCGATCTCGTCTGGCACGGCGACCACTGGCAGAACCTGCTTTCCTCGCCGATGGACGCTCGCCGCTACGTCATCGAAGACTGGAGCGCCCCCACTGCCAACGAGTGGTGGAGCGCAGACCGGGCTGCGTCCGCGCACTGATCGTCCCTGCCCCATGCCAAGCGCGTAATGCGCAGACGAAAAAAAAGCGCGACTGGAAGGTCGCGCCGACAAAGGTTTGGAGATCTTTTTCGTCAACGAAAAAGTCCGCTTCGGAAAGCAGAACCGTCAGTATAACTCCGGATTCACAATTCGATTGTTCGCACGAGTAACAATCGTCTATTGCGCGATTAACAACAATACGTATATCGCCCCAAACCTGTTGCTTTTTCGCATCGAATTGTCGTCGTAAATTCGCAACGCAATTCGTTGACACTCCCACCTGAAGTACGCCGACATCGCGCAACCCGTTGACTGACGGGGCTTTCAGGCATTCGCCTATCGTTTCAAGCAGCGGAATACTTTATTGCAGAAATCGAAACGCCCATTCAGCGAACGCTCTCTCTACACTTTGCGTAACCGGAAAACAGCGCAGTCCGTTGCGCGCTTCCCGCGGATTCGCTTCTCGCAGCGGACGCTTGAAGGTTTTCTGAAGCAGGATTCACTGCCAATTCTCGCTTTCGGAGTAACAAGATGAAAAAGACTCTTATGGTCGCGGCCCTGACGGGCGTTTTTGCAACGGCGGCGCACGCACAAAGCAGCGTCACGCTGTACGGCTTGATCGACGCCGGCATCACGTACACCAACAACCAGCATGGTCACAGCAACTGGCAGCAAACCAGCGGCTCGGTGAACGGCAGCCGTTGGGGCTTGCGCGGCGCTGAAGACCTCGGCGGCGGCCTGAAGGCAATCTTCACGTTGGAAAACGGCTTCGGCATCAATGACGGCGCGCTCAGGCAAGGCGGGCGTGAGTTCGGCCGTCAGGCGTTCGTCGGCCTGTCGAGCACCCAGTTCGGCGCCGTTACGCTCGGCCGTCAATATGACAGCATGGTCGACTTCGTCGGCCCGCTCGCGTTGACCGGCACGCAATACGGCGGCACCCAATTCGCCCACCCGTTCGACAACGACAACCTGAACAACTCGTTCCGCGTCAACAACTCGGTCAAGTACACGAGCGCGAACTACGGCGGCCTGAAGTTTGGCGGCATGTACGGCTTCTCGAACCAGGCAGACGGCTTCGCCAACAACCGCGCCTACAGCGCGGGCGCGTCGTACAACTGGGGCGGCCTGAACGTCGGCGCAGCTTACCTGCAATTGAACAGCAACGGCGCGACGGGCGCGGCTGCTGCGTTCAACTCGGGCGGCGCGGTGTCGAGCGACAACACCTTCTTTGCTGCACGTCAGCAAACCTGGGGCGCAGGCGCGAACTACGCGTTCGGCCCGGCAACCGTCGGCCTCGTCTACTCGCAAACCAACCTGTCGGGTCTGGCAGGCATCGGTGCAGGCGCGTCGGGCCAGACGGGCGGCATCGCGTTCGGTGGCGGCAGCGCACACTTCCAGAACTTCGAAGCGAACGCACGTTACGCTCTGACGCCGGCTGTCAGCATCGCCGGTTCGTACACGTACACGCGCGCAAGCCTCGCCGGCACCCGTCCGCACTGGAACCAGTTCAACCTGCAAACGGCGTACGCACTGTCCAAGCGCACGGACGTCTATCTGCAAGGCGAATACCAGCAAGTCAACGAAAACGCGATCGTGGGTGCGGACATCAACGGTCTGGCTGCTTCGAGCAACAACAAGCAGGTCGCTGTCACGGCAGGTCTGCGTCACCGCTTCTAAAGCGGCTGGCAACACAGGCAATACGAAAGGCGCCGCTTGCGGCGCCTTTTTTTGTCCCGTCGGCAATGCGTTGAGCCGCGGCCGGCATAGCCGGCCCGCGAAACAAAGCCGCAAGCGCAGAAAGAGAGAACTAGCCGCCGCTATCCGGGGGCGGATACTTGACGTCGAGAATGTCGATCGGCTGCGGTCCTGCCGGCGTGTACAACGTGACCGTGTCGCCGACCTTGGCTTTCAGCAGCGCCCGTGCGATCGGCGAGATCCAGCTCACGTGGCCTATGTCCAGATCCACTTCGTCGATGCCGACAATGGTCACCGTGTGTTCTTCGCCGTCTTCCGTCGCATATTCGACAGTCGCGCCGAAAAAGACCTGATCGACGTTCTCCTGCTTGCTGCTGTCGACAACCTCCGCAAGGTCGAGCCGCTTGGTCAGGAAACGGATGCGCCGGTCGATCTCGCGCAAACGGCGCTTGCCATAAATGTAATCGCCGTTCTCCGAGCGGTCGCCGTTTGACGCCGCCCACGACACGAGCTTGACGACTTCTGGCCGCTCGACGTCGATAAGTTGCAGCAGTTCGTCGCGCATGCGACGGTAGCCCGCCGGCGTGATGTAGTTCTTGGTGCCCGCGGGAACGTCCGGTTGGGCGACGTCGAGGTCGTCGTCGTTATCTTCACTCGACTCTTTGACAAAGGCCTTGTTCATGATGATCCATAAGCTGCAGCAAGCGACTGCCTCACTAGGGTACACGATCATGACAATGAGACAAATCGCAGTTACACCCTTCCCTTTTTTGAAACCTTTGCTATAATCTCGTTTCTGCGTGCGGCTGTAGCTCAGTTGGATAGAGTACTTGGCTACGAACCAAGGGGTCGTGGGTTCGAATCCTGCCAGCCGCGCCATTTATTTCGAGGGCCTCCCTCTGGGGAGGCCCTTACGTTTTACCCAGTTTTCGCCGTCGGGTGGCATAACAGCACGGCGTAACTGCATCACCTGTTTCGCGTGCGGCTGTAGCTCAGTTGGATAGAGTACTTGGCTACGAACCAAGGGGTCGTGGGTTCGAATCCTGCCAGCCGCGCCACCTCTAAAGGGCCTTCCAACCGGAAGGCCCTTTGTTTTTCCGGGCACGGTTGCGGCCGTCGTCGTCCTACGGCCGCGCAGTGACCGCCCCGCTTGCACTCACGGCCGCGGCGGGGACTGAATATCGCCGATATGCCCGTCCGGGCTCGGAACATCTTCGAAAGTGTTGCCCGCGGTTGCTTCGGCAATGCGTTGCGCCGTATCGCCCGCCAGCATCTGCGGCTCGTGCAGCATCTCGCCAACGCTATCGCCAAACCGGCTTTGCACAAACGCCCGCAAGAGCGCGACACGCACCGAGTCGGCGCGGCCCTCCACCGGTCCCCGCCCCCCTTCGAATTCTGCGACGCAATGCGCAGGCCCCTGTTCGTCGCGCTCACGCAGCTCCAGCCGACGCGCGCGCTCGAGCACCACGGAAGCGGCTTCCCATGACGTTGTAGGCTTGAATCGGCCGTCCCACGGACGACCGCGGTCGTTACCGCGTATGAATACGGTTTCGCCGCTGTCGGTGAACTGGATTTCGCGCACGAAGTCGTGCAGGCTGCGGGCCACCCAATAGTCGAGCGCGAGGCCCTCGAGGTCAGCTACTTTCATCAGCGTTCTCCCTGAGTTTTCAGGTGAGACTCGCCTGTGGCCGGTGCGTTCCTACGGAAGAAACGACTTTTGCGCGGCAGGCGAGCGCGGCGAATCAGTAGTCCGCCCGTTCCCGCTCGATTCGCATGCCGCCGTCATGCCGATGATGCCCGTCGTCGCTCGGCCGTTCGCGCGCGATACGCATCACGTCGAGATTGGTGCGCACGCGACGCATCACGTTGGCCAGATGCACGCGGTCGCTGACCTGGATCACGAAACGCAGGATGGTGGATTCCTGCGAAAGGTCTTCGTCCATCGCAATGTGGACGATGTTCGCGTCCGCCGAGGTGATGTCTGCCGCCACGCGGGCAAACACGCCCTTGGTGTTCTTGACCAGCACCTTGACCGCGACGTCGAACAGACGCCCCGGCTGCGGCGCCCACGCAACGTCGATCCAGCGTGCGGGATCGCGCCGGTGGATGCGCTGCGCGACGCGGCAGTCGGTGGTGTGGATCGCCATGCCAAGGCCAATGCCGATATAGCCCATGATGTTGTCGCCCGGAATCGGGCGGCAGCAGGCCGACAGCTGGACCGACATGCCTTCCGTGCCGGTGATCACGACCGGCGGCGCATGCGGCGCCGAACTCGCATCAGAACGCGAGCCGTCGTCGTCCGCATCGCGGCCGCTCATCAGCACTTCGATGCGCTTTGCCATGACCGCCGCGACACGCCGGCCAAGACCAATGTCCGCGAAAATTTCCTGACCGTTCTTGTTGCCCGTCCACTGCACGAGCTTTTCCCAAGCCTCGGGCGTGACATCCGACAGCGCGAGGCCGTAGCCCTTCAACGCCTGATCGACCAAGCGCTCGCCAAGCTGAACCGACTCGTTCAGCCGCATGGTCTTCAGATAATGGCGAATGGCGGAGCGGGCCTTGCCGGTGCGCACAAAGCCGAGCCACGCGGGGTTCGGCTTCGAATACGGCGCCGTGATGACTTCAACGATGTCGCCGCTCTTCAACTCGGTGCGCAGCGGCAGCAGTTCGTTGTTGATCTTCACCGCGACACATTGGTTGCCAAGGTCGCTGTGAATCGAATAAGCGAAGTCGAGTGCCGTCGCGCCGCGCGGCAGCGCCATGATTTTCGACTTCGGCGTAAAGACGTAGACCGCATCCGGGAACAGGTCGATCTTCACGTGTTCGAGGAATTCGCTCGAGTCGCCCGCTTCGCTCTGAATGTCGAGCAGCGACTTCAGCCACTGGTGCGCGCGCTTTTGCACGTCGTTCAGGTCGGCGCTGCCGTTCTTGTACAACCAGTGCGCGGCGACGCCCGCTTCGGCGATTTCGTGCATCTTGCGCGTACGCACCTGAAACTCGATCGGCGCGCCGAACGGACCGACGAGCGTGGTGTGCAGCGACTGATAGCCGTTCACCTTCGGGATCGCGATGTAGTCCTTGAACTTGCCGGGCACCGGCTTATAGAGCGCATGCAGCGCGCCGATGCAGGTATAGCACTCGAGCGCGCTGTCGACCACTACGCGAAAGCCGTACACGTCGAGCACCTGCGAGAACGACAACTGCTTGTCGCGCATCTTCTTGTAGATGCTGAAGATAGTTTTCTCGCGGCCGGTCACTTCGGCGTCGATCTTCGCGTCGGCGATCGCGCGCTGCACCGACTCCAGAATCTTGCCGACCACTTCGCGCCGGTTGCCGCGCGCGGCCTTGACGGCCTTCTCGAGCGTGGCATACCGGTGCGGATTGAAGTTCGCGAAGCTCAGATCCTGCAACTCGCGATACGTATTGTTCAGGCCGAGCCGGTGGGCAATCGGCGCGTAAATGTCCAGTGTTTCGCGCGCCACGCGGCGGCGCTTTTCCGGCGGCACCGCGCCGAGCGTGCGCATGTTGTGCAGCCGGTCTGCGAGCTTGACCAGAATCACGCGGACGTCGCGCGCCATGGCGAGCAGCATCTTGCGGAAGTTTTCCGCCTGCGCTTCCTCGCGATTGCGGAACTCCATCTTGTCGAGCTTCGACAGACCGTCGACGAGTTCCGCGACCTTCGCGCCGAAACGCTCGGCGAGCTCGGCCTTGGTCACGCCCTGGTCTTCCATTACGTCATGCAACAGCGCGGCCATGATGGCCTGGCCGTCCAGATTCCAGCCGGCGCAGATTTCCGCGACGGCAACCGGATGCGTGATGTAAGGCTCGCCGCTCTGGCGATACTGGCCGAGGTGGGCTTCGTCGCTGAAATGGAAGGCCGCCTTCACCTCCTTGATTTCTTCCGGCTGCAGATAGCCGGACAACGCGGAGGTCAGCTTGGCAATGGAGACGACGTCATGCCGGCGCGGCTGCTCCGGCGTGGCGGTCGGCCCGAACAGATGGCGAAACGACTGTTCGAGAACCGCGTCGATATATTTGCGCGCAGACGAAGGCGAATCGGCGTCGTGCTCCGCTTCCGTGGCGGTGGGCGGGGTGGTACTCATGTTCGCCTCCGTAGCGGTTGGGAGTGGACGCCGGTCTGCAGCTTGATACGATCAGGTGTAGCAGATACGGCTGGATATCGCGGTAAAACAGTGCAGTAAAACTTGTGGCAGCAACTTCTGGCAAATCGAGGTGGCCAGGTTAGCCGCCAGATGCGGCGAAAGTGTGCCGCAAAGCAGCGCCTTAAACCGGCACCTTCTTCAGCATTTCGACACCGACCTGGCCGGCCGCGATTTCGCGCAGCGCGACGACCGTGGGCTTGTCGCGGCTTTCGATTTTCGGCGTGTGGCCTTGAGCGAGCTGACGCGCGCGATAAGTCGCGGCAAGCGCGAGTTCGAAACGATTCGGGATCTGTTTGAGACAGTCTTCGACGGTAATGCGGGCCATGTTGGGTTCCTTCTCAGTATGTTGCTTATTCTACCTTATGTGCTCGAATCGCCGCCGCGCTCACGGGTGCGGAAGGTGAATGCCGAGCTGCACGAAAAGCTGCGTATGACGCGCGTATTGCGAGGCGAAGCGCGAGCGCGTCGCGGCCACGAGACACTGCAGTTCGCTAAGCGCGCGATCGAAATTCTCGTTGATCACCACGTACTCCGCTTCGGCTGCGTGCGCCATCTCGCTGCCGGCCGCGAGCAGGCGCCGCGTGATGACGTTCGGCTCGTCCTGGCCGCGTTTTTTCAGGCGCTCTTCGAGCGCTTCGAGCGACGGCGGCAGGATGAAAATCTCGACCGCGTTGTGAAACTGCTTCTTCACCTGCTGCGCGCCCTGCCAGTCGATTTCGAGCAGCACGTCATGGCCGCTTTTCATCTGCTCCTCGATCCACACGCGCGAGGTGCCGTAGTAGTTGCCGTGCACTTCGGCGCTTTCGAGAAACTCGCCCGCGTCGTGCCGCTTCATGAAGTCGTCGACCGTCGTGAAGTGGTAGTGCTCGCCGTCCTGCTCCTTGGGACGCGGCGGACGCGTCGTGTACGAGATCGACAGACGGATCGCGTCGTCGCTCGCGAGCAGCGCGTTCACGAGCGTCGACTTGCCGGCGCCCGAAGGCGCGACGACCATGAACAGGTTGCCGGGATAAGCGCCGGCATACGGGTTGCGCGGCGCGCCGCTTTCGCGTGTGTGGTGATCGGTCATGTTGTGATGCTCCAGCCTTTATTCCAGATTCTGTACCTGCTCGCGCATCTGTTCGATGAGCAGCTTCAGCGTCATCGACGAATCCGCCAGTTCCTTCGCCGCCGCCTTCGAACCAAGCGTGTTCGCTTCGCGATTGAGCTCCTGCATCATGAAGTCGAGCCGCTTGCCGACCTTGCCGCCCTTCTGGATCACGTGACGGGTTTCGTTCAGGTGAGCCGTGAGACGCGACAGTTCCTCGGCGATGTCGATGCGGATGCCATACATCGTCACTTCCTGGCGGATCCGCTCGTTGATCTCTTCGCGCGACACGATGGTCGCGGCTGTGTCCGGCGCGGCAATGCCGAGCGCTTCCTGCAAACGTTCGACAATCTTCTGCTGATGCTTCGCGATCAGTTCCGGCACGAGCGGCGTGATTTTCGTGACGATCGCTTCCATCTCGGTCACGTTGGCAAGCAGCATGTTCGCAAGCTGTGCGCCTTCGCGCGCGCGCACGTCGATCAGGTCGGCAATGGCCTGCTTGCCGCACGCGAGCACCGCGTCGCGCAATTCATCGGGCGCAATGCCGGTTTCGGCGAGCACGCCGGGCCAGCGCAGAATTTCGCCGGCGCGCAGACGTCCGGCTTCCGGAAACGTCGCGAGCACCGTGCGCTCGAGAAGCGCGAGCTGAGTCAGCGCTTCATGATTGATCGAGCCCGCGTTCGCTGTCTGTTCGCTGCGCTGCAGATTGATACGAATATCCACCTTGCCGCGCGAGAGCTTGTTCATCAGCATTTCGCGCAAGGTCGGTTCGCACACGCGCACGTCTTCGGGCATGCGGAAGTTCAGGTCGAGAAAGCGCGAGTTCACCGTGCGCAGTTCGACCGACACGCTCACGCCGCCCGTGCCCGAGGCCGCGACGAGTTCGCGTGTCGCGCTCGCATAGCCAGTCATGCTGTAGATCATCGTATTTCTCGCGATTGTGGCCGCGCGCGAGGCGCCGGCCGAAGAGTCGAATCGCCCGGCGTGTACGAGACGCGAGGCGGTGAACAGGCATTATCCCATTTTTGGCGATGGGACCCCTTGCACAGGCACGGCCCACGCGGCTAGCCGCCGGACGCATGGGTGCTTCGATCGGCTGTAAAATCCTGCTTTCCCTCCCGTTTTCCTCCTGACCGAATCCACTATGACCGACACCACTCGACGCCCCAGCGGCCGCCTCGCCGATCAGCTGCGCGACGTGCGCATCACGCGCCACTACACGAAGCACGCGGAGGGCTCGGTGCTGGTCGAATTCGGCGACACCAAGGTGATCTGCACGGCGAGCATTGCGGAAACGGTGCCGTCTTTCCTGCGCGACCGCGGCCAGGGCTGGCTCACTGCCGAATACGGCATGCTGCCGCGCGCCACGCACACGCGCAGCGACCGTGAAGCCGCGCGCGGCAAACAGACCGGGCGCACCCAGGAAATCCAGCGTCTGATCGGCCGCGCGCTGCGTTCGGTGTTCGACCTGGAGAAGCTCGGCGCGCGCACGCTGCACATCGATTGCGACGTCATTCAGGCCGACGGCGGCACCCGCACGGCGAGCATTACCGGCGCGTTTGTCGCCGCACACGACGCGGTGAGCAAACTGCTGGCTGCGGGGCGCATCGAAAGCTCGCCTATCAGCGATTTCGTCGCGGCCATTTCGGTCGGCATTTACGACGGCGTGCCGGTGCTCGATCTCGACTACGACGAAGACTCGCAATGCGATACCGACATGAACGTCGTGATGACAGGCGCGGGCGGCTTCGTCGAAATTCAGGGCACCGCCGAAGGCGTGCCGTTCTCGCGTGAAGAAATGAATGCGCTGCTCGATCTTGCAAGCGACGGCATCGCCACGTTGATCGCCAGACAGAAAGAGGCATTGGAGTATCGCGGTGAATGAAGTTAGTAACAGCCATGGCGCCCCGGCGTCGGGTACGCCGTTGAATAAGGTCGTGCTTGCGTCCAACAACGCAGGCAAGCTGCGCGAGTTTGCGGCCTTGCTCGGCGCCGCCGGCATCGAATTGATTGCGCAGGGCGAGCTCGGCGTGCCGGAAGCGCAGGAGCCGCACCCCACGTTCGTTGAAAACGCTTTGACCAAGGCTCGTCATGCCGCGAAGCTCACGGGCCTGCCCGCCCTCGCCGACGATTCCGGTCTTTGCGTGCGTGCGCTGCGCGGCGCGCCAGGCGTTTACTCGGCGCGTTACGCGCAACTTGCGGGCGGCGAGAAAAGCGACGCCGCCAACAACGCGCGGCTGGTTTCGGCGCTGCAGGGCCAAACCGACCGCCGCGCGTACTACTACTGCGTGCTTGCGCTAGTGCGTCACGCAGACGACCCCGAGCCGCTCATCGCCGAAGGCCGTTGGCATGGCGAGATTCTCGATGCGCCGCGCGGCTCGCATGGCTTCGGCTACGACCCGTACTTCTTCGTGCCGTCGCTGCACGCGAGCGCCGCGCAACTCGAACCCGCGGTGAAAAATGCCAGCAGCCATCGCGCGATCGCATTGCGCCAACTGCTTGCGCGCCTTTCGGAGGAAGCGTGATTCCGATCAAGCCGGCGCCCGCCGACATCGGCAACGGCGTCATCAAGGCTTTCACCTCGCCGGGCAGCATCCGGCTGACGTCACTGCCGCCGCTCTCGCTGTATGTGCATTTTCCGTGGTGCGTGCGCAAGTGCCCGTACTGCGATTTCAATTCGCACGAGTGGAAAGGCGAGACGTTCCCCGAGAATGACTATCTCGACGCGTTGCGCGCCGACCTCGAGATGGCGCTGCCGCTCGTGTGGGGCCGCCAGGTGCATACGGTGTTTATCGGCGGAGGCACGCCGAGTTTGCTGTCCGCGGCGGGGCTCGACCGCATGCTGTCGGACATTCGCGCGCTGCTGCCGCTCGACGCCGATGCCGAGATCACGCTGGAAGCGAATCCCGGCACCTTCGAAGCCGCGAAGTTCGCGCAGTTTCGGGCGAGCGGCGTGAATCGCCTGTCCGTTGGCATTCAGAGTTTCAATGAAGCGCACCTGAAAGCGCTCGGCCGCATTCATGATTCGAAGCAGGCGCGCCAGGCCGTCGAAGTCGCCGCAACCACGTTCGACAATTTCAACCTCGACCTGATGTTCGCACTGCCGCAGCAGACGCTCGCCGAATGCGAGGCCGATGTGGAGACCGCGTTGTCGTTTGCGCCGCCGCATCTTTCGCTGTATCACCTGACGCTCGAGCCGAACACGCTGTTTGCGAAATTCCCGCCGGCCTTACCCGACGACGATGCCTCCGCCGACATGCAGGACTGGATTCACGAGCGCACGTCCGCGGCGGGCTACGAGCGCTACGAAGTGTCGGCATATGCGAAGCCGCATCGGCAAAGCAAGCACAATCTGAATTACTGGCGATTCGGCGACTATCTCGGCATTGGTGCGGGCGCGCATACGAAGCTGTCGTTTCCGAACCGCGTGTTGCGCCAGGCGCGTTACAAGCATCCGGCCACGTTCATCGAGCAGGCAAAAGCGGGCACGGCGGTGCAGGAAGAACACGAAGTCAGCGCGCGCGATCTGCCGTTCGAGTTCATGCTCAATGCGCTGCGACTGGTGGAAGGTTTTCCGGTGCACCGGTTTATTGAACGCACCGGTTTGCCGATGACGTCGATCGAACCGGCTTTGCAGGAAGCCGAGCGCCGCAAGCTCATTACGCGCGACCACGAGAAGATTGCGCCGACGCCGCTGGGGCAAGCGTTCCTCAACGATCTGCAGGCCTTGTTTCTAAAAGATCCGCAGTGAATGCCGATACACAGGCCGCCGCAACGACGCTTTTTCAGGTTACAATTTGCGGCTTGGAGGTGTGGCCGAGTGGTTTAAGGCACCGGTCTTGAAAACCGGCGAAGGAGTGATCCTTCCGTGAGTTCGAATCTCACCGCCTCCGCCAGATGCAAGAAAAATGCCCCGTAAGTTCAGTGAACTACGGGGCTTTGTTTTTTTCGTGCGGCTCGCTCACAGGCCGCAATGGTTGCTGTATGAGGTTGTCGTGCTCCTTGAGCATTAAGACTGCGGCGGGTGCATGTTATGCACGCAGCGAGCTGAAAACCGGCACCGCGTCGGATGCCGGAAATCGCCGATAAGCCACAACTCACGCCTCGCGGGTCGGGCCACCGTCCTCGCGTTTCATCACGACCCACGTTACCGGGCCTTCCTTGCCATCCCGACCGATGCCTTCGGGGAACACGTCGCCTTCCTTGAACATGCGCTCCTGGACAAACGCGCCCGGTGATTCAAGCACGCCCCAACGGCCTGCATATGGGCAGCGCTCGCCGGTCTTTCCCGAAACATGCGGTTTCGGCATTTCGCCCTGCGCAAGCACGCCCTGCTCGCGCGCAAAGTCCACCAGGTTTTTCGGGTAAAAACGCATGTCGCGATAGCTGCTGTCGTCGATGTTCCACAGCACGGTGACCAGACCGGCCTCAAAGGCCCAATAACCGAAAAAGAAGGCGTGCAGCCGCTTGTGACGGTCGTACCAGTAGCAGTTCTTCATGCCGCCATACCAGCGTTTCAGATAATCGGCCATGGCACTCTGTTGCGCCTCGCCTTGCGTCTCAGTCGCCCGCAGCAGATCAGCGTACGGCTTTTCGTGCATCAGCGACTCACCGGGTAGCGAGACGCCAAAGCGGCCAAAGAGGCGGCTTACCAGCAGGTCTTGGCCATCCTCCGAATCCGTGCTGATCCACGTCGCGATCGTCGGCACCCATTCTTTGAGGCCCAACAGCACCGCCAGCGATAGCAGCCACATTACGTACTGGTAGGCGTCAGGTTCCCAAAGCGACAGCCGATTGCTTCTTGGAAAGCCTTCTCGATAGGCCTTGAACAATGTGAACGCACGCACTGCAGTTGAACGAAGCGATAAGACCTCATCTCCAGCCGAATAACGGCAAATCAACAGCTCCAGTGCGGTGTGAGCCCGCATCCACATCAATCGTTGTTTGTGATCATCGTCCCTTAGCGGATCGGCCAAGATTTCATCGATTTCCGGATCGACCAGCACGTCCTCGTAAAATGGATACGCTTCACTGTAGTGGCTCTGTGGAAGCAACGGCTCACGCTTAACCTTATCAAACTGTTCACTCATCGCAATCCTTTAAAGCGCAATCTTTCCGATTTCGTTGGCATTCGAGTCGAGCTTCGTAATGTCGACAACCATGCCAGATTCATCTACCACGATAAGCCAAAAATCGTAGCCCGTTTTGTTAATCGTGAGTGCAGTTTTTCTGTCAACTGCGTCCGCGATTCTGGGCCCTACCCAACCACTACTGCCTTGTTTCGCTCGCGGATATCCATTTGATCCCTTTGTTGTTGGCAAGTCCTTCGCACCAAACTTCCCTCCCGTCCGAAACTTCGTCTCCGTAACCACATACGGCGGTGGTGGCTCGCCCGGCGGTTTGCGATACACACCGTCAATCCCCCGCCCCGTCGGCTGCTGCTCCAGCAAACGCATCTGCCGGTTTTCCCACAGCTCGGAACGGTAGCCCTTCGCTTTCATGAAGTCATCGCTGACCTTCTCGCCAAAGATACCCTTTTGCGCGCGGCTCATCTTTGCCACGTCGTCGCGGTGGACGTTGCTGCTACCCGGCACTGGCTCCTGCCGCTCGGGCAATCGACCGGCGTCACCGTGCGCCGCGCCGCCGGCCGCATCGACACCGTCGCGCTTCATGGGCAGCACCTTCGGCGGCTCGCCAATGCCCGAACTCACACGCATTCTTTCGGGCACGGATACAGGCGGCATCGGGGCCGGCACTCCAGCGTAGGCCGGATGATACGTTGGGGGCAGCTTGTCCTGAAGCAGCTTCTGCAACGCCTCGTCCAGCTTCGCCAGCGCCTGCGGTGTCTCCCCGACGCAGTTCACCTCTACCGCGTAGAACTGCTTTTCCATGCGCTCCAGTGCCGCCAGCAGTTCCCGCGCGCGCCCGATGTACTCGATGCGGCTCAATTGCTCCTGAGCTTTCACGATGAGCGCGCGCATGCCCTGGAGGAACTCGGTGAGCTTTCTGATCAGGGCGTCGCCGTACGCGGCGAAGTGGATTTTCTGAAGCAGCTTGACGATGTTGCCTTTCGTGAAGCGCGCCAGGAACCCAACCACCTTCTCCAGCACCTGTCCGCCCCGGTCAATCAGAAGCAGGCAGACCGCGCGGATCACTGCGGCTGCCTCGTCACCGATCATTGCGCCAACCAGCGAACCCACCGCCGCGCAGATGACCGGGCCGAAGACGCCAAGCGCCGACGCGATCAAGACCACCCATTCCTGCCACTCGGGATGCGCTGCATTCTGTGCGCCGCTCGCCATGCCTTCGTACCGCCGGCCAAGCCTCAGACACACCGCCGCCAGATCGCGTGCGCTCGTGACGATGACCGCGCCTGGCACGGTCATCGCGAGCAGCATGTCTGTCACGATCACGCTGGTAGGCCGTTCCTCTGCAAATTCCCCGAGCGTCAGTGACTTCAGCCAGTCATATGCGCGCACCGCCTCGTCCCATACCTCACCCAGCATGGTCATGCGTTGGCCCCCGTCTTCGTCGCCGTCATCACATCGCCGAGGTCGTCGTCCGGAGCCAATGTGTGAATGCTGCGGTGGCGGTTCGGGTCATCGGTGTACCGCACCTGCGCGCGGGTACCGGCCGAAACGCCGCTCAGACGCATATATCCCTCCGCGTCGAGCGTGCCCCGCTGCACGGTCCCGTTGTCGAGCCGCGCCACATAGCTGGCGCCGGCCACTGGCGACCCATCGGGATAGATCCGGCGAAACTCCAGATCGGTGACGGCGGGCGTGCCGCGTGGCATGGACGGCATCGGCGTATTCATCGACGCCGTGCTCTTCTTCTGGACCGTAATCGTCTTGAGGAAGAGATCGCCGGCACCGCCGAGCGTGATGGAGCCGTCCTTGAGCCGCACGAACGCGCCGCCGCACTCCAGGATAATTTCCTTCGCCGCCGCGAGGTTCACTTTTCCGTTGACGCTTGCAACATTCACATCCTTGGCGGCAGTGAGCGACATAGGGCCGTTTTGCGCCTGGATCTCGAGCGGGCCTTTCGCCGCGAAGACCTTCAGCCCCAGCTTGTGTGCGAACAGCGAAACGATGTCGCCCGCTGCGACCGTGAAGCGCTTCAGCACACTCCAGCCAGCGTTCTCGCCAACCACAGTCGAAATGTCGCGCTGCGCCGAGAACTGCACGCCACCGCCCGCGACAAGCGCAACTGAGGCAGGCGCGCTCATAAGTAGTCCCGGCTGCTTCAGGCCATCCAGATCGTCCTTCACCTGTTGTTGCGCTTGCGTATCGGCAGGCTGCGCCTTGGCGCTGTTCGCCGATGTGGCCAACCCCTTTGCGAGCTCAAGTGCGCTCTCGAGCTGAGCGATGGCTTCCTGCATGTCCAGTTGCTGGCCCGTTGCGGCGGGGCGATCGTAAGCCGTCAGATGCAGGCCTTTGCCCGCGCGGTTGACCCCGTAACCGGAGGTGCGAAGCTCATAGCCTTCGCCCCGGCACTCCAGCCTGTTGTTTACCAGGTAGCCCAGATTCAGTTGCGACTTGCCCGAATGCTCAGTGCTGACCTTGATACCCTCCTCACCCTTCCAGTCCTCGAAGCGGATCTTGTTGTTCTTTTGCGTGCGAATTACATTGCGCGACAGCCAGCGGCGATCGTTCGTCACCGGATCGGGCGCCTGGCTATGGTGGTGAAAACCAGTTATTTCGGGCTTATCCGGGTCGCCGTCCCGGCAGGTGATGACAGCTTCAGAATCGTGCAGCGCGGGAAAGTGAAACCCCGTTTGCAGCTTGCCCGCAAACGGTTTTGCGAGGCGCAGGGGCACACTTTCTCCGCCGCTCGGCCAGGTCTCGAAATCCGCATCGAAACGCACGGTATAGTGGCCATCGGCAGTGAGGTAGGCATAGGTGTAGGAATCTGGACTGCTGACGCGCGCGGACAGAGTGCCGCTCACCCTGGCCCAATTTTGAGGCTCCAGCTTGAAACGGAAACGCCGGTCCGCAGGGATCGCTTTGTAGCGGTTGGTATACGGCTTGTCGCGCGCGCCGCTATGAGTGATCTCGACAACCAGCTGACCTTTCGGCGCATCGGGCAGCACGATGTCCGTTTCGAACACCCGCCCAGGCTGCAACGCGAGGACGTTACTCTCGCCTTCATAAACAACCTGCCAGGCAATTGCCGCTTCGTGGCGGAGTTGCGCCTCCCATTTCGCGCCTGCCTGATCGAGGTGATGAGTTCCGTACACATGGGATTGCCCGTAGGTAGTCGAATCTTGCGGCGCCACATTCACCGTGTCCCGAAAGCGCTCCCATGATTTCCGAGGGTTGTAGTCCGCCACGCAGAGCGACTGCGGCACAGTAACGGTGTGCGTCCTGATCGACGTGACCGCCTCCACGCCGCCTGCTTCCAGGCCTGCCGTTTCGCGGTACGGCACTACCATGCGCGGCTCGTAGATGTAGTGATCCACATCATCGCCATACACCACCTGGTCGCCGTATTCCGTCTCCTGGATGAAGCTGTAGACGCCGGCCTTTTCCTGCATCATGTGCTGATAGGCGAGATCGGTCATTCCATACTGCATGCGGAACGCGTGCCTCGGATATGTGCCGCGCAGGCGGAAACTGAACTGGTGCTCACGCATGCCGTGTGCGCGCAGCCCTGCCGCCAGGATGTCGGGCGTGCTCACATGCTGATAGATTTTCGTACGTGTCACCGCCGCGAGCCGCCCGTAATGCGATCGCAGCAGAAACTCGTGCGTCACCTCGTCGCGGGTGGTTTTGATCGTGGACAGGCGCTCTATGAAACCGCTGAATTTGCGGACCGTTCGATCGCTCTGCGTGATGGAAAACGTCGCGTCCTGATTGAGGAAATCGGCGCGCGACAGCTGTTGCGGATGGGTTGCAACGATCTTTATTTCGGTAGGCGCTCCCATTCTTTCGGTGGCCGTGAAAGCCATCACCGACAACTCCCTCGCTGCAGGCGTAGCCGGTACGTTCAGGTGGTACGTTTGCCTGCCAGTCAGGGCCGTAGAAAGCCGATCAACTGCCGCCATTCATGCGCCTCCTTAATCGAGTGTTTGCGCATACTGGGGACGTGAGGTATCGGCGGCAATCAAATGCGTCCGAAAATGAGGTGGCGAAATCGCTTGGCGCGCCCAATTCCTGTCGGGCAATCGAGCGGTGCCGCTGTCGCGAAGGTCAGTTCGTTTTTCGCCGTTGTCATGGCTCGCGGCGAAGGTGAATGTCAATCTGGCGCAAGCGCCATCGCCTTCACGCGTGTGACTGATGATCTGATGACTGGCGGAGCCGCCAGTTGCCAATCGAGGGCAATGGATTTCATCGGGCAGGCAACAGGCCGATGATGGAGGGCATCGTGCGGAATTGTGGCAGCGTTTCAGAGACGGGGCGGACGCTGTCCTTCAGGGGTGAGCCCCTATCGCCCGGTTAGCCAGCGCAGCACAATCGTAGATATGCGGCCGGACGTGCGCCGTGGTGCCCGACCGCCACGAACATCGCTTGAGAGAGAAAGACACGGCGCCGCCACGCCCCCTCACACACTAACCACTTCCAGCCGCTCCCGAGCGTCGGCGCAACGCCGGTTGAGATCGCGATGCATCAACCGGCTGTCGAGCAGCGACGATACATCGGTCAAGCCATAATCAAAGCGCAAAACGTATTCGATGTCCGTGTAATCGTGATAAGCGCCGCTGTCGGCCAGTTTCTGCGCTTCGGCAAAAGCAGCTTGTTGCCGCTCGCCGTTCATCAAATCTCTGATCGCCATGATTGCCGCTCCGAGGAACAGTGGTCCCATCATAGCAATGCAAATTCAAACGGAAGGTCGCGTGCGCGCAACACCTGGTGTTTTCCGCTAGATGCTATGGACGCCCGTGTTGCAGGCACATCAGCGAGGCCGCCAACACCGCGCGCCGCTCAAGCAGCGGGGAAAACCGCGCTGCCGTCAAACGACAGCCACCGGCGCCTTCGTGCCGTGCCAGCGCACCACCAGAACGCGTCCGACATAGCATAGCGACCCCGCCACACCCACCACGATGCCCATGCCCTTGGGCGAACCGTCAGGCCACAGGCCGACCGCGAGGCTCGACAGCGCGCCGAGCGCCAGTTGCACCGCGCCGAACACGGCGGCCGCCGCGCCCGCGTTCAACGGATAGCGATGCATCAGGTCGGTCGTGCAATTGGCGGACAGCAAGCCCACCACCCCGACCACGAAGAAAAGACCCGCCACGATCGACCACAAGCCGCCCCAGCCCGTCAACGAAACAAGGCATACGAAGAGCGACGCGACGCAACTCACGGTCGCGGCGAACGAAATGATCGGCAACGACCCCAGCTGGCCGACGAGCCGCGTGTTCATGAAATTGCCGAACATGATGCCGACGATGTTCAGCGCGAACAGAAAGCCATAGTGCTGCGCCGACACGTGAAAGTATTCGATGTAGACGAACGGCGTGGCCGTGATGTAGGCGAACATCGACGCGAACGCCATACCGCCGCACAGCATATGCCCCCACGCCACGGGATCGCGCAACAAGCGGCCGTAGGCGGCGAACGACTTCAGAAGCGCAGACTGCGCGCGCTTCTCGCGCGGCCAGGTTTCCGGCACCTTCAGGAACGCGGTGATCGCGCACACGGTGCCAAACAGCGTCAGCGCGACGAACACGATCCGCCAGCTGCCAAGCAGCAGCAGTTGTCCGCCGATCAACGGCGCGAGCAACGGCCCGATTGATGTGACGATGGCCAACATCGAGAGCACGCGAGCAGCGTCGGTGGGACCGTAGGCGTCGCGTGCAATCGCGCGGGCGAGCACGGACGCCGCGCCTGCCCCGAGCGCCTGCACGAAGCGAAAGGTGATCAGCGCGCCAACCGAAAACGACAGCGTGCAGGCAATGCTCGCCAGCGCATACATGACAATGCCGCCGAGCAGCACCGGCCGGCGGCCATAAGTATCGGACAGCGGCCCGTAAAGCAGCATGCCGATCGAAAAGCCGAACATGAAACTCGTGAGCGTGGTTTGCGCCGCACTCGTGCCGATCGCAAAGGCCTGCGCGATGGTGGGCAGGCTCGGCAGATACATGTCGATAGAAATTGGCCCGCACGCGGCCAGCGCGCCGAGCAACAGAATCAGCCGGCCATCTGGCCGGCGTCCGGTGACGTGAGACATGGGAATCCAGGTGAAGCGCGCGTCGCTCGATAAGCGGCGCGCGATGATCCGAAAGACCGGCATTGACCGCGTCGATTGTACGCGACGCTCGCAGCGCCTGCCGCGCCGCATACGCCGGAAGGCAGGGTTGCGTGCGCCGTCCATACGTTGCGGCAAGCCCGTCGCCAATCGGTTAAGCTGCCGCGTGAATGCTACGGCGTCACGCGAAAATGCAGATGGCGTCTCTTACCCACCCTTCTTTGCAGCGCTGCGATGACTGCCTTCCTCCTGATCTGGAGCCCGAAAAAATGGCCGTGGCCCGAGTTGCCCGACGTGGCGAGACGCGTCGCCGCGGGCGACGCGGTAGCCGACGTCTGGGGCTGCGGATTCGCCCGCCGCATTCTGCCCGGCGACCGGGTGTTCCTGCATCGCGTCGCGATGGAACCGAAGGGTGTTTTCGGCTCGGGTTACGTCACGCGCGCACCATACGAGGTCCCGGACACGGCGACGAAGCGCGGCTACCGCCTGTGCATCGACTTTGTCTATGACTGGCTCGTCGACGCGCATGAAAACGTGGTGATCCCTCGGGATTCGTTGCGCGTACATCCATTTTCCGTGCAGACGTGGGATGCGCAGAGTTCGGGCACGGTGATCAAGCCGATAGCGGAAGGCGCGCTCGAAAAGCGCTGGGCCGAACTCACCGGCAAACGCAAGCGCCCTGCCGAGCGCTGACGACGGGGCTGACAACGGGGCTGACAAGCCGGCTGACAAACTGGCTGACAACCGGGCTGACTCCGCCTGAACGCCCCGCGCACGCTCAAAACCTGTTTGCACCGAGTCCGGTACAATTTCCTCACCTATTCCAGCGCCACGCGAACCGCCCACGGGCAAAGCGCGCCGCTGCGCAACCCAATCCAGCCATTGCCATGTCCAAAAACCAAACCCTTTTCGACCGCGCGCAACGCACCATTCCCGGCGGCGTGAATTCGCCGGTGCGCGCGTTCCGCTCAGTGGGCGGCACGCCGCGCTTTATCGATCGCGCGCAAGGGCCTTACTTCTGGGACGCCGACGGTCAGCGTTATATCGACTACATCGGCTCCTGGGGCCCGATGATTCTGGGTCACGTGCATCCGGAGGTGCTCGAGGCGGTGCAGCGTGTGCTCGCCAACGGCTTCTCGTTCGGCGCGCCCACCGAATCGGAAATCGAAATTGCCGAGGAAATCTGCAAGCTCGTGCCGTCCATTGAACAGGTCCGCATGGTCTCGAGCGGCACTGAGGCGACCATGAGCGCGCTGCGCCTCGCGCGCGGCTTTACGAACCGCAGCCGCATCGTCAAATTCGAGGGCTGCTACCACGGCCATGCGGACAGCCTGCTCGTGAAAGCAGGTTCGGGGCTGCTGACGTTCGGCAATCCGACCTCTGCGGGCGTGCCGGTCGACATTGCCAAACACACCACGGTTCTCGAGTACAACAACGTCGCGGCGCTCGAAGAAGCGTTCAAAGCGTTCGGCAACGAAATCGCCTCGGTGATCGTGGAACCCGTGGCAGGCAATATGAACCTCGTGCGTGCGACGCCCGAGTTTCTGCAAGCATTGCGGCGCCTGTGCACCGAATACGGCTCCGTGCTGATATTCGACGAAGTGATGTGCGGGTTCCGCGTCGCACTCGGCGGCGCGCAACAGGTGTACGGCATCACGCCGGACCTCACGTGCCTCGGCAAGGTGATCGGCGGCGGCATGCCGGCGGCGGCCTTCGGCGGGCGGCGCGACATCATGGCTCACCTTGCGCCGCTTGGCGGCGTCTACCAGGCGGGCACGTTGTCGGGCAATCCCATCGCGGTTGCCGCAGGGCTGAAGACGCTGCAGCTGATTCAGGCGCCGG
Source organism: Paraburkholderia phenoliruptrix (assembly GCF_019511605.1). GTDB lineage: Bacteria > Pseudomonadota > Gammaproteobacteria > Burkholderiales > Burkholderiaceae > Paraburkholderia > Paraburkholderia phenoliruptrix_A. The sequence continues at coordinate 288,647 of NZ_JAEUAV010000003.1, read as the reverse complement.
GTTTTTACGACACGCTAGGCGCGCGCACGACCCGTCTTGCGCAAGGTCTCGCAAGCGTCGCGCGCGAAGCCAACGTGCCGTTCGCGGCGGATTCGCTAGGCGGTATGTTCGGGCTTTACTTCACCGAATCCATTCCGACCAGCTTCGCCGAAGTCACGCAGAGCGACGTGCCGCGTTTCAATGCGTTCTTCCACAAGATGCTGGACGCAGGCGTGTACTTCGCGCCTTCTGCGTATGAGGCGGGCTTCGTTTCGATGGCTCACGACGACGCCATCATCGACGCCACGATCGACGCGGCGCGTGGCGCGTTCGCGTCGCTGACCGCCTGACGCCTCTATTACAACTGCCTGCCCTCAGTCACCGCACCGCTCAGACACCGATGTTCTCGCAAACCGACTTCGTCCATATGGAACGCGCGCTCGCGCTGGCCAGGCGCGGCATGTACACCACCGACCCCAACCCGCGCGTGGGCTGCGTGATCGTCCAGAACGGCGAAGTGATCGGCGAAGGATTCACGCAACCGGCCGGGCAGGATCATGCCGAAATTCGTGCGATGAAAGACGCACGTTCGCGCGGTCATGATCTGCGCGGCGCAACCGCTTACGTCACGCTCGAACCGTGCAGCCATTTTGGCCGTACGCCGCCGTGCGCGAGCGCGCTGATCGAAGCGCAAGTCGGGCGCGTGGTCGCCGCGATGGAAGACCCGAATCCGCAAGTGTCGGGGCGCGGCCTCGCCATGTTGCGCGACGCCGGCATCGAGGTGCGCTGCGGCCTGCTCGCCAACGAAGCGCACGAATTGAATATCGGCTTCGTGTCGCGTATGACGCGCGGCCGGCCGTGGGTGCGCATGAAAGTCGCCGCGTCGCTCGACGGCCGCACCGGCTTGCCGTCCGGCGTGAGCCAATGGATCACCGGTGAAGCGGCACGCGCCGACGGCCACGCATGGCGTGCGCGCGCCTCGGCGATCCTGACGGGCATCGGCACCGTCAGGGAAGACGATCCGCGCATGACGGTGCGCGCCGTCGAGACACCGCGCCAGCCGCAACGCGTGCTGATCGACAGCCAGTTGGAGGTGCCGCCGCAGGCGCAGATTCTGGCCGGCGCACCCACGCTGATTTTCTGCGGCAATCTGGATGAGCGGCATCGCGAACGCGCGCAAGCGCTGCGCGATCGCGGCGCTGAAATTGTCGAAATGGCCAATGCAGCCGGCAAGGTAGACCTTCCCGGCATGCTCAAGGCGCTGGGTGAGCGTCAGGTGAACGAGCTGCATGTGGAAGCGGGCTACAAGCTGAACGGCTCGCTTCTGCGCGAAGGCTGCGTGGACGAACTGCTGGTGTACCTTGCGCCCAGCCTGCTCGGCATCGACTCCATGAGCATGTTCAACCTGAGCGCGCCCGAAACGCTGGAAGGCCGCGTCAAGCTTGCGTTTCACAACGTCGAGCGCATCGGCGACGATTTGCGGATTCTCGCGCGCCTCGTGCCGGCCGGCGCCGCAACCGGAACCGACGCCGCGTCGCAACCCGTTTCGTTTTGATCGAGGATGAGTACGATGTTCACAGGAATCGTCGCGGCCGTGGGCCGCATCGAATCAGTCAAGCCGCTTGGCGCGAATGGCGACGCGGGCGTGCGCCTGAACGTGCAAGCCGGCGGCCTCGACCTTGCCGACGTGCAGCTTGGCGACAGCATTACCATTCAGGGCGCCTGCATGACCGTGGTCGCGAAAACCGACCACTCTTTCGAGGTAGACGTTTCGCGCGAAAGCCTGAACTGCACGGCGGGCCTCGGCGAAGTGGGCGAAGTGAATCTGGAGAAGGCCCTGCGCGCGCACGACCGCCTCGGGGGGCATATTGTCTCCGGGCACGTGGACGGGCTTGGCACGGTCACGCATTTCGCGCCGGTCGGCGAGTCGCACGAACTGCGCGTGCTGGCGCCGCGCGAGATTGGCCGCTATCTCGCGTACAAGGGTTCTATCACTGTCAACGGCGTGAGTCTGACCGTCAACTCGGTTAAAGATCGCGACGATGGCTGCGAGTTCTCGATCAATCTGATTCCGCACACGGTGGAAGTGACCGCGCTCAAGCATCTGCGTGAAGGCACGCCGGTGAATCTGGAAATCGATCTGATCGCGCGGTATGTCGAGCGCATGCTCAACGCGCCGAAGTAACCACTGGCAGCGCGGCACTGAAGCCGCCGTGCCGGTCGCAGCCGGCCACGCATAGGCTAGCCGGGGCGTGCTGCCGTCTCTAGCCGGTTCATGCGTGCATCGTTAGGACGAGCTTAGCAAGGGCTGACGGTACATCGCCAGTCGGCCAAACGGCCTATGCCATCTGGCGGAGGCGACTTGGAAGCGTGCGTGGCGTAAAATACGCGCTTTCCCGAAAAACTCGCCACCATGACGCTCGCCTCCACTCCAGAGATCATCGCCGAACTCAAAGCCGGCCGTATGGTGATCCTCGTCGACGAAGAAGATCGCGAAAACGAGGGCGACCTCGTGCTCGCTGCCGAATTCGTCACGCCGGAAGCGATCAACTTCATGGCCCGCTACGGCCGCGGCCTGATTTGCCTCACGCTCACGCAGGAGCGCTGCAAGCTGCTCAACCTGCCGCTCATGACTTACCGCAACGGTACGCAGTATGGCACCGCGTTCACGGTCAGCATTGAAGCGGCTGAAGGCGTGACCACCGGCATTTCGGCGGCCGACCGCGCCCGCACGATCGCCGCGGCGGTCGCGCCGGACGCGAAAGCCGAGCACATCGTCCAGCCGGGTCACGTGTTCCCGATCATGGCCCAGCCGGGCGGCGTGCTGGTGCGAGCCGGCCACACGGAAGCGGGCTGCGACCTGACCGCACTCGCCGGCCTCACGCCTGCCGCGGTGATCTGCGAAGTCATCAACGACGACGGCACCATGGCGCGTCTGCCTGACCTGATGGAGTTCGCAAAACAGCATGATCTGAAGGTCGGCACGATTGCAGATCTGATTCACTATCGCAGCCGCACCGAATCGATCGTGGAGCGCATTTGCGAGCGCACCATGCAGACCGCGCACGGTGCGTTCCGCGCGGTCATGTATCTGGACCAGCCGAGCGGCCAACCGCATATCGCTCTGGTGCGCGGCACGCCGACGCCTGAGCAGGACACGCCTGTGCGCGTGCACGAGCCGCTCTCGGTGCTGGATCTGCTGGAAGTCGGCGAGTCCACGCATTCGTGGACGCTCGACGCCGCCATGAAAGAGATCGCCTTGCGCGAACTTGGCGTAATCGTGCTGCTCAATTGCGGCGACTCCAAAGAGCATCTGATCGACGTGTTCAAGGCGTTCGACTCTAAGGAAAAAGCCGACGCTCTGAAGCGGCGCCCAGTCGACTTCAAGACATACGGCATCGGCGCGCAGATTTTGCGCGAGCTTGGCGTGGGCAAAATGCAGGTGCTGTCGAACCCGCGCAAGCTGGGCAGCATGTCGGGTTATGGTCTCGAAGTCACCGGCTTCGTGCCCATGCCCGGCGGTACCTCGCAGACTCCGCAACAAGGCTGATCCGACCACTCACGCGCCTCGCGCCCTCTCAAACACTACGGAATCAACATGGAAATCGGACAATACCAACCGAACCTCGACGGCGACGGACTGCGCATCGGCATCGTTCAGGCGCGTTTTAACGAGCCCGTCTGCAACGGCCTCGCGGACTCGTGCATCGAAGAACTGGAACGCCTCGGCGTGACGGGCGAAGACGTGCTGCTCGTCACGGTGCCGGGCGCGCTCGAAATTCCGCTGGCGCTGCAAAAGCTCGCCGAAAGTGCGCAGTTCGACGCGCTGATCGCGCTCGGCGCGGTGATTCGCGGCGAGACGTACCACTTCGAACTGGTCTCGAATGAAAGCGGTGCGGGCATTACGCGTATCGGCCTCGACTTCGGCATTCCGGTGGCAAATGCCGTGCTGACCACGGAAAACGACGAGCAAGCTGTCGCGCGCATGACCGAGAAAGGCCGCGACGCAGCACGCGTGGCCGTCGAAATGGCGAATCTCGCGGTGGCGCTCGAGCAACTGGGCGGCGACGACGAAGAGGACGACGAAGAAGAGGAAGAGGCATGAAGAGCGCACGCCGACGCTCCCGCGAACTGGCCACGCAGGGGCTTTATCAGTGGCTGCTGTCGGGTTCGCCCGGCGGTGAGATCGACGCGCAACTGCGCGGCGCGCAGGGCTTCGACAAAGCAGACCATGAGCACCTGGACGCGATCCTGCATGGCGTGATCCGCGATTCGGAGGCGCTGTCCGCCGATATCGCTCCGTGCCTCGATCGTCCCATCGACCAGCTTTCGCCGGTCGAACGCGCGGTGCTGCTGGTTGCCGCGTTCGAATTGAAGAACCACATCGACATTCCTTATCGCGTGGTGATCAACGAAGCCGTGGAGCTTGCCAAGACGTTTGGCGGCGCGGACGGCTACAAGTATGTGAACGGCGTGCTCGACAAGCTGGCGGCGAAACTCCGCGCGGCGGAGACAGAAGCGGCTCGCAAGCGCTAAGCGCGCATTTGCGGGCGGCGGGAGCGTGCGTTGTTGTGCTTGAGCGGTTGTTGAGTCTGACTCGCGCACAAGCGTTTTGAACGTAGTTGAGCGGCTCTGTCGCGCCGCCCCGCGGTTGCAGCCGCCGCATTTGCAGCCGCCGCATTTGCAGCCGCGTATTAGCAGCCGCCGTATGCGCAGCCGCCGCCGTGGGCCGCGCTGCGATACATGGCTATGAGGAAGGCGCCGCACGCATGAACGCAAGCGCGAGGCGCCCTCCGGTTTCTGCTTCGAACTGGATTTAACCGTATGAACTCCGTGACCGAACCTCTTGTGCGACTTGCCGCGCGCGTCGACTCCATTCAGCCGTTCTACGTGATGGAGCTGGCCAAAGAGGCCGCGCTTCTCGAGCGCGATGGGCGCGACATCATTCACATGGGAATCGGCGAACCCGATTTCACCGCGCCGGAACCGGTCATCGAGGCTGCCGCCAACGCGCTGCGCCGCGGCGTCACGCAATACACCAGCGCGCTCGGCCTGCACACACTGCGCGAAGCGATCTCGGCACATTACGCCAGTGTCTACGGTGTCAGCGTGGATCCGGCGCGGATCGTCGTGACGGCGGGTGCTTCGGCGGCGTTGCTTCTCGCCTGCGCGGCCTTGGTCGACCGCGACGACGAAGTGCTGATGCCCGACCCCTGCTATCCGTGCAACCGCCATTTCGTGATCGCGGCCGAAGGCAGACCCGTCATGGTGCCAGCCGGCCCTGCCGAGCGCTTCCAACTGACAGCTGCCGACGTTGAACGGCTCTGGAACGAGCGCACGCGCGGCGTGCTGCTCGCTTCGCCGTCCAATCCCACCGGCACGTCGATCGAGCCCGCCGAACTCGAACGCATCGTGAAGGCTGTGCGCGCGCGCGGCGGCTTTACGATCGTCGACGAAATCTACCAGGGGTTGAGCTACGACGCGAAGCCGGTATCGGCGCTGTCCTACGGCGAGGACGTGATTACCGTCAACAGCTTCTCGAAGTACTTCAACATGACGGGCTGGCGCCTCGGTTGGCTCGTGGTACCGCCGGGCATGGTGAGCGCGTTCGAAAAGCTTGCGCAGAACCTCTTTATTTGCGCGTCGGCGCTCGCGCAGCATGCGGCGCTCGCGTGTTTCGAAGCGCAAACTATCGCGACTTACGAAGCGCGTCGTCTGGAGTTCAAGCGGCGGAGGGATTTCATTGCGCCGGCGCTGGAATCGCTGGGCTTCACCGTGCCCGTCATGCCCGACGGCGCGTTCTACGTCTATGCGGACTGCTCCACCGTCAATCACGCTGCCGCCGGCGACAGCTCGGCGCTGACCAAAGCCATGCTGCATGACGCGGGGGTCGTGCTCGTGCCGGGCATGGATTTCGGCACGCATGCGCCTAAGCAATACATCCGGGTGTCGTACGCCACCGCGTATGCAAAGCTCGAAGAAGCGGTTGAGCGCCTCGCGCGCCTGTTCGGGCGACAGTAGGCAGCAGCCGAGGAAGACGGCGGCGTTCCGGATACGGCGACGCATATGCGGCTGAGACGGTGCGGGATGCAGCCACCGCCGCAACGCTAGAGCGCGAACGGCAATGCCGGTCGCAAAAGAAAAAGGACACTCGCGAGTGTCCTTTTTTTCTGCTTCAGCGTGTTGTGAAGCCATTAACGCTTAGCCTATCCTGACGCTCAGGCGCCCAGCTCCGCAGTTGAGGCCACGTGCTTGGGGGCGCTCGCGCTGGCATCGTCCTGCTCGGACGCAGACGTCTTCGCGGGCGGCGCAGCAGCGCTCAACGGGTGACTGCCGTCAAGCGTGACCTGCACGCGCCGGGCGTTGCCGTTGTTCGCAGCAGCCGGCGTAGTCGTCGGCGCGGCAGCCGGGGACGGCGCGTTGTTCGACGCAGTAATGACCGGAGCCTGCGGAGCGTTGATCGGCACCTTGCGCCCGCGCGCCACGTCGCGCAGACGCGCGCGCTCGGCCATGACCTTGGCGCCGTAGCCGCCGTCGTCCTGCGACGTCGAGCCGACATACAGGCGCAAACCGCCCGGCAGGGAGCCGCCGCGGGCAATGCAGTCCTTCAGCACCAACGCGCCCACCTTGATGTTCGCGAGCGGTTGCAGCGCGGCGCTTTCGCCGCCGAAATACTGGAACTTGTCCGAATGAACCTTGGACATCACCTGCATCAGACCCTGGGCGCCCACGCCGCTCTCGGCGTACGGGTTGAAGCCTGACTCGATCGCCATGACGGAAAGCAGCAGCAGCGGGTCGAGACCGACTTCGCGGCCGGTGTCGAACGCCGCCTTCACGAGCTCGCCGACGGGCTCCTGCGCGACCCGGTAGCGCCGGGCCAGGTAAGACGCAACAAGCGCCTGCTCACGCGACGAGACGAGCACGCGGTCGTCGCGTGCGTCGGCGGAAACGCGTTGTGCCGGGATGAGCCGGGCCAACGCGGAGACGCTTTGCATGGTGCGCGGGTCGAGCCCGTTGAGCGCCGCGATGCCCATGCCGGCTGAGCCGCTGCCGTCGAATGCTCCGTCATAGCTGGTGTTGCTGACGCTCATGCCGGCGCTCGTCGCGCTGTTCGCGGCATCTGCGCCGGGCGTGTTGGCCGACAGCGTTTCGTCCGAAGAAGCGCGTCCCGGCGGCCCGAAAGCCGGCAGCGGATTGCCCTGCAACAGACGAGCGGGGCCCGCCTGGACCGCCGCTGACAGCACCGGCATGAGTTTGGCCGCGAGGGTGCCGCGCCACGTGGGCATGAGCCACAGCGCGATTGCCAGCACGACGGCAAAGCCGCCGACAACGCTGAACAGATGATGACTCAATTGCGTGCCACGACGCACTGCACCGCGCACAACCTGCGCGATACGCTCATCGGGACGCCACGATAACCAGGCGTTCATTCAGATCTCCCATGTTGCATGATCCGCAAATTCCGCTGAACAAACAGGCGGTAACACACATTCGCAGAGTCAAGACATCGCGCGCTCTGTCTGGTTAGGGCAGCAGCGATGTCGGGAAAACGGCAAAGACCGTTTGTGGGGAGCCATCCAGAAGCGGTCCGCGGCACGCTCACAGCATGCGGGCGGTGGCTCCCACGCGAAAAACCAGCGTCAGATGGCGCTGGCGAGGACAGCAATAAGACCGACGAATACCGTGCAGGGCTTCGGTAAGCGGTGACGCGTTGCGTCTAATGGGACCGGGGGCAGTGGTAAAAGGTTCACGCCCTGCAACCAACGTGGACGGATTCTAGGGCACGGTTTTATAGATCGTCAACACTAAAACCAGTCAAATGTATAACTAATTGTAATAACAAGTCGCCTCCGGAGGCCCTAGACGACCGCGCCAAGCGCTTTCCGGGGGATTTTGCATACTTGTCCCGTCCTACGCCATTTGGTGGATCTACGTGCGCTCGCCAACGCAGGTAAAATCGACAATCGTTTTGACGCCTGCGATAGCGTGGCGCCCTTCCCTCTTCGCCGCTCGCGGCACTGAACCGCAACAGATGAAATACAAAGACTTGCGCGACTTCATCGGCCGTCTTGAGACGATCGGAGAACTGCGCCGTATCCCGCAAGAGGTTTCGCCCGTCCTGGAAATGACAGAGCTGTGCGACCGCGTGCTGCGCGCCGGCGGACCAGCCCTGCTTTTTGAGAATCAGCAGCGGCATGCGTTCCCTGTGCTCGGCAACCTGTTCGGCACGCCGCGGCGCGTTGCGCTCGGCATGGGTATCGACGCGCAGGCAGGCGAAGGCGACGGCGCGGCTCTTGAGTCGTTGCGCGACGTCGGCCGGCTGTTGTCGGCGCTGAAGGAGCCGGAGCCTCCCAAGGGACTCAAGGACGCGGGCAAGCTGTTCTCGCTCGCCAAGGCGGTGTGGGACATGGCGCCGAAAACCGTGAGCGCGCCGCCCTGCCAGGAAATTGTTTGGGAAGGCAATGATGTCGACCTCCAGAAGCTGCCAATCCAGACCTGCTGGCCTGGCGACGCGGGCCCGCTCATCACGTGGGGTTTGACCGTCACGAAGGGGCCAAACAAGAGCCGACAAAATCTCGGCATCTATCGCCAGCAACTGATCGGGCGCAACAAGCTGATCATGCGTTGGCTCGCGCACCGCGGCGGCGCGCTCGATTTCCGCGAGTTCGCGCTGAGGAACCCAGGCAAGCCGTACCCGGTGGCTGTCGTGCTCGGAGCGGATCCGGCCACCATCCTCGGAGCGGTCACGCCGGTGCCCGACACGCTTTCCGAATATCAGTTCGCCGGGCTGCTGCGCGGCGGACGAACAGAGCTCGCCCGTTGCCTCACGCCCGGCGTGGATGGCTTGCAGGTCCCTGCGCGCGCGGAAATCGTGCTCGAAGGCTTCATCTACCCGCAGCAAGGCGAGGCCGCGGCGGCTCCCGCGGGCGCTCCGCCGCGACCGGCAAAAGGCGCGTCTGCGGCCTATGAACATGCGCTGGAAGGCCCCTACGGCGACCACACCGGCTACTACAACGAACAGGAGTGGTTTCCGGTATTCACCGTCGAGCGCATCACGATGCGCCGCGACGCGATCTACCACTCCACGTACACCGGCAAGCCGCCCGACGAGCCGGCGGTGCTCGGCGTCGCGCTCAACGAGGTGTTCGTGCCGCTGCTGCAAAAGCAGTTCACCGAAATCACCGACTTCTATCTGCCGCCCGAAGGCTGTAGCTACCGCATGGCCATCGTGCAGATGAAGAAAAGCTATCCGGGCCACGCCAAACGCGTAATGTTCGGCGTCTGGAGTTTCCTGCGGCAGTTCATGTACACGAAGTTCATCGTGGTCGTGGACGAAGACGTCAACATCCGCGACTGGAAAGAAGTGATCTGGGCGATCACCACCCGCGTCGACCCGACGCGCGACACGGTGCTCGTCGATCGCACGCCGATCGACTACCTGGACTTCGCGTCGCCGGTCGCGGGACTGGGCTCGAAAATGGGACTGGACGCGACCAATAAATGGCCGGGCGAGACGGATCGCGAATGGGGCCGCCCGATCGAGATGGACGCTTCGGTCAAGCAGCGAATCGACAGCTTGTGGAACGAGCTGGGCCTCTGAGCGCAGACGCGTGCCAACCGAATAACAATATTGATGGAGCAGTAGCGCGGATGCATGCCTTTTCGTTGATGTCCGACGGTTTTTTTCTGTCCTTATCGCTTTGTCTGGACATCGGCCTCGTGAACGTGGCGATGATCTCGCTCGCGCTGTCGCATGGATTCAAACCCGGTTTTTGGCTAGGACTCGGTTCCTGTGTCGGCGATCTGATTTATGCGGCGCTGGCGCTTGCCGGCATGGCCGCGCTGCTGCAGTTCGAATCGGTGCGCTGGGTCGTGTGGATCGGCGGCGCGGGCATCCTGCTTTTTCTGACATGGAAGATGGCGCGTGAGGCCATGTTTCCAGCCTCGGCGCCGCCGGTCGCCGGCGAGGCCGACCTTGGTGCGCCGCATCTGCCGGCGTGGCGCGGCTTTCTGCGCGGCGTGTTGCTGGCGGTGTCGTCGCCCACGGCGATCTTGTGGTTTGCCGCGGTGGGCGGTGCGCTGATTGCCAAGGCCGGTGCAACGAGTGCGGCTACTGCGCCGGTATTTCTCGGCGGGTTCTTTCTCGGCGGCTTGTGCTGGACAGTGTTTATCTGCGGGCTCGGCAGCCACGGCCGCAAACGTGCCGGCACCGGTCTGCTGCGCGCTTGCCACGTATGCTCCGCGCTGTTGTTCGCGTACTTCTCATATAGCGTGATCGTGAACGGCTACCGCGATCTGATACTGCAAACAGCGCAGCACGCGCCGGTAGCTCAAACGGCAAGCTGACAAAAAAGCCCGCCATTTCCACCGGGCGGGCCGTTTTCGCAACAGTCTGAGCGGCTTCGCGCCGCCGGGCGATCAGGCGAGATACTGCGCGAGCTTATCGAGATCGACGTTGCCGCCGCTCACTATCACGCCCACGCGCTTGCCCTGCACCGGCACCACGCCGTTCAGCACGGCTGCGGCCGCAAGGCAGCCGGTCGGCTCCACCACGATCTTCATGCGTTGAGCGAAAAAGCGCATCGTGTCGATCAGTTGCTCGTCGGTAACCGTCTCGATCCGCGCGACCAGCTTGCGAATGATCGCGAACGTGTAGTCGCCCAGATGCGTGGAGGCCGCGCCGTCGGCAATGGTGCGCGGCGTTTCGATATGCACCACCTCGCCGCGCGCGAGCGATTGCTGGCCGTCGTTGCCCGCCTGCGGCTCGATGCCGATCACCGTGCACTCAGGACTCAGTGCCGCTGCCGACAACGCGCTGCCGCCAATCAGGCCGCCGCCGCCCAGGCACACGAACAACATGTCGAGCGGCCCGGTTTCCTCGATCAACTCCTTCACCGCAGTGCCCTGCCCCGCGATCACGTGCGGATGATCGTACGGCGGAATGAGCGTCATGCCACGCTCCTCGGCGAGCCGCCGGCCGATCTCCTCGCGGCTTTCCTTGTAGCGGTCGTAGGTGATGACTTCGCCGCCATAGCCCTTGGTGGCGGCCACTTTCGCGGCGGGCGCATCGTGCGGCATGATGATCGTCGCGCGAATGCCGGCAAGACGGGCGGAGAGCGCAATGGCCTGCGCATGGTTGCCCGACGAGTACGTCAGCACGCCTGCCTTGCGCTGCGCGGCGTCGAAATGCGAGATCGCGTTGTACGCACCGCGAAACTTGAAGGCGCCCATGCGCTGAAAATTTTCGCACTTGAAATACACCGACGCACCGGTGCGCTCGTTGAACGTATGGGAGGTCAGAACCGGCGTGCGGTGAGCGACGCCTTCGAGGCGTGCCGCTGCGTCGAGTACGTCGTCGAAGGTGGGAGCGGGGAGTGATGGCGGGGGTTGCATCGGCTGCATGAGCGGAGAGTTCCAGAGCGGTGGCGAAGCAGGCATTTTCCCAGCTTCGCCGCCGCTTTGGAACGTCGTCAAACACTCAGGCAAGGTAGCCGAAAGCAGAACGGCGTAACCCGGCGGTCATGCCGGCGTTACGCCGTTCATCGGCGGTCTGTCACGACCGAAGGCCAAGCTGCCTAGCGGCGATAGTAACCGTGGCCGTATCCGCGATAGTAGCCGTGGCGATAATAAGGGCGGCCATAACCGTAGTAACCGCCCACCACGACAGGCGCCGGCGCATAGACCACGGGCGGCGGAGCATAGACCACAGGCGGAGGCGGCGGGTAGTACACCGGCGGCGGCGCCGCATACACGGGGTAAGCCGGCGCGACCGGCACCCCGATACCGATACCGACGGAAACGTGGGCCTCGGCGACGGAGGCGAGCCCCACGCCTAGTGCCGCAGCAACCACAAACGGGACGATCTTTTTCACTTTGTTCTCCTGGCGCGGCCCTCTCAGGGTCGCCGTCTTCGCATGCCTTGCATGCTACGAAATCAATTTATCCAAAAAGCCCGCGCAAAGGTGTCCGCATTTGTAGCAAATTGCAATTGACGAAAAGGAAGCGGCGCGGGCGGCCCGCTGGCGGCGTCGGGGCAAAGGCTGGAAGCTCGCGTGGATTCGGGCGATTGCCCGGCTCTACAACGCGCGGGGCGTGAATGACCGGCTTATGCGGGTTCAACGGCAACAATATCGGTAATCTTTAATTACAAATTAGCTTCGGTCCGCCAGAAAGACGACGCCGCAAAGCAACGACCCAACAAAAAGCCCGGCACAAAGGCCGGGCATCGTCTGTACTGCTTGGGCTCCGGGCTCTCGCGCGGGCTCTTGCTTGGGCTCGGTCGCGGGCTCCGATGGGCTCGCACTTAGCCTACCTTCACATACGCAAATTCGCGCGACACATTCGGCGGTACGTACGCGGCGCTAATCCGCACACGCGGGCTCAGACGCTTTTTCTGATCCCACCAGCGACGCCGCTGCGCGTGCGTCAGAAAGCGCAGGTGCTTACGGTAAGAAAAAATGCTCATCGTGACCTCCCCGATTTCGATTGCGAGATTGCGAAGCAGGTACCCATGAAACAGCCACGGCCGTTTCTGCCATTTCGGCCATGCGGAAATTGTGAGCAGTTTTCAAGCCCGCGGGGCCGGCGCCCGGCCATGACGAGCGGCATCTGTCATATCGTCGGCAAACTAATCTGACGACCGCCCTCCAGTCGCGCCACGCGCCAGCCAATGCGCGATACTGCTGTTTTCCTGTCCAAGCCCGTGCGGAGTCCCGTCGACATGTCCCTGCCCCCTCTGCCCCGTCTCGGTTTCATCGGCGCAGGCCGGCTCGCGCGCTGTCTCGCGCTCGGCTTTTGCGCCGCCGGCTATTCCGTCACGGCAGTGGCAAGCCGCACGCCGGCGTCGGCCGGCCGGCTCGCCAGCCAGATTCCCAACTGCGCGGCGCTCGACGATCCGCAAGAAGTTGTCGACAGTGCCGACCTCGTCTTTTTAGCGGTTCCCGACGACGCCATCGGTACGTCAGCGCACACACTGCGCTTCAGCCCAGACGAAGCCCACGGCAAGGCGCTCGTGCATTGCAGCGGCGCGTCGCCGGTTGAACTGCTCGCGCCCGCGCGCGACCAGGGCGCGGCGATCGGCGGCTTTCACCCGCTCTTTCTTTTCGGCGGCGAGCGCAACGACCTCGAACGGATTGCCGGCTGTTCCGTGACCATCGAGGCCGACGGCGCGCTCAAGGACACGTTGACCGCATTGGCCGTCGCATTGCGCTGCCATCCGCTGTCGATTCCGCCGGGCGGCCGCATGCTGTACCACGGCGCCGCGCACTATGCGGCGAGCTTCGCGCTGTGCAGTCTCGCCGAATGCGTCGAGCTCTGGCGCACTCTCGGTTTCGCCGAGGACGAAGCGCTGCGCGCGCTGTTGCCGATGCTCGCCGGCACCATCGAAACGGCGCGCGACAAGGGCCTCGCTAACGCGCTCGCCGGTCCGGTGTCGCGCGGCGACACCGGCGTCGTGCAAAAGCAGTTGGCGCTCTTCGAGAGCCTGGGCGGCGACCATGCCGCGCTGTACGGCCTGCTGTCGCGCCGCGCGGTCGGGCTGGCGCAGCGCCGCGCCACGCCGCCGGCTGCGATCGACGCCATCGCCGAAGCGGTAGAAGAATCGTTGGCCCGCTCACTCAATCAGGCGGCAGCAGGTGCAAGCGGTAAGTAAGCCGTGATAATGTGACGTCCGGCGCCGCGCGCAAGCCGCCGGCGCCTCGCTTCGGGACCAACAGACGAGAACGCACAATGATCAAGGTCAGCATCCTCTATCCGTACCGGGAAAACGGCCACTTCGACGTGGACTATTACTGCGCCACGCACATGCCGCTCGCGGCGGAACTGTTCGGTCCGTCGCTGAAGGGCTGGTCAGTCGACGTCGGGATCAACGCGGGGCCGCCGGGCACGCCGCCGCCGTATGTGGCAGCAGGTCACTTCCTGTTCGATAGTACGGATGACTTCTACAAGGTCTTCAAGCCCGCCTCCGAACGACTGCTCGCGGACATTCCGAATTACACGGACGGCGGCAACGGCACCATTCTCATCAGCGAGATCAAGGTTTCGGTGTAATGGCTCGCGATCGGGGCGAATTGCGGGGCACCTGTGGGCGCCCGATGTTTGCGCCGACCTTGTAGCCAACGCGGACCGCCAGACTGCCATCAAGCAACGTTGCAACGCATGCGGCCCTACCGGCAGCGCATGCGACATGAAAAAACCGCCGCGCGCTCCACGAAAAGCGCCGGCGCCAGGCCGGCAACGGCCGCCATCAGAAGCATAAGGACACGAGATGTTTGGCGATATCGCCCGTTTTCTGCTCAATACCGTCTTCACATTGTTCGGCGCGGCACTGCTGTTGCGCGCGTGGCTCCAGGTCGTGCGCATGCCGCCGTACAACCCGGTCACGAACGCCGTGCTGCAAGCCACCAACTGGATCGTCCTGCCGCTGCGGCGCATTTTGCCGAGCACCCGCAACGTCGACTGGGCGAGCCTCGCCGCGGCGCTGATTGCGGCCATCGTCTACGTGGTACTGATGGTGGTGCTGACGGGCGCCGATCCACTCACGCTGGTTCCGACCTTGCTGATCGTCGCGGTGCTGACGGTAATCAAGTGGGCGCTGAACCTGATCATCTGGATGACGATTCTGATGGCGCTGCTGTCGTGGCTCAATCCGCGCTCGCCTGCCATGCCGATTCTGTATCAGCTGACCGCGCCGTTTCTCAACCCGCTGCGACGCGTCGTGCCGCAACTGGGCGGCATCGACCTTTCGCCTATTCTTCTATTTGTGATCGTGCAGGTTCTGCTGATGGTGGTGACGCGCGCCGCCGTGCAGCTTACCTACTTCGTGATCTGAGACGGCTTCGGCTCGACTGGAATCAGAAAGGGCGGCGGCGCAATTTGCGCTCGCCGCCCTTTCGCGAGTAAAATAGCGCGCTCTGCGGGCGTCGTATAATGGTAATACCCTAGCTTCCCAAGCTAGAGCCGTGGGTTCGATTCCCATCGCCCGCTCCACCACCTCCTCACGCGCATCCCTTCCCGCACGCTCAAATCCACCGGTTAGCCTGCCAGGCCAGGCGCGCGGACGCCGCATTGTGATAGCGGCCGAGAATATATCGAATACCGCCGCGGCATTCATCCACCGCATTGCCGAACGAGCCGATGCCGTCCGGATTCAATTCATATTGCGACGGCAGCAATTGAAAAAGACCACGCGCGCCTGAACGCGGATTGCGCAGATTCACCGTGCCGCCCGACTCCTGCGCCATCAGCCACAGCAGGTCGTTGAACTGAGTGAGCGGCACGCGCTCAATGAGCATGGCTTGACGAAGTGCATGTGCCGATGAAGCCGGAACGCGGTTTGGCTCAATTGCGGTCCAAGCGGTTTTTGCTGCTTTTGCCTCGCGGTGAGGGTGTGCATACTGACTCATAACGGATATTCGCTTGAATTAATCGTTAGAAAGAATTGGCTTGGAGGACGATTAAATCATATAAACGGCGCCGCCCGTTATTGAAACGTAATGTGAGCGCGTTCGCGATTGCCGCCGCGAGGCGCGCTCCGTCTGGACGCGCCCTTTTGCGTTGTGCTACCTTACGCGCACTTGCAACGCCCGCTCCACCTTACTGCTGCACCGTCGGCAGACATCAAGCACGAGCCGCCTCCACGAAGGCGGCTTTTTTATAGCGGCGCTGCCTTGCGCGGCAATCGGCGCGAACCGGCTGCCGCTATAACGCGAGGCGGCATGAGCGCAGCCGGCACCGCGTCCTGATGACGGGGTGCCCGATGTACCCGACGACGCGCCTGATGCACCTGAGCGCGCCGCGCCAATGCAAAGCCATCACCCTTGTAGCAGCATCGACCATGATCCACGACCCAAACGACGCCGGCTTGCCCGACGACCTTCCGCCCCCCGCCAGCGAAGCCGGCACCCCCGCAGCGCAAGCCGCCGCGCAGCAGGACGAAGCCTTGCACCGGCGCCGCATTCGCAGCTTCGTCACGCGCGCTGGCCGTGTGTCGACAGGCCAGCGCCGCGCAATGGAGGAACTCGGCCCGCGCTTTGTCGTGCCGTTCGCGCCGCAGCAGCCCGACTGGAACAGCATCTTCGGCCGTGAAGCGCCGCGCGTGCTGGAGATCGGCTTCGGCATGGGCGCAAGCACCGCCGAGATCGCCGCGCATCGTCCCGGCGACGACTTTCTCGGCGTCGAAGTACACGAACCGGGCGTCGGCGCACTGCTGAAGCTGATGGGCGAGCAGGCGCTCACCAACATCCGCATCATCCAGCACGATGCAGTCGAGGTGCTCGAGCAGATGATCGCCCCCGACAGCCTCGACGGCGTGCACATCTTCTTTCCCGACCCGTGGCACAAGGCGCGCCATCACAAGCGCCGCCTGATCCAACCGAAGTTCGTCGCATTGCTTGCATCGCGCCTGAAGCCGGGCGCCTATCTGCATTGCGCGACCGACTGGCAAAACTACGCGGAACAGATGCTCGAAGTGCTGGGCGCGGAGCCGTCGCTGCAGAATACGGTCGACGGCTATGCGCCTCGCCCCGACTACCGCCCGGTGACGAAATTCGAGCGACGCGGCCTGCGGCTCGGCCACGGCGTGTGGGATCTGGTGTTTCGCAAGCGCGAAGGGTGAACCCGGGTAAGCGGAACAACCGTTACGCCGGAACACTGCCTCCACGAAGACGCCCGCTCAAAACAGAAAGGTCCGCCTATGTCGCCTGGTAAGCGACGGGCGGACCTTCTTTCATTGCGCCGAAAACCAGCGTGGCGGACTCAATCGGCCCAGCTAAGCGCGCCGCTATAGCCCACCAGCAGGATCAGCAAGCCGAAGCCGATGCGATACCACGCAAACGCCGTGAAATCGTGTCCGGCAACATAGCGAAGCAGCCAGCGCACGCATAGGAACGCGCTAACGAACGCAGCCACAAAGCCGAGCGCGAAAACGCCGAGTGCGTCGGCGGACAGCGTGTGCCAGTCTTTGTGCAGCTCGTAGGCGGTCGCGCCGAACATGATGGGAATCGCGAGGAAGAACGAAAATTCGGTGGCCACGCGCCGGTCCAGACCAAACAGCATGCCGCCGATGATCGTCGAACCCGAACGCGACGTGCCGGGAATCAGCGCAAAGCATTGGGCCAAGCCAACCTTCAGCGCATCCATCGGGGTCATGTCGTCGACATCGTGCACGCGAGCCACCTTACTCTCGCCTGCCTGGCCGCGCTGCCGCGCCTCGACCCACAGAATCACCACGCCGCCCACCACGAGCGCGAATGCAACCGGCACCGGCGAAAAGAGCGCCGCCTTGATGGACTTTTCGAGCAGCAGCCCCAGCACGATCGCCGGGATGGTGGCGATGATCACGTTCAGCGTGAAGCGCCGCGCTTCGGGACGGCTCGGCAAGCCGGTGACCACGGTCACAATGCGGCGGCGAAACTCCCAGCACACTGCCAGAATCGCGCCCAGCTGAATTACCACGTCGAAGGTTTTCGCGTGAGCGTCGTTGAAGTTGAGCAGACTGCCTGCCACGATCAGATGCCCCGTGCTCGACACCGGCAAGAATTCCGTCAAGCCTTCGACGATGCCGAGAATCAATGCCTTGCAAGCCAATAACCAGTCCATCCGTGCCCCTCATCCCTATAGATTCGATTGTTGGAACTGGCACGGCCAGCGCGACGACGCGCGGCCCTGCCGGCCGCGCGCAGCGTCACTTCTCGACGATTTGCACGCGTATACCGTTTGTAAGGATGGTGATTGTACCGGGTTCATAATTGACTCCGGCAAATTGCAGCTGTTCGGGCTTGAACGTGTAGATCGGGTAGTTGCTGAGCAACTGCGTGGCGAGCACAGCGGCCGCCGCATTGATCTGTTGCGTGTAGGCCTGTGCGCCGCCGCTCACGCTCACGTTGTCCACGTTCGGTGATTTGAGCACGACGGACTTGCTCGCCGCGTCATAGGCGAGTTCGCTCGACAGTGTGAAGACGCCATCCACCGGTTGCGGCATGAAGGGGCTCGCGAGGTGCGCGTCGAGCTTGACCGCAACGCGGTTCGCCTCGGGCAGGAAGCCGACTATCGGATGGCTCAGCGCGACGTCGAACACCTGGGAGACCGTGCGCTGATACGGGAATTTGCGCTGCACCGCGTCCTGCACCTGCTGCTGCGAGAACGTGTAGTGCGACGGAATGAAGGGAAAGGTCGACGTCGCACATGCGCTGAGCGAGACCATACCAAGCGCGCCTGCGCCTGTCAGCGCGGCGAACAGAAAACGGCGCCGAGCCGGCGCCAACAATCGAGACATAGGGTTTCTCCAATCGGGTTTCTCCAATCGACCGCGCGTGCGGCCTTATCTCTCTGTCAAAGCGCCTGCGTCATGCGACGTCCGGCTGTGTCTGCACTTCGAGTTGCGCGAGCCACAGCAACGCCTCGCCCCGACTGGCGCCGCACATCTCCACCTGCGGCTGCAAGCCCGAACAGCAGGCGGGCCGCTCCGGCTGGCCGAAGATCGCACAACGCAGGTCGTCGCCGAGTTGCACGCAGCGCACGCCCGCCGGCTTGCCTTGTGGCATCCCCGGAATTGGACTCGAAATAGACGGCGCGATACAGCACGCACCGCAATCCGGCCGGCACGCGTGATCCGCCACGTTGAACACAGACTCGCGTCTTGCCACCCGATCGCATGCATCACTCACAACACACTTCCTGAATTGAAACAGAGCACCACGGCGCCAGACCCGCATTGTGCCACTGTGTCGCGTGCGACCTTTTTACACAATCGCGCGCTCGGCGGCTCCCGTACACTAAATCGAACTCAAGGCCACGCTCAAGAAGCGCCGGCGCGCTGCATGCGGTTTTCACGCGGTTTTGACGCGGTCTTCACGCTGCTTTCACACCGTTTCCACGCGGTGAGCAGCAGGACTGCACCAGCAGCACGACCCGCGCCTCCGTCACGGCGGCCATCCATGACGAGCCTCTCATGACTACCGCCAACCCGCTGTTTCGCCCCGACCTGCTCGCCAAGTACAACGCGAACGGCCCACGCTATACGTCCTACCCAACGGCCCTTCAGTTCCGCGACGACTTCGACCCCGGCGCCTATCTGCGCGCCGCGGCCGACCCGGGCGCCTCGGCCCTGGATCTCTCGCTGTACTTCCACATTCCGTTCTGCGACACGGTTTGCTTCTACTGCGGCTGCAACAAGATCGCGACAAAAAACCGCGCGCATGCCCTGCCCTACCTCGAGCGGTTGAAACGCGAAATTGCCTTGCAGGCCGCGTGTTTCGATACACGCCGCCCGGTGTCGCAATTGCACCTGGGCGGCGGCACGCCAACCTTCATGTCGAACGACGAACTCGCTGAGTTGCTCGCCACGGCGCGCGAGCATTTCGCCTTCGTGCCTGACGACGAGGCCGAATATTCGATAGAAGTCGATCCGCGCGAAGCATCGCCCGAGACCATCGCGCATCTGCGCAAGCTCGGCTTCAATCGGCTGAGCCTCGGCGTGCAGGACTTCGATCCACTCGTGCAGAAGGCCATCAACCGGATTCAGCCGCCCGACATGACCGCCTCGGTCATGCAGGCGGCGCGGCATGCGGGCTTCCATTCGATCGGCGTCGACCTGATTTACGGGCTGCCGCATCAAACTGTGGAGAGCTTCAGCCGCACGCTCGACACGATGATCGAGCTTGCGCCCGATCGACTGTCGGTATTCGCGTACGCGCACATGCCGCAGCTCTTCAAGATGCAGCGCCGGATGGATGCGGCGACGCTGCCCTCGCCTGCCATGCGTCTTGCGATCCTGCAGCGCGTGGTGGAACGCCTGAGCGCGGCGGGCTACGTCTATATCGGCATGGATCACTTTGCGCTGCCCACCGACGAACTTGCGCGCGCTCAGGCACAGCGTACCTTGCATCGCAACTTCCAGGGCTACAGCACGCGGGCCGAATGCGATCTGATCGGCTTCGGCGCGTCGTCCATCGGCAAGGTGGGCGACGTCTACGCGCAGAACGCGAAAGAGCTGCCCGCCTATGCCGCCGCGATCGACGCCGGCAAACTCGCGATCACGCGCGGCGTGCGTCTGAGCGCCGACGACCGTCTGCGGCGCGACATCATCACGCAGTTGATGTGCAATCTGGAGTTGCGCTTCGACGAATTCGAGGCGATGTACGGCATACACTTCGCCGATACGTTCGAGCCCGAACTGGAACGCTTGCGCGGCTTCGAGCAAGACGGCCTCGTGTCGCTCAGCAATCGCAAGCTCGAAGTGCAGACGGCCGGGCGCATGCTCGTGCGCAACATCGCGATGGTGTTCGATCACTATCTCGGCCAGCAGACGCTCGAACGGTTTTCGCGCACCGTTTGATCGGGCAGCGATAGCGACTGCAAGCGGCTTGCCCGCCGGCTGATTTTCGGCCATAATCTGCGTCTTCGCCGCGCGAGAGCTTTTGACGCGTGCGCTGCAAGACCTGCCCAGGTGGTGAAATTGGTAGACGCAGGGGACTCAAAATCCCCCGCCGCAAGGCGTGCCGGTTCGATTCCGGCCCTGGGCACCAAACATTTACGTAGTTAGTTTTGAGAAGTCAGTCTCAAGACGAATTCGCAAACCCGCGCTAGCCAAACGCTTCGCGGGTTTTTTGCTTTGGCGGGCGCAAACGCCGCAGTCTTCGTTGTCGGCCGCAAGCGCAGCGCCACGCCGCGGTTGCACGCTCACCTCTACCGCCCCACCACCCGCGCCGTACCATGCGCGGCTGCACGCCGACGCTTCAACGCATACCCCACCCACATCACCACCAGCCAAACCGGAACCAGCAACACCGAAACCGACAGGCCCGGCGTCATCGCAAGAATCACCAGAATCAGCGCCATGAAGGCGAGGCAGATCCAGTTGCTCACGGGAAACCAGAACGACTTGAAAACCAGCGTCTCGCCCGCGGCGACCATCGCCCGACGCGACTTCAAGTGCGTCAGGCTGATCAGCGCCCAGTTCAGGACCAGCGCGGCCACCACGAGCGCCATCAGCAGGCCGAGCGCTTCAGCCGGAATCAGATAATTGACGATCACGCACGTGAACGTGGCAAGCGCCGACAAACCGATCGCCATATACGGCACGCCGCGCCGGTCGACCTTCATCAGCGCGCGCGGCGCGTTGCCCTGTTCCGCGAGGCCGTACAGCATGCGGCTATTCGCATAGACGCCGCTGTTGTACACCGACAGTGCCGCGGTCAGCACCACCACGTTGAGCACGTTGGCGGTGAGCGTCGAACCGATCTGCGAAAAGATCATCACGAAGGGGCTGCCGCCCGCCGCCACCTCGTTCCACGGATACAGCGAAAGCAGCACCGCAAGCGAGCAGATGTAGAAAATCAGAATCCGGTAGATCACCTGATTCACGGCCTTCGGAATGCTCTTTTGCGGCTCGTCCGCCTCCGCCGCGGTAATGCCGATCAGCTCCAGCCCGCCGAACGAAAACATGATGACGGCCAGCATCGTGAAAAGGCCATGAAAACCATGCGGGAAAAATCCGCCGTGACTCCAGAGATTGCTGATCGACGCCTGCGGTCCACCCTGCCCGCTAAAAAGCAGATAACCGCCGAACACGATCATGCCGATCACGGCCGCCACCTTGATGATCGCAAACCAGAACTCGGTCTCGCCGTATGCCTTGACGTTCGCGAGGTTGATCGCGTTGATGCCGGCGAAACAGACCAGCGCCGAGACCCACGTAGGAACGCCCGGCCACCAGTAGTGAACGTACGTGCCGACCGCCGTCAGTTCCGCCATGCTGACGAGCACATACAGCACCCAATAGTTCCAGCCTGACAGGAAGCCGGGAAATTCGCCCCAATACTTGTACGCGAAGTGGCTGAACGAGCCCGCCACCGGTTCCTGCGCGACCATTTCGCCCAACTGGCGCATGATCATGAAGGCGATGATGCCGCCGATGGCGTAGCCGAGAATCATCGACGGCCCCGCGGCCTGCAACACGCTCGCCGAGCCGAGAAAGAGGCCGGTGCCGATCGCGCCGCCGAGCGCGATGAGTTGGATGTGGCGATTCTTGAGCCCGCGCTTCAGGCCGTCTTGCTGTGGTGCATTGTTCAAATTACGCCCCAGTGTATGGATTTCCGATCGCCCGATCAGACTTGTGGTCCGCCCCGGCAGAACCCAAAATTTTACCGCGACCGATATTGTCCAAATACTGGTGGCAACCCGCGCTTCGTGCTTCGCCGCACCTTGGCCCGCAGATAAGAATTGTCACTGCCGCACCGCTTCGGTATGTTGCCGTAGTCGGTTTTTGTCTCCGGAGATTCAGCATGCCGCTCAAACGTCCGCTTTGCGCCGCCGTCTTGTGTCTCTGTTTCGCGGGGTCTGGCGCGTTCGCGCAGAGTTCCGCGCCCACTGCGGCGCCGCAGACTCCGCCTTCGGCCGCCCCCGCCACGACGCCCGCGCGTGAAGCCGCCGCCGCGCCGATGACCGGCCCGGTGCGCAACGTCGTGCTGGTGCACGGCGCATTCGTCGACGGCTCGAGTTGGAATGGGGTCGTCGCGAAACTGCAGCAGAAGGGCTATCGCGTGAGCTCCGTGCAAAACCCGCTCACTTCGCTCGCCGACGACGCCGCCGCTACACGTCGCGTACTGGCCCGTCAGGAAGGGCCGACCATTCTTGTTGGCCATTCGTGGGGCGGCGTGGTCATTACCGAAGTGGGCGCAAATGCGCCGAACGTCGCCGGCCTCGTGTACGTCGCGGCAATTGCACCGGATCGGAACGAGTCGGCAATGGATCTCATGAAACGCGCCGCGCCGATGCCGGCAGGCGCGGGCATCGTGAAGGATTCGAGCGGTTTTCTATGGCTGGACCGCAGCAAGTATCACGCGGATTTCGCCGCCGACGTCTCCGAAAATGTGACGCGCGTGCTGTCCGCCGCGCAAGTGCCGATCGCCGCGGCTGCGTTCGACGAAACGGTCAGCCAGGTCGCGTGGAAAGAGAAGCCGTCCTGGTATGTGCTGACGACGAAAGACCGCGCGGTGTCGCCGGATGTCGAACGATTCATGGCGGAGCGCATGGGCGCGACCATCGTGCCAATCGCGTCGAGCCATCTCGCACCGGTGTCGCATGCGGGCGCGATTGCCGACGTGATCGACCGCGCCGCACGCGAATTGAGCCGCCAGCAGTAGTGCCCGGCCGCGTGCGCTTTCGGCTACCACTTGCGGCCACCACACGGCGACTATACGGCGACTACCGCAGCATGAACGACATCGCCGACAAACAGTTCAGCATGCGCACCGCATGTTCCGCCGACGCCGCGCTAAAGCGCAACGTAACGGCATCGACGCGCGTGAGCGTCGGCCATTGGCAGAACAGATCGGCGAGCCCGCTTGTCTGCACACGCAGTTCGCACTCGACGGGCTTTGCCGCAGCGCGCGCGGCTTGCGGCGCCCGACCCGCGGCGAGATGCTGCTGCACGACCTCGCGGGCCGCACTCTGAATAGCCGCGCGAGCACTCGCAGGCGACTGCGTGACACCGCTCGCGTGCCCCGTCGCGCTCTTCGTCACGACAAAGCGTGCGCCCGGAAAACGCGGCGCGGTTTCCTCGGCGAATACATCGTCGCCGGATAAAAGTGCTACCTGTGCGCCATATTCTTCAGCCAGCGCGCCATACAGACCCGCCTCGCCGACCTCGACACCGTTCAGCGAAACGCGCGCGAACGCAAAGCTGTTGATGGTGTGCGCGAGAATGCCGCGCGTTTGCGCCATCGCGTGATAGCCGATCATGAAGACCAGCGCCGCGCCGTATTCGAGGCCCGCCATCATGCCGAGCGTGCGCGGCTTGCCGAGCACCACCTGCGCGCGCTCGTCGAGCAGATCGGGCAGCAGGTTGCGGAAGCCGCCGTGCGAGTCGTTGACCCATACTTGCGTCGCGCCGCCGGCAAATGCGCCTTCGATTGCAGCGTTGGCTTCGAGCGTCATCCAGCGGCGCGCGGCTTCGTATTCGCCATTGCCGGCCCGCGTCTGCTCCGTGTGAAAAACGCCGGCGACGCCTTCGATGTCGGCAGAAATAAGGACTTTCATCAGGAAGTGTGTTCGAGTAGTTGCGCGAGATCGGGAACGCTCTCGCATAGTGACAGGCGCCGGTGGCCGTCGCGTCCGGTCACGGATTGCGCGCTCCACAGCGCATCGAGAATGGCCTGTTCGACGCTGTCGGCGCAGGCCCGAAACAGCGGATCCATGCACTGATCCGCGACGAGCGGCGGCAACTCGACGTACTGCGCGAGATGCGGCACCGTGTAGGCCGTGGAAAATGCGAGCGCTATGTCGCCGCTGCCGTGGCCATATACGGAGCCCGTCCGCGCAAGGCCCGCTGCTGCGCGCAACGAAAGGCGTTTGAGCTGTCGCGCGTCGAGCGGCGCATTGGTGGCGACGATCATGATGATCGAGCCTTGCTCGGGCTTCGTGCGCCCGGCAAGCTCTACTGCATGCGCCGACGCTTGCACGCCTGCCGTCGCCGCGCGCTGTGCAAGCGCGCGCCCTACAGGATGACCGTCGATAACCAGCATCGGTAAACGCCCAAAGTTCGCGAGCACCATCGCGCCGACCGTGTACTCGCGCCCCGCTGCCTGCACCACTCGCGAAGCATTGCCGATGCCGCCCTTCAGATCGAAGCACGACATGCCGCGCCCCGCTCCGACCGAGCCGCTCGCCACGCTCGTACTGGCCGCAGCGCAGGCGTCGTTGTAATGCTGTTCGTCGACGGCAAGGGCCTGAATGTCGTTCAGGTAGCCGTCGTTGCATTCGAACACCAGCGGATTGACGGTCGGCCACTCGCGGCCGATGCTCGGATTGGCCTGCGTGGCCGCACGAACCTGCGCCTGCGCCACCGCGGCCACGCTGAACGTATTGGTCAATGCAATCGGCGTTTCGAGCGTGCCGAGTTCGTCGAGTTGCACGAGCCCGACACTCTTGCCAAAGCCGTTGACCACCGAAACCGCCGCCGGCACTTTGTCGACAAATGGATCGCCCGCATGCGGACGGATCACGGTCACACCGGTTTGCAGCGCGCCGTGAGCGAGCGTGCAATGCCCGACGCTCACACCGTGGACGTCGGCAATCGTGCCGAGCGGGCCGCCCGGCAATTCGCCGACATGCGGCGGGCGGCGCAACTTCGCCGCGTCATGCGTTGGCGCGACGGGACTCATGGGCGGTCGAGCTTCGGGTCGAGCGCATCGCGCAACCCATCGCCGAGCAGGTTGAACGCGAGCACCGTGAGGAAAATCGCGAGGCTCGGGAACAGCGCGATATGCGGAGCCGTCACCATGTCCGCACGCGCTTCGTTGAGCATGGCGCCCCACTCGGGGGTGGGCGGCTGAGCGCCGAGTCCGAGAAACGACAGACTCGCGGCCGTGATGATCGAGGTGCCGATGCGCATCGTGAAGTACACGACAACCGACGAGATGGTGCCCGGCAGGATATGACGCACGATGATCGTCCCGTCCGACGCGCCGATACTGCGCGCCGCCTCGATATACGTGAGCTGCTTGAGCATCAGCGTGTTGCCGCGCACGAGCCGCGCGAACGCCGGAATACTGAAGATAGCCACCGCGCAGATCACGTTGATCATGCCGTTGCCGAGAATCGCCACCACGCCGATGGCAAGCAGAATGCCCGGAAAAGCGAACAGCACGTCGGCCACGCGCATCGTGATGCGATCCCACCAGCCTTCGTAATAGCCCGCCAGCAAGCCGAAAAACGTGCCGATCACCGCGCCTATCGCAACCGAGAGAAAGCCGGCTTCGAGCGAGATGCGCGAGCCCGCGACGATGCGGCTGAAAATGTCGCGGCCCAATGAGTCGACGCCGAACCAGTGCGCAGCCGAAGGCCCTGCGTTCAACGCGTCATAGTCGAAGAAATTTTCCGGATCGTAGGGCACGATATGCGGCGCGGCAATCGCGACGACGACCAGCAGCAACACGAAAATGCCGGCGGCGAGCGCCACGTGCTGCTTGCGGAATTTGCGCCAGAACTCGCTCCACGGCGTACGGATAGCGCGCTCGGCGCGCACGGGTTTGGCCGCATTCGGCTCGGTGGCTGTCGTGCTCATGCGGGCCTCACTTGAAACGGATAGTCGGATTGATCACGGCGTACAGCACGTCCACGACCAGATTGATGATGATGAATTCCAGCGAGAACAACAGCACCTCCGCCTGAATCACCGGGTAGTCGCGCATCGACACGGCGTCTACCAGCAGGCGCCCGAGCCCCGGCCAGTTGAACACCACTTCCACCACGATCGAGCCGCCGAGCAGAAAGCCGAATTGCAGCCCCATCATCGTGACGACGGGAATCATGGCGTTGCGCAGGCAATGTTTGACGATCACGAGCCGTTCCGGCACGCCCTTCGCGCGCGCGGTACGCACGAAGTCTTCATTCATTACTTCGACGAAGGAGGCGCGCGTGAAGCGCGCCATCACCGCCGCCACAGCCGCGCCTAGTGTGAGCGATGGCAGGATGTAGCTCTGCCATGAACCGTCGCCGACAATGGGCAACCAGCCGAGCTTTACCGAGAAGACCTCCATCAGCAGCATGCCGAGCGCGAACGCGGGAAACGAGATGCCCGACACGGCCAGCGTCATACCGAGCCGGTCTGGCCAGCGATTGCGCCATACCGCCGACACAATGCCGATGCCCATGCCGAGCACCACCGCCCATACCATGCTTGCGATGGTGAGCAGCAGCGTAGGCATGAAGCGCTCGCCGATCTCCTCGCTGACCGGCCGCTTGCTGCGCGTCGAGGTGCCGAAGTCGCCGTGTGCGATCTTCACGAAAAAGCGCGCGAATTGCTGCGGCATCGGCTTGTCGAGCCCGAGATCGGCGCGCACCAGCGCGACGGTCGCCTCGTCGGCATCCGGACCGGCGGCGAGCCGCGCCGGATCGCCCGGTAGCAGATGCACGAATAGAAAGACCAGCACCGCGACGATAAAGAGCGTCGGCAGCAAGCCAAAGAGACGTTTGACGAGGAAGTTCAGCATTAAAGCTCAGTCCGGCAATGATACGGGCAACGAAATATCAGGTACTACGCTCACGCGAACGTGCGGCGCCGCCCGTCCTGGCAGGACTTGCAGCGCCACACGCCCGGCTCGTTACTTGATCGCGATTTCGTCGAAGTTGAACGAACCGTCCGGCGCGACGTAAGCACCCGACAGACGTTTGCTGCGCGCATACACGACCTTTTCCTTGACGAGGAAAATCCACGGCGCGTCAGCCCAGATGCGTTTTTGCGCGTCTGTGTAAAGCGCGGCCTTCTTCGTGCGGTCGGTGGTTTCGAGCGCCTCCTTCAGATCGCTGTCGACAGTGTCGTTCTTGTAGTACGCGGTATTGACCATCTTCGGCGGGAACGAGACCGATGCGAGCAGCGGCGTGATCGCCCAGTCAGACTCGCCCGTCGACGACGACCAGCCTGCGTAGTACATACGCACCGGTGCGGTGGCCGCGTCCTGCGCGCTTTCCACCTTGGCGACGCGCTGCCCCGCCTCGAGCGCTTCCACTTGCGCCTTGATGCCGACCTGTGCCAGTTGCTGCTGCACGAACTGAATGACCTTCTGTGCGGTCGAGTAGTTGTACGCGGACCACAGCGTGGTTTCGAAGCCGTTCGGATAGCCCGCTTCCTTCAGCAGCGCGCGCGCCTTGGCCGGATCATACGGCCACGGCCCGAGCTTCACCGCATAGTCGACGCCTTGCGGCACGACGCCGTCAGCCGGCGTCGCGTAACCGGCGAACACGACCTTGGTCAGTGCCTCCTTGTTGACTGCATAGTTCAGCGCCTCGCGCACCTTGGGATTGTCGAACGGCTTCTGGTTCATGTTCAGGCTGATATAGCGCTGAATGATCGACGGCGACGCGATCAGATCGACCTTCGGGCTCTGCTGCAACTGCGCGGCCTGTTCGAACGGCACCTGGAATGCGAAGTCCGCTTCGCCGGTGCGCATGAGCGCGGCGCGCGTATTGTTGTCGACCACCGGCTTCCAGTCGATTGCATCGATCTTCGGGTAGCCCTTCTTCCAGTAACCGGCGAACTTCTTCACCGTCAGGTCGCCTGCCGGGTCCCACTTCACAAATTCGAACGGGCCCGTGCCGACCGGATGGAACGCGATGTCCTTGCCGTATTTCTTCAGCGCGTCCGGCGAAATCATGACCGCCGACGGATGCGCGAGCACGTTGACGAAAGCCGAGAACGGCGCCTTCAGCGTGATCTTTACCGTGTACGGATCGACCACTTCGGTCTTCTCGATCCGGTTGAACATGTTGTAGCGCTTGAGCTTGTTCGCCGGGTCCGTCACGCGGTCGAAGTTCGCCTTCACTGCCGCGGCATTGAAGTCCGTGCCGTCCTGGAACTTCACGCCGTGCCGCAGCTTGAACGTGTAGACGCGGGCGTCGGCGCTCGCTTCATAGCTGTCGGCGAGCACGTTGACGAGCTTCATGTCCTTGTCGAAGCCGAACAGCCCTTGATAGAACGACTTCGCGACCGCTTGCGAGAGCGTGTCGTTGGCGTCGTATGGATCGAGCGTCGTGAAGGTCGATGCGACAGCCATCACGGCCGTGGTTTCGGCATGCGCGACGTTGCCCGCGAGCATCGCGAACACGACTGCGCCGCCGCCGAGCAGCGCGCGCAAACGAAACGGAGAAGACGGGACCAGCAGGTTCATGAGTGGGCTCCAGGCTGCAAGTTGAAACAGGTTGGGTTGCGATTCGACCATTGCTCCGGCGGCTTACGCCGGCGCTTGTTGTTGACTGCTTTGACCGCTCTTTCAGTACGCGCCTCCCACGCGGTGCTGCGCGACGAAGTGATCCGGGCCGACGGCAACGAGCGGCGCCACAGCGGGTTCATCGTTCAATGCGCGGATCGGGCTTGGAATTTCGTCGGCGGCAAGCATGCGTTTTGCGTGACGCCGCGCCGGGTCCGCCACCGGCACTGCGCCCATCAGCTTTCTCGTGTACGGATGCTGCGGTGCCTCGAACACCGCGCGCCGCGGGCCGATTTCGACGATCTGACCGAGATACATGACCGCCACGCGATGACTCACGCGTTCGACCACCGCCATGTCGTGCGAGATGAACAGATAGGCCACGCCCAGTTCGCGCTGCAAATCGAGCATCAGGTTGACGATCTGCGCCTGCACCGAGACGTCGAGTGCGGACACGGACTCGTCGGCGATCACCACTTTCGGGTTCAGCGCGAGCGCACGTGCAATTGCGATGCGTTGCCGTTGCCCGCCCGAAAACTCGTGCGGGTAGCGGCGCGCGGCTTCGGGCGGCAGGCCGACTTTTTCGAGCAGCCACGCGACCCGCGCCTGTGCCTCGGCGCCTTGCGCGACGCCGTGCACGAGGAGCGGCTCCATGATCGAGAAGCCGACCGTCAGGCGCGGATTGAGCGACGCGAACGGGTCCTGAAAAATAAACTGGATGTCGCGGCGTAGCGCCTGCAATGCGGCGCCCGTCAGCGAACTGATCTCCTTGCCGTTGAATTCGATCGAACCGCTCTGGCTTTCCACGAGCCGCAACAGCGAGCGGCCCGTAGTGGACTTGCCGCAGCCCGACTCGCCAACGAGCGCGAGCGTTTCGCCCGGCCGCAAGTCGAAGCTGACTTTCTCGACCGCATGCACGCGCCCCGTGAGGCGGCCAAAGAGACCGCTTCTGACCGGAAAGCGCGTGACCAGATCGCGCACGCGCAGAATAGGCGGCGTACTTTCGTCGACGCGCGGCTGCGCTTCTTTCGCGACGGCGTCTGCGGGGCGCACCGGCTCGTCGGCGCCGCTCACGCTTGCCTGCTCGACCGTCAGAATGGGGAACTTCGCGGGCTGGTCCGTGCCCTGCATTGCGCCCAGACGCGGCACGGCCGCGAGCAGCGCCTTCGTATAGGCATGCGACGGCGCGGCAAAGAGCGCGTCCGATGCGCCCTCTTCCACCTTTTCGCC
Source organism: Paraburkholderia phenoliruptrix (assembly GCF_019511605.1). GTDB lineage: Bacteria > Pseudomonadota > Gammaproteobacteria > Burkholderiales > Burkholderiaceae > Paraburkholderia > Paraburkholderia phenoliruptrix_A. The sequence goes on along the minus strand of NZ_JAEUAV010000003.1, from coordinate 258,732 downwards.
GCGATACATGACGAGCACACGATCCGCGACTTCGGCAACCACACCCATGTCGTGCGTGATGAAGATCACGCCCATGTTCATCTCATCCTGCAAGCCGCGAATCAGTTGCAGGATCTGCGCCTGAATCGTCACATCGAGCGCGGTGGTGGGTTCGTCGGCGATCAGCAGGGCAGGCTTGCACGACAGCGCCATCGCGATCATCACGCGTTGGCGCATGCCGCCCGACAGTTGATGCGGGAAGCGCCCCGCCACGCGCCGCGCCTCGGGAATGCGTACCAGTTCGAGCAGGCGCAGCGTTTCGGCGAAAGCGGCCGAGCGGCTCTTGCCCTGATGCAGCGAGATCGCCTCGCTGATCTGGTCGCCCACGGTAAAGACCGGGTTGAGCGAGGTCATCGGCTCCTGGAAGATCATCGCGATGTCGGCGCCGCGAATCGAACGCATGGTGCCCGACGACGCCTTCGCGAGGTCGAGCACACTGCCGTCGCGGCGCCGGAATGCGATGCTGCCGCCGGCAAGGCGCCCACCGCCATGCTCGATCAGCCGCATCAACGCGAGCGAGGTCACCGATTTACCCGAACCGGATTCGCCGACGATCGCGAGCGTCTCGCCGCGCTCCACGGTGAACGACAGATTGCGCACCGCATTGAAAGTGGTCTCGCCGCTGCGAAACGCAACCGACAGGTTGTCGACCGCCAGCACGCGCTGCGGCGGCAGGGTTTCAATAAGCGGGCTGGCGGTGTGCGATGAAGTCGGCACGGTGGTTCCTTTCTGTTCGAACGCGCGGGTGTTGTCCAACAATATTCGGGGTAACGAACTAACGGTAGATGGCCGTCTCCGGCGTTGCGCCGACGCGCGCAAAACCGCGGTACATGCCCTCGGTGTTGAACGGCAGCGCGATGTTGCCGCGCGCGTCCACGGCGATCAGGCCGCCGCGACCGTCGATCTTCGGCAGGCGGTTCATGACCACGTCGTGCGCGGCCTCCTGCAGCGACACGTTGCGATAGGCCATTTGCGCGGCGACGTCGTAAGCGGCCACCATGCGCATGAACATTTCGCCGGAGCCGGTTGTCGACACCGCGCAGGTGGCGTCGTCGGCATAGCAGCCGGCGCCGATCAGCGGCGCGTCACCCACGCGGCCCACCTGCTTGTTGGTGATGCCACCTGTCGAGGTCGCTGCGGCGACGTGGCCATGCGCGTCGAGCGCAACGGCGCCGACCGTGCCGAACTTGCGGTTCGGGTCGAGGGGTTCGTGCGGCGTGGGTTCGCCGTCAGCGGCTGCCGACGAGGAAAACGCGAAGCTCGCGCCATCGTGATCGAGCATCGCGCGTTGCTGGTCGCGCGCGAGCAGCCACTGCCGATGACGCGCCTCGGTGCCGAAGTACGCAGGCTCGACGAATTCCACCCCGTGCGCAGCCGCGAAGCTCTCGGCCCCTTCCCCGGTGAAGAGCACGTGTTCGCTGCATTCCAGCACGCGGCGCGCGGCGAGAACCGGGTTGCGCACGCGCTTCACGCAGCAGACCGCGCCGGCTTCGAGGTTGCTGCCGTCCATGATCGCCGCGTCGAGTTCATGTGTGCCCGCCGCCGTGTACACCGCGCCGTGACCCGCGTTGAAGAGCGGACAGTCTTCCAGCAGGCGCACGGCTTCGCTGACTGCGTCGAGCGCGCTGCCGCCTTCGGCAAGCACGCGCTGACCGGCGGTGAGCACCGCGTGCAAAGCCGCGTGATAGTCGGCCTCGGCGCTGGCCGGGAGCGACGCGCGCAAAATCGTGCCCGCGCCGCCGTGAATGGCAATGACTGCGTTGGTGTTCATCGTTTGGATTTGGGTTGGGGTCTGGCTTTGGTCGTGGAGACTTTGGCAACGGTCGTGCGTGCCGATTCGTGTGCCGATTCACGCGCGGCATCGGCCGACGCGTTGCTGGCCGCAGATGAGGACGCGGAAAGCGGATCGGTGAGCCACGGCAAGACGAATTCGGTGACTTCGGCGGCGGCTTTCACCGAGCGCTTCGCGCGATACGCGACCGCGTCACACAGCGCTTCGATCACGGCAAGCACCGCCGCGTCCGCGTTCGCCGCAAGCCGGCGTTCCGAGCGCACATACAGCGAGAGGTCGGCGAATTGCGCGAGCGGCGAGCGCGGTCCGTCGGTCAGCGCGAGCACACGTGCGCCGCGGGTGGCTGCGCGACGCGCGAGTTCGATCGTGTCGTCGACATAACGCGGGAACGCGATGCCGACCACGAGGTCGCCCTCGCCGCAGTTGAACAGGCGCCGCGCGGCATGCGAGGGACCGCCAATGAACGCAAGCGACTGCACGTTGTCGTGATACGCCATCAGTCCGTGTTCCATCAGCCCGGCGAGAAACGCGCTCGTGCCCGCGCCGAGCACGAACACGCGGCGCGCGGCAAGAATCGCTTCCACCGCGGCTTCGGCGGCGGCGTTGTCGATGGCGGTGCGCGTGAGGTGCAGATTGTTGGCCGCCTGCTCGAGGGACGCGTCCACTACGTTGTCGCCGGCGGCAAGCGACTCCTGCGCGCTGCGCAAGCGCTCGACGGGCGCCAGCGTCGCCTCGAAGCCGCGCACGAGCGCCTCGCGAAACTGCGGATAACCGTCGAAGCCCAGCGTGCGCGCGAAGCGGTTGGCCGTTGCGACAGACGCGCCGACCACGCTCGCCAGTTCGTCGATACGCATGGTGGCCGCGCGAAACAGATTGGCCAGCACGTACTCGCCCATGCGCCGATGAATCGGCGTGAGCGTGGGCATGGCGGCTTCGATGCGGGCGGCGATGGCCTGCTCGGCCCCGTTGGATGCAACCGACGGTTGATGAATCATGCGGGTGATGCAGCGCGGTGGTTAGCGGGCAAAGTTGTTCTTGGGCAAGCTGCGGGCACGTTCGCGGGCGACATGATGGGCGACCTGATAAGCAACCTCGTGCGCCACGTCGCGGCCGGGCTCATCGCCGACTTCATTGGCAGGTTCGTCGTCAAATTGGTCGCCAAGCTGATCGGCAACCTCAAGGCGAGCTTGCCGGCTGCCAGAGGACAGATCGCCTCGCGGTGTAAGCAGAATGCATGAAAGTATATTTACATGGAAATCGTCCGGAAAAAAATTCATTTTCATTTTTCCGGGTTTGCCCTGGTGCTGGTCTTGGTGCCGGTTGTCCGGTCGAGTCGATTTGCGGCAAGCCGCAGCAGGACTTCGCGCACGCGCCCGACAGCAGCCAGCGTCGCACTGAGCCCCGGCTCGGCAGGCCCGCTGCGTGCGCTGTCTTCGTGCAGTGTTATTCTTCGCTCGCCATGAATCTCGAAAGCATCCTCTTCACCCAGGGCTTCGGCTCGCGCCGCCAATGCCGCGCGCTGATTGCCGACGCTCGCGTCACGATCGGCGACACCGTATGCACCGACGCGGACGCTGATTTCCCGGCCGAAGACACGTCGTTCTGCTTCAGCGTAGACGGCGTGATGTGGCCGTACCGCGAGCATGCCTATTTGCTGCTCAACAAGCCGGCGGGCTATGAGTGCTCGCGCGATCCGCAGCATCATCTGAGTGTGTTCAGTCTGCTGCCGCCGCAATTCGCCGAGCGGGGCGTGCAATGCGTCGGCCGGCTGGATCAGGACACCACCGGCTTGCTGCTGCTCTCCGACGACGGCAAGTTCGTGCACCTGTTCACGTCGCCCAAGCGCAAGGTGCCGAAGGTATATGTGGCGAGCACGCGCCATCCTGTCGACGACACGCAGTTGAGCCTGTTGCGCAACGGCGTGCTGCTGCACGGCGAGTCGAAGCCGGTCGCGGCCGTCGACGCGCAGTTGCGCGGCGAGCGCTCGTTGGCGCTCACGGTGATGGAGGGCAAGTATCACCAGGTGAAGCGGATGATCGCCGCGGCCGGTAATCGTTGTGAAGCGCTGCATCGCGAGCGCGTTGGCGGGTTGGCCTTGCCGGCAACGCTCGCGCCGGGCGCATGGCAATGGCTTGACGAAGCCGCGCTAGAAGCGCTCCGGTCAGCGCCGAACGCATAACCCGAATCGCTTGCGCAATGGGCACGCGCGACTGTCGGCGCGATCCATGTGCAATCCATGTGCGCTAGCGCACCTTCAAGGCAACCTTGCCGTACGGACGCTGCGACGCAGCATGCGGTTCGTCATGCCTCGCCCTATACTCGTCTAAACAAAGACTAGAAAGCGCTCAAGGAGGGGCCATGATTGTCCATAGCGGAGTCATGAACTCGTATGTGATGGTGACGTTCGCGCTGCTGGGAGTGTTGCTGATCGGCGGACTGCTGATCGCAATGCGGCTGCGGCACAAATACCATCCCAATCTGATAGGCGCGTTGATCGGCGGATTGCTCTGTTTCCTGTTGCTCGAGGCGCTGCCGGCTCTCACCTGAACGGCGAGAAGGCCGGCGCATCCGGAGCATCCGGCACGAGCGTCGCGCACCGCCGTTGCCGCCAGCCGCCGCGTGTGGCCGCGTCTGCCCGCATTTTTCGCATGGCCCGCACGCCGCGAGCCGTCTTGTCATTGCTGGCGAGTCGAGGCCATTGCGCGGCTGCGCGACGTGACTTGCGCGCTGCCCGCTCGGTCATCTCAGCTTACTTCGCGTCGGCCTTGCCGGTCCCTGCCTCGCGCAGAAAGTGCCCGACACTCGGATAGCGCAGACGCACGCCCAACTCTTCCTTCAGGCGGCGATTCACGAGCCGCCTCGATTCGCGCATGAACGACAGCAAGGTCGGCTCGATCTGCTGCTCCGCTTGCGCTCGCGTAATGCGCGGTGCTCGCGCCAGGCCGAAGGCATCCGCGACGAGATCGAAGTACTCGCCCATCTTGAGCGAGGAGTCGTCGGACGCATGGATCACGCGCGCCGGCCGCCCGTGCGTGGCAAGGCGCACGAGGATCGCGGCGAGGTCGTCGGCGTGAATGTGATTGGTGTAGACGTCGTCCGCGTCGATCAATGCAGGCGTGCGCTTTTCGAGCCGCGCAAGCGGCAGCCGATTGCCCGCATAAATGCCGGGAATCCGCGCGATGCTCGCGGCAATCGTGCCGCGCGCCGTCGCGCGCCGCAGTTGGCGTTCCGCGGACATGCGCCGCTTTGCCCGCGCATTGGCCGGCTTTGCAGCGCGCGTCTCGTCGATCCACGCGCCGCCGCAATCGCCGTACACGCCCGTCGTGCTCGCGTAAACCAGGCGCAGCGGCGCACGCGAAGCGGCGGCGCGACGAACACCCTCGGGTACAATATTGATTGGTTCCGTTGCTGCGCACGAGGCGCGCGCGCGGCGCAAGCGCCCAATCGGCGCAAAGCTGCCAGCCGCACGCGGCAAGGCAACGTCGCGGCGCATGCCCAAGGTGGCGAGCAACGCGCGGGTACGGCGGTCGTCGTCGCCGGTTTTCTGCGGAGGGGCGAGATGCAGCACGGTCGGCGCGAGGCCCGCAAGCCGTTTCAGGCTGCGACGCTCGTCGAGATCGCCGAGCAGCGGCGAGACACCGGCAGCACGCAATTCGGCGCTGCGCTCCGCGTGACTGGTAAGGGCGAAGACGTGAGCGTGCGGCCGCAGCAGGGGCACACAGCGCATGCCGACATCGCCGCAACCTACGATCAACACGCGCGGACGGCGGAAGGTTCGTGTCGCTTTCATGGTGCACGCATTGTAGCCGTCGGGCGCCAGTGGCGCCGGCCCTGTTGGCGCTGTGGCGCCTGCCGGTCTCGCCGGGTTCGCCGGGTTCGCCGGATTCGCTTGTCTCACTGGCCTTGCGGCCAATTTACGATTACCGACTTTTCCATTTCGAACACTTATGGCATTCAACGTCACGCTCCGGCAAAGCGGCCGGCAGTTTCAGGTAGAACAGGACGAACCGGTACTGAACGCAGCCTTGCGTCAGGGCATCGGCCTGCCGTACGGCTGCAAGAACGGCGCGTGCGGTTCGTGCAAGGGAGCCGTGGTGAACGGCCAGGTGGAGCAGCGCGCGCATTCGTCGTCGGCATTGTCGAACGATGAAAAGACGCGCGGCATGGCGCTCTTCTGCTGCGCGACCGCGTGTTCGGACCTGGAAATCGACATTCGCGAAATCGCGGGCGTGGGCGACGTGCAGGTGAAAAAGCTGCCGTGCCGCGTGAACGCAATCGAGCGCAAGGCCGACGACGTGATCGTGCTCAAGCTGCAACTGCCGGCGAACGAACGTCTTCAGTATCTGGCCGGCCAGTACCTCGAATTCATCCTGAAGGACGGCAAGCGCCGCAGCTACTCGATGGCGAACGCGCCGCACACGGAAGGCCCGATCGAGCTGCATATCCGTCACATGCCCGGCGGCGCGTTCACGGACCATGTGTTCAACACAATGAAGGAGCGCGACATCCTGCGCTTCGAGGCGCCTCTCGGCACATTCTTTCTGCGCGAAGAGTCGGACAAGCCGATCGTGCTGCTCGCGTCGGGCACGGGTTTCGCGCCGCTGAAGGCGATCGTCGAGCATGCGGTATTCAAGAACCTCGACCGGCCGATGACGCTGTACTGGGGAGCGCGTCGCAAGAAAGACCTGTATCTGCTCGAACTCGCCGAGCAATGGGCGCGTGAAATTCCGAACTTCAAGTTCGTGCCGGTGCTCTCCGAGCCGGACCCGAGCGACGCGTGGACGGGCCGCGTCGGCTTCGTGCATCGCGCGGTGATCGAGGACCTGCCGGATCTGTCCGCTTACCAGGTGTATGCGTGCGGTGCGCCGGTGATGGTGGAATCGGCACTGCGCGATTTCACGCAGCATCATGGCCTGCCCCAAGACGAGTTCTACGCGGACTCGTTCACGAGCGCCGCGGATCTCGCTAACGCGGTTTGAGCGAACGCAGCGGGCGTAGCCCAACGCAGCCGAAGCCGCCCATGCACGCAAGGCCCGATCAGCACAGCGAGCGGGCTTTGCACACGCGAGTGTTATGTCAGCATCAAGACAGCCGCGCAGAACTCGCATTTGCGCCCTGTGCCGTGAATCGATGCAAATTCATGCAAATTCATGGTTTACACCGGCGCTTTCCTTGTCGTATTCTTTCGCGCATGAACCGCATCCAGTCCGAACTTCGACGTCGCCGCTCGCCGCTTCCTTAGGGACGCCGCCGGCTTCGTCACGGATTCGCGCCATACAAAGCGCAAGCTGTTCGAATCATGAAAGCCACGGCATGCCGTGGCTTTTTTGCTTTTCCGCCTCATCCACCTCTTACCCGCTGTCTGGAGCCTGCCGTCATGAATTTCAATGAGTATCCGATCGAGTCGCTGATGTACATCACCAACCGGCCCGAAATCGTTTTCACGCACGGCAAGGGCTCGTGGCTCTACGACAACAACGGCAAGCGCTATCTGGATTTCATTCAGGGCTGGGCGGTCAATGCTCTCGGTCATTGCAACGAAGGCATGATCGAAGCGCTGAACGCGCAGGCAAAGCTGCTCTTCAATCCGTCGCCGGCTTTCTACAATGAGCCGATGGCGAAGCTCGCCGGCCTGCTCACGCAACATAGCTGCTTTGACAAGGTGTTCTTCGCGAACAGCGGCGCGGAAGCGAACGAAGGCGCAATCAAGCTCGCACGCAAGTGGGGCAGGAAGTTCAAGGACGGCGCGTTCGAAATCATCACCTTCGATCACAGCTTCCATGGCCGCACGCTCGCCACCATGTCGGCAAGCGGCAAGCCGGGCTGGGACACGATCTACGCGCCGCAAGTGCCGGGCTTTCCGAAAGCAGACCTGAACGACATCGCATCGGTCGAAAAGCTGATCAATGCGAAGACCGTTGCGGTGATGCTCGAGCCGATCCAGGGCGAAGGCGGCGTGATTCCCGCCACGCGGGAATTCATGCAGCAACTGCGCGAGCTGACCCGCAAGCACAATCTGCTACTGATCGTCGACGAAGTACAAAGCGGTTGCGGTCGCGCGGGCACGTTGTTCGCCTATGAGCTCTCGGGTATCGAGCCGGACATCATGACGCTCGGCAAGGGCATTGGCGGCGGCGTGCCGCTCGCGGCGCTGCTCTCGAAAGCCGAGGTCGCGGTGTTCGAAGCCGGCGACCAGGGCGGCACCTACAACGGCAATCCGTTGATGACGGCGGTCGGCTATTCGGTGATCTCGCAACTCACGGCGCCGGGCTTCCTCGAAGGCGTGCGCGCGCGCGGCGACTATCTGCGCGCGAAGCTGCTCGAGTTGTCCGAAGAGCGCGGCTTCAAAGGCGAACGCGGCGAAGGTCTGCTGCGGGCGCTGCTGCTCGGCAAGGACATCGGCAACCGGATCGTCGAAAAGGCGCGCGACATGCAGCCCGACGGCCTGCTGCTGAACGCCGCGCGTCCGAACCTGCTGCGCTTCATGCCGGCGCTCAACGTCACCAACGAAGAGATCGACCAGATGATGGCGATGCTGCGTTCGATTCTCGACACGCTGTAACGAAACGGGGCACCTGATGAGCACGAGCGACGCGCTTTCCATTCGCCGCTTCGACGCACACGACACACCTGCGGTGATCGCGCTGTGGCAGCAGGCCTTTCCCGAGTATCGGGACGCGACGAAGCCGCAGCGCAATCCGCATCTGTCGATTGCCAACAAGCTCGCCACTCAGCCGGAGCTGTTCTTTGTGGCGGTGCTGAACGAGCGCGTGGTCGGCACGGTGATGGGCGGCTACGACGGTCACCGCGGCTGGCTCTACTCGCTCGCGGTGGACGAAGCATGGCGGCGGCACGGCATCGGCACGCGACTCGTCGCGCATGTCGAAGCGGCGTTGACCGCGCTCGGCTGCCCGAAGTTGAATCTACAGGTGTTGTCCGCGAAGAGCGACGTGCGTGCGTTTTACGAGGCGCTCGGGTATCGCGCGGACGAAGTGATCAGCCTCGGCAAGCGTCTTGGCGAGTTGGCCGCCACTGCGGCGGGTTGAAGACGGCGCGTCGCACGGCTGCATCAGCGCTCCACAAACACGAAGGCCGCATGCGTCTGCTTACGCATGCGGCCTTTTTTCAACGGCGCTACAGGTGCGAGTGCTTGACTACACGCTCGTCACCTGCGCTTATCAACAGCTCACTCAGCAAATTCACTCAGCTAACTCACTCGCCCAGATAAGCAGCCCGCACCTTCGGATCGTCGAGCATCTGCTTTGCGTCGCCGGACATCGTGACGAGACCCGAGTCCATCACATAGCCGCGGTTCGCCGCTTGCAGCGCGAGACGCGCGTTCTGCTCGACGAGCAGCACGGTCATGCCTTCGGCGGAAATCGCGCGCACCACTTCGAAGATCTTCTCGACCATGATCGGCGACAGACCCATCGACGGTTCGTCGAGCAGCAACAGCTTGGGACGCGAGATGATCGCGCGCGCCATCGCCAGCATCTGCTGTTCGCCGCCCGAGAGCGTGCCCGCGAACTGCGTGGCGCGCTCCTTCAGACGCGGGAAGAAGCCGAACATGCGCTCGACGTCGGCCTTGATGCCGTCGCTGTCGCTGCGCAGGTACGCGCCCATCTGCATGTTCTCGACAATCGACATGCGCGCGAAGATGCCGCGGCCTTCCGGCACCATCGCGAGGCCGCGCTTGAGCAGCTCGTGCGGCGGCACGCCCTTGATCGACTGGCCCATGTACTCGATGTCGCCCGCCGCGTACGGCTTCAGACCCGTGATTGCCTTCATCGTCGTGGTCTTGCCGGCGCCGTTCGCGCCGATCAGCGTGACGAGTTCGCCCTGCCCGACTTCGAGGTCGATGCCCTTGACTGCCTGGATGCCGCCGTAGTTGACCTGCAGGCCCTTGATTTTCAACATGGTTTGCGTCGTGGACATCAGTGGACTCCTGCACCCAGATAAGCTTCGATCACCTTAGGATCCTTCTGCACGTCTTGCGGCAGACCTTGCGCGATCACCTTGCCGTAGTCGAGCACCGTCATCTGGTTGCACAGACCCATTACCAGCTTCACGTCGTGCTCGATCAGCAGGATCGTCTTGCCGTCGGCGCGGATTTTGTCGAGCAGGCGCGTGAGTTCGACCTTTTCCGTCGCGTTCATGCCGGCCGCGGGTTCGTCGAGCGCGAGCAGTTTCGGATCCGTTGCCAGCGCGCGCGCAATCTCCAGGCGGCGCTGGTGGCCGTACGACAGATTGCGCGACGTGTAGTCCGCGTACTGCGCAATGCCGACGTACTCCAGCAGTTCGATCGCGCGCTCCTTGATCTCACGCTCTTCCTTGCGCTCGGCCGGCGTCTGAAACACTGCGCCGAGCAGGCCGTGCTTCGTGCGCACATGCCGGCCCACCATCACGTTCTCCAGCGCGGTCATGCCGCCGAACAGACGAATGTTCTGGAACGTACGCGCAATGCCTGCCTTCGCCACCTGATACACCGCGGTCGGCGTGTAGTTCTGGCCGTCGAGCTTGAAGTCGCCCGAGTCGGGCGTGTAGAGGCCCGTAATCACGTTAAAGAACGTGGTCTTGCCGGCGCCATTCGGGCCGATCAAACCGTAGATCTGGCCGGCCTTGATTTCCAGGCCGACGTCGGACAGCGCCTGCAAACCGCCGAAACGCTTGTTGACGCCTTTCACCGACAGTCGAATGTTGTCGCTCATGTATGTTCTCCTTTGTCGACCGGAGCTCGCTCTTTCGCGCCCTGCTCCGGTCCCATGCGGGGCCGCGGCCCTGCGCCGGTTACGCGCGCACCGGCTTCTTGCCGGCCCGCTTCGACAGTTTCGCAATCTTGTCTTCGTGCTTCGGCGAAGGCCACAGACCCTCCGAGCGGTACAGCATGATCAGCACCATTGCGAGTGCGTAGACCAGCTGACGGATCACTTCCGTGTCGACGACCTCATGGCCGAAGATCATGTGCTGCAGCGGGCCCATCGTCGAGCGCAGGAATTCCGGCAGCACGGCGAGCAGCACCGCGCCCAGAATCACGCCCGGAATATGGCCCATGCCGCCCAGCACCACGCAAGCGAGCACCACGATCGACTCCGGCAGTGTGAACGATTCCGGCGACACGAAGCCCTGGAATGCGCCGAACATCGCGCCCGACAGGCCGCCGAACGACGCGCCCATCGCGAACGCCAGCAGCTTCACGTTACGCGTGTTGATGCCCATGGCCTTGGCGGCGATTTCGTCTTCGCGGATCGCGGCCCATGCACGGCCGATACGCGAATGCTGCAAACGCGTACACACCCAGATCACCAGCAGCGCGGCCAGCACGAACAGGTAGTAGTACGAGTACACCGACGGGAACTGGATGCCGAACAGCGAATGCGTCTGCGAGAGGCTGAAGTCGCCCAGATGCACCGGCGCAATCGCCGTGATGCCCTTCGGGCCGTTCGTGATGTTCACCGGGCGGTCGAGGTTGTTCAGGAAGATCCGCACGATTTCCCCGAAGCCCAACGTCACAATGGCGAGGTAGTCGCCGCGCAGACGCAGCGTCGGTGCGCCGAGCAGCACGCCGAACAGCGCGGCAATTGCCATTGCGCACGGCACGATGATGAGGAACGGCACGTGCAGACCGTTCGGCGCCAACTGTGCAATCCACTCGAACTGCGTGGACAGATGCGGCGAGGACAGCAGTGCCGCGGTGTACGCACCGACGGCGTAGAACGCGATGTAGCCGAGGTCCAGCAGGCCGGCAAAGCCGACCACCACATTGAGGCCGAGCGCGAGCATCACGTAAAGCATCGCGAAGTCGAGCACGCGCACCCAGTAGTTGCCGCCGGCGCCGCCGATGATCATCGGCGCGGCGATCACGAACACAGCGGTGATGATGCCGACCGTCAGCGTCTTCGCCAGGTTGCGTTCGGGAATGAGCGTCGTGGACGGCTCGATCGGTTGGATTGAGGTCATTTGATTTACTCCTTGGCCTGGATCAAGCGCGATCCGCAACGCGTTCGCCGAGCAGACCCGACGGACGGAACACCAGCACGATGATCAGCACGATGAATGCAAACACGTCCTGATAGTTACTGCCGAACACACCACCGGTCAGATTGCCGATGTAACCGGCGCCCAACTGTTCGATCAGCCCCAGAATCACGCCGCCGACCATCGCGCCGCCGAGGTTGCCGATGCCGCCCAGCACCGCCGCGGTAAAGGCCTTCAGACCTGGGATGAAGCCCATGTAGAAGTGCGCGTTGCCGTATTCGGACGCGATCATCACGCCGGCAAGCGCTGCAAGCGCCGAGCCGATCATGAAGGTGGCCGAGATCACGAAGTTCGGGTTCACGCCCATCAGCGAGGCGACGCCCGGGTTCTCGGCAATCGCGCGCATTGCGCGGCCGAGCTTGGTCTTGTGCACGAGGAGCAGGAGGCCCGCCATCACGAGGAACGCGACGACGATGATGACGATTTCAGTCATCGAGATCACGGCGCCGGGCGTCGTGTCGGTGGCCTTGATCACGTTCAGCGGATCGGTGGGCAGGAGCTGCGGGAACGGCAGCGGATTGCGCGACCAGATCATCATGGCCAGCGTCTGCAGCAGGATCGACACGCCGATCGCAGTGATCAGCGGCGCGAGACGCGGCGCCTTGCGCAACGGCCGGTAGGCCACGCGCTCGATCGTGTAGCCGACTACCGCGCAAACCACGGCGGCAATCGCCAGCGCGATGCACAGCGTCGGCACGTTGCCCAAGCCGGGGAAGTGGTTCTGCAGCACGCCTATGGCGGACAGCGCAACCATCGCGCCGACCATCAACACATCGCCGTGAGCGAAGTTGATGATGCCGAGAATGCCGTAAACCATCGTATAGCCCAGTGCGATGATGGCATAAACGCTGCCAAGCACCAGTCCGTTTAGGATCTGCTGGATGAAGATATCCATTTAATGCTCCTTAGCCCGTGCGACTGGATTCGCGTTCTTCATCAGCCGGTGGGCGGTGATGCATCACGGAATCTCAACGGCACTGCGGGTACTGATGTAAAAGACCGGTAAGGGTTTATCTGCCGCCGGTTTGCCACGACGACTGGGTCACAGTCGCTGGCTCGCCTGCGGCGGATGCAAAAACGGCACCGTTGGATGGTTCGGTGCCGTCAGGCTGAACGTCCCGTCATTACATCTTCACGACGTCGAGAACCGCTTTCTTGCCGTCCTTGAAGTCGTAAAGCGTAATGGCGCCCTCTTTCAAATCACCCTTGTCGTCGAACGCGATGCGGCCGATTACCCCGTTGTAATCGGTGGACGGCATCGCAGCCAGCACCTTGGGCGCCTCGATCGAATTAGCGCGCTTCATTGCATCGACAATCACGTACACAGCGTCATACGTGAACGGTGCGTAAATCTGCACCGGCGTGTGGAAGCGGTCGACGTACTTCTTTTCGAAGTCCGCTCCCCTGTCCATTTTCGAAAGCGCAAGTCCCGCTTCCGAACAGACCAGGTTTTGCACGGCGGGTCCCGCCAGCTCACCTACCTTGTCGGTACACACGCCGTCGCCGCCAAGGATTTTTGCCCTGATACCGAGCGCCGCCGCCTGTTTGGCAAACGGCCCGCCCGTTGCGTCCATGCCGCCGAACATGATTGCGTCGGGATGAACACTCTTGATCTTCGTGAGGATGGCCCGGAAATCCGTGGCCCGGTCGTTCGTCGCTTCACGCGCGACGATCTTCGCCCCGTTCGCCTCGACGGTCTTCGCGAATTCTTCCGCGAGCCCCTTACCGTAGGCGGTTGCATCGTCCACTACGGCGATGCGTTTGGCGCCCAGCGCCTTCGTCGCGTAATTGGCGAGCGCCGGACCCTGCTGCGCGTCGGTCGCGACGACACGGTAGGTCGTCTTGAAGCCCTGCTGCGTGTACGCGGGGTTGGTCGACGACGGCGAGATCTGCACGATGCTCGCATCGCTATAAATCTTCGAAGCCGGAATCGACACGCCGGAATTGAGATGACCGACGACCGCCACCACGTGGTCGTCCACCAGCTTCTGCGCGACCGCGGTACCCGCTTTCGGGTCCGCCGCGTCGTCCTGCGCGTCCAGTTGCAGGTCAATCTTGTGACCGTCGATTGTCAGGCCCTGGGCATTGATTTCCTCGACCGCGAGACGCGCGCCGTTTTCATTGTCCTTGCCCAGATGCGCAATGCCGCCCGTCAGCGGGGCTGCATGGCCGATCTTCACGACAATCGCCTCACTTGCCGGCGCCGCGGACGCCGCCGCCGTCGCCGATGCGCCTGCTCCCGCCTCGCCATCCTGTTTTTTGCCGCACGCGGTCAACATCGCAACCGCGGCCGCGATGGACACGGCGTAAGCAAACTTGACTCGCATTAAATAGGTCTCCCGCCCTTGCTAAATCTCGTGTTCGAAAGACCCTAAGGCCTTGAGAACGCGCGCATTGTAACTCCAATTTTGCGACGGGCAATATTGTTGAACCGGCAGGGTTTTCCTGCATTGCAACCGTATTTTGAGACCGCCGCCAAGCAACGGGCGCAACCTGGTTGCGACTCATTTTCGTGCATCAGTTGCACCAGCGCAGTGGCCCGTTACATCAAGTGTTGCAGTCGGATCGCGTCGCGCCCGACCGGAGCGTGCTTCGCGTCAATTTGGGGGCTAACGGAGGCACGCGTCGTCCCGCACCATGTTAGTGCGTCAAAAAAGTTTTCAGTACGATTACGTTCGAAAAAACGGGGCCGCATCCAACCAAAGTGAATTGAGTGTCAGATCGAATTCCAAAAAAGAATCGGCTGAGGCGGTGAAAAAAGTTTGCACCGGCTCGATGTGTCACCGTTTTTCGTCGGCGATACCCGAAGCTCGAATCAAAAAAAAGCGCGCCCGAAGGCGCGCTTTTCGCTGATTGCTTTGGCCGATTCAGGCAGGCAAACCCAAGCCGCGCGGCAGCGGGAACGCGATGTTCTCCTCGATGCCCTCGAGCGCGCGCACATTGCGCACGCCCAACTCGCGCAAACGGGCAATAACCGCCTGCGCCAGCACTTCGGGAGCCGACGCGCCGGCGGTCACGCCGATCCGGCGCTTGCCCTCAACCCAGACCGGATCGATCTGGTCGGGCGAGTCCACCATATAGGCCGGCACGCCGAGCTTTTCCGCCAGCTCGCGCAGCCGGTTCGAATTCGAACTGTTCGGGCTGCCGACCACGATCACTACGTCGCACTGCGGCGCCATGAATTTGACTGCGTCCTGCCGATTCTGCGTGGCGTAACAGATATCCTGCTTTTTCGGCTCGCGAATGGACGGATATTTGGCCTTCAGCGCGCGGATGATCTCCGCTGCGTCGTCTACCGACAGCGTGGTCTGCGTGACGAACGCAATCCGCTCCGGGTCGGCGAGCTGAAGCGCCTGCACGTCTTCAATGTCTTCGACCAGATGCATGCCTTCGCCCGCCTGGCCCATCGTGCCTTCCACTTCAGGGTGACCCTTGTGGCCGATCATGACGATGTCGAAGCCGTCCTGGCGCATCTTGGCGACTTCAATATGGACTTTGGTCACGAGCGGACAGGTCGCGTCGTACACGCGCAGCCCGCGCGACTCCGCCTCGCTGCGCACCGCTTTCGACACGCCGTGGGCGCTGAAGATAACCGTGTTGCCGGGCGGCACTTCTTCCAGCCGCTCGATGAAAATTGCGCCCTTCTTGCGCAGATCTTCGACGACGTACGCGTTATGGACGATCTCGTGACGCACGTAAATCGGCGAGCCGTGCAGCTTGATGGCGCGCTCGACGATTTCGATAGCCCGATCGACGCCGGCACAGAACCCGCGCGGCTGCGCCAGCAGGATCTCGGTTTCGGCTAGGGTCGTATCCGCGATGCTCATGTTTACAGAATCCCGATGATTTTCACTTCGAACGCCAGCGCCTGACCGGCAAGCGGGTGGTTGAAATCGAACAGGGCCGACGTTTCGTTCACTTCTTTCAGAACGCCGGCGTAGCGGCCGCCGCCCGGCGCGTTGAATTCGACCAGGTCGCCCGGCGAAAAATCCTCACCGATCATGCTGTTTTCGCGCAGCGTGGCGAGCGACACGCGCTGGATCAGCTCCGGATTGCGCGGACCGAACGCGACGCCCGGGGCTAGCTGAAAGGTCGAATGGTGCCCGACTTTCAAACCCAGCAGAATGTCTTCCAGCGGCGGCGCGAGCTGACCGGCGCCGAGCAGCAGCGTGGCGGGCTTGTCGTTGAAGGTGTTGATGACTTCGGCGCCATCGGCAAGGGAAAGCCGGTAGTGAAGCGTCACGTGTGAACCGGGCTTCACTTCGGAAATGTCGATGATGCTCATGCAGTGCTCGCTCAGTCGAAGCGCGCTCTCACGCGTGCGCCGCTGGCGCAGCCCGACGCGTGCGGCAAACCGTCGGCGTGCCGTGCGCAAAGCGTCTATTGTAAGCCACATGGCCGGCCTCGGCTTGCGTCCATCACGCGCACCGGGCCCGAACCCCAGCGGAGGAATTGTCTGTATATGTCTGATTATGCGTCCACAATCGACGAAGCAACGTTGGATTTCGCTCGTTCTCCGCCTGCTACTCGCGCTCAGGGTGCGTCTGAATGCTCTGAACCCTCAGAGGGCTCCGAGACAGCCGGGGCGCACGAGGTAAGCGAGACGCCTGAGGCACGCCGGGCGAGCAAATTGCAGAAATGGCGCAAGCACGACATGCCTCGCGAGAGGCTGATCGAGCAGGGTCCCGGCGTGCTGTCGGATCTCGAGATGATCGTGCTCGTGCTCGGCTCGGGCCTGCCGGGCCACGACGTGTTCAGCGTGGCGCGCGAGCTGCTCGACCGCTTCGGCTCGCTGCGGGCGATGCTCGACGCGACTTACGCGGATTTCGACGGCCTGCGCGGCATCGGCCCCGCGAAAAAAGCACAATTGCTCGCCATCATGGAAATGGCGCGCCGCTCGCTCGTCGACAAAATGCGCCGGCGTTCGCTGATGAATTCGCCCGAGGTCGTCGAAAATTACCTGCGGCTTCTGATTCGCGGCCGGCCGCAGGAGGTGTTCGTCTCGCTATTCCTGGACGCCCGGCATCGGTTGATTCGCAGCGAGGAGAGCGCGCGCGGCACGCTTACGCGCATGGCCGTGTATCCGCGCGAGATCGTGCGGCGGGCGCTCGCGCTCAACGCGGCGAGCCTGATCGTCGCGCACAATCATCCTTCCGGGGCCGTGCAGCCGAGCGCGAGCGACTGCAGCCTGACGCGCTCGCTGCGCGAGGCGCTCGCGCTGATCGACGTGCAACTGGTCGATCACCTGGTCATTGGCGCAGAAGGCGTGTACTCGTTCGCCCGCGCCGGCTGGCCGTGAACTTGCGGGATCGGCCGCCTGCCGGCGGTGTTCGGGCCGCATCGGGAAAGCGTGAACCCGGCCGTAAATGGCCTGGGGGCGCGTCTTGTCGCCGCAAATAAGGTTTGATTTTGCGGCCTTTTTCCTGCTAGAATTCCGGTTTGCCTATTTCCAACCCCCTGTTCCGAAGCCACCAAGGCGTTCCGGAAAGGATACGTGCCTGATTTCAGCGCGACTCTTTTCGGGAAACTTTCACGGCGTTCGAACTCAGAATTAGCGTATTAGGAGTGCTCTCATGGCACGCGTATGCCAAGTAACTGGGAAAGCGCCGATGAGCGGCAACAACGTTTCCCACGCGAATAACAAAACCAAGCGCCGGTTCCTGCCGAACCTGCAAAGCCGCCGTATTTGGGTGGAAAGCGAAAACCGTTGGGTGCGTCTGCGTATTTCGAACGCCGGCCTGCGCCTGATCGACAAGAACGGTATCGACGCTGTGCTCGCAGATCTGCGCGCACGCGGTGAAGCCTAAGGAGTAAATCATGGCGAAAGGCGCACGCGACAAGATCAAGCTGGAATCGACCGCAGGCACGGGTCACTTCTACACGACCACGAAGAACAAACGCAACATGCCGGAAAAGATGCTGATCAAGAAGTTTGATCCGGTCGTCCGCAAGCACGTTGAGTACAAGGAAACCAAGATCAAGTAAGTCTTGGATCTCCTGCCTTTTGACGAAGGCAAAGACATGTGCAAAAAGCCTCGCATCAGTGCGGGGCTTTTTTGTTTGTGCTTTCTTTCTGACCGGGCCGTCCCTTTCCGGGCAGGGTTTTCCTTTTTGGGCGCCCCATTTTTCGCGGGCCGTTCGCCCGACAAACCATCCGCGTGACCGCTCTCTTCGCGCTGACATAGTCCTATACCACCCGGCCAGCTTTCCCTCCACCGCCGCGGCGCGTATCCTTTCTCGTTTTAGCAGTGTGTGAATCGCGCGCTGGCACAGCAAAACGAAAGACGGAGATGCAAGCAATGGAATTCGATGTGGCGATTGTCGGTAGCGGTCTGGCGGGCCTGAGCGTCGCGCTCAATCTCGCAGAGACGCGGCGGGTTGCGGTGATCGCCAAGCGGTCGATGACCGAAGGCGCGAGCGACTGGGCGCAAGGCGGCATTGCCGCGGTGCTCGATTCCGCAGACAGCGTCGAAAATCACGTGCGCGATACGCTCATTGCAGGCGGCGGCCTGTGCGACGAAGCGGCGACACGTTTCATCGTCGAAAACGGGCGTGCCGCCATTGAATGGCTGATCGAGCAAGGCGTACCGTTCACAAGGGACGACGCTGCGGAACTCGGCTTTCACCTCACTCGCGAAGGCGGTCATAGCCACCGGCGCATCATTCATGCGGCCGACGCAACCGGCCACGCGGTAGTCACCACGCTGAGCGAGCGGGTGCGTCGGCATCCGAACATCACGCTACTCGAAGATCACTACGCGATCGACCTGATCACGTCCGACCGGCTCGGACTGCCGGGCCGCCGTTGCCACGGCCTTTATGCGCTCGACGTGCAACGCAGCCGCACCGTCACCATTGAAGCGCCGCACACTGTGCTCGCCACCGGCGGCGCCGGCAAAGTCTATCTCTACACCACGAACCCGGACACGGCGACGGGCGACGGCATCGCCATGGCGTGGCGCGCGGGCTGCCGCGTCTCGAACATGGAGTTCATCCAGTTCCACCCGACCTGCCTGTTTCATCCGTACGCGAAGTCGTTCCTGATCTCAGAAGCCGTGCGCGGGGAAGGCGGCCTGCTGAAGCTGCCGGACGGCACGCGCTTCATGCCGAATCACGATGAACGCGCCGAACTGGCGCCGCGCGACATCGTCGCTCGCGCAATCGACTTCGAGATCAAGAAACGCGGCATTGATTGCGTGTATCTGGACATCAGCCATCAGCCCGCGGACTTTCTTCGCGAGCATTTTCCGACCATCCTCGCGCGCTGCCTCGAGTTCGGCATCGACATCACCAAGGAACCCATTCCGGTCGTGCCGGCGGCGCACTACACGTGCGGCGGCGTGGTCACCGACCTCGCGGGCCGCACCGACCTCGCGGGTCTCTATGCAGTCGGCGAAACATCGTGCACCGGGCTGCACGGTGCCAACCGCCTCGCCAGCAATTCGCTGCTGGAGTGTCTCGTGATTGGCCGTTCGGCCGCCCACGCCATGGAACAAGAAGGCTTTAGCGGCGCAGTTCACGCGCCATTGCCGGATTGGGACGAAAGCCGCGTGTCGGACCCGGACGAGGAAGTGGTGGTCGCCCACAACTGGGACGAGCTTCGCCGGCTCATGTGGAACTACGTCGGCATTGTGCGAACGGACAAACGGCTCGCCCGCGCGCGGCACCGGCTCGCCCTATTGCGCGAGGAAATCCACGAGTACTACGCGAACTTCAAAGTGAGCCGCGACCTGCTCGAGTTGCGCAATCTGGTGGACGTGGCTTCGTTGATTGTCGACGGCGCCCGCTCCCGGCGCGAGAGCCGCGGCCTTCACTTCAGCCGCGACTGGCCAGCAACCTTGCCCAAAGCGTTGCCGACGGTGCTCTCGCCCGAGCATGTGCGGAACCGGAACGTTTGAGCCGAGCGGGCGTGGGCGGGCAGGTGCCGGAGGGCGTCGCGCCTGGCGTGGCGCTTGGCGTTGTGCCCGCAGGCATCCGTTCGCGGCGTGTCGACGGCGGCGGACAACGCAGGTACAAACAGAAACGCCATTGCAGCCCGCCCGGGCCGCAATGGCGTTAGCTAAACCGCGCGGCGCAGCAAACCCGCGTCAGACGATCCGCAACGAGTAATCGGTCGCGCGCACATCTTTCGTCAGCGCCCCGATGGATACACGGTCAACGCCCGTCTCCGCAATCGTCTTGACCGTATCGAAGTTCACGCCGCCCGACACCTCGAGCACCGCACGTCCAGCGGTGATGCGGACGGCTTCACGCATTGCGTCGAACGTGAAATTGTCGAGCAGAACGGATTGCGCGCGATGCGCAAGCGCGGTTTCCAATTGCTCCAGCGTCTCGACCTCGATCTGTATCGGCACGCCGGCGTTCAGTGCCAACGCTGCGTCCATGGCGGCACCCACTCCGCCCGCGGCGGCGATGTGGTTTTCCTTGATCAGAATGCCATCGTACAAAGCGAGCCGTTGGTTCGCACCGCCGCCCACGCGCACCGCGTACTTCTGCGCGAGCCGCAAACCTGGCAAAGTCTTGCGCGTGTCCAGAATGCGCGTGCGCGTATGGGAAATTGCGTCGACGTAGCGGCGCGTGGCAGTCGCCACGCCGGAGAGCAACTGCAGGAAGTTGAGCGCGTTGCGTTCGGCTGTAAGCAGCGCGCGGACCGGCCCGCGTAGTTCGCACACCGGCGTGTCCGCCGACATCCGGTCGCCTTCGCGATAACACCATTGGACTTCGATGCGCGGATCCACCTCGCGCAACACGGCATTGAACCAGGGCACGCCGCACAGCACTGCGTCCTCGCGAACGATTACGCGTGCGTCGCGCACTTCGTCCGCAGGGACAAGGCGGCCGGTCTGATCGCCGCTGCCAATGTCTTCGGCAAGCGCGTCCGCCACGTTGCGCGCGAGCGCAGCGTCGAACGCCGCGCCATACTGCGAGCGGATTTCGGCGAACAGCGGCGATACGGCGTCGGCCGGGCTATAAGCGGCGGATCGGCCTGCTGCTGAGCTTTGCGCAACCGCGTTCATCAAGCCGCCCCCACGTTCGAATACAACTGCGCGTCGCGCGCCAGGTCGCCGCTTGCCCGCACGCGCTTTTTGTGACGTGCCGCGAAGTCCAGCATCCGGTCAATCGGCACGCGCGCCCGCTCGCCAATAGCACGGTCGACGAAAATCTCATTGTGGCCACGCTCGAGCACATCCGCCAGGTTCGCAAGACCGTTCATGGCCATCCACGGACAGTGCGCGCAGCTCTTGCACGTGGCGCTATTGCCGGCCGTGGGCGCGGCGATCAGCGTCTTGCCCGGCGCGGCGAGCTGCATCTTGTGCAGAATGCCCAGGTCCGTGGCCACGATGAAATGCGTCGCATCGAGCGTGCGTGCGGCGTCGATCAACTGAGTGGTGGAACCAACGACATCGGCAAGCGCCACCACGTTGGCTGGCGACTCCGGGTGCACGAGGACTTTCGCACCCGGATACTCCGCGCGCAGCAAGTCCAGTTCGATGCCTTTGAATTCGTCGTGCACGAGACACGAACCCTGCCACAACAGCATGTCGGCACCGGTCTTCTTCTGGATATAAGCGCCCAGGTGTCTGTCTGGCGCCCAGATGATTTTCTCGCCGCGCGCGTGCAGGTCGGCGACGATCTCCAGTCCGATGGAGGAAGTCACCATCCAGTCTGCGCGAGCCTTCACCGCGGCACTGGTATTTGCGTACACCACCACCGTGCGGTCCGGGTGGGCGTCGCAGAAAGCCGAAAACTCATCTGCCGGGCAACCGAGGTCGAGCGAACACGTCGCGTCGAGATCGGGCATCAAAATGCGCTTGTCGGGACTCAGGATCTTCGCGGTCTCGCCCATGAAGCGCACGCCTGCAACGACCAGCGTCTGCGCGTCGTGATCGCGCCCGAAGCGCGCCATTTCCAGCGAATCGGCCACGCAGCCGCCGGTTTCGTCGGCAAGCTCCTGCAATTCGGCATCGACATAGTAGTGCGCCACGAGCACAGCCTTCTCGCGCGCGAGCAATGCGCGGATGCGCTCCTTCAGCGCCACCCTCTGCTCCGCCGACGGCGTTTCGGGCACCTTCGCCCACGCCTGCCCGATCCCGCAGGAAGTGCCCTGCGCCTGCGGACGATCGTATTCGATCGTCTTGATCGCCTGCTGATCCATAGTTTCCTCTGCCTTCGCTTTGCTGCCGCCGACTACCCTCGTGTCATGCTGCATTTTCGGCGGCCCAAAAAGCAAAACCCCGCCAACGCGGGGTTTTGTGACGTAACGAAATTTTAATGGATTTCGTGATCAAGCATAACGGCGCAGTCGCATCGCGAATTCCTGCAGCGCCTTGATGCCGCTCGCCTCGGCGCGGTGGCACCAGTCCTGCAATTGAACCAGCAACTGATCGCGCGACGCATTCGAGCGCTCCCACATTGCCGCGAGTTCATTGCGCATGTCGATGTACGTCTTGAGCTTCTGGCTGTTCGCGAAAATTTGCGGCAGCAGACGTTTCTGCGGCTCGTCGAGGCCCGCTTCTTCCTTGTGGAACCAGCTGCGCGCGCCACGCATGAGCTGGTATTTCTCGCGCGCGCCGACTTCCTTCAGATGCGCGAGCTCCTGACGGTAGGCGCGCTTGAGCGCCTTGCCATAACGGGCCATGACTTCGTAGCGGTTGGCGAGAACGGCCTGCAGCGTGTCCTGGTCGAGCACAAGCTTGCCAGTAGTCAGACGCGGCGTGGGCGCGACCTTCTTCACCTTCGCAAGGCGAAATGCCGACATGATACGGATGTACATCCAGCCAATGTCGAACTCGTACCACTTGTTCGACAGCTTGGCCGACGTCGCATACGTGTGGTGATTGTTATGCAGCTCTTCGCCGCCGATGATGATGCCCCACGGGAAGATGTTCGTGCTGGCGTCCGACGAATTGAAGTTGCGGTAGCCCCAGAAGTGCGCCAGACCATTGACCACGCCGGCAGCCCAGAACGGAATCCACACCATTTGCACGGCCCAGACGGTCAGGCCGACAACGCCGAACAGCGCGACGTTCAACACCATCATCAGGCTCACGCCGAGAATCGGGTATTTCGTGTAGACGTTGCGTTCCATCCAGTCGTTCGGCGTGCCGTGACTGAACTTGCGCATGGTTTCTTCGTTTTTCGCTTCGGCGCGATACAGTTCTGCGCCTTCCAGCAACACCTTCCAGATGCCGCGGGTTTGCGGGCTGTGCGGATCTTCTTCCGTCTCGCACTTGGCGTGGTGCTTACGGTGAATCGCCGCCCACTGGCCGGTCAGCATGCCGGTGGTCATCCACAGCCAGAAACGGAAAAAATGACTGACGACGGGGTGCAGCTCCAGCGCGCGGTGCGCCTGGCAGCGGTGCAGGTACACCGTCACACCGATGATGGTGACGTGCGTAACCGCGAGTGTGTAGAGCACAAGTTGCCACCACGAGAAGTGCATCAGGCCGTGGGCAAGGAAATCGAGCAAAGAATTCAACAAGGCAATTTACCTGTGGAACGAGAGACACGAGGCACGCGCGGACCGCGCGTGTCAAGAAAGTGAAAGCATACAGCGGGATTGGACGACATTCTACTGGAAGCGTTCCAAGTGTTTGTAACAAATAGGGATTTTTTGTGCGGCATCAACCGGCGATAGCGTCCGGCGAAGCAGTTTCGACCCGCCGCACGCCTGAAAGTGCCCTCAGAGCGCGTTGTTTGCCTGGTGGTCTGCGTCGTGGCCCGCTTGGTTTGCAGCAGTGCCGGTCATAGTTACCGATTGGGCCACCGGGTTACCGAGGTTCGCGATGGCGCCAGGCGTCCCGACGATGCGCACTTCGCGTTGCGCGAAGGGAATGGAAATGCCGTGCGCGGAAAACAGCTGCCAGATGTTGCGGTTGACCGCCGAGCGCACCGCCGACGTGCCGGTTGCGGCATCGGCGATCCAGAAACCGAGCTCGAGATTGATGCCGTCGGCGCCGAAGCCCACCAGGTAAGGGGTCGGCGCCGGGTCCGCCAGCACGCGCGGCACGTTCTCGGCGGCTTGCGCGAGCAGCGCCATGGCCTGCTCCACGTCGGCCGTATAGGCGATCTGCACGGCCGCCTTCGCATAGCCGCGCGTCAGGTAGGACGACTGGTTCTGCACCACGTCGGTAATCAGCTTTTCGTTCGGGATCAGCGTCTCTATGCCGTCCAGGCCGCGCACCACCGTGTAGCGGGTGCGGATCTGCGTGACCATGCCTTGCAGGCCGCTCACGTTTATCGTGTCGCCGATCCGCAAGGACCGGTCGATCAGGATGATGAAGCCCGACACATAGTTGCTCGCGATCTTCTGCAGCCCGAACCCGAGTCCCACGCCGAGCGCCCCGCCAAACACGCCCAGCACCGTAATGTCGATGCCGACGAGCGACAGGCTGATCAGCACCGCCGCCAGCACGAACGCCGCGCGGCCGACGCGCGCCACCACGACTTTCAGATTGGCGTCGAGCGTGGTGGCGCGCATGAGGCGGTCTTCGAACGCCGAGCCGAGCCACATTGCGACGATCATCGTCACGCACACCCACAAAAGGCCGGTGCAAAGCGACAGCAGCGTCATGTGTGCATTCGCGACGCGGAAATGCACGCTCGCCATCCACGCGATCACGTCGTCCTGAATGCCCATAACGGTCAGGACCATGCCGACCCAGACCAACAGCGAAACGATCTTTTCGACGAGGAAAAGCCACGGATGCGTCTCGCCGTCCTGGCTGAACACACGCCGCGCGAAGAAAAACACGATGTAGATCAGGCCGATGCCAAACAGCGGCACCAACGCGAGATCGAGTAGCGACGTGTGGATGAAGCGGCCCGCGATTGCGCGCGCGAGCCACACCAGCACTGCGCCGATCAGCGGGAAAAACGCGCGGTTCAGGCTTTCCGCGCCGAAGCGCAACGTTTGGTAGCGCGTCTGACGGCGCAAGTCGAGCGCCCTGCGCGCGAGGCGCGCGAAGAGCCAGGCCAGTGCGAGGGTCCCGACCAGCACGGCGACTTGCCAGAGCATCACAGGCTGGCCGAAGTCGCGCGCAAGATCGCCGAACAGATGAGCAAAGATACGGTTTTGCATGATGTCGCTGAAATGGCCGGCTCACAGCGGATGAGACCCGACGCGCCAGGCCGGCCCACAGACCTATGGAATTGCGTTCCGCCGCTTAGCTCTGCCGTTCGAGCACGGCGGCGAAAAAGCCGTCCGTCGCATGACGGTGCGGCCACAGCGACAGGTAATCGCCCATTTCAAGGTCGATGCGCTGGTCGGCCAGCACCTCGCGCGCCGGAACCAGCGCGAAATCGGGATGATCGGCAAGGAACTGCTGCACGACCGCTTCGTTTTCCGCTTCCAGAATCGAGCAGGTAGCGTAGACGAGCCGCCCGCCCTTCTTCACGAGCCGCGCGGCGCTCGCCAGAATCGACGCCTGCTTGGGCGCGAGTTCCGCGACCGACTCCGGCGACTGGCGCCATTTCAGATCCGGATTGCGGCGCAGCGTGCCCAAGCCGCTGCACGGCGCATCCACAAGCACGCGGTCGATCTTGCCGGCAAGGCGCTTGATTTTCGCGTCGTGTTCGCTGTCGATCAGCACCGGATTCACGTTCGACAAGCCGCTGCGCGCAAGGCGCGGCTTGAGCTTGGCGAGGCGCCGCTCCGAGATGTCGAACGCGTACAGGCGTCCGGTCGAGCGCATTGCCGCGCCGAGCGCGAGCGTCTTGCCGCCTGCGCCCGCGCAGAAGTCCACAATCATTTCACCGCGCTTGGGCGCGACCAGCGAGCACAGCAACTGGCTACCTTCGTCCTGCACCTCGAGCCAGCCCTGCTGGAACGCGTCGAGTTTGGTAAGCGGCGGCTTGCCGGCCACCCGCACGCCGAACGGCGCGAACGGCGTGGCGCCGGCTTCGATGCCCGCCTTCGAGAGCGCGCTCAACACTTCGTCGCGGCTCGCCTTGATCGCGTTGGCGCGCAGATCCAGCGGCGCCGGGTAATTGAGCGCGGCGGCCAGTTGCGCCAGCTCGGCGGCTTCGAAGCGTTTCGCGAGCGCCTGGTGGATCCAGTCGGGCAGGTTCAGGCGAATCCGCAGCGGCAGGCTTTCGGGGTCGATGGTCGCGACGTGGTCGAGCCACTTCGACTCCGCTTCCGACACGAACGGCTTGAGCGCGCTGCGGCCGGCCGTCTGCATCAGGCCGAGCAGCGCCATGCGGCGCGCCGGGCTGCCCGTGCCGCTTTCGGCCAGATGCGCGAACTCCATGCGCCGGCGCAGCACCGCGAACACCGCCTCGGCGATCACGCCGCGCTCGCCGTGGCCGAGCTTGGGATGCGCGCGGAAAAAGCGGCTGGTGGTGGCGTCGGCAGGGCCGTTCAGTCTTAAGACTTCGGCGAGCAACGTCTCAGTTTGTCCAATCAGGAAACCATGTAATCTCATGCGCCCTCTCCGGCGGTGTGACCGGCAAAGAGCCATTGCGGCTCCGGCGGCGTAAGCGTGACGCGCAGGCCGTCGAGCGCAACGCGCCCTTCGACGAACCAGCGCACCGCGCGTGGATAAATAATGTGTTCGGTGGCAAGCACGCGCTCGGCGAGCGTAGCGGGCGTGTCCCCTGCCACCACGGGCACCGCCGACTGCACGACGATCGGCCCGTGATCGAGCTGCGAGGTCACGAAATGCACGGACGCGCCGTGCACGCGCACGCCGGCGTCGAGCGCCTGCTGATGCGTTTTGAGACCCGGAAAGCTCGGCAACAGCGAAGGGTGCACGTTCAGCATGCGCCCCGCGTAACGGTCGACGAAACCGGCCGTCAGCACGCGCATGAAGCCGGCGAGCACGACGAGGTCCGGCGCAACGCTGTCGATCTGTTCGGCGAGCGCCGCGTCGAAGCGCTCGCGATCGGGAAACTGGCGGTGATCGACCACCGCCGTGGCAATGCCGTGCGACGCCGCGAACGCAAGGCCCGCGGCGTCAGGACGGTTGGCAATCACGGCGGCGACCTGCGCCGGCCAGCCTTCGTCGGCGCACGCGCGAACGATGGCTTCCATGTTGCTTCCCCGCCCTGAAATCAGGATGACGAGTTTTTTCATGCGCGGATTTTATCATTCGGGGGCAGCCAAACCGCGACGCGCCGCCGTGCGCGGCGCCGAGCGTTTATAATCGTTTGTTTTGCGGCACCCTGCCCGACCTACCCCGACGCGCTATCGTGAGAGTCTTCCGCGGTCTTCCCAACGCCGAGAGCCGTGCGCCCTGCGCACTGACCATCGGCAACTTCGACGGTGTCCACCGCGGCCATCAGGCTTTGCTCGCGCACGTGCGCGCTGCCGCGGACGCGCGCGGCCTGCCCGTCTGCGTGATGACTTTCGAGCCGCACCCGCGCGAATTCTTCAACCCGGCGGGCGCGCCGCCGCGCATCGCGATGCTGCGCGACAAGCTGGAGGCGCTGCGCACCAACGGCGTGGACCGGGTCGTCGTCGAGCACTTCAATCACACGTTCGCGAGCCAGTCGCCGGACGCGTTCGTCGAACGGATCATCGTCAACGGGCTGCACGCGCGCTGGGTAATGATCGGCGACGACTTCCGCTACGGCGCGCGCCGCGCCGGCGACTTCGCGTCGCTGAAAGCGGCGGGCCAGCAGTACGGTTTCGAAGTCGAGCAGATGGCCACGGTGGCCGATCCGTCCGGGGCGCGCATTTCCAGTTCGGGCGTGCGCGCGGCCTTGGTGGCGGGCGACCTGGACGCGGCGCGCGCCGCGCTCGGCCGCGACTATCTGATTAGCGGCCACGTCGTGCACGGCATGAAGCTCGGCCGCGATCTCGGCTTTCCGACGCTGAATCTGCCGATCGCGCACAAGCGCCCGGCGCTCGCGGGCATTTTCGTCGTGCGCGTGCATGGTGTGACCGACGAACCGCTGCCGGGCGTTGCGAGCCTGGGCCTGCGCCCCACCGTCGACGATTCGGGGCGCGTGCTGCTCGAAGTGCACCTGCTCGACTGGCACGGCGACGCATACGGCAAGCTGGTGCGCGTGGAATTCCTGAAAAAACTGCGCGACGAGGAAAAATACGTCGACCTGGAAACGCTCACCGCCGCCATTGCGCGCGACGTCGCCAACGCGCGCGCGTGGTTTGCGGCCGTCGGCGCGGGCACGCCGGGCAGCCGTTCCACCGGCTTCGCCACGTCGGCCACCGACCGAATTAGATAGCCGCCGCGGTCCCTGCGCGTTCAACACCGCATGGACCTTTGCTGCGCGCATCGAAAGGCGTCCGTGCAACCGCACGACATGCCCGCCGGGCGCGCCCAACGCTCTCGCGCAGCGTGCGCAACCCGCGCCCCGCTACGCTTATCAAGAATTCACCGCGACCACATCATGAGCAACAAGAAAGCCGATTCGAAACCGCAGTCACGCTACCCCGTGAACCTGCTCGACACGCCGTTCCCGATGCGCGGCGACCTGCCCAAGCGCGAGCCGCAATGGGTCAAGGAATGGCAGGAACGCAAGGTCTACGAAAAGATCCGCGCGGCTTCCAAGGGCCGCAAGAAGTTCATCCTGCACGACGGCCCGCCGTATGCGAACGGCGACATCCACCTCGGCCACGCGGTGAACAAGATTTTGAAGGACATGATCGTCAAGGCGCGCAACATGGCGGGCTTCGACGCGGTCTACGTGCCGGGCTGGGACTGCCACGGCATGCCGATCGAAATCCAGATCGAAAAGCAGTTCGGCAAATCGCTGCCCGCAGCGGAAGTCATGCAGAAGGCGCGCGCCTACGCGACCGAGCAGATCGAGAAGCAGAAGGTCGGCTTCCGGCGGCTCGGCGTACTCGGCGAATGGGACAATCCGTACAAG
The DNA here is from genome assembly GCF_019511605.1 of Paraburkholderia phenoliruptrix. GTDB lineage: Bacteria > Pseudomonadota > Gammaproteobacteria > Burkholderiales > Burkholderiaceae > Paraburkholderia > Paraburkholderia phenoliruptrix_A. Next base: position 230,033 of record NZ_JAEUAV010000003.1, on the reverse strand, counting down.
ACCATGAACTTCGCGAACGAAGCCGGCGAGATCCGCGCGCTCGCAAAGATCATGGAGAAGGGTTACGTGTTCCGCGGCCTGAAGCCGGTCAACTGGTGTTTCGACTGCGGCTCGGCGCTCGCCGAGGCGGAAGTCGAGTACAAGGACAAGACCGACCCGACCATCGACGTGCTGTTCAGCTTCGCCGAGCCGGAAAAAACGGCGCAAGCGTTCGGCCTGAACGCGCTGCCGCGCAACGAAGGCGGCATTGTGATCTGGACCACCACGCCGTGGACCATTCCGGCGAACCAGGCGCTGAACCTGCACCCGGAAATCGTCTATGCGCTCGTCGACACGCCGCGCGGTCTGCTGATTCTCGCTGAAGAACGCGTCGAGGCCTGCCTGAAGGCCTACAACCTGGAAGGCACGGTAGTCGCCACCACGCCGGGCGCGAAGCTCGTCAATCTGCGCTTCAATCATCCGCTTGCGTCCGCGCATCCGGGCTACAAGCGCACCTCGCCCGTCTACCTCGGCGACTACGTGACGACCGAAACCGGCACGGGCATCGTGCACTCGTCGCCGGCCTACGGCGTGGAAGACTTCGTGTCGTGCAAGGCGCACGGCATGGCCGACTCGGACATCATCAATCCGGTGATGGGCGACGGCCGTTACATCGAATCGCTCGCGTTGTTCGGCGGGCTGTCGATCTGGGCGGCAAATCCGCAGATCGTCGAAGCGCTGCAAGGCGCGGGGTCGCTGCTGCGCACCGAAAAGTACACGCACAGCTACATGCATTGCTGGCGCCATAAGACGCCGATCATTTACCGTGCAACCTCGCAATGGTTCGCCGGCATGGACGTGAAGCCGAACGACAACGGCAGGACGCTGCGCGAAACGGCGCTGGAAGGCATCGAGAATACGGCGTTTTATCCCGCATGGGGCAAGCAGCGCCTCTTCAGCATGATCGCGAACCGCCCGGACTGGACCTTGTCGCGCCAACGCCAATGGGGCGTGCCGATGGCCTTCTTCGTGCACAAGGAAACCGGTGAATTGCATCCGCGCACGCTGGAGTTGCTGGAAGAAGTCGCGAAGCGCGTCGAGCAAGCGGGTATCGAAGCGTGGCAAACGCTCGATCCGCGCGAGCTGATCGGCGACGAAGCGAACCTGTACGAAAAGAACCGCGACACGCTCGACGTTTGGTTCGATTCCGGCACCACGCACTGGCACGTGCTGCGCGGCTCGCACAAAGACGAACTGCAGTTCCCCGCCGATCTGTACCTCGAGGGCTCGGACCAGCATCGCGGCTGGTTCCATTCGTCGCTGCTCACTGCATCCATGCTGGACGGGCGCCCGCCGTACAACGCGCTGCTCACGCACGGCTTCACCGTCGACGGCGAAGGCCGCAAGATGAGCAAGTCGCTCGGCAACGGCATCGACCCGCACGAAGTGGCGAACCGCCTTGGCGCAGAAATCATCCGCTTATGGATCGCCTCGACCGATTACTCGGGCGAACTCGCTATTTCCGAAGAAATCCTGAAGCGCGTGACGGAGAGCTATCGGCGCATTCGCAACACGCTGCGCTTCCTGCTCGCGAATCTGTCGGACTTCGACTACGCGAAGAACGCACGTCCGGTGGAAGACTGGCTCGAGATCGACCGCTACGCGGTGGCGCTTACGGCGAACCTGCAGAACGACATCCTCTCGCACTACGACAAGTACGAGTTCCACCCGGTGGTCGCCAAACTGCAGACGTTCTGCTCCGAAGATCTGGGCGGCTTTTATCTGGACGTGCTCAAGGACCGTCTGTACACCACGGCGGCCGACTCGGTCGCGCGCCGCTCGGCGCAAACTGCGCTGTATCACGTCGCGCAAGGTTTGCTGCGTCTGATGGCGCCGTTCCTCTCCTTCACCGCCGAAGAAGCGTGGAAGGTGTTCCAGCCGGACAGCGAAACCATTTTCACCGAGACGTATCACGCGTTCCCGGCCGTGCCGGACGCCGGCACGCTGCTCGACAAATGGGCGCTGTTGCGCGCCGCCCGCGGCGACGTGACCAAGGCGCTGGAAGAGGCGCGCGTCGCGAACCTGATCGGCTCGTCGCTGCAGGCGGAAGTGGAAATTCGCGCGAGCGGCGCACGTTACAACGCGCTGACGAGCCTCGGCGACGACCTGAAGTTCGTGCTGATCACGTCGGCCGCAAGCGTCGTGAAGGTAGACAGCGAAGCGGAAGAAGGCGTCGAGGTGATCACGTCGAAGTATCTGAAGTGCGAGCGCTGCTGGCACTACCGCGCGGATGTCGGCGCCGACGCCGAGCACCCCACGCTGTGCGGCCGCTGCGTGAGCAATCTGTTCGGCAACGGTGAAGCGAGGAGCGCGGCATAATGGCTAGAAGCATGGCGAAATCCACATCGAAAGCTTCCGCGGCAAACAGCTCGCTGGCGCCGTGGCTGGGCGTCGCGCTCATCGTCATTCTGTTCGATCAGCTGACGAAAATCGCGGTGCAGAAGGTGTTTGCCTACGGTGTTCCACACGAGGTCACGTCGTTTTTCAATCTGATTCTCGTGTACAACCGCGGTGCCGCCTTCAGTTTTCTCGCCATGGCGGGCGGCTGGCAGCGCTGGGCTTTCACGGCGCTCGGCGTAATCGCCGCGCTGGTAATCTGCTATCTGCTCAAGCGTCACGGCGCGCAAAAAATGTTCTGCACGGCGCTCGCGCTGATTCTCGGCGGCGCGCTCGGCAACGTGATCGACCGGCTCGCCTATGGGCACGTGATCGACTTTCTCGACTTCCACGTGCGCGCCTGGCACTGGCCCGCGTTCAATCTCGCCGACAGCGCGATTACCGTCGGCGCGGTTCTGCTCGTGATCGACGAGTTGCGGCGCGTGCGCGGCTCACGCTAACGGCGCCCCTTCAACAGCGCGCGGCGGGTTCGGCTACGTTCAGACCCGCGGCGGCGCGCCGCAGGTCCGCTTTGACGGCCGGCAACGGTGCAAGCGCGCCGCCCCGGCCACCACGCTTTGTCGGAGGCTTTCGTTGGCAACCGCAGAACTCGCAGGAAAACACCTCGTCCTCGGCATGACGGGCGGCATTGCCTGCTACAAGATCGCCGAACTGACGCGTCTACTGACCAAAGCCGGCGCCACCGTGCAGGTCGTCATGACCGAAGCGGCCACGCAATTCATCACCCCCGTCACGATGCAGGCGCTCTCCGGCCGTCCGGTCTACACGAGCCAGTGGGACGCGCGCATTGCGAACAACATGGCGCACATCGATCTGTCGCGTGAAGCGGACGCGATCGTGATCGCGCCGGCCTCCACCGACTTCCTCGCCAAACTCGCGCACGGCATGGCCGACGATCTGCTCGCCACGCTGTGCGTCGCGCGCGATTGCCCCCTGCTCGTCGTACCCGCAATGAACCGGCAGATGTGGCAAAACCCGGCGACGCAGCGCAATGTCGCGCAATTGCGCGCAGACGGCATTGAAGTGCTTGGCCCGGACTCCGGCCCGCAGGCGTGCGGCGAGATTGGCGACGGCCGCATGCTGGAGGCCGCGGCGACCTACGAAGCCATCGCATCGTTCTTTGCGCCCAAGCTTCTTTCCGGACGCCGCGTGTTGCTGACCGCCGGTCCGACGTTCGAACCGCTCGATCCCGTGCGCGGCATCACCAACCGTTCGAGCGGCAAGATGGGTTTCGCGCTCGCCCGCGCGGCGCAACAAGCCGGCGCCGAAGTGCATCTCGTTGCCGGACCGGTGGCGCTCGACACGCCGTGGGGCGTGTTCCGCGAAGACGTGCAAACGGCCCAGCAGATGCACGACGCGGTGATGCGCTCGGTGGCGGATGCGGACATCTTCATTGGCGTGGCCGCAGTCGCCGACTGGCGCGTCGATCACGCGAGCGAGCACAAGATCAAAAAGGCAGCGGACCGTGCGCTGCCCACTTTTTCGTTCGTTGAAAACCCCGACATTCTCGCTTCGGTCGCCGCGTTGCCGCATCCGCCGTTCACTGTGGGGTTCGCTGCGGAAAGCGGCGAGCTGGAAGTACACGGCGAAGAAAAACGCATACGCAAGAAGGTGCCGCTGCTGATCGGCAATCTGGGGCCGCTTACTTTCGGCAGGGACGACAACGAGGTCGTCCTGTTCGAAGCCGGCGGCGCCACCCGGTTGCCGCGCGCCGACAAGCAGACGCTCGCGCGCGCGTTGATCGCCGAGATCGCGAAGCGTCTGCCCGACACCAGTCTGATCCGCTGAACCTGCCGCTGCGCATCGCGACGCAGACCAAGCGGACAGAAGCACCTGGAGCCACTGACATGACGCTACTTTCCGTCCTCGATCAAACGCCCGCCATTGCAGGGCACTCGGTGGCGGACGCAATCGCCGCCACGGTCGAACTCGCGCAACTCGCCGACGACCTCGGATATACGCGCTACTGGTGCGCCGAGCATCACGGCTTACGCGGGGTGTCAAACCCGTGTCCCGAAGTGATGCTGGCGCGCCTTGGCAGCGTCACGCGGCATATCCGGCTTGGCTCCGGCGGCATCATGCTGCCGTACTACAGCCCCTTCAAGGTCGCCGAGCAGTTCATGATGCTGGAGGCACTGTTTCCGAACCGCATCGACCTCGGCGTGGGCCGCGCGCCCGGCGGCGACATGCGCACCGCGCAGGCCGTGGCCGCAGGCGACTACAACCGCGGCGAAATTTTCACGCAGCAGGTGGCCGATCTGGTCGGACTCATGCACGGCACGCTGCCCGCAGACCATGTCGCGCAAGGCGTGCTGCTGCAACCGCAGGTCGCAACGCGTCCGCAGCTATGGATGCTCGGCTCCAGCGAGTTCGGTGGCCTGCTCGCAGCACAGTTGGGCATTCGCTTCGCGTTCGCGCATTTCATCAATGCCCACTTTGGGCACCAGGTCGCGCACGCATACCGCGAACGTTTCGCAGCCAGCCGCGAGGCGCAGCAACCCTACATGGCCGCCGCGGTCTTTGTGATTTGCGCTGACACGGAACAGGAAGCCGCGGACCTCGAAAAGGCGGTCGACCTGCGCCGCGTGCAAATGGCGTATGGCCTGAACGAGCCGATTCCGACCGTTGAGCAAGGCATCGCGCAGGAGTACGGCGAGCGCGAGCAGTTGGTGATCTACCGCGAAAGACCGCGCAGCATCATTGGCACGCCGCAAGTCGTGACCGAACGGCTCCACGCTTTGCAGGAGCAATTCCAGGCCGACGAGCTGATCGTGCTGACCGTCGCGGGCAGTTACCGCGCCCGTCTGCGTTCCTATGAACTTCTTGCCGAGGCGTTCGAACTCGAACGCCCGGCTTCAACACCCTGACCCTTCGAACCTGCATGAATCTCGACCTGAAGATCCTCGATGCGCGTATGCGCGATCAGCTTCCCGCCTACGCGACCAGCGGCAGTGCGGGCCTCGACTTGCGCGCATGCCTGAACGAACCGCTAACGCTCAAGCCCGGCGACACCGCGCTAGTGCCGACGGGACTCGCCATTCATGTCGGCGATCCCGACTATGCCGCGCTGATCCTGCCGCGCTCGGGCCTCGGCCATAAGCACGGCATCGTGCTCGGCAACCTGGTGGGACTGATTGATTCAGACTACCAGGGTGAATTGATGATCTCGACGTGGAACCGTGGCGAAACGACGTTCGTGCTGAATCCGATGGAGCGCCTTGCGCAACTCGTGATCGTGCCGGTCGTGCAGGCCAGCTTCAATATCGTCGAGGAATTTGCACAGAGCGAGCGCGGCGCGGGCGGCTTCGGCAGCACCGGCAAGCACTAAGCTCGCGGCAACATAAAAAAACGGCGTGGACCCCAAGGTCCACGCCGTTTTTGTTTTGGCGAAACTCGTTGCTGAACGCTTACTCGACTTCGACTGCTTCCGGATTCGGATTGCGCGGCGCCGGATGCTCGTCGAAGGTCAGTTGCACCTTGTCTTCCGCATCGACGTCGACCGACACGCGGCCGCCGTTCATCAGCTTGCCGAACAGCAACTCGTCGGCAAGCGCACGACGGATCGTGTCCTGAATCAGGCGCTGCATCGGGCGTGCGCCCATCAACGGATCGAAACCGTGCTTGGCGAGGTGCTTGCGCAGCGCGTCGGTAAAGAGCGCGTCGACCTTCTTCTCGTGCAGTTGATCTTCCAGCTGCATCAGGAACTTGTCGACCACGCGCATGATGATTTCCTCATCCAGCGCACGGAAGCTAATGGTCGCGTCCAGACGGTTACGGAACTCCGGCGTGAACATGCGCTTGATGTCGACCATCTCGTCGCCGGTTTCGCGGCGATTCGTGAAGCCGATCACCGACTTGCCCATTGCCTCGGCGCCCGCGTTCGTCGTCATGATGATGATGACGTTGCGGAAATCCGCCTTGCGCCCGTTGTTGTCCGTCAGCGTGCCGTGGTCCATGACCTGCAAGAGCACGTTGTAGATGTCCGGATGCGCCTTCTCGATTTCGTCGAGCAGCAGCACGCAGTGCGGCTTCTTGGTGACTGCCTCGGTCAGCAGACCGCCCTGGTCGAAGCCGACATAACCCGGAGGCGCGCCGATCAGCCGGCTCACCGCATGACGCTCCATGTACTCCGACATGTCGAAGCGGATCAGCTCGATGCCGAGCGTGAACGCCAACTGCTTCGCCACTTCCGTCTTGCCGACGCCCGTGGGGCCGGAGAACAGGAACGCGCCAATCGGCTTGTCCAGCTTGCCGAGGCCAGCACGCGCCATCTTGATGGCTGCCGACAGCGCGTCGATAGCCGGGTCTTGCCCGAACACCACGCTCTTCAGATCGCGATCCAGCGTTTGCAGCTTGCTGCGGTCGTCTTGCGACACGCTTTGTGCCGGGACGCGCGCGATCTTCGAGATGATCTCTTCGATCTCGTTCTTGCCGATGGTCTTCTTCTGCTTCGACTTCGGCAGAATGCGCTGTGCCGCGCCCGCTTCGTCGATCACGTCAATTGCCTTGTCCGGCAAATGACGGTCGGTAATGAAGCGTGCCGACAACTCAGCCGCCGCCGACAGTGCGCCCGACGAATATTTCACGCCGTGATGCTCTTCGAAACGCGACTTCAGGCCGCGCAGAATCGCCACCGTCTGTTCGACCGACGGTTCCGTCACGTCGACCTTCTGGAAACGGCGCGACAAAGCCGCGTCTTTTTCGAAGATGCCGCGATATTCGGTGAACGTGGTCGCGCCGATGCACTTGAGCGTGCCCGACGAGAGCGCCGGCTTCAGCAGGTTCGACGCGTCCAGCGTGCCGCCCGACGCGGCGCCCGCGCCGATCAGCGTATGAATTTCGTCGATGAACAGAATGGCGTGCGGACGCTCCTTCAGTTCCTTCAGGACCGTCTTCAGGCGCTGTTCGAAATCGCCGCGATACTTCGTGCCGGCGAGCAGCGCGCCCATGTCGAGCGAATACACCTGCGCGTCGGCCAGAATGTCCGGCACCTCGCCGCGCGTGATGCGCCAGGCGAGCCCTTCGGCAATCGCCGTCTTGCCGACGCCGGCCTCGCCCACCAGTAGCGGATTATTCTTGCGACGGCGGCACAGCACCTGCACCACGCGCTCGACTTCGGACTCGCGCCCGATGAGCGGATCGATGCGGCCGTCTTTCGCCATCTGGTTCAGGTTCTGCGTGAACTGAGCGAGAGGCGTTTCTTTCTGCGCGGCGGCTTCGTCCGACTCCGCATTCGCGTCGCTCGCTTTCGCGGCGTCCGAACTGCTCGTCTTGGCGATGCCGTGCGAGATGAAATTGACCACGTCCAGACGCGTTACTCCCTGCTGCTGCAGGTAGTACACCGCGTGCGAATCCTTCTCGCCGAAGATTGCGACCAGCACGTTCGCGCCGGTCACTTCCTTCTTGCCATTCGAGGTGGACTGCACATGCATGATCGCGCGCTGGATCACACGCTGGAAACCCAGCGTGGGTTGCGTGTCGACGTCGTCCGTGCCTGGCACGGTCGGCGTGTTGTCATGAATGAAGTTGCGCAGGTTCTGGCGCAGATCCTCGATATTGGCCGCGCATGCACGCAACACCTCCGCCGCTGTCGGATTGTCCAACAGTGCCAGCAAAAGATGTTCGACCGTTATGAACTCGTGCCGCGCCTGGCGTGCTTCCATGAACGCCATGTGCAGGCTGACTTCCAGTTCCTGGGCAATCATGCTTCCTCCATCACACACTGCAGCGGATGCCCGGCCTGCCGTGCGTGGGTAACGACTTGCTCGACTTTGGTCGACGCGATGTCCCGCGTATAGACCCCACAAACTCCCCTGCCCTCGCGATGCACCTTCAACATAACCTGTGTTGCGGTTTCACGATCTTTATTGAAATATTCCTGCACGATCATCACGACAAATTCCATTGGCGTGAAGTCGTCATTCAGCAGCACCACCTTGTACATGGATGGCGGCTTGAGCTTTTTCTCCTGCCGCTCCAGTACGGTGCCGTCCTGCTTGTCCGGGATAATCGCCATACACCCATTCTAAACAACTAGGACAGGCCCGCAATCCTGTCAAAACCCGGCCAGCCGGCCAGTGAGCCCGAACGCTGCCGCCCGGCGGAAATGCACCGCCCGCGTGCGCCAATCAACGAGCCGATTGCGGAGCCGGCCCCGATCCTGATGTTGCTTTGCGGCCTGTTGCGCCGCAGTCGGATCGAGTATCGCACAACCTGCCGGAGCTGGCTGGGCACAGCCCGCTCGCGCCACCGGCAGCAACGCCACCCTCAGAACTGCATGTGAGACGATTATGCGACTTTTCAAGACAGCCCGCTTGCGCAACCGCACATAACGAAAGCGGGAAAAACCCCTGGAAACGGCCTGTTTGCAACGCGTACAACGACGTCTCAAAATTTTCTTGACACCCGAATAAAGAGCCTCAACAATCAAGCTGGCACTTTTTTCACTGCGCCAAATTCGAAAAAATGCCGATGGTGAGCTTGTGAGGAGGGAGCGGCTGCATTGCGCGGTCGTCGAGCTTTTCGAGGGCTCGTGGTAGTGACATGAGTTACAGGGGAAGTTGGAATGGCAACTGGTACGGTCAAATGGTTCAATGACGCAAAAGGTTTCGGATTCATCACGCCCGATGAAGGCGGCGAGGATCTGTTTGCACACTTCTCGGCCATCCAGATGAATGGGTTCAAGACCCTCAAGGAAGGCCAAAAGGTGACCTTCGAGGTCGTGCAAGGCCCGAAAGGCAAGCAGGCATCGAACATCCAGGCACCTGCCTGATATCTGTTCGATACCCGTCCTTTTGAAACCCGGCTTCGCGCCGGGTTTCTTTTTGGGGGCGCAGTTTTTTTAGAGTAATCGCTTTACCTGTTTCCCTTTTTTGTTTGCCGACGCGGCGAATCCCAAATAACGGGTTAATAGATGGAGGGCGATGGGGCGGCGTCGCGTTTTTATTCGCGACCGTCGGGTTCACAGGTCCGCGTAGGCGGGCAGCAGGTCCTGATCGACCAGCCGGATTTCGATCCGGTTCGCGACCTCGATGTGCTCCGGGTTGTCCACCGAGAACACGGAATCGGTGACGCTCACGATGATCGTTCCGATTTCCTTGCCGTCTTTCCCTTTCACAGGAACGAGTGCCCGCGCTTCGGGAACCTGCTGCACGGTGATCTTGCGCGGCAGGTACAGCATCCAGCCGGCGCCGGGCTTGTCGTCAAAGACGCGCCTGTCGAAATACTCCTTCGGCGCAACTTCCATGACGAGCGGCTCAAACGTGGCGGCAACCACCCGAAGTACGTCCGCCATGTCATCTACGGTCTGCGGACACAACGGCGCATCGATATCAAGCGTTACACGATCAGGCAGTGCCTTCGCGTCGGACACATGGCATGAAATTACGGCGCTATCGTTCCCCTCGGCAGCGTTCCAGATCGCAGCATGCGATACACCCCGCCTTTTGCGTCCCGCGCGCGTCGTGAGCACAGCCATCGCTGCCGTTGCCGGGTCACCGTTTTCGTCAAAGGCCGGATAGAGGTTCGCTTCTTCGAGCGAATCAGCCGTGAGTCGCCAGTTCGTATGTGCCATGAGCGGCTGTTTCGCGGACAGCGCGGCGACAAGGCGCGATTCGCGAGCTAGCATGTCGCGAAAATCATTGGACGCCAACGAGGCGTCACGGAACATCGCGTTTATTTCCATGTTCGGATCACGGTTGATAAATAGCCTGAACACCCATGCGCATGAGCAACGGGGCCATCTTTTTGTAAGTGAGCGGGGTCTGAAAGTACCACGTCAACTGCGTAGGTGGGTTCATGCGGACGGCCGTACCCTGCTCAACGATCTGGTCTTCCATCGCCCTGAATCCTTCAAACCATTTCTCGGCCTTTGGGATAGATCCGTCAAGAAACTGATCGTAGTTGCCTTTCGCCTCTTGCAGCATGCACGCTGCGGCCTGAAACCCGTCGAAGTCGATGCCAAGCCATTGCCACTCGTCAGACCAACGACATTCTTCAACGTCGAACGCAAAGCCCGTGATACGTGCTTGGTACTGGTACGAATTCCAGTTCACACCATGGTTGCGGCGAATTTTCGCCCCGCCCTCGGGCGGACATTTCTTGCAGCTTTCGTCCGTGCGCGGCAAGGTTCGCGCAGCGGGCGCAGCTTTGCTGTCCTCTTTCTTCGTGTCGCCAGACAGGCTACCCGTTGCCCCCACTGCTGCCCCGCCCAGTAAAGCTGCGCCAGCGCGCGCCAATACTGGACCAAGGGCTTCCGCTGCTCCCTCCAGCAACGGAATCGCCAGACCCGCCATTGTTCAACCCTCCCCGAAATTCAGGATGTTCGATTTTCCAGCGCATGACGCGCAGATAGTCGTGAAACCGTTCGTCGGCCGACCGGCCCGGACGGGTCACCCATGCGTGTATCGCTGGCTGCTCGTAAAAGCCCGGCGCGTACGCTTCGATGCGAAGGAACGCGACAAGATTCTCATCGCGCTCGATCCCAAACTCGCGTGCCGCCTTGAACGCCCGCCACAGCCGCGATGAGAGCGTCGCGTCGTCAGCCAGCTTGGGATCGTCCTTGCACAAATCTGCGCGTACGCCTTCGACAAAGCGCTTGGCGTCAATTTCGGCGAGTGCGGCTACCTGTTCGGTCGTCAGCTCAAGCATGCGGATGCACCCTCGTCAGTTCGCCGTTGATTTGCACGAGCCAGTCGAATGTCGGCGCAAAGAATTCGATACGCTGCGTGAACGAGAACAGGGCGGCAATTTCTCCCATGAGGCGGGCATCGTAAAAGCGCAGCAACGCAATGCGGCTGTCCGGCATACGGGCGTCTAATCGGCTCCTCAGTTCATCGGCAAGCGCTGGGAAAGGATATGCGCTGATAAGCCAGGACACGCCTTCTGCGCTCGCGCCCATCGCGAATAATGACTGCTGCACACTCTGGGGCGCGTCGGCGAAGTCGATCAACCACGGCCCGGCATCGGCCAAGGATGCGTCGGGCGTGCCGTCGAACAATGCAATAGTCGCCGGCGGCCGCTCAGCAGGCTCACCCGGTCCGTACAAGAGCGCATCAACGAGTGCGTACAGCCGCACGGGTAAGCGCACCCGCGCTTGACACTCTGCGAAACATGTCTCAATGGTTGACGCCAACGCTACCCCCGCATCACCGTCGTTGCGCCACTTTTTGCCGCCGCGATCAAGCATTCAAGGCAGAGCGTGGGGCTCGGCGATGGCGCCTGTGCACCTGCCGCCGCGGCGGCACCGGTATAAGCCTGCCCTTGCCCCTCGTCACTGATCGTGGAATTCGACTGTGATGCAATCAGCGTCGCTCCGCATGCAGTGCGCATGCCTTCGACCGCGGTGTCGCGCTCATTGATTCGGTACGGATAGCGACGCCCGAGCAGATCAGGCAGGATCGGGAACGTGCCCTTGCATTGCGGGCATGCCACCATGTGTCCTACGCCCGAAATCGGCTTGCCGTCTAGCGTTGCTGTCGGAGTCCCCTCCAGTACCTTGCCGCCGTGCGATGTGGTGTCGCCGACGCAAATAATGCTGCGTCCCACGTGGCCCTCTCTTCAGTGGCTGATTTGTCTGAACTTTACCATCGGCCAGCGGCAAAACGCACCTGATCGGGATTTGTCCCCTGCGACACGGCATGACACAACATCAAAGAAAAACGCCGATAAATCACTGATCTATCGGCGTTTTGCTACCCATGAGACTGCTGGCGACTACCTGCGACACCCGCTTACATATTCTCGATCATCACCTGCCCGAAGCCCGAGCAGGAAACCTGCGTCGCGCCTTCCATCAGGCGCGCGAAGTCGTAAGTGACGCGCTTTTGCAGGATCGACGTTTCCATCGACTTGATGATCAGATCCGCCGCCTCGACCCAGCCCAGGTGACGCAGCATCATTTCCGCCGAGAGAATCTCTGACCCCGGATTCACGTAGTCTTTGCCCGCGTACTTCGGCGCGGTGCCGTGAGTGGCTTCGAACATCGCGACCGAATCGGACATGTTCGCGCCCGGCGCAATGCCGATGCCGCCCACCTGCGCGGCGAGTGCGTCCGACACGTAGTCGCCGTTCAGGTTCAGCGTGGCGATCACGTCGTATTCCGCGGGACGCAGCAGGATCTGCTGCAGGAAAGCGTCGGCAATCACGTCCTTCACGACGATGTCGCCGCCTGTCTTCGGATTCTTCACCTTCATCCACGGGCCGCCGTCGATCAGCTCGGCGTTGAATTCCTTCTGCGCGAGCGCATAGCCATAGTCACGGAAAGCGCCTTCCGTGTACTTCATGATGTTGCCCTTGTGCACGAGCGTGACCGAGCGGCGGTCGTTGTCGATCGCATACTGGATCGCCTTGCGCACCAGACGCTCCGTGCCCTCGCGCGACACAGGCTTGATGCCAATTCCCGAGGTTTCCGGAAAGCGGATCTTCTTCACGCCCATTTCTTCCTGCAGGAACTTGATGACCTTCCTGGCCTGCTCCGATTCGGCCGGCCATTCGATACCCGCATAGATGTCTTCCGAATTCTCGCGGAAGATCACCATGTTGGTTTTCTCCGGCTCGCGCACCGGCGAGGGCACGCCTTTGAAGTACTGCACGGGTCGCAGGCATACGTACAGGTCCAGTTCCTGACGCAGCGCGACGTTCAGCGAACGGATGCCGCCGCCCACGGGCGTAGTCAGCGGCCCCTTGATGGATACCACGTATTCCTTCAGCACCTGCAGCGTTTCTTCGGGCAGCCACACGTCCGGGCCGTAGACCCTCGTCGATTTTTCGCCCGCGTAAATTTCCATCCACTGGATTTTTCTCTTGCCCGCGTAGGCTTTTTCGACCGCCGCGTCCACGACCTTGATCATGACGGGCGTGATGTCGAGACCGGTGCCGTCGCCTTCGATAAACGGAATGATCGGCTGATCCGAAACGTTGAGCGAGAAATCCGCGTTGACGGTGATCTTGTCACCACCGGTCGGAACCTTGATGTGCTGATACGGCATGATCGGACTCCAGTGAAAGCTGTGCTGAAAGCTGAGGGGAGACTGCCAATATGTTGCTTCTCGCTACGCGCAATGCCGCACGCGCGCACGGGCCTGGCGGTTATTCTAGCCCACGCCGGGGCGGCTTCGAGGCCAGGGCGGCTCGGGGTTTTCCAACATGCATGCGGCGACGAAGCACGGCGCCCACCGCCCATCGTATGGGACCGCGGCCGCGAGGCGCCCCCGCATGCTTTATTATCCCGCCATTTGCCGCAGGCATCGCTCCTGCGCTCCGGTGCCGCGCTGGCCGGCCCATGCGGCCACGCGCGTTGCACGACTCCATTCTTTGCTCATGCGTTTACTTGCCCTGAACAAGCCGTTCGGCACCATCTGCCAGTTTTCTGCGCACGAGACGCGCGCGTCGCTGGCCGACTGGGTCAGCGTGCCGGGCGTTTATCCGGCCGGCCGGCTCGATTCGGACAGCGAAGGCCTGCTGCTTCTCACCGACGACGGCGCCTTGCAAGCGCGTATTGCGGAACCCCGCCACAAGCTCGTCAAGCGTTACTGGGCCCAAGTGGAAGGCGCGGTGGATGCCGCCGCGCTGAAGAAACTCGCGCGCGGCGTCGACTTGGGCGACTATGTGACGAAACCGTGTCGCGCCGACTACGTGGACCCGGCCGACAGACTCTGGCCGCGCACGCCCCCAATTCGCTATCGCGCCGCGATTCCGACCACGTGGATCGAGTTGTCCATCGCGGAAGGCAAAAACCGCCAGGTGCGCCGCATGACCGCCGCAGTCGGCTTTCCGACGCTGCGGCTCGTGCGCGTAGGCATCGGCGCGCTCGATATTTTCGCGCTCGGACTCATGCCCGGCGAAAGCGTCGATTTACCGCTCAACGCACCTTGGGAAGGCGTCGCATAAATCGCTAACTCGTTGTATGCGCGCACGAAATGGCCTGTGAAACTTCTCGGTGAAAAAGCGTGAAACAGCGAATCGCGCGCGCATTGCGCACAAGCTGGTTCACCCCAATGCACGCGTGAAAACTTTCAGCACGATTCACGTCAACCGGCTCGCGAGCTCACGCGTTATTCGACGCAGATGCCGCCCGAAGCTGTCCGGCATTCAGCCTTAAGGGCCTTTGTACATGCCGCTCGCGCGGTCAGTGGAGGCAGTCTGAGCGCTCGGCAGACGCGTCGAAAATTTGTTCGATGCGACTGTCAACCGAAAGGTGGATGGCACGTTTACCGACATGACTCAAACATAACCGGGTCATTTGGTTAATTAACTCAAGCTGAGGATTTTCAAAATGAACAAACTGATCGCCGCTCTGGTCGCTGGCCTCTTCGCAACGGCAGCATTCGCACAAGCTTCGGCACCGGCAGCAGCTTCGGCAGCTCCGGCAGCAGCAGCTTCGTCGGCAAAGAAGACCACGAAGCACGCTCACAAGAAGTCGCACAAGAAGGCAGCTGCTGCAGCAGCCGCTTCGGCAGCTTCGGAGTAAGTTTGTTGTAAAACGCAGTCAAGAACTACGCTTCATTGCCGTTCTTACGGCGTTAGAAGGCAGGTCACCGCAAGGCGATCTGCCTTTTTGTTTTTGATGCGCTCGCGTACCATTCCGTTTCATTCCAGCAAGGAGTCATGCCGTGCGATTTCCCCTGCGCTCGTTAATGGCGCGTTTCGCTGTCGCCGCTGTGTTGCCAGCTGTCGTGGCGTTCGCAGCGCTGTCGTTCTCCGCTCTGAGCGCAGCACCCGCTCATGCGCAGCAGTTGCCGGCCGGAGCCAAGCAACCGAGCGAATTTCCGCGCGTGCGGCTGACCGCCGGCATGTTCGTGATCGACGCGGCGGTCGCCGCTAACGACCCCGACCGCGAGCAAGGTCTGATGTACCGCACGAGCCTCGCGCCGAACGAAGGCATGCTGTTCGTGTTCAACGAAAACGCCGTGCATTGCTTCTGGATGAAGAACACGCTGATTCCGTTGTCGATCGCCTTCATGCGCGCGGACGGCACCGTGACCGACATCGACGAGATGCAGGCCGAGACGACCAGCAACCACTGCCCGAAGAACAACGGCGTGTATGCGCTCGAAATGAGCAAGGGCTGGTTCACGTCGAAAGGCATCAAGCCAGGCATGAAGATTCAGGGACTGCCGGCGGCGCAGTAAGCCGGCGCAGTAAGCAGACTCAGTGAGCCGACGCAATAAGCCGGCGCAGAAACGCGCGTCAGTCGGCGCGCAAGCCGCGCGCGGGTGCGCCGCCACACACGCGGCTCTGAGCGGATCCGGCGTCTGAATGCGCGGCAGATGGGGCCTCTGATCGCGCGGCTCAATGCCCGTCGGGTGGCAGCGGTTCCGTCAAGTGGCGCCAGATACTCGTCAGACTGCGCTGCACTGCATAGCCGTGTCCTCGATCAGCCAGGACGCTGACGGCACGCCACAACCCAGCCCTCCTCTCACCGCAAGCCGGTCCCGCACCCGAACACCCCGGCTTTGCCCTCGTCGCCAGGCATCGCACCGCACGTGGACCCGCCGTCCGCGAAGCTCCGCCGCCCCGCGCGCGTTACCCCGCCGCGCGCCTGGCAACATTCCTGCAAAAGACGGGCCGACGCGCTATCCTAGTATTCTTAGCAACGCAGCAATCCCGCGGTCCGGGCGGCACCAGATGCCGCCCGGCCAAGCGTTTCAGGCGCGCTATTCCAAGGAGGTTCACGTGCCCCGCAAGACTCCCATCGAGCGCTACCGGAATATCGGCATCAGCGCTCACATCGATGCCGGCAAAACCACCACCACTGAACGCATCCTGTTCTACACCGGCGTGACCCACAAGATCGGCGAGGTTCACGACGGTGCGGCGACGATGGACTGGATGGAACAGGAGCA
Source organism: Paraburkholderia phenoliruptrix (assembly GCF_019511605.1). Taxonomy (GTDB): domain Bacteria; phylum Pseudomonadota; class Gammaproteobacteria; order Burkholderiales; family Burkholderiaceae; genus Paraburkholderia; species Paraburkholderia phenoliruptrix_A. Next base: position 213,753 of record NZ_JAEUAV010000003.1, on the reverse strand, counting down.
GGAGCGCGGCATCACGATCACGTCGGCGGCCACCACCGCCTTCTGGAAAGGAATGGCCGGCAACTATCCCGAGCATCGGATCAACATCATCGACACGCCGGGACACGTCGACTTCACGATCGAAGTCGAGCGCTCCATGCGCGTGCTCGACGGCGCCTGCATGGTGTACGACTCGGTGGGCGGCGTGCAGCCGCAATCCGAAACCGTCTGGCGCCAGGCGAACAAGTACAAGGTGCCGCGCATCGCGTTCGTCAACAAGATGGACCGCGTCGGTGCCGACTTCTTCCGCGTGCAGCGCCAGATCGGCGAGCGTCTGAAAGGCGTCGCTGTGCCCATTCAGATTCCGGTCGGCGCGGAGGAACACTTCCAGGGCGTCGTTGATCTCGTCAAGATGAAGGCGATCGTCTGGGACGACGACAGCCAGGGCATCAAGTTCGAGTATCAGGACATTCCGGCGGAACTCGCGGCCACGGCGAAGGAATGGCACGACAAGATGGTCGAGGCCGCAGCCGAGGCAAGCGAAGAACTGCTCGACAAGTATCTCGGCGGCGAGCCGCTCTCCGAAGAGGAAATCAAGCAGGGCCTGCGCGCGCGCACGATCGCCAATGAAATCGTGCCGATGCTGTGCGGCAGCGCGTTCAAGAACAAGGGCGTGCAGGCCATGCTCGACGCGGTGATCGACTACCTGCCGTCGCCGGTGGACGTGCCCGCGATTCTCGGTCACGACGAACACGACAACGAAGCCGAGCGTCATCCCAACGACGACGAGCCGTTCTCCGCGCTCGCCTTCAAGATCATGACCGACCCGTTCGTCGGCCAGCTGATTTTCTTCCGCGTGTATTCGGGCGTGGTCAATTCGGGCGACACCGTCTACAACCCGGTGAAGGAGAAGAAGGAACGCCTCGGCCGGATCCTGCAGATGCACGCGAACGAGCGCAAGGAAATCAAGGAAGTGCGGGCGGGCGACATCGCCGCGGCCGTCGGCCTGAAAGAAGCGACCACCGGCGACACGCTGTGCGACCCGAACAAGGTCATCATTCTCGAGAAGATGATCTTCCCCGAGCCGGTGATTTCGCAGGCTGTCGAGCCGAAGACCAAGGCCGACCAGGAGAAGATGGGCATCGCCCTCAATCGTCTCGCGCAGGAAGACCCGTCGTTCCGCGTACAAACGGATGAAGAGTCGGGCCAGACGATCATCTCCGGCATGGGCGAGCTGCACCTCGAAATTCTTGTCGACCGGATGAAGCGCGAGTTCGGCGTGGAAGCCACCGTCGGCAAACCGCAGGTCGCGTATCGCGAGACGGTGCGCAACAAGGTCGAAGACGTCGAGGGCAAGTTCGTCAAGCAGTCGGGCGGACGCGGCCAGTACGGTCACGCGGTGATCACGCTCGAACCGGCGCAACAAGGCAAGGGCTATGAATTCGTCGACGCGATCAAGGGCGGCGTGATCCCGCGCGAGTACATTCCGGCCGTGGACAAGGGCATTCAGGAAACGCTGAAGGCCGGCGTACTGGCGGGCTATCCGGTGGTCGACGTGAAGGTGACGCTGACCTTCGGCTCGTACCACGACGTGGACTCGAATGAAAACGCTTTCCGCATGGCCGGCTCGATGGCCTTCAAGGAGGCAATGCGCAAGGCGAAGCCGGTGCTGCTCGAACCGATGATGGCCGTCGAAGTGGAAACACCGGAAGACTTCATGGGCAACGTCATGGGCGATCTGTCGAGCCGCCGCGGGCTCGTGCAAGGCATGGAAGACATTGCGGGCGGCGGCGGCAAGCTGGTGCGCGCCGAAGTGCCGCTCGCCGAAATGTTCGGCTATTCGACGTCGCTGCGCTCGGCGACGCAAGGCCGCGCGACCTACACGATGGAGTTCAAGCACTATGCGGAAACGCCGAACAACGTCGCCGAAGCCGTGATCAACGCGAAGCAGAAGTAAGCCCTGGCGGCCGGCCTGCCAGCCAGGCCGCCGCTATGCGGCGCTCCGCCTCGCACGCGCCGCACCCGACTGCAACACAGAAAGCCTGTCCACCACGGACAGGCTTTTTTTTCGCCGACGGCCATTTGCCCGAAGCGCCCGAAGCGTCCGCAGCGCTCGCCGCGCTCACATTACCCGCCAAGCCCCGCCCCACACCGCCACGCGCATTTTTTTACCGTGTCAGAATGCAGGACGGCGCCGCGAACTTCGCCACGCCTTTGCAGCCCACGAGGAGACACGCGATGAGCCAGGATCACGAGCATCCGCATTACAACGGCGAGCGGGACAAAGAGACCGCGCCTGTCGATTGGCGCGAGCACGGCGTGAAGGTCATCAAAGGCGATCAGCTCGACACCAACACGCCGCAGACGCCGGGCATGAATCGCGCTGCCGCGATCAACGCCGCGCGGGTCGGCGCGCAAAAAATCTGGGCCGGCACGGTGACGATTCACCCGAATGCAAAGACCGGCGCACATCATCACGGCGCGCTCGAAAGCGTGATTTACGTAGTGCGCGGCCAGGCTCGCATGCGTTGGGGCGAGCACCTCGAGTTCACCGCCGAGGCCGGTCCCGGCGACTTCATCTTCGTGCCGCCGTATGTGCCGCATCAGGAGATCAACGCGAGCACCGACGAACCCCTCGAGTGCGTGCTGGTGCGCAGCGACAACGAGGCCGTGGTGGTGAACCTGAACATCGACGCCGTCGAGCAACCGGAAACGGTGTATTGGGTTGATCCGATTCACAAGCATCCGCACGATCACTAACTAACACCAACACTCATCCTCGACCACGCGACTCATGACGCCGACTGCCTCGCTGCGCCCTCGCCTCCTCACGCTGTACGCGGTTCTGATCGCAGCCAATCTGGCCGCATGGGCATGGGCGCTGATTGCGTTTCGCCACTATCCGCTGCTGCTCGGCACCGCGTTGCTCGCGTATGGTTTCGGCCTGCGTCACGCGGTGGACGCGGACCACATCGCCGCTATCGACGCCGTCACGCGCAAGCTGATGCAGACCGGCCAGCGGCCGCTCGGCGTGGGGCTTGCGTTCTCGTTGGGTCACTCGAGCATCGTGATTCTCGCGACGCTCGGCATAGCGTGGAGCGCGCATTCGCTGCACGGCCGGTTCGAGAGCTTCAAGGCCGTGGGCGCCACGTTGGGCACACTCGTTTCGGCGACGTTCCTGCTGGTGCTCGCGGCCGTGAACCTGGTGATTCTGCGCGACGTATGGCGCCGCTATCGTCACGTGCAACGTCAGGGCGAAGCGGCTGTCGCCGCGTTGCAGATTGCGCAGACCTCTGCTCCTGGCGGTCTCCTTGCACGCGCGCTGCGGCCGCTGTTCCGGCTCGTGACCCGAAGCTGGCACATGTACCCTGTGGGCGTACTGTTCGGCCTCGGCTTCGATACCGCTACCGAGATCGGCTTGCTCGCGATTGCCGCGTCCGAAGCGGGCAAGGGCCTGCCGCTCTATTCGATCCTCGTGTTTCCCGCGCTGTTCACCGCGGGCATGACGCTCGTCGATTCGACGGACAACGTGCTGATGATCCACGCCTACGGCTGGGCCATGGACGACCCCAAACGCAAGCTCTACTACAACGGGAGCATCACATTCGTTTCGGCGATGGTGGCGATCGTGATCGGCGGCGTTGAGGCGCTGCGACTGCTCTCCGACAGCCTCGGCCTGAATGGCGGCGTGTGGGACGCGGTGACGCGCATCAACGACCAGTTTGGCGTGCTTGGCTATGGGATCGTCGCTGCGTTCATTGCGTGCTGGATCGGCTCGGTGCTGTTTCATCGCTGGAGGCGGCCGGCCACGGCGATGCGGTAACTGCGACCGCGCTTAAACGCTGGACAGGCTTGCGGCGAGTTTTTTTCCGGTTCATGTGCGGCGTTTTGTGTGGGGCATTCGTTTGCGTTTTTTTGCAGTGACTCTTATGCAGCGGCTTGCGTTCGCGCTTTCGCTCGGGCGGCTAAGTTCGGCGCTTTCGTTTCGGCGGCTGAGCTCGGCGGCTTAGCTCGTCGGCTTAGCTCGGCGCCTTTTGCTCACAGCGATTTCATGACAGCGGTTCGTTCGCTATAACGCCAACAAAGCGGACCGCCACCCCCGCAGCATGCCGCGCGCCACGCACGGCATAGCGTCGGCGTCGTCTGGCCGGATGCGGCGCAACCGTTGTGACGACGACACACACCGGCCCTTTTATCTGCTGATCGCGGATCTCCCGCCGCCGCAAGCGCTCCAATCCATGAGCAATCGCTTAAACTGAAGCCGCCTTGCATCGCCGAACTTGCGCCCGCCGCGCAGTCGCCTGCCGCGCATCTGGCGCGGCGTATCACAACCGGCAACCGAACGGACTGGACATTCCCACGATGAAGACTCCCGCAGACCGATTCCCCGCTCTCGAACTCGCCCGTCGCAACGCCGACGCCTATGGCCATCACGCCATCGACGAATTTCTCGCCGGCCGCATCACACGGCGCGAACTGCTGCGCCATGCGAGCGTGATCGGTTTGTCGCTCGCGGCCGGGGGCCTGCTTACCGCGCCGCGCGCGTGGGCACAGGGCAGCGCGAAACCGGGCACGCCTTCCAACCAGACGATTCGTGTGGCCCATCTCACGCCGGCGGGCGCGGTGGACCCGCTCACGGTAACGGATGCCGCGAGCCTCGCGCTGCTAAATCAGACCGGCGAATTCCTGATCGACGACGACGGCGAAAAACTCATGCTGAAGCCGGCGCTGGCGTTGTCGTGGAAGCCGAACGACAAGGGCGACGTGTGGACCTTCAAGCTGCGCGAGAACGTCAAGTTCCACGACGGCCAGGCTTTCACCGCCAAAGACGTGGTGGCCACCTTCGACCGCCTTGCCGATCCGGCCAGCGGCTCGGCCGCGCTCTCGGTGCTGAAGGGCGTGCTCTCGAAAGGCGGCGCCAAGGTGGTCGACGAGCACACCGTCGCTTTCCATCTGGATGCGCCGAACGGCAACTTCCCCTACTACGTTTCCTCGGACAATTACAACGCCGTGATTCTGCCCGCGAACTATGCGGGCGGTTATGAAAAGACCTTCATCGGCACCGGGCCGTTTAGGCTCGAGAAGTATCAGCCGAAGGTGGGCGCGTCGTTCGTGCGCAACCCCGACTATTGGGGCGCGAAAGCGTTACCGGAGCGCGTACAGTTTTCGTTCTATGCGGATCAGCAGGCACAACTGCTCGCGCTGCAAGGCCACCGCGCGGACGTGATGGGCACTTTCACCGTGCAGGGCGGCGCCGCGATCCTGAACAATCCGGACTACAAGGCAGTGGGCGTGAAGTCGAGCGCGCATCGGCAGATTCATATGCGCAACGACAATCCGCTCTTCAAGGACAAGCGCGTGCGCCAGGCGCTGGCTCTCTCGCTAGATCGCGACGTGCTGGTGCGCGGGCTCTTCAAGGGCCGCGCGCAGCTTGGCAACGACAGTCCGTTTGCGCCCGTGTTTCCCTCATCGGACGCGGGCGTGCCGCAGCGCAAGCTCGACATAGCAAAGGCAAAACAACTGCTCGCGCAAGCGGGTGTGCCGAACGGCTTCGATGTCACGCTGACCACCGAAAAGTACATGGAAATTCCCGATCTCGCGGTCGTCGTGCAAAACGCCGCGAAGGCCATCGGCGTGCGCATCAACCTGAAGGTCGAGAGCCAGTCGCTGTATTACGGCGCCGGCACGCCGGGCAAATCGGACTGGCTCGACTCGCCGCTCGGCATCACCGACTACGGTCATCGCGGCGTGCCCAACGTGTTCCTGAATGCGCCGCTCACGAGCAACGGCACATGGAACGCGGCGCACTTCAGAAATCCGCAATACGATCAACTGGTCGCGCAGTTCGTCGCCGCCGTGGACCTCGCCTCGCAGAAGAAAATTTCCGGCCAGATCCAGACACTGTTGCTCGACGAAACGCCGATCATCATTCCGTTCTTCTACGACCAACTGATCGCCATGCGCAAGGGTGTGAACGGCGTACGCTTTACCGCGCTCGCGCAGCTTTATTTCGACCGCGCGGTGCTAAGCGCGTGAGCCTCTCGCACGCGCCGCGTTTGACCGGCCAGGCTTTGCCATGTCGAGCACTGTGAACCCTTTCGCTTCCGCGCGGCACGGCAATGCCGGCCGCGTCGCACGCTTTCTTGCGACGCGCGTCGGCTTGTCGCTGATCACGCTGTGGCTGTTGTCGGTGATCGTATTCGCGGGCGGGCAACTGCTGCCCGGCGACATCGGGCGCGCTGTGCTCGGGCCGCTCGCCGACGCGCGCGCGGTCGCGGCGCTCAATCATCAACTGGGCGCCGACCGCCCGCTGATGACGCAATACGCCGAGTGGACCGCGCATTTCGTGCGCGGCGACATGGGGCTCTCGTACGCGTATCGCGAGCCGGTGGGACCGTTTATCGGCGACGCGCTCGCGCATTCAGCCAAGCTCGGCGTGCTCGCGTTCATCGTGGTCGTGCCGCTCGGCATTGCGGGCGGCGTGTGGTCGGCCATGCATGCGGGACGCTGGCTCGATCGCACGATCAGCATCGCGGGACTGTCGGCCACCGTGGTGCCGGAATTCGTCTCGTCGATCGTGCTGATCCTCGTCTTCGGCGTGTGGCTGCGCTGGCTGCCTATCGAGGCCTCGTATCCGCCCGACGCCGGCGCGCTCGAACAATTGCGCTATCTGATCCTGCCGGTGCTGCCGCTGGTGCTGGTGTTCTTCGGCTACATCGCGCGCATGGCGCGTGCGGGTACCGTCGAAGCGCTCGACGCCGACTACACGCGCACCGCGATTCTCAAGGGCCTGCCGCGTCACGTCGTGATCTGGCGGCACGTGTTGCGCAACGCGCTCCTGCCGACCATCACCGTGGCCGCAACACAGCTCGGCTACATGATCGGCGGGCTCGTCGTGGTGGAGACGCTGTTTCACTATCCGGGCATTGGCTCGCTGATCTACAACGCCGCGAAGGCCAAAGACTTCCCGATGCTCGAAGCGGGCGTGCTGACCATCGGTGTGGTCTACACCGTCGCCAATCTGATCGCGGATGCGTTGCACGTGCTGCTCAATCCGCGCCTGCGCGTGAGGAGCGCCGAATGAGCACGATCGTTCCACCGGCCGCGCCGCGCGCCACCAGCGAGCCGCGCTTCGAGCGCTTGCGCGTGCTGCTGCGCTCGCCGACTTTTGTCGTGGGCGTGCTGATCGTCGCGTGGTGGATCGGCTGCGCGATAGCCGGGCCGTGGTTCGTGCCGGTCGATCCGTATGCGTCCGATCCGCTCAACTCGCTGCTGCCGCCGGATCACGCGCATTGGTTCGGCACCGACCAGCTCGGCCGCGACGTGTTCTCGCGGGTGATTGTCGGCGCGCGCGACATTCTAACTATCGCGCCGCTCGCCACGCTGCTTGGCACCGTGAGTGGCACGGCGCTCGGGCTCGTGGTCGGCTACTTCGACGGCTGGGTCGACAACGTGGTGGGCCGCGCGATCGACGCCGTCCTCGCACTGCCGCTCGTAATCGTCGCGCTGCTCGCGCTGGCGGCCGTGGGCGCCTCGAACTTCACCGTGATCCTCGTGATCGGCATTACCTTCGCGCCGATCACCGCGCGCACCGTGCGCGCCGCCGTCTTCGCCGAGCGTCATCTGGACTACGTGGCGGCCGCGCAATTGCGCGGGGAACGCGCGCCCTACATCATGTTCGCTGAAATCCTGCCGAACGTGCTGCCGCCCATCGTCGTCGAGGCAACCGTGCGGCTCGGCTACGCGATCTTCGCAGTGGCCACGCTGTCGTTTCTCGGCTTCGGCATTCAGCCTCCTTCCGCCGACTGGGGCCTCGCGCTGTCGGAGTCGTACACGCTGATGGCGGGCGGCGCATGGTGGACCGTGGTGTTCGCGGCCGGCGCAATCGCCACGCTCGTGGTGGGCGTGAATCTGATTGCCGACGGCGTACAAGGCGTGCTCGACCGATGAACGGACCGCCGCCCTCTTCGTTTCCCGCCTTCGACGTGTCGAAGAGCGACCGCACGGATGCGCTGACTATCGTCGGCCTGACGGTGACCTACCGGATACGCGGACGCGATCGCGAGGTTCTGCAAGACGTGTCGTTTCGCGTGCGGCGCGGCGAAGCATACGGCCTTGTCGGCGAATCGGGTTGCGGCAAGTCGACGGTAGCCATGGCAGCGCTGCGCTATCTGCCGCGCAACGGCAAGGTGAAAGCAGGCAAAATCGTCATCGCGGGCGCCGAGGTGAACAAGCTCGACGCCGACGCTCTGCGCATGCTGCGCGCCAACACCATTTCGATGGTCTATCAGGACGCGGGCCGTGCGCTGAATCCCTCGCTGACGATCGCGCGGCAAGTGTCGGAGGCATTCGAAGCAGCAGGAGTCGCGCGCGACGAAGCAATGCAGCGCTCGCTGGAGATGCTGCAACGCGTACGCATTGCGTCGCCAGAACGCGTGATGGACAGTTATCCTCATCAATTGTCGGGCGGCATGCAGCAGCGCGTGGTGATTGCGATGGCGCTTGCGTCGAACCCCGCGCTGCTGATTCTCGACGAACCCACCACCGGCCTCGACGCCACCGTCGAAGCCGAAGTGCTCGACCTCGTCGCGCAATTGCGCGCGGAGCTCGGCACCGCGGTGCTCTTCATCAGCCACAACCTTGCGGTGATCGGGCGCATGTGCGAACGCGTCGGCGTGCTGTATGCGGGCAAACTGGTCGAGGAAGGCGCGACCCAGGACGTCTTCACGCGTCCGCGCCATCCGTACACAGTGGGGCTGTTGCGCTGCCTGCCCACGCAGGGACGCAGCAAGGACAGCGAGCGGCTCGACACGATTGCCGGCGGCCTGCCCGCGCCCGGCTCGGTGACCCAAGCCTGCATTTACGTGGAGCGTTGCCGTCTCGCCGACGAGCGCTGCCGCCGCGAGGCGCCGCCGCCATATCGCGTGAGCGCGGCGCACGGCGATCAGATGTCGCGTTGCCATTATCACGAGCGTGCAATCGAGTTGCCGCGCGCAAGCGCGCTTTTACCCGTGCACGCTCAGGCAACGAGCGGCGGCACGCCGCGCGAGCCCGTGCTGCGCGCCCAGAACCTGTCGAAGACATTCCATGTCTCGGGCACGACGCTGCGTGCGGTGGACAACGTGTCGCTCGACCTCGCTGCCGGCGAGACGCTCGGCCTCGTCGGCGAATCGGGCAGCGGCAAGACGACGCTCGCGAAGCTGCTGCTCGGCCTTCTCACGCCCGACGCCGGCAGCGTGCTCGAACTCGACGGCGCGCCGCTCGCCGCACGCGTCACGCGACGCAACGACGAGCAGGTCAAGTCGCTGCAGATCGTGTTCCAGAATCCGGATTCGGCGTTGAACCGCGCGCATTCGGTCAAGCGGCTGATTGGCCGCGCGTTGTCGCGTCTTAGCGCGCTGCGCGGTGCCGCCGTCGACGAGCGGCTTGCCAGCCTGAGCGCCGCGGTGCGTTTGCCGGAGCGCTATCTCGACTCGCGCACCCGCCAGCTTTCCGGCGGCCTGAAGCAGCGCGTGGCCATTGCGCGCGCCTTCGCCGGCGAGCCGCGCGTGGTGGTGTGCGACGAACCGACGTCCGCGCTCGACGTCTCGGTGCAGGCGGCGATTCTCAACCTGCTCGCCGACCTGCAACGCGAGCGCGGCGTCAGCTATGTATTCATCTCGCACGATCTGCACGTCGTGCGTTATCTGTCCGACCGCATCGCCGTGCTGTATCTCGGCCGCCTGCTTGAAATCGGGCCCGCCGCAGCGGTGTTCGACGGGCCCCAGCATCCTTATACGGAAGCGCTGCTGTCGTCGGTGCCGACGCTTGGCGGCGATCCGGGCAAAAAGCGCATTCGCCTTTCCGGCGATTTGCCGAGCGCGGCCTCGCCGCCGTCCGGCTGCGTGTTCCACACGCGCTGCCCGCGCAAGCTGGGCGCGATCTGCGAACAGCAGGACCCGCCGTTCGCGCAGGCCGGCGACGGCGCCACACACCTGATCCGCTGTCATATTCCCGTCGACGAGTTGCGCGTGCTGCAGGCGGCCCCGCGACGCGAGTCGCATGACGTTGCCGACGACGCGCCGAGCGGCTCCGCAAAGAGGCCCCGACCGGACTGATCGCAATAGATGTGGCCGGCGCGCGCGTGAGCCTGGAACCAAAGCGCGCCGATTGCCTCATATCAGATTCAACGTTCGATATGAGGGCACCACAACATGCATCCAAACGTCCCCAGCTTTGCGGCACGAGCGGTCGCGGGCCTTGCAGCGGCCGCCGCTTTCGGCTTCGCTTCACTCGCCCATGCGCAGACCGGCACGCCCGCCGCGGCACCCGCCGCGCAGCCGCTGTCGCCCACGTTGTCGCAGTCCGCGCCGCCTGTCGATCCGAGCTTCTCGGCCTACTCGCTCGCGCAGACCTGCAAGCAGAAGAGCGATAACGTCGCGCATGGCCAATGTGTGGGCGCCATTCGCGGCATCATCCACGGCTATCAGTACGGCGTGCTGTTCCTCGGCCAGCGCGCATCGCTGCCCGCCAACGAAACGCAGCGCGTGTCGCTGTGTCTGCGCAACACGCCGGTGTCCACGCTCGTCGACGAATTCGTCGCGGACGCGGCGCAGGTCAACGACGACTCGCTCAAGCACACGCCCGCCGAAGTCGCGGTGCTAGGCTCCGTGCACATGCATCACAGCTGCAATTGACAATACGCGGCGCCTGCATGGCGCCGCGATCCCGGCGCGCGCCACGTCCGCTCTTTGCATGTCGTGGCGGCGGCGCGCGCCATGCTCAGAGCATTTCCAACGCGCGTTTGCCGCGCGGCGGCTTGAAATAGCCGTCAATGGCGGCCAGTTCCTCGGCCTCGAGCCGCAATTCGAGCGCGCGGTAGTTGTCGCGCACGTGCTCGACGCGGCCCGCCTTTGGAATCGCGAACACGCCTCGCTGCTGCAATACCCACGCAAGCGCGACCTGGAACGCGGAAACGCCGCGCGCGCTCGCAATGTCGTCGAGCGGCGAGCGTTTGGGCAAACGCGCGTGATCCACCGGACTGTAGGCCATCGCGGGCATGTTGCGCTCGGCAAGCCAGGGCAGCAGATCGAACTCCGGGCCGCGGCGCGCCACGTTGTACAGGATCTGATTCGTCGCACACGCTGCGCCGCCGGGCGTGGCGACGAGTTCTTCCATGTCGTCGGTATCGAAGTTGCTCACGCCCCAGTGACGAATCTTGCCGGCTTCGCGCAGCGCTTCGAAAGCGCTCACCGTCTCCGCGAGCGGCACCGAGCCGCGCCAGTGCAGCAGATACAGGTCGAGCCGGTCCGTCTTCAGACGTTTGAGGCTTTGTTCGCATGCCGCGATCACGCCGCGCCGGCTCGCGTTATGCGGATACACCTTGCTGACGAGGAACACCTGGTCGCGCAGTCCCGCGAGCGCCTCGCCGAGCAGAGACTCGGTTGCGCCGTCGCCGTACATTTCGGCGGTATCGACGAGCGTCATGCCGAGCTCGATCCCGCATCTCAATGCATCGATCTCGGCCGCACGGCGCGCGGGCTGCTCGCCCATTTCCCATGTACCTTGCCCGAGTTTGGGGATGCGCTCGCCGTCGGGCAAGCTCACGCTTGCAATATCGCTCGTCATGCTGACTCCTGAAGTGGCTGACTATGCTGGCTGTGCTGACTATGGCTGGCTGTTGTTGACGGTGTTAATCATGCAGATTGCGCGGACCGCGCTGATTGTGCTGATCGCGCCGATCGTGCTGACCATGTGGATCGCGACCGGCTTTTACCGCCGCTTGCGACCCACCGCCGGCGCGCACGCACAAGCGCATACGCGCACCGATGCTGCCTGACTCATAGCGACGAGTTTAGCGGCTGCGCCGCGATCCGGCAGGCCACCAGGCAAAAGCCCGCTATAACGCGGCGCGCCGATGTCTTAGAATTGCTCCTCGCCCTTCTAGCGTAAGCCCCATGACCTCTGCCTCGGAAGACCGCTGGCGCGATCTGCGCCCGGACCCGGAAAACGACACGCCGCTTTATTTGCAACTTGCCCGCAAGCTCGGCACGGCGATTCACGAGAACCGCTGGAACGCCGGCGAAGCGCTGCCTTCTGAGCGCGTGCTCTCGGAGGCGCTGGGCGTTTCGCGAATCACATCGCGCAAGGCGATCGCCTTACTCGTCGAACAGGGCTTGATTCGGCGCACCCAAGGCGCCGGCAGTTTCATCACACCACGCTATGAAGATCCGCTGTCGCGTCTGTCGAGCTTCAGCGAAATGCTGCGGCGCCGAGGCTTCACGCCGAGTTCCAAGTGGCTGTCGCGCGAGATCCTGCCGGCCAATCGCGAAGAAGTGATCCAGCTCGGGCTTTCGCCGGCTGCGGCCGTCACGCGCCTGCGGCGCTTGCGTCTTGCCGACGGCATCGTGATGGCGGTCGAGAACTCGACCTTTCCCGCAGCGGTGATTCCCGATCCGCAGGCGATTGGCGATTCGCTGTACACCTATCTGGAGAATCGCGGATTGGCGATCGTGCGCGCGCTGCAGCATTTTCGCGCGGTCAATGCGAGCGAGGAGATCGCGCAGCAGATGAGCATTGCGCCCAATGAAGCACTGCTGCTGATTACGCGTGTGGGCTACACGGCGGATCAGCGCGCAATCGAGCTGACCGATACGTATTGCCGCAACGATTACTACGACTTCGTGGCCGAATTGCGCAAGTAAGCGGCGCTCGGTCGGTCAAAGCCATTTCGCCTCATGCGCGCCGATGCGCGAGGGCGGCAGCGCGAGAAACGCCGGCGTCTCTTCGAGTTGCTCCGCCGGCTGCACCGCCTGCACACGTCCGAACTCAGACTGAACGGTATCGATGCAGTCGCGCACGTCCTTGAGCGTGACCTCAGGCGCCTTCCATCCGTCAGGAATCTCACCGAACGATTGCAGCCAGCGGCCAGTCTGTGCCAGCGACACCTTTACGTGCCAGCTTCCGCCCACGATCGCGCGACGCGCCAACGCGACCATCGCACCGAAAGCCGCGAGATAACCCGTCGCGTGATCGAGCGCCTGACACGGCAGATGTCTCGGCTCATGCGATCGCGCCGCGCGCTGCTCGGTCACCGCGATACCGCTCGCGGACTGCACGAGACTATCGAAGCCGCGCCGCGCGGCCCACGGCCCTTCGTACCCATACGCGCGCACCGACACATACACGATGCCCGGCCGCAGGCGCGCTGCATCGTCGGGGCCGAAACCGTGCGCCGCCAATGCGCCGGGGCGATAGGCCTGCAGAAACACATCGGCATCGCGCGTCAAACCGCGCAGCGTTTCGCGGCCGGCCGCCTCGCGCAGATCGAGCACCGCCGAGCGCTTGCCGCGGCTGTTGTCGATTACGAGCGGCGCAATGTTCGGCAGATGCGGACCGTTGATCATCAGCACCTCGGCGCCATGCTGGGCGAGCGCGCGTCCGCCGACCGGCCCGGCGATGATGCGCGAGAGGTCCAGCACGCGCACGCCGGAGAGCGGCCTGCTGCCGCCGTGGCCGGACGGCGCTGTATGCCGTATCGGCAGTTGTGCGGGCGCGTCGCCGATACGCTCTATCTCGAATAGCGGCAGACGCGCAATCGCCTTGGCCTGATCGAGCGCGGCCCACTCGTTCGGCGTGCGGATCAATGCCGCGCACAGGCCCGCCTCGGCGAGCGTGTGATCGAGCGCGGCACCGTCCCAGCCGCGTATCGCTGAAGCGACCGCCGCGCGATCGTTCTCGCAGCCGAGCACCCTCAGTACGCCAGCAAGATGATGCGCGAAGTTGGTGTGCAGTTGAATCCAGCGACCGTCGCGCGTCTCGTAGAAGCCCGTTACCGGATCGCGGAGCGCGGGCGGCGGCCCGCCGTCGATTCGCAGATAACGCTCGCTGCGAAACGATGCCAGCGCACGCCGCATGTCCACGCTCACACGCTGCCCGCGCCCCGTGCGCAGCCGATGATATTCAGCCGCCGCCAGCCCCGTCGCAGCAATGGTCGCCGACGCCAGCGCGCCGACTCGAAACACGGACGGCAAGGCCGGCTCCGTGCCGCTGAAGTGGACCGAGCGGAGCGCGGCCGGCTCGCAGCCGGCAAGCGTCCAAAGAGAATCCAGCGCGAGTTCGGGGGTCATGGCGGTCACAGTCGAATCGAGGAATGTGAACGAGTCTAGGTGTGCGCCTTGTCTGAATCAATCTTGATTGTGATAATCAATATATATTGATTTTTTTTGGTTGCGGGGTGGGGGCTGGGTTAGGTGCTGGGGCTGCCTGCTGTCGCTGCTTGCTGGACCTTCCTTCTGAGGCTACTTAGCGCGGCCACTTCGTCGCTCATCTCCATGCCATCTTCTGATTCGTTGACCGCCACCGAAGCCGCCGCCGAACTCGGCATCAGCCTCGCCACGCTCTATGCGTACGTCAGCCGCGGCTTGCTGAGTTCGTTGCCGCACGCGCAAGGCAAGCATCGCCGTTATGACGCGCGTGAAGTGCGGCGGCTCGCGCGGCGCAAGGCAGACGGCAAGCGCGCCGGCAAGGTTGCGCAAAAAGTGCTGGACTGGGGCGTACCGGTGCTCGAGTCGTCGATCACGCTTGTCGCCGATGGTCGCTTGCTGTACCGCGGACGCGATGCGCTGGAACTCGCGCGCACCGAATCGCTGGAAGACGTGGCAGCGCTGCTGTGGGAGTGCAGTGCGGCGCACATCGCGGCGGCGCCAACTGTCCCGCTTGCCGCCGCACAATGGGCTGCGTGGCTCAAGCTGTGGGGCGACAGCGCGCCGCTCGACCGCGCGCTGGTCCTCCTGCCGGCAGCCGCCGCGCAGATGCCGCGGGTCTGGGCGCTCGGGCGCGACGCGCAATTGGACAACGCGTGCGCCGTGATGCGGCTCCTCGCTGCGGCGATGATCTCCGGTGCGCCGTCGAATGCACCGCTGCATCGGCAACTGGCATCAGCCTGGCAGGTGCGCAACCGGCAGCAGGCGGCGCTGCTGCGTGCCGCGCTGGTAGCGTGCGCGGACCATGAGCTGAACGCATCGACGTTCACGGTTCGTTGCATCACGTCGACGGGTACTCATCTGTTCGGCGCGGTCGCGGGCGGTCTCGCCGCGCTCGCCGGCCCGCGGCACGGCGGCGAAACCATGCGCATCGCGGCGTTGCTGGAAGAAGCGTCGCGCGCCGCCGATCTCGACCGTTATCTGGCCACGCGTCTGTCGCGCCACGAACATGGCGCGCAGGGGCCCGTGCTGTCCGGCTTCGGCCACCCGCTTTATCCGGACGGCGATCCGCGCGCGCGCCTGCTGCTGAATTTGCTGCAGGAATGCGCGCCGGCACGCTCGCCGCTGGGCGAAGTCCACGCGCTTGCGCGCGCGGTTCACGACACGACGGGCGCGCAGCCGACGGTAGATTTCGCGCTCGCGGCCATCGAGCGCGTGCTCGGCTTGCCGGCCGGCGCCGCGTTCACGATCTTCGCGACGGGCCGGGTAGTCGGCTGGATCGCGCATGCGATGGAGCAGGCGCGCGACGGCGGATTGATCCGGCCGCGGGCGAGGTATGTCGGGGAGTTTGAGGGCTGAGGGCTGAGGGCTGAGGGCTGAGGGTTCAGGGTTCAGGGTTCAGGGTTCAGGGTTCAGGGTTCAGGGTTCAGGCTCAGGCTCAGGCTCAGGCTCAGGCTCCGGGCTCAGGCTCAGGCTCCGGGCTCAGGCTCAGGCTCCGGGCTCAGGCTCAGGCTCCGGGCTCAGGCTCAGGGTCAGGGCTCAGGGCTCAGGCTCAGGCTCCGGGCTCAGGCTCCGGGCTCAGGGCTCCGGCTCCGCGGGCTCCGGCTCCGGCTCTGGGCTGAGGGTCAGGGCTCACGGCTCATGCATAGAGTTCACGCGTGGGGCATGCTCAGGGCTCACGGCTCGGGGGGCGGGAGCCTGAGCATGAGAATTGAGTGTCAGGGCGTGGTCTGGCCCACCGGCCCCGGCTTCACCGCCCCCCGCGCGAAGCGCCCGCCCTCACGCCGCGCCGAGCCAGCGCGGCAGCCACTCCGACACCGAAAAGCCGCGCGTCGGCCGGGTTGCGCCACGCTCGGAGCCGCTTGCGAGCGCAAAACGGGCACCGGCCCGCCCCGCACTGATCCACGTGACTGCGTGGCGAGGCAGTTCGATCGATTCGCCGGTCGCCAGCCAGTAGTCCGCGCTGTCGCCCTCGACCGTCAACCAGATCTCCCCCGAAATCACCTTGAAGGTGGACGGGCGCGCGACACGCCAGGCCGCCGCCGGCTCGTCATGTTCCAGTTCGAAAATCCGCACTTCACGCATTGCCGTTCTCCTTCAAAGGACTTTTCTGTTGTATCGATTATTGTCGTGCGATCATCGGACACCCATGCACAGTTCCGAACACTTTCATCGGAACTGTGCAGTCGAAAAACCGAACAGTTGTCGCGCGTCGGCGAACAGAGCGCGAGCCTCGTTCGGGAAGGAAACAGCATGCGACCTCAAATCCAGCTTGACAGAGAGAGCGGCGTACCGCTGACCGAGCAGATCGTTGCGGGCGTCACCACGTGGATCCGCTCGCGCGCCGCGCACCCCGGCTCGAAGTTGCCGTCGATCCGCCAGTTCGCAGCCGACTACGGCGTCAGCCGCTTCCCGGTGATCGAGGCATACGACCGGCTGGTGTCGCTCGGTTACGTCGACTCGCGCCACGGTTCGGGGTTCTATATAGCCGACCGGGCGCCGGGCGCCTGGCAGTGCGATGGCACGTCGGACCCGCGCCGCGCCGAGGACGAATCGGACCACCTGCTCCAGCAATTCAACCATCCGGGCGAGACGCTCAAGCTCGGCAGCGGATTTATCCCCGAAGCGTGGCGCGACACGGAAGGCATTGCGCAGGCCATACGGCATGTGTTGCGCACCGATCCCGCGAGCATGGTCGACTACGCGACGCCGCTCGGCAATCTCAGTTTGCGCGAGCATTTGCAGGCGCGCATCGCGCAACTGGGAATTCGCGCAGACACGTCGCAGATCCTCATTACGAACGGCGCGAGCCAGGCTTTCGACCTGCTCATGCGCTACATGCTGAAAGCAGGCGACACGATCTTCGTCGAAGACCCCGGCTACTACAACCTGTACGGGCTGCTGAAGCTCCACGGCGTGCGGCTCGTCGGCATTCCGCGCACGCGCAGCGGGCCGGACCTGGATGTCATGCAGGCACAATTGAAGCTGCACAGGCCGAAGCTCTTTTTCATCAACACGGTGTTCCACAACCCGACGGGAACGACCGTCGCGCCGCCCGTGGCGTTCCGGCTGCTGCAACTGGCGCGCGAGCACGGCTTCACGATCATCGAAGACGATGTCTACGCCGACTTTCAGACCGACGTCACTGACCGTCTTGCCACGCTCGACCAGCTCGAGCATGTGATCTACATCGGCGGACTTTCGAAGACGCTCTCGTCTGCGTTGCGGATCGGCTGTGTGGTCGGGAGCCATGCGATCATCAAGGACCTGGTCGATATCAAGATGCTGACGAGCATCGGCGGCTCGCTGTTTGCCGAAGCGGTGACCGCGTCGCTGCTCGAGCGCGGCGCCTATCGCAAGTATCTCGAACGACTGCGCCGCCGCATGCGCGACGCGCTCGGCTCGACGATCCAGACACTCGAAGACGCGGGCTGGGAAGTGTTCGAGAAGCCGGTCGGCGGCAAATTCCTGTGGGCCCGCGTACCGCATGTGGACAATGCCGAACGGCTCGTGGAGTGCGGCGCGCCGTTGGGCGTGACGGTAGCGCCGGGCAGTTATTTCCGGCCGGGCATGGAGCCGAGCCCGTGGATACGGGTTCACGCGGCATTCGGCAATGATCCGCGGGCGCAGGCGTTTTTCAAGGCGGCGGCGCAGTTGCGTTGACGAACCGGGCGCCCGGTCCGCACTTTTTCTATCTGCGGCCATGCGGGCTTCATGACTGGCTTGTCCTACCTGCGGGGTCCGCAGCTTTTCCCTAGAATAGCGAGTCCCTGCTCCCCCGCGCCTAGCCGCTACTTCATGTCCTCGCCGCCGACTCCGCCCGCCTCCGCAACCGTCGCACCCAGCGCACCTTCCGCCCGTTCGCTCACGGTCATGTTGTGGCTGGTCGCAACGGGCTTCTTCATGCAGACGCTGGATTCGACCATCGTCAACACCGCGCTCCCCGCGATGGCAACAAGCCTCGGCGAACTGCCGCTGCGCATGCAGTCGGTCGTGATCGCCTATTCGCTGACGATGGCGGTGATGATCCCGGTCTCCGGGTGGCTTGCTGACAAATTTGGTACGCGGCGCGTCTTCTTCAGCGCGATTCTGGTGTTCGCGGTCGGGTCGCTGCTCTGCGCGAACGCTCACACGCTGAACCAACTGGTCGTGTTCCGCATTGTGCAAGGCGTGGGCGGCGCCATGCTGCTGCCGGTCGGACGGCTGGCCGTGCTGCGGACGTTCCCGGCCGAGCGCTATCTGCCAGCCCTTTCGTTTGTGGCAATTCCCGGACTGATCGGCCCGTTGATCGGGCCGACGCTTGGCGGTTGGCTGGTCAAGATCGCGTCGTGGCACTGGATCTTTCTCATCAACGTCCCCGTGGGTGTAGCCGGATGCATTGCCACATTCATCTTCATGCCGGACAGCCGCAACGAACAGGTTGGCAAGTTCGACGTGAAGGGCTATTTGTTGTTGATTGTCGGCATGGTGGCCATTTCGTTCGCACTGGACGGCCGCACCGAATTCGGCATTCAGCATGCGACCGTGCTGGTGCTGCTGATTCTGAGCCTCGCCTGCTTTGTCGCCTACGGGCTGCATGCCGTGCGCGAGCCCGCGCCTATTTTTCCGCTCGATCTGTTCAAGATCCACACGTTCAGCGTCGGACTGCTGGGCAACCTGTTCGCGCGGATCGGCAGCGGCGCGATGCCGTACCTCATTCCGTTGCTGCTGCAAGTGAGCCTCGGCTACAGCGCATTCGAAGCAGGCCTGATGATGCTGCCCGTCGCAGCCGCCGGCATGGCGTCGAAGCGGCTCGTGACACGGCTGATCGTCAAGTACAGCTATCGGCGCGTACTGCTCGCCAACACAGTTCTTGTCGGCTTGACGATGGCGAGCTTCTCGCTGACCAGCGCGGGCCAACCGTTGTGGCTGCGGCTCGTGCAACTGGCGTTTTTCGGCGCCGTCAACTCGATGCAGTTCACCGCGATGAACACCTTGACGCTCAAGGATCTGGGCACTGGCGGCGCAAGCAGCGGCAATAGTCTGTTCTCCCTGGTTCAAATGCTCTCCATGAGCCTCGGCGTTACCGTTGCGGGCGCGCTGCTCGCTACTTTCACAGGTCTGTTGCCGCGCGTGACGGCCGCGAACTCTCTGCCGGCTTTTCATGCGACGTTCCTTTGTGTCGGCATTATCACTGCGGGCTCCGCGTGGATCTTCGCGCAGTTGTCGCCCGAAATCCGCACGCCGGCCAAGAAGACGGATCCTTCGGAGCGGACGTGATCGCTTTGCGAATACGAGCGGGAGCGACTGGCGATCCGCTTTGTGTCCCGCAAAGACGCTTTGTTACCGGCGGGTCTTGAGTGCTTCTCCGTCATGATGTTGCTCGCCGCCCGCTCCTGGCGGTATGTAGTATCGCCGCCTATATCTGATCGAGGCTTGGGCGGTCTCGGGTGGAGGCCACTCAAGTCAAGCGCCGCGCTTAGCCTACCTTGCCAAACACCAAGGCGCGATAGCGAAGCAAGATGCGCTCTGCAATTGCCGTCCGCAACAGGGCGCGCCTCGCACCAGCACAGTGCGGATCCGGGTGTCCACGCCGCATTAACACCCAAAGTCGCGAAATCCATGCGTTGATCGCACGCCCGAGCGGCCTTCCCGCATGCGCATAGATCTTGCTCGGCTATCCTGTAAACTGACGTATTGCGCATGGAGATTACGCATTGAGCCCGTAATCTGGCCGCCACCCCACACGACTGACATGATGAGCATGATCGAACTCGATCCTCCCGGCTTTCAGCCTCCCCGCCCGATGGCCGGCGACGAGGGCTCCCGGCGCACCGTACTCTATGGCGGCTACACCGTCTTCAGCGTATTCCAGCCGGTGTTCTCGGTGTCGCACCGCCGCGCGATTGGCTATCACGCCTCGTTGCGCGCGCACGACGAGCATGCCATGCAAGTCCCCTCGCACGAGGTGTTCACGCAGGCAGCGCGGCGCGGCGACCTGCTGGAACTCGGACGGCTGGCGGAGTCGCTCCATCTTGGCAACTTCAACGCGTTCGACAGTCACGACGAATGGCTTTTTCTGAGCCTTCATCCAGCGGCGCTGATGGACACGAGCTACGGCGACGCACTGCTCGCCGGACTCAAGGCACTGGGTTTGCCCCCTCAGCGCGTAGTGCTCGAAGTGTCCGAACAGGCGGGCGGAGAAACGACGCGCTTCGCGGAGATTATCGATGCGCTGCGCAAGTCCGGCTTCCTCATCGCACTGGACGGCTTCGGCGCGAAGCACTCGAACATTGACCGCGTATGGAACCTGCGCCCCGATATCGTCACGCTTGACCGCTGCATTCTCGCGCAGGCAAGCGAACATTCGCACATTGAACGCGTTCTGCCTGGTCTTGTTTCGCTGCTGCACGAATCCGGCCAATTGGTGTTGATGGGCGGCCTGACGACGGAACGCGACGCCCTCATTGCACTGGAATGCAACGTGGACTTCGTGCAGGGCGCGTTCTTCGCCGGCCCGAGCGTCGAACCGGTCAAGCCGCAAGCCGCTGCCGGCCTGATGGATTCGCTTTCTGCAGCGTTGCGCGAGCGCGTTGCCGCGCGCGACCGCGCGCAGGCCACGCGGCTCGCACCATATGTCACCGCGCTTGAAACAGCCGCGGCGCAACTGGTTGCCGGGCAGCCCCCTGCCGAGGCGACTGCCCCGCTGCTGAAACTTGGCGAAACAGCGCGCTGCTTCATTCTCGACGGTTCCGGACGGCAGATCGGCGATAACATGCTGCCTCCCGGGCGCGCCTCGCAACGCGCCAAACGCTTCCGTCCGCTGTTGCATTCCGAGGGCGCAAGCTGGGAGCGTCGGCCATATTTCATTCAGGCGATGCGGGCGCCGGGTCAAGTGCATCTCACCCCTCCGTACCTCTCGATCAATGAAGCGCACCTGTGCGTGACTGCTTCGATCGCCGCCCATACGTCGGGCGGCACTCAGGTGCTATGCGTAGACATCAACTGGGAAGTCGCGGCCCATCGCAGTTGAATCCAGCGAACGTTGCTGAATGCGCGACAGCAGTTCGGTGACCGCCGCGCGGCCGAGCAGACGGTTCACGGCCTGTAACCGCGACGCGCTCGTGACCCAGCGCAACGAAACAATTTTTGCGAGGCCCTCGGTATGGCCGTATGGCGGTTCCTGGTCGAGCGCTTCGGCGTGAGTCAGACCGGTTGTCTGGCTAGTTGCAAGGCTAGTTGAAAAGCCGGTTGCGAGGCCACGGCTCGGCTCGCTTGTCATGGCGCTTCTTGTGCTGCCTGGTGCAACCTTCGGTATTCCTTCGCCCCTGCCAACTGTTTTGGCCGTTTTCGGGGTTTTGGCCGTTTTCATGCCGCATCTGGCGCCGCCTGTCAGCGCTGCGCCTGAGCCCTCGATCGAAACGTCGATCAACGCGACGACCTCCCCTTCTACTAGCAGCGCGATAGACAGCATTCCGTCCACCGACACGAGCTCCGCCTGCCGCGCCTGACGCGCGAGCGAGGTCACCTTCTCCATCCAGTCCTGGAATGCCAGGTCTGGCGCGCTCGCGCCGGCCTCGGCAAGTGCCTTCGCCGGCACGCGGTTCAAATGCGATTCGGCGATGGCCGGCACAGCTTCCGACGACCGCGCTACCGTAGCTGGCGACTCGCACAAAGGCTGGTCACTGACGACTTCTGGCACAGCGCTGAACAGCTCGAGCAAGCTCGCCCGGTCCTGCGCCTGCAGCGCATTGCGCAAACGCTCGACAATGAGCGCGTGCGCGCCGGGATCGCGCTGCTGCAACGGCGCGCCCGCGCGCCGCAAACGCTCCCGCGCCCGATGAACCAGTTGCCTGCAACTAGCCGGTGGCCGCTCAAGGATCTTGCCGATCTCGGCGTAGTCGCAGTCGAACGCTTCGTGCAGCACGAACGCTGCGCGCTCGTCAGGCTTGAGACGATCAAGCAGCAGCATCACGCCATAGGACATTTCCGCAGCACGCAAGGCAAGTTCTTCCGCCGATGGCGCAAATTCATCTAGCCACGGCTCCGGCAGCCAGCCGGTGGCCTGTGATTCACGTTCGCGCTGCACATTTCTCAGGCGGTCGATCGCCGTGCGCGTGGTGAGCGTGGTGAGCCAGGCGGCCGGGGTCTGCACTGCATGGGTATCGGCAAGGTGCCACTTCAGCCAGACGTCCTGCACGATGTCCTCGGCCTCGGCGCGGCTACCGAGCATGCGATACGCCAACGCGAGCAGACGGGCGCGCACAGCCCGGAAGCTGGATGCCTTGTCGATTTCATGTTCTTTCATGCGTGGACCTCCAGATCTTGCGTGGTGAAAAACGCGTGCGCCGCCTATGGAATTGCCGGACGACGCGCCGCGAAGGCATCCATTGCAGCTTGACGGTTGAGCGGGTCGCCGCGTGACAGGCACGCGGAAAAAAATTTGTGTCACGCGGCCTCACGCCGAAGCGTCATACGGACAGCAGCCCACTTCAACGAGGTAGACATGCAATTCAGCTATCCACCGGTTACAGGCCTCGGCCTCGTGCCCACAGTAATCGAGCAGTCCGGCCGCGGCGAGCGCGCGTACGACATTTATTCACGCTTGCTGCGCGAGCGCATCGTATTCCTCGTCGGGCCGGTCAACGAGCAATCGGCCAGTCTCATTGTGGCGCAATTACTGTTTCTGGAGTCCGAGAATCCGGACAAGGACATTTCCTTTTACATCAATTCGCCGGGCGGTTCGGTGTACGACGGACTCGCCATTTACGACACCATGCAGTTCATCAAGCCGGAGGTCTCCACTTTATGCACCGGTTTTGCAGCGAGCATGGGCACGTTTCTGCTATGTGCGGGCCAGCCGGGCAAGCGGTATGCGTTGCCCAATGCTCGCATCATGATTCATCAGCCTTCGGGCGGCGGCCAGGGGACGGCGGCGGACATCGACATTCAGGCTAAGGAAGTGCTCTACCTGCGCGAACGCCTCAACACAATGATGGCCGAACGGACCGGGCGCAGTGTCGAGGAAATCGCGCGCGACACTGACCGAGACAATTTCATGTCCGCATTCGCAGCAAAAGCGTATGGCCTTGTAGACGAGGTATTGGAAACGCGCGCGGCATTAGGCTCGCATCCTGTCGCGTCAGGCGGGCGCCATGACGTGTAACCCGGCAGGGTTTGCTGCGCTGGCGGGGCAAAAGCTGATCCCGTTGGCTGGAATCGCTATCATTGTCGCGATTCGTCGATTCCGACGAGCGCTTCAATGGAGATTGACATGGCGTCATCCAACGAAACCGTCAGCATGGCGCTATTCTGCGACTTCGAAAACGTCGCGCTGGGCGTGCGCGACGCGAAGTACGACAAGTTCGATATCAAGCTGGTGCTCGAACGTCTGTTGCTCAAGGGCAGCATTGTCGTCAAGAAAGCCTACTGCGACTGGGACCGCTATAAGAGTTTCAAGGGTGCTATGCACGAGGCCAATTTCGAATTGATCGAGATTCCACATGTACGTCAATCCGGCAAGAATTCGGCGGACATCCGGCTGGTCGTGGACGCGCTCGACCTCTGCTACACGAAGTCGCACGTCAATACGTTCGTGATCATTAGCGGCGATTCCGACTTTTCGCCGCTGGTGTCGAAATTGCGCGAGAACGCGAAGCAGGTGATTGGCGTCGGCGTTCAGCAGTCCACGTCAGACCTGCTGATCGCGAACTGCGACGAGTTCTTCTTTTACGACGATCTGGTGCGCGAGAGTCAGCGCGCCGTCGCAAAAAGGGAGTCGTCGCGCCAGCAGAAGAACGTGCAGCCCACAGCCAAGCCATCGCCAGATGAAGAGAAAAGCCGCCAGAAGGAAGATCTCGAAAAGCGTCGCACCAAGGCCATAGAAATCGCGGTACAGACATTCGACGCGCTCGCGTCCGAACGCGGAGACAGCGGAAAGATCTGGGCCTCGGTGCTGAAGAATGCGATCAAGCGGCGCAAGCCTGATTTCAACGAAACGTATTATGGCTTTCGCGCGTTCGGTAATCTTCTCGAAGAGGCGCACGCACGCGGACTGCTCGAATTCGGCCGCGACGAGAAGTCAGGGGCCTATGTGTACCGAAGCGCTGCATCGAGCGTGATTGGAGATAGTGCAGGCGAACCGGGGGCCGAGCAGACAGGGGCACGGACGGGCGCGGCTCTCGATATTGTCGAGGAAGCGGAACAGCTCGACGAATCCGCAACCGTTGGAACGGTAGGCACGGATACAGCCGGCAAACAGGATTCTCGTCGTCGCGGACGTGGCGATCGAAAGAGGGGCGCTAGCCAGCAAGCCGCCCGCAGCGCCGCACATGGAACAGCGCTTCAGGTAGCGCCCAAAGCGGAGCACGAAGCTGCACATAGGTTTGCGGACGAGGTTGCGCAGGAAGTCGCGCAGGAAGTCGCGCAGAGCAGTGCACCAGAGACCGCGTCCCACGCCAGAACCGCCGGGCGGCCCAGCGGCGAACACAGTGCAGCGGAGCTGACCAGCCCCCTTACCCGAGAGATGCCTATGCCCGCGCCCCAAAGCGAGGATAGATTCTCCGACGCTCCGCAACGCTCTGAGGCAAGGTCGAGCCAGGCTTCCGACGATACGGGCGCCCCCGAAAGCACTGACGCCCAGCGCACTGACGCAACGAACGCAATGGCCGCAACGGACGCAAAGCGCCGCAAGCAACCTGAACCGCGGAAGACAGCCGCGAAGAAGTCTCGAAAGCCGGCACCCGCAGTATCGGGTGATAGTGCAGAAGCGGCGTCGCCCGCAACCCAGACTTCGACGATGACGGAGGCCACGCCCGCGCCACGCAAGAAGGCCGCGCGCAAGACGGACTCGTCAAAGGCTCGTCGCTCGCGCAAGACAGCAGGAGCTAACGAAGCGAAATAGCTCGTTCATCGTCATCACGGCAATTTGTCGGTCCGCCTCTGCGCGAGCCTCTGGAAGTCGCCTGAGGTCTCCGCAGTCTGCGCCAGGCGCGCAACGTGCGCCCGGCAGGAGCGAGCCGAGCGATCGCGAGATGCGGCGGCATGAGCGATCGCCTGTTGAAGCAACAGGCGATCAGTAGTACGGATAAGGCGCGTATATGACTGGGGGCGGCCCGTAGTAGCGCGGCGGCGGTGCAACATATACGGGCGGTGGCGTATAAACCGGCTGCGGCACATAAACCGGCACTTGAGGCTGAGAGATCGTGTTGCCCTTCGAAGTCATGCACTGCGCGTAGGCCGCATCGTATCGCGCCTGCAGGCTGTTTGCCGAATACTGGGCGCCGTTCGCCCCGGCTGCGCCGCCAATCAGCAGACCGCTGCCCGCGCCGATGGCTGCACCGGCACCCGCATTGCCGGCCGCCGCTCCGATGAGCGCGCCGACCGCCGCGCCGCCCAACGTGCCCACCGCTGCACTATTAACACTATTCGTAGTTGCACTTTGCGAAGCACCGGCCGGATCGGAAGAACGGAACGCATAATCGCGGCAAGCGTAATCGTCTTGCTGAAACTGGCTAAGCGGCTCGCCGCTGCGCGGCATGGCCACCACCGACGGACCGCTGGGCGGCACCACAGCACAGCCGCCGAGCAGCGCAAGCGCGACGGCACCGAGAGGCAGCCCGATACGTACCGTTTTTGAACTCGAAATCATGATGGTGCGAATGGCAGGAGATGAGGAACATACGTTATGCCAATCCGCGCCACACATGTTTACCGGATCGTTACTGTATGTTTTGCATCAATCCGCAGATCCACGCCGCTAGCCTGAGCCGCGCGGCGCGCCGGCTGGCGCAGTTACGAACGGTGACAAAAATTGATGCGGGCGTGCGAACCAGGGTTGGCGCCATCTGCAGTCACGCGAAAGTCTCTCAATAGAGGGACCCGGAATGAGGGACCCGAAATGCTACGCCTTCATGCAAAACAGGAGGAGACGCTAACGGTTGTATGTTCGACGTCAGGCACGGCTCATTCACAATCGATCGGTCCTTCGTCTAGCTCTCTTTTACCGAGCCGCGAACAAATGATGGTGAGGACAACACCCACGCATGCGGGCTCCCTGCGTTTATCTGCCGATGCACAATTCGCAAGCCCGTAAGCGATGTTAGTTTTGTGGCTCTTCGAAAGCGAACGCCCGCCAGCACTGGAACAAACCAAACCGAGAACTAAAACAAAAACGCAAACTAAAACCAAAATCCACAACAGAGCAAAAAACAAAAAGCCCTCACAAAGGAGGGCTTTCATTTCCACTACGGTTTCGAAACTACATTACAGCGCGTCGTTCCGCTCCCGTATCTGTGGCACCAGCAATCAAGCGAAGTTCTTCGCTGCGAATTCCCAGTTGACGATGTTCCAGTACGCCTCGACAAACTTCGGACGTGCATTGCGATAGTCGATGTAGTACGCGTGTTCCCACACGTCGATGGTCAGCAGCGCCTTGGCGTCCGTGGTGAGCGGCGTGGCCGCGTTGCTCGTGGACACCAGGTCGAGCGAACCGTCTGCCTTCTTCACGAGCCATGCCCAACCCGAGCCGAACGTGCCGATGGCGGTCTTCGCAAACTCTTCCTTGAACTTGTCGAACGAGCCCCACTTGGCGTTGATCGCATCCGCCAGCGCGCCGGTCGGTGCGCCGCCACCTTGCGGCGACAGGCTGTTCCAGAAGAACGTGTGGTTCCACACCTGAGCTGCGTTATTGAACACGCCGCCCGACGACTTCTTCACGATTTCTTCGAGCGACAGGTTCTCGAACTCCGTGCCCTTGATCAGATTGTTCAGGTTGGTCACATAGGTCTGGTGATGCTTGCCGTAGTGAAACTCGAGCGTCTCTTCCGACATGTGCGGAGCGAGTGCGTTTTTCGCGAACGGCAGCGGCGGGAGCGTATGTTCCATGGTGCTTTCCTTCAGTCTGTATCTGTTGTGGGGAGTCTGCGGATAACGCTTCAGAGCACTCGATTGTAGGCGACTTGGAATAACCCCGCAAACCAACGGACTTTATGTCCGGCAGCGGCGAATGGCCCGAAAAAGCGCGTAATTACTGCTCGCCGAGAACCGGCACAAGCGGCGTCGCGCAGTCAAAAGTACGCACGCGCGCTTGTGCGCAATCTCATTCGCACGCTGCTCACGCGCTGTCAGAAACCATCGGCAAGACGCGGTTGAACGTCGGACAAAGCAACGTCGGCGGCGCCCTCGGCAAGATGCACGGTCAGGCGACGTCCCGGTTTCAGCGACGCAGGCGCACGCACCGCGCGCCCCGTCTGCGCATCGAGCACCGCGGCATAGCCGCGCTCGAGGGTGCGCTGCGGACTGAGCACTTCGAGACGCGCCGACAGCGTGGCAATGCGGGCGACCTGACGTTCATGCTGGCGCAGCAACGCGGCATCCAGCCGTTGCGCAAGACCGTCGAGTCGCGCCCGATGCGCGTCAAGGTCAGGGCGCCAGCGCTGCCAGCGCATGTGCAGCAGCGAAAAGCGTGCTAGGGCATCGCGTACCGGCCGCGCGCCCGCCGACGTGAGCCGCGCGCTCAGTTGCTGCAGATGCATGCGTTGCCGCGCAAGACGCTCGGCGGGCGACACTAGCCGGCGCGCAAGCCAGTCGAGCTGCTGGGCGCGCCGTTCCATCATCCGGCCGAAGCCGCGCGCGAGCGTGGCGTGCCGTTGGTCGAGTTCGCGCAACAACAGCACGCGCTGCGGACTCACCAGTTCCGCGGCGCCGGTGGGCGTAGGCGCGCGCACGTCGGCGGCGAAGTCGGCGATCGTGAAATCGGTTTCGTGACCGACGCCGCTCACGACCGGAATGGCGCTTTCCGCAATGGCGCGCGCAAGCACTTCTTCGTTGAAGGCCCACAGGTCCTCAATCGAACCGCCGCCTCGGCATACGATCAACACGTCGACCTCGCGCCGCGCACTGGCCGCCTCGACCATCGCGGCGAGCTTCACGCTTGCCCCCGCCCCCTGCACCGGTGCGGGATAGACGATCACCGGAATATGCGGCGCGCGGCGTGACAGCGTCGTGAGCACGTCGCGCAGCGCCGCGGCCTGTAACGACGTCACGATACCAATCGCGCGCGGATGCGACGGCAACGCGCGCTTGCGCTCCGCGGCGAATAGCCCCTCGGCTTCGAGCTGCGCCTTCAGCCGCAAAAACGCTTCGTACAGACGACCCTGGCCGGTCCGCCGCACGGCTTCCACATTCAGTTGCAACTCGCCACGCGGCTCGTACATCGTGACGAGCGCCCGCACTTCGATCCGGTCGCCTTCTTTCGGCATGAACTCGGCGTACTGCGCACGGCCGCGGAACATCACGCAGCGCATTTGCGCCTGCGCGTCCTTGATCGAGAAATACCAGTGGCCGCTCGCGGCGCGCGTGAAGTTTGAGACTTCGCCCGCTACCCACACGAGCGGAAACGAGCGTTCGAGCATGCTGCCGATCGCGCGATTGAGAGCGGAAACGGGAACGACGACTTCGCCGCCCGGCAGCGTCGACGAGGTAAAGGGACTGTCGGAATTCATGCGAATACGGGTTGTGACTGGCCGGACAGACGATAGACCGAGCGGCCATTGGCGTCCAGCGCCACGCGCAGATTGTTAAAAGTGTCCACATGGCGGGACTGGCAAGACAGATTCCGCCACAGGTCTGGCGCGACTACGTAAAACATAGGCATCCCTTTGATTTATATGCGATTTAACCGTGATCATGGAAACCCGCCACCGATGCGATTGGCTTGCAACGGCCCTCGCAGCCTTACGGCGGGCCGGTTCTCCACAAAGTTATCCACAGGCAGCCGAAGGGTCGCGCGGCAACGGGGGTGCATAGGACGCCCGGTCGGCGACTTGCGGCGAGGGACGCGTGCGCGCTAGAGTGGCGGGTTCGACAGTAAGGGAAAGCCGCATGCCGCGCAGCGCGAAACGCCCGCGGCAACGTTGGCAGCAGGAGAATGGCGGAAACTCACTGCCGACCCGCGGCCCCGCCGCCCCTTTCCCCTTACCTTGTGCCTCATTATTCGACCGTCCGGAGAATCGCGCTGATGCCTGTCCCGCGTATTGCCCCTGGCGCTTTCACGCCGCTGCCCTCGCGACGACCCGCGACCAGTGCGCCGCCCGCTCTCCCGGCTTGCCGATGAGCTCAATTTTCGATCGTCTGGAAACGCGTATGGCGCGCGAGTGGCAACAGCGCGGGCCGCTTGCCTGGTCGCTCACGCCGCTCGCCTGTGTGTTCGGCGCCATCGCCGCCGCCCGCCGCGCCGCCTTCTCGCTCGGCTGGTTGAAGTCGGTGCGCGTGGGCGTGCCTGTCGTGGTGGTGGGCAATGTGACCGTCGGCGGCACAGGCAAGACGCCGACCGTGATTGCGCTCGTCGAAGCGTTGCGCGGCGCGGGCTTCAACCCCGGCGTCGTATCGCGCGGCTATGGCGCGCGCGTGAAGACGCCGACGCCGGTCACGCCCGCGTCGGCGGCCAACGTCGGCGGCGACGAACCTTTGCTCATCTCGCGTCGCACCGGCGCGCCGGTGTGGGTGTGCCCGGACCGCGTGGCGGCTGCCGAAGCGCTGTGCGCGGCGCATGAGGACGTCGACGTGATCGTCAGCGACGACGGCCTGCAGCATTACCGGCTCGCGCGCGATGCGGAGCTGGTCGTGTTCGATCATCGGCTGGGCGGCAACGGTTTTCTGCTGCCGGCCGGTCCGTTGCGCGAGCCGCTCTCGCGCCGCCGCGACGCCACGCTGATCAACGACCCATACGCCAGAACGCTGCCCGCGTGGCCCAACACGTTTGCCTTGCAACTGGCGCCGGCGGACGCGTGGCATCTGGAGAATCCCGCGTTGCGCCGGCCGCTCGCGCAGTTCAGCGGCGAGCGCGTGCTGGCCGCCGCCGGTATAGGCGCGCCGGAGCGCTTTTTCGCCACGCTGCGCGCCGCCGGCCTCGCGCCGCAAACGCGCGCGCTGCCCGATCACTACGCGTTCGAGCGCAATCCTTTTACGGATGCCGACGCCGACGCGATCCTGATCACGGAAAAGGATGCGGTAAAATTAGGGTCCTGGCGCGACGCGCGCATCTGGGTTGTTCCCGTCGAAGCCGCGCTCGATCATCGCCTCATTGCATTAGTTGTGGAGAAAGTCCGTGGACGCTCGCCTGCTTGAAATCCTCGTCTGCCCGATCTGCAAGGGCCCGCTCAGCTACGACCGTTCCGCGCAGGAGCTGATCTGCAACGCCGACAAGCTCGCGTACCCGATCCGCGACGGTATTCCCGTCATGCTGGTCGACGAGGCGCGGCAGACGGTCGAAGGCACGCCTGTCGATCTCAATCCGGGCTCGGTGGCCTGAAGCGGAGCCGGCGAGCGCGCGCGACTGGCTCACGTTGGCGGCCCTCCACCCTCGGCTAAAAGGGCGGCGAAGCCAACGGCGTAGATCGGCCTTATCGAGCGGCGCCGCGCGGCAGAGCCTCTTGCCTGTTGGGACACTGCCGGTGTATTACCGCTCTGCTGCCGATGTACTACCGGCGGTCTCCCCTGCGACCAGCGGGCCAGTGGTTAGCCAGTGGTTAGCCAGCGGCTCGTCGCTCCCTGGCCAACTTGTCGACCCTCGGCGGCCCTGACCATTGTCACCGTTGCTGATTCCATTGCCGGCTCCCGCGTCATTGCCATCCTCTCACGCACAGCCTGACCTATTCTCACTTCACTTCTCCACTCATCTGCGCGATGAACCACACCACCACCGCCACGCCTCCATTCATTGCCGTCGTGCCGGCGCGCCTCGCGTCGACGCGTCTGCCCAACAAGCCGCTCGCCGACATCGGCGGCAAGCCGATGGTGGTGCGGGTCGCCGAGCGCGCGCGCGAGTCCGGCGCACAACAGGTGTTGATCGCCTCGGACGCGCAGTCGGTGCTCGATGCCGCCCGCGAGCATGGCTTCGAAGCGGTATTGACACGCGCCGATCATCCGTCGGGCACGGACCGTCTCGCGGAAGTCGCGTCGCAATTCGGCTGGAGCGACGAAACGATCGTGGTCAATGTGCAAGGCGATGAGCCGCTGATCGACCCGTCGCTGGTGCGCGGCGTTGCGTCGCACCTCGCGGCGGCCAGCCATTGCGCAATCGCCACCGCCGCGCATCCCATCGCGGATGCCGCGGAAATCTTCAACCCGAACGTAGTGAAAGTCGTGCTGGATGCGCACGGGGTCGCGCTGTACTTCTCGCGCGCACCGATTCCGTGGGCACGCGACGCCTACCAGCCGCACTGGCCCGACGTCGCGTCCATGCCGGTGCCGCCCGCGCCCGCCGTGGTTTATCGGCATATCGGCTTGTATGCGTATCGGGCCAGGTTCCTGCGCAGCTATCCCGATCTCGCCATTTCTCCAATCGAGCAGGTCGAGGCACTCGAGCAATTGCGCGCAATGTGGCATGGCGAGCGTATCGCGGTTCTCGTCACACGAGACATGCCGCTTCCGGGCGTGGACACCCCCGCGGATCTCGCACGTGTGCGGGCTTTATTCGGGTCTTGAGCGCAAAAACCCATGGCATAATCGGACGCTTGCGCGCGCCTCCTGTTATTAGCGAGAGCCAGGGTTTGCCCGGTCGTGCCTCACGTGTTTCTGCAGCGCCGTTCTCGACGTGCAGCGCGAAACGCGAGTGGCACTCAACGCGGGTCCCTCGCCCCTCGTCGGATGGCTGCCGTGCCACCAAGAATTCACATAGATCTGGAGATACACATGCGTTTGATTCTTTTGGGTGCACCGGGCGCGGGTAAGGGCACTCAGGCAAACTTCATCAAGGAAAAGTTCGGGATTCCGCAAATCTCCACCGGCGACATGCTGCGCGCCGCCGTCAAGGCAGGCACGCCGCTCGGCCTCGAAGCCAAGCGTTTCATGGACGCGGGCGAGCTCGTCACAGACGAGCTGATCATCAACCTCGTAAAAGAGCGTCTGCAACAGCCGGACTGCGCAAACGGCTATCTGTTCGACGGCTTTCCGCGCACCATTCCGCAAGCCGAGGCAATGAAGCAGGCCGGCGTGGCAATCGACTACGTGCTGGAGATCGACGTGCCGTTCGACGAGATCATCGTGCGTATGAGCGGCCGCCGCTCGCACGCCGCGTCGGGCCGCACCTACCACGTGAAGTTCAACCCGCCGAAGGTCGAGGGCCTGGACGACGTGACGGGCGAGCCGCTGATCCAGCGCGAAGACGACAAGGAAGAAACGGTCAAGAAGCGCTTGCAAGTGTATGAGGCGCAAACCAAGCCTCTCGTCGAGTACTACAACGGCTGGGCTCAGAACGGCGACACCACCACTTCGCTGAAGGCGCCGCAATACCGCCGCATCTCGGGCCTCGGCACCGTCGAGGAAATTCGCGACCGCGTGTTCGAGGCGCTGAAGTAGTCCACCAAGCAACGCAACGCCCGCAGTCTTGGCTGCGCTAATGCAGTGCCGACGACAGTGGCAAATGCAGTGCCAAATGCAGTGGCAAACGCAGTGCCAAACGCAGTGCCAAAGAAACCCGCCCTCACCCGGCGGGTTTTTTTATGGCGTTCGGCACGGTCGTTTTAATTTTCTCTCGCGCGATGACGATGTGGGATCATCGTGCATCGACAGGCTATTCGATCTGGACGTTACTTACCGTATCAACGAAAGGAGCAGAGATGGAGATTCGTGACAACGCATTCCTGATCACTGGCGGCGCCTCGGGCCTCGGAGCCGCCACCGCGCGTCTTCTCGCGGAGAACGGCGGCAAGGTGGTGCTCGCCGATCTGAACCAGGACGCGGGCGAGGCGCTTGCCAAAGAACTCGGCGGCGTGTTCGTGAAGTGCGACGTGAGCCGCGAAGACGACGCGACACGCGCCGTCGAAGCGGCCACGAAGCTCGGCACGCTGCGCGGCCTCGTGAATTGCGCGGGCGTTGCGCCCGCCGCGAAGACAGTCGGCAAGGACGGCCCGCATCCGCTCGACTCGTTTGCGCGCACCATCTCGATCAATCTGATCGGCACTTTCAACATGATTCGCCTCGCGGCCGCTGCCATGTCGAAGAACGAGCCCAACGCCAACGGCGAGCGCGGCGTGATCATCAACACGGCGTCCGTGGCGGCCTATGATGGCCAGATCGGTCAGGCGGCCTACGCGGCCTCCAAAGGCGGCGTGGTCGGCATGACGCTGCCCATCGCCCGCGACCTCTCGCGCAACGCGATCCGCGTAATGACGATTGCGCCGGGCATCTTCGAAACGCCGATGCTGCTCGGCATGCCGCAAGAGGTGCAGGACGCGCTCGGCGCGATGGTGCCGTTCCCGCCGCGCCTTGGCAAACCGGCCGAATATGCGATGCTCGCCAAGCAGATTTTCGACAACCCGATGCTCAATGGCGAGGTGATCCGTCTCGACGGCGCGATCCGCATGCAGCCGAAGTAATCCTCGGGGCACCGCGCGTAGTTTGCCGGTGCGCAGCGCGATGCCCGCCGCACGCATGAAAAACGCCTGCACACGGATCATGTGCAGGCGTTCTGTTGTGAGGAGGCGTTGCGCAGCCGCCAATGCTGCTTGCTAGTCGCGGTCGTTATGCTGCGTGCGCTGACGCAACTCCTGCAACTGCGATTCGACGACGGTCGCGTCTTCCGCGTCCGGGCATTCACCGAGGTAACGCTCGAGGTCTTCCAGCGCCGGACGCAAGTAGTCGAGGCGCGCGTAGGCGAAGCCACGGTCGCGAATCTCTTCGATACTTTCAGGCAGCAGAATCACGAGGCGCTGCTGCACGGCCAGCAGGCGCTGCCAGCGCTCGGTCTGCAAATACGTCGACTTCAGGTTGCGCAACATTCGCGCAATGATCTCGCGCCGCGTAGCCGGCTGCAGCAGCATGCGCAGCGCCCTGCTCACCGACTCGCCGGCCGACGCCACGTAGGGCTCGAGCATGTCGACCATTTCGGACTCCGACAGCGAATGTCCGCTGGTGGGGTCGAGCATGACGTCGCCGTCGGGTGTAGTGACGCGCAGCAGGAAATGGCCCGGAAACGACACGCCGCGCGCCGGAATGCCGACCTGCTCCGCCATTTCCAGATACAGCACTGCGAGCGAAATCGGAATGCCGCGGCGGCGCTTGAGCACCGCATTCAGGTGGCTGTTGTCGGGATCGTAATAGTCGTTCAGATTGCTCGCGAAACCCAATTCGCGGAAGAAGAACCGGTTCAGAATGCCGACCTTCTGGCGAATGTCTGCGTCGTCCGGCATGCGGCGCTGCAGGCGCAAGACCAGTTCGTCGATCTCGGCCAGCGTGCCTTGCAGATCGAGGTCCGGGTAAGCGTCCTGCGCAAGCGAGAGTGCCGCCTCGGTCAACGGCAAACTGTCGTCTTCGGCGACGAGCGTGCTGAAATAGTCGAGAACCCGCGTCATCGTAGTCACTTCACTCGCCTTTTGAAATACGCGTACTTGAAGCCCATCAGCCAAAGCATACCGAAATATAGCGCTGCGAACAGCACGAGGCAGGCAGCCAGCAGCGCGATGCGGTCGAGCGGCCGCTCATGCATGCCGATCCAGTCGAAGCTCTGCGACAGCCAGCGCATCGTGCCCGCCAGTACGAGACACGCGCCCAGCAATTGCACGAAGAACTTGAGCCAGCCGCGCGACGGCGTGTAGATGCCGCGCTTGCGCAGCCCGAGGAACAGCAACAACGCGTTGCCGCAAGCGCCGAGCCCGATGCTCAGCGTGAGCCCTGCGTGCGCGAAGATCGGCACGAACACATAGTTGCTCAACTGCGTGAGAACCAGCACGCCAATGCCGATCTTCACGGGTGTCTTGATGTCCTGCTTCGCGTAGAAGCCGGGCGCGAGAATCTTGACGAGAATGATGCCGATCAGGCCGATGCCGTAGGCCGCAAGCGCGCGGCCCACCATCACCACGGCATGGCCGTCGAACTTGCCGTAGTGGAACAGCGTGGCCGTCAGCGGCTGCGCGAAGAAAAACAGCGCCACGGCGCTCGGGCCCGCCAGAAGAAACGTGACGCGCAAGCCCCAGTCGAGCAGCGACGAATATTCGTGCGGATCGGCGTCGACGTGTGCCTTCGAAAGACTCGGCAACAGGATCGTGCCGAGCGCCACGCCGAGCAGCGCGGTTGGGAACTCCATTAGCCGGTCAGCGTAATTGATCCACGACACGGCGCCTGGACCAATGCGCGACGCGATATTCGTATTGATGATGAGGCTGATCTGCGCGACGGAGACAGCGAACATGGCCGGCACCATCTTCCACAAAACGCGCTTCACGCCCCGATGCGCGAGCGCGCGCAGCGGATTGAAGCCGATGCGCGGCACCATGTCGATCTTCTTCAATCCGGGCAACTGCACGAGGAATTGCAACAGCCCGCCGGCGATCACCGCCCACGCAAGCGCATAGACCGGCGTGTGCATGTGCGGCGCGACGAACACGGCGGCGACGATGAACGCCACGTTCAGCAGCACCGGCGCGAACGCAGGCAGCGAGAAGTTCTTGTACGTGTTCAGCACGCCGGACGCGAGCGACGTCAGCGAAATGAAGATGATGTACGGGAACATGATGCGCGTCATGGCGACGGCGAGCGCGTACGCCTGACCCTCGTGGGCGAGGCCCGACGCCACCACGAACACCACGCCCGACGCGCCCAGCACGCCGACGATCGAAAGCGCCGCAAGCGCCCAGGCGAGCACCGTCGAAGTGGCGTCGACCAGCGCCTTGGTGGCGTCGTGCCCCTGCTGGTTCTTGAACTCGGCGAGAATGGGCACGAAGGCCTGCGAAAACGCGCCTTCGGCGGAAATGCGGCGCAGCAGGTTGGGAATGCGAAAGGCGACGTAGAACGCGTCAGTGTATTGACTGGCGCCGAACGCGCGGGCGATCAGCGTTTCGCGGGCCAGTCCGGTCACGCGTGACAACAGCGTGAAGCCGCTGACCGTCAGCAGGGCTCGGAATAGATTCATGGGGCGCTTATTATAAGGGTGCCGCGAATGCGGACGACGAGCCAGGAAGCGATTCGGACCGGTTTACTGTGCAGACGTTCGGCGCGATCGGCGATTTTCGCTGCTTTTAGTGCGCGCGCCCACGCGGCCGGGAAGGTTTAGGGAATGCATGACGCCCAAGCCGGTCACACCGCGGGCGCCGGCTCCGCCGCGGGCGGGAGCGCCGGGCAGCGCATTTCCGTTGCCACGTCCCTGATTTTGTTGCTATAATCGCCGGTTTCGAAGCTCGCTCAGTTCTCGGACGGCTTCCGGAGGCGGTCAAGGTTGGCAGGAACGAGGTTGCAGTAAGTTACCCGCCACGTCCTTCGGATACGCCGGAACATGGCGCCGCGCACACCGGCCCGCCTTCGCGTAGTTCGATCGTTTTTCGACACTTTTGCGCTCTTGGGCAATCGCTTCCAAGAGTTCGGATCTAAAAGCAGCGCCTCACCACTTGAAGGTCAGGTACTGGAAACAGGAACAGGATAAGGAACCGTCATGGCTAACTCCGCACAAGCACGCAAGCGCGCCCGCCAGGCCGCCAAGGCAAACTCGCACAACTCGGCACTGCGCTCGAAGTTCCGCACGGCTATCAAGGCAGTGCGCAAGGCGATCGACGCCGGCGACAAGGCCAAGGCCGCCGAAATCTTCCAGGCATCGTCGAAGACCATCGACATCATTGCCGACAAGAAAATCATTCACAAGAACAAGGCAGCTCGCCATAAGAGCCGCCTCGCCGCAGCCATCAAGGGTCTGCAGGCGTCCGCAGCACAGTAATTCCGGTCGGCCCGCTTCGGCGGGCTACCTCCTGTTTCCGCTGCGCATGAAAGCCCGCTTTTGGCGGGCTTTTTTGTTTGCTGCGGATTCTGCGGGGATTACCTGCGGACGTGCAGCGGATCTGCCGCAGCTGGGCCGCAGCTCTGCCGCAGTCTTACCGCGAGATTCCCGCGCATGTGCGCCGAACTTCCCGCGTATTCGCCGCACAAGGCAAAAACCGGCAGGTCGCCGCCCTGCGCGCGCAAAAAAACCCGCCGGGCGCGGGTTTTTTGCTTTTCGGCGAGCCAGCGCGGCTCGCCTCAGATGATGTGCCGCTTGGTTTGCGGCGGCGGCGCATGCTCGAGTTCGAGTTCGCACGCCTCTGTCACCACGAGGTCATTGTCTTTCGCGAAGTTCATCACGAAGTCGAATGCCATGGGTTCGATGTCGCGCAGGCGCGAATCGAGAATCACGCATTTGAGGTCGCCGATCATGGTTGGCCGGACATACAGCGAGTACTGCATATAGGCGTTCGGGCCCTTCCTCGCACCCGGTCCGAAGGATGACATCACACCTGCGAGACGCTCCGACCAGTCGCTCGGCCGGAATCTTTTTCCCGTCGACGTGATGCCCTGAATGAAGTATTCGGTTGGAGCTGCTTCGGCCATGTAGAAATACCTGTGTAACTGCCCAGCGGATGACGGCGACAGCAAGCGATAAAACGGATGCGAAACGTTGTGCCCGCGCTGTGCCCGGCGATTAAAGCGAACGGCAGAGCCGCGCCGCCACAGGCCGCGCACCGTACAGAACGGCTGGCCCCGCGGGTTGACCGCGGTTGTGCGCGGCTCCTCACTCGCGCGCGCTTGGTGATGCACGCGCTGTGCCCACGCCGACATGCGCCCCGCGAGTTAGCCTTGGGACCCGGCCTGCGAAGCTGGCCTGCGAAACTGGCCTTCTAGTCCGCCTCTACCTGCCGTTGAACAGACTGCGCGACCCACGCCATGTCTCACGAGCGGAGCACCGGCCTGCTGGGCCTTGGAATAACCCGCAGATTATAGCGCAGCGGGCCTTTTTCCGCACTGCACACAAGACTCTTCCGACAGCCTCGGGCGACTTTCAGGCGGCTTTCGCGGCCTTCTGGCCGACTCGTCAAACGAGGCGAAATCCTTTATGCTGCCTTGAGTTACCACAAAACGACGGCGGCGCCGTCCGGCAATCCTGCCGGGTGAGACCGCCGTATTTGTTTCATGACCGCCAAGAAAATTCGCCACTATCTGCAGTTCAAGGATTTCTCGCTAGACGACTACGAGTACGTGCTGGAGCGCGCGCGAATTCTGAAGCGCAAGTTCAAGAACTACGAGACATATCACCCGCTGCACGACCGCACGCTCGCCATGATCTTCGAGAAGAATTCGACACGCACGCGCCTGTCGTTCGAAGCCGGCATCTTCCAGTTGGGCGGCCACGCGGTTTTCATGAGCACCCGCGACACGCAACTGGGCCGCGGCGAACCTATCGAAGACGCGGCGCAGGTCATCTCGCGCATGGTCGACATCATCATGATCCGCACGTTCGGTCAGGACATCGTTCAGCGCTTCGCCGAAAATTCGCGCGTGCCGGTGATCAACGGGCTGACCAACGAATATCACCCGTGCCAGGTGCTGGCCGACATCTTCACCTACTTCGAGCATCGCGGTCCGATTCGCGGCAAAACGGTAGCCTGGGTGGGCGACGCCAACAACATGCTCTACACGTGGATTGAAGCTGCACAGATTCTTGGCTTCAAGCTGCGCCTGTCCACGCCGCCGGGCTACAAGCTCGACCGCGCTCTGGTCGCAGCGGAAAGCGCGCCGTTTTACGAGGAATTCGACGACCCGAACGAAGCCTGCGCAGGCGCCGACCTCGTGACCACCGACGTGTGGACCAGCATGGGCTTCGAAGCCGAAAACGAGGCGCGCAAGAAAGCCTTCGCCGACTGGTGCGTCGATGCGGAAATGATGTCGCGCGCCCATGCGGATGCGCTCTTCATGCACTGCCTGCCGGCCCATCGCGGCGAAGAGGTTAGCGCTGAGGTAATCGACGGCCCGCAAAGCGTCGTGTGGGACGAAGCGGAAAATCGTCTGCATGTGCAAAAGGCGTTGATGGAGTACCTGCTGCTCGGCAAGCTCAATCACTGAGCCGCGCGCAGCGCAGCATCTGCGCGAAGCAAGCCGGTGCGTTGGTCAGGTGCAACGCACCGGCGCACCGCGGCACGCAGCTAGCCGCCGCGCTCGCGGCAGCGGCAGCGGCAGCGGAAGCGGCAGCGCCCCGGCAAACTTCGTCGCAATAGCCCAAACACGGCCCAAAGACGGCCCAAAGACGGCCCAATAACGGCCCAAAAACGCGGGCGCGTGCCGATTTAGTGTCAAAATAGTTGTTTTCCGCGCGCCGGACCCGCCGGCGCGCCCTGTTTTCCCGCTTTCTCCAGCTACGAGTTCACCATGAGCGATATCAAGAAAGTCGTGCTCGCCTATTCGGGCGGCCTCGACACCTCCGTCATCCTGAAGTGGTTGCAGGACAACTACGACGCCGAAGTCGTCACGTTCACGGCCGACATCGGCCAGGGCGAAGAGCTGGAACCGGCGCGCAAGAAGGCACTGCAACTGGGCATCAAGCCGGAAAACATCTTTATCGAAGACCTGCGCGAAGAATTCGTGCGCGACTTCGTGTTCCCGATGTTCCGCGCCAACACCATTTACGAAGGCGAGTACCTGCTCGGCACGTCGATCGCGCGTCCGCTGATCGCCAAGCGCCAGATCGAGATTGCTCGCGCCACTGGCGCGCAGGCGGTATCGCACGGCGCAACCGGCAAGGGCAACGACCAGGTTCGTTTCGAGCTGGGTTACTACGCGCTCGAGCCGGGCATCAAGGTGATCGCCCCGTGGCGCGAATGGGACCTGCTGTCGCGTGAAAAGCTGCTCGCGTATGCGGAAAAAGCCGGCATTCCGATCGAGATGAAGCACAAGCAAGGCGGCGCCCCGTATTCGATGGACGCGAACCTGCTGCATATCTCGTTCGAAGGTCGTCACCTGGAAGACCCGAAGGCCGAAGCGGAAGCCGACATGTGGCGCTGGACGGTGTCGCCGGAACAGGCGCCCGATCAGGCCGAATACGTCGACATCGAATACGAGCACGGCGACCCGGTTGCGATCAACGGCAAACGCCTGTCGGCGGCGGAAATGCTGACCGAGCTGAACCGTCTGGGCGGCAAGCACGGCATCGGCCGGCTGGACCTGGTCGAAAACCGTTACGTCGGCATGAAGTCGCGCGGCTGCTATGAAACACCGGGCGGCACGATCATGCTGAAGGCACACCGCGGCATCGAGTCGATCACGCTCGACCGCGAAGTCGCGCACCTCAAAGACGACCTGATGGCCCGCTACGCGTCGCTGATTTATAACGGCTACTGGTGGAGCCCGGAGCGCCGCGCGCTGCAAGTGCTGATCGACCACACGCAGGAAAAGGTCAACGGCTGGGTGCGTGTGAAGCTGTACAAGGGCAGCGTGTCGGTGGTCGCCCGCGATTCCAAGGAAACGCTGTTCGACAAGACCATCGCCACGTTCGACGACGACGGCGGCGCATACAACCAGGCCGACGCCGGCGGCTTCATCAAGCTGAACGCGCTGCGTATGCGCATCGCGGAAAACGCGCGCCGCCAACGCGGTTAAGGGAAGGCGCGAAGGCGGTTAGGCGGCGAATGCGGACCGCCTGCCCGCGCCGACGCGTCAAGCGCCCATCCACTCAGCCGAAACAAAAGGCGCCGCGAGCAAGCTCCGGCGCCTTTTTCCATGCGCGTCGCCTGCAACGGCAAGCGGCTCGCTTCACACCATCGCTTATCGGTTCACAAGCAAACCGGCTCCGCTTCGAGTTCGACGCCGAATCGTTCGAACACGTCGTCGCGAATCGCACGTGCAAGCGCCAGCACTTCCACGCCGCTCGCGCCGCCGCGATTCACCAGTACCAGCGCCTGGCGCTCGTGGACAGCCGCGGCGCCAAGTGAACGGCCCTTCCAGCCGCACCGGTCGATCAGCCAGCCGGCGGCGAGCTTCACGCGTCCGTCCGGTTGCGGGTACGAAACCACGTCCGGCTCGCGCTTTTTCAGCGCGTCGAACTGATCGGCGCTGACCACGGGATTCTTGAAGAAGCTGCCTGCGTTGCCCAGTTCCACGGGATCAGGCAGCTTTGAGCGCCGCACTGCGACCACGGCGTCGAAGATGGCACGCGCGTCGGGTTCGTTGCCGCCTGCCTCGTAGCCGTTCGCTGCAAGCTGCCGCGCGAGATCCGCGTAGCCCGCACGCGGCTGCCAGGCCTTCGGCAAACGGAATGTCACCGACGTAATCACGAAGCGATCACGCCCTTCCCGCTTGAAGAAACTGTCGCGATAGCCGAACGCGCACGCCCGGCTGTCCAGTTCGACGCTGTCGCCGGACGTAAGCTCGACCGCCCGCAGCCAGGCGAAGCGCTCGCACATTTCGAGCCCGTACGCGCCGATATTCTGAATAGGCGCCGCGCCGACGGTGCCCGGAATCAACGCAAGGTTCTCGAGGCCGGGCAGACCCTGGGACAGCGTCCACGCAACGAACTCGTGCCACGGCTCGCCCGCGGCTGCCTCGACATACACGGCTTCGGCGTCCTCGCCCACCACGCGACGTCCGCGCAATGCGACGAGCAGCACGAGTCCCGCGAAGTCGCGCGTCAGCACGACGTTGCTGCCGCCGCCCAGCACGAGCCGCGGCAGACCGGCCACGCGCGGATCGCGTATTGCGGCGAGAACCTGCGCTTCATGCTCGATGCGGCACGCCCACTGCGCGCGAACGTCGAAACCAAAGGTGTTGTGCGCCTTGAGCGGATAGTCGGCAATAAAGCCGGCGGAATCGGATTGAGACATCGGATGAAAACTGGGCGACGGCGCAACGGCTGCGGGCGGCAAGCCCGCGCGGCGGCCTTGGGCAAATGAGGGTGGCGTCGGTAAAATGACGTCGGTCCGTGATTATAGCGAGTGCCTCGCGACGAGCCGCCGGCCGCGTCGCGCACCGCAGCACTATTGGGAGAATGCAATGCCATCGTTTGACGTCGTCTGCGAAGCGAACATGATCGAAGTCAAGAACGCGATCGAGCAGTCCAACAAGGAGATCTCAACCCGCTTCGACTTCAAGGGGTCGGACGCGCGCGTCGAACAGAAGGAAAACGAAATCACCGCCTACGCGGACGACGACTTCAAGCTCGGTCAGGTGAAAGACGTGCTGCTGTCGAAAATGGCGAAGCGCAACGTGGACGTGCGCTTTCTCGACTACGGCAAGATCGAGAAGATCGGCGGCGACAAGGTCAAGCAGGTCATCAAGATCAAGAAGGGCGTGTCCGGCGACCTGTCGAAGAAGATCGTGCGCCTCGTGAAGGACAGCAAGATCAAGGTGCAGGCGAGCATTCAGGGCGACGCAGTGCGGGTGACGGGCGCAAAGCGCGACGATCTGCAAAGCGTGATCGCGTTGCTGCGCAAGGACGTGACCGATACGCCGCTCGACTTCAACAACTTCCGCGATTAAGCCTCGCGCGCATGGCCGGAACGTCGCAGGTGTGGGCGCAGGGTCTCGGGCAGATGCATGCGTTGCTAGCGGCTGCCGCAAGCAATCCCGGCGCATCTGCGCGTTCTAATGCAAGGCAATCGGTGCAGCGCGCTGGAACCAAACTTCACACGTAAGCCGGACCAGTAGTGGGACCGCAAGATAATGCGCAAGCTCATATGCAAGCGCCGGTTCAACCATTCGCGCGGTGCGCTCCAAGAGGCAGCCAACGTCAGCGCAAGACGTCCAGCCAGGCTCGTCAGCGCTTTTCGCCCGCAGCCGTGCCGCCCGAAGCAGCCGCCGCCTTCTTCTTGTCGCCAATGCGGCTTTCCTCGCCTCGCATCAGCTTGGCGATGTTCGCGCGATGACGCCACACAAGCAGCGAGCTCATCACCACGATAGCGAGCGCGATGATGTGCGGCCCGAACAGAAAGCCGTCGAAGATCGGCGCGAACACCGCCGCGGCCAGCGCGGCCAGCGACGAATAGCGCGTGAAGAACGCCACGATCAGCCATGTCAGCAGCGTGGCCACACCGAGAATCGGGTTGATCGCGAGCAGCACGCCGGCAGCGGTTGCCACGCCTTTGCCGCCCTTGAAGCGGAAGAACACCGGGTACAGGTGGCCCAGAAACACGGCAACGGAGGCAATTGCCACCGAGGTGTCGTCGAGCCCGTAGCGCGCGCCGAAGTGCACGACGAACCACACCGGCAGCCAGCCTTTGAAGGCGTCGCCGATCAATGTGAGAATCGCGGCCTTCTTGCTGCCGCTGCGCAGCACGTTGGTCGCGCCGGGGTTGCCCGAGCCGTACGAGCGCGGGTCCTCGAGCCCCATTGCGGCGCTCACGATCACGGCGAACGACACCGAACCGATCAGGTAGGCAACGACAGCAACGATCAGGTTTTGCATCTGTGACTCTTATAAGGATCGGCGGTCTGCAACTGGGCACTTCGACCGCCACTTGGAACGAAAGTCGGAAAGGAACTCGGAAACAAACGCGGAAACAAACGCGACGCCACGCAACGCGGCCAACGGAATCGGCGCACATTCTACCGAACGCGCGCGCCGCAAAAACATTCAGGCAAGCGTCAATCGACGCTCGCGCACTGCACCGGTTTCGCGGCCAGCAAGCCGGTCAGCACGCTCGGCTCGATGCTGACGAGAAAACCGCGCCGCCCGCCGTTCAACCAGATTCTGTCCAGCTCCAGAATGCTGGACTCCACATACACCGGCATCTGCTTGCGCGTGCCGAACGGCGACGTGCCGCCGATCAGATAGCCCGAATGACGGTTCGCCACCTCGGGCTTGCACGGCTCGACGCGCTTTGCGCCGATTTGCCGCGCGAGGTTCTTGGTGCTGACAGTGCGGTCGCCGTGCATGAGCACGATCAGCGGTTTGGCGTGCTCGTCCTCCATGACAAGCGTTTTCACCACATGATGCTCGTCCACGCCAAGCTGGCGCGCGGATTCGCCGGTGCCGCCATGCTCGACGTAGTCATACGGATGCTCGCCGAAAGTCACGCCATGCCGGCGCAGGAACTGCGTTGCGGGGGTCTCGGAAACGTGTCTGGATTTGCTCATCGGCGCATTGTAATAGCGAGTTTGCACAACGGCTATTTGCCGAATGGCCAATTGTGCGGGCCCCGGCATTGTGGCACGATCGTTCGAAAATATACCGGCGCGACGCACACCGGTCACGCAATCGCATTCAGGAGACGCCGTTGAGCACCCCTTCGCCCTGCCGTCCAACAATCGACATTGCCGCGCTTCTGGCCGCGCTGCCCGACCGCATTTCCGATCTTCCTACGCTCGCGGCCGCGCGCGATCCGCAGCATGTCGCGCTGATCGAAGACGCCCGCCGCCTTACCAACGCCGAACTCGTCAACGCCGTCGAGGCCGCCGCCGCGTTGTTGCGCCAATGGGGCGTGCGCGGCGGTGATCGCGTAATGATCGTCGCGGAGAACAGCATCGCGCAGATCGTGCT
Organism: Paraburkholderia phenoliruptrix; assembly: GCF_019511605.1. Lineage (GTDB taxonomy): Bacteria > Pseudomonadota > Gammaproteobacteria > Burkholderiales > Burkholderiaceae > Paraburkholderia > Paraburkholderia phenoliruptrix_A. The sequence goes on along the minus strand of NZ_JAEUAV010000003.1, from coordinate 169,347 downwards.
GCTCTTCGCCACGGCGCGGCTCGACGCGTGGGCGCTGGTGTCGAATGCGCGGCTGTCGGCGGCGGAACTCGACGCGATTCGCGCGCACGCACAGCCGCGCGTGACGGCGTACGCGCTGGAAAGCTCCCGGGACGCCGGCCAGCACGCGCAGCGCCATGGCGCGGCCGAGGCGCCACACATCGCCCCCGACATCGGCGCATGGTCCTATACCGCGGACGCGTCAGCGCAAGCCGAACCGGTCGAGGCGGCGAACCACCGCCAGTGCGCGGCGCTGATCTACACCACCGGCACCACCGGCGCGCCGAAGGGCGTGATGCTCTCGCATCGCAATCTGCTTTTCATCGCAGCTGTATCGAGCCGCCTGCGTCAGGTGCGTCCCGACGATGTCGTGTATGCAGTGCTGCCCATTTCGCACGTGTACGGCTTCGCCTCCGTGTGTCTCGGCAGTCTTTACGCGGGCGCGACCTTGCGCCTCGCCCCGCGCTTCGCGGCCGAGGCCGTGCGCCGTGCGCTTGCGGACGAAGGCGTGACCATCTTCCAGGGCGTGCCGGCCATGCACGCGAAACTGCTCGAGCATCTGCGCACGCAGGGGCATGCATGGCACGCGCCGCGTCTGCGTTTCGTCTATTCGGGCGGCTCGCCGCTCGACGCCGCACTGAAAGCGCAGGTCGAGCACGTCTACGGTCTGCCGCTGCACAATGGCTATGGCATGACCGAAAGCAGCCCGACCGTCTCGCAGACCATGCTGGATGCGCCGCGCAGCGACTGTTCGGTCGGCGAAGTGATTCCGGGTGTCGAAGTGCGCTTCGTCGGACTGGACGGCGTGGATGCCGCGCCCGGCGAGGTCGGTGAGCTATGGGTGCGCGGCCCGAACGTGATGCTCGGCTACTACCGCAGCCCGGAGCAGACACGCGCCGCCGTTACGCAAGAAGGCTGGCTGAAGACCGGCGACCTCGCCCGCCGGGACCCGGACGGCGCACTGCATATCGTCGGGCGCAGCAAGGATCTGATCATTCGCTCCGGCTTCAACGTATATCCGGCCGAGGTCGAGCATGTGCTCAACGCGCATCCGCAGGTCGTGCAGTCGGCGGTGATCGGGCGGCCGGTCGAGGGCAACGAGGAAGTAGTGGCGTTCGTCGAACTGGCCGCGCAGGCAACGGTCACGCCCGCCGAACTGGCCGCGTGGTGCGCGCAGCGCCTCGCGCCCTACAAGCGTCCCGCCGAGGTCAAGGTGCTCGCCGCGCTGCCCGCCGCGTCCACGGGCAAGATCCTCAAGCACCGGCTGCGCGAATGGCTGTGAACGCGCGCCTGCATTAGCCACGCGGATGATGCATCGCATGCAGCGACTTGAGCCGCTCGCGCGCCACGTGCGTGTAGATTTGCGTGGTCGAAATGTCGGTGTGGCCGAGCAGCAGTTGGACTACGCGCAGGTCAGCGCCGTGATTGAGCAGATGCGTCGCGAACGCATGCCGCAACGTGTGCGGCGACAACGGCGCGTGCACGCCCGCAGCCGCCGCATGCCGCTTGATGATGTTCCAGAACTGCTGGCGCGTCATGCCCTCGGCGCGGTTGGTCACGAACAGCGCATCGGCCGCGCGCGCGCCGAGCAGCGCCGGCCGCGCGTCGCGCAGATAACGCTCGATCCAGCCGTGCGCCTCTTCGCCGAATGGAATCAGCCGCTCCTTGGAGCCCTTGCCCATCACGCGCACCACGCCTTCGTTCAGGCCCACTTCCACGGTCTTGAGCGTGACCAGTTCCGTAACCCGCAAGCCGCTCGCGTACATCAGTTCGAGCATCGTGCGATCGCGCAGGCCCAACGGCGTGTCTATATCCGGTGCGCCGAGCAGCGCCTCGACCTGCGCTTCGCTGAGCGTGGAGGGGAACCGCGGCGGTTGCTTCGCCGAACGGATGCGCAGCGTGGGATCGACTTGCGCGCGATGCTCGCGCACGGCCCAGCCGTAATAGCGGCGAAACACCGAAAGCCGCCGGTTTGCCGACGTCGATTTGTCTTTCTGACGCACCGCGCTATACGCGTTGAGATCGGCTTCGCTGGCGGTGTCGAGTGACGCATTGCGGGATTGCGCAAGCCACTCGCTGAACAGACGCAGGTCGCGGCGATACGCGTCGAGCGTGTTGCGCGACAACCCATGCTCGAGCCACAGTGCGTCGCAGAAAGCATCTAGCGACGCGGAGCTCGCGGCGAACAAAGGCGACTGGGACAAGCCCGCGCTTGTGTCTTCAACCAGGGTATCGCTCATGCGTACGGAATGCCTTCATGCGCGAGCAACCAGCGCTTGACGTTACGAAAGAAGCCTTCTTCGGCCTGATGCGCGAATCCGCCGATGCCGCTCGAACTCACCACGCGGTGGCATGGAACGACGATGGGAAAACAGTTGTCGCCGCACGCCTGGCCAACCGCGCGCGGCACGCTGCCCAGTTGCTTTGCCAGTTGCCCATAGGTCACGACCGCGCCGGGCGGAATTTCGCACAGCGCCTGCCACACGCGCCGCCGGAAAGCGGTGCCCACGGGCGCGAGCGGCAATTCGAATTTTGCCGAGGGCTCCGCGAAATAGCGCTCTATCTGCTCGGCAACGCGTTGCGCCAATGGCGTGTCGGGCGCCACGTTTTGCATGGACTCCGGCAGATAGACGATCTCACGCACAGCGTCGCCTTCGAGCCGAATGCCGACCTTGCCGAACGGCGCATCGATCACTGCGTTGAACATATCGCCTCCTTTGCCAGTGTCTTGACTGCAAGCGCAAACCATCAATTGCCGATACTTTACGCCGCTTCGAGCGCCCATTGCACGTGCTCCCGCACGAGCGCGGATGCGTCGTCGGCCCGGCGTTCGAGTGCGTCGACAATCGCCTCGCGTGCCTCGGCGCTCAAGGTGTCGCGCGACGCACGCAGCGCATTGCCCATACCGACGGCGAGGTTGCGCAACCAGCGTTCGTAGCCGATGCGCCGGATCGCGCTGCCTTGCATGCGCGCGTCGAACTCGTCCTCGCTCCAGCCGAACAGTTCCACCAGCGACGCGCGGTCGAGCCCGTGCCGCACATCGAAGTCCGCGACCGGCGCGGCTTGCGCGAACTTGTTCCAGGGACACACGAGCTGGCAGTCGTCGCAGCCATAGACGCGATTGCCGATCAGCGGACGCATCTCGACCGGAATGCTGCCCCTCAGTTCGATAGTCAGATACGAGATGCACAGACGCGCATCCACCTTATAAGGCCCGACAATCGCTCCAGTCGGACACGCGCCGATGCAACGCGTACAACTGCCGCAATGCGAGCCCGGCTCTTGCGGCGCGGTCTCGGGCGAGGTTTCGGCGTCGGTCGGCAAGGGCACGTCGACATAAATCTCGCCGAGGAAAAACAGCGAGCCCGCATCCCGTTGCAAGAGCAACGTGTGTTTGCCGCGCCAGCCAATGCCGGCTTTCTGCGCGAGCTCGACCTCGAGCACCGGCGCGGAGTCGGTAAACACGCGATAACCGAACGCGCCAATCTGCGCCTGAATTTTCTCTGACAGTTGTTGCAGACGGTTACGCATCACCTTGTGATAGTCGCGGCCGCGCGCATAAATGGAGACGACGGCCGCCGACGGATCCGTCAGCCGCGCATGCTCGGCGGCCCGCCAGTCGCGGCCTGGCGGCGCTTCTTGCAGCTCGCTTGCGGGGGGCTTTCCATTCAATGCCTCGGCGGGCAAATAGGCGATGCGCGCAGTAATCACACGTAGCGTGCCGGCCACAAGCTCCGCAGGCCGCGCGCGTTTCATGCCGTGTTTGGCCATATAATCCATTTCGCCGTGGCAACCCGCCTCCAGCCAGGCTGCAAGCGGCGCTTCGGCAGCGCGGAGGTCGGTGTCGCTAATGCCGATTGCCCCGAAACCCAGTTCGCGGCCCCACGTCTTGATGTCCTGCGCGAGCGAACGCAGCGCCGCTTCATCGAATTGACGCTCGGCATGCGCCTCGCCGCCAGATGCAGGCGCGTCGGACACAGGGCACATGGGGGACTCCGGACTTCGGTTCATCACGTCATTTTACGAGAATGCCTGACCATCCCGATCACGCGATCGCGCCGCCCGCCGCAGTTCTGCTCGAACGCTCCTTTGCGTTCGCGGACGAAGCCGCCACGCTCGCGTTCGGCGAGCGCTTCGCGCAGGCCATCGAACACGTGGCGCTAGGCGCAAGCGGGCCGCATGGCGGCAAGAACCAAAGCGACGAAAGAAACCGAAGCAACGAGCGCAACGAGCGCAACGAACACGGCAGCGCCAACGCTCACGCGTTCCACGGTCTGCAGGTGCAACTGGTCGGCGATCTCGGCGCCGGCAAAACGACACTCGTGCGCGCCACCTTGCGCGGCCTCGGTCATACGGGCCGTGTGCGCAGTCCCACGTACACGCTCGTCGAGCCCTATGTGCTCGCGCGGCCCGTAGGGGAACTCGCGCTTTATCACTTCGATCTGTACAGATTCACCGATCCGGCCGAATGGGCCGACGCGGGCTTTCGCGAATATTTCGACAGCGGCGCCGTGTGCCTCGTCGAATGGCCGCAACGTGCGGGCGCGCTGCTCGGCGTGCCGGATCTCGTCTTCTCGCTCGACCTGGACAGCGAGGGCGAAGGCCGCGTACTCGTCGCACGGGCATACAGCGAAACAGGAAAGGCATGTCTCGAAAGATGTTGATCAAACCGTTCCGCTCGATCGAATCAGCGGCCACCGCAACGCATAACTGGCGGCGCCGGCAGATTTTGCGCGCGGGCGCATCCACGCTTGTGCTAGGCCTCGTGGCGCCGCGTCTCGCGCACGCCAGCTCGGTGCTCGGCGTGCGCGTGTGGCCTGCGCGCGATTACACGCGTGTGACGATCGAATCCGATCAGCCTCTGCAGAATGCCCAGCAATTGCTCCAGGGCCCCGACCGGCTCGTCGTCGACCTGAGCGGTCTCGACCTCGATCAGGCGCTGAAGGACCTGGTTTCGAAGATCACACCGAACGATCCGCAAATCCAGTCGGTGCGCGTGGGGCAATTCCAGCCGCACGTGGTGCGCATGGTGTTCGATCTGAAGGGCTCGGTGAAGCCCCAGGTGTTCACGCTGCCGCCCGTCGGCGCCTACAAGTACCGGCTGGTGTTCGACCTGTATCCGGCGGTCGCGCCCGATCCGTTGATGGAACTGCTCGCGCAAAGCGAGCGCAAGCAGCAAACCCTGAACGAAGAGAACAACGCGCCGCCCGCCACGTTGAGCGGCCCCGGCACGACGCCGCCCCTTGCCGACAACAGCGAAGCGTTCTTCGAGCGCTATGCGCAAAACGGCGGCAGCAGCGCCGCACCGGCGGCGCCGCGTGCACCTGCGCATGGCGCGTCGCCGTCGCCCTCGTTGTCGCCCTCGTTGCCGCCCATCATCGCCAAGCCGTCGACGCCTGGCGCGCCCGCCACGCCGCCGGCCGCCATCGCTCGCAACAACAAGGGCAGCGGCAACAGCAGTCTCAACAACGACGACAGCGGCGACGACACGTACGCATTTACCGCGCCGAAGTCCGGCAAGAGCAACACGGTGCGCCTGCTGACCGTTGCAATCGATCCGGGACATGGCGGCGAGGACCCGGGCGCGATCGGCGGCTCGGGCACTTACGAAAAGCATGTCGCACTCGACATCGCGAAGAAGCTGCGCGCGAAGATCGACGCGCAGCCGAACATGCGCGCCATGATGACCCGCGACGCCGACTTCTTCGTGCCGCTGAACGTGCGCGTTCAAAAGGCGCGGCGCGTGGGTGCGGACCTTTTCGTGTCGATTCACGCGGACGCGTTCACCACGCCCGAGGCACGCGGCTCGTCGGTGTTCGCGTTGTCGGAGCATGGCGCCTCGAGCGCGGCCGCACGCTGGATGGCGAACAAGGAAAACTCGTCGGACCAGATTGGCGGCATCAACATCAAGTCCGCCGACGCCACGGTCAACCGCGCGCTGTTCGATATGTCCACCACCGCGCAGATTCGCGACTCCATGCGCTACGGCAACTTCGTGCTCAAGGAAATTGGCGGCATCAACAAGCTGCACAAGGGGTCGGTGGAACAGGCGGGCTTCGCGGTGCTGAAGGCGCCTGACATTCCTTCCATCCTCGTGGAAACGGCGTTCATCAGCAATCCGGACGAGGAGCGGCGCCTGAACGACGACGCCTATCGCGACAAGATGGCCGACGCGATCATGAACGGCATCAAGCGCTACTTCGCGGCGAATCCGCCGCTCGCCAAGAACCGCATGACGTAGTGCGCGCAGAGCGCATGGTGGGCCGGCCGCTTCAGCGCGCCGGCGAGAGCCGCTGCACGAGCCAGCCGCCGAACACGTTCACCCCAAGCCCGGCCATCACGAGCAGCGCGCCCGCAATCTGCGCGGCGGAAAGCCGTTCGTCGAGAAAGATGGATGCGGAGGCAAGGCCCACAATCGGCACCAGCAGCGAAAACGGCGCGACCTGGCTCGCCGGATAGCGCGACAGCAGCCGGCTCCACAAACCGTAGCCGAGCAGCGTGGCGATAAATGCCAAATAGACGATCGCGAAAATCGACATCGCGCTGATGCCGGACAGCGCCGCGGTGATCCGCTGCGGCCCCTCGAGCGCATAAGACAAAGCAAAGAACGGCACGGGCGGAATCAGACTGCCCCACACCACCAGGCCGACCAGATCCACTTTGCCGACTTTCTTCGTGACGATATTGCCGAGCGCCCACGAGCACGCGGCGCACAGCGTGAGCACAAAGCCCGCGAGCGTCATTGCATGACCGCCCTGCATACCGATCACGGCGAGCCCGGCGGCCGCAATCAGCAGCCCGACCACGTTCGGCAAACGGAAGCGCTCATGCAGAAACAACGCGGCGAAGATCAGCGTGAAGAAAGCCTGCGCCTGCAACACCAGCGAAGCGAGCCCCGCCGGCATGCCCACATACATGGCGGAGAACAGGAACGCGAACTGTCCGAGCGAAATGGTCAGGCCGTAGGCGAGAAGCCAGCGCCACGGCAACTGCGGGCGCCTGACGAAGAACACCGCCGGCAGCGCGGCGAGCGTGAAGCGCAGTGCGCCGAGCAACATGGGCGGCACGCCATGCAAACCCACCTTGATGACAACGAAATTGACGCCCCACGCAATCACGACGACCAGCGCGAGCAGCAGATCCCTGGGCGACATCCCGGTCTCCAATAGAGTATCGAACCCGTCAGTTTAGCGGAGAGCGGCGCCGCACGTGCCCGCCCGTCCTACGGCTTGGCGGACTGCGGGTGCGCGAAAAGTCGCCGTTTCGGCCTCCGCAGTAGAATCGTCGCTTAAGCCTGTTCTTCCGTGCCCTTCTCTCTTTTCGCCGAGCCCGCTCATGTCCTCTTCGATCAAGGCAGTTCTCAAACCGCATCTGCGCGATGTCGGCAGTCTGACAGTGCGGCGTGTGCTGCCGGCCATGGCCGCGCGCCTGATCGGCCCTTTCATTTTCTTCGACCACATGGGGCCGGCCACGCTGCAGCCCGGCGTCGGTCTCGACGTGCGTCCGCATCCGCATATCGGCCTCGCCACCGTGACGTTTCTGTTCGAAGGCGCGATCATGCATCGCGACAGTCTCGGTTCGGAGCAGAAAATCGTCCCTGGCGACGTCAACTGGATGACTGCCGGGCGCGGCATCGTGCATTCGGAGCGCACGCCCGCCGAAGATCGCGCAAAAGGCCAGACCATCCACGGCATTCAGACGTGGGTTGCGTTGCCGCTCGACGACGAGGACGTCGAGCCGTCCTTCGCGCATCACGCGGCGCATACGCTGCCGGTAGTCGAGCGCAACGGCGTCACGCTGCGCGTGATCGCGGGCACGGCCTTCGGCGAGAGCTCGCCGGTTCGCACGTTTTCGGGCACGCTGTACGTGGCGGCTGAGTTCGCGCCGGGCAGCGCCTTCGCGCTCGAACCGGAGCACGAGGAACGCGGCGTGTATCTGGTGGAAGGCGATCTGGAAATCGACGGCGCGCCGCTCGAAGTCGGGCAGATGGCCGTGCTCGCGCTCGACGAAACCGTCACGCTGGCAAGCACGCACGGCGCGCGCGTGATGGTGCTGGGCGGCGAAAGGCTCGACGGCGAGCGGTTTATCGAATGGAATTTTGTCGCGAGTTCGCGCGAGAAGATCGAAGCTGCGAAGCTCGCGTGGACGAATCAGGAAATGGGCAAGGTGCCGGGCGAAACTGAATGGATCGCGCTGCCGCAAAAGAAGTGACGGCAACGCATAGCGCCAGGCATGAAGGAAACCCATGCCGTCGTCATGGCGCGCATTGAATCCGCGCAGTTCGGCCCCACCTAAACGACCAACCGTTTTATCGACGAGGATGCAATGGACACCACTCTGGCCACATTTGAAAAGGACGTCATCACGGCGTCGACACTGGCCCCTGTGCTGGTCGATTTCTGGGCGCCGTGGTGCGGCCCCTGCAAAACGCTCGGCCCGATGCTGGAAAAGCTCGAGGCCGAAGCCGGCGGCAAATGGAAGCTCGTCAAGGTGAATGTGGACGAGAACCAGGAGCTCGCCGCGCACTTCCAGGTGCGCAGCATTCCGCACGTCATGGCATTCGCGGACGGTCGGCCGGTCGATCAGTTCGTCGGCGTGCTGCCTGAAGGACAACTGCGCGAGTTTATCGAGCGGCTCGTGCCGCAAGGCGCGGACGCGGCGCGCCTCGAGGCGCAAGCTGCGCTCGCCGAGGGCCGCCGCGACGAGGCTTACGAGGCGTTGCAGGCCGCGCTGGCAATCGACCCGGGCTTCGACGAGGCGCGCCTCGACCGCATCGAAATGCTGCTCGACGACAACCGGATCGACGAAGCGCGCAACGAAGTGGATCTGCTGTCGCCGAAAACGACGCAGGGCATCGACGCGCGCTTTAACGCGATCAAGACGCGCCTCGACGCCGTGGACGCCGCTGCCGACCTGCCGCCTACCGACGCGCTCGAAGCGCACGTCGCGAGTCACCCGGAAGATCTGGAAGCGCGCTTCGATCTGGCGAGCGCATTTATCGCGCGACGCAAATATGCGGGCGCGCTCGAACATCTGCTTGCGATCGTGCAAACGGACCGCACGTTCCGCGACGATATCGGCCGCAAGACGATGCTCTCAGTGTTCGATCTGGCCGCGCATCAGCCGGAGCTGGTTGCGCAATGGCGGCGCAAGCTGAGCGCCGCACTGAACTAGGGGATGTAGCAGTCGCGCACGGCGCTGCATGGCGCCGCGCACCGCAAGGGTGGCGCGGCGTGCTGCGCGGCGCCGCAACGTACAGCATGCGTGCCACGGCGGTCTGCCACGCGCCGCCGCCCCTCTGGTTATCGCGCCTCAGGCAGACAGCCAGACAGGCGCTACCCTGCCTGTCTCGCGAGCGCCCGCAACACATGCGCGGCCGCGGCGAAACCAAAGCTCGCCGTGACGCATACGCTCGAACCAAAGCCCGCGCAATTCAGACCCACCGGCCCGGTATGGCCCGGCGACGTGCTCACGTGCTCCGCCTGCTCGTCCATGTCGCAAACGGCAGCTTCCGGATAGATGAGCGGCTCGTCCGAATACACGGCGCTCACCTTGAACTTTGCTTTTGGTCCGCGCGGAAAGCCGTGCTGCTTGCGCAATTGCCCGCGCACTTTGGAGAGCAGCGGGTCCTGAATCGTCAACGCCAGATCGTCGATGCGGATACGCGTCGGGTCGAGTTGTCCGCCCGCCCCGCCAATCGTGATCAACGGCTGCTTGCGCTCGACGCACCACGCGATCAGCGCGGTTTTGGTGCGCACGCTGTCGATCGCATCGATCACATAATCGAAGCCGTCACCGAGCGTCGCCGCGAAATTGTCGGGCTCGACAAAGTCCTCGACGAGGCGCACGTCGCAAAACGGATTGATCGCCGCGATGCGCTCGGCCATTGCTTCGACCTTCGGTTTCCCGTAGTTGCCGTCGAGCGCGTGTATCTGCCGGTTCGTGTTGCTTTCGGCAACGTTGTCGAGATCGATCAGCGTGAGCGTGCCGACGGCGCTGCGCGCGAGCGCTTCGGCCACCCACGAGCCGACGCCGCCAATGCCGATCACCGCGACATGCGCGGCTTCGAAAGCCGCGAGCGCCGGCGCGCCGTACAGTCGCGCAATGCCGCCGAAGCGCCGCGCACGGTCGGCGGTTTCATTCCCGTCGAGGCTGGTAGTAAGATCGGAATGCGCGGTGGTCGACATGATGGACTCGTTGAACAGGCAGAAAACGAAAGGCGCGCTAATGCACACGTAAAGCACGCAGCCCGTATTTTGCCTGAACGCATCGATCCGCATTGCCGCAGCAATGTCCCCGCGAATAACCGGGACATTGAGCGCGAAGCGGGCGCAGCGGGCCTCGCGCTTGATCTGGCTGCGCGCAAAAAAATGGCGCCTTAGCTATACTGCCCTGACTGTAGCGTTCGCATAAGAACATGACCTCACTCGCCGAGCTTCGAAAAAATTATTCGCTGGGTTCTCTGGACATCGGCGACGTGGACCGCGACCCGTTCCGGCAATTCGACGTCTGGTTTCAACAGGCTGTCGAAGCGAAACTGCCCGAGCCGAATACCATGACGCTCGCCACCGCGGACTCGCGCGGCCGCCCTTCGGCGCGCATCGTCCTGATCAAAGGCGTCGACGAGCGCGGCTTCGTGTTCTTCACCAATTACGAAAGCCGCAAGGGCCGCGAGCTCGCCGCGAATCCTTACGCGAGCCTGCTGTTCTACTGGATCGAACTCGAGCGCCAGGTGCGTATCGAGGGGCGCGTCGTCAAAACGAGCGCGGAAGAAAGCGACGCCTATTTCGCGTCGCGGCCGCCTGGCTCGCGTATCGGCGCGTGGGCGTCGAATCAGAGTCAGGTGATTGAAAGCCGTTCGCAGCTCGAAACACGCGAACGCGAAATGCGCCTGCAATACGGCGATGAACCGCCGCGTCCGCCGCATTGGGGCGGCTATCGTTTGGTGCCCGAAGCAATCGAATTCTGGCAGGGCCGGCCGTCGCGTCTGCACGACCGTCTGCTTTACACGCGTTCGAGCGAAACCAGCGACTGGCAGATCGCCCGTCTGTCGCCCTGAATCCGAACCAACAACATCGTCAGCGCGCGGCCCATGCAGCGGTGCGCGGCGAAGATCGCATCGCACGGCGTGAGATTGGCGCCGGACCGCATTGCGATCGACACAAGCTTTGCTTTAATTCAACGGACACGGAGAAATCGCATGTTCTGGGAGAAAAAGCTGGCGCAGTGGGTGGAAGAAGTAAAAACCAAGGCTGACCTGCCGGCGCGTCTCGTGCTGTGGGACGGCCAGCAGCACGACTTCGGGCGGTTCGCCGCGCCCCAGGTCACGCTGCATGTGAAGAGCGCGACGGCCCTGCCTTATCTGCTCGAACCGAGCCTCGACAACCTCGGCGAGGCGTACGTCAAGGGCAAGATAGACATCGAGGGCAAGCTCTCGGACATCATCAACGTGGGCTATCAGCTCGCGCGCAATACGGTCACCAGTGCCGGAAAGCTCGCGCGCGTGCGGCGCTATTTCCAGCATTCGAAAGCGTCCGACAAGAAGGCGATCCAGTATCACTACGACGTCTCGAACGAGTTCTACAAGCTCTGGCTCGACGAGAACATGGTGTACTCGTGCGCCTACTTCGAGAACGGCGACGAAGATCTGGCCACCGCGCAGCTGAAGAAAATCGACCACATCCTCACCAAGATTCAGGTGCAGCCGGGGCAGCGTCTGCTCGACATCGGCTGCGGCTGGGGGGCGCTCGTGCTGCGCGCGGCGCAGAAATTCGGCGCGCAATGCGTGGGCGTGACGCTGTCGCAAAACCAGTTCGACCTCGCCACCGCGCGTGTAAAAGCCGCGGGACTCGAGAACCAGATTGAGATTCGTCTGCAGGACTACCGCGACGTTCAGGGCCAGTTCGACCGGATCACGAGCGTGGGCATGTTCGAACACGTCGGCCGTAAGAACCTGCCGGGCTACTTCCGGAAAATACACGACCTGCTTACCGACGACGGCATCGCGATGAATCACGGCATCACGTCGAGCGACTCGGACAGCGGCGAGACGGCGCTCGGCGGCGGCGAGTTCATCGACCGCTACGTGTTTCCGGACGGCGAGCTGCCGCATATCAGCCTTGCGCTGGAGTCGATGCAGCGCGGCGGTCTCGAAGCGGTTGACGTGGAAAGCCTGCGCCGTCACTATGCGCACACGCTCGACATCTGGGCGGAGAACTTCGAGGCGCACGCGGAAGAAGCGCGCAAGCTCGTCGACGACGAAAAATTCCGCATCTGGCGGGTGTACCTGGCCGGCTGCGCGTATGCATTCGAGAACGACGACGTCTCCATCTATCAGGTCGTATGCCGCAAGGCCGGCCGCAGCGCGAAAACCCTGCCGTGGTCGCGCCGCTACATGTACGAGAAACCGCTGTGACGAAAGCGCCGCGGCGCCGTACGAAAGCGTGCCGCCGCGGCGCACACCACTGAACAGCAGGTCGAATCTCGATGGACCAACGCGGGACAAGCGAACTCGAAGGAGCGCCCGGCGCGCCGGGCGGAATAGAAGAACAGGCGCAAGGCGAACAGACACAAGGCGAAGCGGTGCAGTTCGACCTGTTCGGCTTGCCGGTGCAAGCAGCGCCCGCCGCTGCGCCGGCGTCCCGTACCGATGCGCCAAAAAAGCGCCGAGCCCGCGAAATTCTCGCCGCCCCGCCGTCGCAGGACGTACTCGCGCTCGCCGCGCAACTGCCGCCGCAAATCCACCTTGGCACGTCCACCTGGTCGTTCCCCGGCTGGAACGGCATTGTCTACGGTGACGAATACAGCAACAGCAAGCTTTCGCGCGACGGCCTCACGGCCTACGGCGCGCATCCGCTGCTGAAGACGGTCAGCATCGACCGCTCGTTTTACCAGGCGCTCACCGTCACCGACTACCTGCGCTACGCACAGCAGGTGCCCGACGATTTCCGCTTCATCGTCAAAGCGCCGATGACTATCACTGACGCCACGGTGCGTGCCGAACGCGGCGAGCCGGTGTCGCTGAATCCGTGCTTTCTGAACGCACAAATGGCAATCGACGACTTCGTCACGCCCTGCCTCGAAGGGCTAGGGGCGAAGGCCGGCGCGCTGGTGTTTCAGCTTCCGCCCCTGCCCGATCAGATGCTCGCGCAGCCGGCGGTGTTCCTCGAACGGCTGGCCGCGTTCTTGACGGCGTTGCCGAAGCTTCCCGAAGGCACCTGTTATGCAATTGAAATCCGCGATGCGAGTCTTCTGACGCCGCGCTTCATTCGTACGCTGAAAGCGGCGGGAGTGCGCTATTGCGTGGGCATTCATGCGCGCATGCCCGACCCGCTGCGGCAGGCCGCGGCCCTCGCGCTGCTGGACGGCGAGCCGGCCGGCCCGCTGATCGTGCGCTGGAGCCTGCATGGCGGCTTCAAATACGAGCAGGCGAAGGCGAAATACGAGCCGTTCGACAAGCTCGTCGACGAGGATCCGGCCACGCGCGCGTCGCTCGCGGAACTGGCCGCGCGCTATGCGCTTGCCGGGCAGCCGGTGGTGATCGCGGTGAACAACAAGGCGGAAGGTTCGGCGCCGCTTAGCTGTATCGAGCTGGCGCGGGAGATTGTCGAGGCGTGCGTGCGGCTTACGCAGGAGCAGGAGCGCGAGAACGAGCAGGACCCGGGGAGCGGGCAGGAGCCGGAGAACGACCAGGCGCCGGAGAGCGGGCAGCAGCCGCATCCGCCAGCATGACGCCTGAGCGCGGCATGCACCGATCCACCGCCTGCCGCGCTCCGCACGTTCATCAACCTACCGCGCGCATCTCGGGGGGGGCGCCATCGCACGCCCACCCTGCCCGCTCAGCCCGCCTTGATCCGGTGAGCGAACTTCTGGCGGAATTTGGCCACCTTGGGCGCCACCACGAACGAGCAATACCCCTGATCCGGATGCTGCGCGAAATAGTTCTGATGATAGGCTTCCGCAGGCCAGTAATTGCCGTCGAGCGGCAGCACTTGCGTGACGATCTGCCCGTCGTAGATACGCTGCTCGCCGATTTCCCGGATCGCCTGCAAAGCCGCCTCGCGCTGCGCGTCGGAATGGGTGAAGATGACGGAGCGGTATTGCGTGCCGACATCGTTACCTTGCCGGTTTAGTTGCGTGGGATCGTGGATCGCAAAGAAAATATCCAGAATCTCGCGATAGCTGATCTTCGACGGGTCGAAGTCGACCTTCACCACTTCGGCATGGCCCGTCGCGCCGTCGCACACCTGTTCATAGGTCGGATGTTGCGTGTGACCGCCCGCATAGCCCGACTCCACCGAGTTGACGCCGTCGACGCCCAGATAAACCGCTTCGAGGCACCAGAAACACCCGCCACCCAAGGTGGCGATTTCGCCTGTCTGACTCATGCTGCTCGCTCCTTCGAACTCGTGATCGGCCCGTGCCGCGTTGACTTCGCCGCAACGCCCATGCCATCGGCGCAGCGTTCCAGCTTAGCCGGTTTTGCACGGCACCGGTTGCGTCGCGGCCGGTGTGCCGCGATTGCAGTTAAAATTGGGGCAAATCGACGATTTTCACTATGACTTTCGAATCATCTGTTTCCCGCCGTGCGCGCGAAAGCTGCAGCGCGGATTCCAGCGGCCAGGCACCGGCGGCTCGCGCGCGATGAAGCAAGCCAGCCCGCCCAACTTCGACCAGCCCGCCTTCCGGCAGGCGCTCAGCCAATTCGCCACCGGCGTCACCGTCATTACAACGCGTGCGCCGTCGGGGCAGTTGATTGGCATCACGGCGAGTTCGTTCAACTCGGTCTCGCTCGACCCGCCGCTCGTGCTGTGGAGTCTTGCCACGCGCTCGGCGTCCATGTCGGTGTTTCGTGCGAACAGCCACTACGTTGTCAACGTGCTGGCCGCGTCGCAACTCGATCTATGCAAGCGCTTCGCCACGCTCAAAGGCGATCGCTTCGAAGGCGTCTCGCACGCGGCGGGCGACACCGGCATGCCGGTGCTCGACGGCGCGCTCGCCTGGTTCGAATGCCATAACCGCAGCCGGTACGAAGAAGGCGATCACGTCATCTTTGTCGGCGAGGTGGAGCGCTGCGGCGTGCATGAGAACGCCGCCAGCATTGCACCGCTCGTCTTTCAGAACGGCCAGTTCCACGGACTCGAGCCGCTCTAGGCGAAGACGCGGCCGGCAAGCGCCGCAGGGCAGCAGGCGACCCGTTGCGGCAGGCCGTTGCCAGCGTGCCTCAGCGGTCGTTGTGCGGCGCGCCGTGGGTGCCGGTGCGCGTGACCAGCGAGACCGGTACGCCCGAATCTTCCTTTAACGTCTGCAGCACGATATTCGAACGGATATCCAGCACGCCTGGCGCCTTGTACAGACGCTGCAGCACGAAATCCGAATAGTGCTTGAGGTTGTGCGCGAGAACCCGCAGCAGATAATGCGTCTCGCCCGTCACGACAAAAGCGCCCACCACTTCCGGCCAATCGCGCAACGCCTCGGCAAAGCGCTCGTGCCAGTTCTGCTGTTCGTTGCGCATCGACACCTGCACGAACGCCTCGAGTTCAAAACCCAGCACTTCGCGGTTCAGACACGCGCGATAGTGCTCGATGACACCCTGTTCTTCCAGCAGACGTAAGCGGCGCAGACACGCCGACGGCGACAGCGAGATGCGCTCCGCAAGATCGAGATTGCTGATTCGTCCTTCCTGCTGCAGCACCGTCAAGATACGGCAATCGGTGGCGTCGAGCGAGATCGCGTTCATTTTCGGTCTCCCTTTCCCATTTGTCTCAAATTATGTTCCAAGACCGGGCCAAGAAGGTGATTTTTTCGCAATCACATTTCGCCGCTCTACGCCTATCATTCCCTATAGACATCCACCCAAATGCGGATATGCAGACTCTCTGGGACATCACCCCTGCCGTAGATACCACGACCCCCGTCTGGCCTGGCGACACGCCGGTCGGCATAGAACGCGTCTGGCGAATCGAGGCCGGCTCGCCTGTCAACGTGGCGCGGCTTACGCTCTCGCCGCACACCGGCGCTCACACGGACGCGCCCCTGCACTACGACGCGGCGGGTGCCGCGATCGGCCGCGTGCCGCTCGACACGTATCTCGGACCCTGCCGCGTGATTCACTGCATCGGCGCGTCGCCTGTTGTGACGCCACAACATCTGCACGACTCGCTGGCCGACCTGCCGCCGCGAGTCTTACTGCGCACTTACAGGAATGCGCCGAGCACCGTGTGGGACAGCGCCTTCTGCGCGGTGGCTGCCGAAACCATCGACCTGCTCGCGGCGAACGGCGTGAAGCTGGTCGGCATCGACACGCCCTCGCTCGACCCGCAGGAGTCGAAGACGATGGACGCGCACCATCGCATTCGCGCGCACGGCATGGCCATTCTCGAAGGCATCGTGCTCGACGAGGTCGCGCCGGGCGACTATGAACTCATCGCGCTGCCGCTCAAGCTGACCACGCTCGACGCGAGCCCGGTGCGCGCGGTGCTGCGCGCGCTGCCGGCCGCGCGCTGAGTCTGTTCGCAGCCGCCGCCCAAGCCCAAGCCCAAGCCCACGCCCAAGCCCACGCCCAAGCCCAGGCCCAGGCCCAATCCGTAAGCCGCAATCCGCAATTCCCGAATCCACGCTCCGCGAACCCACGAGACCCTTATGAATCACCGCGAAGAAGCATTGGCGCTCGACCGCGCCGACCCGCTCGCGACACTGCGCGACCAGTTCGCGCTGTCGCCCACCACGATCTACCTCGACGGCAATTCGCTCGGCGTGCCGCCGGCCGCCGCCGCGCAGCGCGCGCAGACGGTGATCGCCGCCGAATGGGGCGAAGGGCTGATCCGCAGCTGGAATGCCGCCGGCTGGTTCGCGCTGCCGCGCCGCCTCGGCAACAAGCTCGCGCCGCTGATCGGCGCGGTGGAAAACGAAGTGGTCGTGACCGATACGATTTCGATCAACCTGTTCAAGGTGCTCTCCGCTGCCTTGCGGCTCGCCGACGCGCGCGACCCGAAGCGGCGCGTGATCGTTTCCGAGCGGTCGAACTTTCCGTCGGATCTGTACATCGCGCAGGGGCTGATCGAGCAGCTCGACCGCGGCTATGAGTTGCGTCTTGTCGACGATCCGTCCGAGCTGCCCGAGGCCATCGGCGAGGACACCGCGATCGCGATGATCACGCACGTGAACTACCGCACCGGCTACATGCACGACATGGCCGCGTTGACGCAACTGATGCACGACAAGGGCGCACTAGCGCTGTGGGATCTTGCGCATTCGGCGGGCGCCGTGCCGGTGGATCTGAACGGCGTCGGCGCGGACTATGCGGTGGGCTGCACGTACAAGTATCTGAACGGCGGCCCCGGCTCGCCCGGCTTCGTGTGGGTGCCCAAGCGTCATCAGAACGACTTCGCGCAGCCGCTTTCCGGCTGGTGGGGACATGCAGCGCCGTTCGCGATGAACCCGACGTATCGTCCGGACGAAGGCGTTGGGCGGTATCTGTGCGGCACGCAGCCGATGGTGTCGATGGCGCTGGTCGAATGCGGGCTCGACGTCTTCCTGCAAACCGACATGCAGGCGATTCGCCGCAAGTCGCTCGCGTTGACGGATCTTTTCATCGAACTGGTCGAAACGCGTTGCAGCGAGTTTCCGCTCAAGCTCGTCACGCCGCGCGCGCATGCGCAGCGCGGCTCCCATGCGAGCTTCGAGCATCCGCATGGCTATGAAGTGATGCAGGCGCTAATCGCGCGTGGCGTGATTGGCGATTACCGCGAGCCGCATGTGTTGCGCTTCGGCTTCACGCCGCTTTATACGCGCTTTGTCGATGTGTGGGACGCCGTCGAAACCCTGCGCGACGTGCTCGCGCGCGAGACCTGGCGCGCCCCCGAATTTGCCGCCCGCGGCGCCGTGACCTGAGGAGCCACAATGAACGATCACATGCAAACGCCGGGCTTGCCCGAAGAAAGCGCCGCGCAGGGTTGCCCGTTCGGTCATGGGCGTGCCGAGTCCGCCGCTACCGTCAACACTGCAACTGCGGCCGGACAGGACGCTTCAACCGATGGCTGGCACGACGCGCAACTCGACTTCTCGCAGTCGATGAGTTACGGCGACTATCTGTCGCTCGGGACGGTGCTCAATGCGCAGCACCCGTTATCGCCCGATCACAACGAGATGCTTTTCATCATTCAGCACCAGACGAGCGAATTGTGGATGAAGCTCGCGCTCTACGAGTTGCGCGCCGCACTCGACGCGGTGCATCGCGACGAACTGCCGCCGGCGTTCAAGATGCTCGCGCGCGTCTCGCGGATCATGGAGCAGCTCGTGCAGGCATGGAACGTTCTCGCGACCATGACGCCTTCCGAATACACGTCTATGCGGCCCTATCTCGGCAGCTCGTCTGGCTTCCAGTCTTATCAGTATCGGCAGATCGAATTTTTGCTCGGCAACAAGAACGATCGGATGCTAAAGCCGCACTCGCATCGCGAGGATGTGCTCGCCGAGGTGAAGGCATCGCTCGAGGCGCCGTCGTTCTATGACGAAGTAGTGAAACTGCTGGCGCGGCGCGGGTTTGCCATTGCGCCCGAGCGGCTCGAGCGCGACTGGACGCAACCCACGGTTCACGACGCTTCCGTCGAAGCGGCGTGGCTCGAGGTGTATCGCAACCCGTCACAGCATTGGGAGCTGTACGAGATGGCCGAGGAACTGGTCGATCTCGAGGACGCTTTCCGGCAATGGCGCTTCAGGCACGTGACGACTGTCGAAAGAATTATCGGCTTCAAGCAGGGCACCGGCGGGACCAGTGGGGCGCCCTACTTGCGCAAGATGCTGGACGTGGTTCTGTTTCCCGAACTCTGGCATGTCAGGACCGTGCTGTAGGCGGTGCCGCGGCGGGCTCACCTGACGAGGAACCCGCCATCGACCGGCAAACACACGCCGCTCACCATAGAAGCGGCATCGCTCAACAGAAACAGCACCACGGATGCCACCTCGGCCGGCTCGGCGAACCGCCCCAACGGAATCGCCTTCAATGCCGGCTCCCGCTTCGCTGGGTCGCTCCATGCCTGCACCGCCATAGGCGTCAAGGTGACAGTCGGATTGACGCTGTTGGCGCGGATTCCAAACGGCCCAAGCTCGATACACAAAGACCGCGTGAGCGCGTCGAGTGCTGCTTTCGAAGCCGAATAGCTCAGGTGGTCGTCGAGCGCAACGAGCGACGCCTGGCTCGACACGTTCACGATGCTGCCGGCGCGTTTCGCCTCGATCATCCCGCGCGCCACATGCTTCGCGACCAGCACCGCGCCCCGCGCGTTCACCGCCATCACGCGATCAAAGCTCGCGGCGGTGGTGTCCACTGCGCGCTCGAGCAAGGCAATGCCGGCGCAATTCACCAGACCGTCGAAAGCGGTTGGCGAGCTGAACGCGTCGTCAATCGCGGCTTCGTCGCTAACGTCGAGCTGCCACGGCTCGCAGCCGGTTTCCTCGGCAAGGCGAGCAAGCTCGTTCACATTGCGCGCCGCCGCCACCACGTCGGCGCCGCTCGCGCACAGCATTTCGACCGTCGCGCGGCCTATTCCACTGGAGGCCCCCGTTACCAGAATCGAGCGGCCGGAAAAATCGAAAGTAGCGTTCATGATGTTTGCAAGCGATGCATGACCGGCTTCAAAGCCGGATACAGGTCCTTGTAGATGCCGAACCGTTCTTCGTAGAGTGCCATGCGTGCGGCGTCGGGTTGCGCCCGCTCGACGAGGCTGATCCATCCCCCTTGCGCGGCCTCGCGCGAAATCAGACCTACGCCCAGCGCGGCAAGCAACGCCGCGCCCATCGCGGCTTCCACTTCCTGCTCGATCGTATAGACCGGGTAGCCCGTTATGTCGGCGATGATCTGCATCCACAGGTCCGAGTGAGCGGCGCCGCCCACCACGATGAGCTTGTCCTCCAGCGACTGCGCGCCCTGACGCCCCGCCTCGATGTTGTGCTTCAGTGCAAAGGACACGCCTTCGAGTACCGCGCGATACAAATGCGCCCGCGTATGAAAGAGGCTCAGGCCGACGAATGCGCCGCTTGCTTTCGCGTCCCACACGGGGCTGCGCTCGCCCATCAGATACGGCAGAAACATCACACCGTCCGATCCCGCCTGCACTTTTGCCGCGCTTTCTTCGAGCAGGCGATGCGGATCGCCATGCGGAGTCATGCGCGCGGCTTCTATCTCCGCATGACAGAACTGCTCGCGATACCACGTCACCGATGCACCTGCGGTAATCGCCCCGCCGAACACATAGATGTCGCGTTGCCCGTTGAAAACGTGAGGCATGCTGATCAACCCGTGCCGTGCATCGACGCTCTGGTTGATGTAGCCCCAGCACATGCTCGTGCCGATCATCGCGACATGCTGACCGGCGCGGCTTACGCCGGCGGCAAAGGTTGCCACCGCCGCATCCACGCCGCCCGCCACGATTGCCGTACCGGCCGCAAGGCCAAGCTGCTCCGTCCACTGCGAAAGCAGACCGCCCACTACTTCCGACGATTCGCACAGACGCTCCGGCATCATCGTAGCGGGAATGCCGAGCATGTCGAGCGCCTCGTCGGACCAGTCGCGCTTCGCAATATCGTAGACACCGCCGATGTTGCCGGCGGAACTGTGATCCACGGCAATCTCGCCGGTCAGCATGTAGATCACATAAGCGTTGGGCGGCAGGAAGTAGCGCGTTTGCGCCCACACCTCGGGCGCGTGATCGCGCAGCCACAGCATCTTCGTGTAGCCGTAGTAGCTATCCACACCGTTGCCGGTAATCGCGTAAAGCCGCTCGAGGTCGATGTTGCCGCGCACCCATTCGACCTGGTCGGTCGCGCGCCGATCCATCCATATCAGACACGGATGCAGCGGGCGCATCTCGCTGTCCACAGGAATGCCCGAGCCGCCATACAGGCTGCTCACGCACACGGCCTTGATGGAATCGGCCGCGACGCCCGCCTGCTTCCCCTTCTGCACGCATGCGGCAATGCATTCGGTGACGGCCTTGAACCACACTGCCGGCCATTGCTCGGCCCATAGCGGCTTCGGCGTATCAGGCTGATAGCTCGACGCATGCTGCGCCACGATGGCGCCCTGCCGATCGACAAGCAGCGCTTTCGTGCTCTGCGTGCCGATGTCCACGCCGATGACGTATTCCATACAGTCTCCGTTGTTATGCGACGCCGATGCGGGCGCGGCGCGAACTCATGCGCGCGGCTTCATCAGCACCTTGATCGAGTCCAGCGAGTTGGCAATCTTGATCGCCTCGTCCCATTCTTCCAGCGAAAAGCCGTGCGTGACAATCCCCTTGGAGGTCACGAGTCCGCGCGCGAGCAGATCGATTGCGATCGGATAGCAATACGGTCCGAGATGCGCGCCGCGCACGTCCAGTTCCTTGCGGTCGCCGATCACGGACCAGTCCAGCGTGGTATCCGCGCCGAACACCGAGAACTCGACGAAGCGCCCCAGTTTGCGAATCAGGTCCATGCCCTGATTGACGCCGATTGGCGCACCGGTCGTTTCAATATAGACGTCGCAGCCGTAGCCGTCAGTAAGCGAGCGAATGATGGCGAGCGCGTCGTCCTGCGTGGGATTGATCGTCACGTCCGCGCCGTACTCGCGGGCGAGCGCGAGACGCTCTTCCACCAGATCGATCACCACCAGTTTCTTCGGCGTTTTCAGGTGCGCGACCTGCGTCATCATCAGACCGAGTGGACCGGCACCCGCGATCACCACCACGTCGTCCAGTTGCAGCTCGCCGCGATTGACCGTGTGAATCGCGCAGGCAAGCGGTTCGATGATTGCAGCATCTTCGAGAGAGATGCCGTCCGGAATCTTGTGGACGATCGCAGTCGGCGGAATGCGCATGTACTCGGCCATGCCGCCGTCCGCGACTTCACGCTGAAAGCCGAAGATGTTGTGCACCTCGCACATCCAGTACTGGCCGGATTTGCAGTAACGGCACTTGCCGCACGGCACGATCTGCTCGGCAATCACACGGTCGCCGATCTTCACGCCGAAATGCTCGGCTGCGCCTTCGCCCAGTTCCTGCACGTAGCCGAAGAACTCGTGCCCGGGTATCACCGGTGCCTTGACCCACGGACTCGGGCCGCCCCAGAACATCTTCGCGCCCGAATGGCATTTGCAGTCGCTCGCGCAGATCCCGCATGCGGCGATGCGGATCACCAGTTCGTGCGCTCGCGCGCGCGGCCTCGCAACCTGTTCGACGCGATAGTCCTTCGGTGCGTGGCAGACAATCGCCGTCATGTTCTGCTTGTCGGATGGAGTAAATTCATTCGTCATTGCATGGTCCTGCCGGAAGTGAAAATCAGTGGGGAAGAGAGCATTACTTTCTGCGGTCGCGGCTGATGTAGATCGCGAGCAGAATGATTCCGCCCTTGATCACGTTCTGCACATACGGATTCACGCCGACCATGTTCAGCCCGTTGTTCAATACGCCGAGCAGCAGCGCGCCGATCAGCGTGCCGACAATGGAGCCGCGTCCGCCGGAGATCGAGGTGCCGCCCATCACGACGGCGGCAATGGCATCGAGTTCGAACCCCACGCCGGCGTTGGGCTGCCCGCTCATCAAACGCGCCGTCAGAACGATTGCCGCGAAAGAGGACGTCAGCCCGGCGATGGTGTAGACGATCAGCTTGACCCGCGCCACGCGCACGCCGGACAGACGCGTCGCCTGTTCATTGCCGCCGATCGCATACACGTAGCGGCCAAACGGCATGCGCTCGAGCAGCACCCACGCGATCACGTAGATCACCGCCATGATCACGACCGGCGCCTGAATGCCGAGAATCTTGCCGCTGCCGAAAAAGCTGACCCATTCGGGCAAGCCGTCGATCGGATAGCCGCCGGTGTAGATGAGCGCGAGGCCGCGGGCAATGCCCATCGTTGCAAGCGTCACGATGATCGGCGGCATGCCGGCAAAGGCAACGAAGAAGCCATTCGCCGCGCCGAAGCCGAGACCTACTGCGACGCCTATCGCCAACGCGGCAAGCGCATTCATGCCGGCCACCATCAGACCGGCGGCGAGCGTGCCCGCGAGCGCCATCACCGAGCCTACGGAGAGGTCGATGCCACCTGTGAGAATCACGCAGGTCATGCCGACCGCGATGATCGCGTTGATCGACACCTGGCGCAGCACGTTTTCAATGTTTGCAGCCGAGAGGAAACTGTCGCTTGCAAACACCATCACGATGCAAACCACGAGCAGGCCG
This sequence comes from Paraburkholderia phenoliruptrix, assembly GCF_019511605.1. GTDB lineage: Bacteria > Pseudomonadota > Gammaproteobacteria > Burkholderiales > Burkholderiaceae > Paraburkholderia > Paraburkholderia phenoliruptrix_A. Next base: position 146,109 of record NZ_JAEUAV010000003.1, on the reverse strand, counting down.
ATAAACGGATAGAAGAGCGTGGAGCGCTTTAGCGCGGCCCACGTGAAGCGCACCGGTGCGCCCGGCGTATTGCCGCTGATAGTCGACGTTTTCGGCGACGAAGAAGGATTAGGCGTGTTCATGCAAAGCTCCACGAGTGCCGGCGGTTGCATAGGTCATGACGGCGTTCGAGTCGATCTGATCGCCTTCGAGCAGCGCTTCGATGCGGCCTTGCCGGAACACGGCGACGCGGTCGCACATGCCGACAATCTCAGGCAGCTCCGACGAAATCATGATGATCGAATAGCCGCGCGCGGTGAGTTCGCGCATCAGCAGATAGATTTCCGACTTCGCGCCGACGTCGATGCCGCGCGTCGGTTCGTCGAAGATCAGGATGTTGGTGTGATGGTTCAGCCAGCGGGCGATCACCACTTTCTGCTGGTTGCCGCCTGACAGCGTCGCCACCTCGGTGTGCATGGTCGGCGCCTTCACGCCCACGCGCTTCATGATGTCGGCGGTGGCCCGCGCTTCGCTGCGCTGGTCGATGAAAAACCGCAACGAGCGATACTTGCCGAGATTGTTGATCGAAATGTTCTGCTTGATCGAGAAGTCCGTAATCAGCCCTTCGGTCTTGCGGCTTTCCGGAAGAATGCCCACGCCCGCGCGCAACGCGTCGGCGGGGTCCGACAGTTTCGCGGCCTCGCCGTTGATGCGAATGTCCTTCGCATAGGCGGGGTCCGCGCCTATCACCGCGAGCGCGGTCTCGGTGCGCCCCGATCCGACCAGTCCGGCAAAGCCCAGAATCTCGCCTTCGCGCAGCGTGAATTGCAGCACCGGGCCGTCTTTCAGCAATTGCAGCTTCTGCACGTCCAGCACGATCTTTGCGTCCGCGCGCAAAGCCGGCTTGGGCGGAAAGCTGTTCTCGATGCGGCGTCCCACCATCATTTCGACAAGACGGCTCACGTCCGACTGCGCGACTTCGGTCATGCCCACATACTGACCGTCGCGCAATACCGTGATGCGGTCGCACACCTCGAAAATTTCTTCGAGGTGGTGCGAGATGAAGATCATCGCGACGCCCTGCTGCTTCAGCTCCCGCATGATCGCGAACAGATGCTCGGCTTCGGCGGGCGTGAGCGTGGCGGTCGGTTCGTCGAGAATCAGAATGCGCGCTTCGAGCGAGAGCGCCTTGCCGATTTCGACAAACTGCTGCTGCGCAACGGAGAGTTCGCGAATCGGCACGGACAGGTCGATCGACACGCCGAGCCGCGCGAAAATTTCCGCTGCCGCGCGCCGCATCTTGCCGCGCTCGAGCAGACCGAGACCATTCTTCATTTCGCGGCCGAGAAACATGTTCTCCACCGCGTTCAGGTACGGAATCAGGCTGAATTCCTGAAACACGATGCCGACGCCGGCCGCCACCGCGTCGTGATAGTTCGCGAAGTGGCGCGCCGTGCCTTCAATCGTGATCGTGCCTTCGTCCGGCTGATAGATGCCGCACAGAATCTTCATCAGCGTCGATTTGCCCGCGCCGTTTTCGCCGAGCAGCGCGTGAATCTCGCCGCGCGCAATATCCAGATGAATGCCTTGCAACGCCTTCACGCCGGGAAAACTTTTGCTGATGTTCTCGAGCTTGAGTATCGTGTCCATCGGGTGCTCCATCGCTGCCCGCCGCCATGCCGGCGACCATGAAATTGCCGCACGCCACAGCGGCGGGCCTTCGGCTTACCAGCTAAAACCCTTCGCGTTGCTGCGGTCGATCATCTTCACGTCGACGGGAATTGCCTTCGGCACATTGGCGCCCCACTTCTTCGCGTACGCGATGCCGAGCGCAATGCGTACCTGGTCAGCAGGAAACTGCGCGGACGTCTCGACGAATTTCGAATTCGGCTTCTGGATCGCGGCAATCGCTTCGGGCGCGCCGTCGACGCTCGTCAGCTTGATGTCCTTGCCGGAGGACTCGATAGCGGACAGCGCACCCATCGAGCCGCCGTCATTCACGCTGAAAATGCCCTTCAGGTTCGGATGTGCCTGGATCATGTTTTCGGTCACGGAAAGCGCGGTCGCGCGTTCCTGCTTGCCGTTTTGCGTATCCACGAGCTTCACGTTCGGCGACTTCGCGAGCGCCGCTTTGCAGCCGCGCACGCGTTCGAGAATCGGCACTACCGGAATGCCGTCGAGAATGGCGACTTCGCCGCTGCCGCCAATCGACTTCGCCAGGTACTCGCAGGCCATCTGTCCCGCGTCGAAGTTCTTCGAGCCCACGAAAGAATCGACCGGTCCGTTCGCGTTCGCGTCCACGGCGACCACCACCACGCCCGCTTTTTTCGCCGACGTCACAGCCGACTGAATGCCCGTGGAATCGGTCGGGTTCACGAGCAGGATGTCGATCTTCTTCTGCAGCATGTCCTCCACGTCGCTCACCTGCTTGCTCACGTCGTGATGCGCGTCGGTCACGACCACCGTTGCGCCGGTCGATGCAGCCGCTTCGTTCAGCGCCTTCTGCATCGTCACGAAGTAGGGGTTGTTGAGCTCCTGAAACGTCATGCCGATCTTCAGCGGCGCGGCGTGCGCGGCCGGCGCGGCGATGAACGAAAGGCTCAATGCGAGGCTCGCGAACAGAGCGCCGCGCCGCGCGAAGTGAGTCGACGATGCCTGCTTGATGGTGGTTTGCGTCATGGTTGTCTCCGTTTTTGAAGTGAGCACGTCCCTCGCGCTGTCGTCGGACAGCGCGATGCGTGTTGAACGTGGTGAAGCAAAGTGCCTTGCTGAAAAAGCCCGGCGGTGGACCAGGCGGCTACCAGCCTGGCGCCAGGTTGGTGCCAGGTTGGCGCTAGGTTGGTGGATAGGCAGCCGCCGCGGGACGCGGCAAACCTGGCGCGAGCACGATGGCGGGCGCGTCGTCGATGCCCCTGCCGCGCGCCGCGGCTTCCTCCGACGCTTCGCGGCTTGCGTCGTTCAGTTGCTGATAGCGGCGAAACCTGGAAGGCGCCATGCCCTTCACCGCGAGAAATTGCCGGTTGAAATTCGACAGGTTGTTAAAGCCCGCCTTGAAGCAGATATCGGTCACGCTCAGTTCGCTGTCGGTCAGCAACTGGCACGCGAGATTGATCCGCATGCGATTCACGTACTGCACGAACGGCAAGCCCGTGTGCCGGCGAAAATAGCGGGAAAACGCGCTCACGCTCTGGCCGGCAAGTTGCGCAAGATCCGATTCGCGCAACTCGTTCGCGAGGTTCTTGCCGATATACGAGAGCACGTGGTTGATGCGCGTCGCCGCGAAACCCGTGGGGTCGGCCTGATAAGCGGGGCTCGCAAGCGTCTCGCGGTCTTCGGCGCTCATCAGGATTTCCAGCATCGACATGAACAGCACCAGACGGCGCAGTCCGCGCGCGTTCAGCAGTTCGAGGAAGAGCGGCTGGATCGCGGCACTCGTGCGCGCGCCGAACGACACGCCGCGGCGCGAATCGGCAAGCAGCGCCTCGACCTGGCGCCATTCGGGAAAGCTCTCGAGACAGCTCGACACGAATTCCTGGCCGAACTGCACGACCAGATTGCGCTGCGCGATGCTCTCGCCTTCGGGCACGTCGCTTACCCAGTTGTGCGGCAGGTTGGGCCCCATCAACACCAGATTGCCGGGCGCAAAGCTGCTGATGTGATCGCCGACGAACATCTTGCCCGTGGTCGCCACGATCAGATGGATCTCGTATTCAGGATGAAAGTGCCAGCGTACCGTGCGATACGGATAGCCGTGCGACCACACTTTGAACGACTCGTCGCGGCGTACTGCCACGATCTCCAGATCGGGTTGCACTGTCTGCCTCCATGAAGCGGCCCGTGAACGTGTCCGCTTGTCTTCGTCTTGTAGAGCGAAAAGTAGCCTTCAAACGCGCGAGCCACCACTAAAAATGAGACCGCGGACCGATACTTTTTTGCATTCGGGTAAGCCCCGAGCCGCGCGGGCTCAAGAATGATGCATTGCAAAACGCGTGTGAAAGCGTGCCGCAAGGCGGGCGGACGCGCGGTTTGACGCCGCCCGCTCGCCGCGCGCCGCCGCGCCGCGCCACGAAAACATCGCGCGCTCGCCTTGACTTTCGTTTCGGCGGGTACGATCATTCGCCCACATGCAGAGCAAATGCTCTCACCGAAAAGAAACGCGCGCGACAGGCGGCGCAACAGCTGAGACAGATGGAGACGCACATGAGCAGCGGGCAAGGCAGCGGCGAGGCCGCACACGTGATCCTGCATATCGGCGCGGGATCGTTTCATCGCGCGCATCAGGCGTGGTATCTGCACAGGTTGAACGAAGCGAAGCTGCCGGGCGAGCCGCACTGGTCGCTGACCGTCGGCAATATCCGCAGCGACATGAACGCGGTGCTCGAAGCGCTGGCCGCGCAAGACGGCGTCTATACGCTCGAGACCGTTACGCCGCAAGGCGAGCGCGCCTATGAGACGATCCGCTCGATTGAACGCGTGGTGCCGTGGACCGAAAGCCTCGACGCGTTGATCGAGGCCGGCGCCGATCCGGCCTGCAAGATCATCTCGTTTACGGTCACGGAAGGCGGCTACTACCTCGACGAGCACGACCAGCTCGACAGCGCCAACCCCGATCTTGCGGCGGACCTCAAAGGCGGACACACGACCATCTATGGCGCGCTCGCGGCGATTCTCGACGCGCGCATGAAAGCCGGTGCGGGTCCGCTCACGCTGCAGACCTGCGACAACCTGCGCCGCAACGGCGAGCGTTTTCATGCAGGCATGAGCGCGTTTCTCGAATTGCGCGGCGAGGCAGAGCTCGCGCAATGGTTCGAGCGCAACACCGCGTGCCCGAGTTCAATGGTCGACCGCATCACGCCGCGCCCGACGCCGGACGTGCGCGAGCGCGTGAAGGCCGCGACGGGTGTGAACGACGCCTGCCCGGTGATGGGCGAAGCATTCATCCAATGGGTGATCGAGGAGCGCTTTATTGCCGGCCGCCCCGCTTGGGAAAAGGTGGGCGCGGAGCTGGTCGAGTCGGTGCTGCCGTACGAAGAAGCGAAGATCCGCATTCTGAACGCCACGCATAGCTGCATTGCATGGGCGGGCACGCTCGTCGGTCTGAACTACATTCACGAAGGCACCCACGACGCGGAGATCCGCCAGTTCGCCTTCGAGTATGTGAGCGAGGACGTGATCCCCTGCCTCACGCCGAGCCCGCTCGACCTCGAACGCTATCGCGATGTGGTGCTCGAGCGCTTCGGCAATCCTTATATCCAGGACACCAACCAGCGCGTGGCCGCCGATGGCTTTTCCAAACTGCCCGGCTTTATCGCACCGACGCTCGCCGAGTGTTTCGAGCGCGGCGTCACGCCCGCGGCCACGGCGATGCTGCCCGCGCTGTTCTTCCGCTTCCTCGACCGCTGGCAGGCGGGCAAGCTGCCCTACGCATATCAGGACGGCGTGATGGACGAGCGCGTCGCGCGCGGCTTTTTCGCGGCACCTGATCCGCTGCAGGCGTTCGCGGCAGACCGGCTGCTGTGGGGCAGCATGGCCGGCACGCAGGAGCTTGAATCGGCATTGGCGGGCGCGCTGGCGCGCGTCGACGTGTGGCTCGCAAAACGCGGCCAGGTGTAAAGCGCAAGCACGTTCCATCGAAGCGCGCGGTGCCAGGCTTAATGCGCATGGCACCGCGCGCCGTGTGCGGCTAAAGTAGCGCATCTCCAACGACGAAGGTTTCGCGCCCATGTATCTCGGCATCGACCTAGGCACGTCCGAAGTGAAAGTCCTGCTGCTCGCCCCCACTGGGCGCGTGATCGGCACCGCTGGCTCACCGTTTACGGTGTCGCGGCCGCATCAGCGCTGGGCCGAGCAGAATCCCGAAGACTGGTGGGCCGGCACGCGAAGCGCGCTCGCCGCCTTGCGCGCGAAGCACCCCGACGAGTTCGCGCAAATTCGCGGCATTGGTCTGTCGGGCCAGATGCACGGCGCCGTGCTGCTGGATGCCGAGAACCGCGTGCTGCGGCCCGCGATTCTGTGGAACGACATGCGCAGCGACAAGGAATGCGCCGAGCTCACCGAACGCGCGCCCGAGCTGCACAGCGTGGCCGGCAACCTGGCCATGCCGGGTTTCACCGCGCCCAAACTGTTATGGGTTGCGCGCCACGAGCCCGGCATCTTTGCGCGCACCGCTTGCGTGCTGCTGCCGAAAGACTACTTGCGTCTGCAACTGACGGGCGGCAAGGTGTCCGATCCATCGGATGCGGCCGGCACGCTCTGGCTCGACGTGGCCAAACGCGACTGGTCCGATTCGCTGCTCGCAGCTTGCAACATGACGCGTGCGCAGATGCCGGGGCTTGCCGAAGGCAGCGCGCCGTCCGGCACGCTGCTGCCGCAACTCGCGCGCGAGCTGGGCTTGAGCGACGGCGTGATCGTCGCGGCCGGCGGCGGCGACAACGCGACGAGCGCAATCGGCATTGGCGCGACGCAGCCGGGCGACGGCTTCGTATCGCTCGGCACCTCGGGCGTGCTGTGCGTGGTCGGCGACAGCTTCAGGCCGAACCCTGCTTCAGCCGTGCATGCGTTCTGCCACGCGATCCCCGACCGCTGGCATCAGATGAGCGTCGTGCTCTCCGCGGCAAGCTGTTTGCGCTGGGTCTGCAAGCTCACGTCGACCGACGAACCCACGCTTCTCGCCGAGATCGAAGCATTGCCCGAAGAGGCGCTCAACACCGCGCCGCTTTTTTTGCCGTATCTGTCCGGTGAACGCACGCCGCACAACGACCCCTACGCGCAGGGCGTTTTCTTCGGCATGAATCACGCGACGGATCGCGCGCTGCTCGGCTATGCAGTGCTCGAAGGCGTAACGCTCGCGCTCACCGACGGCCTCGACGCGTTGCGCGCGGCCGGCACCGAAGCCAAAGCGTTGTCGCTGCTGGGCGGCGGCGCGCGCAGCGACTACTGGGCGCAACTGCTCGCTGACGCGCTGGACACCGCGACGCGCAAGCACGGCGGCGGCGAGACCGGCGCGGCGCTTGGCGCGGCCCGTCTCGGCTGGCTCGCGGCCGGCGGCGATCCGGCGACCGTGCTCACCAAGCCGCCGATCGAGAAAGAGTTCACGCCGAATCCGTGCCGGCATGCGCAACTACGTGCGCGGCTCGACGCCTATCGCGCGCTGTACCGCCACGTGCGACCGCTCTTCGATCCCGCGCGCGAACGGCTCGCCTGAGCGCACGGCAACGCGGGGCGTAGCCGGCGGGCCCGATATGCACCGACATGCATCGACATACAGGCGCCGGCTGCGCTAGCCGGCGCTCTTCAAGCGGATCGTCACCGTGCCCAAGTCAACAGAAAAACTAGACCTTGCTACTCGCGCCGCGTGGCTTTACTACGTCGCGGGCAATACGCAGAACGAGATAGCCGAAAAGTTGCAGGTATCGCGCCCGGTCGCGCAGCGGCTCGTTGCGTTCGCGGTGGAAAAGAACCTGATTCGCGTGCGCGTCGATCATCAACTGGCCGACTGTCTTTCGCTTGCCGATCAGTTGTCCAAACGCTATGGGCTTTCGATGTGCGAAGTGGTGCCCATCGACAGCGACACGCCCGAGGAAGTCGACCGCAAGCTTGCCGTGGCGGGCGCACAGGTCATGGAGCGCTACCTCGCGCAAGACAAACCGATGGTGGTCGCCGTCAGCAGCGGCCGGACGCTCAAAGCCGCGGTCGATCAGATCGCGCAACTGGACCGTCCGCAGCACCGGCTGGTATCCATGGTGGGCGCGATCGCTCAGGACGGCTCATCGAACCGCTACGACGTCGCGCTGCATATTTCGGAGAAGACAGGCGGCAAGCATTTCCTGCTGCCCGCTCCGCTCATTGCCGATAGCGAGGCGGAACGCGCGCAGTGGTGCAATCACCGGCTCTACCGGATTGTCGAATCGTTGTCGGCGGAGGCGGATGTCGCGTTTGTCGGCATCGGCAACATCGGCCCAAAATGCCCGCTGCACGAAGACGGCTTCATCACGTCGGCTGAAGTAAAGGAGCTGATGCACAGCGGCGCGGTGGCGGAGATGCTCGGCCTGCCGATCGATGCGGCCGGCGCGCGCGTCGAATCGCCCACAGGCCGGCGCGTGACGAGCCTTTCGATCGACTCGCCGCCGCGGCGGCCCACCATCGGCTTCGCAGGCGGCAAGCGCAAACGCGAAGCGCTGATCGCGGTGCTCAAGGGCGGCTGGCTCTCGGGGCTCGTGACCGACGAGTTGTGCGCGCGCGCGGCGCTGGACGCATAAACCGCCAAACCGCCCGGCTGCGCACTTCATATGAAAAAGGCAGAAAGGCATTCCTTCCTGCCTCTACGGACTCAAGCCGCCAGCACCTCGACGATCTTGCGCTGAAAAGCCTTTCCTTCGCTGTCGAACAGATGGCAATGCTCCGGCGTCGCGCCGAGCTTCTGCGTGTCGCCCTTCGCATGACGTTCGAGCGGCGGAATGCGCGCGATCAGACCGTCCGGCGCCACGCTCGACTCCGCATACAGATACGCGGCGTCGCCGAGCGATTCGACGGCCATCGTGCGGGCCGACACGCCGTCTTCCGTCATGCCCACGTGCAGATGCTCAGGGCGAATTCCCACCGTCACCTTGTCGCCCTGCTTGACCGAGCCTGGCTCGACCGCAACGCGCTGGGTCTCGCCGGTTTCATAGCGCACGGTCACGCCGTCGTGCGTGACGGACTGCACGACGCCTTCCATGAAGTTCATTTTCGGCGAACCAATGAAGCCCGCCACGAAGCGGTTGGCGGGTGCGTGATACAGCATGGTCGGACTGCCGACCTGTTCGAGATTGCCCGCCGACAGCACGACGATCTTGTCCGCGAGCGTCATTGCTTCGACCTGATCGTGCGTCACGTAGATCATGGTGGTCTTCAGCTCGTCATGCAGACGCGCGAACTCCAGGCGCATTTTCACGCGCAGCGCGGCGTCGAGATTCGACAGCGGCTCGTCGAACAGAAACACCTTGGGCTTGCGCGTGATCGCACGGCCGATTGCGACGCGCTGGCGCTGGCCGCCCGAAAGCTGCTTGGGCTTGCGATCGAGCAGATGATCGATATGCAGGATCTTCGCGGCATTGCGCACGGCCGCGTCGATCTCCGGTTTTTTCGTGCCGGCGAGCTTGAGGCCGAACGCCATGTTGTCGTACAGCGTCATGTGCGGATACAGCGCGTACGACTGGAACACCATCGCGATGCCGCGCTTGGCCGGCGGCACGTCGTTCATGCGCGCACCGTCGATGCTGAGGTCGCCGCCGCTGATGTCCTCGAGGCCCGCGATCATCCGCATCAGGGTCGATTTACCGCAACCGCTCGGGCCGACGAAAACGACGAACTCGCCGTCCGCGATGTCGAGGTTGATGTCGCGCATCACCTCGGTGTCGTCGTAGGCCTTGCGGATGTTGCGCAGAGTTACGCTTGCCATGATGTGTCTCCGTGTAATGCCTGGGTGTTGCTTTGTCTGTATCTGAAACCGCTTGGGTCGGATGCCTGCGCTGCTTGCGGCTTTTGCGCGCTTTGCCGGTTCAAGGCGCCGGGGCAGTTGCGCTCAGCGTCCATTGCGCAACTAGCTCCGGCAACTGAAGCATGTCGTCGAAAACATGCCGCGCGCCGGCTGCATGCAGCTTGTCTATCTGCGCGTCGCTCGCATGGCCGCCGCCGATGAAACCCAGCACCGTCATGCCGGCCGCGCTTGCCGCGCTCACGCCGGTCACGCTGTCCTCCACGACGAGGCACGCCGACGGCGCGAAGCCCAAACCTTGCGCGGCCGCCAGATAAACGTCGGGCGCGGGCTTCGGATTGGGCACGCTGTCGGCGCAGAACAAACGGTCGCCAAAGAACCTGACGAGGCCCGTGCGTGCAAGAACCGTCTCCACGTACGGCCGGAAACTGTTGCTCGCGCATCCTTTGACGAGCGGCACCTGGGCCAGCGCCTGCTCGATGCCTTGCACCGCCGGCGCCTGCATCGCGGCGGCTTCGACCGAACGCCGGATCGCGTCGATGTCTTCGAGGCCGAGGCTCTTGCCGAGCTGCATCGCCGTGCCCTCCAGCACTCTTTCTATGCGCAGGCCGAGCAGCGGCAACACCACCGGTTCGACGTCCGCGCCGGGCCAGCGCGCCTCCAGTTCCCGCACGAGCATGCGTGCAGCCACTGCTTCGCTGTCGATGAGCACGCCGTCGCAATCGCAGATCAGCGCGAGGTTTCCTGCACTCGTGCCTGCCGTCATTTGACCGCCCCGAACGTGAGGCCGCGGACCAGTTGCTTCTGCGACAGCCAGCCGACAATCAGAATCGGCGCCACCGCAAGCAGCGAAGCGGCGGACAGCTTGGCCCAGAACAGCCCCTCGGGACTCGAGTACGACGCGATGAACACCGTGAGCGGCGCGGCGTTCGAGCTGGACAGATTGATGCTCCAGAACGCTTCGTTCCACGACAGAATGACGAGCAGCAGTGCGGTGGAAGCGAGCCCCGGCAGCGCCATCGGCATCAGCAGATAGACGATTTCCTGCCACGTTGCCGCGCCGTCGATTCGCCCCGCTTCTAGAATGTCGCGCGGAATCTCAGCGAAGTAGGTGAACGACATCCACACGGCAATCGGCAGATTGATCAGCGTGTAGACAATCACGAGACCCGATACGGTGTCGAGCAGGCCGCTGTTCTTCCACAGCAGATAGATCGGCACCAGCACGCCGACGGAGGGCATCATCTTGGTCGACAGCATCCACAGCAGCACTTTTTGCGTGCGGCGAGTGGGGAAAAACGCCATCGCGTAGGCGGCGGGCACGGCCAGAAGCAGGCACAGCACCGTCACGCCGACCGAGATCAAAATCGAATTCCACGCAAACGAAAAGTAGCTGCTGCGCGCGAACACCTCGCGGAAACTGTCGAACGTCGGCGTGAAGAAAAGCGATGACGAATACGCCTGCTGCTCGGTCTTGAATGCGGTGATCGTCATCCAGAAGATCGGGAAGAACAGCAGCAGCGCGACGAGCCATGCAATCACGCCGGGAATCGCGCGGCGGATTGCGTTGAACGGCGACTTTGCCGGCACGGTGACGGGCGTCGCGCTCGACGCCGGAGTAGAGGCAACGTGGCTCATTTTTCGTACTCCCCTTTCAGGTTCTTCGCGAGCATCCGCACAAGGAAGAACGACACGATATTGGCCAGCACGACAGCGAGAATGCCGCCCGCCGACGCAAGACCCACGTCGAACTGTTGCAGACCGAGCGAATAGATCAGATACGAGAGGTTGGTGGTCGCGGTGCCTGGGCCGCCGCCCGTCGTCGTATAGATTTCGGCGAAGATGGACAGCAGGAAAATCGTCTCCATCATCACGACCACGGCGATCGCGCGCTTCAAATGCGGCAGCGTGATGTAGAAGAACATCGCAAACGGCCCGGCGCCGTCAATGCGCGCCGCTTCCTTCTGCTCCTGATCGAGCGACTGGATCGCCGTGAACAGAATCAGGAACGCGAACGGCAGCCATTGCCACGCGACGATCATGATGACCGCCGTCAACGGATACTCGGCGAACCAGTCGATCGGCTGCAGGCCGATTGCGCGCATGCCCTGCGCGATCAGCCCATACACCGGATGCAGAATCATGTTCTTCCAGATGAGCGCGCTCACCGTGGGCATGACGAAGAACGGCGCGATGGCGAGCAGACGCGCCACGCCCTGGCCGTAGAACTTGCGGTCGAACAGAATCGCCATCAGCACGCCGCCTACCACGGTGATCACGAGCACCGAGACGATCAACTGCAGCGTGTGACCAATCGACGGGCCGAACGACGGGTCGCCGGCCAGAAACTGGTAGTTGTCAAAACCCGCAAAGCCCTTCAGATCGGGATTAAGCAGGTTGTAACGCGAGAACGAAAACCAGATTGTCATCGCAAGCGGAATCGTCATCCATAGCACCAGGACGGCGACGGACGGCGACACGAGCCAGCGCGCCGAATTGGCTTTGCGGACTTCGCGTTCCTTTTCTGTTTGAGGATGGGCATGCATGAGAGGCAGGCGCAGAGGACGCATGATTGACCACCTGTTCGATAATGCGCGGGCGGCACGAACCGCGGGGAGCCGTGTCGTTGCGACTACGAGCAACGACGGCATGGCGGCATGGGCGCGGCCGTGACAGCCCGCTGTACTGCGTGAGCCGGCTGACGGGCGCCAGCCGGCGTGTGCCACGCGACTTCAGTGGCGAGATTCGCGCGCTAGCGCGGGATCATTTCTGGTAGCCGGCCTGCTTGACCGCGCGATCCGCGGTAGCCTGGCCCGCTGCGAGCGCCTGGTCCACCGTCATCTGACCGGCAATCGCACCGGAAATGCTCTGTCCGACCACCGTGCCGAACGACTGGAACTCAGGAATCCCAACGAACTGCACACCTGTGTACGGCACGGGCTTCAAGGTCGGATGATCCGGGTCGGCCGATTCGATTGCCTTCAGCACGAAGTCGCCGAACGGTGCAGCCTGCTTGTACTCGGCGCGCGCGTAAGTGGATTGACGCGTGCCCGGCGGCACCGATGCCCAGCCTTCGTCCTTCGCGACCAGTTCAATGTACTGCTTGGAAGTCGCCCACGTAATGAACTTCTTCGCCGCGTCGGCCTGTTTCGACGACTTCGGAATGGCCAGCGCCCACGCCCACAGCCAGTGCGAGCCCTTCGGCGTGACGGCGACCGGCGCGGCTGCAAAGCCGACCTTGTCCGCGATCTGCGATTGCTGCTTGTTGTACAGCATGCCGGCTGCCACGGTCGCGTCGATCCACATCGCGCACTTGCCCGAGGACATCAGCGTGAGGTTTTCATTGAAGCCGTTCGAACTCGCTCCCGGCGGCCCGTTCTTTTTCAGCAGATCGACATAGAACGTGATGGCCTTTTTCCACTCCGGCGAAGTGAGCTGCGCATGCCATTTTTCGTCGAACCAGCGGCCGCCGAAGGTGTTCACGACCGTCGTGCCGTAAGCCATGTTCTCGCCCCAGCCCGCCTTGCCGCGCAGGCAGATGCCGTACACGCCGTTGGCCTTGTCGGTGAGCTTGTCGGCGAATTGCGCGATCTGGTCGTAAGTGGGCTGATCCGGCATTTTCAGGCCCTTGGCCGCGAACAGGTCCTTGCGGTAATACGTCATGGAGCTTTCGACGTAAAACGGCAGCGCGTACAGCTGGCCGCCGGCCGAGAGGCCGTCGCGCGCGGTCTTGACGACGTCGTTCAGATCGTAGTCCGCGGGCAGGTTCGTGAGCGGCGTGAGCCAGCCGCGCTTGCCCCATTGCGGCGTTTCATAGGCGCCGATGGTCATCACGTCGAACTGGCCGCTGCCGGTCGTAATGTCGGTCGTGGCCCGCTGACGCAGCACGTTTTCCTCGAGAATCACCCAGTTCAGCTTGATGTCCGGATTCGCCTTTTCAAACTCGGGCGAGAGCTTCTTCAACTCGATCATGTCCGGGTTGTTCAGCGTCGCGATGGTCACCGTGGCCGCCGACGCGCTCAGTGCAAAGCAGGCGGCAGCGCCTGCGCTAACCATCTTGAGCGCGGACTTGAGGGCTGGTTTCATGTGTGTTGTCTCCTTTTCTCGTGCGTTATCTGATGCTGCGTTTGTTGTGCGAAGTTGCGCTGAAGAGCCAGCCAGGCGCGCCTCGTTCGCTCAGCTCATCCAGTTGCCGCCGTCGACGTTAAGCGTTTGCGCGGTGATGTAGTCTGCATCCGCCGATGCGAGAAAGAGCGCGGCACCGGTCAGATCCTCCGGCACGCCCATGCGCCCGAGCGGCACCGCTTCGCCGACGAGGCGCTTCTTCTCGCCGAGCGGCCGGTTCTCGTAACGGGCGAAGAGCGCGTCGACCTCCTTCCACATCGGCGTATCGACGACACCCGGCGCAATGCCGTTCACATTGATCTTGTGCGGCGCGAGCGCCAGTGCCGCGGATTGGGTATAGCTGAGCACCGCGGCCTTGGTCGCGCAGTAATGCGACACCAGCGCTTCGCCGCGCCGGCCCGCCTGCGACGACATATTGATGATCTTGCCGCCGCGGCCCTGCTCGACCATCTGTCTTGCAACAGCCTGCATCAGAAAGAACATGCCCTTCACGTTGACCGCGAACAGACGGTCGAACACGTCCCAGGATTCGTCGAGGAGCGGGCGCATGTCGAAGAGCGCCGCATTGTTGAAGAGAATGTCGATGTGGCCGAAACGCTCGACGGTACTCGCCACGATGCGCTCGATGTCCTCGCGGCGCGTGACGTCCGCACTCACGCGCAGCACGCGCTCGCCGTGCGCGGCGCGCAGCGTGTCGCCGAAACTGTCCGCCGGCTTGACGTCGACGAGCACGCATTGCGCGCCTTCGTCCAGATAGCGCCGCGCGACCGCTTCGCCTATGCCGCTTGCCGCGCCCGTCAGAATGGCCACCTTGTCCTGCAATCGTGCCGCCACGCTTCGTCTCCAGTTCATTCCGCTTTTCGACGCGCGGTGAGCGAACGCTCATTGCGCGATCAATTGCTCTGTTTGTGATCGAATGATCGGACACGCACCGGGTCATGTCAAGGCGCTCTGTCAGATTTCGATGGTGCAGCGCGCAACGAGCGCCGCGTTGCCCTCACCTCGGTCATGCGCGCGTACTGACATCGCAACGAGATACGTTATATCATTGCGAACTCGTTTTATGACCCGCTCCCGTTCCGTATGACGCTCGCTGCTCGCGCGTCAGCACCGCCGCACTGCCCGGCGGGTTCCGTGCGCCGGCAGCGAACGCCGCGTCATGTTCGGGATTCGTTCGAACCTCTTGCAGCAGGACACACCATGAAGAAGATCGTCACCATGTTGCTTCCGAAATATGTCGCCGCCGTCACAGCCGCGTTCGCGTTAAGTCATGCAGCTTTCGCTGCCGATGCGAAAATCCCCGTGGTCGCTGCGGAAAACTTCTACGGCGACGTGGTGCAGCAACTCGGTGGCGAGCGCGTCGAGGTCACGAGCATTCTCAGCAATCCCGACCAGGACCCGCATCTGTTCGAGGCAAGCGCGAAGACGGCGCGCGCGTTGCAGCACGCAAGCCTTGTGGTCTACAACGGCGCCGACTACGATCCGTGGATGGCAAAATTGCTGGCGGCGTCGAGCAGCACGCAGGGCGGCAAGCGCAAGACGATCGTCGCGGCCGACCTGACCGGCAGAAAGAGCGGCGACAACCCGCATCTCTGGTACGACCTCGCGACCATGCCGAAGGTGGCGCACGCGGTCACCGAGGCGCTCGTCGCGGCTGACCCGGCGCACAAGTCGGCGTACGATGCGAACCTCGCGAAGTTTCTCGATTCGCTGAAGCCGGTTCAGGCGAAGGTTGCCGAACTGCACGGCCGCTACGCAGGCACGCCGGTGACGGCAACCGAGCCGGTGTTCGGCTATATGTCGGATGCCATCGGGCTCGCCATGCGCAACATGCGCTTCCAGATGGCGGCCATGAACGACACGGAGGCGAGCGCGTCGGACATCGCCGCGTTCGAACGCGATCTGCGCGAACAGCGCGTGCGCGTACTGATCTATAACAGCCAGGCAACCGAGGCCCTGACCAAACGCATGTTGAACCTCGCGCAGCAATCGAAGGTGCCGACCGTGAGCGTCACGGAGACAGAGCCCGCCGGCAACACGTATCAGACGTGGATGCTGTCGCAGCTCGACGCGCTCGGCGCGGCGCTCGCCAAAGGTAACGCCGGCAATGCCGCCCATGCCAACGCATCGGCTGCGGGCGTCAAAGGAACAAGTCAATGACTGTCACTGGCCGCAGCACGCCAGCCACCACCACCACCGCAAGTGAAGCGACGCGCGCGGCAAACCGCGCGCCCGTGCTCGAACTCGATCACGTCACGCTCGAACTGGGCGGCCGCACGATTTTGCGCGATGCCGGCTTCGTCGTGAATCAGGGCGAATTCATCGGCGTACTCGGGCCCAACGGCGCGGGCAAGACCACGCTGATGCGCGCGGTGCTCGGCCTCGTGCCGGCGGCGGGCGGCACGATCCGCGTGCTCGGCCAGGCCGTCGCACGCGGCAATGCGGCGATCGGCTATATGCCGCAAACGCGCAGCGCGCTTGCCGGGCGGCGCGTGCGCGGCCGCGATTTCGTCGCCATGGCGGCCGACGGCCACCGCTGGGGCCTGCCTCACGCGGACGCGAAAACCCGCGCGGACGTCGAGCGCGTGCTGGAACTGGTGGACGGCCGCAAGCTCGCGGAGCGGCCGCTCTCCGAATTATCCGGCGGCGAGCGCCAGCGCCTGCTGCTCGCGCAATGCCTGCTCGGCGCGCCAAAGCTGCTGTTGCTCGACGAGCCGTTGATCAGCCTCGATCCGCATCATCAGAAAAGCGTGGTGGAACTCGTGCGCCGCGTGCAGCAGGAGCTCGGCATTGCGGTGCTGTTCTCGGCGCATGAATTGAATCCGCTTCTGAATTCACTCGATCGCGTGCTGTATCTCGGCAGCGGCGTCGCCGCGCTCGGCACCGTCGACGAAGTCATCACGCGGCCCGTGCTGTCGCGCCTTTACGGTTCGCCGATCGACGTGATGCGCGTGAACGGCCGCATCTTCGTGATGTCGGGTGACGTGGAAGTGGAGAAGCACGATCACGAGCACGAACACGACGAGAGCGGCGGACATTCGCATTCGCACGGCGGCCATGCACACGGCCACATGCACGGCCACTCGCACGAGCACAAGCACCAGCAGCAACCCAACGCACGCGACGGACACAAGCACGATGTTTGAATACGACTTCATGGTGAACGCGTTCGCCGCGTCAGGAATCGTCGCGGTGCTCGCGGGCGTGGTCGGCTATTTTCTGGTGATGCGCGGACAAACCTTCGCGGGCCATGCGCTCTCGCACGTCGGCTTCACCGGCGCGACCGGCGCGGTACTGATCGGCATTTCGCCGATCTGGGGCATGGTCGGCTTCACGCTTGCGGCGGGCATCGGCATGGGCGCGCTCGGCGAGCGCCTCGCCGGGCGGGACGTCGCGATCGGCGTGATTCTTTCGCTGTCGCTGGGCTTCGGCCTGCTGTTTCTGCACTTCTTCACCGCTTATGCGACGCAGGTCACCGCGCTGCTGTTCGGCAACGTGCTGGGCGTGAACGAATCCACGCTCGCGGTACTCTCGAGCCTGGGCGTAGTCAGCCTGCTCGCGCTCGCGGCGATCATGCGGCCTTTGCTGTTCGCTTCGCTGCAGCCCGAACTGGCCGAAGCGAAAGGCGTGTCGTTGCGCCTCGTGTCGGTGCTGTTTCTCGCGATTGCCGCGCTCGCCGTGGCGGCGTGCACGCAGATTGTCGGCGTGCTGCTGGTGTTCACGCTGATGGTCGGCCCTGCCGCCGCCGCGCAAAACCTGACCACGCGACTCTCGGCCGGTCTGGTGCTCGCTGCCGGCCTTGCGCTCCTGCAGGCGTGGCTCGGCGTGACACTCGCGTTCTATACGGATTGGCCGACGAGCTTCTGGATCACCGCGCTCTCGGCGGTGGTATATGGCGCGAGTCTGCTCAAGCGCCGCTGAGCCGCATGGATTCGATGGCAGCCGGCCGGGCCGCCATCGGCACGATGCGCTTTAGCCGAGCAGCACCTTGGCGTGGTGCGCGAGGTGGTCCTCGATAAAGGTCGAGATGAAGTAATACCCATGGTCGTACCCGGCATGACGGCGCAGCGTCAGCGGCTGACCCGCGGCGCGGCAGGCCGCCTCGAACACGTCCGGATACAACTGCTCGGCAAGGAACTGGTCGGCGAGCCCCTGATCGACCAGAATGCCCTCCGCGAACTTGCGCGACGCGCACGCCACGAGCTCGCTCGCGTCGTATTCCTTCCACGTAGCGCGGTCTTCGCCGAGATAGCCGCTGAACGCTTTTTCGCCCCACGGGCAACGCGTGGGCGCGGCAATCGGCGCGAATGCCGACACCGAGCGGTAAATCTCCGGATTGCGCAGCGCCAGCATCAACGCGCCGTGCCCGCCCATTGAATGCCCGAAGATGCCAAGCCGCGAACCGTCCACGGGCAACTCGTTCACGACCGTTTCGCGCAGCTCGTCGCGCACGTACGAGTACATGCGGTAGTGCCGCGCCCACGGCTCCTGCGTGGCGTCGACGTAAAAGCCCGCGCCCACGCCGAAGTCCCATGCCGCGCTCTCGCCCGGCACGCCCGCGCCGCGCGGGCTGGTGTCGGGCGCGACGAGCGCCACGCCGTGTTGCGCGGCGAAGCGCTGCGCGCCCGCCTTGATCGCGAAGGTCTCCTCGGTGCAGGTGAGCCCCGCGAGATAGAACAGCGCCGGCACCTTCGCGCTTGCCTGCAAGGCTTGCGGCGGCAGGTACACCGAAAAGCGCATCGGCAGGCCGATGGTGGACGACTCGTGCCGGTAGAAACGCTGCTCGCCGCCATGACAGGCGTGCGACGACAATAGCTCAAGCATCGTCTTGCTCCTTGTTGGGCCGTTAGGCGCTTTGAGCGCGCCGCGTCAGTACAGCACGACCGAGCGGATCGACTCGCCCTTCTTCATCAGATCGAAACCTTCGTTGATGCGCTCGAGCGGCAGACGGTGGGTGATCAGATCGTCGATGTTGATCTTGCCTTCCATGTACCAGTCGACGATCTTCGGCACGTCCGTGCGCCCGCGCGCGCCGCCGAATGCTGAGCCCTTCCACTCGCGGCCGGTCACGAGCTGGAACGGACGCGTGCTGATCTCCTCGCCTGCTGCCGCAACGCCGATGATGAACGACTGCCCCCAGCCCTTATGCGTGCATTCGAGCGCCTGACGCATCAGCTTCACGTTGCCGACGCATTCGAACGAGTAGTCCGCGCCGCCGTCGGTCAACTGCACGATGTGATCGACCACATTCTCCACTTCGTTCGGGTTGATGAAGTGCGTCATGCCGAACTTCTTTGCCAGTTCGACGCGGCCCGGATTGATGTCCACGCCGATAATCTTGTCCGCGCCGACCATCTTCGCGCCTTGAATGACGTTCAGGCCGATGCCGCCGAGCCCGAACACGACGACGTTCGCGCCCGCTTCGACCTTCGCCGAATACACGACCGCGCCGACGCCCGTGGTCACGCCGCAGCCGATGTAGCAGATCTTGTCGAACGGCGCGTCTTCACGCACCTTCGCGACCGCGATTTCGGGCACGACGATGTAGTTCGAAAACGTGGAGGTGCCCATGTAATGAAAGAGCGGCTTGCCGTCGAGCGAGAAGCGCGAGGTCGCGTCCGGCATGAGGCCACGGCCTTGCGTTGCGCGAATCGCCTGACACAGGTTCGTCTTGCGCGACAGACAGAACTTGCACTGACGGCATTCCGGCGTGTAGAGCGGAATGACGTGGTCGCCCTTTTTCAGCGTGCCGACACCCGGCCCCGTGTCCACGATCACGCCCGCGCCTTCATGGCCGAGAATGGCCGGGAAAATGCCTTCCGGGTCCGCACCCGAGAGCGTGTAGTAGTCGGTGTGGCAGATGCCCGTCGCTTTCACTTCGATCAGGACTTCGCCGGCGCGCGGGCCTTCGAGGTCGACTTCCTCGATGGTCAACGGTGCGCCGGCCTTCCATGCGATTGCTGCTTTGGTCTTCATCGTGAATGCTCCTGTGAGTCGAAGATGCGTTGAACGCCGCGCCGTGCCGGCTCGCATTGCACTGCGACAGCGGCACGGCGCGCGAATAATCGGGATCAAGCTGTGGGCAAAGCCTGTGCTGCGCGAGCTACAGGCTAACCCATGACAGGCGTCATGGTATTGCAAAGTGCGTCACGGCCTTGTCAGCGCGTGACATTGCCGCCCTGGCGGTCGACTGTTGCGGCGCTGTCGAACCAGGGTTCGACGCGTGCATACAGGTCGAGAAAGCGCGCGTAGCGTCCGGCGAGCTCGCCATCGCCCCGCGGGCTCGCCACCAGCGTCGCGCCTGGCGCGAGTGCGGCGAGATCGTGCACATGCCAGTGACCGCTTGCGATGCCGCCGAGAATCGCCGCGCCACGCGGCGCCGCGTTCGGGCAATCCACTGCATGAAGCTCGGCGTTCAGCGCGTCGGCGAGCAACTGCCGCCAGCGTGCATCGACGGAACCGCCTCCTGCCAGCTTCAAGGCCGTCACCGTTGCGCCGCTCGCACGAATTGCATCGAGCCCCGCGCGCAGCGAAAAAGCGACGCCCTCGAATGCCGCGCGCATCATCGCGCCGCGCGTGTGGTCGAGCGCGAGCCCGAGCCAGCCGCCGCGCGCCGACGGATTGAGCCACGGCGTGCGCTCGCCGCTCAGGTAGGGCAAGAAGGTCAGCGGTGCGGCTGTGGGCCGGCTTGCGGTCGGGGTTGCGGTCGGGCTTGCTGGCCCGCTTGCTGCCGTGGCCGCAACTGCGGCTATGTTCACATGCTTATCCGTGTCGAGCGGCGTAGCGAAGCTCGCGCCCGCGCCGAACGCATCGTCATACGCGGCCGCCCACTCATACGACAGCCACCCGCGCGCGCGCTCCAGTGCAATGCCGACGTTCTGCATCGCAGCCATCCGATACCAGTGATCGCTCGCCGCCCGATAGCGATGCAAGCCCCTGACAGCCGCGGGCTCGTGCTCGGCGATCACGACGATCTGGCCGCCGGTGCCGGTGGTGAGAAGCGCGTCGCCGTCGTTTGCAAGGCCGCTGCCGAGTGCGGCGCACGGCGTATCCGCAGCGCCGGTTGCGAGCACGATGCCTGCACGCAGACCCAGCGCCTGCGCCGCGTCGCCGGACAGCACGCCCGCGGCCGCATACGCCGGTCCCACGGGCGCGAACCACTCGCGGGCCACGCCTAGCCGCTCGAGCAGCGCCGCGTTCCATGTGCCGTCCGGGTCGGCGAGCGCGGTCGCGCAGGCGTCGGAAGGATCGGTGGCAACGGCGCCGCCGAGCGCGACGCGCAGCCAGTCTTTCGGCTGCAGCGCCCAGCGTGTGCGACGCGCGGACTCTGGCTCGTGTTGCACGATCCAGCGCAGCAACGGACCCGCCATGCCGGGCGCAACCGGGTTCGGTTGCGGTTCGGGCCAAGCGTCGAGCAGATCGAGCGCGCGCGTGTCGGGCCACAGCATCGCGGGCCGCACCGCCCTGCCCGCTTCGTCGATCAGCACGACGCCATGCATCTGCCCGGAAAAGCCGATCGCCTTCACTTCGCGACGCAACGCTTCGGGCAAGCGCGCCGCAGCTTCGGTGAGCGCGCGCCACCATGTGTCGACCGAGGTTTCGGCCCAGCCGGCATGCGGCGTCTCGAGCGCATAAGCGACGCTCGCGACCGCCTGCTCGTGGCCGTGTTGATCGATGATCGCGACTTTCAGGGAACCCGTGCCGAGGTCGATGCCGAGAAAACTCATGAGCGATAAGGGGGATCGGTTAGAGCGCGGAAAACTAGCACGAAGCACCGGCAGAAAGCACCGGCAGAAAGCACCGGCACGAAGAAGAATAGACACGACCAACCGTGCCGAAGATACGGCGAGCGCGTATTTTCGCGCCCCGTGTGCGCTCTGCAAAGCCATACGGCCGGGAGCCGGCCAGGCCGCGGATCGCGGGTTAACCCCGCCCCGCGGAGCTGCGCTGGAAAACACGACTATGCGCGAGGCCGGATACGTCGCATCCATTCTCACATATATTGCTGCGGCTCGGGCACGCGGTGCGGCCGTCGGCGCGGCGCAGCCGCACAGGGCTGCCCGCCGTTCGCGCCTCGGCCTGCGTCGATTTGGCGCTTGCGCAAAGAGCTACCCATATCGTCACCGGGAATGCCGGAATAGGCGCCAGCGGGCTTGTTGCGCTTTTTCGTCCCCGATACCTTGGAGTCCATCCCAAAACTCGATGGTGGAGAGAGACGTTATGCAAGCGAACACGGTTCACCCGTGCGACGAGCGGCTGCCCGCGGGCCAGTTGCTTACCCTCGGCATTCAGCACGTGCTGGTGATGTACGCCGGCGCCGTTGCCGTGCCGCTGATCGTCGGCGCGGCGCTCAAGCTGCCGAAAGACCAGATCGCATTTCTGATCAGCGCCGATCTGTTTTCCTGCGGCATCGCCACCCTGATCCAGACGCTCGGCCTGTGCATCTTCGGCATCCGTCTGCCGGTCATCATGGGCTGCACGTTCGCGGCGGTCGGTCCGATGGTCGCCATCGGCACGAATCCTTCGCTCGGCATTCTCGACATTTTCGGCTCGACCATCGCCGCGGGCGTCATCGGCATTCTGCTCGCGCCGGCCGTCGGCAAACTGCTGCGCTTCTTCCCGCCCGTCGTGATCGGCGTGGTGATCTCGGTGATCGGCTTGTCGCTGATGGGCGTCGGCATCAACTGGGCCGCCGGCGGCGTGGGCAATCCCGACTACGGCAATCCGGTCTACCTGGGCTTGTCGCTGATCGTGTTGATGCTGATTCTGCTCATCAACAAGTTCGCCAAAGGTTTTCTCGCCAACATTTCGGTGCTGCTCGGCATTGTCGCGGGTTTTGTGATCGCGCTCGCGCTTGGGCGCGTCGACATGGACGGCGTCACGCATGCGCCGTGGGTCGGCATTGTGATGCCGTTTCACTTCGGCCTGCCGCACTTCGATCCGCTTTCCATTGCCACCATGGTCACCGTGATGTTCGTCACGTTCATCGAATCGACGGGCATGTTCCTCGCGGTCGGCGATATGGTGGACCGGCCGGTCGATCAGAAAACGCTGGTGCGCGGTCTGCGCGTGGACGGTTTGGGCACGCTGATCGGCGGCATCTTCAACTCGTTTCCGCATACGTCGTTTTCGCAGAACGTCGGCCTCATTGGCGTGACGGGCGTGAAGAGCCGGTTTGTGTGCGCCATGGGCGGCGTGATTCTCGTGCTGCTCGGCCTCTTTCCGAAGATGGCGCAGGTCGTCGCCTCCGTGCCGGCCTTCGTGCTCGGCGGCGCGGGCATTGTGATGTTCGGCATGGTGGCCGCCAACGGCATCAAGGTGCTGTCGAAAGTGGACTTCGTGAAAAATCACCACAACCTCTTTATCGTCGCTGTGAGTATCGGGCTGGGGCTCGTGCCGGTGGTATCGCCGCACTTTTTTGCGAGGCTGCCTGCCGCGCTGTCGCCGCTATTGCACAGCGGGATTCTGCTGGCTTCGGTGTCCGCGGTGGTGCTGAATCTGATTTTCAACGGCGTCAAAAGCGAGAAAAAGGCGCGGTGCGAAATCCGCAAGGCAGGCCATGATTTCGACGGTCGCGCCGCTCAGGAACCGAAGCGCGACGAGATGCTGCGTGCAGCGGATCTGCACTGAGGTTTTTGTCGGAAGGCGGGTGACGGCGAGGCGCCGCAGGCCATCCGAAGCTTGCGAGTCAGGCTACTGTTGGCCGCTGTTGGCCGCTGTTGGCTCTTGTTAGCTGCAGGTCGCCGCAAAGAAAAACGCCACGGCATGCCGTGGCGTTTTTGTTGCCTACGTGTCGACCAACCTACGCGTCGACTATCGCGACGCTCAACCCGCGGTAGCGGCCGACGCCGCCGCCGGCGCGCTTGCCGCGCCGTAGTCGACGGGAGCATCGGCCGGACGCGGCTGGTCGCCGCTATGCTCGATCCAGCCGCCGCCGAGCGCCTGGTACAGCGTCACCAGGTTTTGCAAACGCTCCATGCGCGCGGTGATCAGCGACTGCTGCGACGAGTACAGATCGGTCTGGGCGGTCAGCACCGACAGGTAGCTGTCGACGCCATTCGTATAACGCAGGTTCGACAGATCGAGCCGGCGCTGCTGCGCGAACGTATTGCGCTCGAGCGACTGGATCTGCTGATCGTACGTGCCGCGCGCGGCCAGCGCGTCCGCCACTTCGCGGAAGGCCGTCTGGATCGCCTTTTCATACGTGGCGATCTGGGCGTTCTTCTGGATGTTGGCGAGGTCGAGGTTGGCCTTGTTCTGGCCGCCTTCGAAAATCGGCAGTGTGATGGACGGCGCGAAGCTCCAGGCGGCCGATCCCGGCTTGAACAGTCCGCCGAGCGTCGGACTCAGCGTGCCGAAGCTGCCCGTGAGCGAAACCTTCGGGAAGAACGCCGCACGCGCCGCGCCGATATTCGCGTTGGCCGCCAGCAGATTCTCTTCGGCCTCCATGATGTCGGGACGCCGCGTCAGCAGATCGGACGGCAAGCCCGCCGGAATATCCGTGAGGAGGTTCTGGTCGCTCAACGTGAGCCCCGGCGGCAGATCGGCGGGCAAGGGCTCGCCAAGCAGCAGCACGAGCGCGTTCTCGGCCTGAGCGCGCAGGCGCGCCTGCGACTGCAGGTTCGCGCCCGCTTGCTCAACCACGGTCTGCGCCTGGCGCAGATCGAGTTCGGAACCCGTGCCGTTGTCGAACTGCAGCTT
The DNA here is from genome assembly GCF_019511605.1 of Paraburkholderia phenoliruptrix. Lineage (GTDB taxonomy): Bacteria > Pseudomonadota > Gammaproteobacteria > Burkholderiales > Burkholderiaceae > Paraburkholderia > Paraburkholderia phenoliruptrix_A. The sequence goes on along the minus strand of NZ_JAEUAV010000003.1, from coordinate 121,829 downwards.
CGTAATGCGATACGACTCCTCGGCCGTCTTCAGCGTGTTTTGCGTGACTTTCAGCAGATCGTCGAGTTCGAGCACCGTCAGATACTGATTCGCGACCTGCGAAACCAGCGCGATTTCAGCCGCCTTGCGTGCCTGAGCCGTGGCCAGATACTGCGCCAACGCCTGGTCCTTCAGGCTTTGAATGCGCCCGAAAAAGTCGATTTCCCACGAAGCATTCAGCCCGACCGAATACGAATTGGAAATCGTATTGCCGAACACCGACAGGTCTTTGGGCGTGCGCGATTTGCTTTGCGAAGCCGCGGCGTCGAGCGTCGGCAGCAGACCCGCGCGAACGATGCGGAACTGCGCCTGCGACGCCTGCATGTTCAGCACGGACACGCGCAGATCGCGGTTGTTCTTCAGCGCGATTTCGATCAACCGCTGCATGCGCGGATCGACGAAGAAGTCGCGCCAGCCGATATCCGCCGCGGCCTGACCGTTGGCGCTGCGCGCCCCGGCCCCGCCCGGCTGCGTCGCGCCCGGCTGCGTTGCATACACGCCCCCGGTCGGGAACGTGCTCGATACCGGCGGGGCGGGGCGCTCGTACTTCGGCGCCATCGTGCAACCGGCGGCGAAGAGCGCGACCGCTACTGCAATCAAAGAGTGTTTTTGCATCTCAATGTCCGTCCTTGCCCGAGCCATTGCTGTCCGGATCATGCGGATGGTGCTGGTTGTAGTGTGCAAGCGCCTCATCCGGGTCTTCCTTTTCGCCGCCGAACTTCGCGCGGATCACGACGAAGAACATCGGGATCATGAAGATCGCGAGGAACGTGGCCGTCAACATGCCGCCGATCACGCCCGTGCCGATTGCATGCTGGCTCGCCGAGCCGGCGCCGTTGCTGATCGCGAGCGGCATCACGCCGAGAATGAACGCGAGCGAGGTCATCAGGATCGGGCGCAACCGCAGACGCGCCGCTTCCAGCGCGGCCTCGATCGGCCCCATGCCTTCACCCTGCTGCAACTCGCGCGCGAACTCCACGATCAGAATCGCGTTTTTCGCCGACAAGCCCACCGTGGTCAGAAGACCGACTTGGAAGAACACGTCGTTTTCGAGCCCGCGCAGCGTCGCGGCCAACAGTGCGCCGATCACGCCGAGCGGCACGACCATGATCACCGAGAACGGAATCGACCAGCTTTCATACAGCGCCGCGAGACACAGGAACACGACGAGGATCGAGATGCCGTACAGGATCGGCGCCTGCGAACCCGACTGACGCTCCTGCAGCGACAGACCCGTCCACTCGTAGCCGATACCCGCGGGCAGCTTCGCCACGAGCGCTTCCATGGCCGACATCGCCTGCCCCGTCGACTTGCCCGGCGCAGCCGCGCCCTGAATTTCCACCGCCGAAATACCGTTGTAGCGCTCGAGCTTCGGCGACCCGTAGGTCCACTCCCCGCTTGCGAACGACGTGAACGGCACCATGCCTCCGGCCGTGTTGCGCACGTACCAGGCGCTCAGGTCTTCAGGCTTCATGCGGAACGGTGCATCGCCCTGCAGGTAGACCTTCTTGATCCGGCCGTCGGTATCGAGGAAGTTGTTCACGTACTGCGACGCCCATGCAATCGAGAACGTCTGGTCGATTGCAGAGAGCGACACACCGAGCGCGGACGCCTTCTCGTGGTCGATATTGATCTTGAACTGCGGCGTGTCGTTCAGGCCGTTCGGACGCACCTGCGCGAGCGTCGGATCTTTCGCGGCCATGCCGAGCAGCATGTTGCGCGCTTCCATCAGCTTTTCGTGGCCCACACCCGCGCGGTCCTGCAGCTCGAAGTCGAAACCCGCAGCCGTACCGAGTTCCGGAATGGACGGCGGATTCACCGGATACACCAGCGCGCCCTTATAGCTGCCGAAGTGCATGAAAAGACGGCCCACCAGCGCCTGCACCTTTTCGTCCGCGTGCTGACGCTGCGCGTAGTCCTTCATCCGCACGAACACCAGACCGGCGTTCTGACCGCGGCCCGCGAAGCTGAAGCCGTTCACCGTGAAGGTGGATTCGACAATCGCCTTTTCGCTGTTGAGCAGGTAGTCGGACACGTCCTTCAGCGCGCGCGCCGTGGTTTCCTGCGTCGAGCCCGACGGCGTTTGCACCAGCACGAACATCGTGCCCTGGTCTTCGTCCGGCAGGAACGACTTCGGCAGGCGTACGAACAGCAGACCCACCGCGACGATCACCACCATATAGATGATGAGCCAGCGGCCCGAGCGCTTGATCACGTGGTGCACGCCCGAGTGGTACTTGTCGCGGCTCTTGTTGAAGGTGCGGTTGAACCAGCCGAAGAAGCCCTTCTTCTCTTCGTGATGACCTTGCGGAATCGGCTTGAGGATCGTCGCGCACAAGGCCGGCGTCAGAATCAACGCGACCAGCACGGACAGCACCATCGCCGCCACGATGGTCAGCGAGAACTGCCGGTAAATGGCGCCGACCGAACCGCCCGAGAACGCCACCGGCACGAACACCGCCGACAGCACGAGCGCCACGCCGACGAGCGCGCCGGTAATCTGGTCCATTGCCTTGCGGGTAGCTTCGCGAGGCGATAAGCCCTCCTCCGCCATCACCCGCTCGACGTTTTCCACCACCACGATCGCGTCGTCCACCAGCAGGCCGATTGCCAGCACGAGGCCGAACATGGACAGCGTATTGATGGAGAAGCCCACCACGCTCATGATCGCGAACGTGCCCAGCAGCACCACCGGCACGGCGATCGTCGGGATCAGCGTGGCCCGCAGGTTCTGCAGGAACAGGTACATGACAAGGAACACCAGCACGATGCCTTCGAGCAGCGTCTTGACCACTTCCTCGATCGACAGACGCACGAACGGCGTGGTGTCGTACGGATACTTCACGACCAGACCGTGCGGGAAGTACTTCGACAGTTCGTCGATCTTCGCGCGCACGGCCTTTGCGGTAGCCAGCGCGTTTGCACCGGTGGCGAGCTGGATACCGAAGCCGGCAGTCGGCTGACCGTTGTACTTGGTGTCGAAGTTGTAGTTCTCGCCGCCCAGTTCGATGCGCGCCACGTCCTTGATGCGAACCTGCGAGCCGTCCTGGTTCACCTTCAGCAGCACGTTGCCGAACTGCTCCGGGGTATTGAGCAGCGTGGCTTCCGTGATGGTCGCCTGCAACACCTGCCCCGGCACCGACGGCGTGCCGCCGAGCGAGCCGCCCGCGACCTGCACGTTCTGCGCCTGCAACGCGGTTTCCACGTCCACCGGCGTGAGGCCGAAGTTGGTGAGCTTGTTCGCGTCGAGCCAGATGCGCATCGCGTACTGCGAGCCGAACAGCGTGACCGTGCCCACGCCGTCGATACGGCTCACCGGGTCCTGCACGTTGGACGCCACGTAGTTGGCGAGGTCGTACTTGTTCATGCTGCCGTCTTCGGACACGAACGCCATGACCAGCAGGAAGCTGCTGCTCGACTTCGTGACCTTGGTGCCCAACTGCTGCACGGCTTGCGGCAACAACGGCGTGGCGAGCTGCAGCTTGTTCTGCACCTGCACCTGCGCAATGTCAGGATTGGTGCCGGCCGCGAACGTCAGCGTGATGGTTGCCGTACCCGAGTCGTCCGAAGTGGACGACAGATACAGCAAGTGGTCGAGACCACTCATCTGCTGCTCAATCACCTGCGTGACGGTGTTTTCCACCGTCTTCGCCGAAGCGCCGGGATAGGTTGCGCTGATCTGCACAGCCGGCGGCGCGATGGTCGGGTATTGAGCGATCGGCAAGGTGAATACCGACGCGATACCCGCGAGCATCAGGATGATGGCGATCACCCATGCAAAAATCGGGCGATCAATAAAGAACTTTGCCATGTGGCGGGCTCCCTGTTATTACGCGCCCGATGCAGCGGAGGCAGGTTGAGCCGTCTGCGCACTGCCGCTGGCGGCCGGCGCGCCCTGAGCGGCTGCGCCGGAGGCAGGCGAGTTGGGAAGTTGCGCGGCGACGGTCTTGACCTGCATGCCCGGGCGCGCCTTGTCGGTGCCCTGCACGATCACACGGTCGCCGGGCTTCAGGCCGCTTTCGACCACCCAATTCGAACCGTAGGTGCCCGAAGTGACGAGCTGACGCAACGCAACCTTGTTGTCGTCGCCGACGACGAGCGCGGTAGGCTGTCCCTTCTGGTCATGCGTGATGCCGACTTGCGGCACGACCAGTGCGTTCTCGTTCACCCCTTCCTCGATCTTCGCGCGCACGAACATGCCCGGCAGCAGCACCTTGTCCTTGTTCTGGAAGATGGCGCGCACCGTGACCGAACCGGTGCCCTGGTCGACCGTCACGTCGGTGAACTGCAGCTTGCCCTTTTCCGAGTACGTGCGGCCGTCTTCGAGAATCAGCGAAACCTTCGCGGCGTCGGGGCCGTTGGTCTTCAGGCGGCCTTCCTGCATTTCGCGGCGCAGCTTCAGACCGTCGAGGCTCGACTGCGTGAGGTCTACATAGACCGGGTCGAGCTGCTGCACGGTGGCAAGCAGGGTCGCGGCGCTGGCCTGCACGTAGGCGCCCGGCGTGACTTGCGACACGCCGATCTGACCGGTAACCGGCGAGGTGACGTCGGTGTAGCCGAGGTTGATCTGCGCGGTCTCGACCGCTGCCTTACCCGCGGCGACGTCGGCGGCGGCCTGACCTTGCGCGGCCACCGCGTTGTCGTAGTCCTGCTTGCTGACCGCATTGGCAGCGACCAGCACCTTGAACCGGTTGGCCTGCGCCGTGGTGGACGCGAGGTTCGCCTGCGCCTTCGCGAGCGTGGCCTTCGCATTGTTGAGCGCGGCGATGTACGGCGCCGGATCGATCTTGTACAGACGCTGCCCCGCCTTGACCTGAGCGCCTTCGGTGAACTCGCGGCGCAGCACGATGCCGTCGACCCGCGCGCGCACCTGCGCGACGAGGAACGCACTGGTGCGGCCCGGCAGTTCGGTGACGACAGGTACGGTAGTCGGCTGGAGAGTGACGACGCCGACTTCAGGCGTCTGTTGCGGCGGGGCAGATTGTTTTGGTCCGCATGCTGCCAGCAATACGGCAGCCGTCGCGGCACTGATTAAGCGGAATGGAACCCGTTCGACGCGCATGGAGCGACCTCTGTCTATGACTGAGAATGAAAAAGTGCGCGCATCCCTACCCCGGGGACGACGGCGCACACAGGCGTCTTGCGACGCTTGACCGGGGAGCCCGTGGATTCGTACCGAAGCTGCGAGGCACCGAGGGCGAAATGCGCCAACCGGGAAATGCCGCACGGCGCCGCCCGTTCGGGCACGGCGCGAAAAGCTTGCGAAAGGCAACAGTGACGGATATTAACCGGTCGTCACGGCTTGGGCTATCCGATCGTGGGGTGCTATTATATATACATTCACGAACGAATGTAAAAGTACGTTACTTCTCTTGCTGCGGGACCGTTAGCAAGAAAGCCGCCATGAAACCCTTCGCGGCGACCGGATTGTCATCTGGCGTACTTAAAAGCGCTCGGGAAAACCCCATAATCAGGGCAGGTCACAGCAATATGGTCCGAAGAACCAAGGAAGAGGCGCTGGAGACGCGCAACAGCATTCTCGACGCGGCAGAAAAAGTGTTTTTTGAAAAAGGCGTGTCGCGCACCTCGCTCGCCGACATCGCGCAGGCGGCCGGCGTTACGCGCGGTGCGATTTACTGGCATTTCGCCCACAAGAGCGATCTGTTTACAGAGATGTTCGACCGCGTGCTGCTGCCGCTCGACGAACTCAAGGCTGCCTCGCTGGACCCGAACGAGCCCGATCCGCTGGGGCGTCTAATGGAAGTCTGCACCGTGTGTCTGCGCGACACCTTGAACAACCCGCGCCGCCGCCGCGTGTTCGACATTCTGTTTCTGAAGTGCGAGCTGGTTGAGGAAATGGGACCGGTGCTGGTGCGCTATCAAACCAATATGCGCGAAGCCCTCACCAAGATTGAAGCCGCCATGCGCAATGCGATCTCGAAGGGCCAGTTGCCCGCCGATCTCGACACCAGGCTCGCCGCGGCCATGGTGCATGCTTTTGTTGGCGGGTCGCTGCGCGACATGCTGTTTCTGCCCGATGCAACGGACTACGCCGCGCTCGGCGAGCGCATGGTCCAAGGCATGTTCGACACGCTCAAGTTGAGCCCGATGCTGCGCAAGTAACGCGCATCAGGCAGTCTTGCGGATGCGCCTGACAAGCCGCATCCTTCACCCTCGCCTCACCGGTTTCTGCTGCGCGCCTTCTGATTCGACGCATAAATGTTGCCGCGCTCGAGCGGGGCGCCGTTTGCAAGCGCGGCAAGCCATTCGTCGGTGCTTGCCACGGCCGCGAAGCGCGATTGCAGCACCACGCAAAACACCCTGTGGATGTCCTCCGCGCTCGCAAAGCCCGCGCTGTTTTCATACGGCACGGAGCCGGTCGCATCGTGCAGAAACTCGACGGCAAGCCCGGCATGGACGGCGTGATTGATCGTCGACGCGTCGCAGTTGTGCGTCATGTAGCCAACCACGGTCAGTGTGTCGATGCTGCGCGCGGCCAGCCACTCGCCCAGATCGGTGCCGGTGAAAGCGCTAGGCAGCGACTTTTCGACGTAGTGATCCCGCTCGCGCGAAGCCACCACCGGGTGCAGTTCCGCGCGTTCACTGCCGCGAGCAAAAAGCGGCGAGCTGGCGGGCGCGAAGTTCTGCACGACAACGACCGGCACGCCCGCGGCGCGCGCCGCATCCATTGCGCGGCCAATATTGGCAAGGGAGGTCTCGACCTGCGGATATTCGATCGGCAGATCGCCGCTCACGTATTCGTTCTGCACGTCGATGACGACTAGCGCACGGCGCGGGGTGCTCATGGCAACACTCCTATGGAAGCTGATGGGATTCGCGCCGCGGCCTCGCCGGTTCGAAGACACGCTTCGAAGCCAGGAGAAAGAGCGGCGATGACGCATTGTGGTTTGTGCTCGGGCCGCACGACAGCGGCCCGTTTGACAATCTTCGCTAGAATCGGGCCATTGAGGTTTCCTGGTGCAGCGCCGCTTCGAAAGATGACCGACTGATGCCCGTATCTACCGTATCTACCGTATCCACAGCTCCCACCGCTGCTGCAACGCACGCCGCGCAGCCTTCGCACGCCGTCGCGGTAATCGCCTTCGACCGTATCAGCCCTTTCCACCTGTCCGTGCCGTGCGTGGTATTCGGCGAGGACCGCAGCGGCGGCGGCGTCCCGCATTTCGACTTTCGAGTGTGCGCGGCAGAAGCGGGTCCGCTCACCACGACAGCGGGCTTTTCGATCGCCGTCACGCACGGTCTCGAAGCATTAGGCGACGCACACACGATCATCGTGCCGAGCTGGCGCGATCCCGACGAGCCGCCACCCGCTGCCTTACTCGACGCGCTGCGCGCGGCTCATGCGCGCGGCGCGCAACTCGTCGGCCTGTGCCTCGGTGCATTCGTGCTGGCCGCCGCCGGCATTCTCGACGACCGCCCCGCCTCGACGCACTGGGCGTGGGCCGACGACTTCGCGCGCCGCTACCCGCGCGTAAAACTTGACCGCGACGTGCTGTATGTGGACGACGGCAATGTGCTGACATCGGCGGGCACGGCGGCGGGACTCGATTGCTGCCTGCACGTGCTGCGCAAGATGTGCGGCGCCGAAGTGGCGAATTTCGTCGCGCGCCGGCTGGTGGTCTCGCCGCATCGGCAAGGCGGGCAGGCGCAGTACATTCAGCAGCCGGTGCCGCAGAACCTCCGCGAAGATCGGCTTGCCGGGCTGCTCGACTGGGTGCTGGGCAATCTCGACGCTCCGCACACGCTCGACAGCCTCGCGGCGCGCGCGCTGATGAGCCGCCGCACCTTCACGCGACGTTTCCGGCTCGCGACCGGCACAACGGTGGGAGCATGGCTACTCGCCCAGCGGCTCGGGCGCGCGCAGCAGCTGCTCGAGAGTACGGACGAGTCGGTGGAGGCGATTGCGGGCATTGCCGGATTCGGGTCGGCGGCTTCGTTACGCCAGCATTTTTCCGAGGCGTTTCGCACGTCGCCCTCGGCGTGGCGCAGGGAGTTCCGCGGGGGATGACGAGCGCAATGCCGGTAGGTGACGCGCAGGCGCCGCGAAGTTGCCGCGAGCGGGGGATGAAGGCGAGAGCGTGAAGGCGACCGCGGGTCGGCCGTCGCAGAACTGGGTCGCGTTAAAAGGAAGTGCCGCAAGCGCAGGCCGCGTCAGCAAATGCGGCCCTCAGCACGCCACCCCAGCGACGCAATTTCGTAGCCCACCACCGCGATTTCGTAGTCGCGCTGACGCGACAGTCAACCTTCGGGCCGGCCGACAACCGCGCCCGCCATCCGCTCAGCGCTCGCTGATCCAGCGCGCGACATACAACAGCAGCGCGACCAGAAAAATCATCGCCGCCCACGCCCAGTAGGGCACCGCATGCGGAGTAGGCTCGGGGTGTGGGACGCCGTGCGAGACGCTCGCCGTCCCGCCAGACGCGCCGCTATGTTCGGTGCGCGTGCGTCGCGCAATGCCGCCCAGCGTGATGGGCCGCAGGAATACATGCTGTCGGCGCGCCGCTGAACCGCGCGCGCGATTCGGCCCCTGGCCGTGCTTTGCGCGCACGACCGCACTGAATTCGGCGAAAAAATCGTCCGCCAGTTGGCGAAGCGCGTTTTCGAGCTGGCGCGGGGACAGTTGCGCGAGCGGTCCGGACGACGTCGCCCAGATCGTGTAGTCGATCCGCGTGCTGCGCTCTCTGCCGCCCGCCGCGCCTTCTTCCGGACGCAGGCGCACTTCGATCTGGCCGCGCAGCGAGCCGACAGCTTCGGCGCGCGCCTTGAAGTTGATGGTGCGGCGCTCGGCATCGGCCGGGCCCGAATCCTGGCCGGCGACATGCGCGCGGGCCTCGTAACGTGCGCGCAGCGGCCCGAGCGGAACCGTCAGCGTGAGGGCGTATTCACCGTGCGAAAGGCGTGTGAACGACTCGCAATTGTCGAGGCTGGCGCGCAACAGCGCGAGGTCTTGCAACGCGTCCCATACATCGGACGGCGCAAGTGGAATCCGTAACGCGTCGTTCAGTTCCATCCCAGCCTCCCGGTGAACGCGCGACATCGAATCAGGACGTTTGATCGATGCGGTCGACGCGCGATGAGTAGAACGCCAGATAGCCCTTGATTTTTGCCACGGACTCGAACGGCGTCTCGTAGCTCCATACCGCGTTTTCGATCAGGCCGTCTTCGGTCAGCAGGTGGAAGTACGACGCGTCGCCTTTGAAAGGGCAGTGCGTGCTGTGCGTCGAACGTTCCAGGCGCGCCATGTTCACGTCTTCCCGCGGAAAGTAGAAAACGTCGGGCAGACCGGTTTCGCTGAGGGTCAGCGCCGCGTGCGTGTCGGCCATCGTGACGCCGCCGTGGATCACCCGCACGCGGTGATCGTTGCCGCTGATCGCAATGGTGTGCCCGCCAGCGGATTTCGCAGGGCTTGCGTGAGGTGTCAAGGCATCGTCCATGTCTCGGCTCCGTGAAGGTGTGCGCTCGTGCAAACGGCAAAGCCACGGGGTAGACCCGTGGCTTCATTATCGGCCAAAGTTCCGGCGCTTGCGCGGCATCCATGCCGATGCGCGGGCGACTTCGGGTTTACTGGGTGTTCCAGTAGAACGCCGCTTTGGCCGAGCCCTTCGCCGGCACCGTCAGGGCCTTGGACTGATCGCGATCCTTGTATGACGCATGCACCGTGTAGCGGCCCGGCCGCAGCTTCACGAGCATGTAGGGTCCGCGTGAGGTGGTGTTCAGTACCTCGCCGTTGTGTGCGTCGACAATGCGCACGTGGACGTCCGCCAGATAGTCCGAGCCGGGTCCCGTGAAGCGCAGTGACAGCGGCCACTGGCTCTGCGCCTGCTGCAGCGCCTTGGATTCGTCGAGACCGACGCCGCCCGAGACGAACGAGACGTCGCCTTGCTGCTGGATTTGCGGCAGGCCTCCACCGTTGACGTTGCCAGCGCTCGTCTGGTCAGTGGTGGTGCCGCCGGTGACTTCGCTCGCCTGCTGCGCGTACGCGCCGCCCACCAGACCGAGAGTGAGCGCCACGCTGGCCGCGGCGGCTACGATCTTTCGCTGAGTGCGTTCGTTTTTCATCGGTTTGCTCCTTATTGACATCTTTAGCCCGTCGCTCGTTCAAACGACGGGACCCAGAATCGACGCAACCTGCGTGCCACCTGGCTGTGCACCGGCCCTGCACGGGCCTTCCACCGGCCTGGCAACGTCCGCGAGGCGCGCCACCTGCCGCAAGGCGCCTGCCCTGCGATGTCCATCGGAAAAGAAAAATGCCGGTCTGCCTGCAGTAAGTGCAAACAGACCGGCAAGCCTTACTTCATCCGATTGGTTGAAGCGCTGTGCAACTCGCGCCAGGGTCAGCCGAGATCCACCGGCACGAAAATCTGCGAGTTATCGCGCTGGATCAGCAATGCGATGCTGTTGCCCGCGCCCGCGACCATTTGCTTTAACTGGTCGACGCTCGTGACCGGCCGGCCGTTCACCGCAAGAATCACGTCGCCCGGCTGAATGCCCGCGCTTTCCGCGGCGCCGCCCGACTGCTGCACAAGCAGACCGTGCGAGATCGAAGCGCTGCTCTTTTCTTCCGGTGTCAGCGGACGCACCGCCACGCCGAGACGCCCTTGCAGTTGCGTCGGCTGATCGGTCTTGTCAGAGGCGAGCTTGGTGTCGGACAACGAGCCGATCGTCACCTTCAGGTCCTTCGTGCCCTTGTCGCGCCACACCTGCACGGTTGCCGCGCTGCCAGGCGCGAGACCCGCGATCTGCGAGGGCAGCGCCGAAGAGTCGGTCACCGGCTCGCCGTTCACGGAGAGAATCACGTCGCCGGGCTGCAGGCCGGCCTTGGCCGCCGGGCCGTCCGGGTCGACGGAGCTGACGAGCGCGCCTTGCGGCTTCTGCATTCCGAACGAGTTCGCGAGAGTCTGGTTCATGCCCTGCACTGCGACGCCGAGCCGCCCGCGGCGCACGTGGCCCGTCTTGACGATGTCGTCCTTGACCTTGATTGCCTCATTGATCGGGATTGCGAACGAAAGGCCCTGGAAGCCGCCGGTCTGCGAATAGATCATCGAGTTGATGCCGATCACCTCGCCTTGCAGATTGAAGAGCGGCCCGCCCGAGTTGCCCGGGTTCACCGGCACGTCCGTCTGAATGAACGGCGTGTAGTTTTCGTTCGGCAGCGAACGCGACTTCGCGCTGATGATGCCGGAGGTCACCGTATTGTCGAAGCCGTAGGGCGAACCGATCGCGACCACCCACTGCCCCACCTTGCTCTGACGCGGATCGCCGATCTTCACGACGGGCAGGTTGCTCGCGTCGATTTTCAGCACGGCCACGTCGGACTGCTTGTCGGCGCCGACCACTTTGGCCTTGAATTCGCGCTTGTCGGTGAGCTTGACGGTCACGACGTTCGCGCCGTCCACCACGTGCGCGTTGGTCAGAATATAGCCGTCGCTGCTGACGATGAAGCCTGAGCCGAGGCTCGCGCTCGGCTGATCGGGAACGTCGCCGCCATCGCCGCCTTGCATGCCTGGCATACCGCCGAAGAAGTGCTTGTAGAACTGGTAGAACGGATCGCTCGGGTCGATCGGCAACTGATTGCCGCCCATGCCGCCATTGCCGCGCAGCGCCGCGCGCTTCACGACATGCTTCGCGCTGATGTTGACGACGGCCGGCCCATACGTCTCTACAAGGCCGGAGAAGTCGGGAATGCCGGTTTTGGCAGCGGCTTCGGCGGGCATCATCGCGGCTTGGGCCGGCGAGATCACCTGCGGCGCCGGCAAGTCGCGATGGCCCGCCACATAGCCGGCGGAAAGCGCTACGGCGACAGCGGCTGCAACAGCGCTGCGGGACAAGGTTTTCGCGTTCATCGTGTGCTCCTGACTGGAGAAATAAACTTGGATGTCAGGAAGCGTAAGGGGCATCGCTTAAAAGAGTCTTAAGCAGCGACAGATCGCGAATCGAAGCGTTTAGCCCTTGTTTCAGGCACTTTTCTTTCGAAAGGAAACTGAAACGTTCGCACTCAGAAGCGCACGGTGACTTTGAGCCCGCCGGCCGACGATTCGTCGAGCGACACTGTCGCATGATGCTGGGTTGCAATGCGCCGCACAATGGCAAGGCCGAGGCCGCTGCCCGCCACGTCCGTGCGCACGCGATTTTCGCCGGCACCCGCGCGGTAGAAGCGGTCGAACACGCGGTCGCGCTCAGCGGGCTCGATGCCAGGTCCGCTGTCGGCGATACGCACCACGGGATGCCCGTCTTCGACGTGCAGGCTCACGTCGACGCATCCGCCGCGCGGCGTGTACTTGGTTGCGTTGTCAACGAGGTTGTTGAACATCACGCGCAACGATTCCGGATCGCCGATCACGGTCGCCGCCTCGTTCGCCTCGATGCCGAGATCGACGCCGCGATTTTGCGCGAGCGGCGCATAGGCGAGCACGCAGTCCGAGAGCAACGCGCGCAGGTCGACGGCATCGGTCACGGCAAGGCCGTCGGGCTCGGAGCGCGCGAGCGCGAGCAGTTGCTCGGCGAGGCGCGTGGCGCGCGTCACGCCGGTTTGCAGATCCGCGAGCGCTTCGTCGCGCGCGGCGTCGTCTTTCGCGCGCGCGACCAGTTGCGCCTGAATCTGCACGGCCGCGAGCGGCGTGCGCAGTTCGTGCGCCGCGTCAGCGACAAACGCCTTCTGGATGTCGAGCGCCGTAGCAAGCCGCTGCAACAGCCCGTTCAGCGCACGCACGAGCGGCTGCACCTCGAGCGGCAGACGCTGGTCGGGCAATGGATCGAGCGCCTCCGGATGGCGCGTGTCGAGCGCACTCGTCACGCGCCGCAAAGGCCGCAGCCCGCGTCCGATCACCACCCACACCGCGAGCCCGAGCACCGGCAGGAGCACGATCAACGGCCACAGCGTGCGCAAGGCGACGTCGGCGGCGAGCCGGTTGCGCACCGAAAGCGGCTGCGCCAGCTGCACGACGTTATCACCGACAATCGCGCCGTACACGCGCCACTCGCCGCGTTCCGTGCGCTCGGTCGAGAACCCCAGTTCGGCGCGCGGCGCGAGCGGCGCGCGCGGCCGCGAGTAGTACATGAGCACGCCGTTGCGATTCCAGATTTGCAGCACGATGCCTTCGTCGCCCGTATCGCGCGAACCCAGCACCTGCGAGAACGGTTCGGACGGCAACGCCGCCGCGATCTGTTCCAACTGGTAATCGAACAGCTCGTTCGCCTCGGCAAGCGCCTGGCGATAGATCAGCCAGCCCGCAAAGCCGACGCCAAGCAGCACGAGCGCAAGCAGCCACACCAGCAATTGACGGCGGATGGATCGCATCGGCTCAGGCTTCCTTCGCGATCATGTAGCCGAGCCCACGCACATTGCGGATGAGATCCGCGCCGAGCTTCTTGCGTAGCGCGTGTATGTAGACTTCGACGGTGTTGCTGCCGATCTCCTCGCCCCAGCCGTACATTTTTTCTTCGAGCTGGCTCTTCGAGAGCACCGCGCCCGGCCGCGCGAGGAGCGCCTCCAGCAGCGCGAACTCGCGCGCAGACAGAGCCACCGGCGCGCCCTCGAGCGTCACCTGATGCGACGCTGGGTCGAGCGTCAGATTGCCGTGGCGGATCGTCGAATCGCTGCGGCCGGACTGGCGGCGGATCAGAGCCCGCATGCGCGCGCCGAGTTCGTCGAGATCGAACGGCTTGACGAGGTAATCGTCCGCACCGGCGTCGAGGCCCTTCACGCGGTCGGCCACTGCGTCGCGCGCCGTGACGATCAGCACCGGCAGCGCGTGGCCGCGGGCGCGCAGCGCGCGCAACACGTCCAGGCCGTCGCGTTTGGGTAGTCCAAGGTCGAGCAGCACCAGATCGTACGGTTGGCTCGTCGCCGCGCTGAGCGCCGCTTCGCCGTCTTCCACCCAGTCGACCGCGAAGCCTTCACCGCGCAGCGCCTTGCGCACGCCTTCCGCGATCATCCGGTCGTCTTCGACTAGCAAGATGCGCATGGTCACGTTTCCTTACATTCGATGATGCCGCATTCTAGCGCCCGCCCCGGCCTGTGCGCCGGACGACGTTGCCGCGTGACGTTGCCGCGTGAGGCCGCAGTGTGAACCTATGAGCCGTGTGGCGCTTTTATCACCGCGGGCCGGCGGCATGTCACTACAATGGGCGCTTTGCGTCGCGCGGCGCTTCGGCTGTCCGAGCGCGGCTATGGACGCGAGCGTGAGGCCCTGCGGGGTGATTCGCTTGCTGAGCCGGATTGCGCTCGGGCACGGGCGCGAACGGCCAGCGCCGCGCTTTGCTAGCTCTCCGTATTCGCTGCGTTTGCCGTATTTGCCGCGTTCGCTGCGCTTGCCGCCCGTCCCGCATTTGCTACATTTGCCGCGGCGAAGCGCACAGCAGATTTACGAATGGGCCTCGCCGACAGTTGCTGTGCGGCCTGTTCACGCTTTGTTTTGACCCAATTTGAATTGCCGCGTGCCCCACGCCCCGATATTTTGCTCTCTCGCCCGTTCATGACGCACGCTTTCCTGTCTTCTGTCGCACGCCATCTTCGTCACGCGGCGCTGCATTTACGCGCAACCTCTGCTTTCACCGCTGTCACCGCTTCCCCGACCGCCCCCTGCGTTCCCCCCATGTCGCCGCGCGGCAGCGCGTCTCGTACGAGCGCGCGGCTCGTCGTGTGCGCCGCGCTAGCCGGCGCGGCATGCCTGCCGGTTGCGGCCGACGCGCGCGTCAAGGCCACGCATCCGGGCATAAACGTCAGCACCGTGTTGCCGCAGTCGGTGATGGTCGGCTTGCAGCGCGCGCGCGTGCCCTTGTCGTCGGTCAGCGTGGTCGTCGAGAAAGTCGGCGACCGCACGCCGATCGTCGCATTGAACGCGGGCAAGCCGATGATGCCCGCGTCGACGATGAAACTCGTCACCACCTACGCCGGCCTGTCGATTCTCGGCCCCGACTACCGGTGGCGCACCAGCGCCTATGCAGACGGCACGCTCGACGCCAACGGCGTGCTGCACGGCAATCTCTACATTCAGGGCACGGGCGATCCGAAGCTCGTGCCGGAGGAACTGATCGACCTCGTGCAGAAGATTCACAAGGCGGGAATTCGCGGCATAGACGGCGCGCTCGTGCTCGACAAGCGCTACTTCGATGTGTCCACGCGCGACCTGCCCGCCTTCGACGACGACACCAGCGCGCCGTACAACGTCGGTCCCGACCCGCTGCTGTACGCGTTCAAATCGCTGTCGTTCACGCTGACGCCGTCGCCGGACGGCACCGTCGCCATCGACGTGCTGCCCGCGCTCGCGCAGTTGCAAATCGACAATCAGATGCGCGCGGTCAACGGCCCGTGCCGCGGGGAAGCGGCTTCGGTCTCGCCCGCCGTCACACCGACGCCGAACGGCACGGTCGTCGCGTCGTTTGCCGGCGACTACCCAGTGCGCTGCGGCCCGCGCACCGTCAACGTCGCGGTGCTCGATCATTCGGCGTTCTTCGCGGGCGGCTTTCTCGCGCTGTGGCAGCAGACCGGCGGCACCTTCAGCGGGGCCACGCGCGAAGGCGCGGTGCCGGTCGGCGCGAAACTGGTGGCCACGCATCAGGGGCCGCTGCTGTCGGACATCGTTCGCGACATCAACAAGTTCAGCAACAACACGATGGCGCGCAACCTGTTCCTGACGATCGGCGCGGTCGAGGAAAAGCCACCCGCCACGCCCGCCAAATCCGCGCGCGCAATCGAGGCGTTCCTGCGCCGCGACAGCGTCGAGATGCAATATCTGTCGCTCGACAACGGCTCGGGGCTCTCGCGCGACGAGCATCTCACCGCGCTCTCGCTCGCCGATCTCCTGCAACGGGCCAACGCGAGCCCGGTCGCTCAGGTGTTCGTGCAGTCGCTGCCGATTGCGGGCGTCGACGGCACCATGCGCAACCGTCTCACCAATCAGGGCGCGGGCGGCAATGCGCAGATCAAGACCGGCACGCTGCGCGACGTGCGGGCGATTGCAGGGTACGTGGCATCGGCTGACGGCAACAGCTATGTCGTGGTGAGCTTCATCAACGATCCGCACTCCGAAGCTGCGCGCGCCGCGCACGACGCGCTGCTCGAATGGGTCTACCAAGGACCGACCACGGGCTTTACCACTGTCTCAGCGCCGGCCGCCGAAAAGGCAAGCGCTGCACCGCGCGCGAAGCCCAGGAAAAACCCGCGCAAGCGCGACGCCCATTGAGGATTCCTTCTAACGAAGGCCGCGCGCGGCACGCGCTTAACCGTGTACGCTGTCGGGCAGTGTGCGAGCCGCGCGGCGCGCTCGAGCCATAACAACAACCCACGACAGAACACCGCGGCACGTCCCGCGGCGGCAAGGGACCACGGAGGAAGACACCATGCAATTCGATGCCGAATTGCTGCTGCTCGCCATGGCGCCAGTCTTTCTCGCATGTATCGGCTGGGAGGCGTGGCACCTGCGGCGAACGCGCCCCGGCGCGGCGCTCTACAACTGGCGCGACACGCTCTGCAATGCGGCGCTCGCGCTGTTGCAGCAAGCGGCCGACAAGCTTGCGTGGCTCGCCATCGTCCCCGTCTATGCGTTTTTCTACGACCACTACCGCGTGCATACGTGGCAGGCCGGTTGGCTCCCGTTCACCGTGCTGTTCGTTGCACAGGATTTGCTCTACTACGTGTTTCACCGTTGCAGCCATCGCGTGCGCTGGCTGTGGGCCGCGCATGTTGTGCATCACTCGTCGGAGCGGCTGAATTTCTCGACCGCGTTCAGGCAAAGCCTCATGTATCCGCTCGCCGGCATGTGGCTCTTCTGGGTGCCGCTCGCCGTGCTCGGTTTTCCGCCGAAGCAGATCGTCGCAATCGTGCTGATCAACCTGGGCTTCCAGTTTTTCGTGCATACCCAGCTCGTCCGCAAGTTCAGCGGTCGGTTTGCCTGGGTCGAATATGTGTTCAACACGCCGTCCATCCATCGCGTGCATCACGCGCGCAACGACCGCTACATCGACCGCAACTATGCGGGCGTGCTCGTGATCTGGGACCGGCTGTTCGGCACCTACGTCGACGAAGATTCGCGCGAGCCGCCCGTCTACGGCATCGTCGAGCCGTTTCATACGTACAACCCGCTGAAGGCGACGTTCCACGAATGGGTGTCGATGGCGCACGACGTCGCCACCGCGCGCGGCGTGCGCGACAAACTGCGTGCGCTCTTTGCGCCGCCCGCGTGGGCCGCCGGTTTTCACGCGCGGCGCATGGCGGGTGCGACGGCGGGCCCGGCGCCTCACTGCACGGCCGGCATGGCCGCTACCGTCAGCACGCCGACGCACACCGGCATCAACGACAACAACCCTATTTCCAGCAAGACGCAGACGTAGGAAGATTCTGTAAGCTGTCGTCACGCCGCCGACGCGGCGGGCGCGGCCTGCAATACATGGCGCAAGGGCCAGACATACGAGGAGATGTAGCCAACATGAAGCAAACAGCATCGAGGAAACAGCATTGGTTGCGCGTCACGCAAATCGCCGCGGCGAGCGCCGCATTTGCGCTGCTCGCCGCTTGCGGCGGCGGCGGCGACGACAACAACAACTCAGCCACGAGCACGCCGGCGGGCGGCGTGAAACTGCAGGTGGTTTCGTTTGGCGACAGCCTGTCGGATGTCGGCACGTATGCACCGGTTATCCAGTCCAGTTTCGGCGGCGGCCGCTTCACGACCAACCCCGGTGAAGTATGGACGCAGAAGGTCGCAGCGTATTACGGCGATACGTTGAAGCCGGCCTACCTCGGCGGCTTCGGCCAGCCGCTCGTCGCGGCAGGCGGCTACGGTTATGCGCAGGGCGGCTCGGACGTGGTCAATGCTCAAGGCAAAGGCTGGGCGCCGAACAACATGGCCGCCACCACAGTGCCCATCGTGACCCAGGTTGCGAACTACCTGAATGCGCACAGCAGCTTCAACTCGAACCAGCTCGTGCTGGTGAACGGCGGCGCGAACGACATTTTCCAGTTCGCGGAGAACACCGCGAATCTGACAGCGCTCGGCACCGCGCTACAGACGCAATTCCCGCTGCTCGTGCAGGCCGGCACGCTGCCCAACACGCAGGCAGGCCAGGTCGCGTTCATCGTCAGCTACCTGTCGAAACTGCCTAACCCGCAGGTTGCCCAGGCGGCCACGCAGCTCGCCGCGCAAGTGAAGACCATCGTCAACTCGGGCGCGACTCACGTGGTGGTGTCGACCGTGCCGGACATCGGCAACACGCCGCTCGGCGTCGCCGCGAATGCAAGCACGCCGGGTTCGGCCGCGCTGCTGTCTGGTATCGCTGCAGCGTACAACTACATGTTCGTGCAGAACCTCACGGCGCTCGGCCTTCTCGGCACGGGCAAGGTGATCGTGGTCGATGCGTTCGCGTGGCAGGACCAGCAGTTGCCGAACTACAAGGCGCTTGGCTTCACGGTGTCGAACACCGGCACGGCCTGCAACCTCACTGCCATGCAGAGCAATGCGACCGCCTACGCCCGCGCCAATCCGAGCGCGACCAACGGGCTGACTCCGGAGCAGTATGGCGCCCAGTTCGGCTCCTCGCTGTTCTGCTCGCCGCAGACCTACACGGTGGCCGGCGCGGACCAGACCTATATGTTCGCGGACACCGTCCACCCCAGCACGCACATGCACGCATTGTTCGCGCAGTACGTGCAGCAGCAGATCGCGGCGACCGGCCTCGGTAAATAAGCCGGCAAGCGGCCGCGCGTTTTTGTCTTGCGCGGGTTCGACTTGCGCGGGTTCGGCAGCGCGGAAATTAAAAAAACGCCTGGCTCTTCTTATCGACTCGTTCGATAGACAAGCCAGGCGTTTTCTATTTGGACGCCAGTCACGCGCCGCCTGCGAAAAACCGCGTCGACGAGCTCAGGTCTGGCTTTGCGCCTCGAACGCCGCGGCAGCCCGGCCAAGCCGGTCGTTCACCGCGATCCACTCGATCGTATCAGGCAGTTTCTCGATCAGAATCCGCGCGACGTTCGCGCGATCCAGCGCGCGCAGCAAGCCGTACAGCTCGCGTGCGTAGACGTGCGGATCTTCAGGCGCGGCAATGAAGTGCACGCCCTCGGCGTCGGCCCACTGGCCCGCTCGCGACGCCCGCGCGACGAGCGCGACGCGCTCGCCGGGTGCACGCCCCGCGAGCAACGGCTCCAGCGCGTTGAACGGCAACAAAGCGAGCGGTGTGCGCGGCGCGTAGTGCGCCTTTAGCGTGCCGGAGGCGCGCGGCGCGGTGGCGTCGGAACCGTCGGGCAGGCGCGGCGCCTCGCCAAGCACGTCGGCGATTTCTTGCGGCGTGACACGGCCCGGCCGCAGCAACGCGGGGAAACCCCGCGACAAATCCAGAATGGTGGACTCTATGCCGACGTCCGACGCGCCGCCGTCGAGCACATGAATCGCCGTGCCGAATTCGTCGCGCACATGCTGCGCGGTGGTCGGGCTCACGTGCCCAAACCGGTTCGCCGACGGCGCCGCCACACCGCCATGCCCGCTGCGCAGCGCGCTGAAGGCTTCCAGCAGCGCCTGCGCCACCGGGTGCGACGGACAACGCAAGCCGACGGAATCCTGCCCGCCGCTGACCGCCGCCGGTATGCGCGCCGCCCGCTTCAGGATCAGCGTGAGCGGGCCCGGCCAGAACGCGTCGATCAGGCGCTGCGCCTCCTGGGGCAGTTGCTCGACCCAGTAGCCGGGATCGCCCTGCGGCGCCAGATGCACGATCACCGGATGATTCGCCGGCCGGCCCTTCGCCGCATAGATGCGCGCGACGGCGTCCGGGTTCTGGGCGTCGCCACCCAGGCCGTAGACCGTCTCCGTGGGGAACGCGACGAGGCCGCCCGCGTCGAGCAGCGCCGCCGCATGCTCGATTTGCGCGGCGGTGACGGGCAGCACGTTGGCGACGGCTTCCTGAGGACGATCGGCCTGGCCGGAGTTCTGTCGATCGGGCATGGCGCGCGCGTCAGCTCGTGGGGATATGCAGGAGCCGCGCACAATCGCGCGCCGCCGTGCGTGCTTCTTCGAGCGACGCCGCCGTGAAGTTCACGTGACCCATCTTGCGGCCGCAACGCGCCTCCTCCTTGCCGTACAGATGCAGACGCGCAGCCGGCATGGCCGCCACCTCGTGCCAGGGCGGCGTGACCGACGCGCCCTTCGGGCCGTCCGGAAACCAGACATCGCCAAGAATGTTCAGCATGACGGCCGGCGAATGCTGGCGCGTGTCGCCAAGCGGCATGCCGGTCATTGCGCGCACCTGCTGTTCGAACTGGCTGGTCGCGCACGCGTCGACGGTGTAGTGGCCCGAGTTGTGCGGACGCGGCGCCATTTCGTTGGCCACCAGCGAACCGTCTTCGAGAACGAAGAATTCGACGCACAGCACGCCCACATAGCCGAGCTTGCCGGCGATCTGCAGCGCGGCCTGCTGCGCCTGCTCGACGAGCGTCGGGCTCGCGTCCGGCGCGGGCACGATGGTGTGCGACAGCACGCCGTCGCGGTGCGTGTTCTGCGCCAGCGGATAAACCACCGACGCGCCGTTGGAGCCGCGCGCCATCAGCGCGGACACCTCGAACTTGAGCGGCAGGCGCTTTTCCAGCACGCACGGCACGCCGCCGAGCGACGCATGCGCCTCGCGCACTTCTTCCGCGTTGCGCACGCGCACCTGGCCTTTGCCGTCGTAACCCATGCGTGCCGTCTTGAGGATGCCGGGCAGCACCGCTTCGAGTTGCGCATCGTCGAGCGCGGCGAGCGTGTCTGACGACTCGATCACCACGTGCGGCGCAACCGTCACGCCCGACGACGCGATAAAGCGCTTCTCGGCGATACGATCCTGAGCCACGGCAACGCAACGGCCCGCCGGGCTGACGAACGTTGTCTTCGCGAGAAAGTCGAGGCTCGCGGCCGGAACGTTCTCGAATTCGGTCGACACGGCCGCGCACAGCCGCGCGAGTTCGGTCAACGACGCTTCATCGTCGTAGGCCGCGCGCAAGTGGCGATCGGCAACGGCGCCCGCCGGGCTGCTTTCGTCCGGGTCGAGCACGGCGACGCGGTAGCCCATTGCCTGCGCGGCAAAGCAGAACATGCGGCCGAGCTGGCCGCCACCGACCATGCCAAGCCATGCGCCGGGCAGAATCGGTGAAACCGGTGTGTTGTCTGGATTCATCTTGGTGGTCGGTCGCGGCCCGGCGTGCATGCAGTTCTGCAGCGGCACGCGCCTGGCCGGTAGGTCAGACAGGGAAGGTCCTGTCACTATCGCTGATTGCGCCGCAGCCGGGTATCGCCCCGGCCTATCGCGCGGTTCTCCGGCCGGCGCTTTGGCCGAGGTCCGTTCATCAGCGCGTCTATCAAACCGGCCTTACAGCGCCGGCAACACCATTGCGTGAGCCGCTTCGTTCTGGCGAACCCGGAACGCCGCCAGCTTGTCCGCGTATTCCGCGCTCGTGCCGCTCAGTATCGATACGGCGAAGAGCGCCGCATTCGCCGCGCCGGCTTCGCCGATAGCAAAGGTCGCGACCGGCACGCCCTTGGGCATCTGCACGATTGAATGCAGCGAGTCGACGCCCTTCAGGTACTTGCTCGCCACCGGCACGCCGAGCACCGGCACCGTGGTCTTGGCCGCCAGCATGCCCGGCAGATGCGCCGCGCCGCCCGCGCCCGCAATGATCGCGCGGATGCCGCGCTCGCGCGCGCTTTCAGCATAGGCGAACATGTCGTCCGGCATGCGGTGCGCGGAAACGACCCGGGCTTCGTACGGCACGCCGAACTCCTGCAGAATCGCCACGGCGTTCTTCATGACTTCCCAGTCGGAGCTGGAGCCCATCAGCACGCCGACAACCGGCGCGCCATGCGTATGGGCGGTTTGTGCTTCACTCATCTTGCGGCTTCCTGTTTGCGGCTTGCTGTTGCGGCTTGCTGTCCCGCAGCTTTCTGTTGCAATTGGCTGTTGCAGCCGACTGTTCACGGCCGGCTGAGTTGCGGCTTGCGGTTCGCGGTTTTGGATCAGACGAGCTTGTGCCCGGTCAGACGTTCGAGCGCTTCCTGATACTTCTCGCCCGTCTTTTGCACCACGTCGTCCGGCAGCTTCGGCGCGGGCGGCTCTTTCGCCCAGTCCTGCGTTTCGAGCCAGTCGCGCACGAACTGCTTGTCGAACGACGGCGGATTGGTGCCCACCTGATACTGATCGGCCGGCCAGAAGCGGGACGAGTCGGCGGTCAGCGCCTCGTCCATCAGATACAGCTTGCCGTGGTTGTCCAGACCGAACTCGAACTTGGTATCCGCGATGATGATGCCGCGCGTGGCAGCGTAATCCGCCGCTTCCTTGTAGAGCCGGATAGAGATGTCGCGGATCGTGGCCGACAATTCGGTGCCGATGCGGCGCTCCATCTCGTCGTATGTGATGTTCTCGTCGTGGTGGCCCATTTCGGCCTTGGCCGCCGGCGTGAAGATCGGCTCCGGCAGCTTTTGCGCGTTCTGCAGACCCGGCGGCAGTTGCACGCCGCACACCGAACCGGTCGCCTGGTAGTCTTTCCAGCCGCTGCCTGCCAGATAGCCGCGCACCACCGCTTCGACGAGAATCGGCTCGAGGCGCTTGACCACCACCGCGCGGCCCTTGACCTGCTCGACTTCGTCCGCCGCCACGACCGACTCGGGCGCGACGCCCGTCAGGTGATTCGGCACCACGTGCTTGAGCTTTTCGAACCAGAAGTTCGCCATCTCGTTGAGCACGCGTCCCTTGTTCGGAATCGGCTCGCCCATGATCACGTCGAACGCCGACAGACGGTCGGTCGTGACGATCAGCAACTGGTCGTTGCCCACTGCGTAGTTGTCGCGGACTTTACCGCGGCCGAGCAGCGGCAGCGAGCGGAGCGTGGATTCGTAAAGGGTAGACATCGTCGTGGTTCGCTAAAAATGAGGCAAAAAGTGTGACCGGAACAAAAGGGAAACGCCGTTCCCCGGATGATGCGGGAACGGCGATCTGACGACAACCTGGCCGGACGGCCAGGTGCAGAGCCAAACGTCGACGCAAGTACCGCTTAGCGGACCACTTGCGCGAGTTCGCCCGACTTGTACTTCTCCGCAATTTTATCAAGCGAAACCGGCTTGATCTTGCCGGCCTGGCCTTCACAGCCGAATTGCGTGTAGCGCTCGATACAGATCTTCATGGCGGCTTCGCGCGCCGGCTTCAGGTAGTCGCGCGGATCGAACTTCGACGGATTGGTCGCCATATAGCGGCGGATCGCGCCGGTGATCGCAAGGCGCAGGTCGGTGTCGATATTGACCTTGCGCACGCCGTGCTTGATGCCTTCCTGAATTTCCTCGACCGGCACGCCGTAGGTTTCCTTCATGTCGCCGCCGAATTCGCGGATTTCCGCGAGCAACTCCTGCGGCACCGACGAAGATCCGTGCATCACCAGGTGCGTGTTCGGAATGCGCTGGTGAATTTCCTTGATGCGCTGGATCGACAGGATGTCGCCCGTGGGCTTCTTGCTGAACTTGTACGCGCCGTGGGACGTGCCGATCGCGATGGCCAGCGCGTCGCACTGCGTGAGCTTGACGAAGTCGGCGGCCTGCTCGGGGTCGGTCAGCAGCTGTTCGCGGGTCATCGTGCCTTCCGCGCCGTGGCCGTCTTCCTTGTCGCCCTTCATGGTTTCCAGCGAACCGAGCACGCCCAGCTCCGCTTCCACCGTGACGCCGATCGAGTGCGCGGCTTCCACGACCTTGCGCGACACCTCCACGTTGTACTCGTACGACGCGACGGTCTTGCCGTCTGCTTCCAGCGAGCCGTCCATCATCACGCTGGTGAAGCCGCTGCGGATCGCCGCCATGCAGACCGCCGGCGACTGGCCATGGTCCTGGTGCATCACGACCGGAATGTGCGGATAGGACTCGACCGCCGCTTCGATCAGATGGCGCAGGAACGCTTCACCCGCGTACTTACGCGCGCCGGCCGAAGCCTGCATGATGACCGGTGCGTTGACCTTGTCGGCCGCCGCCATGATCGCCTGCACCTGCTCCAGGTTGTTCACGTTGAATGCCGGAAGGCCGTAGCCGTTTTCAGCGGCATGGTCCAGCAGTTGACGCATTGATACGAGAGGCATGCTGTAACTCCTTAGATTGAAACGAATTCTTGTGCCGCCGGCATCTTTTGGGCGATCTCGTCGCGAAGCAAACCGCATACCCGTTCGCGCCCTGGCCACCGCGCGCAACGCAGGGCGCTGTGCCCCGCGGCAGTCGCCGATGCGACCGACGCGCAATCACCGGGTACGACAGTCTGCTTCCTTCGATCAAGCCTGTGCCAGTCGAGCAGTGCCGCAGATCAATACGGCTCGCCGACCCGTACGATCTTCAGCGTATTCGTGCCGCCGGCCTGGCCCATCGGCTCGCCGACGGTCAGCACCACCATGTCGCCACGCGACGCATAGCCCTTGCTGACCACCGTCTCCAACGCCTGTTGCAACGCCGTGTCGCGGTCGGTGTTGGTGTCGAGATGCAGCGAAGTCACGTTGCGGTACAGCGCCATGGCCCGCTCGCTGCCGACCCGCGGCGTGAGCGCGAAGATCGGCACGTGCGTCCAGTGACGCGACATCCACAGCGCGGTCGAGCCGGATTCGGTCAACGCCACGATCGCCTTCGCGCCCAGATGAAACGCGGTGAAAAGCGCGCCCATCGCGATGGACTGGTCGATGCGCGTGAACGTGCGGTCGAGGAAATCCTTGTCCAGTTCCGACTGCTCCGACTTCTCCGCTTCGATGCAGATGGCCGCCATTGTTTCGATGGTCTGCACCGGGTACTTACCCGCCGCCGATTCCGCCGACAGCATCACCGCGTCCGTGCCGTCGAGCACCGCGTTGGCGACGTCGGAGACTTCCGCGCGCGTGGGTACCGGCGCGTAGATCATCGACTCCATCATCTGGGTCGCGGTGATCACGAACTTGTTCGACTCGCGCGCCATACGAATCATGCGCTTTTGCAGCGCGGGGACTGCGGCATTGCCCACCTCCACCGCGAGATCGCCGCGCGCCACCATGATGCCGTCCGACGCGTCCAGAATGCCTTGCAGCGCCGGAATGGCTTCCGCGCGCTCGATTTTGGCGATCATCTTCGGCTTGATGCCGTACGGCGCGCCGGCGATGTTCGCCAGTTGGCGCGCCATTTCCATGTCGGTCGCGTTCTTTGGAAACGATACCGCGACGAAATCGACGCCGAGCGCCATTGCCGTGCGAATGTCTTCCATGTCCTTGGCAGTCAGCGCCGGCGCCGACAGGCCGCCGCCCTGGCGGTTGATGCCCTTGTTGTTCGACAGGTCGCCGCCGATCTTCACGATCGTATGGATCTCGTTGCCGATC
The DNA here is from genome assembly GCF_019511605.1 of Paraburkholderia phenoliruptrix. GTDB lineage: Bacteria > Pseudomonadota > Gammaproteobacteria > Burkholderiales > Burkholderiaceae > Paraburkholderia > Paraburkholderia phenoliruptrix_A. The sequence continues at coordinate 96,451 of NZ_JAEUAV010000003.1, read as the reverse complement.
ACGCGCTGCACGTTCAGCACGATCAGGCCGTCGTTGAGCAGCAGCACGTCGCCGGGCTTCAGGTCGCGCGGCAGGTCCTTGTAGTCGAGGCCCGCGCGCTCCTGGTTGCCGAGCTCACAGTCGGCGTCGAGGATGAACGGATCACCCGAGTTGAGCGTGACCTTGCCGTTCTCGAATTTGCCGACCCGGATCTTCGGGCCTTGCAGGTCCGCCATGATGGCGACCTCACGGCCCGCCTGGCGAGCCGCCTCGCGCACGAACTCGGCGCGCTGGCGGTGGTCGTCCGCGGTGCCGTGCGAGAAATTGAGCCGCACCACGTCGGCGCCTGCCTGAATCATTTGCAGCAGGATCTCCGGCGTACTGGAAGCCGGTCCGATGGTAGCGACAATCTTGGTGGCGCGATGCATGAGTCTCCTCGTCTGGATGGGATCGCTGGAAAGAGCGCTGCGAGTCGGATGCGGAGGCTGCGCACCGAAAGATGGTGCCGGGGGCTGCGCGCCGGTTGAAACCAGCGTCGCTTTATGGGGTGAAGCGGTGTTCGACACCGGCACGCGAAGCGCCGGCGGGGTGGCGAGGACGACTTCCGCCTCCGGGAGTTCCGCAGAGGGCGCGGCGGCTTCGTCCACTGCAATGCTGGACGATGCCGCCGAACCTTCCGCGGCGGTCGACTCCACGGAGGCGGCAGGCGCCTCGGTTACTTCTGAATCTGTTGCTGGCGGCGGAGCTTCTGCCGCCCCCGCCAGCGAGGTGGCCAGCGCGGCGGCAACCGTGCTGGCAAGCTCGGACTCCCTGGCTGCCGTGGCCGCGGCAGTGGCAGTAGCAGCGGCGGCCTCGCCAGAGCGCGCCGTGCGCTCCCCTGCCGTCGCTGCCGCGGTGTCGCGCGGCTTGCCGCGCTCACCGTTCACTTTTGCGGACTTCGCCGTTGGGGAGCGCGTCGCCACGTTAAGCCCGCGATTCCAGAACTTCGACGGCCGGCAGCTTCTTGCCTTCGAGGAACTCGAGGAAGGCGCCGCCGCCCGTCGAGATATAGCTGACCTTGTCGTGGATGCCGTACTTGGCGATGGCAGCGAGGGTATCGCCGCCGCCCGCAATCGAGAACGCGGACGACCTTGTGATCGCGTCGGCCAGCGTTTTCGTGCCGTTGCCGAACTGGTCGAATTCGAACACGCCGACCGGGCCGTTCCACACGATAGTGCCGGCTTTTTCCAGTTGCGCGGCAAGCGTCTTTGCGGTTTCCGGACCGATGTCGAGGATCATGTCGTCGTCCTGGACATCGGCGACGGCCTTGATCTCGGCCTTGGCGGTCGGCGAGAACTCCTTCGCCGTGACCACGTCGCTGGGAATGGGTACCGAGGCGCCGCGCGCCTTCGCTGCGTCGATAATGGCTTTGGCTTCGTTCACCAGATCGGCTTCGGCCAGCGATTTGCCGATCTTCAGACCCGCGGCCAGCATGAACGTATTGGCAATGCCGCCGCCCACGATCAGCTGGTCCACCTTCTCGGCCAGCGACTTCAGGATGGTCAGCTTGGTCGACACCTTCGACCCGGCGACAATCGCGACCAGCGGGCGCTTGGGCGCGCCGAGCGCCTTGCCGAGCGCTTCGAGCTCCGCCGCGAGCAGCGGACCGGCGCACGCCACCGGCGCATACTTCGCGATGCCGTGCGTGGTGGCTTCGGCGCGGTGCGCAGTGCCGAACGCGTCGTTCACGTAGATGTCGCAGAGCTTCGCCATTTTTTGCGCGAGCTCGTCGGAATCCTTCTTTTCACCCTTGTTCACGCGGCAGTTTTCCAGCAGCACGACCTGCCCCGGTGCGACGCTCACGCCGTTTTCCACCCAGTTGGCGACGAGCGGCACGTCGCGTCCCAGCAGTTCCGCGAAGCGCCTGGCGACCGGCGCGAGCGAGTCTTCCGGCTTGAAATCGCCTTCGGTCGGACGGCCCAGATGCGACGTCACCATCACCGCAGCGCCCGCCTCGAGCGCGGCCTTGACGGCCGGCACGGAGGCGCGGATGCGGGTGTCTTCGGTGATGTTGCCTTGATCGTCCTGCGGCACGTTCAGATCGGCGCGGATGAACACTCGTTTGCCGGACAGCTTGCCTTCGGCGATCAGATCGGAGAGACGCAATACCTTGTTCATGGGCGTTTGTGGGCGAGTTGATGAGAAGGCGGTGGCGGACGGCGCACGCGGCTTCGAGCGCGGTGAACTCCAGCGCGTCGGCAGGGCGGCTCCCCGCAGCGGGAGGCCGTCGGCAGGCCCGCGGCGCGGGCGCCACGCATCGGCGCGCTCATCCCCGAAAGCGGCATTTTAACTGATCCCAACTGCCTTCTGACCCGCGCGCGGGCGAATCTCCCGTATTCGAATGCCGCGCGGGCCATGCTGCAATGCGGCATAGCAGCCCCTATCGCTCACATGAGGACGCGCAACAGCGTGAACACGGCCATTCCGACAATGATGGTGCCGAGCATGGTACGGCGCCACAAAAACCACCCGAGGCCGGCGAGCGTCGCATAGAACTCGTGATTCGACGGCGCGAACGACAGCCCGTCCGGTGTACCCAGCACGTCCGGCAAGACCACGGCGGCAAGCGCCGCCGCCGGCGCATAGCGCAGCATGCGCTGCACGCGGCCGGGCAAGACCGTGCGCTCGCCGCCGATTAGAAACATCGCGCGTGTCACGGCGGTGACGACGGTCATGCCGAGAATGGCAAGCCAGATCTCCACGGAGGTCATTGCGAATCTCCCGTGCGGCTGCGAAGGCGTCGCAGGTCGGCACGCTCGGCCATCAAATCTGCGGCGCTGCCCGCGAGAATCGCGGCGATCACTGCGAGCGGCAGCCCAAGCCGGTACGGCAGATCGAACGCGAGCAGCGCCACGATTCCCGCGATGCACACCGCCACCAGCGTGGAGCGCGTGGCGATAGCCGCCACCATAATTGGCAGAAGCGCCAGCGTGCCGGCTAGCGCGAGCCCCCAGTTGTCCGGAATCAGGCTCGCGAGCAGGATGCCCGCAATGGACGAGATCTGCCACGACAGCCAGCTGCACACCGCCATGCCCCAGAAGTACGCCTCCTTGCCCGGCACGTAACCGGTCGCGAAATTCTTCTTCACGAACAGCAGATAGATCACGTCGCCGTTGAAGTAGCCGAGCGCGACCCGCCGCCACATCGACAGATAGGAAAAATGCGGTGCGAGCCCCACGCTGAAGATCACGAAACGCATATTGACCATTGCGGCCGTGAGAAGCACTGTCCAGACCGGCAGCTTGGCCGCGAGCAGCGGCAGTACCGCCAGTTGCGACGAGCCGGCGTAGCACAGCAGCGACATGGCGAGCGCCTGAGGCAGCGTCAGCACCGACTTGCTCATCGCCACGCCGGTGACGAGACCCCAGGAGCAGATCGCCATGAGCGTGGGCGAATAGTCGCGGGCGCCCTCACGGAAGGCGCGGCGATCGATATCTGACAGGCGAGCGAGCATGAGGCGGAAAGCGCGGGCGCCGAAGGCCGCGGTGGGAAAATGGGGAAAACCGGCGCCAGCTCGTCGAGCACGCGCTGGCGCATCCGGATACGAATTATGCGTGCGCCGAATTATAGCGCCCGACATGCGTCCCGATGCCCGTTTCGTGTGCAAATGACGCTAAAATAACGCTCTTCGCTGCACCCCCTCGGAAATTTCCGCCTTATCGGCTTTCCGCGCGCCCGGCGCCTTGCGCGTCCGCGGGCCTGGGGTCTCAACCAAACACGCACCTGCTGGAGAACCGTATGTCAATGGCCGACCGCGACGGCAAGATCTGGATGGATGGCAAGCTGATCGACTGGCGCGATGCCAAGATCCATGTGCTGACCCACACGCTGCATTACGGCATGGGCGTTTTCGAAGGCGTGCGCGCCTACCGGACGGCCGACGGCGGCACCGCGATTTTCCGCTTGCAGGAGCACACCAAGCGCCTTCTGAACTCGGCCAAGATTTTCCAGATGGACGTGCCGTTCGACCACGAAACGCTCGCCGCCGCGCAGCGCGAAGTGGTCCGCGAGAACAAGCTCGAGTCGTGCTATCTGCGGCCGATCATCTGGGTCGGCTCCGAAAAGCTCGGCGTCTCGGCCAAGGGCAACACCATCCATGTGGCGATCGCCGCGTGGCCGTGGGGCGCTTACCTCGGCGAAGACGGCATCGCCAAGGGCATTCGCGTGAAGACCTCGTCGTTCACGCGGCATCACGTGAACGTGTCCATGGTCCGCGCGAAGGCGTCGGGCTGGTACGTGAACTCGATCCTCGCGAATCAGGAAGCCATTGCCGACGGTTACGACGAAGCGCTGCTGCTCGACGTGGACGGCTACGTGTCGGAAGGCTCGGGCGAAAACTTCTTCCTCGTCAACAATGGCAAGCTGTACACGCCCGACCTGTCGTCGTGCCTCGACGGCATTACGCGCGACACGGTCATCACGCTCGCGCGCGACATGGGCATCCCCGTGATCGAAAAGCGCATCACGCGCGACGAGGTGTATACCTGCGACGAAGCGTTCTTCACCGGCACCGCCGCCGAAGTCACGCCGATCCGCGAGCTGGACAACCGCACAATCGGCTCCGGCACCCGCGGTCCGATCACGGAAAAGCTGCAGTCGGCGTTCTTCGACATCGTGAACGGCAAGAGCGAAAAGTACGCACACTGGCTGACCAGGATTTAACGCGCATTGCGCCGCACGCACCCTGCATACAACGAGAAAGTCTCATGAGCGATATCAAGGAAATGCCGCTGGTCGAACTGACGGCAAAGGACCTCCCGGCGTACTGCCCGAACCCCGCCATGCCGCGCTGGAGTTCGCATCCGCGCGTCTTTATCGACGTTTCGCACGGCGAAGCGCGCTGCCCCTACTGCAGCACGCGTTACAAGCTGCGCGACGGCGAAGTGATCAAAGGTCACTGATCCTCGAGCACTGAACGCGAGAGCCGTTCGCCGGCAGCGCAGGCTGTCGCGCCGATTGCTGCCTCGCCCGTCGTCAGGGGCTTTCGCCGGCGTTCGTAGCGGCGAGTTGCCCCTTTTCCCTTTATTTCTATTTATCCGAGGCACCCCGCGCATGACGCGCGAGGCGCTTCGTTTCGACACCGGACAATCACTCTGATGCGTCGCGCGTTGGTTATCGCACCGAACTGGATCGGTGACGCATTGATGGCGCAGCCGCTCTTTGCGCGCCTCGTGAAACTGCATCCCCGCATCGCAATCGACGCGGTCGCGCCCTCCTGGGTCGCTCCCGTGCTCGAACGCATGCCCGAGATCCGCGACGTCTACGCCACCGACCTCGCGCACGGCAAGCTGCAGATGCTGCGCCGCTGGCAACTCGCGAGCGACTTGCGCGACGTAGGTTACGACGCAGCCTACGTGCTGCCGAACTCGCTGAAGTCCGCGCTGATTCCGTGGATGGCCGGCATTCGCCTGCGCATCGGCTATACCGGCGAAAGCCGCTACGGCCTGCTGAACGTGCGCCACGCGAATCCTCGCAAGGACGAGCGCCCGCCGATGGTGGGCCATTACGCCGCCCTCGCCTACGCGCCGGGCGCGAAGCTTCCCGACGACCTGCCGATGCCGCGGCTCGACGCCGACCTGAACGAGGCGTCGCGCGTGTCGGCGCGTTTTAACCTCGACACGCGCGTGCCGTTGCTGGTGTTCTGCCCCGGCGCCGAATACGGTCCGGCCAAGCGCTGGCCGCCGGAGCATTTCGCCGCGCTCGCGCAAATGGTCGGCCAGTCGTTCCCGTACACGCAGATCGTCGCGCTTGGTTCACCGAAAGACGCGCCGCTTGCGCAGGCCATCGCCGAGAAAGCGCCGAACGTGCGCAACCTGTGCGGACAGACTGCGCTTGGCGAAGCGTGCGCGCTGATCTCGCGCGCCAATGCGGTCGTCACGAACGATTCGGGGCTCATGCACGTCGCCGCCGCGCTGCGCCGGCCGCTCGTGGCCGTCTACGGTTCCACGGATCCGCGCCACACGCCGCCCCTGTCGGAGCTTGCGAAGGTACAATGGCTCCATCTCGAATGCAGCCCCTGTTTTCAGCGCGAGTGTCCGCTCGGTCATCTGAACTGCCTCAAGCAGTTGAGCGCCGAGCAGGTTTTCGGCGATTTACGCGGCATGTTGCTCGCGCAACGCTGAGCCGGCCGACACTTGCACGCAACACCGCACGCCCCTGAGCGCGTCGCGTCATGTTCACGCCTTGCGGCGCGGGCATTCTGGCGCTCGGGTGCAATTGTCCGGCGCTCCGGACAGCCCCGCTCACCGCTGCCTTGCAACCGCGCGCCGCGCACAAGAGACTGACGAGCCATGCCACGTTTTGCCCATATCTTCGAAGCCGCCGCCGATACCCTCAATGCCTATTACCAGGCCGTCGCCGAGGTCAATATCGACAGCCTGATGGGCCTGTGGATCGACGAAGAATTCGTGAGCTGCATTTGTGCCGACGGCTCGCACCTGCATGGCCTCGACAGCATTCGCGCGGGCTTGCAGGTGCAGTTCGAAGCGGCGCCGGTCTCGATCGAACCGCTCGACATTCGCGTCTACGACAGCCTCGGCACCGTCGTCTACGCAATTGCTGAAGCGCATCGGCCAGTTGACCCCAAAGCCGCGCCCGCCATGGTATTCACCACTTACGTGATGGTGCATGAGCGCGGCGAATGGCGCATCGCGCACATTCACGCGAGCCCCATGCCCAACGAAGCCGCCAGCCAGTTCGCCACCAAGATGCGCCATGGCCAGGGGTCGCTCCACTGACGCGCGGCGTGCCGCCAACGCTTTCGCGCTGAACTCCGCTTTCGAACCGGCATGAGCACGCCCCGCAGCAACTCTCGTGGCCCGACGACACCCGAGCAGACCGCAAGCGCGGGCGCAGGCGGCGTCGAGAGCGCTATCCAGTCGACCATCGACGCCACCATCGACGCGGGCCTCTCAGCCGCCAAAGACCTGCTCTACCGCGCGCCGCTGTGGTTGCCGAACAGGCATGTGCAGACCATTGTGCCGTCGCTGTTCGCGCGCCGTCCGGCCGTGTCGTTTCGCCGCGAGCGCTGGGATACGCCAGACGGAGATTTCATCGACGTCGATTGGGTGCGGCATGACAATTCGCCGGCCTCGGCCATGGCAGGCGACGCTGCGCACCCGCTCCCCGCCGCCGACGCACCGTTGCTCGTTCTCTTTCACGGCCTGGAAGGCAGCTCCGCCTCGCATTACGCATCCGCGCTGATGGCCGCCGCGCGCGACTATGGCTGGCACGGCGTCGTGCCGCACTTTCGCAGTTGCAGCGGCGAGCTCAACCGCCTGCCGCGCTTCTATCATCTGGCCGACAGCAACGAAGTAGACTGGATCCTGCGGCGCCTGCGCGCCGCGCATCGCGGGCCGTTGGTCGCGGCGGGCGTGTCGCTCGGAGGCAACGTGCTGTTGCACTGGCTCGGCGAGCGGCGCGAGGACGCCGCGTCGGTGGTCGCGGGCGCCGCGGCGATCTCCACACCCATCGACGTGCATGCCGGCGGCCACGCGTTGTCGCAAGGTCTCGGCATGATCTACACGCGCAACTTCCTGAAGACGCTCAAGCAGAAGGCCGCGCAGAAGCTGGTGCAATTCCCCGGCCTCTTCGACCGCGACGCAATGCTCGCGAGCCGTACCATGTACGAGTTCGACAACGTCGTCACCGCGCCGCTGCACGGCTTTCGCAATACCGACGAGTATTGGAGCGTGGCCACCACGCGCCCGTTGCTGCCGCACATTCAGGTGCCCACGCTGGTGCTGAATGCGCGCAACGACCCCTTTCTGCCGGCGAGGGCGTTGCCGTCACGGCATCAGGTATCGGCGGCGGTGGAACTCGATCAGCCGAGGCACGGCGGCCACGCCGGCTTCATGACCGGACCGTTTCCAGGCCGGATCGACTGGCTGTCGCGGCGAGTGTTGAGCTTTCTGGAGCAACACGTCGATCATGGATGACATCGTCAAGCAGGCTTTGGCCAAATGGCCAAACGTTCCCAGTTGCACCGGCTGGCTGATGCTCGACCGGCGCGGCCAGTGGCGCATGCGCGACGAAGCCGCCCAGGCGAGCGGCTCGCCGGGCGTGCCGATCCGCCACGAGGCGCTGCTCGGCTTCATTAACCGCAACTATGAGTGTGACGAGCGCGGGCAATGGTTCTTTCAGAACGGACCGCAGCGCGTGTATGTGGAACTGGGCTATACGCCGTGGGTGGTGCGTTTGTCGGTCGAGGCGAGCGGCGCGCTCGCGTTGACGGATCAGGCGGGCAACCATTTCGAACCCTCGGCCGTGTATGCCGACGACGAGGGCAACATTCTGTTCGCCGGCGCCTCGCGTCCCGCCGTAGTGTCCGAAGCGTCGGGTCCGGGCGCGCCGCTGCGAATCGCGGTGTTGCACGATCACGACCTGAACGTCTTCGCCGATCACACGACGCTTGCCGACGATTCCGCGAGCGGCGAGTTTCACTGGAACGGCGGCGCGACCTTGCCGCTTCAGCCCATACGGCGTGAAAGAGTCGCGGCGCGCTTCGGTTTTGTCGAGAGCCCGGCGGCGAACGTCTGAGGCGGGCGTCTCGCGGGCAAGCGGCTAATCTGCCAGAACAGTTGCGGTTGCGGTTGCGGTTGCGGTTGCGGTTGCGGTTGCGGTTGCGGTTGCGGTTGCGGTTGCGGTTGCGGTTGCGGCAGCAGGTTAATCGTCGTTCGTGCGCAGAAACTGGCCTCGCCGCCCGCCGCCACGGCCCTGCCGCACTGCACGCGGCTAGCTCTTTTCATCGAGCCGCTCTTCCTTGTAGCGGTTTTCCATTTCGTGCAGCCTCGCGTCGACGGTCGCAAGGTCGTAATAGCCGATCGTCTTCATGTCGCGCGCGTCCTTCAATTGACGGATCGCCGAAGGCCACGCGCCTTCCAGCGCGAACTTTTCAGCGAGCGCGCGATGACGCGTGAGCGCATCGCCCGAACCGGCGCTCGCCTGCGCGAGGTACAGCCACCAGGCGGGCTGATCGGGTTGCGCCCGCGTCTCTTTTTGCGCCAACGCCTGCGCCTCTGCAAAACGCCGCAGGCTCAGCAAGGTACGAATGTGCATGTCGATGGCGGCGTTCGATTGCGGCCAGCGTGTCTGCGCTAACTCGGCAAGACGCAGCGCGTCCTGGTCGCGTCCGGCGCGCCGCGCAATGTCGGCGGCGAGCACGTCGAGACTTGGCGAGCTGCGCGCAGCGTCGCCTTCCGCCTGCGCACCGGCCGCAAACGCGGCACGCGACGCAGCAAGCGACTGTGCCGCGTCGTCGTAGCGCTCGAGCAGCATCTGGCCATATGCGATGCCGTACCAGTTCGCAGCCACATTCGGCGCCGTGCGGTCTTCTATCTCCGAGCGCAGCCGCGAGATTTCGTCGGCGTAGTCGCTGCGCGAGCGGTCCTGCAAAAGGCGAGCCCGCGCGCGCACGAAGCCGTATTCGCTCGCCTGATGCGGTTGCCGGTAAGGCGCGCGCCGCGCGCGGTCTTCCATGTCAGCGATCCGCTCGCCGGTCAGCGGGTGCGTGCGCGCATAGGCCGGAATGCCGGTGTCGCTCATCGACGCCCGGTCGAGGCGGCCGAAGAACGTGGTCATCGCGTACGGGTCGTAGCCGGCGCCGGCAAGCAGCAAAAAGCCGACGCGGTCCGCCTCGTGTTCGGCCGAACGCGAAAAGCGCAACTGGTTGTCCACCGCATAGGCCTGGCCGCCTATCGCAATCGCACTGCCCAGGTCGCCGCTATGTGCGAGCACGCCAGCGAGCACGCCGAATAGCATGCCCGCGAGGGCCGCATAGCCGCTGCGCTCGCCGGTCGTGATCATCCGCGAGATGTGGCGTTGCAGGACGTGGCCCATCTCGTGGCCGAGCACGGACGCAAGTTCGGATTCGGTTTGCGTGGTGACGATGAGCCCCGTATTGACGCCGATGAAACCGCCGGGCAGCGAGAACGCGTTGATCTGCGGGTCGCGCACCGCAAAGAGGTCGAAGTCGGGGCGGTAGCCGCCGATGTAGAGCGCATTGGCCGCTGCCGCGAGTTTCCCGGCGACCGAGTTCAGATAGTCGCGCACCAGCCAGTCGTCGAGATAGTCCGGGTCACGGCGCAATTCGCGCATCACGCGTTCGCCGAGCTTGCGCTCCGCTTGCGGCGTGAGCGTCCCGGCGCCGCCGCTGCCGAGGTCGGGCAATTGCTGCGCGGTAATCGGCGCACGCCAGCCGCCGCTGTTGCCACCGCTGTTGCCACCGCTGTTCTCACCGCTGTTGCCTCTACTGCCGCCACGGTTCAGCGCGAAGTTGCCGGAAAAGCGGCTTTGCGCGCCGCCGTACACGCCGAACACGCCTTGGGCGATCTCGGGTGGCACCAGCGGGTCCGCATACGACTCCACCGGCCCGCTGACGAGCGGCGGCTCCGCGGATTGTGCCGACTGCGCGGCAGGCGCGGCACCGGAAGCGGCGCGAGCCTGCGCCGACGCAGCAGGCGGCACCGCGAGCGCGATACACAGCAACGCAGCAGGAAACCGTTTCGGACGCATTGCGAGTTCGTGTGACGGAATCGGATAGCGATGCCCGCGGCTCTGATCAACGCACTAAGATAGCGGACAAGGCGCAATTGTAATCAGTGAACGCGCGGGTGAGGCATGCGCGGGTGCGCCGCGCAGCCGCACTGCTATGATAGGCGCCCTCTGAAGGAGCCAACCATGCCTGACCTCACTCATTTCGACACTGCCGGCAACGCGCATATGGTGGACGTAGGCGGCAAGCAGGAAACCAGGCGCATTGCCATCGCGCGAGGTTCGATCCGCATGCTGCCGGAAACGTTCGCGCTGATTCGCGACGGCAACGCCAAAAAGGGCGACGTGATCGGCATCGCGCGAATTGCCGCGATTCAGGGCGCCAAGCGCACCGCCGATCTGATTCCGCTGTGTCATCCGCTCGCGCTGACACGCGTGAAGGTGGACTTCGAGCTGGACGACCAATTGCCCGCCGTGCACTGCATCGCGCAGGTCGAAACGCTAGGCAGAACCGGGGTCGAGATGGAAGCGCTCACCGCCGTGCAGGTCGGACTGCTGACGGTGTACGACATGTGCAAGGCGGTGGATCGCGGCATGACCATCACCGATGTAAAGGTGATGGAAAAGCATGGCGGGAAGTCGGGGGATTGGGTGGCGCAGTGAGCGCGCCCGCGGCGACGCACCTCGCGCTCACACCCTGCTCACACCGCGCTTGCGCCGTGCTTGCACGCGTTCAGGTGCCGGCGCGGCTTCACGGAAACCGCGATTCACTCCTCGTCGTCTTCCTGCTCGACGTCGCCCGAGGGCATGCCGTAGCGCTTGACCAGCTCGGCCTTGAAGCCTGCGAGCGTTTTCTGTTCATCGCAGAGTTGATACAGATAGCTCAACTGCGACGGCCAGTCTTTCAGTTCCTCGGCGAAGATTTTCAGCCGCTCGACGGTATCGAAGGCGCCGGCCGTGTCGCCGCTCAATGCCTGTAGCACCGCATAACGACGCAGCACCGTCTCTCCCGGCAGCAGGGCCATCGCCTGACGATGCATTGCCAGCTTGTGTTGAAGGTCCATCGAGTTCATCGGCAAAAGCGTTGCCATGCCGTACCCACCCCATGCCCTGAACAGGAACGACGGGTCCGCGCGATATTGCTCAGCGGGCCGGGAGCCGTAGTAGAGCACCTCCGCGCGCGCGTAATCGCGATACACCGGATACAGCGCGGCAATGCCGCCGAACACAATCGCAGCAAACACGCCGAATGACAGCCGCGCAGGCACGAGCCGCAGCGGGCGTGTCTCGAGCAACCCGAACACGAACATGGCAGGCAGCAGGAAGAACATGTACTGCTGCGGATATTCGACGAGCGCATGCATGACGAGCACGCCGATCAGCGCAATGCCGAAGACGCGGGCCGCGCTTTGCGGCGCACGCACCACGCGCACGAGCCAGGCAACGAGGCCGAACAGGACGATCGCGAGGCCGATCAGACCGGTCTTCGCGAGCAGGTCGATAAAAATGTCGTGCGAGTTGTTGGCGATCTCCACGCCGCCGAGCGTCTTCGCGAACTGGTACTGATAGCTCGGGAACTCGCCCCAGCCGACACCCAGGAGCGGATGCGTGCGGAACATCGTCCAGCCGTATTTCCAAAGTGCGAGCCGCGGCGCGATCTGGCCGGCGTCCTTGAAGCGGTCCGCCGCGGACTGCCCGAGCTCGAGGTGATAGCGCACATTGGCCCAACGAATCAGCGCATTGACGACGAAGAACAGCACCGCAAGCGCAAGCGGAATAAGCCATTGCCGATGGCTGCGGCGTAACTGCGGTTCGGCCCGAGTCTGAACCCACGCCATCCAGAAACCGGCCACGACGATCACGCCCATTTGCAGCCACGGACCACGCGAGACAGTCAGCGCGAGCCCCACCGCGAAAATGGTCGACGCGAGCGCCCAGATTGCGACGGCGATCCGGCGTGTCTGCGCGAGGTAGAGTGCACCCGCCATCGCGAATGCGATATAGGTGGCGAGGTGATTCGCCTGCGCCATGTTGCCGAATGGCCGACGCTCCACCGTCACGTTATACGCGACGACGAGCGGCGACACGCGCGCCTCGAGGTGAAAGAGCTGAATGACCTGGCAGAACACAGCAAACAATCCGCCGACGACCAGAGCGCAAGCCGCCCAGCGCAACGCGCTGTCACCGAGTTTTGCGCGAGCGAAGCCATAGCCCGCGTGAGTAGCCATGAAGGCGGCCAGCAGGAAACCGCCGCCGAGCCAGTTCATCGACGGCTGCGAGACCGGCAGCAAGACGGATTGCGCGACCAGCAGCAGGCCGAACAGCAACGGCACGAGCGCCACCACAGGCGAAGCAAAAGCCACGCGAGGCTGGGAGCCCGCAATCAGCAGGACCACGCCTGCGCCCATCAGCAGGTACAGCGCGAGAGCGGTGAATTCGGCGTAGAACGTCGGAATCGGATACGTGTGGTTGACGACTGCATAAGGCAGCACCAACGCGAGAGCCAACAGAACGAGAGAAAGGTAGCGCGCGAAAGGTGTGGGCATCGAGTAAGCGGGTGGGCGTCAGCAACCGGCGCACTATACAAAAAATTCCCTGTTCTGTGCGCCGGCTGGCCCGAAATATCCCGAAAATCAGCGATTTACGCTTGGATCGTTAGCTTTTGGCGCGTGTTGCATGTGTGGCGCGTGTGGCGCGTGTGCCTCGTGTGCCTCGTGTGCCTCGTGTGCCTCGTGTGCCTCGTGTGCCTCGTGTGCCTCGTGTGCCTCGTGTGCCTCGTGTGCCTCGTGTGGCGCGTGTGGCGCGTGTGGCGCGTGCCGCGCGTGCCGCGTGTGCCTCAGACGACGCACGTCACGCAGGATCGCGCTGGTCACGCCTGTCACGCAGCGGCAGTTCCATCAGCTACATCACGCGCGACATTCCGGCGGCGCCAGGTTCGAGGGCAATGTGGGCGCCTGCGCGGGAGTCGGCCCTGCGCCTGGCGCAGGCAACGACGACGCGGTCTTGCCGCCAGCGAAGCATTCCCACGCGAGCGCGCCCGCCTGAACCGAGCCCTTCGTCAATGCGACGCGCGCCGTGGGCGCATCGATATTGTCGGGCACCGACGGCACGAGCGTGATCGTATTGGAACCGGCCGGTGCAACACGCGTCGTAAAGGCGACAGTGATCTGGCCGCTGTCGTCGTCGATACGAACGGATTCGACGTTGCGCGTGGCCGGCGGCGAAGCGTAGCCGCCACCGAACGCGTTGCCGCTCGCCGCATTTTCGGAAACGGCGAGCCGGGCCGAGGCCGCGAGCGACAGGCCCTCGCCCACGCGGCTGCGCGCAAGATAGTCCTGGTACGCGGGAATCGCATAGGCGGCAATCACGCCGACAATCGCCAGCACGATCATCAGCTCGATAAGCGTGAACCCGAAACCGAGGCGTGAGCCGACGCGGCGACAGGCTCGCGCAAATCTCGCGGACCAGCGCGCTCGCGCAAACCGCAAGTGCGCCCGCGCGGCTTGCGAATGAGGGGAATAAGGCAAGGTAACGATCATCAGCAGGCTCCTGAAACGAAAAGCGCCTGCTCCGCGAATCGGGAACAGGCGCTTGCATCGTAGCGAGCCACGCTCGTATCAGACAGTCAGCCAGATGGCTAACGTCGAGGGCTCAAAACTCATGCTCTGCCCCGCTTCAGGCCGCCGCGGACCTCGCGTTGCGGCGCTTGATCACATAGCCAAGAATCACGACGAAAAGCGCGCCTGCCACGCTCATTCCATATTCGGCGAGCGGCGTGTCGAGGACCGGCCAGCGGTCGCCGGCAGGATCGTTGACGATCAGCCCGCCCGCAATCCAGCCAAGCAGTGCTGCGCCCAACGTGATGACGATCGGAAAACGGTCCAGCAGCTTCAGTACAAGCTGGCTGCCCCACACGATCAGCGGAATGCTCACCACCAGACCGAAGATCACCAGCGCGAGGCGATGTTCCGGGTCGGCGGCCTCGGCCGCGCCTGCGATGGCGATCACGTTGTCGAGACTCATGACGGCATCCGCGACGATGATCGTTTTGATCGCCGAGACCAGCTTGTCGGCAGGCTTTACGTTCTCATGCGCGTCGTGCGCCGGCGCCATCAGGCGAACGCCGATCCACAGCAGCAGCAGTCCGCCCGCGAATTTCAGCAAAGGCACGTCGAGCAACGCGACGGCGAACGCAATCAGGATGACGCGCAACAAAATCGCGCCCGCCGTGCCCCACAGCACGCCCTTGGTGCGCTGCGCAGGCGGCAGGTTGCGGCAGGCGAGCGCAATCACGACGGCATTGTCGCCACCGAGCAGGATGTCGATGACGATAATCTGGAAGACTGCGCCCCAGTGGAGCGTGGCGAGGAACTCGAGCATGAGCGAAAGAATAAGAAGAAACAGAAGGCGCGGCCAATAAAAAAGCGGAGGAGTGTTTCACTCCCCCGCTTTCAGCCGCACGCCAACGAAAGGATCTCGTAAGCGTATCAAAAAAGGCGCCGCAACTGGGCGCCTGTTTCGATTTACAACATCGCCTTCAGAAGACGCGCCATTTCCGACGGGTTCTTCGTGACCTTGATGCCGCAGGCGTCCATGATTTCCAGCTTGGCTTCAGCCGTGTCCGCGCCGCCCGAGATCAGCGCGCCGGCGTGGCCCATGCGCTTGCCCGGAGGCGCCGTCACGCCCGCGATGAAGCCGACCACCGGCTTCTTCATGTTGTCCTTGATCCAGTGCGCCGCATTCGCTTCGTCCGGACCGCCGATCTCGCCGATCATGATGACGGCGTCCGTATCCGGATCGTCGTTGAACATCTTCATCACGTCGATGTGCTTCAGACCGTTGATCGGGTCGCCGCCGATACCGACTGCCGACGACTGGCCGAGGCCGATCGCCGTCAACTGGCCGACTGCTTCGTACGTCAGCGTGCCCGAACGCGACACGACGCCGATGCGGCCCTTGCGGTGAATGTGACCCGGCATGATGCCGATCTTCAGTTCGTCCGGCGTGATCGTGCCCGGGCAGTTCGGTCCGAGCAGCAGCGTCTTGCGATTTTCGCGACGCATACGGTCCTTGATCTCGATCATGTCACGCACGGGAATACCTTCCGTGATACAGATCGCGAGATCCAGATCGGCTTCGACCGCTTCCCAGATCGCAGCAGCAGCGCCTGCCGGCGGAACGTAGATCACCGACACGGTTGCGCCCGTTTCAGCCTTGGCTTCCGCGACGCTCGCGTAGATGGGAATGCCTTCGAAGTCTTCGCCGGCACGCTTCGGGTTCACGCCTGCCACGTAGGCTTCGCGGCCGTTTGCGTATTCACGGCAAGCACGCGTGTGGAACTGACCGGTCTTGCCGGTGATGCCCTGCGTGATGACCTTGGTGTCTTTGTTAATCAGAATCGACATGTATTGACCTCTGTTCGTTTGGCGCCGCCCGGTGGCGCGACGCGGCGAAATGTTCTTCGCCCGCGCCGCTCATGCATCACACGCGCGGCGCCATTCGTAATCCTGGTTAATCCTCGTAAGTGCGCCTGTTGAACGCGCCTGGTGGGCGCGCCCGCAGTCTGGCTTTACGCCTTACCCGCAGCAGCCGCGACGACCTTCTGAGCCGCTTCTTCCATGCTGTCGGCCGAAATGATCGGCAGGCCGGATTCAGCGAGCATCTTCTTGCCCAGGTCTTCGTTGGTGCCCTTCATGCGGACCACGAGCGGCACCTTCAGCGACACGGCCTTGGACGCAGCGATCACACCTTCCGCGATCACGTCGCAACGCATGATGCCGCCGAAGATGTTGACCAGAATTGCGGTCAGGTTCGGGTTCTTCAGCATGATCTTGAAGGCTTCCGTGACCTTCTCCGTCGTGGCGCCGCCGCCCACGTCGAGGAAGTTCGCCGGTTCGCCGCCGAACAGCTTGATGGTGTCCATCGTCGCCATTGCGAGGCCCGCGCCGTTCACCAGACAGCCGATGTTGCCGTCGAGCGAGATGTACGCGAGGTCGAATTTCGACGCTTCCACTTCAGCCGGATCTTCTTCGTCCAGATCGCGATACGCGACGATTTCCGGATGACGGAACAGCGCGTTCGAGTCGAAGTTGAACTTGGCGTCGAGCGCGATGACCTTGCCGTCGCCGGTCAGGATCAGCGGGTTGATTTCGGCGAGCGACGCGTCCGTTTCCCAGAACGCCTTATAGAGGCCTTGCAGGATGGCGCGCGCTTGCGGAATCGAAGCGTCGGGCACGCCGATCTTCTTCGCGAGGTCGTCTGCTTCAGCGTCCTTCAGGCCGGTCGACGGGTCGACGGCAACCTTGTGGATCAGCTCGGGCGTCTTTTCCGCGACTTCTTCGACGTCCATGCCGCCTTCGCTCGAGGCCATCACGACGATCTTCTGCGAAACGCGATCGATCACGAGGCCGACATACAGTTCCTTCTTGATGTCAGCGCCTTCTTCGATCAGCAGACGGTTCACCTTCTGGCCCTCCGGACCGGTCTGGTGCGTGACGAGCTGCATGCCGAGGATCTGGTTCGCGTACTCGCGAACCTGGTCCAGCGACTTGGCAACCTTCACGCCGCCACCCTTGCCACGGCCACCCGCGTGGATCTGAGCCTTCACGACCCAAACCGGGCCGCCGAGCTCTTCCGCGGCCTTGACCGCATCATCCACCGAGAAGACCGGCTTGCCGCGCGGTACCGCGACGCCGAATTTCCGCAGGATTTCCTTACCCTGGTACTCGTGAATCTTCATGCGTGATTCCCTTCAGTCTGAGAGTTGGATTGAACTTCGTTTCCGCTACCGTCCAACATGCCGGGCGCATTGCCCCTGCCTTCGTGGCGGGCCGCCCCGTTGTCTGGCGATGCCGGGCGGTCAGCTGGGCGTGGCGCATGGCCATACCAGCGCGGGTAAAACTTCTGCACTGCCTCCCCGTCGAAACGCAGCGCCTGGCAGCGTCCCAACTGGAATGGCGGTTTATCGTTTAAACGTTCGGCGTTCCCGTCGGCCGACCCATTTTCCGAACTTGCACTGCCGCCTTGCGTGTCGTCACCGGTGTTCCATACGTCGCCGGCGAACGCCTGGATAGCGGCGGTCGGCAGGATCGCGCACAACTCCGTGAGATGCGTGCAGCCGGCCGTGCCGGCCAGCAAACGGGCAGCATCGCGACGGAAGTTGTGGAACAGATTGAGCCCGATGAGGGCACGGTAGGCGGGATTGCTGGCTTGGCAGAGCCCAGGATAGGGCACCCAGTCGGACGACGCCTCGGCGTCGACGACATTGAGCTTGCGATCGATGGTGATGCGAAGCCAGAGTTCATGGATCGGTTGACCATTGGGCCGGACGCCCGACGCAAGGACCACGTCGCGTGGCTTTTCGTCGGTCAGGCACGCTTCCACATCCCACAGGCCATCTTCTCGCTCATAAGCTTCCGCTCGGATTGCGCGGCGATGGCGCAATTGACGGGACACTGGCGGGGAAAGCGGCATGCGGAAAGGAAAGGCCGAATTGGAAAACGCGTGAATTTTAGCATACTGGGTATTCGAGACAGCCCGGAATGCGGCGGGGACGGCCTTCGGCCGGTTATTGGCGGGGTTATGGCCGGGATGGCCGGTGCAGGGGTGCCTGGCTCGCCGCTGCGGGCGACGCGCGTGGCTACTGTTGCGCCGCTCGCGCGCCGCTATTGGCACGCTAGTGGCACGCTATTGCCGCACTATTGCCGCGCTATTCGCCGCTCCATTCTTCGTCGATACCCTTGAGAATCTTGCCGATTGTCGCGCCCGAGAAACCGCGCGACGCGAGAAAGCGTGCCTGCTTCGCACGCTCGGCCGGGGTTTGCGGAAGCTGACCGAATTTCTTGCGCCACACAGCCTGAGCGCGCGCCAGTTCAGTTTCGCGTAACTGAGCGCTTGCCTCCTCGACCAGCGCCTGATCCACCGCATGCTGCTTCAATTCGCCGACAATGCGGCTTGCGCCAAGCCGCGACGAGCGGCGATGGATGAGGCTTTCGGCAAACCGCGAATCGGACAGCCAGTTCTCTGCCTCCAACGTGTCGAGCAGCGTGTCGAGCGAATCGCCTTCTTCGACGAAGGGTTTCAGCTTGCGTGCCAGTTCGCTGCGGCTGTACTCGCGACGGGACAGATAGCCGAGCGCACGCCCTTTGAGGGAACGTGCGGGGCGCGCGGATTTTTTCGACTGGGCCGGGTCCGGCTCAGAGGCGCCAGGCTGACTCGTGCCACGAGGCACGCTGGTGCCATCGAACTCGGTGGGTTCGCCGGGGGCCCGAGGGGTGTTGGGGGCGTAAGCGTTGCCGGCGGTGTAAGCGTTGCCGGGGGCACGGCGAGAGCCCGGGGCATTGCGAAAGCCGGACGAGCGAGATGCACCGCGGGCGCTGGACGAACCCCGTGCACTCGATGAACTGCGTGAGCGCGTATAGACAGGCTCCGCCGATTCCGCAGACTGCGTTTCAGGAAATTGAGCGTGCCGCGGAGCACGACCTGCGGCGCGATCATGTGCGTCGAACGACTCGAAGGGATCGAGAGGATCGAGAGGATCGAGAGGATCGAGGGGATCAAAGGGATCCGAGGGGCCGGTCGGATCGGAGGAATGCGACGACTGTGAGGAACACGACGAATATGACGAGGCCGACGACGAGGCCGCCACATGCGCTGACGCCGACCGATGCGCCGACCGATCCGCCGCCGGCTCCAGCGGCTTCGCCGAATCGCCGTCATCACGCGGGCCGCCCGTGTTGCGTCCGGTATCGGACAAAGGCCGGCCCTTGCGTATCACGGGGTGATTACTCTTCGTCCGCGACTTCCGCGCCTGCGCCGGTCACTGCCTCGGCCATGGCGTTCACGCCCAGCGATTCGCGGATGCGGTTTTCGATCTCACGAGCGATGTCCGGATTCTCGCGCAGGAATTCGCGCGCATTGTCCTTACCCTGGCCAATACGCTCGCCGTTGTAGCTGTACCAGGCGCCGGCCTTGTCGACGATCTTGGCTTGTACACCCAGGTCGATGATTTCGCCCTGACGCGAGATGCCCTCGCCGTACAGAATGTCGAAAATCGCCTCGCGGAACGGCGGCGAAACCTTGTTCTTCACCACCTTGACGCGCGTTTCGTTGCCGATCACTTCGTCGTTCTTCTTGATCGAGCCGATACGGCGAATATCCAGGCGCACCGACGCATAGAACTTCAGCGCGTTGCCGCCGGTGGTGGTTTCCGGATTGCCGAACATCACGCCGATCTTCATGCGGATCTGGTTGATGAAGATCACGAGGCAATTGGTACGCTTGATGGTGCCCGTCAGCTTGCGCAGCGCCTGCGACATAAGACGCGCTTGCAGACCCGGCAGCGAGTCGCCCATTTCACCTTCAATTTCAGCCTTCGGCACGAGTGCCGCGACCGAGTCGATCACGATCATGTCGATGGAGCCCGAGCGCACCAGCGCGTCGGCAATTTCCAGTGCCTGCTCGCCCGTGTCCGGCTGCGAAACCAGCAGGTCGCTCACGTTCACGCCGAGCTTGCCCGCATATTGAATGTCCAGCGCGTGTTCCGCGTCGATAAACGCCGCCGTGCCGCCGAGCTTTTGCATTTCGGCGATGACCTGGAGTGTCAGCGTGGTCTTACCCGACGACTCCGGACCGTAGATTTCGACCACGCGGCCGCGCGGCAAACCGCCGACGCCAAGCGCAATATCGAGGCCGAGCGATCCGGTGGAAACGACCTGGATGTCTTCGACTACCTCCCCTGCGCCGAGCCGCATGACCGACCCTTTGCCGAACTGCTTTTCGATCTGCGCGAGGGCGGCAGCGAGTGCCTTGCTCTTTTCAGCAGTCAGTCCAGCCGAGCCTTTCTTGCTTTCTTCCATGAATCGTCCTTTGCTATGATGAACGGCGTCTGAGGCAGATGTGTGGTCCACTTTGAAAGGACAGCACACGAAACCCAGACACTGTATAAAAAAACAGTAGTTTTGGCAAGTGCGATTCTCATGCGAACGCGCATTTTTACTCTCGCGCTGCCCAGACCACCCACAATAATTTTCGGAGACCGCTGTGCGCCGCGGGGACACCCAAGGTGCCGGCCAACGCCCTGAGCTGGCGCATCATGCGAATTCTGATTGCCGAAGACGACAGCATACTCGCGGACGGTCTGGTTCGATCACTCCGCCAATCGGCCTATGCCGTCGACCACGTGAAGAACGGCGTGGAGGCCGACACCGCGCTGTCCATGCAAAGTTTCGATCTGCTGATCCTCGATCTCGGCCTGCCGCGCATGTCCGGGCTCGAGGTGCTGCGCCGCCTGCGCGCCCGCAATTCGAACCTGCCGGTGCTGATTCTCACCGCGGCGGACAGCGTCGACGAGCGCGTCAAGGGCCTCGATCTGGGCGCCGACGACTACATGGCCAAGCCGTTCGCGCTCAACGAACTGGAAGCCCGCGTGCGCGCGCTTACGCGCCGCGGCGCGGGCGGCGGCCCGACCGTCGTGCGGCATGGCTCGCTGTCGTTCGATCAGGTGGGCCGGATCGCTTATATCAACGATCAGGTGATCGACCTGTCGGCGCGCGAGCTGGGCCTGCTCGAAGTGCTGCTGCAGCGGATCGGCCGGCTGGTGTCGAAGGAACAACTGGTCGACCATCTGTGCGAATGGGGCGAGGAAGTCAGCAACAACGCAATCGAGGTGTACGTGCACCGGCTGCGTAAGAAGATCGAGCCGAGCGGCGTACGCATCATTACCGTGCGTGGACTCGGTTACTGCCTCGAAAAGGCGGTCGTGTCCGCAAACCCCGCTGCAGGCGGCACTGTGAACCCCACTGTAAGCGGCACCGCAAACGCCGACGCCAGCCCCGCCGTCGCGCCGTCGCCCAACGGCCCGGAGCCGGCGCCTTCGCCCTCCTCGCCAACGCAGACGCCGTCGGGCGCCATGCCGGCGAGCCATCACTACAAATAGGGCACGCCCATGTCCGCACGCGCAGATCGCGCGGCGGCTCGCGCGGCGGACCTCGACGAGGCGCGCGACGAGCGCTACGCCAATCCGTTCGCCCCGCCCGACGAATCCGAAGCTGTCGCCGAGGCGCGTCCGCGTTCGCTGTTCGGCGAAATTCTCGACTGGATGCTGGCGCCGCTGCTGCTGCTCTGGCCGATGAGCCTGGCAGTCACCTATCTGGTCGCGAAGTCCATTGCCAACGGGCCGTTTGACCGCGCGCTGGAAACAGACGCCTATGTGCTCGCGCGTCAGATCCACCCGGTCAACGGCGTCGCGGAGCTGACGCTGCCCGATTCCACCCGCGACTTTCTGCGCACCGACAATGTTGACAGCGTGTTCTACCAGGTGCTCGGCACGCGCGGCGAGCTGGTGGCGGGCGAGCGGGACATGCCGCTGCCGCACGAAGACGACCGGCCGCAACCGGGCCTCGTGGCTTTCCGCGACGACATGCTGCGCGGCAACGACATCCGCGTGGCCTATACGACAGTCGAGTTCCCGCAGACGCCCGGCGCGGAGCCGGTGCTCGTGCAGGTGGCCGAGACGCTCGACAAGCGCAGCCAGCTCGCCAACGACATCATCAAGGGCGTGATCCTGCCGCAGTTCGTGATCCTGCCGCTTGCCATCCTGCTGGTGTGGTTTGGCCTCTCGCGCGGCCTCGCGCCGCTGCACGCTTTGCAGGCGCACATTCGCGCCCGGCGCCCTGACGACCTCTCGCCGCTGGAGGCACGTCGCGCGCCGCCGGAAATCGAGCCGCTCGTCACCTCGTTCAACGACCTGCTGACGCGCCTCGAACAGAACATGGAGCTGCAAAAGCGCTTTATCGCCGACGCCGCGCATCAGATGAAAACGCCGCTCGCCGGCCTGCGCACCCAGGCCGAGCTGGCGCTGCGGCAGGACGCGTCGGCGGAGGTGCACCGTTCGCTAGAACAGATCGCGACCAGTTCGGAGCACGCGGCCCGGCTCGTCACGCAGTTGCTCGCGCTCGCGCGCGCCGAAAACCGCATGTCCGGCCAGATCTTCACCCGGGTGGAAGTGACGGAGGTGGCCCGCAATGCCGTGCGCGACTGGGTGCAGGCCGCGCTCGCCAAGCAAATGGACCTCGGCTACGAAGCGCCCGAGGAGCCCGTCGAAGTGGACGGCAATCCGGTCATGCTGCGTGAAATGCTCTCGAACCTGATCGACAACGCGATTCGCTACACGCCGGCGGGCGGCCGCATTACCGTGCGGGTGAGGCACGACGCGGCCGCGCGGCTCGTGCATCTCGAAGTGGAGGACACCGGGCTCGGCATTCCCGCGGCCGAGCGCTCCCGCGTCGTCGAGCGCTTTTACCGGATTCTCGGCCGCGAAGGCGACGGCAGCGGCCTGGGGCTTGCAATCGTGCGCGAGATCGCCACGATGCACGGCGGCGACCTGACCATCGAGGACAACGTCTATCAAACCTCCCCGCGGCTCGCGGGCACCCTCGTGCGTGTCAGTTTGCACGCGCTCGAGCGGGGGCAGGACTTACCCTAACGCGAACCGATTCGCATAAGCCTTCAACGACCTGTTTCAGCGGATTGACAACAGTTATTGCAATAACTGACGCAGTAGAGTGCAGGTTGACAGATGTTTGTGAACCCGCAGCCGTTATCGCAGACCTCTCCATTGCGCCCGTTCACGTCAGTACGCCGTAAGTTTTGACTCCAATAATCGGTTGCACGGAACGCCGCGGCCCGGCGCACCGCGTGCATATCAATATTGGAGACGACATATGGCTACCGTTGGCGGACACATTTCGCCCGTGCCCATGACGCGCGATGAGAAGCGGGTGATCTTCGCATCGTCGCTAGGTACGGTTTTCGAGTGGTACGACTTCTATCTCGCCGGTTCTCTGGCGGCCTTCATCAGCAAGAGCTTCTTCTCCGGCGTCAATTCCACTGCGGGCTTCATCTTCACACTGCTCAGCTTTGCCGCCGGGTTTGCGGTCCGGCCGTTCGGCGCGGTGGTGTTCGGGCGGCTCGGCGATCTGGTCGGCCGCAAGTACACGTTCCTCGTGACGATTGTGATCATGGGTCTGTCGACGTTCCTCGTCGGCTTCCTGCCCGGCTATGCGGCAATCGGCATTGCGTCACCGGTCATCTTCATTGCCATGCGGATGCTGCAGGGGCTCGCGCTCGGCGGCGAGTACGGCGGCGCGGCGACCTATGTGGCGGAACATGCGCCGCCCGGACGCCGCGGCTTCTACACCGCCTGGATCCAGACGACGGCTACGCTGGGCCTGTTCCTCTCTCTGCTGGTGATTCTGGGCGTGCGCACCGCGATGGGCGAAGAGGCGTTCGGCGCGTGGGGCTGGCGCATCCCGTTTGTCGCGTCCATCCTGCTGCTGGCGATTTCCGTGTGGATCCGTCTGCAACTGCATGAATCGCCGGTGTTCGAGCGTATCAAGGCAGAAGGCAAGACCTCCAAGGCGCCGCTTTCCGAGGCGTTCGGTCAGTGGAAGAACCTGAAGGTCGTGATTCTGGCGCTGATCGGCCTGACTGCCGGCCAGGCCGTGGTGTGGTACACGGGCCAGTTCTACAGCCTCTTCTTCCTCACGCAGACGCTGAAGGTCGACGGCGCGACGGCCAACATCATGATCGCGCTTGCCCTGCTGATCGGCACGCCGTTCTTCCTGTTCTTCGGCTCGCTGTCGGACCGCATCGGCCGCAAGCCGATCATCATGGCCGGCCTGCTGATCGCCGCGCTGACGTACTTCCCGCTCTTCAAGGCTCTCACGCACTACGTGAACCCCGCGCTGGAAACCGCCACGGCCAAGGCGCCGATCGTAGTGATCGCGAATCCGGACGAATGCTCGTTCCAGTTCAACCCGGTCGGCACGTCCAAGTTCACGACGTCATGCGATATCGCCAAGAGCGCGCTTTCGAAGGCCGGCTTGAACTACGAGAACGTGGCAGCGCCAGCCGGTACGCTTGCGCAGATCAAGGTGGGCGATACCGTCATCAACACGTATGACGGCAAGGCGGCCGACGCGAAGGACCAGGGCAAGGTCTTCGACAAGACGCTCGCGACGACGCTGAAGTCCGCAGGCTACCCGCCGAAGGCCGACTCGTCGCAGATCAACTGGCCGATGAGCGTGGTGATCCTCACGATCCTCGTGATCTACGTGACGATGGTGTATGGGCCGATTGCGGCCATGCTGGTGGAAATGTTCCCCACGCGCATCCGCTATACGTCGATGTCGCTTCCCTATCACATCGGCAACGGCTGGTTCGGCGGCTTCCTGCCGGCCACCGCGTTCGCGATCGTGGCGGCGAAGGGCAACATCTACTCGGGCTTGTGGTATCCGATTGTGATCGCGGTCATCACCTTCGTGATCGGCATGCTGTTCGTGCGCGAAACCAAGGACTCGGACATCTACGCGAAGGATTAAGACTCGCGCCCGCGTGCTCATGAGGCGGCAACTTAAAAAATTGCGCACCGGGGGTTGACAGCCCACGGCGCTATCCTCATAATCTCGCTTCTTTCGGCGAATTAGCTCAGTTGGTTAGAGCGACGGAATCATAATCCGCAGGTCCGGGGTTCGAGTCCCTGATTCGCCACCAGCTTCAAGAAAAAGCCGCTGTTCCGCAAGGTTCAGCGGCTTTTTTGTTTCTAGCTGTCCAGGCATCGTCCGTGCGGCGGCACCCGCAACTTGAAGGAGGATTCTTGATGACATTCCGCAACGCCGCGCGCGCCGTGGCCATCGCATCCATCGCGCTTGTCGGTGCCGCTTCCGCGAGCTCCGGTCACGCGCAAAGTGCCGTTGACAACCAGTGGCGCACAAGCCAGATGACTTTGTCGACGCTTTTGCAGAACGGCTACAAGATCGTCGCCGTCGTCAATTCGCCTCGCGGCGACGGCGGTCCGGCCGACACGATCTTCGTGCAGCGCGACCAGAGCGCCTTCAAATGTATCGATCCGCAAGCGCCCGAGCCCGGCAAGAAAGCGCCGGGGTGTTATGAGCTGGCACCGCCGTCGGGCACCGCGGCCGGCTCCGAGGCGAAATAAGCGGGCAGGAGCTACGAAAGCCGGCACCGCGCAAAGCAGAGCAATCCGGCGATCAGCGATCCACCAGCCGGCTGAGATTGCCGCGCACGCGCTGCAAGAGCGCGATCAACTGCGCGGCTTCCTCGTCGCTAAAGCCGTTCAGCGCCTCCAGCGCGACCTCGTCGCCCACCTTTCGCGCCTTGCCGAGCGCCCGTTCCGCTTTCGCCGTCATGCGCACCTGACGCTCGCGCCGGTCTTGCGGATTAGCGGTGCGCTCGATCCAGCCGCCCTCCTCCATCCGATCCAGCAGACGACCGGCGGAAATTGGCGCGACCTCGAGCAGATCGGCGAGCCGCGCCTGATTGATGTCGCCGTAATGGGCGAGATAGGCGAGCACGCGGCATTGCGCCCGCGTCAGATCGACCGACGATCTGGCAAGGTCGTCGAACCGCTTGCCGGTCAACCGGCCGACGTCCGAAATCAGAAAGCCGAAGCGCTCTTCGAGTTGGGTTTTCATGCGCCGATTATACGAAAGCGCGTCGCAAAGCCGAGCCGTGCGAGAGCCCTGCCCAGCAGAGCCTTGGCGCCACTTCCGTCCGCTCAAATCTGATCCCCTCCAATCGATCAAGGCCGGCCCCGTCAGCGTCAAGCCACACCCCGCCGCCCCACCAGCGGCCTCCTCAACGTCCGCATAATTCCCGATGCGAACGGGCCGACGCGTCCGATATGATAAGCATGCTTACTATTGACACGCCGACAGAGCCATGCCCTCCGCCTCTTCGCCTTCGAGCGGCGCCGCCGCGCCGCTGAACCGGCCGATGATCACCATCTCGATCATGCTCGCGACGCTGATCCAGACGCTCGACAGCACGATCGCCAACGTGGCGTTGCCGCACATGCAAGGCACCCTGTCGGCGTCGCAGGACGAGATCACCTGGGTGCTGACGTCCTATATCGTCGCGGCGGCTATCGCGACACCGCTGACCGGCTGGCTGTCCGACCGGCTGAGCGTCAAGCGCCTGCTGATCATCGCGATCGGCGGCTTCACGCTGGCGTCTGCGTTATGCGGCTTGTCCGAGACGCTCACGCAGATCGTCGCGTCGCGTTTGCTGCAAGGTGTTTTCGGGGCGTCGCTCGTGCCGCTGTCGCAGTCCATCCTGCTCGACATCAATCCGCGCGAGAAGCAGGGCCAGGCAATGGCCGTGTGGGGCATGGGCGTGATGGTCGGCCCGATTCTCGGCCCCACGCTAGGCGGCTGGCTCACCGACAGCTACAACTGGCGCTGGGTCTTCTTCATCAATGTGCCGATTGGCGCGTTCGCGCTGTTCGGCGTGGCGACGTTCCTGCCTTCGCGAGCCCCCAAACCCGACGCAAAATTCGACGCCTTCGGCTTCGCCACGCTGGGTCTTGCAATCGGCGCGCTTCAGGCGATGCTGGACCGGGGCGAGCAGCTGGACTGGTTCGGTTCGCATGAGATCGTGCTGGAGGCGTTGATCGCCGCGATCAGCTTCGCGTTCTTTCTCGTGCATACGGCAACGGTCGGCAAGACGTCGTTTTTCAAATACGAATTGCTGAGGGATCCGAACTTTACCACGGGCACGTTTTTCATCTTCGTGATCGGCGCGGTCATGTATGCGACGCGCGCGCTGCTTCCGCCGATGCTGCAAAACCTGATGAACTATCCGGTTGCGACCACCGGGCTCGTCACCGCGCCGAGCGGCGCGGGCACCATGGTGGCGATGCTGTTCGCCGGCCGGCTGCTGAAGCGAATCGACGCGCGGCTGATGCTGCTCGCCGGCTTCCTGATCTCGGCGCTCGCGCTATGGCAGATGATGCACTACACGATCGTGTTGTCGGCGTCGGACATCGTGTGGCCCGGCGTGATCCAGGGGTTCGGGCTCGGTCTCGTGTTCGTGCCGCTGAGCGCGTTGACGTTCTCGACGCTCGCGCCGCAACTGCGTGCGGACGGCACGGCCACGTACAGCCTGATGCGCAACATCGGCAGCAGTATCGGCATTTCAATCGTGCAGACGCTGATGACGCGCAACACGCAAGTCTCGCATGCGGACCTCGCGGCCAACATCACGCCCTTCAACCCCGCGATCCAGCCAATGCTCGGCAGCGCTCCGGCCGAAGGGATGGCGGCGTTGAACGCGTCGATCACGCAGCAGGCGTCGATGATTGCCTATCTGAACGACTTCAAGCTGATGTTCGCCGCGACGCTGCTCGTCATTCCGCTGCTGCTTCTGATCCGCCCGGCCGGCAGATCGCACGACGCGTCTGCAGCGCATGCCGCAATGGATTGATCAGCCCTCGATCCGCCCGCGCGTGACGCCAAGCAGGCGCGCCATCGCATCGCGCGCTGCGGCGGCGTCACGCTCGCGAATTGCTTCGAACACGGCCGTATGCTCGGCAAGCGACGCGTTGAAGACGTCTGCGCGTTTCGCATTCAACCGAAGCTGCGCCTCGAGCGTACGCTCGATCAGCGTGCCAAGCGGAATCAGCAACTCGTTGCTGCATGCAATCAACACGCTCAGGTGGAATTGCAGATCGGCGCGCACCCATTCGTCGACATTGCGCGCGGCCGCCATTGCCGCGTGGGCATCCGCCAGCGCGCTAAAGGTTTTCTCCGAGTACGAGGCCGCCGCGAGACCCGCGGCATACGGCTCGATCATTTCGCGCATTTCCTGCAGCTTGAGCGCGAACTGCATGGGCTCGGCGACGCGCGAGTACCAGTCGAGCACATCGGCATCCAGCAGATTCCACGCGTGCCGTGGCCGCACGCGCGTGCCGACCCGCGGCCTGGATTCGATCAGCCCCTTGGACGTGAGCGTGCGCAGCGCCTCGCGCAAGACCGTGCGGCTTACGCCGAACGCGTCCATCAACTCCGCCTCGCGCGGCAAAATCGACTCGGGCGCGTAGTCGCCGCGCAAGATCGCGGTTGCCAGCAGATGGGCGACGCGCCCATGCAGATCGTGCTGAATAGCTTCTCTCCTCGCGGTCGCACCGCTCAATATGTGGCAAATAGTACTATTAATAGTACTTTAAAGCGCTTTGTTGTAGCATGGGAAGCCTCGAATATTCCCGCATGCGACTGGAGACACACGCCATGAAAATCACCAAGCTCGAAACCTTCATCGTTCCGCCGCGCTGGTGCTTCCTCAAGATCGAAACGGACGAAGGCATCGTCGGCTGGGGCGAGCCGGTGGTCGAGGGGCGCGCGCATACGGTGGCCGCAGCCGTCGAAGAACTGTCGGACTATCTGATCGGCAAAGACCCGCTTCTGATCGAAGACCATTGGCAGGTGATGTACCGTGCAGGCTTCTACCGCGGCGGCCCGATCACCATGAGCGCAATTGCCGGCGTGGACCAGGCGCTGTGGGACATCAAGGGCAAGCATCACGGTGTGCCGGTCCATGCGCTGCTCGGCGGTCAGGTGCGCGAGCGCATCAAGGTGTACTCGTGGATCGGCGGCGACCGTCCGAGCGACGTCGCAAACAACGCGCGTGCGGTGGTCGAGCGTGGCTTCAAGGCCGTGAAGATGAACGGTTCGGAAGAACTGCAGATCATCGACACCTTCGACAAGGTGCAGGGTGTCATCAACAACGTGGCCGCGGTGCGTGAGGCGGTCGGGCCAGACATCGGCATCGGCGTGGACTTTCACGGCCGCGTGCACAAGCCGATGGCCAAGGTGCTGGCAAAAGAACTGGACCCGTACAAGCTGCTTTTCATCGAAGAACCGGTGCTGTCGGAAAATGCCGAAGCGCTGCGCGACATCGTCAACCAGACCAATACGCCTATCGCACTGGGCGAGCGTCTCTATTCGCGTTGGGACTTCAAGCACATTCTGTCAGGCGGTTACGTCGATATTATTCAGCCGGACGCGTCGCATGCCGGCGGAATTACCGAGTGCCGCAAGATCGCGTCGATGGCCGAAGCCTACGACGTGGCCCTCGCGCTGCATTGCCCGCTCGGCCCGATTGCGCTTGCCACCTGCCTGCAGATCGACGCGGTGAGCTACAACGCATTCATTCAGGAACAGAGCCTGGGGATTCACTACAACCAGGGCAACGACCTGCTCGACTACATCAAGAATCCGGAAGTCTTCAAGTACGAGGACGGCTTCGTCTCGATTCCGCAGGGCCCGGGCCTCGGCATCGAAGTGAACGAAGAAAAAGTGCGCGAGATGGCGAAGATCGGTCACCGCTGGCGCAACCCCGTGTGGCGTCACGCGGATGGAAGCGTGGCCGAGTGGTAAGCGGGACGGCTTCCCGGTGAGGCGGTGGGCTGCAACGGTCGGTGGACTGGCTTGCCAAAGTTTCGCAAAAGTTGTGTGGCGAACTCGCCTGCCAACGTTGCTTGCCGAGCGCCCTAGTGGCCCGACCCGCTTAGTCGCGCCGCCGGTGCGGGGTCGCTCGGCTCACTGACGCCGCCTGCGTGCGGCGTTTTGTTTACGCATCCGCACCTGAATAATTCCCGCGACGCATCCACGCGTTACGGTGACATGACGCGCATTTCTCTCCGGGTAACGTAACGCCCACGCCCTATCGCGCAAGCGGGACCTCCCCACTTCACGCAACGACCTGCCCTGCGCCGGGCCAATGCCCGTCGACAAAAGCTCTCAGGACTTCGTTCGCCAGCAGACAGATACATGGCCCACTCCTTGCTGAAATGCACCCAAAGACGAATGTATCAGGGGCTTTCATGGGCGAATTCATTCCGGATTATCTGTTGCGGGAACAGGCGGCGGTCGGCGCGCTCGTGCTGTTCGGCGTGCTGCGCATCATCGGCGCGGCGCTCGCGTACGAGCGCGGCTGGCGCATTGCAGCCATCGAGAAGTGGTTCGTGGTGGCGGCCGTCATCTATTGCATCCCGCAACTCTTCGATCTGCTCGCGCATGTCTACGGCGCGCACGCAGCGGCAGCCGAACTCGAAGGCAAGGCGGCCGGCTGCGCGATCGCACTCTTTTGCGCGCCGATTCTCGGCCATCGGCTGGGGCTGGAATGAGCGGGTCACGCAGCCGGCTGCTGAACATGTCGGCCACACACAGTTCGCGCGCAGCACGGCCCGTTGAATCTGCATACCGTGTAGGCGACGTGCTGAGCCTGAAGTCCGGCGGGTGCCCGATGACCGTCACATGGCGCGGTCCGGTGCTGTTCGCGTCAGGCAACTGGCTGATCTGCCAGTGGTTCAGCCATACCGGCGAACTGCTGCAGGAAATGTTTCCCGAGGAGACACTGGAACCGGCGCGGCCAGGCTGCCGTATGTCGTCGACCGGGTAGTAGCGGCTTCGCTGACCAGCTCGTCAGGCGACCGTGTGTATTGCGCCGCGCGTTGACTGTGCGGCGCTTTTTTATGCGACGAGCCGGCCACAGCGCTTGCGGCAGCACGACGAGGCGCGCCATCGCCAGACCCGGCGGGAGCGCGCCGCCGCTGCAGCACTGCACTCAGCCGAGCGCAGCGAACGCCGGCACGCTGTGCGACAGCACCGCAGCGGCGATGAATACGCCGATCATTGCCAGCGCCTCCAGGTAGAGCACGTTGACGAAGGTATGCGCGTCCATGGTGGAGGCCGTGCGGCGCAGGCGCGGCAACGCGAGGAAGCGGTTCAGTCCGCCGAGCACCAGCGCAAGCACAACGAGCGACAGTTTCAGGATCAGAACGTGGCCCCACGTACTCGACTCAATTGCAAGCAATGAGCCGCCGGAGCCGCGCAGCGCATTGAACACGCCCGAAACCAGCACGAGCCCTACCGCGACCACGGACACGTTCGACACCTGGGTGGCCGTGCGAATCAGCACACCGCGTGCGGTCGACGCACCCAGCGCCGGCAGCACGGCAAGTCCTGCAGTGATCGCGAGGCCGCCCCAAACGCTCGTCACCAGCACATGCAGCGTTTGCATCGCAATTGCCGCGGATGCGGGGCCGTCGTCCGACGCATGTCCGAGGGACGCCTTGCCGGCCGCAATCGCGATCACCGCCAGCCATAGCAATGCATTGCGCAGCATGCCGCCGTGGCTCGTCAGCGCCGTGCCGAGCAGCACCAATGCGCCGGCAAACGCGATGCTCCAGCCGTAGCCGACGTGCGTTTGCGACAGCACCGTCGGCACCACGCCAAACGCGGCTGGCAATGCGGCGCCGCTCATCGACGCCGCCTGATACAGCAGCCAACCGAGGTCCGCGACCACCAGCACGATACTCGCCGTCAACAGTGACCGTTGCGCCCGCAACCATGCCGGTTGCGCGGGTGCGATCTTTGCCTTGGCGTCGTTCGCAAGCCACGCACCGAGCAAGGCCGAACCGACGGCGAACGCAAAGGCGATATTCATGAGCGCGGCCATGGCGACCTGCCCGATCCACAGTCCGTCGACGCTCATTTGACTGTGAACGCAAAGTCGCCTTGCGTGCGATGACCGTCTGTAGCGACGGCAGTCCATTTCACCGCATAGCGGCCCGCGCCCAGTTGCGGCAGCGGCAGATGCATGACGCGTGCGTCATGAGTGTCGACCTGGGACGCGGCAGAAGCAGCCGGCTTGCCGTTGGCGTCGGTCAGCGCGATCTTGCTGAAGGCCGGCTCGAGCGGCTCGGTGAAATGAATCGTGACTTCGCCTGGGGCGGCGACTTCGGCGTTCGCAGCCGGCTCGCTCGATACGAGATGCGCATGCGCGAAGGCCGTCGACGCGAACAGCAGCGCCGCGGCGCCGAGCGCGGAAGAAAGCCGCGCCGGACGTGAAAAATGGATTAGCTTCATGTAAGGCCGATAGCGGGTGGTGAGGAAACGAGCGGTTGGCGGCCCGGCAGGACGACTGACCACTGAGCCGAAAACACGCGAGGCGCAGCCAGCGCGCCCCGAAGTGTACGCTTCGATGGTTCACGCGCGGGTCGGTTCAACGTCGCTCGCAAAAGTGAGGCGGGTATAGCGCTTGCGAGCCCGTGCTCGCGGCAGAAGTCACAAACGCGCGGTCAGTTCCGCAGCGCGACGCGCGGCAAACTGTCGCACGTCTGTGACAAGCGCAAACGCCCTCGATGCGGCAAATAGTCATCATCACCCTTCGATGATAGAATGCTGCGTCGCCGCAGCGCCGGCTGCCCTTCACACCGAGCCGCTCGAAGTTCGGTCAGGTCCCCGATTTTGATGGAGTTACGCGTGTCTTCAAGACGCATTTTCCGCCCGTTGCTTGCCCTTCTGCTGATCGGCTCCGCGGGCGTCTATAGCGCTGCGAAAGCGCAGACTCAACCGAAGGCCCCCGATACGATGGAAGCGCGCGTGCAAGGTTGCACGGCCTGCCACGGCACGCACGGCCAAGGTACGGACAACGACTACTTCCCGCGTCTCGCGGGCAAGCCGGCCGACTATCTGTACAACCAGTTGCAGAATTTCCGCGAAGGGCGCCGCAAGTATCCGCCCATGAACTATCTCGTCACGTATCTCAGCGACGACTATCTGCATCAGATCGCCACGTACTTCTCGAAGCAACGCCCGCCGTATCCGGCGCCCGCCAAGCCGACGGTTTCGTCGGCCACGCTCGCGCGCGGCCAGCAGATTGTGCTCAACGGCGACGCGTCGAAACAGATTCCGGCCTGCGCAGCCTGCCACGGCAAGGGCCTGACGGGCATGGAACCGGCCATTCCGGGTCTGGTCGGTCTGCACTCCGACTACATCAGCGCGCAGCTTGGCGCATGGCGTTCGGGCACGCGTCACGCCATCGCACCTGATTGCATGCACACCATTGCCACGCGTCTCACCGACGAAGACGTGAACGCGGTTGCTGCCTGGCTTTCCACGCAACAGGCTCCACAAAACCCCGTGCCGGCTCCGGCCCGCTCGATGAAGACTCCGCTTGCCTGCGGCAGCGAACCGCAATAAGGCACCGGGAGAGACACTCAAATGAAACGCAAGTCTTTGTTCGCCCTCTCGGCAGTGGTCGTAGTCGCGGCCGCTGCACTCGTCCCCGTGCTGTGGTCCGGCGGCGACAATCTGCACAACGGTACGGCCGTGGCGGCAACGCCCGCCGACCAGGCTGCGCTCGTGAAGAAGGGCGAGTACCTCGCCCGTGCCGGCGACTGTATCGCCTGCCATACCGTGCGCGGCGGCAAGCAGTTTGCCGGCGGCCTGCCCATGGCCACGCCGTTCGGCACCATGTTCACGCCGAACATCACGCCCGACGACCAGTACGGCATCGGCAAATGGACGCAGGACGACTTCTACCGCGCCATGCACACCGGCCGCTCGAAAGACGGCAGCCTGCTCTACCCCGGCTTCCCGTTCACGAGCTACACGAAGGTCACGCGCGCCGACTCGGACGCAATCTACGCGTATCTGCGCTCCATCCCGCCGGTTGCCGTGCCGAGCCGTCCGCACGAGCTCAAGTTCCCGTTCAACCAGCGCAACATGCTGATCGGCTGGCGCACGCTGTTCTTCCGTGAAGGCGAATACAAGCCGGATCCGACCAAGTCGGTCGAATGGAACCGCGGCGCGTACCTGATCGAAGGTCTCGGCCATTGCGGCATGTGCCATACGTCGATCAACGCGATGGGCGGTCCGGTGAGCTCGGCAGCGTTTGCCGGCGGTCTGATCCCGCTGCAGAACTGGTATGCACCGTCGCTCACGTCGAACAAGGAAGCGGGCCTCGGCGACTGGGAAACCAAAGACATCGCCGACCTGCTGAAGACCGGCGTGTCCAACCGCGGCGCAGTATTCGGCCCGATGGCCGAAGTGGTCCACAACAGCCTGCAGTACATGACCGATGCGGACATCAACGCAATGGCCACGTACCTGAAGACCATTCCGCAGAAGAGCGAGGCGCCTGAGCCGATGCAGCTCGAAACGTCGGAGAAATTCGGCGGCGAACTGTTGAAGCAAGGTCAGAAAATCTACGCTGACAACTGCGCGAAGTGCCACGCGGATAACGGCCTCGGTATGCCGCCGGCCTTCCCGCCGCTCGCGAACAACCAGTCGATCCAGATGCCGTCGGCAGTCAACCCGATCCGCATGGTCCTGAACGGCGGCTATCCGCCGAGCACCGAAGCGAACCCGCATCCGTACGGCATGCCGCCGTTCGCGCAGTCGCTGTCGAATCAGGAAGTGGCGGCCGTCGTGACGTACATCCGTATGTCGTGGGGCAATCACGGCACCGCCGTGTCGCCGCAGCAAGTGGCTGACCTGCGTTCGGCTCCGCTCGACTAAGCAGCGTCCGTTGCACCCGGGGCGCGGCCTGCGAAATTCGCGGCCGCGCCCTTCGTTTTTTGAGGACCGGTATCATGGGCATAGGATCGCGCCACACGTGGCGCAGTCATGGCCCAATGAAACCGTGCAGGAGGAAAGACCGTGCATGTCGGTGAGCGTTTTAACAGCATTACCCACCTCGTCGGCGCCGTGCTGTCGGTGGCGGGGCTGGTTACGCTCGTCACGATGGGCGCGGTCGAGGGCGACGCGTACAAGGTAGTCAGTTTCAGCGTGTACGGTGCGATGCTCTTCGTGCTGTATGCTATCTCGACGCTCTACCACAGCGTGCGCAGCCCGCGCGTCAAAGCAATACTGCAGAAATGCGACCATTCGGCGATCTACCTGCTGATCGCCGGCAGCTATACTCCGTTCACGCTTGTCACGTTGCGCGGGCCGTGGGGCTGGTCGCTATTCGGCGTAAGCTGGGGGCTTGCCGCTCTTGGCATCGTGCAGGAACTGACGCTCGGGCGACGCACCCGCAGCGTTTCGATGGTGCTGTATGTCCTGATGGGATGGCTCGCGCTCGTTGCCGTCCGCCCGTTACTGCAGGCCCTGCCTGCAGCGGGCACTGCCTGGCTCGTGGCCGGCGGGGTCATTTACAGCGCCGGCATCTACTTCTTCATCAACGACGAGCGCATCCGGCACGGACATGGTATCTGGCACCTGTTCGTACTGGCGGGCAGTCTGTGTCAATTCGTCAGCGTCGCGCGCTATGTCGCGTGACGTCCACGGCGGCGAAATGCAACTTAAGGCCAGTCAACGTGTCTGCATAGCGCGTTGAAGCATTCGGCACGCATCTCGAGCGTGCCGCCGATTTCCCTGCGAACGGAACTGGGCTTCGGCCCTGATCTCGATCACGCCAGGCGGCGCATTCGTGCAGATATGTCCGCATGTGCTCCGCCGGCGCTCACATCCGCCGTTCGCGAAACTGCATTGCAAAGAACATTTATGTCTTTTGATTCCCTCGGCTTGTCCGAACCGTTGGTCCGCGCTGTACACGAACTCGGCTACACCACTCCGACTCCCATCCAGACTCAGGCAATTCCAGCGGTGCTGAACGGCGGTGACCTGCTGGCCGGCGCGCAAACCGGCACCGGCAAGACGGCCGGCTTCACGCTGCCCATCCTGCAGCGTCTTCATTCGATGCCGCCGGTGGCCGCGGCATCGGGCAAGCGCGCCGTGCGCGCGCTCATTCTCACGCCCACGCGCGAACTGGCCGCCCAGGTCGAGGAAAGCGTGCGCGCTTACGGCAAGTATCTGAAACTGAAGTCCACCGTGATGTTCGGCGGCGTGGGCATCAATCCGCAGATCGGTGCATTGAAGAGCGGCGTGGACATTGTCGTCGCGACGCCTGGCCGTTTGCTCGACCACATGCAGCAGAAGACCATCGACCTGTCGCACCTCGAAATTCTCGTGCTCGACGAAGCAGACCGCATGCTGGACATGGGCTTTATCCATGACATCAAGCGCGTGCTCGCCAAGCTGCCGCCGAAGCGTCAGAACCTGCTGTTCTCGGCCACATTCTCCGACGAGATCAAAGCGCTCGCCGACAACCTGCTCGATTCGCCAGCGCTGATTGAAGTCGCGCGCCGCAATACGACGGCGGAAACGGTCGCGCAAAAGATTCACCCGGTGGATCGCGACAAGAAGCGCGAGCTGCTCACGCACCTCATCAAGCAGCACAACTGGTTTCAGGTGCTGGTGTTCACGCGCACCAAGCACGGCGCGAATCGCCTGGCCGAACAACTGTCGAAGGACGGCATCAGCGCGCTGGCAATTCACGGCAACAAGAGCCAGTCGGCGCGTACCCGGGCGCTTGCCGAGTTCAAGGACGGCACGCTGCAGGTGCTGGTCGCAACCGACATCGCTGCACGCGGTATCGACATCGACCAGTTGCCGCATGTCGTCAACTTCGATCTGCCCAACGTGCCGGAAGACTACGTGCACCGCATCGGCCGCACGGGTCGCGCGGGCGCGACCGGCGAAGCGGTGTCTCTGGTGTGCGTCGACGAATTGCAGTTGCTCAAGGACATCGAGAAGCTGATCAAGCGTCCGGTGCCGCAGGAAGTGATTCCCGGTTTCGAACCGGACCCCACCGCCAAGCCGGAGCCGATTCTGCGCCGTGGTCAAGGCGGGGGCGGCGGTGGACGTTCGCCGCGTCAAGGCCAGGGCGCGCCCAAGGCTGGCAACGGCGGCAATGGCGGCTCGGCTCGAGCGCCGCAAGGCACGTCGCAACGCTCGGGACAGCGTGCACCGAGCGGCCAGCAGCAGCCGAAGCCGTCAGGCGCGAAGCCAACCGGCAACGGTGGGCACGCGCGCCGCGACGGGCAACGTCACGACGACCGGCCGCGTACTGTCGCGCATGAAGGCAGCGTCGCGCAGCATGCACCACGCAAGCCCCAAAGCAGCAATCCGGGCGCTTTGCTTGGCGGCGGTGCGAAACCGCATAACAACTCACCGCGCGGTGGCAGCCCGGCGCGCAGCGGGCAGCGTGGCCGCTGAGCAAGGTTTTGACTGGGCTGGTGGATAGCCGCTGAGCGGGTCGTGAGCTGGTTGAGGGGTTATGGGAATTGAGCGCTTCGGTCAGTACAACACCCCCGCCCGCGCCGCCGCCACCTCACCCAGCCAACGCTGCGGCCCGCTGCAAATGCTCGACCTGCTGTTCCCACCGGTCGAGCACCTTCTCTCTGCCGCTGTCGAGCTCGAACGTAATGCCGCTCGTCAGACGCGCATAACGCACACTTTGCGTTTCCGCCGACTCGATCGAGCAGTGCATATAGACGAGACCGCTGTCGTCACCATCCGCAGGCGGCAACGGCGCGGCGAGCAACTGGACTTGATAGAACGCTTCTTCGAACACGAAGCAAAGCGCCGCGCGCCCGCTCTCTGCCATCGCGCGCGCCGCCCGCGCTTGCGGCCACAACGCGATGCACAGCGTGCGCGAGTCCGGCGCGTACAACTCGCCTATGCCGAGCAGCGACGTACGAATGTGCCGATTCGTGTCGACCGTCAGTAGCGACGCCGTGAAGCCCGTCTTGCTCCTGAGCGACGAGCCGTCGAACAGCGCACGAACCGCGTCGGGCCATTCGTCGAACGTCGTTTGATCGAGCGGGCGTTGTGGCAAGGTGGAGTCGCTCATCGTAGGGGTCCAGTGAAAGAGCAAGGCATCCATCATGCCTCGAAAAGCAGATGGCCCGCACGAGGCGGGCCATTCTTCTGCCGGCGCGCCAGGCGCGCCCCAACGCAATAAGCAGAGCTCTAACGAAAGAACACGTGCTGCGTGATTTTCGCGAGCGGATAATGCACGCCAGGTTGAATCTTCGCGGGTAGGTTAAGCGGCTTGAGCAGCATTTTCACGCACATGTCGGCCGACAGGTTGCGCCGCACCAGCGCATTGATGCGCGCGGCGCGCGCACGGTTGTAGGCTTCATCGCGCACGCGCTCCGGATAGCGGATCGCGAATACGTGACGCAAGGCAATCTCCGAGTCTTCGTTCTTGATTTCCATCACGCGGCGCATGAGCGCGCCGAGCACCGCAAGCCGGCCATTGCCTTCTATCTTGTTGTACTTTTTGAAGTACTTGAAAAAGTGCTTGTAGTGGCGGACTTCGTCCGTACGAATGTTGTCTGTAATCTGCTTCAACACAGGCTCATCCGAACACTCGCCAATCGCGCGATATAACGTCGCCGTGCCGGTTTCCACCACGCAGCGCGCCACCATTTCGAGCGCCCGGGTTTTTTCGAAATCTTCCACGGAACAGGTCAGCGAATACTCTTCCATAAAATTACGGAACGCCGTGTCCCAGTCGTACTCAGGCCAAACGTAAGCGATATACGTCTTTAGCGCGCGGCCGTGCTGCATTTCCTCGGGCTCCCACTCGTTATTGAGCCACGCGGATACTTCGGGGTCGTCGTTAAAAAACTGACTGAGATTACTGGTGTAAAGATCGGTGCCGCTTTCAATAAACGAAGCCGCGCACAGCAGCAATAACAGGTCTTCGTTCGCAACTGCTTTCTGGCGATCAATGCGCGTGAGGTCGATGTCCTCGATTCGCCAGGGCATGACATGGTTCAGCTCTGTGTGCATCGTGTCTTGCTCCGAAAGCTGTATCCACTCGTGGAGCATGCTCGCAACCGCTGCTATCGCGCTGCCTTGCGTTTGCGGTACGCCGTGTCGGATACAGCGCCATGAATTGGAGTTAACCCTTCTGTCTGCATCTTAGCCGCTGTTGCGCAAGTCTGCAGACAACCCAGCACAGACCGTGCCGATTGGCCGCAGTTCCAATTCCAGGATAGACGAAAGTTTCAGAGAGGCAAGCGCGAGTGCATCGGCCAGCAAAAGCCGGCTCGAAAAGCGGGCTATTCTTCGCGAAATGCGAGAAGACCTGGCTTGCGAACGAAGAAGCTTGAACCAAGTGGGACAGACTCACCCATTAACCCTTGATCGTCATGCCGTGCTCGTTCATGGCGAACATAAAGGTCGTGCCGCCTTCGCCGTGCCGGAGTGCGAGTGCGAGGCATCCGCGAACGATAAACGATGGATCGCACGGGTAAATGCATCGGCGGCTGAATGCCGTGAGCCGCGAGGCGCTGTCCTATGAATGTCGCACGAGACCTCGGACGGCTTTCGCGATGGTCTTACAATACACGCACTCGCTCACTCATCCTGTCCACGCCGGCCGCGGGCCGTGCAGATAACAAACCCCACGATCCGAGACCATGACCCGAGACCCCCGCCTCACTCTGAACGCCCGGCAACAGGAACTGCTGGAGTGGGTGCAACGCGACGGCTTCGTGACCGTGGACGACCTCGCAGCGCACTTCGACGTGACGCCGCAGACCATTCGCCGCGACGTCAACTGGCTCGCCGACATGAACCTGCTGCGCCGCTACCACGGCGGAGCAAGCCTGCCGACGAGCTCGGAGAACGTCTCGTACACCGCGCGCCAACGCATGTTCCATGACGAAAAGCGACGCATCGCGGCTTTGGTGGCCACCCACATTCCCGACCAGGCCTCGCTCTTTATCAACCTCGGCACCACTACCGAGGAAGTCGCGCGGGCACTGAACCGGCACCGCGGCTTGCGCGTCATCACCAACAACCTGAACGTCGCGAGCATGATGAGCGGCTATCCCGACTGCGAAGTGCTGATCACAGGCGGCATTGTGCGGCCGTGGGACAAAGGCATTGTTGGCGAACTGGCCATCGACTTCATTCGCCAGTTCAAGGTGGACTTCGCGATTATCGGCACCTCGAGCATCGAGACCGACGGCACGCTGCGCGACTTCGACACCCGGGAAGTACGCGTGGCCGAGGCCATTATCCAGCACGCGCGCACCGTCTTTCTCGCCGCTGACAGTTCCAAGTTCGGCCGCCCGGCGCTGGTTCGCCAGGGCCATCTCGACCAGATCGACGCGCTGTTTACCGACGCCGCTCCGCCAGCAGACATGACCGAAGCGTTGAATACCGCCAATTGCCAGGTGTACGTCGCCTCCTGACCAGGCATTGCCGGCCATGTTGCAGCGCACGGCGAACTTCAAGTGAAATCAAGGATCTGGCCGCGATCCCGAACCGCCTCTGCGACCCGCTGTTGTCAAAGGGAAAATTTACGGGGGCCGGTTTGGTGTTTAACGTTCGCTTGACTACACTCCAGTTCCCCGGCGTTCGTTGCGCACGCGCGTGCCGCCGGAGCGCAGTCAACCTGTCGTAAGCCGTACCTCCCGCCTGAACTTTTTGCGGACCACCTGGCAATGGCCCTGCCATGCGATGCCAGTCGCCGTCGAGGCCGTCCGCGCTTGCTTGACATGGAGAGAAACGATGCTGAGTCCGCACGAATTCGCCACGTTGTTGCTCGTCAAGGACGCTCCGAATCAAGTCGACATGGAGCGAGAAGAACTCGACGCCCTCCTCGAACGTCAGCTCGTGCAACTGGAGCGGCTCGCCTCGGGCAACGAACAATGGCGTGTAACGGAATCCGGCGATAGCGCACTCCGAGCCATCAAACGTCTTTCCTGAGAACAACCCGCGCATCGTCGGGGCTTCATGCCAGCCGTGGCCGGCGCACGACTGACGGCAGTGCCGAGCCGCGCGCACGGCTGAGCTGCAAGCCTCCTGTATCCGAATGCTTGTTTCGAACGGGCGCCCTGGCGGCGCCCGCTTTCGTTGCGGGCGATCTGTAAATGCCCGCGGCGCTCCCCTTAGCGCCCTTGCCCCCTTAGCCGCTACGCAACGTCGGATCCACCGCGGCGCGCCAGCTAATCGCTCTCGCGCGCTGCTCGGTAAAGAACGCGACCCACTGATTGCGAACCTGCGGGTCGCCGCTCGTACCCTGGCTGGTATAGCGCTCGGCAATCGCCGTCTGGAACGCGCAGTATTCGTCCTTCGACAAGCGCCCGCGCCGGTTCGCCACATAAGCGTCGAAGAGCGTCGCATACACGCCTTGCGCGTCGTTGCCGTAGTCGACTGTCTGCGCACTGCACATCTGCTGCAATGAGACAAACGACGGCGCGCCCATCGTCCCGGTCAGGCTCGGCGAAGCGACACACCCCGCGAGCAGCGCAGCGGCGCCCGCCATGAAAAGTCCACGCATGAATTTCACCCTGAAATGGCCACCGCAAGAGTATCGTCCGTGGCCGCGCGGCGCGCCACACCTCTCGCCATCCGGCATAGGGCTCGCCCGGCGTCGCGAACTTTACTTTTTCGAATATGTTCATTAAAGTTCGAAAACGAACACTATCGGTTCGATAGCTTTTCAGACAGCTTCGCATATTCCGTCAACGACGCAGGAGACGCAGCAGGTGACGCAAGGCACGAAATACGATTTGCTCGTCGTGGGCGGCGGGATCAACGGCGCGGGCATTGCGCGCGACGCAGCCGGCCGCGGCCTGTCCGTGCTGCTGTGCGAACAGCACGACCTGGCCGCGCACACCTCGTCGGCGAGCACCAAGCTGATTCATGGCGGCTTGCGCTATCTGGAGTACCGCGAGTTCGGCCTCGTGCGCAAGGCGTTACAGGAGCGCGAAACCCTGCTGCGCGCCGCGCCGCACATCATGTGGCCGCTGCGCTTCGTGATGCCGCACATGCCCGACCTGCGCCCCGCATGGCTGATTCGCGCGGGGCTGTTCCTTTACGATCACCTTGCCCGGCGCGAACTGCTGCCCGGCTCGCGCGGCATTGTGATAAGCGATCATCCGGCCGGCGCACCGCTCGTCGAATCGATCAAGCGCGGCTTCGTGTACTCGGACGGCTGGGTCAACGACGCACGCCTCGTCGTGCTGAACGCGCTCGACGCTGCGGAACACGGCGCAACGGTCTTCACGCGTACCAAGCTGCTGAGCGCCGTGCGCGCCGGCGGCGAATGGCGCGCGCAACTCAGGCGGCCAGACGGCACGCTTCTCGACGTGCGGGCCGCCTCCATCGCGAACGCCGCCGGCCCGTGGGTCGGGCAACTGCTGCAAGGCGCGCTGGGCCGTCCGGCGTCGCACAGCGTGCGGCTCGTCAAAGGCAGCCACATCGTCACGCGGCGCCTGTTCGAGCACGACCACGCATACATCTTTCAGAACCCCGACAAGCGGATCATCTTTGCAATTCCGTACGAGCACGACTACACACTGATCGGCACGACGGACATCGAATATCGTGGCGACCCTGCGCAAGTCGCGATCAACGCCGACGAAACGCAGTATCTGTGCGATTCGATTAATCGCTACTTCAAGCAGAAAATCTCGCCGGCCGACGTGCGCTGGACGTACTCGGGCGTGCGGCCGCTGCTCGAGGAAGAAGGCGCCGACAACCCGTCCGCGGTCACGCGCGACTACTCGCTCGAACTGGACTCGCCGGCTGGCGAAGCGCCGCTGCTGTCGGTGTTCGGCGGCAAGATCACTACCTTTCGCAAGCTCGCGGAAGAAGCCGTCGACAAGCTCGCCGCCGCGCTCGGCAAGAGCGTGCCGTCCTGGACGTCGGGCGCGGCTTTGCCCGGCGGCGACATCGCGCAGGCCAATTTCGAGCGCTTTCTCGCCCAGTTGAGGCAGCAACACGCGTGGCTGCCCGCAGATCTCGCGCACCGCCTTGCCCGTGCTTACGGCACGCGCGTCAAAAACGTGATCGGCCGCGCGCAGTCGCTTGCCGATCTGGGCCGCGCTTTCGCGCCGGGTCTCTACGAAGCCGAACTCGTCTATCTGCGCGATACCGAATGGGCGCGCAGCGCGCAAGACGTGCTGTGGCGACGTTCCAAACTCGGCTTGCACGTCGAGCCGGGCACGCTCGATT
Source organism: Paraburkholderia phenoliruptrix (assembly GCF_019511605.1). Lineage (GTDB taxonomy): Bacteria > Pseudomonadota > Gammaproteobacteria > Burkholderiales > Burkholderiaceae > Paraburkholderia > Paraburkholderia phenoliruptrix_A. The sequence goes on along the minus strand of NZ_JAEUAV010000003.1, from coordinate 53,471 downwards.
CGATCACGCGCGACATCGACGCATGGTTCGCGCGCGAACCCGAGCGACAGAGCGCATAACAACAAGACCGCTTCACCCCTCGGCCCGCCCGGCCGGCCGCATTCGCCACCCCGGCTGCGGCCTGCCCGAAACGGCGAGCCGTTCCCGTCGCCGGTATGCTCTGCAGGCTGCACGGCGATTCATAACATGCATGGAGAAGAGACAATGCAGGACCAGTACATCCTCGCGCTTGACCAGGGCACCACCAGTTCACGTGCGATGCTGTTCGACCGCCTCGGCAATGTCGTGTCGACGGCACAAAAGGAGTTTGAGCAGATTTATCCGCATCCGGGCTGGGTCGAGCACGATCCGCAGGAAATCTGGTCCACGCAAGCCGGCGTGGCAGCAGAAGCGGTGACGCGCGCGGGCATGAACGGCACGTCGATTGCCGCGATCGGCATCACGAATCAGCGCGAAACCACCATCGTGTGGGATCGCGAAACCGGTCATCCCATCTACAACGCGATCGTCTGGCAGGACCGCCGCACCGCCGACTTTTGCGACCAGCTCAAGGCGCAAGGCCTCGAAGAGAAAGTGCGCGCGAAAACCGGCTTGCCGATCGACTCGTATTTCTCGGCCACCAAGATCCGGTGGATTCTCGACAACGTGGAGGGCGCGCGCGAAAAAGCCCGTCAGGGTCGCCTCGCGTTCGGCACGGTGGACAGCTGGCTCGTGTGGAATTTCACCAAGGGCGGCCTGCACGTCACCGACGTGACCAACGCATCGCGCACGATGCTCTTCAACATCCACACGCTGACGTGGGACGACGAACTGCTCGACGCGCTCGACATTCCGCGCAGCATGTTGCCGGAGGTCCGGCCTTCGTCGGAAGTGTATGGGCCGACCAAGACGACCGTGTTTGCGTCGAAGATTCCGCTCGCGGGCATTGCCGGCGATCAGCATGCCGCGCTCTTCGGCCAGATGTGCACGCAATCGGGCATGGTGAAGAACACCTACGGCACCGGCTGCTTTCTCGTGATGAACACCGGCGACAAGCCTATCGAATCGAAGAACAACCTCGTCACCACGATTGCGTGGCAGATCGGCGACCAGATCAATTACGCGCTGGAAGGCAGCATCTTCATTGGCGGTGCAGTGGTGCAATGGCTGCGCGACGGCCTCGGCATCATCAAGAACGCGGCTGAAATCGAAACCCTGGCGCGCGGCGTGCCGCATTGCGACGGCGTCTATCTCGTGCCCGCGTTTGCTGGGCTGGGCGCTCCGCACTGGAATGCGCGCGCTCGCGGCACGCTGTTCGGCGTCACGCGCGGCACCACGTCCGCGCATATTGCCCGCGCCGCGCTCGATTCGATCGCCTACCAGTCGCTCGACGTGCTCAAGGCAATGGAAGCCGACTCCGGCATTCGCATCGGCGAATTGCGCGTGGACGGCGGCGCCTGTGCGAACAACCTGTTGATGCAGTTCCAGGCCGACATTCTCGGCGTGGACGCGGTTCGCCCGAAGGTGTCGGAAACCACCGCGCTCGGCGCGGCGTATCTGGCGGGCCTTGCGGTGGGCTACTGGAAAGATGTCGACGAACTCCAGAGCCAGTGGAAGCTCGACCGGCGCTTCACGCCCGCGCTCGGGCAAGAGGACGTCAACGAATGTCTGAACGGCTGGAAGCGCGCGATTCGCGCCGCGAAAGCATGGGCCGACACGCCCTGAACTGCCGCGCCCGGACGTTCATGCACGAACGTCCGGCAGGGCTCGCACAAACCTGAGATAAACCGCAGGGAGGCGCCGCGTCGCGCGGCTTTCCCGACAACAATACTTTGGATACCAAACGATGTCTCCATACATTGCGGAATTCATCGGCACGGCACTCGTCGTGCTGCTTGGCGACGGCGCTGTCGCCAACGTGCTGCTCGCACGCACCAAGGGCAAGGGCGCGGATCTGATCGTGATCGTAATGGGCTGGGCGATGGCCGTGTTCATCGCTGTCTACGTCACCGCCTCGTTCAGCGGCGCGCACCTTAATCCGGTGGTGACGGTCAGCCTCGCGCTCGCCGGCAAGTTCGCATGGGCCAAGGTTCCCGGCTACGTGGCCGCACAAATGCTCGGCGGAATGGCGGGCGCGCTGCTGGTCTGGGTCGCGTATCGCCAGCACTTCGCGAAAGAAGGCGACGCCGACGTGAAGCTCGGCGTGTTCTGCACCGCGCCCGCTATTCGCAGCGTCCCGCACAATCTGCTTACCGAAATGATCGCCACGTTCGTGCTGATTCTCGGCGTGTTGTATCTGGCTGCGCCGCAAGTGGGCCTGGGCGCGCTGGACGCGCTGCCGGTCGGCCTGCTGGTGCTGGGCATCGGCATTTCGCTCGGCGGACCGACCGGTTACGCGATGAGTCCCGCGCGCGACCTGTCGCCGCGTCTGATGCACGCGCTGCTGCCGATTCCCGGCAAGCGCGACAGCGACTGGCGCTACGCATGGATTCCGGTTTGCGGGCCGCTGTTGGGCGGCGCGGTGGCGACGGGCCTTTATCTGTATCTGCACGCGCGCTGATAGCGCCCTACGGACGCGCGGCGGGGTCGCCCCACGCCGTCGCAAACCTAGTGCGTCCGAATCGACGGAAAGCGGCGCCGCGGCGCGCGCCGCGTCAAAGCACGTATCATGGCGCTTTCACGCGGCGCGCGTGAGCCGGCGATCGGTGGTTTTCATGGCCCTTCGCGGCCATTCACGGCCATTCGTGCTTGCACGCGCCCTCCGCTTTTCCGTTCCTTCAGGCATGATCGACCACCTCATCTGCGACTGCGACGGCGTGCTCGTCGACAGTGAAGTCATCGCCGACCGCGTCATGTTCGAGACGCTCTCGGCCACTTTTCCCGGCCTCGACTTCGAGCCTGTCGTCAAAACCGCGTTCGGCCAGCAAACGTCGCGCTTTCTCGAAGGCATAGAAAAAGCGTTCGACATCGCGCTGCCGTCCGATTTTCTCGACACGATCGAGCACAATGTCGAGCTCGCGCTCGCAGCCTCGCTCAGTCCCGTCAACGGCGTGCGCAACGCGCTGGAGCGCGTGACGCTGCCCGCCGCCGTGGTGTCGAACAGCCGCATGGCCCGCGTGGCGGCGTCGGTGCGACGCGCCGGCTTGCAGCAGATTTTCGGCGAGCGCGTATTCAGCGCCGAACAGGTCGCGCGGCCCAAGCCGTTTCCGGATGTATATCTGTTCGCCGCGCAAACGCTCGGCGTCGAACCGTCGCGATGCATCGTGGTGGAAGACAGCGTGGCGGGCCTGAACGCAGCGCGCGCGGCGGGCATGAAGACGATTGCGTTCGTCGGCGCGAGCCACATTCCCGATGGCTATGCAGATGCGCTGCGCAAGATGGGCATCACGCGCATCATGATGCATATGGACGAACTGCCCGCGTTGATCGAAGCGGGCGTGCGCGGCGAGTTCGGCAACGTGCAGTCGTAAGCGTTTCGAAAAGCGCCGCGCCTGTGAAAAAGGCCCGCTGCATGCAGCGGGCCTCGTGCTTCAAGCATCACCTGCCGCGTCGCGAACGCCTGTCAGGCGCCGCGCATGAGCAGCGCCTCGAACCGTGTTCTCAAGCCTCTTCGACGCATTCGCGCGCCTGCGCCAACGCCTGACGAAACTCCACCAGTTCCGCAATCGTTAGCATCGGCAAATTGTGTTGCGCGGCAAAGCGCTCGACATCGGCGCCGCGCGTCATGGTGCCGTCCGCGTTCATCAACTCGCACAGCACACCGGCGGGCTTGAGCCCCGCGAGAATCGCCAGATCCACCGTGCCTTCGGTGTGTCCGCGGCGCGCCAGCACGCCGCCGGGCATCGCGCGCAGCGGGAACACGTGGCCGGGCCTGACGATGTCCGCCGGTTTCGCCGTATCGGCAATCGCGGCTCGAATCGTCGTCACGCGGTCGAGAGCCGACACGCCAGTGGTCACGCCCTCGCGTGCCTCGATCGACACCGTGAACGCGGTGCCGTGACGGCTCTCGTTGTTGACTACCATCGGCGGAAGTTCGAGCGCGCGTATTTTCGCGTCCGGCAGGCACAGGCACACAATGCCGCTGCATTCGCGAATCAGCAGCGCCATGGTTTCGACGGAAAGCCGTTCGGCCGATACGATCAGATCGGCTTCGTTTTCACGGTCGTCATCGTCCTGCAGCACGACGGCGCGGCCCTCGCGCATGGCCTGCAGCGCAGCAGCGATACGCGGCGGCACGGGTTCGGTGGCGAGCAGCGGGAGATCGGCGAAAGCGTCGTCCGCAATCGTCGAAGGGGCAGGAAAAGTTGCAAAAGACATGGTTGAAACGCTCATCGCAAAAGTTGGGCGAGAAACGTTTCAGGGCATTGCAAACAGGCAAAGACGCGCCGTGAAGCGCCGCCTCGCGACGGAAGCGGCGTTCGCGCACCGCCCCGAACCGGCAGGCGATGCAACGGGAACGAATATGACTATCTGCACATCTTCTTCCATCCGGACTGTGACCGTCGGCTCTGGCTTCGCACCAGATCTGCTGACCCCGCGGCGGCTTTCGATTTGCAGAAAACCGCCTCACTGCGGGCGCTCGCGGGCTCGCCGGCCTGCGCTTTCGCGCTGCCGGCATACCGCCGGTGGGGAATTCCGCCCCGCCCTGAAGACGCACTGATTGCCGGACGAACCGGCGAGCCAAGCATACAACAGCGGCGCGCGAACCGCAGTGCAACCCCTACTGGCCGGACGGGATTGACACTCGCGCGCCCCCGTCGCGGCGAAACTGCCGCAGCCGATACGCTCAGACCGGTGCCGCTGCGCGCGCCGGGTCTTGCGGCGCGGGCACATCCCAGCGCGGCGGCGTCTCTGCCTTTAGCGTCACGCGAAACGCGCGAGCTTCGGTGTCGCCGGGATTGCGCAGGCTGTGCGGCTGATCGGCGTCGAAGACGATCGCATCGCCCGTTGCCAGCAACTGGCGCTGGTCGTGCACGCTGACTTCGAGCGTACCCTCGCTGACCACAAGGTTGACCGTCGTGCCCGGCGCGCGGCGCACGCCGGCTTCCGTATGCAACGGCGCAATGCGCAGTTCGTGGAATTCGGCGGCAGTGGGTTCGTTGTCCGGATAGAGCGGCCGGGCAGAATAGCGCCCGTTCGAACTGACGATGCGCGACGAGCGCTCCGCCGGCAAATGCTCGAAGCCGTTGGTCGCGTGGCGGCGCAGGAAGGCGGCAACCGAGACCCTCAGCGCGGCCGCTACCTTGCAGAGCACCTTGATGGACGGCACGCTGCGCGCCGACTCGATCTGCGCGAGCATCGCGCGCGATACGCCGGATGCTCGCGCAAGAGCGTCGAGCGACAACTGGCGCTCCGCGCGCAAACGCGCGAGGTTCACGCCAACCAGATGTTCGAGTGCATCGAAAGGTTCGGCGACACGCGGCGGCGCATCCGCATCAGCCGTAGGATCGCGAACCAGAGCAAGCGGGGAATGCATGATTGCCTCCAGAAGCGCCGGCAAGCGGCGCGCAAGCAGTGACTGGAAGCAAGATAGCATCGCACCCCGCTGCGCCCAACGAAGTTATCTTCACACTGTTATCAGCATTGCAGATGCCTTCCTGCGAGGCTCCGCATGCCGCTAGGCGCGCTCGCGCACTTGCACGTCACGCTGCGCGCTTGCCCGGCCGAGCGGTGTGTCCATGCGCGAGGCAAACCACGTCAGCAGCAAGGCGGCGACGCTTACCGCCGCGGCGACCCACGGCAACGTATCGAGCGAATGACCATGATCGATGACGAGCCCGCCGAGCCACGCGCCGCCCGCATTGCCCACGTTGAAGGCGCCGATGTTCAACGTCGACGCAAGATTGGGCGCCTTTGCCGCCTTCTCGACCACGCGCATCTGCAACGGCGGCACGGTAGCGAACGCGGCAATGCCCCACACGAAAACCGTCAGGGCCGCGGCAACCTGCGAATGGCTGGTGCGAGCGAAGAGCGCCATCACCACGGCGAGCGCGACGAGAATGCCCATCAGCGAAGGCATCAACGCGCGGTCCGCGAGCTTGCCGCCGACCGTGTTGCCGATCGTCAAGCCCACGCCGAACAGCACGAGAATGAGCGTAACGCCGCGCGGCGAGAAGCCGCTCACCTGCTCGAGAATCGGCGCGATATAGGTGAAGACGACGAACACGCCGCCGAAACCGAGCACCGTCATCGCGAGGGCGGTCCATACTTGGGGGTCCTTCAGCACGCGCACTTCGTGGCCGAGTCCGGCGGGACCGGCGTCGTGGCGGTTCGGCACGAGCGCCGTCACACCGGCAAGCGAGAGCACGCCGAACGCGCTGACAATCCAGAACGCGGTCCGCCAGCCGAACTCCTGGCCGACGAACGTACCGAACGGCACCCCGAGCACGTTGGCAAGCGTGAGCCCGGTGAACATCAGCGCAATCGCGCTCGCGCGTTTTTCCGCGGGCACGAGCGACGCGGCCACTACGGCGCCGATGCCGAAAAACGAGCCGTGCGCAAACGAGGTCACCACGCGCGCGACCATCAGCAGCGAATAGCTCGACGCGATCGCGCACAGCGTATTGCCGACGATGAACACTCCCATCAGCAACTGCAGCGCGAGCTTGCGCGGCATCCGGCTCGTGACGACTGCGAGCAGCGGCGCGCCGACCGCGACGCCGAGCGCATAGCCGCTCACCAGCAATCCCGCCGACGGAATCGACACCGCGAGATCGCGCGCGACCTCCGGCAACAGGCCCATGATCACGAACTCGGTGGTCCCGATAGCGAAGGCGCTGATCGCGAGCGCGAGTAATGGAATAGGCATGATGGTTCTCCAGGTTTTACGGTTGAGCGTGATGCAGCGCCGTCACGAATTCGACGACGACGCCCGGCGCCAGCGCGACAAAAATCTGCATGGCCGCCTCTTGCGGCCCCATCGGCGGCACTCGTGCTGTCTGGTAGCCGACGCCGCTCGCGTTCAGGCGGTCGAGCAGCGCCTGCCATTCGGCGGCGCTGTCCAGACGGAACGCGATGTGGTCGATGCGCGGCGCCGTGCGAAGCGACCCGCCTGCGGACGGCGCTGTCGCCTCGACCAGATGCACCACCGGCCGTCCGTCGGCATAAAGCCAGTACCCTGCGACCGAAAACGGCGGCCGCGCGCCCTCGGTCAAACCGGCGACATGGACGAAAAAGCGGCGGGCCGTCTCGAGATCCGCTGTCACTACGGTCGCGTGATCCAACTGCATGATTTCCGGCGGCTGTGGGGCCGCATCGTTTTTAAGAGCCGAATTGTGCGGGCGCGGCGAGCATTTGATAATTGGCGTAGCATTTGAAGCATTTTCAAATGCCGTTTGAAATTCGCTATGGATAACCTCGGCGACATCCGCCTTTTCGTGGAGGCTGCGCAGCAGGGCAGCCTGTCCGCCGCGGGCCGCAGGATGGGACTCACGCCCGCCGCCGCCAGCGCGCGCCTCGCCAAGCTCGAAGCCGGCCTGAAGGCGCGGCTATTCGAGCGCACCACCCGCCAGTTGCGGCTCACCGACGAAGGGCGGCTCTACCTGAACTGCTGCCGCCAGGCGCTGCAATCGCTCGATGACGCCAAAGCCGCACTGCAGGCCGGGCAAGGCGTGGTGCGCGGCAAGGTGCGAGTGTCGGCCACCTCGGACTTCGGGCGCAATCTGCTGATGCACTGGCTCGACGAATTCAACGCGCTGTACCCGGAAGTGACTTTTGCGTTGACGCTATCCGACTCGCTGACGAACCTCGTGCAGGAAGATATCGACCTTGCAATCCGCTTCGGCGTGCCGCAGGACAGCTCGCTCGTCGCCCGCAAGCTCGCGCGCAACCGGCGCGTGTTGTGCGCGTCGCCGGAATACATCGCGCGCAAGGGCGAGCCGAAAGACCCGAACGACCTCGCCAATTTCGATTGCATCGTGCTCAGCACCGGCTCTGGCCCCGTCAACGAATGGCGTTTTACGCGCGGCGACGAAGTGCAGCACTACACGGTGCCGCTCGAAACCGCGCGGCAGACCAACGACGGCGCCGTCGCGCGCGAATGGGCGCTGCGCGGCTACGGCATCGCGGTCAAGTCGATGTGGGATGTGGAGGCGGATTTGCGCTCCGACGGCCTGAAGATCCTGCTGCCCGACTGGCGCTATCCCGACGCGCCGCTGCACGCGCTCTACCACCGTAACCGCTTCATGGCGCCGCGCGTGCGCGTGCTGCTGGATTTTCTGAGCGAGCGCTTTGCGCACGTGTCAGACGAACTGGAGCGCCTGCTTGGCTTGCCGCCAGAGCCGCCTCGCGCGCAAGCGGTGGACGAAGCCTTCGGCGGTGAAGGGCTATAATATTGCGCTACACGGCAAGCGTGCGCGAGCAGCATCCGTTCACGGCCGGGCGGGCCGCCGCAATCGGCTGAAAGCGCGACTCAATGCGCCAGATGCCACACGAAGCAATCAAAGGCGGCCGGTGCGGGCCCGAGCGGACCCGGGCGGACCAAAATGGGCCCAAAATGGGCCGACGCAGGCCCGAAGCGGGCGCAAAACCAGCGGCGCACCAGCGCCCCGAAGCGCCGTCCCGCAGACATCCCGCACGCTCTCGCCTCTCCTTCACCCTTTTACCGCGCCCCCAGGTTAACCACTGCGACCGGCGAAATTCGATGACCAAGAAAGTTTATGTAAAGACCTTTGGCTGCCAGATGAACGAGTACGACTCCGACAAGATGGTCGACGTACTCGGCGCGGCGGAAGGCCTCGTGAAGACCGACACGCCCGAAGACGCGGACGTGATCCTGTTCAACACCTGCTCCGTGCGCGAGAAAGCACAGGAAAAAGTGTTCTCCGACCTTGGCCGCGTGCGCGAGCTCAAGGAAGCGAATCCCGATCTCATCATTGGCGTGGGCGGTTGCGTGGCGAGCCAGGAAGGCGCGTCGATCGTCGCGCGCGCGCCGTACGTCGATCTGGTATTCGGGCCGCAAACACTGCACCGTCTGCCGCAAATGATCGACAAGCGCCGCGCGAGCGGCCGCGCGCAGGTCGACATCACGTTTCCCGAGATCGAAAAGTTCGACCATCTGCCGCCTGCGCGCGTGGAAGGGCCGAGCGCGTTCGTCTCGATCATGGAAGGTTGCAGCAAGTACTGCAGCTATTGCGTAGTGCCGTACACGCGCGGCGAAGAAGTGTCGCGTCCGCTCGACGACGTGCTGACGGAAATCGCCGGCCTCGCCGATCAGGGCGTGCGGGAAGTGACGCTGCTGGGTCAGAACGTGAACGCGTTCCGTGGCGCGCTCACGCTTGGCTCGTCGGAAATCGCCGACTTTGCGACGCTGATCGAATACGTCGCCGAGATTCCGGGCATCGAGCGCATTCGCTACACCACGTCGCACCCGAAAGAATTCACGCAGCGCCTGATCGACACTTACGCGAAGGTGCCGAAGCTCGTGAGCCACCTGCATCTGCCGGTGCAGCACGGCTCCGACCGCATCCTGATGGCGATGAAGCGCGGTTACACGGTGCTCGAATACAAGTCGGTGATCCGCAAGCTGCGGGCAATTCGCCCGGACCTGTCCCTTTCCACGGACATGATCGTCGGATTCCCAGGCGAGACGGAAGAAGATTTCGACAAGATGATGGCGCTCGTACATGAGATGAAGTACGACACCAGCTTCTCGTTCATCTACAGTCCGCGTCCGGGCACGCCGGCTGCCAACCTGCCCGACGACACGCCGCGCGAGGTGAAGTTAAAGCGCCTTCAGCATCTGCAGGCGACCATCGAAGAAAACGTGCAGCGCATCAGCGATTCGATGGTCGGCAAGGTCGAGCGCATTCTGGTGGAACGCCCGGCGCGCAAGGATCCGAACGAGCTCGCGGGCCGCACGGAGAACAACCGCGTGGTCAACTTTCCGGCGCCGGTGGCCTCGCATGCACGGCTGATCGGTCAGATGGTCGACGTGAAAATCGTCAAGGCGTACCCACATTCGCTGCGTGGCGAGCTCGTGCTGGTGCACGACCATGCAGAGGACGGCGCGAGCGCCACCACCCACTGACTGCCCAACTCACATCGACGCAGGCGCGCGGCGCCGCGCAAAACGGCTCACAGGCCCGCGCCGCCGCCCGCGTACTGAAACCGACAGGATCGACTCATCGCCTTGAAAACCACTCAGCCGCATCTGGAATTCACCGCTCCGCGCGACGACAATGCGCGGCTTGCCAACCTCTGCGGACCGCTCGACGAAAACCTGCGGCAAATCGAGCAGGCGCTCGACGTGACGCTGCAACGCCGCGGACACCGCATTACCATCCGCGGGCGCGGCGCGAAACTCGCGCTCACGGCGCTCGAAAACTTCTACAACAACGCGCGCGATCCGCTGTCGGTCGACGACATTCAGCTTGCGCTCGTCGAAGTGCGGCACCCGGCGCGGCATCGCACGAACGGGAACGGCAATGGCGACGAAGCGGGCGAGCCGGGCTTTCCCGGCAATCCCGACCACCCATTCGACCAACCCGCCGACAGCGGCGACGACGACCTCGAGGAACTCGGCCCCAAGCTGTATACGCGGCGCGCCGATCTGCGCGGCCGCACCCCGGCGCAGCGCGAGTATCTGAAGCAGATCGTCTCGCACGACGTCACCTTCGGCGTGGGCCCCGCCGGCACCGGCAAGACCTATCTCGCGGTTGCCTGCGCGGTGGACGCGCTCGAGCGCGATCAGGTCAAGCGCATCGTGCTGACACGCCCGGCCGTTGAAGCCGGCGAACGGCTCGGCTTTTTGCCGGGCGATCTCGCGCAGAAAGTCGATCCGTACCTGCGTCCGCTGTATGACGCGCTGTACGATCTGCTCGGCTTCGACAAGACCGCGAAGATGTTCGAGCGGCAGATGATCGAAATCGCGCCGCTCGCGTACATGCGCGGCCGCACGCTGAACCACGCGTTCATCATTCTTGACGAGGCGCAAAACACCACGCCCGAACAGATGAAGATGTTCCTGACGCGCATCGGCTTCGGCTCGAAAGCGGTGGTGACCGGCGACACGACCCAGGTCGATCTGCCGCGCGGCCACAAGAGCGGGCTCATCGAAGCGCAGCAGGTGCTCTCGGACGTGCGCGGCATTGCGCTCACGCGCTTCACGAGCGCGGACGTGGTGCGGCATCCGCTCGTCGCGCGAATCGTGGAGGCGTACGACGCGCATTCGCAGAAAACCGCGAGCCCGGCGGATTCCCGGTGAATCCGCCTCGACCGTGGGCACCTGCCGCCGGACCACACTTCGCCTGAAACATCGAACAAGATGAGCCGCGCACCGAAACTGACGCTGAATCTGCAATTTCCCGCCGCCAAGGCGTGGCCTGAACACAAGGCGCTGCTGCCGCGCGCCACGGTGGCCGGCTGGATCAAGGCCGCGCTTTTCGCCGACGGCGAGCTGACCGTGCGTTTCGTCGACGCCGAAGAAGGCCGCACCTTGAACCGCACGTATCGCGGCAAGGATTATTCGACCAACGTGTTGACTTTCGCGTACGCGGAATCCGAAGACGATCCGGTGACGGGCGACCTGATTCTGTGCTGCCCGGTGGTGGAGAAGGAAGCCGCCGAGCAGGGCAAGCCGCTCGTCGCTCATTACGCGCATCTGCTGGTGCACGGCACGCTCCATGCACAAGGCTACGACCACGAAGCCGAAGAAGAAGCCGAGGAAATGGAAGCGCTCGAAACCGAGATTCTTGGCAAACTGGGCTTTGCCGACCCTTATCGCTAACCGCCGCCCGGACTGAACCGTGAGCACCTTTGCCTCCGACGACGATGGCCGAACCCCGTGCCCGGACTACCCGCCCGCACTCGGCGAGTCGCGGCTCCTGACGGACGAGGAACTGCGCGCGTCGCTCGAATGCACGCTGCGCGACTGGGACCGGCGCAGCGACTTGTGGCTGTTCGGCTATGGCTCGCTGATCTGGAATCCGGGCCTGCCTACTGTCGAAGCGATGCGCTCGAAAGTGCATGGATACCACCGCGGCCTGTACCTGTGGTCGCGCGTGAATCGCGGCACGCCCGAGGTGCCGGGGCTGGTGCTGGCGCTGGATCGCGGCGGCTCGTGCACGGGCATTGCGTTTCGCCTCGCGGCGCAAGGCGCGATGCCGCACCTCGAAGCGCTGTGGCGTCGCGAAATGGCGATGGGGTCATACCGGCCCGCGTGGCTGCCTTGCGTGCTCGCCGACGGCCGGCGCGTCGACGCGCTCGCGTTCGTGATGCGCCGCGACGTGCCGACCTACACCGGCAAGCTCGGCGACGACATCATTAGAACCGTGTTCGGCTGTGCGTGCGGCCGCTATGGCACCACGCTCGATTACGTGAGCCGCACGGTGCACGCGCTGCGCGAAAGCGGCATGCCCGACCGCGCGCTGGAGGCGCTGCTGGAGCGCTGCGGCGCAGGCCATCCCGACCCGGACACAGCCGGCGCCGCGCCGCCTGTCGCGCAGCCGCAAGCCAGCAAATAAACACGCTGTACCGCGGCAAAAGGGCCGCAGCAAGGCCCGCAGGCCGCATCTGGAACTCGGGTCGGATAGCGCCTCTTTTGCTTCGCCATTTTTTCCTGGCAACGCTTTTCACTGCGTAATCAGTTACGATTGACCCAAGGCCCGCGTCTTGCGGCGCTCCGGCGTCAGCCTTTTCATTCATCGCCCGGCCGGGTGGGACACGGTCCCGCCATGTGCCTGGTGTATCCTTAATGCTCCGCAACAGCGCGCCCAGTCTTGCCGGGCGCACTACCATGAACGACACGTATCCCAGTCGACGCCATACCGACAAACCTCACGAAAAACGCTCGCTGCTCGAGCGTCTGACCGATTTCATCTCGCCCGAGCCCGACTCGCGCGCCGAACTACTGGAAATCCTGCAGGACGCGCACGAGCGCAACCTGATCGACGCCGACTCGCTGTCGATGATCGAAGGCGTATTCCAGGTCTCCGAACTGAGCGCGCGCGACATCATGGTGCCGCGCGCGCAAATGGACGCGATCAACATTGCGGACAGTCCCGCCGAATTCATCCCCTACGTGCTGGAAAAAGCGCATTCGCGCTATCCGGTCTACGAAGGCAACCGCGACAACGTGATTGGCGTGCTGCTCGCGAAAGATCTGCTGCGCTACTACGCCGAAGAAGAGTTCGACGTGCGCGGCATGTTGCGGCCGGCCGTGTTCATCCCCGAGTCCAAGCGCCTGAACGTGCTGCTGCACGACTTTCGCGTGAACCGCAATCACCTCGCGGTGGTGGTCGACGAATACGGCGGCGTGGCCGGCCTGATTACGATCGAGGACGTGCTCGAGCAGATCGTCGGCGACATCGAGGACGAATACGATTTCGACGAGGAAAGCGGCAACATCATCGCCTCGCCGGACGGACGCTTCCGCGTGCGCGCGCTGACCGAAATCGAGCAGTTCAACGAGGCATTCGGCACGGAATATTCAGACGAAGAAGTGGATACCATCGGCGGACTCGTCACGCATCACTTCGGGCGCGTGCCGCACCGGGGCGAGAAGGTTCGTATCGACGATCTGATCTTCGAAATTCTGCGCGGCGACGCGCGCCAGATTCACATGCTGCTCGTGCGGCGCGATCCGCTTGCCGGTCAGCGCGAGCGCGAGGCGCAGCACGTGCAGAGCTGAGCGGCGCACCGCCGCAGGGCTTTGGCCCGAGTTTCTTCCACCCGCCACATCTCACGCCGACCGCGCAACAATGGCCGACCCGATTACTTCCTCTTCGCGCCGCGGCGTGAGCGCGTCCGCCGCGCAAGCCGCGCGCGCGCGTACTCTGCCTCGCTGGCATTACCTCGTCGCGCTGGCGGCGGGCGCGCTCAACACCTTGTCTTTTGCGCCCACGCCGCACGGCGGCTGGCTCGAGGTGGCCGTGTTCGTGTTCCTGTTCGCGTGGCTCATGCGCACCACCGGCTGGAAAAGCGCCGCGCTCACCGGCGGCGCGTTTGGCTTTGGCAACTTCGTGACCGGCGTGTGGTGGCTCTACGTGAGCATGCACTATTACGGCGGCATGCCCGCGCCGCTTGCCGGCACGGCGCTCGTGCTGTTTTCGTTGTATCTCGCGCTGTATCCCGCTTTGGCCGCCGGCGTCTGGTCGTTTTGCGCCGGTCACGCGCGCAACGGCAAGGCCACGGACGACCTGCCGTTTTCACCGACCTGGCATGGGGCGCTCGCGTTCGCGAGCGCGTGGGCGGTCGGCGAATGGCTGCGCGGCACGGTATTCACCGGCTTTCCGTGGCTCGCGAGCGGTTACGCGCAAGTGGACGGCCCATTCGCCGGGTTCGCGCCGCTTGCCGGCGTCTATGGCGTCGGCTGGGTGCTGGCGCTCGCGGCCGCGCTGCTCGTGCAGGCGCTGGTTCCGCTCGTCGGGACACTGCGCGGGTCGCGCGGATCCGCCGATACGGCGCCGAACGGCGCCGCGAAGCGTGGCCATGCTGCACAGGTTGCGCTGCCGGGCGGCATCGCGCTCGCACTGATCGCCGCCGGCCTGCTGCTGCCGCTCGCCACCTGGACGGTGCCGGCGAACGCGCCGCTCGCCGTGCGTCTCTTGCAAGGCGACGTCAAGCAGGAGATGAAGTTCGAGGAAGCAGGCGTGCGCGCCGCCATCGACCAGTATCAGCAGATGATCACGTCGAAACCGGCCGATCTGATCGTCACGCCCGAAACCGCCATTCCGGTGCTCGCGCAGCAGTTGCCGCTGCCGTTCGCGACTGCCGTGCGCAACTTCGCGGACTCGACGGGCAGCGCGATCCTGTTCGGCGCGATTGGCGGCTCGGTGACGCCCGAAGGCCGCGTGGTGGACTACACCAACAGCCTGTTTGGCGTCACGCCGGGCACGCGCGACGTGTACCGCTACGACAAGCATCACCTCGTGCCGTTCGGCGAATTCGTGCCGTGGGGCTTTCGCTGGTTCGTCAACCTGATGAACATTCCGCTCGGCGATTTCGCGCGCGGCGGCCCAGTGCAAAAGCCGTTCGTCGTGCATAACCAGCCGGTTGCGGTAGACATCTGCTACGAAGATATTTTCGGTGAGGAGATTGCGCGAACCCTGCGCGAAAGCGACACCCCGGCTGGCGTGCTGATCAACTCGACGAACCTCGCATGGTTCGGCGACACCATTGCGCTCGACCAGCATCTGCAGATCGCGCGCATGCGCTCGCTCGAAACCGGCCGCCCGATGCTGCGCGCGACCAACACCGGCATGACGGCAGCAATCGACGCCAACGGCAAAGTGCTCGGCAAGCTCACGCCGTACACCATCGGCTCGCTGGACGTCACCGTGCAAGGCACGGCCGGCCGCACGCCTTATGTGACGAGCGGCAATAACACGGTGCTCGCCGTTTCCCTGTTGCTGCTGGCCTTCGGCTTTGCATTCGGGCCCGGCATTACGCGTCGCAAAAACGGCAAAGCTGCAAACGGCGCTGAATAAACAGCACCAGGGCCGCAATGAAAAACGCGCGCTGCGGCGATAAACCGACAGCGCGCGTTCAGAAGCCAGATACTCGTTACTGATTCGACGCAATGCGTTGCTGAATATGCTGCGCACGCGCCGGCGACGCCGGATGCGAACTCAACATACTGGATTGGCCGCCATCCATTTGAGCGAGTTTGTTGAATGCCGTGACGAGGCCAGACGGGTCCAGGTTTTTCTTTTTCTGCAAATCGAACGAATAATCGTCAGCCGCGCTTTCCTGCGACTGCGAGAATTGCGCGTTAATCAGCTTCTCCGAAAATTCGCCCAATTGCGAACCGGACAGCGCGCCGGCAATACCGCCCGCGGAAGAGGTCACCGAGCGCACCGCCGAGGTTGCGTACGCCACCTGCATTGCCTTCTTCGTGTGGCCGAGCGCCACGTGGCCCATTTCATGGCCGACCACGCCGCGCACTTCGTTGTCGTTCATCATGTCCATCAGGCCGCTGTAGACTCGCACGCAGCCATTGGCCATGGCCCACGCATTGACTTCCTTGGTCATGTAGACCTTGTAATTCACCGGCGTGCCGTTAATGTTGTCGCCCAGTTGCGCGGCAATCTTGTTCAGGCGTTTCTGGTACTTGCTATTGGCGGGCGCCACGGTGTTTTCCTTGTCGAGCTGCGCGCAGGACTTGTCGCTGAGCGCGCGGACGTCCGAGTCCGACAGCATGGCGGCCTGCGTGGCCAGTTGGCCCGACTGGACCAGCGAGGACGGATCAAGGCTGCTGACATTGGAACATGCGGCGAACAGCGAGCACGCGGAAGCAGCAATAACAAAGCGATACGGTTTCATCGTGAAAGTCTCTTTGTGGTGTTATTCGTTCGACGGCGCGATCAACTCGCCGCCCATTCGCAATGGCCGCATTCGACGCTAAATCATGCCGGACAGTTTGACTGCATAACCATTGCCCCACATTGCGGGCGAAAAAAAAGCGCCTGTGGAAGGCGCTTTTTACCACAACTGAAAGCATTATTTCATGATTTCGTAATTACGATTAACGGTATTTTGCAAACTTGCCGTAATCTTCAGCGGCCCGGCTTGAGCCGCTCAGCCAGCCGGCACCGTGTCGATAAACGACTGGCGCAGCGAGAGCTTCTGAAAATGCTTGTCGAGATTCGGGTGCGCGTCGCGCCAGTTCAACTCCGGCATGCGGAAGTCCAGATAACCTAGCGCACAGCCCACTGCAATGTCGGCGAGCGTGTAGTGGTTGCCCGCGCACCAGGGCTTGGCGGCGAGGCCTTGTGACATGGCGAGCAGCGCTTCGTCTATCTTGCGCTGCTGGCGCGCGACCCACGCGTCGACGCGCTGCTCCGGCGCGCGCTGCGTGCTTTCCAGGCGAATCAGCACGGCGGCGTCGAGCAGGCCGTCGGCAAGCGCTTCCCAGCACCGCACCTCGATGCGCTCGCGCCCCGACTGCGGGATCAGCTTGCCGACCGGCGACAGCGTGTCCACGTACTCGCAGATCACGCGCGAGTCGAACACCGCTTCGCCGTCTTCCATCACGAGGCACGGCACCTTGCCGAGCGGATTGAAGGTATGGATGCGGGTATCCGGCGCCCAAACGTTCTCGGGCACCAGCTCGTAGTCGATCTTCTTGTCGGCCAGCACGATACGCGCCTTGCGCACGAACGGGCTGGCGAGCGAACCGATGAGTTTGATCATTGCCATCTGCCTTTTCCTGAATCCGGCGAAAGTATAAGTGCTTGGCGGCGTGCGCGAGAGCCGCGCGCGCTCTTCGCGAGCCAGTCGCGCGCCGGCTGTGGATGGATTGCAACATTGCCGTGCGGCGCGGGTGCTGTCCAGACGGCCGAATGGCCAGGGACGGTGGCGGGCGCGCGCCGCGTAGCCAGGCGCTGAGCGCGGCGACAGCCCCGCCCCACCCGAGCAAGCACCCAGCGCCAGACAAACCGCGCCCGCTGCTGCGTGCCCGCGCGAAATCCGCCGATGCATTGGGCGCTACAATCGCACGATGAACCAGCCGACCGAACCCACTATCGCCATCGACGTCTACCGCACGCGCCGCGAGCGCGTACTCGCCGCGCTGCGCGCTGCGGGAGGCGGCGTCGCCATCGTGCCGACCGCGCCCGAAGCGTTGCGTAACCGGGACGCCGATTACCCGTACCGGCACGACAGCTACTTCTACTATCTGACCGGCTTCACCGAGCCTGAGGCGCTGCTCGTGCTCGACGCCAGCGCGGCGCCGGGCGAACCCGCGTCGATCCTGTTCTGCCGCGAGAAAAACGTCGAGCGCGAAATCTGGGAGGGCTTTCGCTTCGGGCCCGACGGCGCGCGCGTCGCTTTCGGCTTCGACGCTGCATTCCCCTTCGGTGAAATCGACGCGCAGCTGCCGCGGCTTCTCGCCGACAAGCCCTCGCTGTACTACGCGCTCGGCGCGTCGGACAAGCTCGACGGCCAGGTGCGCGGCTGGCTGGAGGCGGTGCGCATGCAGGGCCGCGGCGGCGTCGCGGCGCCCACGGCGGCGCACGATCTGGTGCCGTTGCTCGACGACATGCGTCTCATCAAGGACGACCACGAGCTCGCCATCATGCGCCGCGCCGGGCAGATTTCGGCGCAGGCGCACCGCCGCGCAATGGCCGCGTGCCGGCCCGGCGTGCGCGAGTACGAGCTAGAAGCGGAACTGCTCTATACGTTCCGCAAGTTCGGTGCGCAGGCGCCGGCTTATACGTCGATCGTCGCGGCGGGCGCCAACGCGTGCGTGCTGCACTACCCGGCCGGCAACGCGATTGCGCAGGAAGGCGATCTGATTCTGATCGACGCGGCGTGCGAGCTGGACGGCTACGCGTCCGACATTACCCGCACTTTTCCCGCGAGCGGCCGCTTCACGGCGGCGCAGCGCGAACTCTACGACATCGTGCTGGCCGCGCAGCAGGCGGCGGTCGCCGCAACGCGCGCCGGCGCCAGCTTCGACGACCCGCACCAGGCGGCGCTGCGCGTGCTGTCGCAAGGCTTGCTCGACACGGGCATCGTCGAGCGGACGAAGTTCGCTTCTGCCGACGACGTGATCGCCGAGCGCGCCTATGCGCCCTTCTATATGCACCGCACGGGCCACTGGCTCGGCATGGACGTGCACGACGTGGGCGACTACCGCGAGCGCGGCGCGCCGCGCGACGAAGCGGGCGTGCTGCCGTGGCGCACGCTGCAGGCTTCGATGACGCTCACCATCGAGCCGGGCCTGTACATCCGTCCGGCGCAAGGCGTGCCCGAGCGCTACTGGAACATCGGCATTCGTATCGAAGACGACGCGATCGTCACGCCAACGGGCTGCGAGCTGATTACGCGCGACGTGCCGGTGGCCGCCGACGAAATCGAGGCGCTCATGCAGGAAGCTCGCACGGCTCACGAAACAAGGAAGTAATCCGCAATGAACGATGTTTCCCCGTCGACGGTCATTCTGAAGCCGCGCGCGCTGGAGCAGACCTTCGATTTCGACGTGACGATTGTCGGCGCCGGTCCGGTCGGACTCGCGCTTGCCGGTTGGCTCGCGCGGCGCAGCGTCACGCGCGAGCTGAAGATCGCGCTGATCGACGCCCGCGAGCCCGAGGATTCGGTTGCGGACCCGCGCGCGATTGCCGTGTCGCACGGCAGCCGCATGATTCTCGAACCGCTGCGCTGGCCCGCCGACGCCACCGCGATCCAGCGCATCCACGTGTCGCAGCGCGGACATTTCGGCCGCACGCTGATCGACCACAGCGAGCACGGCCTGCCCGCGCTCGGTTACGTGCTGCGCTATGGCTCGATCGTGCACGGTCTCGCCGAAGCGGTGCGCGCCACGCCGGTCCACTGGTTCCGTTCGACCTCCGCCGGAGCGCCGGTCCAGGAAGAAGACGGCGTGACGCTGCCGATCGAAACCGCGGGCGTCACGCGGCGGCTGCGCACGCGGATTCTGGTAAGTGCCGAAGGGGGTCTGTTCGGCGATCAGAAGGGCGACAGGCACCAAGGGCGGCACAGCGCAAAAGGCGGTGACGAGCACGCCGCACACGGCCCTGGCGCTGATGCCGCAGATGGCCCCGCCGCCGCGAGGGCCCAAGCTGCAGAGCCCGATACGCTGAACGCCCGCGCCGAAGAAGGCGACTTCGGCGCGCATGCACACAACGAAAGCGCGAATCACGGTAACGGCAAGCACGCCCGGCGCCGCGACAAATCCGGCACGCGCGACTACGGCCAGACGGCGCTGGTCGGCACGGTCAGCGTGTCGGCGCCGCAACCGCACGTCGCGTGGGAGCGCTTCACGCCGGAAGGCCCGATCGCCCTGCTGCCAATGGGCGGCGTGCGCGGCGCCGACTACGCGCTCGTCTGGTGCTGCGCGCCTGACGAAGCCGCGCGCCGCGCGCAACTTCCCGACGACGCATTCCTGCGCGAACTCGGCACCGCGTTCGGCACGCGCATGGGACGCTTCACGCACATCAAGGGACGCGCGTCGTTTCCGCTCGGGCTCAACGCGGTCGACACGCTGGTGAAGGGCCGCGTCGTCGCAATCGGCAATGCGGCGCAGACGCTGCATCCGGTGGCGGGCCAAGGCCTGAATCTCGGCTTGCGCGACGCGCATGCGCTCGTCGACGCATTGTCGGCCGAAGGTCCGACGCCGCTCGCGCTGGCTACCTTCGCACAGCGCCGCGCACTCGACCGACGCATGACGATTGGCGCCACCGACACGCTCGCGCGCCTGTTCACCGTCGACTTCGCACCGCTCGCGATCTTGCGCGGCCTTGCGCTGACCGCGCTGGAATTCGCGCCGCCGGTGAAAACCGCGCTGGCGCGGCAGATGATGTTCGGCCAACGCCGCTGAGCGTGGCGCGCTTCTCGAGTCATGCGGCCGGCGGCACATCGGTGTGGCCCGCCGGCCCGGCACCCGCCTGAGCCGCGGTAAAAAGCAGCGGGCGAATCCGCTTTCGGGCGCAAAGTAAAGCGCACCGCGCGAGCCCCCATTCTCTATGACGACGGCCACTTTCATAGGCAATTTAACGACTTACAGCACCCGTCACCGAAGTGCGGGCCATCCGTTAACGCTAAAATAGCGGTTTTCCCTCGCATTTCGCGAACGCTCCGATTGACACTTTGCGCAATCGGCACTGCGCGCGTCCACGTACGTCATGCCCACCATTGGCTCGCACAATCTGCGCAATAACCTGTTCGTCGCGCCCATGGCCGGCGTGACCGACCGTCCGTTCCGGCAGCTTTGCAAGCGGCTCGGCGCGGGCTATGCGGTGTCGGAAATGGTCGCGTCAAACGCGCAGTTGTGGAAGAGCGAGAAGACCATGCGCCGCGCGAACCACGCGGGCGAGGTCGAGCCGATCGCCGTGCAGATCGCCGGCGCCGACCCCGCAATGATGGCCGAAGCCGCACGCTACAACGTGGCGAACGGCGCGCAGATCATCGACATCAATATGGGCTGCCCAGCCAAGAAGGTGTGCAACGTGGCGGCGGGCTCGGCCCTGTTGCAGAACGAGCCGCTCGTGCAGCGCATCGTCGAGGCGGTGGTGGGCGCAGTGGGCGTCGGTCCCGACGCCGTGCCGGTCACGCTGAAAATTCGCACCGGCTGGAATCGCGAGAACCGCAACGCGCTGAACGTCGCGCGGCTCGCGGAGGCCGCCGGCATTTCCATGCTGACCGTGCATGGCCGCACGCGGGCCGACCTGTACCACGGCGAGGCCGAATACGAGACCATTGCCGCCGTGAAGGCCGCCGTGCGTATTCCGGTGGTGGCCAACGGCGACATAACGTCGCCGGAAAAGGCGCGCCACGTGCTCGCCGTGACCGGCGCGGACGCCATCATGATCGGCCGCGCGGCGCAGGGGCGCCCGTGGCTTTTCCGCGAGATCGAGCATTTCCTGCAAACGGGCGATCTGCTGCCGCCGCCGCGCATCGACGAAATCCAGCAGGTCATGAACGAGCACCTGGAAGATCACTACGCGTTCTACGGGGAATTTACAGGCGTTCGCACTGCGCGCAAGCACATCGGCTGGTACACTCGCGGCCTTTCTGGCGCCAACGTGTTCCGGCATCGCATGAATACGCTCGACACCACGCGCGAACAACTCCTCGCCGTCAACGAATTTTTCGACGCACAGAAGGCGATCTCCGAGCGCCTCGTCTACGTCGACGAAGCCGTTGGCAACCCGGAAGCGGGCGCGAGCGGCGAGGACCACACCGACCGACTAGCAGCATGAGCAAGAACAACATCGAACAATCTGTCCGCGACAGCCTGGGCATTTACTTCCAGGACCTCGACGGCTCCAATCCGCACGACGTCTATGACATGGTGATTTCGTGCGTGGAAAAACCCCTGCTCGAAGTGGTGCTCGAGCAGGCCGGCGGCAATCAGTCGCTGGCCGCCGAGTATCTCGGCATCAACCGCAATACGCTGCGCAAGAAGCTGCAACAGCACGGCCTGTTGTAGCGCAGGTAGTTTTCTCGCGCCCTGCCACGTTTCCCTTCGGCTTTTCGTCTTC
This sequence comes from Paraburkholderia phenoliruptrix, assembly GCF_019511605.1. Classification (GTDB taxonomy): domain Bacteria; phylum Pseudomonadota; class Gammaproteobacteria; order Burkholderiales; family Burkholderiaceae; genus Paraburkholderia; species Paraburkholderia phenoliruptrix_A. The sequence continues at coordinate 31,554 of NZ_JAEUAV010000003.1, read as the reverse complement.
ATCATGATCAAGCAAGCGCTCATCTCCGTTTCCGACAAGTCCGGCATCGTCGACTTCGCCAGGTCGCTGTCGGACCTCGGCGTCAAGATCCTGTCGACCGGCGGCACCGCGAAACTGCTCGCGGACGCGGGCCTCTCCGTCACCGAAGTCGCCGACTACACGGGCTTCCCGGAAATGCTGGACGGGCGCGTGAAAACGCTGCATCCGAAGGTGCACGGCGGCATTCTGGCGCGCCGCGACCTGCCGGAACACATGGCCGCGCTCGAAAAGCACGACATTCCGACCATCGACCTGCTCGTCGTGAACCTGTACCCGTTCGTGCAGACGGTCTCGAAAGAAGAGTGCTCGCTTGAAGACGCTATCGAGAACATCGACATTGGCGGCCCGACCATGCTGCGCTCGGCCGCGAAGAATCATCGCGACGTGACCGTCGTGGTCGATCCGGCCGACTACGCGCTGGTGCTGGACGAAATGCGCGCGAGCAACAACAGCGTGTCGTACAAGACCAATTTCCGTCTCGCGACCAAGGTTTTCGCGCATACCGCGCAGTACGACGGCGCGATCACGAACTACCTGACGAGCCTCACCGAGGAATTGCAGCACACGTCGCGCAACACGTACCCGGCTACGTTCAACCTCGCCTTCAGCAAGGTGCAGGACTTGCGCTATGGCGAAAATCCGCATCAGAGCGCCGCGTTCTATCGCGATCTGTCGGTGCCGGCCGGCGCGCTCGCGAACTACAACCAGTTGCAGGGTAAGGAACTGTCGTACAACAACATCGCAGACTCCGACGCCGCATGGGAATGCGTGAAGACCTTCGACGTGCCGGCCTGCGTGATCGTCAAGCATGCGAATCCGTGTGGCGTGGCGGTGGGCGCCAACGCGAACGAAGCGTATTCGAAGGCGTTCCAGACCGACCCGACGTCGGCGTTCGGCGGGATCATCGCCTTCAATCGCGAAGTGGACGAAGCCGCGGCGCAAGCGGTGGCGAAGCAGTTCGTCGAAGTGCTGATCGCGCCGTCGTTCAGCAGCGAGGCGCGCCAGGTGTTCGCGGCCAAGCAGAACGTGCGGCTGCTGGAAATCGCATTGGGCGACGGCCATAACACATTCGATCTGAAGCGCGTGGGCGGCGGTCTGCTGGTTCAATCGCTGGATTCGAAGAATGTGCAGCCGCGCGAACTGCGCGTGGTCACGAAGCGTCACCCCACGCCGAAGGAAATGGACGACCTGTTGTTCGCATGGCGCGTCGCGAAGTACGTGAAGTCGAACGCAATCGTGTTCTGCGCCAACGGCATGACGCTCGGCGTCGGCGCGGGCCAGATGAGCCGTGTGGACTCGGCGCGCATCGCCAGCATCAAGGCGCAGAATGCCGGCTTGACGCTGGCGGGCTCGGCCGTGGCGTCGGACGCATTCTTCCCGTTCCGCGACGGCCTGGACGTGGTCGTGGCTGCGGGCGCGACCTGCGTGATCCAGCCGGGCGGCTCGATGCGCGACGACGAAGTGGTGAGCGCCGCCGATGAGCACAACATCGCGATGGTGCTGACGGGCGTGCGTCACTTCCGGCATTGAGTTTCGCTTGAATTGAGGTTCGCTTGAACGGGGGCTGGCTGGTGCAGCCGCTGTAAGAGACATTGGAACGGCCTGGCGGGAATTTCCGCTGGGCCGTTCTGTTTTTGTGGGGGTTGGCGGCGGCGGACGCAAGTCCGCAACACGTGCTCGCGGCATCAATCCGGCGGGTCCTTGCGCTCGTAATGGTCCCTCACTTCGGGATGCTGGCTGATGTAGGTGCCGAGGCCCTCGCCCCGCTTCGCGAGTCGCTTGAGCGCCGCGACATGTGTTTCGCCGACGCTGCTTTCGGAGTACCAGTACGTCGTGCCCGAGTTGAAGCGAGCGGCGACGAAGTTGTCGCCGATCTCATACGCGACGACGCCTGACTTCCCACTTCTGTTTCCATAGCGCTGCATACGCAATCACCTCCGGCTGACAGCACCAGCAGTTTTTATTCCGCTTGCGCCACGCTTTGCGGGCCGCCGGGCGGCGTGTCTGTTGTAGTATCGCAGGCACTTGGCCTTAACCGCATATGCGGCATTTCATGAGAATTCTCGGCATCGACCCCGGCTTGCGCGTCACCGGCTTCGGCGTGATCGACCAGAGCGGACACACGCTCAGCTATGTGGCGAGCGGCGTCATCAAAACTGCCGACGCCGACCTGCCGTCGCGGCTCGGCACTATTTTCGACGGCATTTCGACACTGATCCGCCAGCACTCGCCGGATCAAGCGGCGATCGAAAAAGTCTTCGTCAACGTCAACCCACAGTCCACCTTGCTGCTCGGCCAGGCGCGCGGCGCGGCGATTTGCGGCCTCGTCGCGGGCGGCGTGCCGGTTGCCGAATACACCGCTTTGCAGTTGAAGCAGGCCGTGGTCGGCTACGGCCGCGCGACCAAGGAGCAGATGCAGCAGATGGTCGTGCGGCTATTGAGCCTGTCCGGCGTGCCGGGCACCGACGCCGCCGACGCGCTCGGCATGGCGATCTGTCACGCGCACGGCGGCACGACCTTGGGCACGCTCGGCGGGATCGCACCGTCGCTGGCGAAAAAAGGATTGCGCGTCAGACGCGGGCGCCTCGTCGGATAATCTCGCGGCGTCTTCTCACGAAGCGCCGCCGCGCGCATGCGGCAAGCGTTTTTTCGCGTGGTGCATGCCGCCGCGATCGGCGGCGCGCACGCGCTGCGCTACACTCGCCCTTTCTCACAAGTTCGAACTCGCCATGATCGGTCGCATTGCCGGCGTTCTGCTGGAAAAAAACCCGCCGCATCTGCTCGTCGACTGCAACGGCGTCGGTTATGAAGTCGATGTACCGATGAGCACGTTCTACAACCTGCCGTCCACCGGCGAGCGGGTCGTGCTGCTCACGCAAATGATCGTGCGCGAAGACGCGCATCTGCTGTACGGCTTCGGCACCGCCGAGGAACGTTCCACCTTCCGCGAGCTGCTGAAGATTTCCGGCATTGGCGCCCGCATGGCGCTCGCCGTGCTCTCCGGCATGAGCGTGCACGAACTCTCGCAGACGGTCACGCTGCAGGACGCCGCGCGCCTCACGCGCGTGCCCGGCATCGGCAAGAAGACCGCCGAGCGGCTGCTGCTCGAACTGAAGGGCAAGCTCGGCGCGGACCTCGGTGCAATGGCCGGCGCCGTGTCGGCGTCCGACCACGCGTCCGACATTCTCAACGCGCTGCTCGCGTTGGGTTACTCGGAGAAGGAAGCCCTTGCCGCGATCAAGAACGTGCCGGCCGGAACCGGCGTGTCGGACGGAATCAAGCTTGCGTTGAAGGCTTTGTCCAAGGCGTGAGCGTTGGGCGGGCGGGAGCCGTGAGCAATCTGCGCCCCTAGCGCATCCTGGCCATTCGGCCGATTTCGCGCCGCGCCTCGCGCGGTACAATGACCGCATGATCGAAACCGACAAACTCGCCGCCGAGCGCATCATCGCGGCCACGCCCGTCTCGCCGAACGAGGAAGCGTTCGAACGCGCGTTGCGCCCGCGCCAGCTCGAAGAATATGTCGGGCAGGAGAAAGTGCGCGGCCAGCTGGAAATCTTTATCGAGGCCGCCCGCCGGCGCTCGGAGTCGCTTGACCACGTGTTGCTGTTCGGGCCGCCGGGGTTGGGCAAGACCACGCTCGCGCACATTATTGCGCGCGAAATGGGCGTGAACCTGCGGCAAACCTCCGGGCCGGTGCTCGAGCGTGCCGGCGACCTCGCCGCGCTGCTGACCAATCTCGAAGCGAACGACGTACTGTTCATCGACGAAATTCACCGGCTCTCGCCGGTCGTCGAGGAAATTCTGTACCCCGCGCTCGAGGATTATCAGATCGACATCATGATCGGCGAAGGGCCGGCCGCGCGCAGCGTGAAGCTGGACCTGCAGCCGTTCACACTGGTGGGCGCGACCACCCGCGCGGGCATGCTCACCAATCCGCTGCGCGATCGCTTCGGCATCGTCGCGCGGCTCGAGTTCTATAACGCGGAAGAGCTTGCGCGTATCGTCACGCGTTCAGCTTCGCTGCTCAATGCACAGATTCATCCTGACGGCGCGTTTGAAATCGCGAGGCGCGCGCGCGGCACGCCCCGTATTGCCAACCGGCTGCTGCGGCGCGTGCGCGATTTCGCCGAAGTCAAGGCCGACGGCAACATCACCGCGCAGGTGGCGGATGCGGCGCTGAGCATGCTTGACGTCGACCCGGTCGGCTTCGACCTGATGGACCGCAAGCTGCTCGAAGCGATCCTGCACAAGTTCGACGGCGGACCTGTCGGCGTCGACAATCTGGCGGCCGCAATCGGCGAAGAGCGGGACACCATCGAAGATGTCCTTGAGCCGTACCTGATCCAGCAAGGCTTCCTGCAGCGCACGCCGCGCGGCCGCGTCGCCACGCTGCTCACGTACCGGCACTTCGGGCTCGCGGCGCCGGACTCGTCGAGCTCCCTGCCGGGCCTCTGGGACTCGCCTGCGACCTGAGCGCGGCCTGACTCCCACCCGCAGCGCGCGCGCCGGGGCTGCGAGGCAATGCAAGAAGTCTCGAATGAAACGAGAGAGGGCCGCTCTTGCGGCACACTTGCACAAGCGCCCAGCGGCAGGTCGCGCATGAGCTGCCGATGCGCCGTGCGGCGACCTGGCCCGGAGTGCGCCTCGTTGCGACTGTGGTCCGACTACCGTGTTGACGGGAATGTCAGGGCGAGCGCACCGCCGCATGGCCGCTGTGCGCAAAGCGGATTCGCGCACAGCAACGCGCAACAAGCCCGTCGCGATTAACGGCCCGGTTCCGGGACCTTTCTGAAACTATCGTCGGCGCCCGGCGCGTCGAGATGCGATACATCGCCCCACGAGACTATCGTCGCGCGGCCGTCGTCGAAATTCACCACGTTCACGCTCGTATTCAGCAACGCGTAGTCGCGCGGCGCATCGAGCGGCAAACCGCATGCGAAGCGGCGCACGCAGTCGAGCACGCCGCCATGCGCAACGCAGGCAATCCGGCCGCCAGGATGCGCGGCAACCAGCGGCTCGATGGCATGCAGCACCCGGTGATAGAACGCGCGCTGCGACTCGCCCTCGGGCGGCGCGAAGCCGGGGTCGCGGGTCTGCCAGTGCGCATATTCATCCGGAAAACGCGCGGCGATTTCATCGCTGTCGTGGCCCTGGAATGCGCCGTAGGAGCGCTCGCGCAAACCCTCGCGCAATTGCACCGGCAAGCCAAGCGCATCCGCGACCGGCTGCGCGGTTTGCCGCGCGCGTTGCAGGTCGCTCGAATAGATCGCATCCAGCCGCGCGCCGCGCTTCGCTTCGTCCGCGATACGGCGGGCAAGATGTTGCGCCTGCTCGAGGCCGACCGCCGCGAGCGGAATGTCGATATGCCCTTGAATGCGCTTGATGCGGTTCCACTCGGTCTCGCCGTGCCGGATAAACAGGATCTGCGTGGTCATGGGTGAAGGTGGCGCTGTTCGCCGGTGGTGTCGAGCCGCTATTGTCGCAAGAACCGCGCGCAACTCAGGCGTGGGTCTGCAGCCACAAGGTGACGGGACCGTCGTTGACGAGCGAAACCTGCATCTCGGCGCCGAATTCGCCGGTCTCGACGATCGGATGTCTGGCGCGCGCCGCGGCAACGAAATAGTCGAAGAGGCGCTTGCCTTCGTCCGGCGGGGCGGCTGGCGTGAAGCTCGGCCGCAGGCCGCTGTTGGTGTCCGCGGCCAGCGTGAACTGCGAGACCAGCAACAAGCCGCCCGCGCGGCCCGCTCCGTCCACGTTCTGCACCGACAGGTTCATCTTGCCGGCGGCGTCGCTGAACACGCGGTAGCCGAGCACCTTGGCAAGCAGCCGGTCGGCGGCCGCTTCGGTGTCGCCGCGCTCCGCACACACGAGTGCGAGCAGGCCAGCGTCGATTGCGCCGGTCACGCGTTCGCTTTGCCCTTCCACGACGCGCACCTCGGCGCGCCGCACGCGCTGGATCAACGCGATCATCGTGCCGACTCCGGCTTCGCAGTTCGATGCATGGCTCGCAAGCTCAGGCTGTTAGCGAAACGCGAGCAAAGCGGCGCTTGCCCACCTGCACGACGTACTCGCCGGCCTCGACTTTCAGGCCCTTGTCGGACACGGTCGCACCGTCGATTTTCACGCCGCCCTGCTCGATATTGCGCAGCGCTTCGCTCGTCGACGGCACGAGGTTCGCCTGCTTCAGCAACTGGCCGATGGCAAGCGGCGCGCCGCTGAGCGCGACTGCGGGAATATCGTCCGGCACGCCGCCCTTCGCGCGGTGGTTGAAGTCTTCCAGCGCACGCTCGGCGTCGGCCTGCGAATGGAAGCGTGCCACGATTTCCTGGCCCAGCATGACCTTGAAATCGCGCGGATTGCGCCCGGCCTCGGCCTCTTTCCTGAACGCCGCGATTTCGTCCATCGGACGGAACGACAGCAGTTCGAAGTAACGCCACATCAGCGTGTCGGAAATGCTCATCAGCTTGCCGAACATGTCTGTCGGCTTTTCGCTGATGCCGATGTAGTTGTTCTTCGACTTCGACATTTTTTCCACGCCGTCGAGCCCTTCGAGTAGCGGCATGGTCAGAATGCACTGTTGTTCCTGGCCATACTGCTTCTGCAATTCGCGGCCGACCAGCAGGTTGAACTTCTGGTCGGTGCCGCCGAGTTCCAGGTCTGCATTGAGCGCGACGGAGTCGTAGCCCTGCATGAGCGGGTACAGAAATTCGTGGATCGAAATGGGAACGCCGCTCTGGAAACGCTTGGTAAAGTCCTCGCGCTCGAGAATGCGCGCCACCGTGTAGCGCGACGCGAGCTTGATCATGCCGTCGGCGCCGAGCGGCATCGACCATTCGCTGTTGTAGCGGATTTCGGTCTTCTCGCGGTCGAGCACCAGCGCGGCCTGCTCGAAATACGTCTTTGCGTTCGATTCGATCTGTTCGCGCGTGAGCGGCGGGCGCGTGGCGTTGCGGCCCGACGGATCGCCGATCAGCGAGGTGAAATCGCCGATCAGGAAAATCACCGTGTGACCCAGGTCCTGCAACTGGCGCATCTTGTTGAGCACCACCGTGTGGCCGATGTGAATGTCGGGCGCGGTCGGATCGAGCCCGAGCTTGATGCGCAGCGGCGTGCCGGTTGCCGCGCTTCTCGCGAGTTTTTGCGCGAATTCGTCCTCGATCAGCAATTCGTCGACGCCCCGCTTGGTGACGGCGAGCGCGTGACGGACTTCGTCGGTGATCGGAAAGGCGGGGGCGGGGTTCGGCTTGTTGGACTCGGTGCTCATGCTGGAAACGTGAAGTCGCGAAAAAAACAGATTGTCCCATAGATGCGCGCCGCCGCGCCCTCCAAAGCCGTGGCGAGCGCGGGCGGGCGACGAGAAATCCGCAGCCGGCCGTGCGCGCAAACAAGGCGGGCGCTTCATATTGAACCGCGCTTGCGTCGATAATCTGCTACAACCTTGGCAGACAAGCGATCAGGACGCAGCAGTGAACCCGCAACGAAAAACCATCGACAGGAGCAGCAACGTGGCGCAAGACTCCGCAGACGGCGTCTACTTTGGATTGATGTCCGGCACCAGCATGGACGGCGTGGATGGGGTAGCCGTACGCTTCGCCGAGGGCGAGCCGCCTGTGGTGCTGGCCGAGGCGTTCGTCGGTTTCGCGGCGGGCTTGCGTGAGGCGCTGTTCGCGCTGCAACAGCCCGGCGAGAACGAAATAGAACGCGAGGCGCTTGCCGCCAACGCGCTCGCCACGCGGTATACGGTGTGCTGTCACGAACTGCTGCGCGAGTGCCACGTGCCAGCCGCCGAAGTGCGCGCGATCGGCGTGCACGGGCAGACGGTGCGGCACCGGCCGGAAAAGGGCTATACGCGGCAGATCAACAATCCGGCGCTGCTCGCCGAGATGATGCATATCGACGTGGTCGCCGATTTCCGCAGCCGCGACGTCGCGGCGGGCGGCCAGGGCGCGCCGCTCGTGCCGGCGTTTCACGCGACGGTGTTCGGCGCGAAAGACGAGACGCGCGTGGTTTGCAACCTTGGCGGCATCAGCAACATTACGATTTTGCATGCGACCGGCAACGTGCGCGGCTTCGATTGCGGCCCGGCGAACGCGCTCCTCGACGAGTGGGCGCAACGCCACCTCGGCAAACCGTTCGACGAAAACGGGCACTTCGCGGCCGCCGGCCAGGTGGACCGCTCGCTACTGAGTGCGTTGCTCGACGAGCCGTACTTTGCGCAGCAGCCGCCCAAAAGCACGGGGCGCGATCTGTTCAACACCGAGTGGCTCGACGCGAAGCTAAAGCCGTTTGCCTCGCTCGCGCCCGCGGACGTCCAGGCAACGCTCGTCGCATTGACTGCAGTGACGATTGCAAGGGAAATCGAGCGACACGCTTCGGACGCGAAAGCAGTCTATGTGTGCGGGGGAGGCGCGCGTAATCCGGAGGTGATGAAGGCGCTGCAACAGGCGCTGGAAGACAGCGGCGTGCGCGGCGTGCCCGTCATGACCACCGACGCGCTCGGCGTGCCGCCCAGCCAGGTCGAGCCGCTTGCGTTCGCGTGGCTTGCCATGCGCTGCGTCGCGCGCCTGCCGGGCAATCTGTCGGCGGTCACGGGCGCCAGCGCGCCGCGGGTGCTTGGCGCGATTTATCCGCGCTGACGGCTGCGCCTCGGCGTTTGCGCGTTGACGCGTTGGCGGGCGCGCATGGCGTTGGATTCGGGGCGAATGCGGGCCGCGCTTTTCGGTGCGCGGCAGGCAACAAAAACGGGGCCGTAGCCCCGTTTCTGGCAATGTGCTGCCTGAGCGGCTTTTAAACCGAGAACGACGAGCCGCAACCGCAAGTCGTGGTTGCGTTCGGATTCTTGATGACGAATTGCGCGCCGTTAATGTCGTCCTTGTAGTCGATCTCGGCGCCAACCAGATACTGGTAGCTCATCGAGTCGATCAACAATTGCACGCCGCTCTTGTTCATGACGGTGTCGTCTTCGTTCACGGCTTCGTCGAACGTAAAACCGTATTGAAAGCCCGAGCAGCCGCCGCCCTGCACGAAAACGCGCAGTTTCAGGTCCGCATTGCCTTCTTCTTCGATCAGTTGCTTGACCTTGTCAGCCGCTGCGTCGGTAAAAACGAAGGGGGCCGGCATCTCGGTCACGGGTGTTTCGGTGACTGCGTTCATTCGAACTCTCCAGAAAGCTTCTAACCGCTATTGTAGGGCTGATCTCGATATCGTGCCGAAGCCCACAAAATCAATGGGTTCTTACAGAAATCCGGTTTGACGGCCGGCGCGCAAGTGCGTTCGCGCGGCGAGTGGAAAAGGCGGCGCGGCGGCGTCGAACTTGCTGCCTGGATGGAGCGCGGCCGCGCAAACGCAGACGGCCAGGAACTGCCGCGCCGTAAAAGCCGGATCGCCATCGCTGCATGGCTGCTCCCGCAGGGAATAAAAAAAGCCGCCTTCGCGACAGCGTTGGCGGCTTTTGCTGCGTTCCGGCGAGGGGCCGGTTCGCACACGAAACGGATTAACGCTTCGAGAATTGCTTCCGGCGACGTGCCTTGTGGAAACCGACCTTCTTACGTTCCACTTCGCGAGCGTCACGCGTAACGAAGCCAGCCTTCGACAGTTCCGGCTTCAGCGTTGCGTCGTAGTCCATCAGCGCGCGGGTGATGCCGTGGCGAACCGCACCGGCCTGACCCGTTTCACCGCCACCCGTCACGTTGACCTTGATGTCGAACGTGGCAGCGTGGTTCGTGAGTTCCAGCGGCTGACGCACGATCATCAGCGACGTTTCGCGCGAGAAGTAATCGGCGATAGGCTTGCCGTTCACAACGATGTCGCCCTTGCCTGCCTTGATGAACACGCGTGCGACGGCGCTCTTGCGGCGGCCCGTGCCGTAATTCCAGTTACCGATCATGTGGGCTCCCCTTAGATCTCGAGCGCCTTCGGCTGTTGCGCCGAATGCGGATGCGTTGCGTCAGCGTAGACCTTCAGCTTCTTGATCATCGCGTAGCCGAGCGGGCCCTTCGGCAGCATGCCTTTGACCGCCTTCTCGAGCGCGCGGCCCGGGAAGCGTTCCTGCATCTTGCCGAACGTCGTTTCGTAAATACCGCCCGGGTAGCCCGAGTGACGGTAGTACTTCTTGTCAGTGGTCTTGTTGCCCGTGACCTTCAGCTTGCCGGCGTTGATAACGATGATGAAATCACCCGTGTCGACGTGCGGAGTGAATTCAGGCTTGTGCTTGCCGCGAAGACGGTGTGCCACTTCGCTGGCGACACGCCCGAGAACCTTATCCGTCGCGTCAATCACGTACCATTCGCGCGCCACCTCATGGGCTTTTGCGGAAAACGTCTTCATGATCGATCCAAAAAAATTGCTGCGCCCAATGTGTTTTTTCCTGCTTGTAGTGTGCGCATCGAGGCGCGTGCAGGCTCTCCCTGTTCTTCCTCCGCGGGCGCGGATGCGGAAAAGCCCTGAATTATAAAGGAATTTGCAACGTCAAGTCAAAATGTACGGGACTCGACGCGAAAGACGCGTTGAGCGCGCCTCGCGGCGCCTTGCCGCAACCGCGGAATAAGGGCGAAAAAAAACCCGAACAAGTGGTTCGGGTTTAATCCACCAAAGGAGGAGGTGGAGGAGACAGCGGAGGTTGCGCACTGCTGCAACCGATGGGGCAATTATATGAAGCATTCTTGTGCGACGCAAGAACATTTGCATCGCGAAATTGAATTTCATAATGTGGATTGTGGACATGCGCCGGATACTGGTCCCAATGCCCGCAAAATTCGGGGGTCTGGCCTGTAGCCGGCACGAGGCACCGCCCGCACCTAGAGTAAAACCCTAAATTGCGACCCACTCGCCGGCGCCGACCGAACATGCCGCGTCGCAACAAGCAAGCCACGATTGCGCATAATTTGGCGCCAAAGTCGCCCCGGGCGCACACGGAGAGGCCGGGCTACAATGCCGTTTCGATATAGCGAAGCGCGGTGGAGTACAGCATGGAATGCAAAGTAAGCTGGATGGGACAGGACGGAATGGCGTTCGCGGCCGAGACCGGCAGCGGCCACCTGGTCGCGATGGACGGCGCGCCGGAAGGCGGCGGCCGCAATCTCGCGCCGCGTCCCATGGAAATGGTCCTGCTCGGCACGGGCGGCTGCACCGCCTACGACGTCGTCATGATCCTGAAGAAAAGCCGCCAGGAAATCGCCGGCTGCTCGGTCACGCTGAAGGCGGAGCGCGCCAGCGAAGACCCGAAAGTGTTCACGAAAATCCACTTCCACTTCACGGTGACGGGCAAGAACCTCAACCCGGCAACCGTGGAACGCGCAATCAACCTGTCGCACGACAAATATTGCTCGGCGTCGATCATGATCGCGAAGACGGCGGAACTGACTCATTCGTTCGACATCGTGGCGAACTGAGCGCTGCGCACGGCACTGAGCGTGGCGGGCTGCAAGGCGCCGTTTAAAAGCCGCGGCTGAGGCTTTCCGGCCCACCAATGAAAATGCCGGCGTCCAAAAGACGCCGGCATTTTTTGTGAGGTGGCAAAGCACGCCGATAAGCCGGATTCTGTGCACGCGCAACGTCCGAAAACGCGACGCGCGTGGCAGCCATTCCTCTAGGCGCGCCATTACTGACGCGCTCAAGCTTCCTACCCGCAGACGAGACGGGGGCCCCGCCCTGCATCTCGAAGATGCGCGCCTGCCTACTTGGAATTGCTCCGGGTGGAGGTTACCGTGCCGGTCTGCCTTGCAGCAGCCGCGGTGCGCTCTTACCGCACCGTTTCACCCTTACCTGATCCCGGCTTGCGCCGGGCCATCGGCGGTTTGCTTTCTGTTGCCCTGTTCCGCGTGTCGCCACGGATGGCCGTTAGCCATCACCCTGCCCTGTGGAGTCCGGACTTTCCTCGCCCTCGTTGGCTTCAACTCGTGAAACCGCCGAGGCCGCGACTGCCTGGCCTGCTTTGCTGGCGCCGATTCTAGCATCTGCGCGCCGGCCCGCGCGGAACACCGACTTGTCGTCGTAGAAAGCGGGCTCTTCGTTTGCCGGCCACCAGCCGGGAATACCCAGCACCGGAAGCGGCGCGAACGCCCGGCTGGTCAGAGCTTCGGTGCCTAGCAAAGCCGCGCTGACGGCATCATCCAGCCATGCGTCGCGCGCGGCGGCGTCCCATCCGAAATAGGCGGGCGGCACATGGACGATCCACGCGTGTCCCGTGCAGGCCTTGAACGGCGCGATCAGCTTCTCAAGCAGCGCGTGGCCGAAGCAGCGCACTTCGCAACTGACGCCCCACGCGTCGCGCCGCTCCAGCAACAGCGTGCGCCAATCGAAGCCGCGCAGCGCAGCACTCAGCGCCGGGTCGGCGCACGCGAACAACAGCGCGTTTTCGTCGAACAGCGTCAGCGCATCGCGCACGCCGCCGCGCGTTGGGCCAACGCCGAGCAGGTCGATAGCTGCAGACTGCCGCGCGTTGAGCGCCGCCTTGATGCGCGGAAAGGCAAACCACATCGACGCGTTGAAGAAGTCATGCAGATTGTGGCGCGTCGGCACGCAGCCCGTGGAGGCGATGTGCGCCTCATAGGCGGAGCCGGGCGGCAAGTCGTCCTGCGCGATGAAGGCGAGCCGCTCGCCGCGGCCTGTCAGCTGCCCGGTTTGCGCGGCGTCGGCGTTCATTTCGGCGAGCAGCGCCGCGTAGCTGGTGAGCGCGGCGCGCTGCCAGCGCTGGCCGCGCACCGCGAACTGGGCAAACCACGGCTTGGACCAGTCGATTGCAGCAAACCCGGGCTGCGCGCTTGGGGACAGCGTGGCGGATGGTGTGGGCCTGCTGCCGCGGGAGCTTGCGGCGCACGCGTTGCCTCCCGTGGATTCCTCCACGCTCCCCCGCCCCGCCTCGCGCTGCGGCATCTCAGTCGCGCCTCAGACCAGCCGCCAACCGATCGATTCGCCGCCGCGCAGCGGCACCACCGGTGTATCGCCGACCGGCAACTCCGCCGGCAGCGTCCACTCCTCGCGGCGCAGCGTGACTTTGCCGGCATTGCGCGGCAGACCGTAAAAGTCGGCACCGTAGAAGCTCGCAAAGCCTTCGAGCTTGTCGAGCGCCCCGGCTTTGTCGAAAGCCTCGGTGTACAACTCGAGCGCGTGCAGCGCCGTATAGCAGCCCGCGCAGCCGCACGCGTGCTCCTTCAGACCCTTCGGATGCGGCGCGCTGTCGGTGCCGAGGAAAAAGCGCGGATTGCCCGAGGTTGCCGCTTCGACCAGCGCGAGGCGATGCGTTTCGCGCTTCAACACCGGCAGGCAATAGTAATGCGGGCGGATGCCGCCCTGGAAAATCGCATTGCGGTTGTAGAGCAGATGGTGCGCGGTAATCGTCGCGCCCAATAGGTTGGCCGGCGCGCCGGCTTCGCGGATGTAGTCCACCGCGTCTTTCGTCGTGATGTGCTCGAACACCACTTTCAGCGCCGGGAAGTCGCGGCGCAGCGGCGTCATCACCCGGTCGATAAAAACCTTCTCGCGGTCGAACAGATCGATCGACGAGTCGGTCACCTCGCCGTGCACGAGCAGCGGCATGCCGGTTTCCTGCATCGTTTCCAGCGTTTTCGCGCACTTCATGATGTCGGTTACGCCCGCGTCCGAGTTCGTGGTTGCGCCCGCCGGATACAGTTTCACGCCATGCACGATGCCGCTTTGACGCGCGCGGCGAATCTCGTCGGGCGGTGTGTTGTCGGTCAGGTACAGCGTCATGAGCGGCTCGAACTGCGCACCCGCCGGAATGGCGGCGACAATCCGCTCGCGGTACGCCTGCGCCATCGCCGTCGTGGTGACCGGCGGTTTCAGATTCGGCATGATGATCGCGCGGCCGAACTGGCGCGCGGTATCCGGCAACACCGCCGCCAGCATGGCGCCGTCGCGCACGTGCAGGTGCCAGTCATCCGGGCGGGCTAGCGTGATGGAATCGGGGGAAGCGTGGGGAGCGGTCATGGCGAGTGAAGAACGAAAGCGGAACGGAAACTGATTGGAAACCAAATGGAAACTGCGGCAGATGGAAACTGCGGCGAATGAACAACGCCCGCAAAGTGCCGTCGACGAGTTCAAACCGTCGTGTTGCGGCCTGAATACACGTCAATTTTGCTATTTGGCGCTTCTGGCTCGGTGATATGCTTGGAAAATCATCATTGTAACGGCTCGCCCCGTTCACAGGCTCACCCGCAACATGTGCCAACTTCTCGGAATGAACTGCGCCGCGCCGACGGACGTCACGTTTTCGTTCACCGGCTTCGCGGCGCGCGGCGGCGTCACCGACCACCATGCCGACGGCTGGGGCATCGCCTTCTTCGAAGACAAAGCGTGTCGCCTGTTCATCGACCATCAGTCGTCGGCGACCTCGCCGATCGCGGAAATGGTCAAGCGCTATCCGATCAAATCGAAGAACACCATCGCGCATATCCGCAAGGCGACGCAGGGGCACATCCTTCTGGAAAACTGCCACCCGTTCATGCGTGAGCTGTGGGGGCGGCATTGGATCTTCGCGCACAACGGCGACCTGAAGGACTATTCGCCGGTGCTGTCGGGTGTCTATCAGCCGGTGGGCACGACCGACAGCGAACTCGCCTTCTGCGCGCTGCTGGAAGGTCTGCGCAAGACCTTTCCCGGCGCGCAGCAACCGCCGCTCAACGAACTCTTCGCCGCACTGCAAACGCTCACGCGCGAGATCACGCAGTTCGGCGTGTTCAACTTCCTCATGTCGAACGGCCAGGCGCTGTTCGCGCATTGTTCGACGCATCTGCATTACATCGTGCGGCGCTGGCCCTTTTCCACCGCGCATCTTGTCGATGCAGACGTGTCGATCGACTTCGCCAAGTACACCACGCCCGAAGATCGCGTCGCGGTGATCGCCACCCAGCCGCTCACCGACAACGAGGTGTGGACCGCGTTTGCGCCCGGCGATCTGCTGATGTTCCAGCACGGCGACGTGATCGGCCGTGTGAATGTGCCGGTGCCGGCCTCGGTTCTGGAGAAGCTGCGCAATCCGGCTCTCGACGCGTCTGCTTCGGCAAGCACGATTGCCGCTTCCGCGGCGGCCACGCCTGCTGTGGCCGAACTCGAAGTGGATCTCGAAGCGGCAGACGACGCGGCGGCGTTCGAGTCGTGAACAAGGCCGTGGCCGCCACGGCGCATCTATAGCCGATAGTAAAAAAGCCGCTCTCCCGAGCGGCTTTTTTGTCTGACGCGCCGGCTGCCGCGCACGGCACGCAGCGGCAGCGGCAGCCCCAACCTCAGTGCAGGATTTTCGCCAGAAAGTCCTTCGCGCGGTCGGATTTCGGGTTGGCGAAGAAGTCTTCCTTGCGGTCGTCTTCGACGATCAAGCCCTTGTCCATAAAAATCACGCGGTGCGCGACCTTCTTCGCGAAGCCCATTTCGTGCGTCACGCACATCATGGTCATGCCTTCCTGCGCGAGTTCGACCATTACGTCGAGCACCTCGTTGATCATTTCCGGATCGAGCGCCGACGTGGGTTCGTCGAACAGCATGGCGATCGGGTCCATCGAGAGCGCGCGGGCAATCGCCACGCGCTGCTGCTGACCGCCGGACAACTGCCCCGGAAATTTGTCCGCATGCGCGCGCAAACCGACGCGGTCGAGCAACTTCAGACCCTTCGCCGCCGCTTCGTCCTTCGAGCGGCCAAGCACCTTGATCTGCGCGAGCGTGAGGTTCTGCACGATCGACAGATGCGGGAACAGCTCGAAGTGCTGAAACACCATGCCGACCTTCGAGCGCAGTTTCGACAGATTGGTTTTCTTATCCGTCAGCGACTGGCCGTTGATGACGATCTCGCCCTTCTGGAACGGCTCGAGGCCGTTCACCGTTTTGATGAGCGTGGATTTGCCCGAACCGGACGGCCCGCACACCACGACCACTTCACCCTTTTTGACTTCCGTCGTGCAGTCGGTCAGCACCTGAAACTGGCCGTACCACTTCGAAACATTCTTGATAGAGATCATCTTGCGACCTTTTTCTGAAGACCTTTGACGAGGCTCGACGCAATCACGCAGATCACGAAGTAACACGCGCCCGCGAACAGTACCATTTCGACATTCGTGCCGTCACGGTCGCCAATATTCGTGGCGGTGCGGAAGAAGTCGGCGAGACTGATCACGTAGACGAGCGACGTGTCCTGAAACAGCACGATGCCCTGCGTGAGCAGCAAGGGCACCATTGCGCGGAACGCCTGCGGCAGCACGATCAGGCGCATGGCCTGTCCGTAACCCATGCCGAGCGCGTACGCCGCATTGACCTGACCGCGCGGCACGGCCTGAATGCCCGCGCGAATGATCTCGGAGTAATACGCCGCCTCGAACAGCGAGAAAGCTACCATGGCCGAGGCGAGACGAATGTCGATGTCCGCCGACAGACCGAGCACGTTCTGCAACACTTGCGGCACGATCAGGAAGAACCACAGCAGGACCATCACCAGCGGGATCGAACGGAAGATCGTCACATAGCCCTTCGCGAACCACTCGAAAGGCTTGAACGACGACAGCCGCAACATTGCGAGCACCGTGCCCCAGATAATGCCGATCACAATCGCGATCAGCGTAATCTTGAAAGTGACGATGGCGCCGGTCCACAGCGTAGGCATTGCGCCCGGAATACCGCTCCAGTCGAAATGGTGCATTACTTGCCTCCGATATAGCCGGGCAACCGGGTCTTCGCTTCGACCCAGCGCATCAGTTGCATCACGACCAGATTGATCAACACGTACGCGAGCGTGACGGCAATAAACGACTCATACGTTTGCGACGTGTAGTCGACGAGCTGGCGCGCCTGCGCGGACAGATCGAGCAGACCGATGGTCGAGG
The DNA here is from genome assembly GCF_019511605.1 of Paraburkholderia phenoliruptrix. Taxonomy (GTDB): domain Bacteria; phylum Pseudomonadota; class Gammaproteobacteria; order Burkholderiales; family Burkholderiaceae; genus Paraburkholderia; species Paraburkholderia phenoliruptrix_A. The sequence continues at coordinate 14,689 of NZ_JAEUAV010000003.1, read as the reverse complement.
CGACCGCCGAGTTCTTGAAGATGTTCAGAAACTCGGACGTGAGCGGCGGCACGATGATCCGGTAGGCAACCGGCAGCAGCACATAGCGGTACGTCTGCCATTGCGTGAAGCCCATTGCAAGGCCCGCGGCGCGCTGGCCGCGCGGCAACGCGTTGATGCCCGAGCGCACCTGCTCGCACACGCGCGCGCCGGTGAAAAGCCCCAGACAGATGATCGACGCGGAGAAGAACTGCGCGCCCGGCGGCAGTTGCTTGAACCAGGTGCCGATGGATACCGGCAGCAACTCCGGTATCACGAGATACCAGGTGAAGAACTGCACGATCAGCGGAATATTGCGGAAAATCGCGACGTAGACCGTGCCGACGCCCGACGCCCACTTGTTCGGCACCGTGCGCAGCACGCCGAAAAACGAACCGACGATCAGCGCGATCACCCATGCCGACAGCGACACGGTAATCGTCACCCAGAAGCCCGACAGCAGCCAGCCGAGGTAAGTGGTCGGCTCGCCGGTGGAGACGGGACTCAGCAGAATGCCCCAGTTCCAGTGATATGACATGACCAAGACTCCAGCAAAAAGAAACGGAAGAAGCGCGCGCCCCTTCCGTTTCATTCAGCATTTCAAAAAAACAGCTAAGGTTTAATCGATTGCCTTGTCATTCGGGCTCTTGTAGAGCGCCTTGATGTCGTCGCTTGCCGGGAAGTTGAGGTTCAGGCCCTTCGGCGGGATCGGCGATTCAAACCACTTCTTGTAGATCTTGTCGGCTTCGCCCGACGTTTCGAGCTTCGCGATTGCATCGTCGACGACCTTCTTGAACTCCGGATCGTTCTTGCGCAGCATGCAGCCGTAAGCTTCATGCGACTGCGGCGCGCCGACGATCACGAAGTCGCCAGGATTGTTCGACTTGGCGCGCTCGCCCGCGAGCAGCGCGTCGTCCATCATGAACGCAGCGGCGCGGCCGGTGGAGAGCGTCAGGAACGACTCGCCGTGATCCTTCGCGCTGATGATGTTCATGCCCATGTTCTTGTCCTGATTCATCTTGCGAAGCAGGCGCTCGGACGTGGTGCCGGCGGTGGTGACTACCGTCTTGCCCTTCAGGTCGGCCCAGTCCTTGATGCCGGAATCTTTCTTGGTCATCAGACGCGTGCCGATCACGAAGATCGTGTTCGAGAACGCCACCTGTTGCTGGCGCTCAGCGTTATTCGTGGTGGAGCCGCACTCCATGTCGACCGTGCCGTTCTGCACGAGCGGAATACGGTTTTGCGACGTGACCGGAATCAGCTTCACTTTCAGGTTCGGCGCATTCAGCTTCTGCTTGACGGCCTCAACGACCTTCAGCGCGAATTCCTGCGAATAGCCGATGACATTCTGCTTGTCGTCGTAGTAAGAAAACGGAATCGACGATTCGCGATGGCCCAGCGAGATGACGCCCGTGTCCTTGATTTTTTTCAGCGTGCCGGCGTCTTGCGCGTGCGCGCCAACCGTAAACAGTCCGAGAGTCGCGAGCAGCAGCGCAGCTTTTTTAACCTTCATGTTTGATCTCCTTGGCAAGAACCGGCGCCAGTTTAGCAAAGTAATTATTCTGAAAGTATGGCTATAAACCATTGTTGTTGCGCGCACGCCGCTATTCAGAGGCGGCGGCTTCGCGCAGTCGGTCAACCTTTCCGGACATGCAAAAGCGGGCGGCATCGTCGCGATGCCGCCCGCCGGGCACAACACGCGCTCTTGTAAAGCGCGTTCAGACATGCGCATTCACGTGGAATGCGCGGCGCGTCCGCGAGGTAGCAGACCCGCCGTTCGCTGCATTTTGCAATGCCCGATATCAAGGATACAGGCCGCGCATTTCGCGCGCTTGCAGAATCCGCTTACACGCAACGATAAACGCTGCCGTACGCACCGAAACGTTCTGCTCGCTCGACACCTGCCAGACCGCGGCAAACGCTTCGCGCATCACGCGCTCGAGGCGCTGGTTGATCTCGTCTTCGGTCCAGAAGAAGCTGGAGAAGTCCTGCACCCATTCGAAGTACGACACGGTCACGCCGCCCGCGTTGGCGACCACGTCCGGAATCACGAGGATCCCGCGATCGCGCAGGATGTCGTCGGCAGCCGTGGTGGTCGGGCCGTTTGCGCCTTCCACGACGATCTTCGTCTTGATCTTGCCGGCGTTCTTTTCGGTGATCTGGTTTTCCAGCGCGGCCGGAATCAGAATGTCCGACTCCACCGTCCAGAATTCCTCGTTGGTCACCGCGTCGGCTTCCGGGAATCCGCCCACGCCGCCCGTCTTCGCCACATGGTCCAGCAGCGCGACTGCGTCGATGCCGGTCGACTTGTACAGCGAACCCGTGTGATCCTGCACTGCGACGACCTTCGCGCCCGCTTCCTGGAACAGACGCGCGGCAATCCCGCCGACGTTACCGAAACCTTGCACGGCAATGCGCGCACCTTCGATATCGAAGCCGATGCGGCGCGCCGCTTCGCAGCCGACCACGAACACGCCGCGGCCCGTGGCTTCGCGGCGGCCGAGCGAACCGCCGAGCGTGATCGGCTTGCCGGTCACGACGCCGGTTGCCGTTTGGCCCTGGTTCATCGAGTACGTGTCCATCATCCACGCCATGATCTGCTCGTTCGTGTTCACGTCCGGCGCGGGAATGTCGGTGTTCGGTCCGATGATGATGCCGATTTCGCTCGTGTAGCGGCGCGTCACGCGCTCCAGTTCGCCACGCGAGAGCTTGCGCGGATCGAGGCGGATGCCGCCCTTCGCGCCGCCGTAAGGAACGTTCACAGCAGCGTTCTTCACCGACATCCACGCGGACAGCGCCATCACTTCCGACAGCGTCACGTCCTGGTGATACCGCACGCCGCCCTTGCCCGGACCACGCGACACGTTGTGCTGCACGCGGTAGCCCTCGAAGTGCGCGACCGTGCCGTTATCCAGCTCGATAGGCACGTCGACAATCAGAATACGCTTCGGGCGCTTGAGGGTTTCGAGCCAGCGGGACAGCGAGCCGAGGTACGGCGCGACGCGGTCGACCTGGCGCAGGTAGTTGCCCCAGGGGCCGAGGTCTTCGCTGTTGAGGTAGGAGGGAACGGATTGCAACGTTGAGGCAGATTCGGCTACTTGCTGCTGGGAAGACATGAACGCTCCGGCGTTGATCGAATAGCAGCATTGTCGAAAAAGGCCGTTTTGAAATCCAATGCCGTTTCCTTATTCGATTATGTTTTTTTTGCATAACGATCAGGAAGCTGCAATCGCGCGTCGCGGGTGCGCAGGTTCGGGCGGCCTGGCGAGTTGGCGGTCCGACGCCCTGGCCCGTCAGGTGCCGCCGTGCGCAAGTTCCTCCGACACTACGTCCCACAACTGGCGCACCAGAATCTGGCGCGCGTCGTCGCTCTTCGCAGCCAGCTTGTCGCGATACAGGCGAATCTCCATAGTCAGCGTGAGCTGCCCTTCGGGGGTGCCGCGCGTTGCGCGGTCGAGCCGGATCAGTTTGCCGTCCGCAACCGCATCTTCCACCGCGCTATGCGGCAGGAAAGCGATGCCGTGGCCCGCCAGCGCCATTGCCTTCAGACCTTCTGCCATATCGGTTTCGTAAAGCCGGTCCAGATACAGGCGCTCTGGCGCGTTTGCGAGAATCACCTCGGTCATGCGGCCCAGATACGCATTGGGCGTATACGACAGATAAGGCGTGGGCGAGCCGGCCGTGCCCGGCAAAGTGTGGCGCGGGCGGCTCGCCCGTCCCGGCGCCGAGAACGGACTGATCGGCTCGTTGCCGAGCGTCAACATGTCGTAGCGGCCCGGATCGAGCGCCACCGGATGGCTCGGATGGTGATAGCCCATCATCAGATCGCAGCCGCCTTCCACCAGCGAAAGCGCCGCGTCGTGCACGTTCAGCGCACGCAGCCGCGTATGGATCGGGCCCATCTGCGCTTCAATGCGTTGCAGCCAGCGCGGGAAGTACGTGAGCGACAGCGTGTGCGGCACGGCGAATTCAATGGTCGCCTGCGGCGTCGCCGTATGGCCGCGCAGCAGCGCGCGCGCCTCATGGAACTGGGAGAGCATGGCAAGCGCCTGCTCGTTGAATACCTGACCGGCCGGCGTGAGACGCGTCGGATAAACCGAGCGGTCGATGAGCTCCGTGCCGAGCCACGCCTCGAGCGCCTGAATGCGCCGCGAGAAAGCCGGCTGCGTGACATGCCGCAGTTCAGCGGAACGGCTGAAACTGCGCGTTTCCGCGAGCGAAACGAAGTCTTCGAGCCATTTCAGTTCCATGCGAAGCCTGCTGCCGGCGAGAAAGAAGAAGTCAGCATTTTAGTGGCTTCGTCGGTACGCGCCGTTCTGATAGACGGTCGCCCTCGGGACGCATCCTTCGCCGCGGATCGCGTCCGGCGCGCGTCTTCCGGGCGCATCGAGCCGTAGTGGTAAAATTCGCGGTTCCCCCCGTTTCCGATCCGCTCGCTGCGACTTTGCATACAGCGGGCGCTCAACGCTTAGACCAGCCGCCATCATGTCCGACACCCGCCCCGACACCCTGTTCGCGCTGAATGCGCTCTCTCCGCTCGACGGCCGTTATGCGTCGAAAACCGAAGCCCTGCGCGACTGGCTCTCGGAAGCCGCGTTCATGCGCAATCGCGTGACGGTCGAAATTCATTGGCTGATCGCGCTTTCGCGCGCCGGCTTCGCCGAAGTGCCGCGCTTTTCGGAGGCAGCCGAACAATTCCTGCTGCAACTGGCCGAGCGCTTCACCGCGCACGACGCCGCGCGCATCAAGGAAATCGAGCGCGTGACGAACCACGACGTGAAAGCCGTCGAATACTGGCTGAAGGAGTCGGTCAAAGGCCAGCAGGAACTGGAGCGCGCGAGCGAATTCATCCACTTTGCGTGCACTTCGGAAGACATCAACAACACGTCGCATGGCCTGATGCTCGCGGGTGCCCGCGAGCACGTCATTCTGCCCGCGCTGCGCACCGTGCATCAGAAACTGGTCGCGCTGGCTCACGCGCACGCCGCGCAGCCCATGCTGTCGCGTACGCACGGCCAGCCGGCCAGCCCGACCACGCTCGGCAAGGAGATTGCCAACGTGGCCGCGCGTCTGCAACGCGCCATCGAGCGTATCGCGAAGGTCGAACTGCTCGGCAAGATGAACGGCGCAGTCGGCAACTTCAACGCGCATCTGTCGGCATATCCGGAATTCGACTGGGAAGCGTTCTCGCGCGAAGTGGTTGAGCAGCGTCTGAAGCTCACGTTCAATCCGTACACGATCCAGATCGAACCGCACGACTACATGGCCGAACTGTTCGACGCGGTCGCGCGTGCCAACACCATCCTGCTCGACCTCGACCGCGACGTGTGGGGCTATATTTCTGTCGGCTATTTCAAGCAGCGCACGAAAGCCGGCGAAATCGGTTCGTCGACGATGCCGCACAAGGTCAACCCGATCGACTTCGAAAACTCCGAAGGCAACCTGGGCCTCGCGAACGCAACGCTGCGCCACCTCGCCGACAAACTGCCGGTGTCGCGCTGGCAGCGCGACCTGACCGACTCAACGGTGCTGCGCAACATGGGCGTCGCATTCGGCTACTCGCTGCTCGCGTACGACTCGCTGATACGCGGTCTGGACAAGCTCGAAGTGAACGCGCAGCGTCTGAACGAAGACCTCGACAACTGCTGGGAAGTGCTGGCTGAGCCGGTGCAAACGGTAATGCGCCGCTACGGCATCGAAAATCCGTACGAGCAGTTGAAGGAGCTGACGCGCGGCAAGGGCATCACGCGTGAGGCACTGCAAACCTTCGTGAGCGCCCTTGATATTCCGCAAGACGCGAAAGACCGCCTGCTCGCGATGACGCCCGCTTCGTATATCGGCAAGGCAGTGGGACTGGCGAAGCGCATCGGCTAACGCCTGCGTTGTTCTTTGGTGGGCCTTGCCGGCAGTTGCCGGTCGAGGCAAAAGAAAAGCCGCTCCGAGGAGCGGCTTTTTTACATCTGCGCGACTAATTGCACGACTAGTTGCACGACGAACTATGCGACAACTGCGCGACAACTGCGCGCAAGGCGCCTAGCGCTTGTCGATCTGCTTTAACACGTCCTCGACGATCTGTTCGGGCGACAGTTCTATGCTCACCGTCACGGCCTCGTCCGCGCCCGGTTCCTCGAGCGTATCGAGCTGACTTTGCAGCAGCGACGGGTCGAAGAAATGGCCGGTACGCGTGGTCAGACGCTCTTGCAGTACTTCGCGCGAGCCCTTCAGGTAGACGAAGCACACGTCTTTGTCGCCGTCGCGCAGAATGTCGCGATAGGAGCGCTTCAGCGACGAACACGTGAACACGGCCGTCTCGCCCGCCTTCTGCTTTTCTTCGATCGCGGCGCGGATAGTTTTGAGCCACGGCCACCGGTCTTCGTCGGTAAGCGGAATACCGTGGTGCATCTTCTCCTTGTTCGCGGCGCTATGAAACGCGTCGCCGTCGGTGAACGCGCAATGCAGGCGCTCCGCCAGCATCTCGCCAATTCTCGTCTTGCCGGCGCCCGACACGCCCATTGCGATCAGAATCATCAAAAACTCCTTACAGGACCGCCGCTAGCGCGAAGGTCAACAACAAACCCATCAACGAAATGATGGTTTCGAGAAGCGACCATGTCTTGAAGGTCTGCCCCACCGTCATACCGAAGTATTCCTTGATCAGCCAGAAACCGCCGTCGTTCACGTGCGAGAAGATCAGCGAGCCCGAGCCCGTTGCCAGCACCAGCAACTCCGGCTTCACCTGAATCGCGCTGGCCGCGGCGATAGGCGCGACGATGCCGCAGGCCGTGGTCATCGCGACGGTGGCCGAACCTGTTGCGAGACGGATCAGCGCCGCGACGAGCCAGCCGAACAGCAGCGGCGACAAATGCGCCGAAGTTGCAGCCGCAACGATTTCCTTCGAAATGCCGCTATCCATCAGCACGCGTCCAAAACCGCCGCCCGCGCCGACGATCAGCGTAATGCCCGCGATCGGCGCGAGACATTCGCCGCAGAACTTCTGGATCTGGTCGCGATTGAAGCCGCGGCTCGCGCCAAAAGTCCAGAAGCTGACTAGCACGGCGATCAACAGCGCCACGTCCGAGTTGCCGACGAAGCGCAGCAAATCGTTCGGCAAGGTCTTCGGCGTGAACACGAGATCGGCCCAGCTGCCGACCAGCATCAGGATCACCGGCAGCAAAACCGTGAAGAGCGTAATGCCGAAGCCCGGCAGTTCACGCCTGGGCGCAGAATTCGTGCCGCCGGGCGTGCCCGACGAGGCGATTTCATCCTTGTTGAGGAACTGCGCGGCAAGCGCGTTCTGTTCCGGCAGCTTCACATAGCGGTTGATCATGAGCGCAAACAGCGGACCCGCGACGATAGCCGTCGGCACGCCGACGATCAGGCCATATGCAATCGTCTTGCCGATGTCCGCGTGATACTGCTGCACCGCGAGCATCGCGGCCGGGTGCGGCGGAATCAGCCCGTGCACGACAGACAGGCCCGCGACCATCGGCAGGCCGACCAGCAGCAGCGATTTGTTGGTGCGCTTGGCGACGTTGAAGGCGATCGGAATGAGCAGCACGAAGCCCACTTCGAAGAACACCGGCAAACCGACAATGATCGCGACGACCATCATTGCCCAATGAATGTTCTTCTCGCCGAACCAGTCGATGAGAGTGGTAGCAATGCGCTCGGCGCCGCCGGACTCGGCCATCATCTTGCCGAGCATCGTGCCAAGGCCGACCACCACCGCAATGTGCCCGAGCGTGTTGCCATTGCCGGTTTCGAATGACTTGACGATGGTCGCCATCGGCATGCCGGACACAAGCCCCAGCAGCAGTGAGACGATGATCAGCACAAGGAACGGATAGACCTTGTAGCGGGTGATCATCAGGATCAGCAGGGCGATGGCGATCACCCCGTAAACCAGCAGCATGCTGCCGTGAACAGCTTCCATGAAGCTCCTCCTTTGCGTTATTGATTGTGGTGCGGACGACGGCAGCCACCAGATCTCATGGCGACCGGCGCGCCTTGAAGGCTACGAACCGCGCGGTCGCTGAATTTTACTGTCTGTTGTCTTGAAAAGCCCGCGAAAACAGCATGCATATCTGCAACGAAGCCTCGCCGCGGCAGCCGAACCGGCTGTATCGACGAGGCTTTGTATTGCCTGACTTGCTGACTGACTTGTATCAGGCGGATTCCGGCTAATGAGCAGGCGCGGCCAACTGGCTGGCGGCGCGGGCGAGGCGCGTGACTTCGTCCCAGTTCTGCGCGGCAAGCGCGGCCTTAGGCGTGAGCCACGAACCGCCCACGCAAACCACGTTCGGCAGCGACAGGAAATGCGTGGCCGTTTCGGCAGTAATGCCGCCGGTCGGGCAGAACTTCAGCGTCGGAAACGGGCCGTGAAAAGCTTGCAGCATCGGTACGCCGCCGGCTTGCTGCGCCGGGAAGAACTTCACGATCTCGTAGCCGAGTTCGAGCGCGGTGATGATGTCGGTCGGTGTCATCACGCCGGGCAAAAGCGGCAGGCCGGCGTCCTGCGCGGCCTTGTGCATGTCTTTGGTGAGGCCCGGCGAGACGCCGAACTGCGCGCCCGCTTTCTTCGCCTGTGCACAGTGCTCGGGCTTCGTGATCGTGCCCACGCCGACCACGATGTCTTCGGCCAGCTGGCTCGCGCGCTCGATCGCCGCGAGCCCGGCCGGCGTGCGCAGGGTGATCTCGAGCACCTTCACGCCGCCTGCATGCAAGGCGCGCGACACGTGTTCGCCCTGCTCGACCGAATCGAACGCAAGCACCGGAATCACGGGACCGAGGCGGACTATCTCGCTTACTGTTTTCGACGTCATAGTGAAACTCCTTGTTTCTGCCAGTTGCCAGTTGGATCGCGACGACTGGCTTGTTTGGGCTGCCCGGTTGACCGGCTGCGCAGGCTTGTTGTCTGCAAGATGCCGCTAGCCGGCGTGAGTGGTGCTGCTTCGCGTTTCGCCGTGCTGAACGGCAGGCGCTGCCGCGGATGCCGCATGCTCGCCGTGCGACGCGGCACGCTCGCCGACCATCGGCCCGAACACCGACGCGCCCTGCTCCGCAGGCGCCGCGGCCGCGCGGAACACGCCGAACAGCTCGCGGCCAAAGCCTACTTCATTCTCGGCCTGATGCAGCGGCTGGGCGCCGGGCCGCGCGGCCCATTCCTCTGCGTCGACTTCGACATCGAGCACGCCCGCTTCTGCGTCGATGACCAGCATGTCGCCGGTGCGGACCTTGCCGATCGGGCCTTGCAGCAGCGCTTCCGGCGACAGGTGAATCACCGCGGGCACCTTGCCCGACGCGCCCGACATGCGGCCGTCCGTGACCAATGCGACGTGAAAGCCCTGATCCTGCAACACACCGAGCAGCGGCGTCAAACGATGCAGCTCAGGCATGCCGTTTGCCCGCGCGCCCTGGAAGCGCACGACGGCCACGAAGTCGCGCTTCAGCTCGCCGTTGTCGAACGCTTCCTGCACGGCTTCCTGCGAATCGAACACGATGGCCGGCGCCCTCACCTTGCGATGCTGCGGCGCGACCGCCGAAATCTTGATGACGCCGCGACCCAGCTTGCCTTGCATCAGACGCAAACCGCCGTCCGGCTGGAACGGCTCCTTGATGCCGCGCAACACCGCGGTGTCTTCGCTCGCCTGAGCGCCAGGCACCCATTGCAGCTTGCCGTCGATCAGCTTCGGTTCTTCCGTGTAATGCTGCAGCCCCTTGCCTGCGACGGTGTTCACGTCTTCATGCAGCAAACCGCCTTCCAGCAGATTGCGCACGAGGAAGGCGACGCCGCCCGCCGCGTGGAAATGGTTCACGTCGGCCTTGCCGTTCGGATAGATCTTGGCGAGCAAAGGCACGGCTTGCGACAGCGCGTCGAAGTCGTCCCAGTCGATCACGATGCCCGCCGCGCGCGCAATCGCCACGAGGTGCAGCGTGTGATTGGTCGAGCCGCCCGTCGCCAGCAACGCGACGATCCCGTTGACGATCGCCTTTTCGTCGATCACGTGGCCGATCGGCATGTAATTGCCGCGCTCGACGGTCAAGTCGAGCACGCGCCGCGCCGCTTGCGCCGTGAGCGCGTCGCGCAAAGGCGTATGCGGGTGCACGAAGGCGGAGCCAGGCAGATGCAGACCCATGATCTCCATCAGCATCTGGTTGCTGTTTGCGGTGCCGTAAAACGTGCAGGTGCCGTGGCCGTGATAGGCGGCGGCTTCTGCTTCGAGCAGCGCCTCGCGGCCGCATTGGCCGGTCGCGAACTGCTGGCGCGTCTTCGCTTTGTCGTCGTTGGAAAGACCGCTCGTCATTGGACCGGCCGGCACGAAGATGGTCGGCAGGTGACCGAACTGCAGCGCGCCAATCAGAAGGCCCGGCACGATCTTGTCGCAAATGCCGAGGCACAGGGCCGCGTCGAACATGTTATGGGTGAGCGCGACCGCCGTGCTCATTGCGATCACTTCGCGCGAGAACAGCGACAGCTCCATGCCCGCGTTGCCTTGCGTGATGCCGTCGCACATGGCCGGCACACCGCCCGCGAATTGCGCGACGCCGCCGTTCTCGCGCGCGGCCTGCTTGATGATGTCCGGGTAGTTTTTGTACGGCGCGTGAGCCGACAGCATCTCGTTGTACGAAGAGACGATGCCGATGTTCGGCTGGCGGATCTGCTTGATGACGAGCTTGTCGTTGCCCTCGAGGCCCGCAAAACCATGAGCGAGATTAGCGCAGGAAAGCGCGCCGCGCGCCGGGAACTTGCCCTGCGCCTGATGAATGCGGGCGAGATATGCCTCGCGAGTCGGCTTGCTGCGTTCGATCACGCGCTGCGTGACCTTCAACAATTGCGAATGCGGGGAAACCATCTGAGCTCCTTCGTCGCTGGCGGCAGGCGCGTGGCGCTGTGCCAGGTGAGTGTCGCGGGGAATCGGTACAACCAACGACGGCCATGCTAGTAGAAAAACTACACGACCGCAACCTGATTCCCTGCTGCACGGCGACAAGCGCTATTTGACCGAAAGCGCCAACCGGCTTGCCATTGGCAGTTTTAAGCATGGAACCTGGGGATTACACCTAGCACAGTATGTAGTATTTGTACCTTTCTCTCGATCAGCTATAGTCCACGCATCATTCAGCATAGTGTGAGTTTTCCAATGTTGCTGTCCCAGGTCGAAGAAATGCGCGAGCAGTTGCGTCCGTCCGAGCGCAAGCTGGCCGACTACGTGATCGAGGCGCCGCGTGAAGTCGTCGATCTCTCGATGACGGAAGTCGCCGCGCGTGCAGGCGTGAGCCAGCCGACCATCGCGCGCTTCTGTCATGCGCTCGGCTTCTCAGGGTTCCGCGAATTCAAGATCCGGCTGGCACAGTGGATTGCGACGGAGGTGCCCGCCGTCTATCGCGATGTGCGGCCCGACGAAGGCGCGCCGGGCCTCATCGCCAAGGTATTCGACCGGACTATCGGCACGTTGATCAATGTGCGCAACAACCTCTCGCCGGACAGCGTCGAGGCGGCCGTGGAACTACTGACGAACGCGTCGCGCATCGAGTTCTACGGCGCGGGCGGCTCGGGCATCGCCGCGCAGGACATGCAGCACAAATTTTTCCGGCTCGGCATGCCTAGCGTCGCGTACTCCGATCCGCACACTTATTCGATGTCAGCGGCGTTGCTCGGACCCGGCGACGCCGTGGTGGCCATCTCCAACACGGGTCGAACCCGAGACATCATCGAAGCAGCGCATTCGGCGCTCGCTCGCGGCGCGAACGTGATTGCGATCACGCATGGGAGTTCGCCGCTGGCGAAGGTGGCGTCGATCTGCCTGTTCTCGAACGTGGTAGAGGAGAACGACGTCTTTTCGCCGATGACATCGCGCATGTCGCATCTGGCGATCGGCGACATCCTGGCGGTCGGCGTGGCGCTCAGGCGCGGGCCAGAACTCGTCGAGCGCGTGGGACAGGCGAAAGGCGTGATCGGGCGACTGAGAATCAACGGCGAAGCTTGACGAACCGCAGTGGAAAAAAGGCCTGCGCGATGGCAAGCCTTAGTGTTGGAGTCGTGCGCGGTCGTGCTTATCCCGCGATCACGCGAACGTCGACGCGGCGGTTCTGCGCGCGGCCCTCGGCGGTTGCATTCGAGGTAACGGGAGCAGCACTGCCCAAGCCACGGGCGAGTAACTGATCTGCCTTGAGGCCACCCTCGCGCAGATAATGCACGACAGCCTCAGCACGCGCTTGCGACAGTTTCAGATTGTGCACCTCGGAACCTGTATTGTCGGTATAACCCGTCACCGTCACGCGATGCAGATCGACGCCCCTGTTGACCATCATGAAGTGATCGAGACTTTCTTTTGCTACCGCGCTGAGCGTGGCGCTATCCGTCGCGAAGTTAGCATTGCCTTGGAGGAGTAAGTGAACCTGCGGCGCGACCGGGACTACTGGCGGCCGTGAAGCAGGCTGCTGAGCTGGCTCCTGTACCGGTTGTTGCACGGCAGGCTTGCCGCACATGAAATTCATTCGACGCGGATTCTTCACCGGTTCGGACTGGCGCACGCCGTCAAGCGTTTCCAGCCAGGTCACCGGCTGATCATGACAGGTTTCTTCCGCCACGCGGACGCAGCTATTCGAGCTTTCGAAGAGTCCCTGGCAGCTCACCTCGTAGATGGGGGCGGTATGGTTGGGCACGCTGACCGCGCGAAGCGTATAGGTCGGGCCCGATTGCGTGGTACATGCAGCAAACAATGTCAGGACTGCGCAGAGTAGCGGCGCGCGGAGATATCGAAAGAGAGTTGTGTTCATTCACACGGTTCAGTTATTGAAGCAGCGCTCCTGCCACGTGCGGACAGAAGCGCGCTTACAGGAAATCAAGGCCATTCCCGCTGACGGACAGGGCTCGCGCCCCGTCCGTCACGGCACTTACCACTGGTAGGAAGCACCCACACCCACCGTCATGCCTTGCGAGCTGGTACCCGCGCCAGCCTTCATCTTCAGGTTCTCGGTGATGCGTGCCGAGACGCCGAGTGCAACGGCCTGTTGGCCCTTGTACGTGCCGCCGCCGATACCGACGGCGATCGTCTTGTCACGATCGACGTCGGGGATCATCGTCAGCGCCGTCGTGGCTGCAATACCTGCGTAGGCGCCCTTCGCGACCTCGTTGACGGTGTTCTGCACCGAATTTATCTGCTGATCGGTGTAGCTCTTCGCCGTCATGCCCGCGGGCAGATCACCCACCGCCGCGCTGATCGAGGCGTTCAACTGGCCTACGTTGACCGCGTCGGTCGTTGCCGTACCGGCCGCGACGTTGGTGATCTGGCGTTCGTTACCCGCCGAACCGACCGACACCGTGTTCGCACGATCGGCCACCGAGTTCGCACCCAGCGCCACCGAGTTGGCCGCGCTTGCGCTGGCATTCGCACCCATTGCCGTCGAGTGCGTGCCGCTGGCCGATGCTGCCTCCGTGTCACGGTTGCCGTCCGCAGCGAACATCGGGTTGCTTGCCGCTTGCGCGATGTTAGTGACAGTGGAGATCGCCGCGTTCATCTGGCTGACGTTGACCGCATCATCGGCGGCCGTGCCTGCGGCCACGTTATGGATCGTCGTACCGCCCGCCACGCCGTTACCCATGGTGACGCTGTTGTAGTTGGTCGTACCATTCGCGTTGTTGTCGTACGTGACTGCCGCGTTGGTCGTCCCGTTCGCGTTGATGATGCCCGACGCCCTCAACTGCGCGACGTTCACCGCATCCGTGTCCGCCGTACCGGCCGCGACGTTGGTGATCTGGCGTTCGTTACCCGCCGAACCGACCGACACCGTGTTCGCACGATTCGCCACCGAGTTCGAACCGATCGCTACCGAGTTCGCAGCGGTGGACTGTGCGTTTCCGCCGATCGCCACCGACTCCGCGCCCGTCGCTTGCGAATCGGCCAGCGTCGAGTTGGCGTGGAAGTAGGTGATGCCGCCGCCGCTGCTGATGTTATTCAGCGTGTTGTTGATGTTGCTGATGTCCGTCGTGTTTTGTGTCACGCGGCCGTCGATGTTCGTGATCGCATCGCCAACGTTGTTCACCGTCGTGCCGCCCACCACGTAGGACGGCAGCGTGATCGTCCCGTCCGGATTCACCGTCGAACCGCCGCCGAGCGCATTAGCCGTCGAGCCGGCCAGTGCATACAGCTGCGAGCCGTTCACCGCGTCCACGCTCGTCGCATTCACCGCTCCCGCCGAGACACCCGTGAGCGTGCGTGTGCCCGCCTTGCCGGTGAAGTCCACCACCGTGCCGTCGGTGCCCTGCGCCACCGTGATGTTGCGCGTGGCCGCATCCTGCTGCACCAGCCCCACCGTACCGCTGTTGATGTTGTTCGTCAGGTTCGTGATGTCCGTCGTGTTTTGCGTCACGCGGCCGTCGATGTTCGTGATCGCATCGCCCACGTTGTTCACCGTCGTGCCGCCCACCGAATATGTCGGGTTCGTGATCGCGCCCGTCGTCGTGTTGTACGTCGAACCGCCACCCAGCGCTGCAGCCGTCGCCGCTCCTTGGTTGTTCACCTTCGCGTCTTCCGACTGCAACTGGCTCACGTTCACCGCGTCAGTCGCCGCCGAGCCGGCTGCCACGTTCGTGATGCGACGCTCTGCACCCGCCGAGCCCACCGACACTTCGCCGTTCGCCGCCGAAGCAGCACCCGACAGCGTACCG
>NZ_JAEUAV010000029.1 GCF_019511605.1 Paraburkholderia phenoliruptrix | reverse complement strand
CCCCCGGCCCACGACGGCAACCCGATGAAACCCTTAAGTTTTCTGCCAATCCGCCGATATGCAGTCGAGGTCCGCTCGCCGGGATACGTCCCGCCAACGACGCGGCAACAGGCAGGAATCAAGCGCGCGGCCATCGCGCGTCGCATCCTCCGGGTCCGCTTGCGACCGGAGCACACGACAAGGCCGCGCGGCAGGACCAAACGGGAAACACACATGGGTCAAATCACCCTCACTCTCAAAGACGAGACCATTGCGACGCTGCGCAAGGACTTCGACGCTTTTCTGCGCGTATCGCTGAAGCTCGATCCGCAGTTCGCGACGCCGTCGTTCGAGGACTTTTTGCGCGCCAAGCTGCTCGACAACATGGTTCCGCTGACGGAGCACGCGGTTCAGCGGATGTTGCAGGGCGGCCAGTATGCATGGGCGAAACGCACGCTCGACAAGGAGTTTCCGGACGTTGTCGCAATCTTGATGCGGCAGGCAGGCGAATTCGGTTTCGGCTTCGCCGCGCGCTCGGAATGGACGCCCGAAGAGCTGGCCAAGCAATGCCGCGACTGGGCGGCGGCGATCGTCAAGGAAGCCGAGGGCGACGCGGTGCTCGTCGACCCGCTCGCCGCGCAGATCAAGGGCGCGGTGCAAGACATTCAGGCGCTCGAGGAAATGATGCAGACGCCGGCATGGCGGCTCGTCGAGTCGCTGCGTCAACGCGTGTACGAGGCGAAGGTTGCTTGCGAAACGAGCGTAGGCAGCACCGCGCGAGAGAAACTCGGTGAACTGCGCGGGCTGCTGCGGCTCGGCATTTCGCACGGCTCGTTCCAGAAGCAGGAAGCTCAGCAGATCATGGAATATCTGCGCCTGCTCAAACCGGAAATTTTTGTGGAAGAGCCGTACGACGTGTTCTCGCGGATGGCTGCATGGCTGCGCAACTTTTTCGTTCCGCCGCGCCCCACTGCACAGCAGCAACAACGTCAGTCGCGCTGATCTCCCGCCCACCGGCGCCCTGCGGCGAGCTTGCGGATCCCGGCAGATGATGTGCGCGGGGCACCGATAATCGCTCCGACCAGCGGCGCTCGGCGCCATGACGTGCCTGCCTTGCGAGGACGACCTGCGGCCTGCCGTCCGCCTGTCGCTCACTGCCCGCCTAGTCCCACATCTTTCTGAGCTTCGCGCCGATTTCCAGCTTTGCCCGCGCCGCGGCGGCCAGCCCCGCGGCGGTCGGCGCGCTCGGTTCGGGCACGCGCGGCCACGCGTAGGCGTCGAACAGGGGCATCAGATCCGCTGGAATGAAGCGCGTGCGCGACGCCCATACATGGCGGTCTCCAAGGTGCGTCTGGTTGTGCACGTAAAAGCGCTGCGGCACGACGATATGCAGGTCTTCTTTTGCACGCGTCATTGCTACGTAGAGCAGGCGGCGCTCCTCGTCGATTTCCTCCTGGCTGCCGGTGCCCAGGTCAGACGGAATGCAGCCGTCCACTCCATTGAGCACGAACACGTTGCGCCACTCCTGCCCCTTCGCCGAATGGATCGTGGAGAGGATCAGATAGTCTTCGTCGATGAGCGGCACGCCGGACTCGTCGCTGGTGGCGTCGGGCGGATCGAGCGTGAGTTCGGTCAGGAAGCGTTCGCGCGACGCATAAGTGCCCGCGATGCTTTCCATTTGCAACACGTCGGCATGACGGACAGCGGCGTCTTCGTGATTGCGCGCGAGGTGCGGCTCATACCAGCGCCGCACCATCTCGAACTCGGCGGGCCACGGGGTTTCGCGCCGGTACACGCTCGCCATCAGCTTGACGAACGGATGCCAGTCCTCCTGGGCGCGCGGCGGCGGTGTGAAGGCTGCGAGTGCCCGGGCGGCCTTGTTAGCGGCTGAGGCCGAGCCGGTGGTGCCGATGCCGGTGGTTGTATCGGTGGCGGTGCCCGTGGCGGTGCCGGCGGTAGCTCCGGTGGACGTTCCGGCGGCAGTTCCAGCGGCAGTTCCAGCGGCAGTTCCAGCGGCAGTTCCGGCGGCAGTTCCGGCGGCAGTTCCGGCGGCAGTTCCAGCGGCAGTTCCCGCCGCAGTCCCGCGCGCGGCTCCTGTGCCGATCGCGTCGGAGGTTGCCTCGCCAGCACTGCCAGCGTCCATACGCGCCGCAATGTCATCAAGCAGCTTCGCCGCCGTGGCCGGTCCAACGCCCGGCAGCAACTGCACGACCCGAAAACCCGCCACGCGGTCGCGGGGATTCTCGGCCCACCGCAGCACCGCCAGCATGTCCTTCACGTGCACGGAGTCGAGAAACTTGAGCCCGCCGAACTTCACGAATGGAATGTTGCGCCGCGTGAGCTCGATCTCCAGCGCCGCACTGTGATGCGCCGCGCGAAACAGCACCGCCTGCGATTTCAATTTGACGCCCTGCTCGCGCGCTTCCAGAACCTGTTCGACGACATAGCGCGCCTGGTCCACCTCGTCCGCGACGGTCACAAGACGCGGGCGCTGCGCCGAGGCCTTGTCGGTCCACAAGTTTTTCGTATAGCGCTCGCTGGCCAGTTCGATCACCGCATTCGACGCGGCGAGAATCGGCTGCGTCGAGCGGTAATTGCGCTCGAGCGTGACCCGCGTGGCAGGCGGGTCGAACTGCGCCGGGAAGTCGAGAATATTGCGCACCGTCGCGCCGCGAAACGAATAGATGGACTGCGCGTCGTCGCCGACCACAGTCAGGCCGCGCCCGTCGGGCTTGAGCGCGAGCAGAATGGACGCCTGCAGGCGGTTGGTGTCCTGATACTCGTCGACCAGCACGTGATCGAAGCGCGCCGACAGGTCCGCGGCAATGGCCGGCTCGGCGGCCATATGCGACCAGTAGAGCAGCAAGTCGTCGTAGTCGAGCACGCTTTGCTTCTGCTTCGCGTCGACATAGGCGGCAAAGAGCATGCGCAAGTCCGCCTCCCATTCGCGGCACCACGGGAACGCGTTGTCCAGCACCTGGCCAAGCGACGCGCCGGTGTTCACCACTCGCGAATAGATCGCAAAGCAGGTGCCCTTGGCCGGAAAGCGCCGCTCTTTCGCCGAGAGTCCCAGTTCGTGGCGGACCAGGTTCATCAGGTCGGCGGAATCTTCGCGGTCGTTGATGGTGAAGGCGGGAGCGAGGCCGATCAGTTCGGCGTATTCGCGCAACAGACGGGCGCCGACACTGTGGAAGGTGCCGGCCCATGTCAGCCCTTGTGCGAGTGCGGCGCGCGTGCCGAGCGCGGCCGTGGCGATGCGCGTGACACGGCGGGTCATTTCCTGCGCCGCCCGCCGCGAGAACGTGAGCAGCAGGATTCTGCGCGGATCCGCACCTTTGACGACCAGGTTCGCAACGCGATGTGCGAGCGTGTTCGTCTTACCCGAACCCGCGCCGGCGATAACCAGCAGCGCGCCGGGCAGTGCGCGAGGCGTATCTGCCCCGTGGTCGACGGCTTGGCGCTGTGCGTCGTTGAGCTTCGCGAGCCAGGCGGTGGCATCGGACGGCGGCGGAGATTCGGCGACGGGCAGCACGGTGTGTTTGCAGGCGTTGGATGGATCGGAAACAGCGACGCATACTGTATATCCATACAACCCTGGCGCACAAGCGCCCTTTTTCCAGGACATCGCAGGTATTGAGGAAGTGGCGGGGGTCGGGGCTTAGGGCCGCAGCATTCTCTAACGCCCCGCCACTCAAGCCACCAAACCCTGGCCAAACTCCGTCATCCCTTGCCGCCCCACCTCACGAGCCGCGCCGGCGAGCCGACGCCCAAAAAACAACGGCCCGTTCGCTTGCTCGCAAACGGGCCGTGACGATCCGACCAGTCGTCCCCGCTCATTAGAAGAGCCGGAGGCCGTCAGCCAACAACTATCTACTGCTTCTTGGCATCCTTGAGATTGGCCTCAGCGTTGGCTTTGTCGGCGTCGGCTTGAGCCTCGGTCTTTTCCTTGTCGGCCTTGGCTTGAGCGACAGCCGCCTTCTTGTCCGCCTTGGCCTGCTGTTTCGCGGCCTTCTTGTCGGCATGCGTGACGGGCGCGGCGGCCGGATCGCTCGCCTGAGCGAACGCGACCGACGACAGGCAGCCAGCAATCAACAGCGCGCCGAGGCGGCTCACGGCGAATTGCGCAGACTTCGTAGATCGATCTTTATTCATGTGTTGACTCCTTGCCAAAGCGCTCAAACCGGGCGGGAGCGCGTCCCGCCCGAGCGCATCCAGTCAGGCCAGGCGCGCTACGCCCGGCGCCGACACTATTAGTGCTTGACCTCGCCGCCGTCGTTCTGCGCGCCGGCCTGACCTTGCATGTTCATCTTCATTTCGTTGTCGGCAGCCTGCTTGTCCGCCTTCATGTTGATCTTGGCGTCGCGCACCTGCTCCTTGTATTCAGACTTGGCGGCCTTCTGCTGTTGCTTGAGCTCCGCCTTCGACGCCTTCTTCGACGCCCGATACTCGGCGCGCGCCTTCGCGTTCGCTTCGCGCTTTTGCACCAGCGGGTCCGTCGACCCCGGCGCGGTCAGATTGGTCGGCGCCGGCGTCACGGGCTGTACCGGCTGCACGCCCTGCGCCGCCGGTGCGACATCGGCGCCCGGCGTCTGTACCTGCGCTTGCAGGTTGGCCCCCGCAGCGGGCTGCACCGGCTGAATGGGCTGTGTGGTCTGTGCCATGGCCGCGCTAGCGGCAAATGCGGTGATGGCGGTACCGATCAGTAGCGTACGAATCTGAGTCATGGTTAGTTCCTCTCTAAAATTGTCGTGACGCGGTGAGAGCTTCCGGCCCCGCGTCGCGGCGGTGCGTGCGGGACGCCTTCCGGCTACTCACAGCCGAACTGCATCCGGCAAGCTTTGCTGCTGAGAGCCACTTTACGAGTGGAGTCGTTTCGTGGCGACCCGTGTTACGCAACGTTTCACTTTCCGACAAACGCATAACATCTGCTTGCATTTGCTTTCGATGCGTTCGCCGCCACGCGGCGACACGTGCCCGAGGACAACGCGTCTTCTTCGGGGCAAGCTTGTGGCTTATGATGCGAACCCCTCGCCCAAGGTGCAAAGCACATGCCCAATCTCGATTTCACGCTGACCGGCGACTACGTCGAACTCCACAATCTGCTGAAGATTACGGGACTCGCGGAAAGCGGCGGCCAGGCAAAAATGATGGTCGCGGACGGTGCGGTGACCGTCGACGGCCGCGTCGAAACGCGTAAAACGTGCAAGATTCGCGCGGGCCAGGTCGTGCTGTTCGGCGACACGCGGATCGCCGTCCACGAAGCCTGAGGCCCCGGCGCTTCGGACCACGAGAATCCGCAGCCGGGCCACGCACCAAAAGCGTGCGCTGTCCATCGACATTGCAGCGTCTACCGAATAAGCTGTCAGCTTCGCCGCGCCCGGCGACCAAGCGACACGGCTGGACGCTGCTTCAGCGCAGCAGGCGTCCCACCGGTCGATGCGACTGCCGGCAACGGGATTGCAGCTGCACGGCGCCTCGCCGGCGCGTGCAGCAGCCGTGCAACAGCGGCCCGAGCCGCTAAAAGCCCAACCCGTCGCCCAAGGCCGCCGTCGCCGCGCTGCTGCCTTTTCACGCCTAACCCGCACGCTCCATGACTCAATCCGGCTTTACTCGTGCCGTCGCCCGTCCGCCCACTTTCTCGCGCCACGCCGCCGACACCGCCCGGCTCGCCGCACCGCTTGCCATTGCGCAACTGTCGCAAATGGCGATGGGCGTCACCGACACCATCCTGCTCGGCTCGCTTGGCCCCGACGCGCTCGCGGCCGGCGGCCTCGGCGCGAACCTGTTTTTCGTCGTCGTCACGCTGCTGCAGGGCGTGCTGACCTCCGTCAGCGTGAGCGTTTCGCATGCGCGCGGCGCGCAGCAAGAAAGCCGCGTGCCGCATATCTACTGGACCGGCTTCGTGCTCTCGGTGTTGCTCTCGCTGCCGGCGTTCGTGCTGCTGTCGTTCGCCACGCCGATCCTGCTCGCGTTCGGCGAACCCGCGCTGCTCGCGCACAACGTCGGCGAGTACGCGGCGGTGCTGCGCTGGGGCGCGCCCGGCAGCCTGATCGGCGTGGGGCTGATGCGCTCGTTCCTGCCCGCTATCGGCGCGGCGCGGCGGCTTTTGTGGGTGTCGCTCCTGAGCGTCGGCGCAAACGGCTTCTTGAACTACGGGCTGATCCACGGCGCCTACGGCCTGCCGCGGCTCGGCTTCCTCGGTTCGGCCGCCGCGACGTCCATCACCGTCTGGCTGACGGCGCTCGTACTGATGGCACTGCTGCACCTGCAGCCGCACTATCGTCACTTCGTGGTCGCCACGCGCCCCAACGTGCCGCTCATGGGCGAGCTGTTCGGCATCGGCTGGCCCGTCGCTATTACATACGGCGTCGAGTCCACGCTGTTTCTCGCGACCGGCCTGATGGTCGGCCTGCTCGGCGAGTCGCAACTGGCCGCGCATCAGATTGCGTTGAACGTCGCGTCGGTGGCGTTCATGGTGCCGCTCGCGATCGGCCAGGCGGCCAATGTGCGAGTCAGCTTCTGGTCCGGCGCGGGGCAGCCGCTCGCTGCGCGTCACGCGGGCTTTGTCGCGCTTGCGCTCGGCGTGGGCTTCATGACGCTGTCGGGCATCGTGCTGATCGCGGCCCCGCATTGGATCGTCGGCCTGTACCTGCACCTGGACAATCCGGCCAATGCCGCGACCGTCTCGCTTGCCAGTTCGCTGCTCGGCGTGGCGGCCATTTTTCAGATCGTCGACGGGATGCAGACGGTCGGCTCGGGTTGCCTGCGCGGCCTGAAAGACACCCGCATACCGATGATCGCAGCGGCTTTCGGCTATTGGGTAATCGGCTTTCCGACCGGCTACACGCTCGCGTTTCACTTTGGACTCGGCGCGCGCGGCTTGTGGTGGGGACTCGCAGCCGGCCTCGCGAGCGTCGCTCTGCTGATGACGCTGCGCTTTCACAAACTGAGCTTGCGGCGCGTACCTGCAGCGGCAGAGGCGCCGCCCGCGGCATCGGTTTGAAATTGCTTTGAAATAGGGCCCAGCAGCACTCGCAGCGAGCGCGCTCACTTGAGCCGGGAAGCACGGCGACTGGCAACACCGCTGCCAATTGAGAACGGCATGGCTGCGGCATCAAGCGGCATCAAGCGGCATCAAGCGGCATCGAGCGACATAGAGGAACTGCACCGAACGCTCGCGCCCTCACCGGCCGAACGAAAAACTGGTTGCACGCGCAACGAGTCCCCAAGCACGCCCCACGCGTCAACGGTAAAATGCCGGGCTCCAGCGCAAGCCGCGTGGCCGCGTCGCTCGGTCAGTTGCACGATCGCGCGACGCTGCGCTGAAACCCGCGCGCGCCCCACAAAGGACCGCGCCGCCGGCAAGTCTGCCATCCGCTGACGCACTGCCTTTCTCTGCCAGTATCACAGCAACCACCGCGACGCACACGCGCTGCACAGGCGGCTGACGCGCCGGGCGCCGGGCTCTGTAAGCGGCACACGCCAATGCTGCGGCGCCGAGCGTGCACTTGCCAGCACCATCGTCCGCATCCGCGTCGGCGTTGGCGTCGGCGTTGGCGTCGACGTTGACGTCGGCGTCGGCGTCACCCGCTCGCTTCTCACGACAAGACACAACAAGGACTTCGCCTCATGCTTGCCCGCATTACCCGTCTGTTTCCCCTTTGGGCCGTGCTCATATCGGTGGCCGCCTACTTTTCACCGGCTTCGTTTGCCGGCGTCGCGCCGCACGTCACGACGCTTTTGACCATCATCATGCTGGCGATGGGCGTCACGCTTTCGGTTGCGGACTTCCAGCGCGTCTTCACGCGGCCGGCGCCGGTGATCGCCGGCATCGTGCTGCATTACCTCGTGATGCCGCTCGCCGCCTGGGTGATTGCAAAGGCGTTGCGCATGCCGCCCGATCTGACCGCCGGCATGGTGCTGGTCGGCAGCGTGGCGAGCGGCACCGCGTCGAACGTGATGATCTATCTCGCGCGCGGCGACGTTGCGCTCTCCGTGACGATCAGCGCGTTGTCCACGCTGGTCGGCGTCTTCGCCACGCCGCTGCTCACGCGCCTTTACGTGGACGCGTCGATCGCCGTCGACGTACACGGCATGTTGATGAGCATTCTGCAAATCGTCGCGCTGCCGATTGTCGTCGGTCTGGTGGTGAACCATCTGTTCGGCAAGGCCGTTCGCAAGGTCGAGCCGGTGCTGCCGCTCGTGTCGATGATCGCGATTCTGCTGATCATCGGCGCGGTGGTAGGAGGCACGCAAAAGAGCATTGCGTCCGTCGGACTCGTCGTGATGCTCGGCGTGGTGCTGCATAACGGCATCGGCCTGCTCGGCGGCTACTGGGGCGGCCGTCTGCTCGGTTTCGACGAAGCCGTCTGCCGCACGCTCGCCATCGAAGTGGGCATGCAGAATTCCGGCCTCGCGGCGACGCTCGGCAAACTGTATTTCACGCCCATTGCAGCATTGCCGGGCGCGTTGTTTTCGGTGTGGCACAACCTCTCGGGCTCGCTGCTGGCGGGCTTCTGGGCAGGGCGTCCGGCGCAAGGCTCGACGCGTGCCGACGGCGAACGCGCGCGCAACGCAGAGCGAATTTGAGGTGTTGCGGCGGCGAGGCGGCTGCGGCAACAAGGTCGGCTAAACCGGTTCGGCTAAGGCGGAGCCGGCTGAACGCCGAACGCATCCGGCGCGTGGCCGCCACAGCGCGCTCAAGGTTTGACTAACGGCGGGCGCCTGTCGAACTCAGACGCGTCGGGCGAGCAGCAGTCAGTGCGCACCGAAGTTCGACTAACGGCGAGCGCCTGTTGAACACCAGACGCGGTCAACGCGCCGCGCGGGCCGCGCCTCGCCCGGCTCGCGACCATTGCCACGTCATCGGCCATCTCACGTCGCCCGCCATCGCTACATCAATTGCGATCGCGACCGCATCGCCTCTCGCGCCCGCTCCTGAGCCACCCATCGCGCAAGACCAACACCCGCAGCGCCGCACGACACGCACCCCGCTTCGTGCAGCGTGCACAGCTCCACGGCGCGATTCCCCTTAGAATGGATTTTCCGGCAGCGTGAGTCAAAACAACGCGCCGCCGCACGAAAAGCCTGAACAAGAAAGGGGAAGAAGCGTGCAGTCGCATACAGAACAAAAGCACACCGCAATGCAGCGCAAGCGTGCAATCGACTCAGCGAGACATTTCTTCCTGCTGTGCTGCGCGTCGGCATTTCTGACCGCGTGCGCAACCCGGCCGCCCGCCACCGCGTTCGACCGTCCGGTCACGCATGCGCTGCCCGACACCACGGCCACGCCGCTGCGCACGGCGCTCGTGCCGCTCGAAGCCGCGCATCCCGGCGAGTCCGGCTTTCGGGTGCTCTCGAGTGGTACCGACGCATTGCAGATGCGCATTGCGCTCGCCCGCGCAGCGACGAAAACGCTCGACATGCAGTACTACATTGCGAACGAGGACACCACCGGCAAGCTGCTGCTCGGCGCGGCGCTCTACGCAGCGGATCACGGCGTGCGCGTGCGCATGCTGGTCGACGACCTGAATTTCAAGGACATCGACCGGATCATGGCGGGCCTCAACTCGCATCAGAACATCGAGATTCGTGTCTTCAATCCATTCGGCAGCGCGCACGAGGGCGTGTTCGAACGCACCACCAATCTGTTCACGCAGATCGGCCATTTCACGCGCCGCATGCACAACAAGGCGATGATCGCGGATAACCAGCTGGCGATTGTCGGCGGCCGCAATCTCGGCGACGAATACTTCAGCGCAAGCGAGGTGCTGCAGTTTCGCGACATCGACGTGCTCGCCGCCGGCCCGATCACCGCTCATGTCTCCGCGAGCTTCGACGACTACTGGAACAGCAGCCTCGCGTATCCGCTGCGCGTGCTGAACAAGCAGAAATTCGACCCGCACGAGCTCGACCAGACGCGCGACGATCTGCGCCAGCACTGGCGTACGAACGCGGACCCCTACAACGCGAAGCCGTTGAACGCGACGCCGCTTTCCGCTCAGATCGCCCGCAAGCAGCTCGGCCTGACGTGGGCGCGCGCGGAGTTCGAGGTGGACCAGCCGGAAAAAATCGAGACCCCGTCGCCGGATTACGTCAGTCCGCCGATGAAGCGGCTGGGCGAACTGATGAAGGACGCACGCAAGGATTTCCTCATCGTCTCGCCCTACTTCGTGCCGCACGATGCAGGCGTCAAGGCGCTAGGCGAACTCACTCAGCGTGGCGTACGTGTCGCTATCCTGACCAATTCGCTTGCCGCGACCGACGCAGTCGCCGTGCAGGCGGGTTACAGTCCGTTTCGTGTGCCGCTGCTCAGGCAGGGCGTCGAATTGTATGAGTTCCGGCCACGCCAGGAAACGCCGACGGCGGGCTTCGCCGGGTCGCGATCGCGCGCGAGCCTGCATGCGAAGACCTATGTGATCGACCGTCGCATTCTCGTGATCGGCTCGATGAATCTCGATCCGCGCTCGGCGCATCTGAACACCGAACTCGCGCTCGTGATCCACAGCCCCGAACTGGCGGCGCAGGTCGCCGACATTTTCGAGCGCGCCGTCGGCCCCGAACAGAGCTATCGCGTCACGCTCGCCGACGACGCACAGCTCGCCTATCTGCGCTCGATCGGCGCGCCGCCGTCGCCGCTCGTGTGGACGGACGTCGAGGACGGCGTACGCCGGACCTACATTTTCGACCCGCAGGCAGGGTTATACCGGAATGCGCTAACCGGGCTATTCTCCCTATTGCCGGTCAACGCAGAACTTTAAAGCGGAGCTGAATATGACTGAAGACGTACGAATGGAGCGCGACACGTTCGGTGAAATCGGCGTGCCCAATGCCCGTCTGTGGGGTGCGCAAACGCAGCGCTCGCTGCAGAATTTCCGCATTTCCACCGAGAAGCAGTCGCCCGAGCTGATCACCGCGCTTGCCGTCATCAAGCGAGCCGCGGCCGAGGTGAATCTGGGCCTCGGCGTGCTCGACGAAAGCAAGGCGCGCGCGATCATGCAGGCGGCCGACGAGATCATCGAAGGCAAGCACGCCGAAGAATTTCCGCTCGCGGTCTGGCAGACCGGCTCCGGTACGCAGACCAATATGAATCTCAACGAGGTGATCGCCAATCGCGCGAGCGAACTGCTCGGCGGCGAGCGCGGCGAGGCGCGCAAGGTCCACCCGAACGACGACGTGAACCGCGGGCAATCGTCGAACGACGTGTTTCCGACGGCCATGCACGTGGCCGCCGCGCATGGCATCGTCAAGCGTCTGCTGCCCGCGTTGAAGACGCTGCGCGATACGCTGGACGGCAAGGCCAAGGCGTTCGCCGACATCGTCAAGATAGGCCGCACGCATTTGCAGGACGCTACGCCGCTCACGCTCGGCCAGGAGTTCTCGGGCTATGTGGCGCAGCTCGACCAGGGCATTCGTCACGTCGAATCGGCTTTGCCGCATCTGTATGAACTGGCGCAGGGCGGCACCGCGGTGGGCACCGGCCTGAACGCGCATCCCGAATTTGCGCAAAAGGTCGCGGCGGCAATTGCCCAGCTAACCGGCGTGCCGTTCGTTTCCGCGCCCAACAAGTTCGAGGTGATGGCCGCCGCCGACGCACTCGTGTTCGCGCACGGCGCGCTCAAGACGGTGGCCGCGAGCCTGAACAAGATCGCGAACGACATTCGCTGGCTTGCGAGCGGTCCGCGCTGCGGACTCGGCGAGCTGTCAATTCCCGAGAACGAGCCGGGCAGCTCGATCATGCCGGGCAAGGTCAATCCGACGCAGTCCGAAGCGGTGACCATGCTGTGCGCGCAGGTGTTCGGCAACGACGTCGCGGTGAACATCGGCGGCGCGAGCGGCAACTTCGAACTGAACGTATTCCGGCCGATGATCGCGCACAACGTGCTGCAATCCATCCGCCTGCTGACGGACGGCGCACACAGTTTCAACGAGAACTGCGCAGTCGGTATCGAGCCCAACCGCGAGCGGATCGACACGTTGCTCAACGAGTCGCTGATGCTGGTGACGGCGCTCAATCCGCACATCGGCTACGACAAGGCCGCGCAGATCGCAAAGAAGGCGCACAAGGAGGGCACCACGCTGAAGGCCGCCGCGCTCGCGCTCGGCCACGTCAGCGAGCAGCAGTTCGACGAATGGGTGCGGCCCGGCGACATGGTGGGCCACTCGGTGCCGTGAGCGGCGCTTGGACGTTGAGTGATTTGGGCGACTCCGGGTGAGTCGCCCTCGGTTTGAACTGCAATTTGGCGAGCCGGGGCATCGCTGCCCCGCGGCGTCGCAGCCGCCGCTCGCCGCACGTTTCGTCGGTCAGATCTTGCCCTGTGCCACTTCCTCGGGCTTGAGTTCGACGATCGCGTCGAGCGCTTCTTTCACGTCCATCGCGTACCTCGCAAGGCGCTTCTGCTCGTCCGTCTCCGGCACGAACGACGGCACCTGCACCGGATGACCGTTCTCGTTGACGGCGACCATCACGACGAGGCAATCCGTGGTCTGCAGCAGTTCGCCGCCCTTCGGATCGCCGGCCTGTACCGACACGTGAATGTGCATGCTGGTACGCCCCGTCGCTACGACGCGGGCTCGCAGCTCCACCAGATTGCCGACCAGAATCGGCCGGCGAAAACGAATGTTGCCGACGCTCACCGTCACGCAATAACGACCCGACCACACGGCCGCGCACGCATACGCGGTTTCGTCGATCCATTTCATCAGCGCGCCGCCGTGCACCTTGCCGCCGAAGTTGACCGAGCTGGGTTCGGCGAGAAAACGGAACGTGGTTTCGGAACGGTCCAGCGGCGCTGAGGGATGACTGCTCATCTTGACTCCGGTCAATCGGATGCATTGAAAGGAGGCGATTATACGAGGGCAATATTGACAGCGTGGGCAGTTATCGTCACGTGCCGCGGCCGGCCGCCGTATTGTCCGAGCCGGCGATAACGCCGCGCGCCGGGGCGGTCATCGCCGACATGAAGCGCTCCCGATACTCGAGCGGCAGCACGCCGAAGCGCCGCACGAACGCGCGCCGCAAGTTCTGCTCGCTGCCAAAACCACAGTCGAGCGCGATCCGCTTGAGCGGCCGGCGCGATTCGGCCAACGCCCGCGAAGCCGCCTCCAGCCGCAGCGCCGACACCGTTTTGGCCGGCGTGCGCCCTACTTCGTCGACGTAGCGGCGCGCGAAAGTGCGCGGTGTCATCCGCGCGCGTTCGGCGAGCCGCTCGACCGTCAGATCTTCGCGCAGATGGGCCGCCATCCAGCTATGCAAGGCTTCGAAGGGCCCGCCCGCCGACGCCTGCGCCGCCAGCGCCGCGCTGAACTGCGACTGGCCGCCCGGCCGCTTCATGAAGACGACGAGCCGCCGCGCGGCCTGCATCGCGACCGCATGGCCCAGGTCTTCCTCGATCAGCGCAAGCGCGAGGTCGATCCCCGCGGTCACGCCCGCGGAGGTCCACACGGCGTCCGGATGCGAGCTGGCGCCGTCCGTAGCGCCGGGGCCGGCGTCGCGAATGAAGATCGGATCGGCGTCCACTTGGACATTGGGGAAACGGCGCGCGAGTTGGGCCGCTTCGCGCCAATGCGTGGTTGCGCGCCGGCCGTCGAGCAGACCCGCTGCCGCCAGATAGAACGCGCCGGTGCACACGGAACACACGCGACGCGCGCGCGGCGCATTGCGTCTGATCCATGCGACCAGTTCCGGCTCCAGCGTGCAGTGCGGGTCGATCGGCACGCCGGGGACGATCAGCGTGTCGATCGGCTCGGTTTCGAGCGAGTCGAGCCGCTCAGTGACGACGGGTAAGCCGGTGAAGGTCTGAAGCACGCCGCCGTCGATCGACGCAATTGTCGTGCGGTATGCCACCGGGTGCGCAACTGATGGCGTGGGCGATGGCGCGGGCGTGGGCTGCGCGCGAGGGCTGTGGTCCGTGCCATGACCACAACCGCCGCTTGCGGCCATCGTCAGCTCCGCGCGCCAGAAAGCCTCCAGCGGGCCGCATGCGTCGAGCAGCACGAGATCTGGCGCGACGGCAAACACGACATGACGCGCGCTCATCACGCCACTCCCGGCGCCGCGCGCCGCTTCGCCGAGCGCGCGTAAGCCAGCGTGGCCAGCGCCGCCGCGCCGAGCAACGGAAAGATGGCCGCATTGATCGTCGCCCAGCCGAAGCGCGCGAGCAATTGCCCGGCGAACAGCGAACCGAGCGCGGAACAGGCAAAGGTTGTGAACTCGCTGGTGGCCTGGGTCTTGGCGCGTTCGGAGGGCCGATAAGATTGTGCAAGCAGCGTCGAGCCGCCGACAAACATGAAGTTCCAGCCCACGCCAAGACAAGCGAGCGCGGCATAGAAATGCGCAAGATCGGTCGAACGCAGTGCGAACACGCCGCACAGCGCCGACAGCACGATACCCGCGCCGATCACCGGCAACACGCCGAAACGCTTGATGAGCCGGGCCGAAAACAGCGACGGCGCGAACATGCCCACGAGATGCCATTGAATGATGGCTGCGCCGTCACCGATGCTGTGCCCGCACGCAACCGCCGCGATCGGCGTCGCGGTCATCACGAACATCATGACGGCATAGCCGAGCGCGTTGTTGGCGAGCGCCGCCGCGAAGATCGGCTGACGCACGATCTCGCCGAGGGGCCGCGCGGCGTCATGAGGCGCGGGTGCGGCAGGCGCAGGCGTCATGTCGCGATAAAGCAGCATGAGCAGGACTATCGACGCGAGCCCGAGCCCGGTCACGAGCGCATACGAACCGGCGAACGCCACCGGCGCGAGCCAGTCCTTGCTCCAGGCGGCGAGGAGTGGTCCGCACACCGCCGCGACCACGCCGCCGGTCAACACCGTCGAGATTGCGCGGCTCTTGCCGTCGAGCCCGACCGCGTCGGCGGCGGCGAGCCGGTAGTACTGCGCGAACGCCTGAAACACGCCGACCGTCGCAGTGCCCGCGCAAAAAGCCCAGAAGTCGTGGTGAAAGATCGCCCAAACCGACACTGCGCCGCCTAGCGCACCGACCCCTGCCCCGAGCACGAAGCCGGCACGGCGGCCAATGCGCGCCATCAGGAACGACGCGAAGATCGTGGTGAGCGCGGCGGCCACGGTAATCAGCGAGAAAGGCAGCGTGGCGAGCGCTTTGTCGTCGGCCAGCGTGTAGCCGACCAGACCCGTGAGCGTGAGATCGATCGACACCGACGATGTGTACAACGCCTGGCACACGGCCAGCACGCGCGCCGCGCGCCGACCGTGCGGATCGGGGCCGTGCAGGTTCGTGGTCGAATCGCAGACGGATGAGCCCGGGTGGGCTGAGCTGGCTGGGGTCACGGAAGTGGCAGGCGGCATGAATCGGTCCCGGGAGGTGGAATGGGCTCGGGCGGTCGCCGCGGTGGGCGCCGTAGAAGCGGCCGCGTCTGCCAGAGCAGCCAAAGCAGCCAGGGCCACCGCTCGCGGCGCCGTGACTCAATGGCTCGAGTGACGAAAGGTGCATCGTCACACGACCACAGGTGGCAGTCGTGACAATGATGCATCATTTACTGCCATCCATCGCATCACTGGACCGCGGAACGCGCCACAGCCAGCCGGTCCACTATTTGCCGTGAAAGGTAATCCCTTCGTCGATGGTGCCGTACATCGTGACGCTGCCGCCCCCGGACGAACCGCCTTGCGCGCACGCGCCCAGCAACAGGACAGACGCCAGCAAGCCCAATACGATTTTCATGACTGCGTTCCTGCAAAGACAGGCGTCGATTCTAGCCTGGCGCCGCTGACGCTCGCGCCAGCCCGTTGCCGCAGGCTCGCGGGTTCGCAAGCAGGCAGACGCGCGCACCATAACGGCGGAATTTCGTAGAGGCCGCAATCCACTGTTCACGTTAAGCTGAAACATCGAATGAACGCGCCGCGTAAAGTGGCCGCATGAAGTGGCTGCACGAAGTCGCTGCATGAGCTGTTGCGCCGCCCGCACGGCGCAAATCCGACAGAACTTGGAGCACCCTATGTCCGCCCTCCTCGCAGACGAACACAATCACTTTCCCGGCCTCAGCCGGATCGGCGCGCTGCTGGCGGACCCCGGCCGCGCCGCCATGCTGTGGGCGCTGATGGACGGCAGCGCCCGCCCCGCCGGCGAACTGACGATGATCGCGGGACTCTCGCCGTCGGCCGCCAGCGCGCACCTCGCCCGGCTCACCGAGGGCGGCCTGCTCGCGCTCGAGGTGCGAGGGCGGCATCGGTATTTCCGCATAGCGTCGGCGGATATCGCCGCGTCCATTGAAGCGCTCGCCAACGTCGCGCAAGTCAGCGCGCCGCAGCGCCCCACGCCGCGCCCCGTGCGCACCGTGCCGACTGAGATGCGCTACGCGCGCACCTGCTACGACCACATGGCGGGCGAGCTGTCAGTGCGGGTGTTCGAGCGGCTGGTCGCGCGCGGACTGCTGAGCCTGCAAGGCACGTCGCTCGAAGCGACCTCCGAGGGCGCCGCCCGCTTTGCCGACTGGGGCGTCGACCTGTCGGCGCAGCGCAGCCGCCGGCGCCGCTTTGCCTGCACCTGCCCGGACTGGAGCGAGCGCCGCCCGCACCTCGGGGGCGCACTCGGCGCGGCGTTGCTGGAGTCGTGGGCCGCGCATGGCTGGGTGGAGCGGACCGAGCGTCCGCGTATTCTGCGCATCACGCCCGCCGGTCATCGACACTTCGACGCGTTTCTCGCCGACTGAGCAACGCCGTCCGGAACCGCAGATCGGCAACGGCTGTGGACCGATCGAGACCTTTTGTTACCGCTGGTGAGGCGGCCTTACAAATGTGGGGGCCTTGAAACAGGCGCTGCAGGTAGAGTGATTCACGGATACCGCATGCAAATGCGTCCGTCGGAGAACAGAACATGCACGCCAAGACCTCACGCTTACCTTCGGGACATCGCCCTGTCTGCTACACGCTGATCGCCACGGCGGCGTTTCTGCTGGCGACGCAGTGCGCGCTCGCGCAGCAAGCCGTCCCCGCGCCGCAAGCTGCGGCCACCCAGAACACCGACCCGCCCGGACGCGTCGCGCGTCTGAACTACATGGCCGGAACCGTGACCAGCGAGCCGGCCGGCGCCGCCGACTGGTCATACGCGCAGATCAACCGGCCGCTGACAACCGGCGACCAGTTGTGGAACGACGCAAACGCCCGCTCGGAGCTGCATATCGGCTCGACGGCGCTGCGTCTTGGTCAGTCCACCAGCCTCGACCTGCTGAATCTCGACGACAACAGCGCCCAGCTCAAGGTTGCGCAAGGCACGCTGTCGGCGCATGTGCGGCAACTGCCGCCGGGATCGTCGTATGAAATCGACACGCCCAATCTCGCGCTCGGACTGAACGGACCGGGCGACTATCGCGTCGACGTCGCGCCGGACGGCAGCAGCACCACCGTCACCGTGCGCAGCGGCAGCGCGACGGCTTACGGCGATGGCGCTCAGATGCCGATTGCCGCCGGTCAGCAGGTGCGCTTTGCGGGCACCAACCTGCAGACGCTCGCCGACAGCGGCGTACCGGAGCCGGACGGCTTCGATCAATGGGCAGCGAGTCGCGACGCCGCCGAAGACCGCTCGGTGTCGGCGCGCTATGTATCGCGCGAGATTCCGGGTTATCAGGACCTCGACGTCAACGGCACATGGCGCAGCAGCCCGCAGTACGGCGAAGTATGGGTGCCGCGCGCGACGCCCGCTGGCTGGGCGCCCTACCGGGAGGGCCACTGGGTATGGCAGGCGCCTTGGGGCTGGACCTGGGTGGATGACGCGCCGTGGGGCTTCGCGCCTTACCACTACGGCCGCTGGGCTTATGTCGACGATTCGTGGGCATGGGTGCCCGGTCCGGTCGTCGTAAGCGCACCGCCGGTTTATGCACCGGCATTGGTCGCGTTTGTTGGCGGTGGCGGCGCCGGAGTCGACTGGGGCGTGAATCTGGCGATTGGCGGCGCGATGGCGGCCGGCGTCGCGTGGTTCCCGCTCGGCCCCGGGGAACGATGGCACCCGCAATGGGGCGGACGCGACAGCTGGAGCCCACGCTACTACGAACGCGTCAATCAGACGACGGTGGTCAACAACTATCACGTCACGAACATCACCAACGTCCACAACACGTACATCAACTATCGGGCGCCGCGGGCCGTAACCGCTGTGCCGGCGACGGCTTTCGTGCACGGGCAGCCGGTCGGACGCTTCGCACAGAAGGTCGATCCGGCGCAGTGGCGCAACGCCCGCATCAACCCCGGCGCGCCTGGTATTGCGCCGGTGCACGAGAGTTTCGGACCGGGCCAGCGCAGCGCGGATCACCGGCCGCCGGCGCAGGCCATGACGCGTCCGGTGGTCGCGACGCGCAGTCCGTCGGTGCCGCCCGCCTATCGCGACGGCCTTGCGCAGCGTTTCGCGCAAAGCGGTGCCCGCGTGCCTGGCGCAGGGCAGCCGATCGTGCGGACGTCGATGCCGGCGCACTTCGTCGATGGACGCGGTGCGTCGCCGGTCGCGAACGTGCGGGTCGTGCAGTCGCATATTCCCGGCCGCATGCCTGGCGCGGCAGCGGGCGCGCCTGTGCCGCAGACGCTGCCGGGCGGACAGAGCGCGGCCGGCATCGTGAGCCGTGACCAACACCCGGGACCCGGTGCGGGCGACGCGCCTGCCGCGGGACAAGCGCAACGTCCGGGTATGCAGCAGGCTCGGCCGGGCACGCTTGATCAGGCGCGTGGTCCGCAGCGCGGAGGGGCCGACGCGCTGTCGAACGGCGTGCCGCGTCCGCCGCGTGAGAACGGTGGCAACGGTGGGAACGGTGGCAATGCGCCGGGCTTCGCGCAGCAGCGCGGCACGGCCCAGCAAGCGGCGGCGGACGGGCGCCACGAGCCTGTGTGGACGCAGCCGCATACGCCGATGGCGCTACAGGCGCAGCAGACGCGGCAGGCACAACAAGCAGCGCCGCAAGGCCGGCCGCGCGGCGGCGAAGCATCACAAATCGCAAGGCCTGAAATCGCACAGCCGGTTGGCGCAGACCAGAACGCAGCGCTGCGCCAGCGCGCCGTCCCGCATCCGCCGGAAAATCGGGCGGCGACGCAACAGCCGGGCATGCTCCAGGCTCAAGGGCAGCAGCGGGATTTGCAGACGCCGCGGGGCGATTATCGCGCCCAAGGAGGCGGGTTTGATCGGCCACAAGGCCAACCGCAGCCGCGTCAGCAGGCGCAGGCTCAGGCCCCGAGTCAGGAACTGTCAGCGCAGGGCATGCGGCCGCAGCGCGCCCAGCCGGCCCCCGATGCGCGGACGCAGCAGCAGGCTTATGCCGAGTCTCGCCCACAGCAGATGCAGACGCGTCCGGAACCGCAGCTACAGGCGCAACAGCAACCTCGTCAAGAGTTTCATCCGCAGCAGACGCAGCCGCGCCAGGAGCCGCGTCCTCAGCCCCAGGTTCAACAGCAAGCTCGCCCAGAGTTCCATCCGCAGCAGATGCAACCGCGCCAGGAGCCGCGTCCTCAGCCCCAGGTTCAACAACAGCCGCGGCCGGAGTTTCATCCGCAGCAGATGCAGCCACGTCCGGAACCGCACCCGCAGCCTCAGGCGCAGCAGCCACGCCCGCAACCACAGCACGGGGACCAGCATTCGGGCGGTGGCCACGACGAGCATCATCGAGGCTAAGCGTCCCCTGCTGTCCGACGCTTCGCGATTCGTCGGCACAAAATAAAGGCCCCCGCGATACGGATCGCGGGGGCCTTTGTATGGCGCCCTCTCAAACAGCCATTGGCGCCGTCAACGGTTCGTGATGCCGGTAGCCGACCAGCGAAAAATCCGACGGTTCGATTTTTTCCAACCATTCGGGAGCGTACACGCCGGTCTTCGCGTACTCGGGCACGCGTTCGGAAATGGCCAGCGTCGGGCTCTCATAGGGCTCGCGCGTGAGCTGCTGGTTCAGCATGTCGAGCTGATTTTCGTAGATGTGCGCGTCGCCGATGAAGTACGTGAACCAGCGCGGCGTGAAACCGGTCAGGCGGCCGACCAGATGCAACAAAACCGCGCCCTCGGTCAGATTGAACGGGGTGCCCAGCCCGACATCGTTGCTACGAATGTACAGACACAGGGAAATCTCGCGACGCGCGACATTCGGCAGGAACTGATAGAGCAGGTGGCAAGCCGGCAACGCAATCTGATCCAGCACCGCCGGGTTCCACGCATGAAACAGAATGCGCCGGTCCGACGGGTTCTGCATGATGGTGTCGAGGCACTGGCGCAACTGATCGATCGCCTTGTACAGCAGCACCTTGCGGCTGCCGTTTTCGTCGAATTCGGTGACGACCTGGAAGCCGCGCGCGCGC
This sequence comes from Paraburkholderia phenoliruptrix, assembly GCF_019511605.1. GTDB lineage: Bacteria > Pseudomonadota > Gammaproteobacteria > Burkholderiales > Burkholderiaceae > Paraburkholderia > Paraburkholderia phenoliruptrix_A. Next base: position 76,336 of record NZ_JAEUAV010000029.1, on the reverse strand, counting down.
GCATCGGCAAGCTGCGCACTAGCCGAGGCATCCAGCACCTTGTAGGCGGGCCACTGGCGCCATTGCACGCCGTACACGTCGCCCAGATCGTCCGGACCTTGGCGATACGGGTTGGCGAGCCACTGCGGATTCTGATTCGCGTTCGCGTCCCACACCTTGCAGCCGAGGTCGCGGAAATCGGCCGCGCTGCGCGACGCGCGCAGGAAGCCGACGAGTTCGCCCACGGCCGACTTGAACGCCAGTTTCTTCGTGGTAACCGCCGGGAAACCCTGCTGGAGATCGAAGCGCAACATGGCGCCCGGCATGCTGATCGTGCGAATGCCGGTGCGATTCTCCTGCCACGTGCCAGTGTCGAGAATCGTGCGGACGAGGTCCAGGTATTGTTTCATGCGGGTCCCTTCGGCACGGCCCGCGCCCAGAGAAGCTCCAGGCAGCGCACCGCGAGATTGAGCGGAAAACCCGATTTTACCAAGTGCGGCCGCCGGATGCCGAAGCCGGGGCTGGTGCAGACGCCGGGGCGAATGCGGAGGCGACTGGCGAGGCGGAACCGGAAGCCAACGCCAACGCCAACGCCGCGAACATCATGCGCGAGATGCGAAGAAGCCTGTGCCATCGAGCAAAAGGCAACGGCATACGAGGCAGTTGGAACCCCGCCTGCAAACCGCGGATTGCCACCGCCCGGTCGTTCGACCCACCGGGACGGCGTTCACAACCGCAAGGCACCGTCTGTCAGAGATGCGGCACCGACGCCGGCAAGCTGCCATGCGACGACGACAGCGGTTCGCTTTCCATATGACGCATGCCGTGCGAGCACAGCAGCCTGTACAGCGTGACGCGCGAAATGCCGAGTTCCTGCGCCGCGTCGCCAAGACGGCCGCGGTGCCGCAACAGCGCAAGCTCAATGGCCTGACGCTCGGCGGCTTCACGCGCCTGCGCGAGCGACACCGGCACGATCTCGACATACTCGGCCAGCTCCAGATCGCGTGCCGTGATTGCACGCCCCTCGGACATCACAATCGCCCGCCGCACGCGGTTGATGAGTTCGCGCACGTTGCCCGGCCAGCCGTAGTTGTGCAAAGCCGCGATGGCGTCCGGCGCGAAACCGCGCAGCCGGCGGCTTGCGTCTTTCTTGAAACGTTCCAGCATGTGGCGCGCAAGCAGCTCGATGTCCTTGCCGCGGGCGCGCAGCGGCGGCTCGTCGATCTGCAGCACGCATAGGCGGTGATACAGGTCGGAGCGAAAGCGCCCTTCGATCATCGCTGCCGTCATGTCCACGTGCGTGGCCGAGATGATCCGCACGTCGACGTCGATCGCGCTATGGCCGCCCAGCCGCTCCACCTTGCGCTCCTGCAGGAAGCGCAGCAGGCTCGCCTGGCTTTCCAGCGGCAGGTCGCCGATTTCGTCGAGAAACAGCGTGCCGCCGTTGGCCGCTTCCACGCGGCCTATCTTGCGCTGGTTCGCGCCGGTGAAGGCGCCGCGCTCATAGCCGAATAGTTCGGACTGCAGCAGGTGCGGTGGAATGGCGCCGCAGTTGATTGGCACGAACGGCGCGTTACGCCGGGCCGAGCGTTCGTGAATCGCCACTGCCGTGAGTTCCTTGCCCGTGCCCGATTCGCCCGAGATGAAGACCGGCGCGTCGGTCATCGCGACCTTGCGGATCGAGCGGAAAAGGGCAAGCATGGCGTCGCACGAGCCGACCATTTCGCCTTCTGCACCTTGCGAAGCGTCGTTCGACGCCGGTTCGCCAAGCGAAATCATGCCGTATGCGTGGCCGACGGAGTCCACGATGCGGTCGCCGGAATACGGCACGGTCACATAGTCGAAGCAATAATCGCGCACGAGGCGGCGCAGCGCCGCGTCCTGAAGTTGACCGGGGACGGTCGCCGCCACCCAGCCCACATTGGGCATGGTCAGGCAGGATTCGAAAGCGGCGATTTCATGCGGCTGGAAATGACTGGACAGATCGAGCAGGCCACCCGCTGCCGAGCCGGCGCGTACGGCCCGGCGCGCGTCGCGCGCCGATCCCACCACTTCCACGTGCCAGCCGCGCTGGTGGAAGCGGGTGTGCAGTTCCGCGCTCGGCTCGCGCGAAACGTAAATCAGTTGCCGCGTTGCGGGTTCCATTATTCAGATCCTCTCGTCAACGAACGTTAAGGATGATGCACGCACCTGAACCGCGATTCAGACACGCTGGCACATTCGGGATTCGCAAATAGCAAAAACCGAACGGCCATTCCATTCCGTGCGGACAGCTGATCCCCAGAAAGCGGCGTGTGTGTTTGAGACGGCCCGTTAGCGGGCTTTTTTAAAATTTTGAGCTCTTTCCGAGAGCTTACTATACGCGCGCCGCTTGGAAAACAATTATGCGAATTTAATCCGCCTGCCTTTCCCAGCAAGGCCCGCGGCGCGGCGAATATGTAATCAACTTACGAATAACGAAATGTAGATGCGCTTTTCTCATTGGCGGCCGCGCAGGTAGTTCGTACCGCATCAATTAACACTTAATAGGTATTTCCTTCTTCCCGTTTCAGACCTGAAACGTTTTTGGCCAATTCTTTTAATTCGATTGTTCGGGGGTCGACTTGCAAGCCGATGCGTCGGGGAATTGGGCGGCTTGGCACGGGTTTCGCTAATCGCCGTGCAGAGGAGACTCATCATGCGATTACCGTTATTGCGTGTCCGCGGTGGCGCGCGCGTCACCCTGTGGGACGAGATCGCCCCGCCGCCGCGCCTGCCGCCGCCGCTACCTATGCGAAGCCGCCCGTACCACGGAGGGCGGCGTGGCGGACCATCTGCCGGAATAGCCCTGCGCCGGACAGGCCGCGCCTCGTCCCGCACGCGGCACACGGCCCGCGCGCGCAGCGAACCGGCTGCCTGGGTCAGGTAGAATCGATCCGGTTACGTTCCCCTTTCCATTCGATGACGACGCTCACCCTGATCGTCGCTCGCGCCAATAACGGCGTGATCGGCCGCGACAACCAGTTGCCCTGGCGACTTCCCGAAGACCTGGCGTTTTTCAAGCGCACGACTATGGGCGCGCCCATCATCATGGGGCGCAAGACGCATGAGTCGATCGGCAGGCCGCTGCCGGGACGCCGCAACATCGTCGTGACACGGGATGCGACGCGGCGCTTCCAGGGCTGCGACGCGGCCACCACGCTCGACGAAGCGCTGAAGCTCGCCGCGCAGGATCAGGCGCCGGAAGCGTTTCTGATTGGCGGTGCGCAGTTGTATGTGGAAGGGCTGCGTCTTGCGGACAAGCTGATCGTCACCGAGATCTCGGCCGACTTCAAAGGCGACGCAACTTTCCCGGCGGTCGATCCGCATGAGTGGCAAGAGGTTGCCCACGAAACGCATCGCGCGCACGCGCCGAACGATTTCGACTATGCGTTCGTGACCTATACGCGCAAAGGTCGCTAGGAGCGAAGCGGGCCAGGCGCCGCGTCGCTGCACGCCCTCACGGCGCCATGAAACACAGAAAGCGCCCTGCGGCGCGCCGTCAAAAGAAGAACGCCACGCAAGCCTCGCGTGGCGTTTTGCTTTGGGAAGTCCTCCGTAGCGGCTGTCGCGCCCGAAGGATAGAGCCCGCTTACTGACCCGCGATAGTCATCCGCTCGATGAGCACCGAACCCGTCTGCTTGGTGCCCCGCGTGATGGTATCCGCGCCGATTGCGACGATATGCCGGAACATTTCCTGCAAAGTGCTCGCAACGGTGATTTCCTCGACCGGATACTGGATCTTGCCGTTCTCGACCCAGAAGCCCGACGCGCCGCGCGAATAGTCGCCCGTCACGTAGTTCACGCCCTGCCCCATCAATTCGGTCAGCAAAAGGCCGGTGCCGAGCTTGCGCAGCATTTCCTCGAAGTCGTCCTCGGCGCGCGTGTTAGAACTTTGCAGCGACAGGTTGTGCGAGCCGCCGGCGTTGCCGGTGGTCTGCATGCCGAGCTTGCGCGCGGAATAGGTCGACAGGAAATAGCCCTCCACGACGCCGTCCTTCACCACCGAGCGTTGCCGCGTGCGCACGCCCTCTTCGTCGAACGGCGCGCTGCCCATTGCACGCGGCACATGCGGATCTTCGACAATCTGCACATGCGGCGCGAACACCGGCTTGCCGAGACTGTCGACGAGAAACGAGGTCTTGCGATACAGCGCGCCGCCGCTCGTAGCCTGCACGAACGCGCCGAGCAGACCGGCGGCGAGCGGCGCCTCGAACAGTACCGGCACCTTGCGGGTATCCAAACCGCGCGCGCCGATGCGCGCAAGCGCCCGCTGCGCCGCGTAACGGCCCACCGCTTCCGGATCGGCCAGTTGCTCTGCGTTGCGCATGGACGTGTACCAGTCGTCGCGCTGCATGTTGCGCCCGCTGCCGGCAATCGGCGCGCATGCAATGTAATGGCGCGAGTACGGATAGCCCGCGAGAAAACCGCGCGACGTGGCGAGCACGAACTGCGAATGCTGCGCCGACACACTCGCGCCTTCCGAATTCTTGATTTGCGGATCGGTGGCGAAGGCGGCGTCTTCAGCGCGGCGGGCGATTTCCACGGCTTCGTCGGCGGACAGATTCCACGGGTGATACAGGTCGAGATCGCGCGGCTCTTTTTCGAGCAATTCGGCTTCCGCGAGGCCCGCGCAATCGTCCTCGGCGGTGAAGCGGGCAATGTTGTACGCCGCCGCCACCGTGTCCTTCAGCGCCTGCGACGAAAAGTCGGAGGTGCTCGCGTTACCGCGCTTGTTGCCGATGAACACCGTCACGCCGACCATCTTGTCGCGGTTGTGCTCGATCGTCTCGACTTCGCCGCGCCGCACGGAGACGGACAGGCCGTCGCCTTCGGAGATTTCGGTCGCTGCGTCGGTGCCGCCGAGCGACTTCGCGTGACGAAGGATGTCCGAGGCGATTTCCTTCAGTTCATCCTGGGTATGCGGAAAAAAGCGCTGCTTGACGTCCATGTCTGCTGCCATTGTCGTTGCCGTCCTTTGGGGGCCGAGCGGCCCGGTGTTCGTCCATGCGCGCGTCGCACGGGTCGCGCGGCTCGCGTGCGCCCCGGCGCGCTTCATCGAGCATGACATGCGCATGGGCATGGTTAAAGCATCCCGCGATCATAGCAAGCTAAGCGCTGGCGCACCTGGTATTCGCAGCGCGGTTTTTTGGCAGACACACGCCGTTGCTAGCGGCGCGGCGGCGGGTTAGCCGGGCCCGGCACGCTACAATATCGGCATGACACGCAAAACCCGCATTCAGCCCATCGAATCCGCCGAGCCGGAAGTCGACGAGAACGGCTACGACCGTCCAAGCAAGTCCCAGTTGAAGCGCGAAATGCACGCGCTGCAGGAACTGGGCGAGGCGCTGATCGCGCTGCCCAAAGACGCGCTCAAGCGCATGCCGATGCCCGAGAAGCTCGACGACGCAGTGCGCGAAGCGCGCCGCATCACCGACCATGAAGGCAAGCGCCGGCAACTTCAGTACGTGGGCCGCGTCATGCGCTCGCTGCTCGATGAGGAAACCGCTGCGCTGCGCACCGCGCTCGACACCTATAACGGCGTCAACAAGGCGGAAACGGCGAGGCTGCACTGGATCGAGCGCACCCGCGAGAAGCTGCTCGCCGACGACGCCGCGCTGACCGAGTTCATCCGTCAGCATCCGAACGCGGATCCGCAGCAAGGCCGCACGCTGATCCGTAACGCCCGCAAGGAAGCGCAGCAGAACAAGCCGCCGCGCTACTTCCGCGAACTGTTCCAATGGATCAAGAATGCGGACGGACCCGCGGCTGCGACCGAGTCCGCTGATGACGACGCCGAGGAAGACGACGATGACGACCGCGAAGCCTGACTCCGCCCGTAAGCCCGCGCGCAGCCACCCGGACGAGATCCTGATCGGCCTCGTGTCGGTGAGCGACCGCGCATCCACTGGCGTGTACGAGGACAAGGGCATTCCGGCCTTGCAGGAATGGCTCGGCGCCGCGTTGAGCTCGCCGTGGCAAGTGGTCACGCGCCTGATTCAGGACGACGCGCCGACCATTTCCGCGACGCTCACGGAACTGGTGGACGAACTCGGTTGCGATCTGGTGTTGACCACGGGCGGCACCGGCCCGGCCCGGCGCGACGTCACGCCCGAGGCAACGCTGGCCGTAGCCACCAGAGAAATGCCGGGATTCGGCGAGCAGATGCGGCAGATCAGCCTGAACTTCGTGCCGACCGCGATCCTGTCGCGCCAGGTCGCGGTGATTCGCGAAACGGCGGACCACGCAGCGCTGATCATCAACCTGCCGGGCCAGCCGAAGTCGATCAAGGAAACGCTGGAAGGCGTGCGCGATGCGGAATCCGGCGGCGCAGTGAAGGTGCCGGGCATCTTCGCGGCGGTGCCGTATTGCATCGATCTGATCGGCGGGCCGTATGTAGAAACCCGCGACGAAGTCGTGAAGGCGTTCCGGCCGAAGAACGCGGTGCGCGCGCCCCGGCCGGTGTGATTGCGGCGGCGCCGGTTATTCGGCGTTCATCGAAGCATCCGGCGCGGGCGGAACGAGAAAGTGCTCGCGGTAGTACTTCAGCTCGTCAATGGATTCGTGGATGTCGGCGAGCGCCGTGTGCATCGCGCGTTTCTGGAAGCCTTTGTAGATGGCCGGCTGCCAGCGTCGGCACAGCTCCTTGAGCGTGCTGACGTCGAGATTGCGGTAATGGAAAAAGGTCTCGAGCTCCGGCATCCAGCGCGCCATGAAGCGCCGGTCCTGGCAGATCGAATTGCCGCACATCGGCGACTTGCCCGGCGGCACGTAGGCGCCGAGAAAATCACGGATCAGCTCGGTGGCATCGGCTTCGCTCACCGTCGAAGCCTTCACGCGGTCGATCAGCCCGGAGCGCCCATGCGTGTTCTGATTCCACTGGTCCATCCTGGCGAGCGTCTCGTCGCTCTGATGGATGGCCAGCACCGGACCTTCGACCATTCTGTCGAGCGTCGAATTCGTCACCACCACCGCAATTTCGATGATGCGGTCGGAGTCGGGGTTGAGCCCGGTCATTTCCATGTCCAGCCAGACGAGGTTCATGTCGCTGCGCACGAGCGGCGGCTGTTGAGCGGATTCGAGGATGTCAGTCATGAAGGCAACCCTGATGGCCGGAGCGAAAGCTTGCTGGCAAGCCCGACGCCGCGACCATCGTTCGTTTGAGGTGGATAGGGATGATTGAAGATGCTTTAAGCAGGTCCCCGCTGCGAGGCGGGAAGAAACATATAATTCTCGCATAGATACCACGGAATCCACGGATGCCTACCCTGTACTTCACCGTTCTGTTCGTCGTTGCCGTCGTGGCCATGGTCGGCACCAAGCTGTGGCTCGCGTCGCGGCAGATCCGCTTCGTCGCGGGCCATCGCGAGCAGGTGCCCAGCCAGTTCGCCGGCACGATCGCGCTCGCCGCGCACCAGCGCGCCGCCGACTACACCGTCGAGCGCACGCGTCTGACCATGATCGAAATCGTCGTCGGGGCCGCGCTTCTGATCGGCCTCACGCTGCTGGGCGGCGTGCAGGCGCTGGATCTCGCTATCACGGACTGGCTTGGCCGCGGGTACATCGGCCAGATCGCGCTCGTCGCGGCAGTGATCGCGATCACCAGCGCGGTCGACCTGCCGTTCGACTACTACCGCCAGTTCGTGATCGAGCAACGCTTTGGCTTTAACCGGATGAGCTTGCGCATTTTCGTCGTCGACCGGCTGAAGGGCGTGTTGCTCGGCGCCGCGTTCGGGTTGCCGCTGCTGTTCGTCGTGCTGTGGCTGATGAACCGCGCGGGCAGCTTCTGGTGGCTGTGGACGTGGATCGTCTGGGTCGTCTTCCAGATGCTGGTGCTCGTGCTGTACCCGACCTTTATCGCGCCGCTTTTCAACAAGTTCGAGCCGCTCAAGGACGAAGCGCTGAAAAGCCGCATCGAAGCGCTGATGAAGCGCTGCGGCTTCGCCGCCAAGGGCCTCTTCGTGATGGACGGCAGCCGCCGCTCCGCGCACGGCAACGCGTACTTCACCGGCTTCGGCGCGGCCAAGCGGATCGTGTTTTTCGACACGCTGCTGGCGCGCCTGTCGGGCAGCGAGATCGAGGCTGTGCTTGCGCACGAACTCGGCCATTTCAAGCGCCGTCACGTGATCAAGCGCATGCTCGTGACCTTTGCGATCAGCCTCGCACTGCTCGCGCTGCTTGGCTGGCTTACGCAGCAGGTGTGGTTCTACGAAGGGCTCGGTGTGCGGCCTTCGCTCGTCGGCGGCAATAGTGCGCTGGCGCTGGTGCTGTTCTTCCTCGCATTGCCGGTATTCGTCTTCTTCGTTACGCCGCTTGGCAGCCTGACCTCGCGCAAGCACGAGTTCGAGGCCGACGCGTTCGCCGCCACGCAGACGGACGCGCAAGACCTCATCAACGCGCTCGTCAAGCTGTACGAAGACAATGCGTCCACGCTGACGCCCGATCCGCTGTATACCGCGTTCTATTATTCGCATCCGCCGGCCTCGCAGCGGATCGACCGACTGCTGCGGCACGCATGAGCGGCCGCTCCAGACAAACGCCGCGCGCGAGCTCCGCGACGCGCGTAGGCGGTCTCGTCGTGGCCGCGCATGGCCGCCACTACCTCGTTGCGCCGGAACACGGCGGCCCGATGCTGCAATGCTTTCCGCGCGGCAAGCGCAGCGAGGTGGCGGTCGGCGACCGCGTGCTTTACGAGCCCACTTCGGCCGACCAGGGCGTGATCGTCGAGATCGGCGAGCGGCGCAATCTGCTGTACCGCTCGGATCAGTACAAGTCCAAGCTCTTCGCCGCGAACCTTGACCAGTTGCTGATCGTGCTCGCCACCGAACCGCACTTCAGCGAAGACCTGCTCGGGCGCGCGCTCGTCGCCGCCGAGGCTAACGAGCTAAAACCGCTGATCGTGCTGAACAAGATCGACGTGACCGACGCACTAGAAGCTGCGCGAAAGCGGCTTGAGCCGTATCGCGCGCTCGGCTACACGGTCGTGGAAGTGTCGATCAAGGCACAGCCCGAGGCCGCGCGGGCGGCATTGATCGAGCATTTGCACGGTCACTCGACACTTTTGCTCGGCCAGTCGGGCATGGGCAAATCCACACTCGTGAATCTTCTGATTCCGGATGCCGAAGTCGCCACACGCGAGATTTCCACGGCGCTGAACAGTGGGCGCCATACCACGACGTTTACGCGGCTTTATCCGCTGCCTGGCGGGCCGACCGGCGCCGACGGTGCCACCGGGAACGGCGCGCTGATCGACTCGCCCGGCTTCCAGGAATTTGGCCTGCATCACTTGACCGAGGGCCGGCTCGAACGCGCGTTTCCCGAGTTCCGGCCGCTGTTGCCCAACTGTCGCTTCTACAACTGCCACCACTTGCACGAGCCCGGCTGCGCGATTCTCGAAGCGGTCGCCGACGGTCGCATTCGCCGCGAACGACATGCGCTATACGCGCAGCTCGTGCACGAAGCCAGCCAGGTTGTGCGCTGACATGAAGCTGATGCGCGCTCCAAATCTCGTCATCGGACAGCATTGGGTCAATTTGCTGGAGGCGGCCGGCATTGCCTGCGAGTTGCACAACCGTTATCTGAACGGCGCGCTCGGCGATATTCCCGCGGATCAATGCGCGCCCGAACTGTGGCTCGTGGACGAGCGCGACGAAGCGTTGGCGCGGCGTCTGATCGAGGCGGCGTCGCGCGGTCCGGCTACCGGTTCGCCCGGCTGGCAGTGCCGTCAATGCGGCGAGAAACTCGAAGCACAGTTCACTGTGTGCTGGCAATGCGGGACGGTGCGCGATCCTTCTTGAGTGTGGCTGATACGGTGGCTAATGCGGCCCGTGAGCGGCAACAAAGAGAACGAGCGGCAGCAAGCGGGAGCAAGCAGCACCAGGCGGCAACCGCGTTCGTGATTGACAGCGCGGGCGAAAAAAAACGGGCGCTTGCCCGTTTTTTTGCTACCCATTGCTTGCGGTTACGCTCACGCGAGCCACACGGCAATGGTGAGCATGAGCAACAGAATCATCCACAGCACGACCGCGCGCCACACAAGCCCCACCGCCGACTGCAGCGTGCGCGGCGTGCAGTCGTCGCCGACCTGCATCGGACCGCCGTCGCCTGTGGCGAGGGCGTCAAGGCTCGACTGTTCAGCGAGCGGCCCGCTCAGACGCGCGCCGAGCGCGCCACTGCCGGCGGCGAGCAGCACGCCATCGTTCGCATTGGGCCACTGGCGCGCATGGTTGCGCCAGGCGTAGATCGCGTCTTCGAAATTGCCGACGATCGCAAAGCCCAGCGACGTGAGCCGCGCCGGAACCCAGTCGATCACGAAAAACGCCCGCTGGGCGAAGCTGGAGAACGCCACCGTTCGATCGTCGACCGGACGCGCCCACGTGCGCGACAAATATTCGGCGATCCGATACAGCACAGCCCCTGCCGGCCCGACCGGAATCAGGAACCAGAAGAACACGCCGAAAACATGTCGATGCGATGCAACCACCGCGTGGATCAGCGTATGCCGCACGATCTCGCTCACCGGCATGTCGAGCGTCTCGAGGCCGGTCCATTCGTTGAGAATTTCGCGGGCGCGCGGCACGTCGTCGTTATTCAACGCTAGATGGATGTCCGTAAAGTAATGGCTGAACTGGCGAAAGCCGAGCGTGAAATACAGCACCGCGACGTTCCACAAGAACGCCAGCACGAAATGAATGTTGTAGAGAACGTAGTAGATGAGCGCAACGGCGAGCGTCCACGGCACCACGACCACGAGCCACGCAAGCAGGCCGTGCTTCGGCTTGCCCGCATCGAATCCGTGCGCCGCCGACTCCGCATGGTATTGAAGCAGCGCGGATACTGGATTGTTCGGCGACAGCGCGCGCACCTGTTCAATGATCAGAGCCAGCAATACGGAAAAAAAAGTCATGCGATGCGCCGTGCTTTTCGAGTTTTACGATTGTTTCATAACGATAGCACAGGGTCGGATGCCGCTGAGCAGGGCGTTGCCAAACAGCACGCCGGCACACCGGCAACCGTCGTTCAGGCCGCCAGAAAGCGATAGAAGTTGCGCAGCATTGCGGCCGTCGCGCCCCAGATGAAATAGTGGCTGCCCGTGCTGCTCGCGCCTTCCTCCGCCGCTTGTAGTGATGCTCCGCGCGGATACGGCATCGCGAAAAAACGGCGCTCGCCGCCCTCGTAGCGGAACACGCGCTCTTCGTGGTGCGCCGGGTTCATCAGGAAAGAAAGCGGCACTTCGAAGACTTCTGCGACTTCGAGCGCATCCGCCTTCAAAGCAAACGGCGGATGAACAAGACCAATGACAGGCGTGACGCAAAAGCCCGTGCCCGTCAGATAGTCGGGCAGCGCACCCAACACTTCGACGCGCGAAGGTGCGAGGCCGACCTCCTCTTGCGCTTCGCGCAAGGCGGTCGCAGTGGCGTCGGCATCGAACGGCTCCTGACGTCCGCCCGGAAAGCTGACCTGGCCAGCGTGATCGTTGAGATGGTCGGCGCGCTGCGTGAGCAGCACCGTCAAGCCGTTCGCGCGCACGACGAGCGGCACTAACACGGAAGCGACACGCGGGTCGGCTCGAATGTCGCGCCACGGTGCCTCGACGATCGGCTCGGGCGTCCAGAAAAGGTCTTGCTTGAAGCGGGCGCGCAGCGCTTCGGGCGTAAGACGCTCCGGAGCTACGGCCGGCAGGTGGGCGCCCGTTGCTTCGACGGGCAGCGCTTCAGGTTCAAAGACGGGGCGGATCAACGGATCTCTCGAATGAGCGGATAGACGATGCCGCTATTTTCACCTGGCAAACAAAAAAGCACCCGCGAGGGGTGCTTTTTCTTACAGCATTTACGCCTGGGAAGCAGCGCGGTCTTTCGAGACCAGCTTTTCCTTGATTCGAGCCGACTTGCCCGAACGGTCGCGCAGGTAGTACAGCTTCGCACGACGCACGTCGCCGCGACGCTTCACGACGATGCTTGCCAGCAGCGGCGAATACGTCTGGAACGTACGCTCGACGCCTTCGCCCGACGAAATCTTGCGGACGATGAACGACGAATTCAGACCACGGTTACGCTTGGCGATGACGACGCCTTCGTAAGCCTGAACACGCTTACGCGTACCTTCAACCACGTTCACGCTGACAACCACCGTGTCGCCGGGAGCGAATTCGGGGATGGTCTTTTCGCCGAGGGCGCGCGCAATTTCTTCCTGCTCGAGTTTTGCAATCAGATTCATCACTGACTCCTAAGTCCATCTTGTCGGCGTTCGTACCTGCCTTGCATGGAATGCCCGGCTACGGCCCCGATAGAGGATGGGTTCACATCAGGCACCGTACACGCATGCACGGCGCCGCCTTTTGTCCGCTCGAAAGACCGGGGCTTCACGCCTTCGGATCTTCCTTCGCCAGACTTGCAAGCCATGCCTCGTCGGCACGACTCAACATCTTGTTCTTCCTGGCCTTGACGATCAGGTCAGGCCGTTTGCGCCACGTATTACGCAGCGCTTCACGCCGCCGCCATGCTTCGATCTCCGCATGATGGCCGCCGAGCAGCACATCGGGCACACGCACGCCTTGATACTCCTCGGGCCGCGTGTAGTGCGGACAATCGAGCAGCACGTCGACAAAGCTGTCCTGTACCGCCGACTGCGAATCATTGAGCACGCCCGGCAACTGACGCACAACCGCGTCCATCAAGGCCATGGCCGGCAACTCGCCGCCTGACAGCACGAAGTCGCCAAGACTGACTTCTTCGTCGACGACCCGGTCGAGCAGGCGCTGGTCGATCGCCTCGTAGCGGCCGCACAGCAGGATCAAGCCGGGCTGTGCAGCGAACTTCATTACACGTTCGTGGTTCAGCGTGGCGCCCTGCGGCGACATCATCACGACCCGCGGCGCGTCAATACCCTGCTCCGCCTGCGCGGCCCTGGCCGCCGTGATCGCATCTTCCAGCGGCTTTGCCAGCATGACCATGCCAGGGCCGCCGCCGTACGGGCGATCGTCGATCGTGCGGTAGTTGTCCGTTGTGAAATCACGCGGATTCCACGTTCGCAACCCGTAGCGTTGCTGCTTGGCTGCCCGGCTGGTAATGCCCCAGTCGGTCAGCGCGCGAAACATTTCGGGAAAGAGCGTGACGACATCGAACTGCATCGCTCTCTCCGTTTTAGCGAAATCGATTTGCTGAACTATCAATAATCGGCTTCCCAGTCGACAGTGATCTGCTTCGCCGCCTGGTCCACCGTTTTGACAAACACACCGACGAACGGGATCAAACGCTCGGCGGTGACCGGCTTGCCGCTTTTGTCGGCCGCCGGATATTCGACGCGCAACACCGAGTGCGCGCCGTTGTCGATCATGCCTGCGACCTTGCCTAGGTTTTCGCCTGCAAGGTTCACGACGTCGAGGCCGAGCAGGTCGACCCAGTAGAATTCGTCGGCTTGCAGCGCCGGGAATTCACTGCGGCTGACATAGACGCGGGAGCCGCGCAGCGCCAGCGCCGCATCGCGGTCAGCGACGCCGCCCAGATGGGCCACCACGCTGTCGCTGTGCGTTTTCGCCTGCAACGACGGTGCGGAGTGGCGCTCGCGGCCCTTAAGGAGCCACCAGCGCTTTGCGCTCAGCAAAGCGTCGCCGCCTTGTCCGGCGTCCGCATGGGCGGCCACCTTGACCCAGCCTTTAAGACCATAAGCGTCGACGATTGCACCGACTTCCACCGCGTCCGCCGGCCAGCTATCTGCCGTCTCCGCGCGCATGACAGCAGCGTCGGAACCGGCAGTTGCAACATTGGCTTTCGCCTTGCCTCCGGCCCGCTCGCCCGGTTTGCGGACGAATGCACCGAATGGCGCCTGGCTAGACGTCTTTGCGCGCGGGCTCGCCTCTGGGCTGACGCCTTTTGCCGGCGCCTTTGCCGTCACGCGACCTGAACTGCCGGAATCACGCTCAGACATGATTGAACCTCAGATTGAGCCTCGCTACGGCCTTTAACGCCTGCTTCGGCAAAACATCTTGCGCATCGGACTGCTCACGCAAACTGCGCGAGCCGCCGGCCAGACCGACGACGATACGCGTGCAAGCTACCATTAAGCAGCCGGCTGCGCCTTTTGCGCTTCTTTCACGAGACGCTCGACCGTCGGCGACAGTTGTGCGCCAACGCCTTGCCAGTACGTGAGGCGGTCTTGAGCGATACGCAGAGCTTCGCCCTTCGTAGCGATCGGGTTGTAGAAGCCAACGCGCTCGATGAAGCGGCCGTCACGACGGTTACGCGAGTCGGTTGCGACGATGTTGTAGAACGGGCGCTTCTTGGAGCCGCCACGAGCCAAGCGGATGATGACCATACTAGAATCCTTGAAAACCGGGGTTCGGAACGACTGAAACACGCGATTATAGCGGGAAACTGACGCCATAACAAACACTTACCGGCTTAAACTAGCCAATCCGGTTGCGCCGCCCATACAGCGCGGCCTCGCGACCTCGCGCAAACGCCTGAAGAACCTGACGGAATGCCCGTGAAACCTCTGCCGCGAACCGCCCTTCCGCTTCTGCGCTCCGCCCGCCGGACGGTGTTTGCCTGCCTCTTGCGGGTCTGCCTCCCGCGCGTCGGCCTCTCGCAGCTCTGTCGTTCGCGCGTTGCCCGCCGTGTGGCAGCGGCGCTGCTCGCGACATCCGCATGCAGCGCTGCCGCCGCGCCGCCTGTCGAGCGCATCAAACTGCCAGCGGGCTTTCACATCGAAGTCCTGTCAGACGCGGTGCCCAGTGCGCGGGCCATGGCGTACTCGCCCAAAGGCATTCTTTATATAGGCAGTCTGGACGGCCACGTCTACGCGCTCGAACTAAACGGCACGCGGGTCGCCGCGCGCCATGTCGTAGCGGCGGGACTCGAAGCCCCGATAGGCGTGGCCTGGCACAACGGCGCGCTGTATGTCTCGGCGGTGTCGCGGATCTTACGCTTTGATTCCATCGACACTCGTCTTAACGCGCCGCCGCAGCCAGCCGTCGTCACGGACAAATTGCCCGCCGAAACCCATCACGGCGCAAAATTCATCGCGTTCGGACCGGATGACAAGCTCTACGTGCCGCAGGGCGCGCCGTGTAACGTCTGCCTGAAGGACCGCGACCGCTACGCGATGATCGGCCGCATGAACCCCGACGGCAGCCATTACGAAGTGGTCGTGCGCGGCGTGCGCAACTCGGTAGGCCTGGCATGGCATCCGGCCACGCATGAGCTTTGGTTCACCGACAACGGCCGCGACCTGCTCGGCGACGACCTACCCGACGACGAACTGAACCGCGCACCGCGCACCGGCCTGGATTTCGGCTTTCCGTACTGCCACGCGGGCACGGTAGCCGACCCGGAATTCGGCGCCGGCCACCCGTGCGACGGGTTTGCGCCGCCTGTGGCGAAACTCGGCGCGCACGTTGCGGCGCTCGGCATGCGCTTTTACAGCGGCCCGATGTTCCCGCCCGACTATCGCAACAACATTTTCATTGCCGAACACGGCTCCTGGAACCGCAGCAAGAAGGCCGGTTACCGCGTGGTGCGCGTCGTCGCCGAACCGGACGGCAGCCATGCGCGGCAAGAAGTCTTCGCCGAGGGATGGCTGCAGGCGGGAGAAACCGTTTGGGGCCGCCCCGCCGACGTGCTGCCGTTGCCTGACGGCTCATTGCTGATCAGCGACGACTACGCCGGCGCCGTCTACCGAGTCACTTACTCTGCGCCATGAGTGCTCGCGGCTGCACGGCACGCACGCGAGTCACAGCCTGGCCTCGCCGGACGCGTGACAAACCGTCACGAACTTATGCCGATGCAGTTATCGAAAGCGGCAACACACGAGTCGCAAGGCCGTAGCGCGGGAGGCAGTGGTGAGGCGAGCGGTGAGGCGGAACGCCGCGTGACCGCCCCTACGCGGGCGGCGTAGAATGCGCGACGGTCCGCCGCACTATGGTGCGCCGCTTCTATTCACCACCTGTTGCCGAGCGCGGGTTCCTGACCGCTTGTGCCCCTGTTTGCCTTTACATGTCCACTGCCGCCTCGACCTCGACTCACTTTCGCTCCAAAACGATTACGGCTGCCCTGGCCTTCTTCCTCGGCACGCTCGGCGCCCATCGTTTCTATCTGTATGGGCCGCGCGACATTTACGGCTGGGCTCATCTGCTCGGCCTACTGGTCGGCATTCCCGGCGCGATGCTGCTGGTGGCAAGCGACCGCGCCTCCATGCTCGGCTGGGTGCTGGCGTTTCCGGGCGCCGTCTCGATTCTGGCTGCGTTTCTCGCCGCGATCGTCTACGGTTTGCGGCCGGACGACAAATGGGACAGGCAATTCAACGCGCACACGCAGCGCAAAAGTCGTTCGGGCTGGACCGTTATTTTCGTGGTGATCTTTTCACTGCTGATCGGCGCCTTCCTGTTGATGACCGGTCTTGCCATCGCCTTTCAGACCTACTTCGAAACGCAAGTGCAAGCGGCCAAGGAGCTGTCGCAGTAGCGCTGCAGCCCAGAGCGCTAGAAAAGATCGAGTTGCGGACTGCCGCGATTTGCCGCCTCGACTCGCGGCGCCTGCTGGCGCCTGAAGTGCGACATGTCCAGAATGCCGCGGTCGCGCTGGTTCAGCCCTAAACGGCGCACCGCCTTGTGAAAGCGCTGCTTCAGCAGATCCGCCCAGAGACCTTCGCCCTTCATTCGGGTGGAGAAAGACGAGTCGTAATCTTTGCCACCCCGCATATCGCGCACTCGCGCCATGACCCGTTCGGCGCGATCGGGGAAATGGGCACTGAGCCAGTCTTTGAACAGCGGCGCGACTTCCCACGGCAGGCGCAGCACGATATAGCTCGCGTTGCAGGCGCCCGCCTCAGCGCAAGCTTCGAGCACTCGCTCCATATCGGGCTCGGTCACAAACGGAATGACCGGCGCAATGCTTACGCCGACCGGAATACCCGCCTCGCTCAACGTGCGTATCGTGCGCAAGCGCCGGGACGGTGTGGCCGCCCGAGGTTCGAGCGTGCGGGCGATCTCCGGGTCAAGCGTGGTAATGGTGATGGCCGCCATGAATTGGCCGCGAGCCGCCATGGGCGCAAGCAGGTCCAGGTCGCGCTCGATCAGCGACGACTTGGTGATTGCCGCAAACGGATGATTGCGCTCGCTCAGCACCTCGACCACGCGCCGCGTGAGGCGCCAGTCGCGCTCCGCGGGCTGCCATGCGTCGGTATTGACGCCCAGCGCGATGGGCTCCGGCTCGTACGACTTTTTCGACAACTCACGCTCGAGCAATTCCGGTGCGTTAACTTTCGCGTAAATCCGGCTCTCGAAGTCGAGCCCCGGCGAGAGGCCGAGGTAACTATGCGTGGGCCGTGCGAAACAGTAGATGCAACCGTGCTCGCAGCCGCGATACGGATTGAGCGACACGCCAAACGGAATGTCCGGCGACGTGTTCCGCGTGAGAATGCTTTTTGCCCTTTCCTCGAACACCTGAGTGCGGAGCACCTTTGGCGCTTCGTCCTCTTCGGGCACGGCTACCCAGCCGTCGTCCACCGCTTCGCGCTGGTCGACTTCGTAGCGGCCCTGCAGGTTCGTTACCGCGCCGCGGCCCTTGCGCGGGGCGGGCGGCGCGATCGGATATTCGGCGATGGGAGCGGTACGGGGTTCGGTCACGGTCGTTCGGATGCAGGCGGACCTGTATAAATATACAGTGTTTACGCCGTTTGTCGAGTCCCGTTCGAACCGCTAACGCGTGGCTTCGTCCCCCACCGGAATGGTGAGCGTTTCCTTGATCTCTTCCATCACCACATAACTTTTCGACTGTACCGCGCCGGGTAGCTGAAGCAGGATATCGCCGAGCAGCTTGCGGTAGTCAGCCATTTCGCCGATGCGCGCCTTGATCAGGTAGTCGAAATCGCCGGACACGAGGTGGCATTCCAGCACCTCGGGGATCTTCTGCACCTCGCGCCGAAACTGGTCGAACATGTTGCCGCTCTTGTGGTCGAGCGTGATTTCGACGAACACCAGCAGCGCCGCGCCAAGCTCCGCCGGATTCACGCGCGCATAGTAGCCGGTGATTACGCCGTCGCGCTCCATGCGCTTGACGCGCTCGATACACGGCGTGACCGACAGTCCGACCTGCTCCGCAAGGTCTTTCATGGCCATTCGGCCATCCTGCTGCAGCAGGCGAAGAATCTTGTGATCGAGCTTGTCGAGCGCTCGGACCGGTTGGCGTTGTGTGCGCATGGCGTTTTTTCTGAAAATCGAAAAAATACAATAACAAAACCTACAAGCTCCCCAATAGTATAGCGATTAACACTGGGCGCCCCGCATTCCACGTCGTGAATCAAACGATTCAAAGCAAAACGGCGCAAGCACCGCCCTCGAATCCTTGCGAATTTTCTGGAGCAGCTATGCGAGTCGTCGTTTTGGGCAGTGGCGTCGTCGGGGTGACGAGTGCGTATTATCTGGCGCGCGCCGGTCATGACGTGACCGTCATCGACCGTGAAGCCGGCCCGGCCCTTCAAACGAGTTTTGCCAACGCCGGCCAGATCTCGCCGGGCTATGCGTCGCCGTGGGCCGCCCCCGGCGTGCCGTTGAAAGCCGTCAAGTGGATGTTCCAGAAGCACGCGCCACTTGCCATTCGCCTGGACGGCACGCAGTTCCAGTTGCAGTGGATGTGGCAGATGCTGCAGAACTGCACCGCCTCGCGTTACGCGGTCAACAAGGGCCGCATGGTCCGGCTCGCTGAGTACAGCCGCGATTGCCTGCAAGCGCTGCGCGCGGAAACCGGCATTCAGTACGAGGGACGCACCGGCGGCACGCTGCAGGTGTTTCGCACGCAACAGCAATTCGACGGCGCAGCGAAAGACATCGCCGTGCTGCGCGAGGCCAATGTGCCGTTCGAACTGCTTTCGGCGTCCGAACTGGCTCAGGCCGAACCGGCGCTCGCCGCCGTCTCGCACAAGCTGACGGGCGGTTTGCGCCTGCCGGGCGACGAAACCGGCGACTGTCAGATGTTCACCACGCGCCTCGCGGCGCTGGCCGAGCAGATGGGCGTCAAATTCCGCTACAACACGCCCATCGACGCGCTCGCCATGGCCGGCGACCGCATTGCCGGCGTGCAATGCGGCAATGAACTGGTGCGTGCCGATTCGTTCGTTGTCGCGCTCGGTTCTTATTCGACGAAATTCGTGTCGAGCCTCGTCAAGATCCCGGTGTACCCGCTCAAGGGTTATTCGATCACGGCGCCTATCATCAACGAAGCCGCAGCACCGGTCTCCACCGTGCTCGACGAAACCTACAAGATCGCGATCACCCGCTTCGACAACCGGATCCGCGTCGGCGGCATGGCTGAGATCGTGGGCTTCGACAAGTCGCTGCGGCAAGCACGGCGCGAAACGCTGGAACTGTGCGTGAACGATCTGTTCCCCGGCGGCGGCGACACGTCGAAGGCGAGCTTCTGGACAGGCCTGCGCCCCATGACGCCGGACGGCACGCCGATCGTCGGCCGCACACCGGTGCCGAACCTGTTTTTGAATACCGGCCACGGCACGCTCGGCTGGACGATGTCCTGCGGCTCTGGCCAACTGCTGGCCGACGTAATGTCCGGCAAGCAGCCCGCGATCAGGGCCGACGACCTGTCGGTGCATCGTTATCTCGGCGAGACAGGCGGCACGACTCGCCCGGCCTATGCGTAAGCGCTTTGCCGCGTCGAGCGTCCGGCTTGGCGCGTCCACACGCGGTGTGTAGTTGCACAAGCCGGCCTTGAGCCGACAAAAAAACGGCGCCCTTGCAAGGCGCCGTTTCCATTTCTGCCAGCGCTTTTTGGTCGGGTCTCAAACCCCGCCGAACATCAAAACTGATCCGCCGACAAAGCGAGCACGCCCTCACTGCCTTTCGCACTGACAATCGCAGCCTCCAGCGCACTCGCGAGCGGCAGCACGTGCTCGGCGTAAAACTGCGCGGTCGCGATCTTGGCGCCGTAAAACTGCGGGTCTTCGTCGCGCTTTTCTGTTGCGACCCGCAACGCGCGCGCCATTTGCCAGCCGCCCAGCACGATGCCTGCGAGCTTCAGGTACGGCACGCTGCCGGCAAACACCGCGTTGGGATCGCCCTTCGTATTCGCGAGGACAAAATCGACCACCGCGCTCAGCGAGCGCTGGCCCTGCGCGAGGTGTTTGCGCATCGATTCGAACGCAGCACCCTGCTGCGCGCCGAGCGACTCAACCGTTTCAGCGACGCCCGCAAGCAGTGACTTCGCGACCTTGCCGCCGTCGCGCACCGTCTTGCGGCCGATCAGGTCATTGGCCTGAATCGCAGTCGTGCCTTCGTAGATCGGCAAAATGCGGGCGTCGCGGTAATACTGCGCGGCGCCCGTTTCTTCGATGAAACCCATGCCGCCGTGCACCTGCACGCCGAGGCTCGTCACGTCGATCGACAACTCCGTGCTCCAGCCCTTCACGATCGGCACGAGGAATTCGTTGATGGCCTGATGTTCGGCGCGCTTGCGCGCGTCCGGGTGGCGGTGCGCAATGTCACTGTGTGCAGCTGCCACGTAGGCGAGCGCGCGCGACGCTTCGGTGAGCGCGCGCATTGTCGAGAGCATGCGGCGCACGTCGGGATGCTCGATGATGGGGACCGGCTGTTTTGAGGAGCCGTCGACCGGCCGGCTTTGCACGCGCTCCTTCGCGTAGGCGACCGCCTTCTGATAGGCGCGGTCCGAGACGCCCACGCCCTGCATGCCCACCGCGAAGCGCGCCGCGTTCATCATGATGAACATGTACTCGAGGCCGCGATTTTCCTCGCCGATCAGATGTCCGATTGCGCCGCCGTGATCGCCGAATTGCAGTACCGCAGTCGGGCTCGCCTTGATGCCGAGCTTGTGCTCGATGGAAACGCAATGCACGTCGTTGCGCTCGCCGAGCGACCCGTCAGGATTGACGAGAAACTTCGGCACGATGAAAAGCGAGATGCCCTTCACGCCCTCGGGCGCGCTCGGCGTGCGCGCCAGCACGAGATGCGCGATGTTCGCCGCCATGTCGTGCTCGCCCCACGTGATGAAAATCTTCGTGCCGA
Source organism: Paraburkholderia phenoliruptrix (assembly GCF_019511605.1). Taxonomy (GTDB): domain Bacteria; phylum Pseudomonadota; class Gammaproteobacteria; order Burkholderiales; family Burkholderiaceae; genus Paraburkholderia; species Paraburkholderia phenoliruptrix_A. Next base: position 55,311 of record NZ_JAEUAV010000029.1, on the reverse strand, counting down.
ATAGCTTGAACGAGCCGTCGTCTTGCGGCTCGGCGCGAGTGCGCACGAGCGCGAGGTCGGAGCCAGCCTGCGGCTCCGTGAGGTTCATCGTGCCGGTCCATTCGCCGGAAATGAGCCTGGGCACATAGGTCTGTTTCTGCGCGTCGCTGCCGGCGGTGAGAAGCGCCTCGATTGCGCCGTCGGTCAGCAACGGACAGAGCGCGAACGACAGGTTCGACGCGTTCAGCATCTCCACACAAGGCGTGGCAATGAGCTTGGGCAGGCCCTGGCCGTCATAGTCGAGCGGATGCTGCACACCTTGCCAGCCGCCTTCGGCAAACTGGCGGAACGCTTCCTTGAAGCCCGGCGTGGCCGTCACGACGCCGTCGTTCCAACTACTCGGATTGCGGTCGCCCTCGACGTTCAACGGGGCCAGCACCTCGCCGCACAGCTTTGCCGACTCTTCGAGCACCGCCTGAGCGGTGTCGAGGCTCGCGTCCTCGAAGCCCGGCAGGGTTGCAATCTGTTCGAGGTCCGCCAGTTCCTTCATCACGAACAGCATGTCCTTGATGGGCGCCGTATAGCTCATTTCTGCTCTCCTCCTTCCTGATGGAAAAAGGGCGCGGGACTTGTTCGGTCCTGCGCCCTTCGTGTGTCGCCAAACGCCCTTGGGTCGCTTGCTAGTTCTTATTAATGGCTTATTGGATGGCTTGCCGGGGTGACACGAGGACGCTTAGCCGAGTTCCTTCACGAGTTCCGGCACGAGCGTGAACAGGTCGCCGACAAGACCATAGTCCGCGACGCTGAAAATCGGTGCTTCGGGATCCTTGTTGATGGCCACGATCACCTTCGAGTCCTTCATGCCCGCCAGATGCTGGATCGCACCCGAAATGCCGACCGCCACATACAGTTGCGGCGCAACGATCTTGCCGGTCTGGCCGACCTGGTAGTCGTTCGGTACGAAGCCTGCGTCGACCGCCGCGCGCGAGGCGCCGAGCGCCGCGTTCAGCTTGTCGGCGAGCGGCTCGAGAACCTGCGTATAGTTCTCGCCGTTGCCCAAACCGCGGCCGCCCGAGACGATGATCTTCGCCGACGTGAGTTCAGGACGGTCGAGCTTCGTCACTTCGCGGCTCACGAACTGCGAGATGCCCGCGTCTGCTGCTGCTTCGATCTTCTCGACCGCTGCGCTGCCGCCTTCAGCTGCGACAGCGTCGAAGCCGGTCGTGCGCACGGTGATGACCTTGATCGGATCGGCCGATTGCACGGTGGCAATCGCGTTGCCCGCGTAAATGGAACGCTCGAACGTGTCGGCGGAATCCACTGCGGTGATGTCGCTGATCTGCGCGACGTCGAGCTTCGCGGCGATACGCGGCGCGATGTTCTTGCCGTAGGCGGTCGCGGCAGTGAGGATGTGCGAGTAATCTTTCGCGACGTTCAGGACCGTAGCCTCGACGTTTTCCGCGAGCCCTTCGGCCAGTTGCGGCGCGTCCGCGAGCAGGACCTTCGAAACGCCCGCGATCTTCGCAGCAGCGTCCGCCGCGGCCTGCGCGTTGTGGCCGGCCACCAGCACGTGAATGTCGCCGCCGATCTTCTGCGCGGCTGCAACCGTATGCAGCGTCGCGGCCTTGATCGACTGATTATCGTGTTCTGCAATTACCAGATTCGTCATTTGCCCTGTCTCCCTGTCACAGCACCTTGGCTTCGGTCTTCAGCTTCTCGACCAGCGTCTTCACGTCCGGCACCTTCACGCCGGCGGAACGCCCGGGCGGCTCGGCAACTTTCAGCGTCTTCAGACGCGGCGTGACATCGACACCCAGGTCTTCGGGCTTGATCGTTTCCAGCGGCTTTTTCTTCGCCTTCATGATGTTGGGCAGCGTCACGTAGCGCGGCTCGTTCAGGCGCAGATCCGTCGTGACGACTGCGGGCAGTTTCAGCGACAGCGTTTCAGCGCCGCCGTCCACTTCGCGCGAAACAGTAGCCTTGCCGTCAGCAACGACGACCTTCGACGCAAACGTCGCCTGCGGCAGACCCGCCAATGCGGCGAGCATCTGGCCGGTCTGGTTCGAGTCGTCGTCAATGGCCTGCTTGCCGAGAATCACCAGCTGCGGCTGTTCCTTGTCGACCAGTGCCTTCAGCAGCTTGGCAACGGCCAGCGGCTGCAACTCTTCGTTCGACTCGATCAGGATCGCGCGGTCCGCGCCGATTGCGAGCGCCGTGCGCAGCGTTTCCTGCGATTGCGTGACGCCGCACGATACGGCGATCACCTCAGTGGCCACGCCCGCTTCCTTCAGGCGGACCGCTTCTTCAACCGCGATTTCGTCGAACGGATTCATCGACATCTTCACGTTCGCGATGTCGACGCCCGTGCCATCCGACTTGACCCGGACCTTCACGTTGTAGTCGACCACTCTCTTCACTGGCACCAGGATTTTCATGCACACGCTCCAAAGTTACGAATACGTCAACCCAACGAACATTATAACGACTGCCCTCGTGGCGGCCTTGTCGCGGGCGCTCTAGCAGGAGAATATCGCTCCCCAGCGGCGTGACGGCAATAACGAACGGTCGTTCTATTTTAACCGCGAAAAAACCCGGGCGCCAACCCCGGGTTCCGACTTACGACTCTAATTTGCATATCGCCGGTTGCTGACGCGGGCGCGAAGCCTTCAGTTCACCACGCCGTAATCACCGCGCCGCCGAACTTCCCTTCGACAAACTGCTTTACTTCCGGCGAATGGTAAGCGGCGACCAGCTTCGCGACCCACGGCTTGTTCCTGTCGGCCTCGCGGATTGCGATGATGTTCACATACGGCCCCTGCGGGTCTTCAATCGCGATCGCGTCCTGCTTGGGCTTCAGACCCGCTTCCATCGCGAAATTGGTGTTGATCGCGGCGGCGTCCACGTCGTTAAGCGAGCGCGGAATCTGCGCCGCGTCGAGTTCGACGATCTTCAGCTTCTTCGGATTGTCGACGATGTCGAGCGGCGTGGCCTTCAGGCCCGCTTCGGCGCGCAGCTTCAGCAGCCCCTGCTTTTGCAGCAGCAACAGCGCGCGGCCGCCATTGGTCGGATCGTTCGGCACGGCGATCTTCGCGCCGGGCTGCAGATCAGCCAGCTTCTTCAGCTTCTTCGAATAGATGCCCATCGGGTAAGTGACGGTGTCCGCCACGCGGATCAGCTTGTAGCCGCGATCCTTGACCTGCGCCTGCAAGTACGGGTCGTGCTGATAGCTGTTCGCGTCCAGATCGCCGCCCGCGAGCGCCGCGTTCGGCTGCACGTAGTCGGAGAACTCGACGATCTTGATGTTCAAACCGTTCTTCGCCGCAACCGTCTTCACGACTTCCATGATCTGGGCATGCGGACCGCCGGTCACGCCGACCTTGATGGTTTCTTCCGCGCGAGCGGCATGGGCGGCGAACAGCGACGCGGCGCCGAGCGCCGCGACGAGCTTGAGAATGAAACGACGTTGCATGATGGACCTTTTGATTTATTTATGGCTCAGACGACGCACGAGCCAATCCCCGAACGACTGCACCAACTGCACGAAGACGATCAGAATCACCACGACCGTCAACATTACTTCCGGCAGGAAACGCTGGTAACCGTAGCGAATGCCGAGGTCACCCAGACCGCCGCCGCCGATCGCGCCCGCCATTGCCGAGTAGCCGACCAGCGAGACGAACGTGATCGTCAGGCCCGCCACCACGCCCGGCAGCGATTCGGGCAGCAGCACCTTGAAGACGATCTGACTGGTGGTCGCGCCCATTGCCTGCGCCGCCTCGATCAGGCCGCGGTCGACTTCGCGCAGCGCTGTTTCCACGAGGCGCGCGATGAACGGCGCCGCGGCGATAGTCAGCGGCACCACGGCCGCAGCGGTGCCGATCGACGATCCGACCACGAGACGCGTAAACGGAATCACCGCCACCAGCAGAATGATGAACGGCGTGGAGCGCACTGCATTCACGATCACGCCCATCACGCGATTCACCGCCAGGTTCTGCAACACGCCCTGACGGTCCGTCAGATACAGCAGCACGCCAAGCGGCAAGCCCACCAACGCCCCGACCAGTCCGGAAATGCCCACCATGACGAGTGTTTCCCAGAACGACTGGACGAACATATCGAACATTTCACTCAACATACGAGAGCTCCTCCACCACCACACCCTGCTCGCGCAGATACGCGAGCGCCTGCGCTACCTTTGCCGGCTCGCCGCCCGCCAGCACCGCGAGCGAGCCGAACGCCTGCCCCTGAATCTCGTCGATCTGGCCGTGCAGGATGTTGAAGTCCAGCTCATAGCGGCGAATCGTCTCGGAGAGAATCGGCTGGTCCACGCCGGAACCGGTGAACGCCAGACGCAGCAGGTGGCCGCTGCCCGTCTTCAGACGCTCGGCGACACGCGCCTTCATCGCAGGCGGCAGTTCCTGGGCGATCACGTCGCCGATCAGCGCGCGCGTGACTTCGTGATGCGGCTGCAGGAACACGTCGATCACCTTGCCCTGTTCGACGACGCGGCCCGCGTCGAGCACCGCGACGCGATCGCACACCTGCTTGATCACATCCATCTGATGGGTGATCAGCACGATGGTCAGGTTCAGTTCGCGGTTGATGCGCTTGAGCAGTTCGAGGATTGCGCGGGTCGTTTCAGGATCGAGCGCGGACGTCGCTTCGTCCGAGAGCAGCACCTTCGGCTTGCTCGCGAGCGCGCGTGCAATGCCCACGCGCTGCTTCTGCCCGCCGCTGATCTGCGCCGGATAGCGGTCCTTCTGCGCGGACAGGCCCACCAGCTCCAGCAGCGGCACCACGTTCGCCTCGATTTCGTCGCGCTTCATGCCGGCGAGTTCGAGCGGCAATGCGACGTTTTCGAACACAGTGCGCGACGACAGCAGGTTGAAGTGCTGAAAGATCATGCCGATCTCGCGGCGCGCCTCGCGCAACTGCGGGGCCGGCAGCGTGGTCAGATCGCGGCCGTCGACTACGATGTTGCCCTCGGTGGGCCGCGTGAGCAGATTGATGGTGCGTACAAGCGTGCTCTTGCCCGCGCCGCTGCGGCCGATGATGCCGAACACCTCGCCTGCCGGAATCGACAGATTGACGTTGTGGAGCGCCTCGACCCAGCCCCGGGGTCCGGCAAAGCGCTGGGAGATATTGCGTATTTCGATCATGGAAAAACGAAACGGCGGGATTGCCGACGAGCGTTGAGCGCTCCCCGGCCAAGCGTCCGCCGTCACTTTTATTGGGATTTGAGCCCGCGATTCTACCGCAGCCCCGTCATTCGCTTTAATAATCAATTACGATCTTTTCATAACTGATAGAAATTAGAGGCGAAGCCTACCGTTCCTGCGCCCGGAGCGCGCCACGACCCACTATGATCTGGCCAACAGAACGGACGGACACCGCCAATGGAGACCTCGCAACACGGATACGTCAGTGCAGACCTCAACGTACCGGGCACCTCCCAGCTTGTGCGCTCGAGTGTCGTCACGGCGGATCACCTGCAGTTGCCGCTGTACCGTTGGCCCACCCGAGAAACGCCGCGCGCGACGGTTGCGCTGATTCACGGACTCGCCGAACACGCGGGCCGCTACGCGCCGCTCGCCGCGCGCCTGAATGAAGCCGGCATCGAACTGCTGGCAGTCGATCTGCGCGGTCACGGCGAGGCGCCGGGCAAACGGGCCTACGTCGAGCGTTTCGACGACTACCTGCTGGACGCGCAGGCCCTGCTCGACGCCGCCGCGCAAAGCCATCCGCATACACACGTGCCGCTCTTTCTGATGGGCCATAGCATGGGCGGCGCGGTTGCCGCGCTCCATACCATCGAGCAGGCGGCCGGCGCGGGCGACGGGCTTGCAGAACCGGGCAGCCGTACGAAGCTGAGCGGCCTGATTCTGTCGAGTCCCGCGCTAGCGCCCGGGCGAGACGTGCCCGGCTGGATGCTCAGGCTAAGCCAGGTGATCAGCCGCCTGTGGCCCAACTTCCCAGCGATGAAAATCGACGCCGCCCTGCTTTCGCGCGTGCAGTCCGTGGTCGACGCCAATCTCAGCGACCCGCTCGTGCACCACGGCCCGATTCCCGCGCGTACCGGCGCGGAGCTGTTGCTGGCAATGGCGCGCATCGAACGCGGCCGCACGCAACTGCGGGTGCCGCTCCTCGTCTATCACGGCACCGCCGACAAACTCACCGAGCCTGAAGGCAGCGAGGCCTTCGCCCAGCACGCCGGCTCGCCGGACAAAACGCTCAGGCTCTACGAAGGCAGCTTTCACGAGACGATGAACGATCTGGACCGTGACCGCGTGATCGGCGAGCTGATCGAGTGGATCGAGCAGCACCTGAGCCCGGCGCCTTAGCGCTTGCACTTTGCGTGGATCAGCGCTTCCAGTCGGGCGCGCGTTTGTCGATGAACGCCTGCACGCCTTCGAGCGCGGACTCGTCCATCATGTTGCAGGCCATGGTCTGGCCCGCGAGCTGGTATGCGGCCTCGATGCCCATTTCAAGCTGCCGGTAAAACAGACCCTTGCCCGCGCTCACGGCTTCGACTGGCTTCGCGCAGATGCTGGTGGCAAGGCGCGCGATCTCGGCGTCGAGCGAGTCCATCGGCGCCACGCGATTGATGAGGCCTTGCTGCTTAGCCTCCGCGGCGTCGATGAACTCTCCGGTCAGCAGCATTTCGAGCGCTGCCTTGCGCGACAGATTGCGCGACAGCGGCACGGAGGGCGTCGCGCAAAAGAGCCCGAGGTTCACACCCGACACGGCGAAGCGCGCGGTCTGCGCCGCCACCGCCAGATCGCACATCGCGACGAGCTGGCAACCGGCGGCCGTCGCAATGCCGTGGACGCGCGCGATCACCGGCTGCGGCAAACGCTGGATCGTCATCATGAGTTTCGTGCAGCGCGCGAACAGTGCCTGGTAATACGCGAGCGACGGAGCCGCGCGCATTTCCTTCAGATCATGGCCCGCGCAGAACGCGCGTCCGGCACCGGCGATCACCACCACGCGCGCCTGCGACTGGGCGAGTCCGCTCAATGCGCTCTGCAACGCGTCGAGCAGGCCCTCGGAGAGCGCGTTGAAAGCGTCGGGCCGGTTCATCGTCAGACGGACGACGCCCGGCACGCCGTACGCGTCGTATTCCGTTTCCACCAGCGATGCGTTTTGTGCTTCGGCAGTCATGGCTCGCTCCGTTCACGCGATCGGTCACTCGGGTGTGCGCTGGACGTTGCGCTGGTTGCGCTGGTTGCGCTGTTTGCTGTTGTTACGCTCGTTGCTTTCGTTGCGGGTTGGCCATCCGCGCGGTGGCGGTTGGCCACACGGTTGCAGTCTGCGCGGCGTCGGTGGCGGCGGTGGGGCCGCGCGCCTGCAATCGCCCGTCAGATTTCGGCCAGCGCGCGCACGTGGGCGACCACGCTGCGCCCAAGCGCCGAGAGGTTGTAGCCACCTTCGAGACAGCTCACGATGCGCCCGCCTGCATGGCGTTTTGCGATGTCGCGAATCTGCTCGGTGATCCATACGTAGTCGTCCTCGACGAGGCCCATATTGCCGAGATCGTCTTCGCGATGCGCGTCGAAGCCCGCGGACACGAACAGCATTTCCGGCTTGAAATCGTTCAGGCGCGGCAGCCACAGCATGTCCACCGCCTCGCGCACGGCCATGCCTTTGGAGCGCGCGGGCATGGGCACGTTGCACATGTTCGGCGCCTGGTTGTCGGCACCGGTAAATGGATAGAACGGGTGTTGGAAGAAGCTGCACATCAGCACGCGCGGGTCGCCGGAAAAGGCCGCCTCGGTGCCGTTGCCGTGATGCACGTCGAAGTCGATGACGGCCACGCGCTGCAAGCCATGCACCTCGAGTGCATGACGCGCGGCGATCGCCACGTTGTTGAAGAAGCAGAAGCCCATCGCGCGAGCCGGTTCCGCGTGATGGCCGGGCGGACGCACGCTGCAGAACGCGTTGTCGAAGCGGCCCTCGATGACCGCGTCGGTAGCTGCCACGGCCGCGCCCGCCGCGCGCAAGGCGGCCTGCAGCGTATGCGGGTTCATCGACGTGTCGGGGTCGATTTCCGCAAGCCCCTCGACGGGCGCACGGCCGCGAATGTAGTCGACGTGCGCCTGCGTGTGCACGCGCAGCAGCGCTGCTTCGTCGGCAAGCGGCGGCGACTCGCGTTCGATCAGCGCGTCGATGCGGCTCGCGATCAATTGATCTTCGATGGCCTGCAGCCGGGCGGGGCATTCGGGATGCCATTGCCCCATGTCGTGCAGCAGACAGTCGGCGTGGGAATAGAAGCCTGTTGCCATGATTCTCTTCTGCGGCGCGGCGCCCGTGATGGCGTGCGCGGCGTGTCTCCGTCCAGGGGCGCGCGCCCGCGGCGCGCCAACACTCATCAAGTTACCACACGAGGCGGCCTGGCCGCGCGCCGATGCCCGGCGCTGCTGCCGCGCGGCATCACACCTGGCCGTTGTAACCCGACTGGCACAGTTTCGCGGAATGCCTCGGGTATACTGCCCGTTCCGTTTTCCTCCGTCTTTGTCTTTTTCGCACCGCGCCTCCAGCTCACTATGACCGTCAAGCTTGCCCTGTCTGCACGAAACCGGCCCAGTACCCGAAGCATCGCCGCCACACTCTCCGTCGCATCGTGCATGTTCATGGCAAACGCTCCGGCTCTCGCGCAGAGCGTCGGCAAGAAACCGCCGGTGCTCGTCGCTCAGGCACAGCCGCAAACCGGTGTTGCGCAGGGGCAAACGTTTGAGGAGGAGATCATCCCGCAGCGCTACGCGAACAATGCGAATGTGGATGCGTTCATCAACGACATGGTGGCGCGCTACGACTTCGACGAGTCCGCGTTGCATTCGCTTTTTGCGGGCGTCAGCTATTCGGCGACCGCCGTGAAACTGGTCACGCCGTCGCCCTCGCCCACGGTCAAGAACTGGCGCGCATATCAGTCGCGCTTTCTCGATCAGATTCGCATCAATGCGGGCGTGCGTTTCTGGCGCGCGAACCAGGCCACGTTGCAGCGCGCCTACGAAGAGTTCGGCGTGCCGCCGGAGGTGATTGTCGGCATTCTCGGCGTGGAGACGATTTACGGGCGTTTCATGGGCAACTTCCGGGTGCTGGATGCGCTGACCACGCTCACCTTCGACTACCCGAATACGCCTAATCGCGCGGACCGCCAGGCGACCTTCCGCAAGAATCTCGAAGATTACCTGGTCTGGACGCGCGATTCGCAGATTGATCCGACTACAGTGCTCGGCTCGTACACCGGCGCGATCGGCATTCCGCAGTTCCTGCCGAGCAGCATCGTGCAGTATGCAGTGAGCTACGACGGCAAGAAGGACATCGACCTGCGCGCAAGCCAGGCCGATGCGATCGGCAGCGTTGCGAATTATCTGCGGCAGAACGGCTGGGAAAACGGCCGGCCGGTCGTGTGGAAAATCGGCTCGGACGCGGGGAGCCTCGGCGTCGCGCAAGCCGCCGCGGACGGCGCGCCGGAACCGCATTGGCCGCTCGACCAGTTGCTGCGCGCGGGGCTCGTGCTCAACGAGCCGGACGTGAACGTTGCGGCCGAGGCGGGAACGCCGGTCACGGTGGTCGACTTGCCTTCGCCGGGACGCGGCACCGAATACATGCTGGGCTTGAAGAATTTTTATGTGCTGACGCGCTATAACCGCAGCTTCTTCTACGCGCTGGCGGTCTATCAGTTGGGGCAGCGCATCAAGTCGCAAATGGAAGCGAGCGACGCCGCCAATGCCGCGAACAACGCGGCGCCGTCGGGCGCGGCTTCGCAATAACTGCAAGGGCAAGCCGGCCGCACGCGTGCTGTCCCGAAGATATAAAAAAGCGCCGGCCGGCGCTTTTTTTATTGTGTGGTCAGCGGGCGCGAGAAGCACCCGCTCGCGCACTCACGCGGGAAACACGCCCGTCGACAAATAACGGTCGCCGCGGTCGCAGACGATAAACACGATGGTCGCATTCTCGACCTGACGCGCGACCCGCAGCGCCACCTCGCACGCGCCGCCCGACGAAATGCCTGCAAAGATGCCTTCGACGGACGCAAGGCGCCGGGCCATTGCTTCCGCCGCGGCCTGGCTCACGTTCTCGACACGGTCCACGCGACTGCGGTCGAAAATCTTCGGCATATACGCTTCGGGCCACTTGCGGATGCCCGGGATGCGCGAACCTTCCTCCGGCTGAGCGCCGATGATCTCGATTGCCTCGTTCTGTTGCTTCAGATAGGTGGACACACCCATGATCGTGCCGGTGGTGCCCATGGACGACACGAAGTGCGTAATGCGCCCTTCCGTGTCGCGCCAGATTTCCGGGCCTGTGCCCTCGACATGCGCGGCCGGATTGTCCGGGTTCGCGAACTGATCGAGGATGATGCCCTTGCCGTCGCGTTGCATCTGATCGGCGAGATCCCGCGCGTACTCCATGCCGCCCGTGACCGGCGTCAGAATGATCTGCGCGCCGTATGCGGCCATGCTTTGGCGGCGCTCCACCGACAGGTCTTCCGGCATGATCAGCACCATCTTGTAGCCGCGAATTGCGGCCGCCATCGCTAGCGCGATGCCGGTGTTGCCGCTGGTGGATTCGATCAGCGTGTCGCCCGGTTTGATACGGCCGCGCGCTTCCGCTTTCTTGATCATCGACAACGCGGGGCGATCCTTGACCGAGCCGGCGGGATTGTTGCCCTCGAGCTTGGCGAGAACCACGTTGTTGCGGCTGCGGATCTCGTCGTCGGCGAGACGCACGAGTTGCACGAGCGGCGTATTGCCGATCGTGTCTTCAATCGTTTTGTAAGCCATATCGGTGTGGATGCTGTCGATGCGTGAAGTCTTCAATCTACCGATTCTAAACCACCGTGCCACCGGCTGCCGCGCGGCCCTTCTGCCCGCATGGATGCAGGCCGCGCCAACGCAAAAAGCCCGCGGCCGAGTACCGCGGGGAGCCCGTCATACGAATGACAGCTCAAGGAGCGTTGTTGCCGGCTCCGACCATGAAGGACAACGATGGCACGCGTGCGCGGCGCCACACGCCGCGCACGCGCGTGTCAGACTATTTCTTCACCGCCACAGTGGCGCCGCCTTTTGGCGTATTGGCCGCAGCGGCCGCGCCTTTGGTTTGTGAAGACGCCGCAACCTGCGGGCTAGCAGCCGCGCCAGCCGGACCGACAGCGAGACCCTCCGCCTGCAGGCGCTCGACGGTATGCCCGCCCATGCCTTTGACGCGTTTGCTGAGATCGGCCGGGTCCTTGAACGGACCATGCGCTGCACGCTCTTCGAGAATGGCTTTCGCTTTGGCAGGACCGATGCCTTTGATGCCGCGCAGCGCGTCTTCGTTAGCCGTGTTGACGTCAACCGACGCATACGCGTGGCCGAAAGCGGCGAGCATGGCCGCGGTAACCAGAACTTTTCGAAACATATTGGAATCTCCCTCATACAACCGGTTGGCGTCATGACCAACCGGGAGATTCCACTTTAAACAGGTATCCGAACTATTTACACCTGGCCGGATAGCCAACGCACGTACCGGTCCACACCTTCCTGCACGCTCAGAAACGGCGCGTCGTAGCCGGCCGCGCGCAGCTTCGTGAGGTCCGCCTGCGTGAAGCACTGATACTTGCCGCGCAGCGCGTCGGGAAACGGAACGTATTCGATCAGCCCGCGCTGCACCTGGTCGGCAAGCGAAAGCGGCGGCTCGTTGTCGAGCGCGCGCAGCGTGTTGACGACCGTGCTCGCAATGTCGTTGAACGGCTGCGCGCGGCCGCTGCCCAGATTGAAAATGCCCGATTTGTCCGGATTGTCGAAGAAGAACAGGTTGACTTTCACCACGTCTTCGACGGAAACGAAATCGCGCGTCTGCTCGCCCGCCGCATAGCCGTTGTATTCGCCGAACAGCTTGACCTTGCCCTCGGCGCGGAACTGGTTGAAGTTATGAAACGCGACCGACGCCATGCGTGCCTTGTGCGTTTCGCGCGGGCCGTACACGTTGAAATAGCGGAAGCCCGCGATCTGACTTTTCGCTTGCGGCAGCACGCGGCGAATCACCTGATCGAACAGAAACTTCGAATAGCCGTACACATTGAGCGGCTGCTCCACTTCGCGCTCTTCGACGAAACTGCTGGAGCCGCCGTACGTGGCCGCCGAGGACGCGTACAGGAACTGGATGTTCTGCTTAAGACAGATGTCCAGCACGTCGCGGCTATAGCGAAAGTTGTTGTCCATCATGTAGCGGCCGTCGGTTTCCATCGTGTCCGAACAGGCGCCTTCGTGAAAGATCGCGCGCACGCGGCCGAAGTCGCCGCGCGCAAATCGCTCCAGGAATTCGGTCTTGTCCACGTAATCGTCGATCTCGCAGTCGACGAGATTTTTGAACTTGTCCGCACGCGTCAGATTGTCCACGGCGATGATGCGTTGTTCGCCGCGCTCGTTGAGCGCCTTCACGAGGTTGCTGCCGATAAAGCCGGCCGCGCCGGTGACGATGAGGGTCATGATGGTCCCGCGGTAATGAGCCTTGCATGGAGCGAAGCGGGCAACACGGCGCCGGCTTCGAACGGCATTGGCTGGCGCCCAACCGGTCCCTGTTGCGTGCTGCCCGTAGGCTCTCGCGTCAGGACCCGTCAGGCGCGTCAATGAAAGAGTTCGTCGTAGTCGACGGTGGCCGTGCCCAGTTTGCCGACCACGATACCGGCCGCGCGATTCGCAAGCCCGACCGCTTCGACAAGCGGCACGCCCGCGCCCAGCATGGTGGCGAGCGTGGCAATCACGGTGTCGCCCGCGCCCGAGACATCATACACTTCGCGCGCGACGGCCGACGTGTGCAGGATGCCGTCGTCGGAGAAGAGCGTCATGCCTTCTTCCGAACGGGTAAGCAGCAGCGCCTTGAACTGCAGATCCGCGCGCAATCTGCTGACGCGCTCGGTCAGGTCTTCTTCCGATTTCCACTGACCGACCACCTCGCGCAACTCGGCGCGGTTTGGCGTGATCAGCGTGGCGCCACGATAGCGCTCCCAGTCGTCGCCCTTCGGGTCGACCAGCACCGGCTTGCCGGCTGCATGCGCTCTCGCGATCATCTGCGTGACGTGCGTCAGCCCGCCCTTCGCGTAATCGGACATCAGGATCACGTCGTGCGACGGCAGCAATTCGTCGAAGCGCGCGAGACCGGCGAGCAACACCTCGTGCGCCGGCGAGTTCTCAAAGTCCACGCGCAGCAACTGTTGCTGGCGCGACAGCACGCGCAGCTTGATGGTGGTCAGCAGCGCGGGATCGCGTTCGAGATGCGGGTTCACGCCGCTCTCACCGAGCAACTGCACGATGCGCTCGCCCGGTTCGTCGTGACCGACCACGCACAGCAGCCCCGCCTGCGCGCCGAGCGCCGCCGCGTTGCGCGCGACGTTCGCCGCGCCGCCAAGGCGATCTTCCTGGCGCTGCACGTGCACGACAGGCACCGGCGCTTCCGGCGAGATGCGATTGACGTCGCCGAACCAGTAACGGTCGAGCATCACGTCACCGACGACGAGCACACGCGCCGCCGCGATCTGTGCGCGCGGCACCGCCGTCAACGCTGACGACGGCGAGGCTGCGATAGAGTCGGGCCGGGACTCAGGCATCGGCTGCAAGTTCAGAGGGTTGTGCATAAGGGCGTCCAATCGAGTGATAGTCGATGCCGAGTTCGTTCATCGCATCCGGTTCGTACAGATTGCGGCCGTCGAAAATGACCGGCGACTTCAATACGGATTTTAGATGCGCGAAGTCCGGGCTCTTGAACTCCTTCCATTCGGTGACGATGACAAGCGCGTCCGCGCCCGTAAGCGTTTCGTCCTGCGTGTTCGCGAATTGCAAACGCGCGAGCTGGTCCGGCGAGTCATGCAGGTCCATGGCGAAGACGCGGCGCGCCTCGGTCACGGCGACCGGGTCGTATGCACGCACCTGTGCGCTGCGCGCGAGCAGTTCCGCAATCACGCGGCGGCTCGGCGCTTCGCGCATGTCGTCGGTATTCGGCTTGAACGCGAGGCCCCACACGGCGAAGGTGCGGCCTGCCAGATCATTGCCCCATTTGTGCGTGATCTTTTGCACGAGCACGTCTTTTTGCCGGTAGTTCACTTCCTCGACGGCTTCGAGAATGCGGAGGTTGTGACCGCTTTCGCTGGCCGTGCGGATCAGCGCCTGAACGTCCTTCGGAAAGCATGAACCGCCATAGCCGCAGCCGGCATACAGGAAGTGATAGCCGATACGCGGGTCCGAGCCGATGCCGCGGCGCACCGCCTCGATGTCGGCGCCCACCCGGTCGGCGAGATTCGACATTTCGTTCATGAACGAGATGCGCGTGGCCAGCATTGCATTGGCCGCGTACTTGGTAAATTCGGCCGAGCGCACGTCCATGTACAGCGTGCGTTCGTGATTGCGGTTAAACGGCGCATAGAGGCGCTTCATCAGTTCACGCGCGCGCAAGCCGGCTTCGTCCTCGTCGCTGCCGAGCACGATGCGGTCCGGCCGCATGAAGTCGTCCACCGCCGCGCCTTCTTTCAGAAACTCGGGATTCGACACGACCGAAAAGCGGTGCTTGTCGCTGCCGGCGAGCCCGCGTTTTGCGAGCTCTTCTTCGACGACCGCGCGCACGCGCTGCGCCGTGCCGACCGGCACCGTCGACTTATCGACGATCACCTTGAAGCCGTTCATCGTACGGCCGATGTTGCGCGCCGCTTCGAGGACGTACTGCAGGTCTGCGGAGCCGTCTTCGTCGGGCGGCGTGCCGACGGCGATGAACTGCACGTCGCCGTGAGCGACGCTCGCCTCGATGTCCGTCGAAAAGGTGATGCGCCCCGCTGCCCGGGTGCGCGCAATGATCTCCTGCAGGCCCGGCTCGTGAATGGGCACGCCACCGTTGTTGAGAATTTCGATCTTGCGCGGATCGACGTCCAGGCAGAACACGTCGTTGCCGATTTCAGCGAGACACGCGCCTGTGACGAGGCCCACGTAGCCAGTGCCGATAATGGTGATTTTCATACGCTTTCCGGTTGAAGGTTCCGGTAATGATCTCCGGCGATAAAGCCGGTCATGGACACGCGGCCCAAGCCGTGCGCTAACTCAGTTCGACGCGGTGATCGGCTCGACCCGGCGCGGCGCATAGGTTTCCCAACCGCTGCAACCTGGGCACTGCCAGTAGAAAAGCCGCGCCCTGAAACCGCAATTCTGGCACGTGTAGCGCGGCAGATTTTTGGTGCGCTGGCGGATCAGCGTGCGCATCAATTCGAGTTCGCTGCGCCGCGGTTCCTCCGCGACGGCCTGCTGCGCCTCGAGCAGGCGCGTCATGCCGGCCAGGTTCGGCGACTTCTGCATCTGCGAGCGCGCAAGCGCATGCGCGGCGTCCGGCCCGCGCAACGACGCAACGTGCTGATACGCGACGTCGAGCAGATCGTTGCTCGGGTAGCGGTCCACCCAGCTCGTGAGCAGGTCGGCACCTTCCTGCGCGCGGCCGAGCGCTTCGTACGCCTTCATCAGCTTTTCGGCGACGAGCGGCAAATAAGCGGGGTTCTGTTCCTCGACGCGCCGCCATTGCGCGATCGCCGCCTCCTGCGCACCCGCGGCCGCGTCGACGTCGCCGAACAGGATCGTGGCTCGCACGTTGGTGGGATTTGCCTTCAGCGCGAAGCCGAGCTGGCGGCGCGCTTCGTCGGGCTTTTTCTGCTGCAGCGCTTCCTGTGCGAGTTCGCAATGGAACTGCGCGATTTCCTTGTCGAGCGACTCCGCGCCCATTGTTTCCAGGTGGCGCGCAGTGTCGATCGACTTGAGCCAGTCCTTCTCGATTTCGTAGATGGTGAGCAGCGCGCGCTGTGCGCCCAACGCGTAGTCGCCGGTCTCGAGCGAGCGGAAAGTTTCTTCGGCGCGATCGAGCAGGCCGGCCTTCAGAAAGTCTTGGCCCAGCTCGAACAGTGCGTGATCGCGTTCGCTAACCGGCAGATCGGCGCGGCTGAGAAGATTCTGATGCACGCGTATCGCGCGGTCGGTCTCGCCGCGGCGCCGGAACAGATTGCCGAGCGCGAAATGCAGCTCGACCGTTTCCGGATCGAGCTTGACCACTTCGATGAACGCGTCGATCGCCTGGTCCGGCTGCTCGTTGAGCAGAAAGTTAAGGCCGCGAAAATAGGAACGCGGCAAATTGGCGCTTTCCGACAGCAGCGTCTTGAGGTCGTAGCGCGCAGCCATCCAGCCGAACGCGAACGCGACGGGAATGACGAGCAGCCACCAGAAGTCTAGATCCATGCGATGAATGCAAATGAGCCGAAAGGCGGGAACGGGATGCCGCGAAGGCGCGCGGCGAACGACACAATCAGATCAGCGGTGGCATGGGCGGCTGTTCGACAGCCACCGGCGTTTCACGCGCTACCCGCAGCTCACGCTTGAGCCGGCCGTTTTCCATGCGCAGGCGCACCACGGCGGGCATGGACGAAACAAGGCCCGCGAGCAGGCCGACCACGAAGAACGCCAGGCCGATGAGGATGAGCGGCGCCGACCAGGCGTAGCCCGCGAGGAAATTCAGCGTAGCGGGTTGTGTATTGGAGAGTGCGAGCACCAGCAGCAGCACGAACACCAGTACACGGATCAGCCAGACGATAAATTTCATGAATAGATCTCTTCACGGCAGTTGCGGGGTGACGCCGGCCTGATGACGCGTCGCGCCACGGTGTTTGCCCGCGCCGAAGTGACCCGTATTGTAATTGAAGCCCTCGCGGCTGGGCAGGAACTGGCAAGGCGCGGGCTTACAGAAAACTGTGGGTGGGTCTGAATGCGTCGCGGAAGCGGCCGGTATTACGAGGAGCGCCTGGCACAGAGAATCGCACAGAGAGCGCGAATGAAGCTGCTGGCAGACGCGCGAGACTGACCACGGACAAGAACGCAAGGGAACAGGACGCAACGCCAGGCGGCGGCCAATGTCGGAAAATGCGTGGGCGAAAAAAAAGCGCCGAAAGGCGCTTTTTCTGGTCTTTTGCCGACTGGCACTGGCCGCTCACGCCGCCGACGCCACGCTGCGAGACTGCACAGCGCGCACAGCGGAGCAATTACAGATCGTCGTCCGGCTCTTCGGCCTTCAACGGCTCGCCCGCGCGACGGTCGACCCGCTCACGCAACTCCTTGCCCGGCTTGAAGTGCGGCACGTACTTCTCGGGCACCAGCACTTTTTCGCCCGACTTGGGATTGCGCCCAACGCGGGAAGGACGGCGGTTCAGGCCGAAGCTGCCAAAACCTCGAATTTCGATGCGATGACCTTTGGCCAGCGCCTCTGACATCGCATCAAGCATCGTCTTCACCGCGAAATCCGCATCTTTCAATACGAGTTGCGGAAAGCGCGTAGCCAGTTGGGCGACCAATTCCGATTTGGTCATACTGCAGCAGACCTCTCAAGAAAACGCCGAGCCGCCCCCGTTGTCCCCGCGAGGGGCACCTGCCGCGAGCGCACGAGCCGCGCGGCAGGCGGGGGCGTACCTCAATTACTGGTTCTGGCCGTCGAGCTTGGCCTTCAGCAGCGCGCCGAGGTTCGTCGTGCCGGTGGCAGCCGCGCTGGAATCGGACGAAGCCAGGCCGCGAATCGCTTCCTGTTGCTCAGCCGAGTCCTTCGCCTTGATCGACAGGTTGATGCCACGCGACTTGCGATCGATGTTGATGATCATCGCGTTGACCTTGTCGCCTTCCTTCAGCACGTTGCGAGCGTCTTCCACACGGTCTTGTGCGATTTCCGAAGCGCGCAGGTAGCCTTCGACTTCACCCGACAGCTGAACCACTGCACCCTTCGCGTCCACCGACTTGACCACGCCGTCGACGATCGAACCCTTGTCGTTCATTGCAACGAAGTTGCTGAACGGGTCGCCTTCGAGCTGCTTGATGCCGAGCGAAATGCGTTCCTTCTCGACGTCGATGCCGAGAACGATGGCTTCCACTTCGTCGCCCTTCTTGTACTTGCGAACTGCTTCTTCGCCCGTTTCCGACCACGACAGGTCCGACAGGTGAACCAGACCGTCGATGCCGCCCGGCAGACCGATGAAGACGCCGAAGTCGGTGATCGACTTGATTGCGCCTTGCAGCTTGTCGCCCTTCTTGAAGTTGCGGCTGAAGTCGTCCCACGGATTCGGCTTGCACTGCTTCATGCCGAGGCTGATACGGCGGCGGTCTTCGTCGATTTCGAGAACCATGACTTCGACTTCGTCGCCCAGTTGCACAACCTTCGACGGTGCAACGTTCTTGTTCGTCCAGTCCATTTCCGACACGTGGACGAGGCCTTCAATGCCCGATTCCACTTCGACGAATGCGCCGTAGTCGGTGATGTTGGTGACCTTACCGAACAGACGCGTGCCCGACGGGTAACGGCGCGAGATGCCTTCCCACGGATCGTCGCCCAGTTGCTTGATACCGAGCGAAACGCGGTTCTTTTCCTGGTCGAACTTGAGGATCTTGGCGGTGACTTCCTGGCCAACCGACAGCACTTCCGACGGGTGACGCACGCGACGCCATGCGATATCCGTAATGTGCAGCAGGCCGTCGATACCGCCCAGGTCCACGAATGCGCCGTAGTCGGTGATGTTCTTCACCACGCCTTCGACGATCGCGCCTTCCTTCAGCGTTTCGAGCAGCTTTGCGCGCTCTTCGCCCTGGGTCGCCTCGATCACTGCGCGACGCGACAGCACGACGTTGTTACGCTTGCGGTCGAGCTTGATGACGCGGAATTCCAGCGTCTTGCCTTCGTACGGGGTCGTGTCCTTGACCGGACGCGTGTCAACCAGCGAACCCGGCAGGAACGCGCGGATGCCGTTGACCATGACGGTCATGCCGCCCTTGACCTTGCCCGTGATCGTGCCGGTCACGAGTTCGTTGTTGTCGAGAGCCTTTTCCAGCGACAGCCACGAAGCCAGACGCTTCGCCTTGTCGCGCGACAGGATCGTGTCGCCATAGCCGTTTTCCAGCGCGTCGATCGCGACGGAAACGAAGTCGCCCGCCTGCACTTCTACCTCGCCCGCGTCGTTCAGGAACTCTTCGAGCGGGATGTAGGCTTCGGACTTGAGACCAGCGTTGACGACCACGAAGTTGTGGTCGACACGCACGACTTCGGCGGAGATCACTTCGCCGGCGCGCATGTCCTGCTTGGTCAGCGACTCTTCGAACAGAGCCGCAAAAGATTCGGTATTCGGGGTAGAGGTTTGCAGGTCGGACATAAAAATCAAAATTTGCATGGATCTCGCGCTGCCCGGCTGGCCGGACGGTCAGCAACTACGGCAAGACTGCGAATGCCACGCGGGGTTAAGGGGTTAATACAACACTTCGCGACCATCGCGAAGCACCTACCAGCAACGTACTATGGCCGCCGCCGAGCCGGATTGAAACCATTGCTTCGATCAGCTTTGAGCAACCAGCGCTTCGTACCATTGCACTACCTGCTCGACCGCCTGATCGACCGACAGGGCGGACGTATCGAGCAGCTTTGCATCTGCTGCGGGCTTAAGCGGCGCGGCTGCGCGCTGACTGTCGCGCTCGTCGCGCTCACGCAAATCCCGGAGCAAGTCATCCATATTAGCAGAAAAGCCTTTTTGTATCAATTGCTTATGCCGCCGGGCCGCGCGGGCCTCCACGCTGGCGGTCATGAACACCTTCAGAATGGCGTCCTGGAAGATCACGGTGCCCATGTCGCGGCCGTCCGCGACCAGCCCGGGCTCCTTGCGAAAAGCCCGTTGACGCGCTACCAGCGCGGCGCGCACCGGCGCGTGCACGGCGATCGCCGACGCCCGGCTGCCGACTTCTTCGGCGCGAATTTCCGCCGATACGTCGACGCCGTCCAGTTGCGCGAGGCCCTCGCGGAAGGTGATATGGAGATCATCGATCAGCTTCACAAGGGCGTCGACGTCCTCGGCCGCCACCGCGTAGCGCATGCTGGCGAGCGCGGCGAGCCGATACAGCGCGCCGCTGTCGAGCAGGTGAAAGCCGAGGCTCGCGGCGACCAGCGCGGCCACGGTGCCTTTGCCGGAGGCACTGGGGCCGTCGATCGTAATGACGGGCGTCTGGTGAAAGGGGCGGATCGGTTTCATCTAAAAAGTCGCACGTCAGGCGATTCGTACGCGAATCAGGGGTGAGCGAGCGCCGCGAAGCGCTCGAAATAATCGGGGAACGTCTTCGCGACGCACTTAGGGTCGTTGATCCGCACCGGCACGCCGCCCAGACTGACGAGCGAGAAACACATCGCCATGCGGTGATCGTCGTAGGTGTCGATCGAGGCGTTCGGAATCAGCTTTTCGGGCGGCGTGACCATGAGGAAGTCGTCGCCCTCCTGCACCTTCGCGCCGACCTTGCGAAGCTCGGTCGCCATGGCCGCAATCCGGTCGGTCTCCTTCACGCGCCAGCTCGCGATGTTGCGCAGCGTGGTCGTGCCGTCGGCGAACAGTGCAGCCACCGCGATGGTCATCGCGGCGTCTGGAATCAGGTTGAAGTCCATGTCGATCGGATCGAGCTTGCCGTGGTCGTTGCCGACCCCGCGCACTTCGATCCAGTCCTCGCCCATCTGCAGATTCGCGCCCATCTTGATGAGCGCATCCGCAAAGCCGACGTCGCCCTGAATGCTGGCACGCCCGACGCCCTCCACCTTCACCGGCCCGCCGCCCAGCACGCCCGCCGCGAGAAAATACGACGCCGACGACGCGTCGCCCTCCACCATGATCGTGCCCGGCGACTGATAGCGCTGCCCCGCCGGCACGATGAACTGATGCCAGCCATTGCGCTCGACGTTGATGCCAAAGCGCGCCATTAGCTTGATCGTGATGTCGATATAAGGCTTGGAGATGAGTTCGCCGTCCACCTGAACCGTACTCACGCCGCTCGTGGTGCGCACGAGCGGCAGCGTCATCAGCAGCGAGGTGAGGAACTGACTGGAGACGTCGCCGCGCACGCGGATCGGCGCTTCGGCGGAAATCTGCGCCGGGCGGATGCGCAACGGCGGATAGCCCTCGTTTTCCTCGTAGTCGATTCGCGCGCCGATCTGCCGCAGGCCGTCGACCAGATCGCCGATTGGCCGCTCGTGCATGCGCGGCACCCCGTGGATGCGGTAGTCGCCGCCATTTACCGAAAGCGCCGCCGTCAACGGACGAACCGCCGTGCCCGCATTGCCGAGAAAGAGGTCGGCGGTGCGCGCCGTAAATGCGCCGCGCGTGCCGGTCACGACGCAAGTGTCGCCCTCGCGCTTGAGCCGCACGCCGAGCTTTTCGAGTGCGTCGAGCATGACGCGCGTGTCGTCGGAGTCCAGCAGGTTCGTGATCGTCGTTTCGCCTTCGGCGAGCGCGGCCAGCAGCAGCACGCGGTTCGAAATGCTCTTCGAGCCAGGCAGACGAACCGTGCCGGACGCACGAGAAAAGGGTCCGAGATCGAGGAATTCCATGATTGAGTCCAGTTTCCGATTATGGCGACGCACTCAGCGCGACGCCCTCATTTTGACCCGTCGGCCGGTGCAGAGCCGCCCGCGCGCTGTTCCTGCCACTCGGTGCGCGCCACGCGCGAGCGGGCGAATACCGCTTCGAGCGCGGCGCCGTCGCCGGCCTCGATAGCCGCGCGCAGCCGCGCGAGGACGGCCGTGTAGGCGTCCAGCTCGTCGAGCAGCGCGGCGCGGTTGGCGACGCACACGTCGCGCCACATTTCCGGACTCGACGCGGCAATGCGCGTGAAGTCCCGAAAGCCGCCCGCGGCAAAGGAAAACTTCAGCGCGGCATCGGGCGAATTCAGAATCTGCTCGACCAGCGCGAACGACAACACGTGCGGCAAATGGCTGACCGACGCGAACACGCGGTCGTGCTGCTCCGGCGTCATGTCACGCACCAGCGCGCCGGTTGCGCGCCACATCGCGGCGACGCGCTCCACGCCAGGCGGCGCATTGTCGGGCAACGGACACAACACGACATTTCGACCGACGTACAGATCGGGCAACGCGGCCTCGACGCCGCTCGCCTCACGGCCGGCAATCGGATGCCCCGGCACGAACTGCCCGATGCGCGCGCCGAGCGCGGCCTGCGCCGCGGCTACCACGTCGGACTTGGTGCTGCCGGCATCGGTGACGATGGTGTTCGCGTCGAGAAACGGCACGATGCGCTCGAGCAGCGGCCGAGTCTGGGCGACCGGCGCCGCGAGCAGCACGAGGTCTGCGCCGGCAAGCGCTTCGCGCAACGCGGCGTCGTCATGCAATGCCGCCGCGCTGTCGATGACGCCGAGTTCCAGCGCGCGGGCGCTCGACTGAGCCGAGCGGCCCACGCCGACCACGGTGCGCGCCCCCTCCGCTTCGCCGCGCTCGCGCAACGCGCGTGCGAGCGATCCGCCGATCAGGCCGACACCAAATATCACCAGTTTGTTAAAAGAGAACGCGGCCACGTGGGTCACACAAAAAGCGCGCCGTTCAGACGAGGCGCGCGGGTCAAGATTCGCCGCTCAGGCGGTGGCGAGCGTTTTTTCCAGCGCGCTGATGAACGCCTCGTTTTCTTCCGGCAAGCCGATTGTCACGCGCAACCACTGCGGCAAACCGTAGTTGCCAACCGGGCGCACGATCACCCCCTGCTTGAGCAACGCCAGATTCACGCGATTGCCCGCCGCATCGTCGTCGCCGACGCGTACCAGCACGAAGTTGCCGTCGGACGGCACATATTCGAGACCGAGCTTGTCGAATGCTTCTGTCAGACGGCGATAACCCTGCGCATTAAGCGCCGCGCTCTTTTCGAGAAACGCCCGATCGTTCAGCGCGGCGATAGCCGCTGCCTGGGCGAGCGTGTTCACATTGAACGGCTGACGCAGACGGTTCAGCAAATCGGTCAGCTCAGGCTGGGCAATCGCAAAGCCCACGCGCAAACCGGCAAGGCCGAACGCCTTCGAAAACGTGCGCGACACCAGCAGATTCGGGAAACGGCGCACCCACTCGATCGAGTCGTAGCGCTTTTCTGCCGGCAGATATTCGGTGTAAGCCTCGTCCAGCACGACTGCCACGTGGCGCGGCACTTTCGCGAGAAACGCTTCGAGCTTCGGGCCTTCGATGAAGGTGCCGGTCGGATTATTCGGATTGGCGACGAAAACGAGTCGTGTGTCGTCCGTGATCGCCGCCAGCATGGCGTCGAGGTCGTGGCCGAACTTCACCGCCGGCACGACGATCGCACGGGCGCCCAGGCCCTGCGTGGCAAGCGCGTAGACGGCGAACGAATACTGCGCGTAGACGATCGACTGGCCTTTCTCCACGAACGCGTGCGCGGCGATTTCGAGAATGTCGTTGCTGCCGTTGCCGAGCGTGATCCAGTCGGACGGCACGCCGTAGCGTTCGCTCAACGCGGCCTTCAGTTCGAAGGCGTTCGCGTCCGGGTAACGGCCCAGTTCGCTCGCGGCCTGCGCCATCGCGCGTTGCGCCGACTCGGGCATGCCGAGCGGATTTTCGTTCGACGCGAGTTTCACGATCTTCGCTTCGTCCAACCCGAACTCGCGCGCGACTTCCGAAATCGGCTTGCCGGCAATGTAAGGCGCAATGGCGCGCACGTAAGAAGGACCGAAGGACGTTGTCATGAAATCTCCGAACGATTATTAGGAAAGTCGCGGCGGGCGCGTCGGCGGACTGCCCAGCCCGCGCTTGCCCGCCGCCTGCGCAGCATCAGCGTGCGCGCGGATACGAGCCGAGAATCTTCAGGAATGCTGCCTTCTCACCGAGCTCGGTCAGCGCGGCCGCCACGGCGGGATCATCGCGATGGCCTTCGACATCGATATAGAAGTAGTACTCCCACGTGCCCACGCGCGCCGGACGCGACTCGAAGCGCGTCATGGAAACGCTGTGGCGCGCGAGCGGCTCGAGCAGCTTGAACACCGCGCCCGGCTCGTTGGGCACCGATACGATAAGCGACGTCTGGTCATGGCCGCTCGGGCCCGTGCGCTCCTTGCCGATCATCACAAAGCGTGTGCGGTTGTGCGGATCGTCCTGAATCAGCGCGTAGGCAACCTGCAAACCGTAGTGAGTCGCCGCGCGATCTCCGGCGATGGCTGCGACGGTCGGATCCCCGGCCGCCATGCGCGCCGCTTCCGCATTGCTCGACACCGCCTGGCGCTCAAGATGGGGCGCGTTCGTGGCGAGCCAGCGCTGGCATTGCGCGAGCGCCTGCGCGTGCGCGCACACGCGCGTCACGCCAGTCAGGCCGCCATTTAGCGTCAACAGATTGTGATGAATCGGCAACGCCAGTTCGCCGCCGATTGTGAGCTGCGTTTCGAGCAGCAGGTCGAGCGTACGGGACACCGCGCCTTCAGTCGAATTTTCGACCGGCACGACGCCGAACTCGGCGGCGCCGGCCTCGACCGAGCGGAAGACTTCGTCGATTGACGGGCACGGCAGACCTTCGATCGACTGACCGAAGTACTCGTGCATGGCCTGTTCGCTATACGTGCCGACCGGCCCGAGATACGCCGCCTTGATGGTCTTTTCGAGCGCGCGGCTCGCGGCCATGATCTCACGCCAGATTGCGCTGATGTGCTCGCTCGCCAGCGGCCCTTCGCTCATGTCCTGCAGGCGCGCGATGACCTGCTGTTCGCGTTCCGGCCGA
The DNA here is from genome assembly GCF_019511605.1 of Paraburkholderia phenoliruptrix. Classification (GTDB taxonomy): domain Bacteria; phylum Pseudomonadota; class Gammaproteobacteria; order Burkholderiales; family Burkholderiaceae; genus Paraburkholderia; species Paraburkholderia phenoliruptrix_A. Next base: position 30,764 of record NZ_JAEUAV010000029.1, on the reverse strand, counting down.
AACACAGGCGCGTTGAAATGCTTCTTGACCTCGCCCACTTCGAGCGCCACCGCTGCGCGCTGGTTGAGCAGCGCGATCAGTTGCGCGTCGAGCGCGTCGATGCGTTCGCGAAGGGGTTTAAGCCGATTGTTGAGTTCGTCGTCCATGCGTGAAAACAGTCCTGCCGGTAGCTGCTGCAAAAATGCTTGCTGGAAAGGATGCGCGCGCCGAATGCGGGGCACTCAGGCGCTGTGCCGTTCGAATTCCTTCATGTATTCGACAAGCGCTTTGACGCCTTCGAGCGGGACGGCGTTGTAAATCGACGCCCGCATGCCGCCGACGGACTTGTGGCCCTTGAGCTGCACCATTCCCCGCGCTTTCGCGCCGGCGAGGAAATCTTCGTTGCGCGACTCGTCCGCGAGGAAAAACGGTACGTTCATCCGCGAGCGCGAGCCACGTTCGACCTTGTTCAGATAGAAGCTGCTCGAGTCGATCGCGTCGTACAGCAGCTTTGACTTTTCGAGATTGCGCGCTTCCATCGCGGCGAGGCCGCCCTGCTTTTTCAACCACTTGAATACGAGCCCGGCAATGTAGATTGCATAGGTGGGCGGTGTGTTGTACATCGAATTGTTCTCTGCGACCGTCTTCCATTCGAAGGCCGACGGGCAGATGGGCAGCGCCCGGTCCAGCATGTCCTCGCGCACGATCACCACGGTCACGCCCGCCATGCCGATGTTTTTCTGCGCGCCGCCGAACAGCACGCCGTATTTGGCGATGTCCATAGGACGCGAGAGGATATGCGACGACGCGTCCGCGACGAGCGGAATATTGCCGAGGTCGGGAATTTCGAACGTCTCCACGCCGTGGATGGTCTCGTTCGTGCACAGGTGCACGTAAGCCGGATCGTCCGACAACTGCCACTCGGAGAAGGCCGGCGCGCGCGTGAAGCCGTCAGCCGTCTGGCCGCTCGCGGCGAGATGGACGGTGCCGTACTTCTGCGCTTCCTTGAACGACTTTTGCGACCACGATCCGGTAATCACGAAATCGGCGCGCGGTTTTGCGCCGAGCAGATTCATCGGCACGATCGCGTTTTCGCCGAGACCGCCGCCTTGCAGGAACAGGATCCGGTGGCTCGCCGGCACCGCCAGCAATTCGCGCAGATCGACGAGCGCTTCCTCGTGGATCGACATGAATTCTTTTCCGCGATGGCTCATTTCCATCACGCTCATGCCGCTGCCTTGCCAGTCGAGCATCTCGGCGGCTGCCTGACGCAGCACTTCTTCGGGCATGGCCGCGGGGCCGGCGGAGAAATTAAAGACGCGCATCGTGAGATCCTGAAAGCGGCGCGAACCCGAAAGATCGCGCATGAGTCGGCGAATAGGTGAATCGATGGATGGTGAATCCGTGGACGGGCCGCCGTGAAACAGACTACCGGAAAGTGGCTACGCCTGAACGGATACGAACGCCCGCCCACGGCAGTTGACCAACCCGGCGACAACGGCATTAACCATGGACCGCTTGGACTTCCTGGACCTCATGGACCCATCGACCATTTGGCGCCGAAAAAACAATGGCCGTTCGCGCATACGCGCAAACGGCCATTATCGCATTGTCCCCGCTAACCCGCCAAACCCGGCCGCCCTGATACCGGACAGCCGCGAGGCGCGCCAGCGCGGTTCTGCGCGGCTTTCGCCTAAGACTTACTTGGCAGCCGGCTTGACCGAAGCAACTTCCTTGTCAGCCTGATCGCGCGTCGCCTTGATCGATTGCGGCATGTACTTTTGCATCAGGCCGTTCACGACGTCGCGGCCAACCTGGTCTTGAACCTGGATGAACTTACGGCCCGTCGGGCTCTTGTAGAACGCGGTCAGATCTTTGATTTCCGACGTGCTGTAGTACTTTGCATAAGCATCGTACTGAGCTTGCATTGCGTCCTGGCGGAAGCCGTCCGTCGCGAAGACCTGGCCTGCGCCGTCAACCAGCTTCGGCACTGCGTTTTTTTGCAGCGTCGGGACGGAAGCCTGCTTCTGCTTGTCCGTCATCGTCTTGTTCTCACTCAGCGCGTCCGAAAGGATAGCCGGAACCAGTTGCTTCGCTTGCATTTGTGCGCTGTTGCCGATTGCACCGACGAGCTTCTGTGCGTCGATTGCGTCCAGCAGGTCCTTGATTGCAGCCTGCTTGGCCGGATCAACCGGCGCTGCGGCAGTCGCCGGAGCGGACGAAGCCTGGCTCTGAAGCGCTTGAGCCATGGCAAACGTCGGCACGAGGGCAGCCAGCAATGCCAGTTGTTTGAATCGTTTCTGCATCATTACTCCCTAATAGAAATTAACTTGAACTGCGCGCCGCACGAGAAGCGTGTCGGCCCGACACGCCATTATTTCCCGCGGAGCTTTCAATCAGTCACCCTATGCGAAGCACCGCCGCCGGTCATGCCGCGCCACCGTCTTCACCGCCGTTACCACTTTCGGCGGGACCCTCGGCGTCGCCTTCGAGATCGCCTTCCGCTTCTGCTTCGGCAACCTGTTGCAGACCTGAAAGCTTGGTCCCTTCATCAAGGCTGATGAGTGTAACACCTTGAGTTGCACGGCCCATTTCTCGAATTTCCGACACGCGCGTACGGATCAGCACGCCCGTGGTCGTGATCAGCATGATCTGCGCTTCGGGGTCGACCAGCGTCGCGGCGACGACCTTGCCGTTACGCTCGGACGTCTGGATTGCGATCATGCCCTTCGTGCCGCGGCCGTGACGGGTGTACTCGGTGATCGGCGTGCGCTTGCCGAAGCCGTTTTCCGTGGCGGTGAGCACCGACTGTTGCTCGTCGCCCGCCACCAGCAGCGCAATCACGTTCTGGCCGTCTTCGAGCTGCATGCCGCGTACGCCGCGCGCCTCGCGGCCCATCGGCCGCACGTCGTTTTCGTCAAAGCGGACCGCCTTGCCCGAGTCGGAGAACAGCATCACGTCATGTTGACCGTCTGTAATGGCGGCGCCGATCAGGTAATCGCCGTCATCCAGACCGACCGCAATGATACCCTTGCGCAACGGCCGGCTGAAGGCTTCCAGCGGCGTCTTCTTTACCGTTCCTAACGCGGTGGCCATGAACACGAACTTGTCTGCGGAAAATTCCTTGACCGGCAGCACCACCGTGATCTTTTCGCCTTCCTGCAGCGGGAACATGTTGACGATCGGACGGCCGCGCGAGTTGCGCGAGCCCTGCGGCACCTCGTAGACCTTCACCCAATAGACGCGGCCACGGTTGGAGAAGCACAGAATGTGGTCGTGCGTATTGGCGATGAAGAGCGTGTCGATCCAGTCGTCTTCCTTCATGGAAGTCGCCTGTTTGCCGCGACCGCCCCGCTTTTGCGCGCGATATTCCGACAACGGCTGCGATTTCACGTAACCCGCATGCGACATGGTCACGACCATCTCCTGCGGCGTGATCAGGTCTTCGGTGTTCAGCTCGGTGGCGTTCAACTCGATCTTCGAGCGGCGCGCGTCGCCAAATTCGGCCTTGATCGACGTGAGTTCGTCGACGATGATCGCCGTAATGCGCTCCGGACGAGCCAGAATGTCCAGCAGGTCGGCAATCTGCGCCATCACGTCGCGGTACTCGCCGATGATCTTGTCCTGCTCGAGGCCGGTCAGGCGTTGCAGACGCATCTGCAGAATTTCTTGAGCCTGAGTGTCGGACAAGCGGTAAAGGCCGTCGGCCTGCATACCGAAGGACGGATTCAATCCGTCAGGGCGGTAAGCCTCACGACCGCCGGCCGACGCATTCTCCGTCTCGGCGCGCGACAACATTTCGCGCACCAGCGAAGAATCCCACGGACGCGCCATCAATTCCTGCTTGGCAATGGGCGGAGTCGGCGCCGCCTTGATGATGGCGATGAACTCGTCGATATTGGCGAGCGCAACGGCCAGACCTTCGAGCACGTGGCCACGTTCACGCGCCTTGCGCAGTTCGTATACAGTGCGCCGCGTCAGCACTTCCCGCCGGTGCGACAGGAAGCACGACAACATCTCTTTCAGGTTCAGCAGCTTCGGCTGGCCGTCGACCAGCGCGACCATGTTCATGCCGAAGGTGTCCTGGAGCTGCGTCGCCTTGTACAGGTTATTAAGCACGACCTCCGGCACTTCGCCGCGCTTGAGCTCGATCACGACGCGCATGCCGCTCTTGTCGGACTCGTCGCGAATGTCGGAAATGCCTTCGAGCTTTTTCTCGTTGACCAGTTCTGCAATGCGCTCGAGCAGCGAGCGCTTGTTCACCTGGTACGGCAGTTCGTCGACGATGATCGCCATGCGCTGACCGCGGTCGATCTCTTCGAAGTGCGTGAGCGCGCGCATCACCACGCGGCCGCGGCCCGTGCGGTAACCGTCGCGCACGCCGGCCACGCCGTAGATGATGCCGGCGGTCGGGAAATCGGGCGCCGGGACGATCTCGATCAGTTCGTCGATCGACGCATCCGGATTCTTGAGCAGGTGCTGACAGGCGTCGACCACCTCGTTCAGGTTATGCGGCGGAATGTTCGTCGCCATACCGACCGCAATGCCGGACGAGCCATTGATCAGCAGATTCGGAATGCGCGCCGGCAGAATGGCCGGCTCGTTCTCGCTGCCGTCGTAATTCGGCGTGAAGTCGACCGTTTCCTTGTCGATGTCGGCGAGCAGTTCATGGCCGATCTTCGCCATGCGGATTTCGGTGTAACGCATGGCCGCGGCGTTATCGCCGTCGACCGAACCGAAATTGCCCTGGCCGTCCACGAGCATGTAGCGCAGCGAAAAGTCCTGCGCCATCCGGACGATGGTGTCGTATACAGCCGTGTCGCCGTGCGGGTGGTACTTACCGATGACGTCGCCGACGATACGCGCCGACTTCTTGTACGCGCGGTTCCAGTCGTTGTTCAGCTCGTGCATCGCATACAGCACGCGCCGGTGCACCGGCTTCAGGCCATCGCGAACATCGGGAAGCGCACGCCCTACGATCACGCTCATCGCGTAATCGAGATACGAACGGCGCATTTCCTCCTCGAGGGAGATTGGCAGAGTCTCTTTGGCGAATTGATCCATTATCCGTATCTTTTACGTGCGAAGGCGGCGAGAACCCGGCACCTTCGCGTAAGCATTGCAGGCGCAACGCATCACGCGATTCTAACATGCCGCCAATCCCTCCCCGGCGGCAGGACGTATACCTATCAGCAGCGCCCCGCGAAAAAGTTCCGCGAAGCATGATTTTGGGGCGGGTCAGGCTCGATTCGTGCGTAGGGCAAATCGCCGCTCAGCCATGTCTGGCGGGACACTCCGGGCGATTGTTGTGTTGCGCATGCACCACAATTGGAAGGCGATTTGATCGGGGGCGGATTTTTTTATCGTCGGAAGGGAACGATATGGCAAAATGCCAACGCACAAAGAGTCAGACACTGCTCGAAGTCTAGACACAGCGTTTTTTGTTCCGCACCAATGTTATACTTCGAGCAATGTATGACTTGTCTTCGTCAACAGGCTCGCAGTAAACCTGCGGTAATCTCAATTTCGAGAGGAGAAATATGAATAAACTTTCAAAGCTCGCGTTCATTGCAGCTACCGCGGTTATGGCTGCATCCGCCATGGCACAGTCGGTGCCGGCGTCGCGACAAGCTACCAATGACAACTGGGTGAATGGTACTGGCGAATACGTGTGGATGAACGGCACGAACGAGCTTTGCTGGCGCGATGCATTCTGGACGCCGGCAACGGCTAACGCCAAGTGCGACGGCGCACTGGTCGCCCAGGCTCCGACGCCGCCGGCTCCGGTCGCACCGGCACCGGCCATCACCAGCCAGAAGATCACCTACCAGGCTGACGCACTGTTCGACTTCGACAAGGCTATCCTGAAGCCGGCCGGCAAGGAAAAGCTGGACGATCTGGCATCGAAGATTCAAGGCCTGAACCTCGAAGTCGTCGTGGCAACGGGTTACACGGACCGCATCGGTTCGGACAAGTACAACGACCGTCTGTCGCTGCGTCGCGCTCAAGCTGTGAAGGCTTATCTGGTCAGCAAGGGCATCGAATCCAACCGTATCTACACGGAAGGCAAGGGCAAGCGCAACCCGGTCACGACCGGCTGCAACCAGAAGAACCGCAAGCAACTCATCGCCTGCCTCGCACCGGATCGTCGCGTGGAAGTCGAAGTTGTCGGTACTTCGAAGCAGTAAGCCACAAAACACGTGGTATGAAAGCCCCGCTTCGGCGGGGCTTTTTTATTGCCGCGCCACTTTCGCTTTTCCGCAGGCCGCGCTGCCAGTCCCGCCCAGCCGTGGCCATTCTGGCGGCGGCATTTTGCCGCCCCGGCCCCTCGCCTATATACTCCGGGTTTATCCTCGAGCGCCCGCTCACCGCTCTCATCGAGGCAGCTTCGCCATGACCAACGCCGATCCCCACGAACTGCAGAAATTCAGCGACCTCGCGCATCGCTGGTGGGACCCCAACGCCGAATTCAAACCGCTGCACGAACTGAACCCGGTGCGCCTGAACTGGATCGACGCGCACGCCCATCTGGCCGGCAAACGAGTGCTGGATATCGGCTGCGGCGGCGGCATCTTGTCGGAATCGATGGCGGGTCTCGGGGCGGACGTCAAAGGAATTGACCTGTCGAGCGAAGCGCTGGGCGTCGCAGATCTTCACAGCCTTGAAAGTGGTGTAACGGTTAGTTACGAGGAGATCGCCGCGGAGGCGCTCGCCGCGCGGGAACCCGGCACCTACGACGTCGTCACGTGCATGGAAATGCTGGAGCACGTGCCGCAACCGTCGGCGATCGTCGAGGCGTGCAGGACGCTCGTCAAGCCGGGCGGCTGGGTGTTCTTTTCCACGCTCAACCGCAACGTCAAGTCTTATCTGTTCGCGGTAATCGGCGCCGAATATATTGCGCGGATGCTGCCCAAGGGCACGCACGACTACGCGCGTTTCATCCGCCCCTCCGAACTGGCCGGCTTCGCGCGCGCCGCGGGCCTGCGTACGGCGGACATCAAGGGTATCGTTTATAACCCGCTCTCCAAGCACTTCGCGCTTTCCGACGACACGAGCGTGAATTACATGCTCGCGTGCCGTCGCGACGCATAATCTGCCCAACGCCGCCAAGAATGAATCAATGAGCGATCCCACGCCCCTGCCCCAGCGCGAAGACAACGAAGATTCGCTCGGTCTTTGCCAAGCCGTGCTGTTCGATTTGGACGGCACGCTTGCCGACACCGCGCCCGATCTGGCAGCCGCCGTCAACAAGATGCGTCACGATCGCGGACTCGAGATGGTGCCGCTCGAAAAGCTCCGCCCGCTGGCGTCCGCCGGCGCCCGCGGGCTGATCGGCGGCGGCTTCGGCATCGGACCCGAGGACCACGAATTTGCGTCGATGCGCGAGGAGTTCCTCGCCAATTACGAAGCCGACCTTTGCATCGAGACTACGCTCTTTCCGGGCATCCCCGAGTTGCTCGACGAACTCGACGCTCGCGGTGTGCGCTGGGGCATCGTGACCAACAAGGTCACGCGGCTGACGGAACCGCTGATCGCGCAACTCGGTCTGGAAGAGCGTGCGGGCTGCGTGGTCAGCGGCGACACGACTCCTCACTCGAAGCCTCACCCCGCGCCGTTGTTGCACGCGGCGCGCGCACTCGACACGGCGCCCGAGCGTATCGTCTACGTCGGCGACGATTTGCGCGACGTGCAGGCCGGCTTCGCCGCCGGCATGAAGACGGTGGCCGCTGCTTACGGCTACTGCGGCGATGATATTCCGCCAACGCAATGGCACGCGGAGCATGTCGTGAACTCGCCCGCCGAACTGCAGCGGCTGTTGCGCGACATCGGCTAAGCCATTTCGACGCCTTGGGCTCCCTTGGGCTCACTTGGACTCTTTCGCCGCGAGACCCGGCGCACAGGGACCGGCGGGGAGCCGACACAGGGCCGTCAAATTATTGTAAAATGTACTTTGGCTTGAAGTTATCAAGCAACGAACCGCGGGGGCGACCTGGTTTCGACAGGGGTTGCGAAGCGGCTAGGGCATGTCGAGGACCCGTCACCTCGTTAATCAATGGGAAAAACGTAACTGCAAACGACGATACGTTCGCACTGGCAGCCTAAGGGCCGCCGTCCTCTGCCTAGTTCACTGACGGGCTAGTGTCGCAAGACCGGTAGCAATACCGACAGAGGTCATATACGTCAGTTAAGCCTTGACGGAGTCACGACGTCCGGGTCGAAAATCTAGTGAATCGCCGTAGTGCAGCGTGTTCGTCCGCGTCGCTACGGTTAAATCAAAAGACAGAACTAAACATGTAGAACTGGTCGTAGAGTGCTTCTGGACGCGGGTTCGATTCCCGCCGCCTCCACCAGACAGCTTGCAGCAAACGGCGTTGCCCCGGCAGCGCCAAGACAAAACCCCGACGGCGTACAGGCCGAGCGGGGTTTTTCCATTTTGGACTGCCGGCGCAGCGCGCAGGGTGCAGACTGGCGCAGCGCACGCGCGTCGATTTGCAAGCCAAGCGCCTGATGAAAAGTTCGCTCGAATCATGGGCCACCGCTCACCGCCGAATCGCCATCAGCGCCCGCAAAATATCAGCGTCGATCTTTGGCGCCTGCGCGCCGGAAACCACCGCCGGCATTTGCGCATTCCCTGCGGCAACCGGCAGCTCCCGATTTGCGCCACTCACTGAGGGCAGCAGCGTCATGGTGCCCGCCGCGGCTACCGCTCCCCCAACATCCGCCGCTGCAGGGCGCACTTGCGCGCCACTCACCGCACCACGGTCCACCCTGGCATTAGCCAGCACCCCGCCGCCATCCGCATTCAGCAATAGCTCGTTCACGCGCGCCACCTCGTCAATGTCCAGACTGGCCACAACCGCCTTCAGTTGAAGCAGTGCGACCACGGTCGCATAGCGCGCGCGGATCTGATCGCGCCGATTCGCGAAAAATGTGTCCGATGCCCGCAGCACGTCCGTGCTCGTGCGACTGCCCACGCGGTAGCCGATCCTCGTCGCATCCAGTGCCGCGCGCGAACCCCGTACGAGGCGCGACAGCGTTTCGACCCGCGCGACGGCGGCCCGAAACCGCGACCAGTAATCGCGCGCGCTTGCGCCCGCGGCGCGCGTTGCCGCGATCAGTTCGTCCTGCGCTTTATCCTGCAATGCGAGCTTTTCGTCGATAGTCGCGGCAGCCCCGCCGCCTTCGAAGATAGGAATGGTGACCGACAGCATCGCCGTGGTCGTGGTAGTCGGCCGCAGATACCCCGACGCAGCGCCCGCCGGCGTATGGCTTGCCGTCAGATTGACGACCGGCAGCCGCGCTGCGCGAGCCTTATCGACCTCCAGTTCGGCGATGCGCTTATCCACCTGCTTCAATTGCACGTCGTAGTCATGGGCCTGCGCTTGTGAAGCCCAGCTTTCCACGTCCTGCGGATCGAGCGTCGGCATGCGGGCCATATCCGACACCCGCGAGAGCCCCGCAAAAGGCTGCCCCGTTAGATGCTCGAGCGCCAACCGTTTCAGTTGCAAATCATCGCGTGCGTCCTGTTGTTGCGCTTGCGCCTGTTGGCGTGCCGCATCGGCTTCGCGCACGTCGATTACCGTCGCCTCGCCTGCCTCCCGCTTGCGGCGCAGCGCGTCCAGGTGCAGATCGAGCGTGGCCGCATAGTCGTTGGCACGCGTCAGCTCGTCTTCGGCTGCGAGTTCGTCGAAATAGGCCTGCACGGATCGCAGAATGACCGCTTGCCGCGCGCGTGCCAAGTCCACGGCGCCTCGGGCCTGAACAAAGTCGGCCTGCTTGTATGCAGTCCATCGGCTCCAGTCGAACACCGGCTGCGTCAACTGAACGGTCCATCCGCTTTGCCAGTAATGGGTGTTCGGAAGGCTCTCGGTAACGACATTGTTGTACGCGCGCCCCCAGCCGCCCACCACCTGCGGCAGAAGCGCCGCGCGCGCCTTCGGCACAGCTTCGCGCACCGCTCGCGCGCTCGCACCGAACGCAGCGAGATCGGCGTCATGGTCGATGCTCTGTTCGACGACGGCGAGCAAATCGACTGCGGCCGCGGCCCCCGCATAACCCACGCCCGCGAGCGCGACGATTGCGCCCGCCCATGCACGCTTACTCATCCACCGCCACTCCTTCCCGAGCCTCGCATAGCAGTTGGCCGTCGACCAGGCGATAGCGCGTGTCGAACTTCGCTGCGAGCGACATGTCATGCGTAATCACCACCACCGTGCGCTCGAGACGCAACAGCAACTCGACAATCTGCCGCACCGAAGCGGAATCGAGATTCGAAGTCGGCTCGTCCAGCAGCAGCAGTTCGCGCTGCTGATACAACAAGCGCGCGAGCAGCAGACGTTGCCGCTGGCCCGCGGAGATATTGGCAATCGTGTCGCTAATCACGGTGCGCGTGCGCATCGGCAGGCGCATCACGTCGGATAACAGGCCGACGTCCTCGAGCAATGCGTGAATTCGCGCTTCGTCGGCATTGCCCGAGAAGAGCGACACGTTGTCAGCGATCGAGCCATGCAGTATCAGGTCGCCTTGCCGCATATGAACGGCGTGCCGCCGGATTTCGTCGACGCTGAGATTGGGCCACGCGACACCGTTTAACTTAATCTCGCCTTCCTGCAGCGGCTCTGCTGCCGCGAGCAGTTTGAAGAGCGTCGACTTGCCGCTGCCGGACGCGCCGGTGATCACAATCTTGTCGCCCCTGCGGATGACGAGGTTCGCGTTGGCCAGCACTGGCTGATCCGAGACGCCATAGCGGAAGGTGACACCGCGCATCTCGATCTGCTCGAACGTGCGCACCTCGACGGCCTGATGTAGATGGGCGAGCGGCGTATAGCGCTCCGCTTCGCAATCGACGATATCGCTCACCCGCGCGACCGGCACGCTCAGCATGAAATACTCGAACGCCCCGTTGACGGCGCGAGCGAAACGCTCGGACAGCAACGATTTGTAGATCAGAAACGAATAGAACACGCCAACCGAGATCTGACCGCCCAGCATCAGGCGTGCGGCGAACCAGCTCACCGCGATCATGTCGGCGTAATCGATCAGCTTGAGAATCGCATCACGCGCGCTGGTGAGGCGACTGCTGCGCACGAGCGCCGCAATGTAAGCGCGATATCTCGTCATGAAGATCGCGGTGCGCCGCGTTTCGCCCTGCGACAGCTTGATTAGCGACGCGGCGCGAATCGTTTCGATCAGCGTGTCGTCGCAACGCGCCGATTCTTCGAGCACCAGCGCATGCGTATCGCGCATGCGTGCAAACAGCGCAAAGGCCACGGCGACATAGACCACGAAAATCAGCAACGCGATCAGCGTGAGTTGCCGGCTTTGCACGAGCATCAGTGCCAGCGCGAGTGTGCCGACCACGATGTCAATGCCCGCCGAGATCGCCGTGCGTGTCGAGAAGACGCTGATTTCGTCTTGCGCCTTCACTCGCGCGAACAGATCGCCGACGTGGCGCTTCTCGAAGTACGGAATCGGGTTGCTCAGCAACTTTGCGACGATGCCTTGAGTCATGCTGATCTGAACCAGACCATGCAGAAGTTCGACGAGGTAACTCTGCACGTATTGGCTCAACGCGCCGGTCACGAAAATACCGGCGAATGTCAGCATGAGAACGTTCAGCAAATTGAGGTTGTCGGCGGCGACCACGTCGTCGAGCAACAGGTTGCCAAGGTAGGGCATGGCGAGAATCGCAAACTGACTGCCGAGCGCGACGAACATGACCTTGGCGATCTGCGCGGCGAGTTGCGGATTGAGCGCGCGCACGCGAGCGAGCGCCTGCGGCACACGTGACTTGCTGCGCACGCGCGGCATGTCGGGCGTGGCCGCGCACTCGAGCAGATAGCCGGACACATTCGCGACGAACGTGTCCATGGAAATGCGCCGCCGGCCGCTCGCCGGGTCGATCACCTGCACGTAGCCGCGCGCGCATTTTTCGAACACGACGAAATGCGCGCCGCCGAAGTGCAGGATCGAACCGCGCTTGATGTCCTGCACGTCGCCCGCGTCGAAACGGTAAGCCTCTACTGCCAGACCGAATTCTGCGGCAACATCGTACAGATCCATCAACGTGAGGCCGTTCGCTGAAATCGGCCTGAACGCCTGCAATTCGCGAATCTCGATAGCGCGGCCCAGGTGCGTCAGGACCATCGCGAGGCATGCATAGCCGCACTCGGCGACTTCGTTCTGGTAGATCACGCGCATCGTCAACCTCGCAGCATGCGGAAAAGCGGCGCGAGCACCCATTCGGCAATGGTGCGGCGCTCGATCACGATGCTCGCGGTGGCCGTCATGCCCGGCAGAATGTCGAAACGTTGGCGCTCGAATTTGAACTGGCCGTCGCCGAGCGTGGCCCAGGCCATGTAATCGCCTTCGGCGCCGCGCGCCTCAGAGGCGCCGGCCGGCGACATGGCCGAGCGCACGGTGGTACGCGAAATGGAATCGATGCGGGCGGCATAGCTGCCGAACTTCGCGTAAGGAAAAGCGTCGAGCTTGAGCCGCACCACCTGCCCTTCGCGCACGAAGCCGCGCCGACGCGACGGAATGCGCAACGCGGCACGCAGCGGACCCTGCTCGCCGGTGGAGATGACGAGCGCGACGTCATCCGGACTCAGCGTGCGGCCGGGGACGAGGCCCGAGAACGTCACGACCCCCGCCTTCGGCGCGGAAATGACGGCGTCCTGACGAATCTGCTCGAAGCGCATGTGGATGTCTTGCACGTCCCGCGCGTAACGCGCGGCGAGTTCGGCAAGTTGCGCGTCCAGGCTGGTTTGCGTGCCGATTGCGGCGCCGAGTTCGGCATTCAATTGCTGACGACGTGCGCTGCCCTGCGCGACCGACACCTTCGCCTGATGCACGAGCGCCCTTGCCTGCTCGATGCGCTCGGCAGTGACGTAGTCCGATACCGACTCGAGGCGAGCGAGCGCGCGTTGCGCCTCCGCGGCGAGTTGCTGGTTCTGGCTCGACTGCTCGTCCAGCGCCGCCATTTCCGCGCGACGGCTCTGCGCCGCGAGCCGCGCGGCGTCGAGTTGCGCCAGCAGGTCAGACTTGCGCTGCAGGTACTGTGCTTCAGTGGTGCGGAGTTGCTCGTCGCGCGCGTGTTCGTCGAACGCAGGCCGCTGCCGCCCGTCGCTCGCGAGCGACAGATCGCGTTCGAGCCGGAACAGCGGCGTGCCCTGCTCGACCCGCGCCGCGCTATTCACGTAAATGTCGGAGACGAGCCCGCTGAGCCCCTGAACTTTGATTTCGGACGGTGAGACGATCTCCGCGCGCACGTCCTGCTTCAGTTCGACCTGGTGGACAAACGCAAAGGCCACCGCGCATACAACGAGCGTGGACGCCGCGTACGCGAGCCAGCGCCAGGAAACGTCCCTGAATTGCGGGAGATGAGTAGGTTGCATAAGTCGTTGCGGTCGGACAAGCGAGCCGCGCTTGAGCGTGAGCGCTAGCGGAAAACGCGGCGCGCCGGCCTTCGCAGCGGACGCGGAAGGTTTTAGCGAGCGGGTGCAAACGAATACATCGATGGGTGTCCTGCCACGAGCCAGTCTGCATAGTTGTCGGTCACTGCTGCTTCGATATAGCGCGCCAACTGTTGAGGCGCGCCGGCCGCGGCGAGCGGCAGCGGATCGAAGATCTGCGCACTGAAGCGGCCCCGCTCGTAACGCAGATAGAACGGCAGCAAGATCGCGTCGAACTGGCCACCAAGACGGAACACACCGTTGTGAATGCGTGCGTTGCGCCCGAACAGCGAGACGCTCACCGTTTCCATCGGATAACGGTGCAGCGTGAAGGGCGGCACGTCGGCGAACAGCACGGCGACGCCGCTGCGCTTTAACGCTCGCGCGAGACGCAGGCCGAGGCCATTGCGGTCGTCATCGCCATAGGTGTACAGCACGGTCACGCCGGGGATTAGCGCATGGTCGTCGCCATACAGGTCGCGCGGCACGCCCGATACGACGGCGAGCGATTCCAGCCCGAGCAGTTCCCGCAATTCGTCGATCACATAGATGTTCGCGTACTGCGACACATAGTGAAACGGCGACACGATGACGGGGCGCCCAGGTTCTACTACACGCAACTGCGTGATTTCTGTGGCCAGCGCGCGGGCGACCTCCTGCAAATCCGGCCATGCTTCGCTGCCTCTGGCGAGCCGCCCGTAATAGATGCGCTGGTCGATCAGATGCTCGCGAAAACGGCCCGATGCCACGCGACTCGAGTCGGGCAACGTCAGCTTCAGGACGTTGCGGCCAATATCGGAACGGCAAGTGCCTTCCCAGCGGACACGTGCGTCGGTAAGCGCGCGGATTCGCCACGAGACGACGGCAAGCGGTTCGATTGCGGTACGCGGCAAATGGGCGATCAACGCCCGGCGAGCACGGCCTCTGCCATGAGCAAGCCAATCAGGCAGCGACGCAAGCAAGCGTAGCCCCGCGGCCGCAAGCTTGAACTTCATGTGGACTTGCTTGCCGGGACGGCGCCTGGAGCACAGCCCCGGCTTCAAACATTAGACGCGCGCCACAGGTGCGGAAGTCTTCAGCGTGGCTTGCGTGCGGGTTCTGCAGCTGCTCTTGCAGCAACCACCAGCAACAGCGGATTTGGCCAGTTCATTGCGATTGATCTTTTGCATTTTACCTACCAGTGATCGGATTAATGAGGTTACCCATGAGCGATTAGTATTGAACCAATCACCCGATGGAGCGCTATTGAGTTTATCACCGGATGTTTATCAAAAATGAATCTGACGAATTTTTTGCCTCCGGCTTATCCGCAAGTCAATTCCGAGTTACCCAAAGAAATTTCCGGGTCCGAGCGTATTCACAGATCGCCCGTTCGCGCACACGCCGCCGGCCATCCGCCCGGCACACCGGCTATCGCCAGAGCGTCGACAGTCGCTCTGCGCAGAGCTAAACCAGCGGGCGTAAGGTTTAAACGACAGCCGCTCCAAATCCGCCTGAAGCCAGAACGGAAGTCGCCATAAAATAAATCAGAAATTTCCAGCCATTAATTCCACAGCGCCAACACGCAAAAAGCAAAAAACTACGCATTTCCTATCAGAAATAATCGCGCAATTACGCGAAACCAGCAAAACGGCCACTTCGCCTCCGACAAAGTGCCGCAAGGCAGCAAGTCAGGCGAGCCGAAAAAATCCGGGCGTCGCGCCGTCTTCGGCCTTCAAACCCGCAATCAGATGGAATAAACCGGCCGGCCAGCCCGTTGATGCGTGACGCGTGCACGCATGCGGCCTTGCATACGGCCTCGCATGCCCACGTCGCAAAGCCAATTCACTCGAACAACCAGGAGCCACATCATGCGTAAGACTCTCTTGTGCGTTGCCTTGCTCGCGCTGCAGCTAGGCGCTTTCGCCGAGCCCCCGAAAGTGGTCGACGGCCGCTTCGTCACGTCGGACGGCATGACGCTTTACACGTTCGACAAGGACACCTCGCCGGGTGTCAGCGCCTGCACCGGCGGCTGCGCGAGCAATTGGCCCGCTGCTTTGGCGAGCCCGTCGGACAAGCCGTCGGGAGACTGGACGCTGATACCGTCGGCGGACGGCAAGCAGCAATGGGCGTACAAGGGACGCCCGCTCTATCGCTTTGCGGCGGACAAGCAGGCGGGAGACGTGAAAGGCGACGGCTTCAAGGACGTCTGGCACACCGCGAAGCCGTAACCCGCGCGCTTTGCAAACCAATGCAAAACGCCGGCGCAGTGCCGGCGTTTTCACATCAATCTGGCTGGGGCGACGCGCCCGGTTCAGGCGCTGCCGACTGCTCATGCGGCGCCAGCAACTCGTCCCACTCGTCCTACACGTCCTACTCGTCCTTGGGACAGCGCAGGTTGCAACCGTTCGGATCGCCGAGGTCGCCGCGCTTGCGCATCGCCGATTTCTTGTCGGACTGATATTTGTCCGACGGCGCCGACGCAGCAAACGGCATTTGCGGATGTTCGGCAAGCCGGAACTGCTCCTGAAGAATGCCGCCCGGCACGCCCGGCGAGTTCTGCGCGAAAGCGACGCAGGCGCTCGCGAGGAACAATCCGGCCGACGCGGCCGCGGCACATGTGTGTAGAAGAACTTTCATATCGGTTCGAAGCGCAGCGACGCGCGCAGTTGGACAAAAGGCGGAAAGCTTAGAGAGTATCCGAAACGAAAGCCAGCCGCAGCGGCGAGCGTAACGGGCTGCGCGCTGCGCTGTTTACGACCGCTTACCTCACGGCTCACCCACCGCTCCGCTCAATCCCGCTTCGAGATCCACTATCTTGCCGCAGTGGCGCGGATCATAACCTTGCAGCCGATCCACGCTCGCGTGGAATGCGCTGCCGCGCAGCAGTTCGATCACCTCCGACAACGGCGCCCTCTCCAGACGCGAGCGGTCACACGCGAAGTAATAGTCTTCGTCGACAGCGGGAAGGAAGTCGAGCCCGAAATGATGCGCCGCGGGCTCCACGCCGAAGCCCACGTCCGCCATGCCGCTTGCCACGAACGCCGCGATCGCGGAGTGCGTGAGTTCCGCCGACGCATAACCGTTCACCCGATCCGGGTCGATGCCCAGTTTGCGCAGCGCGAGATCCAGCAGCATGCGCGTGCCCGAGCCATGCTGACGATTGACGAAGCGGATGTCGTCGCGCGACAGATCGGCAAGCCCTGCGATCTGCTTCGGATTGCCCTTGCCGAGAAAGAGCCCCTGCTTGCGCCGCGTCAGATGCACCAGCACGTGACGCTGCGGATCGAGCCAGCGCCGGTAGGTGTCGGCGCAGGCCGCGCGAAATTCGCCGAGCGGCAGGTGGAAACCGGCCAGGTCGCATTCGCCGCGTGCGAGTGCGCTCACTGCGTCCACGCCGTCGCGATACTTGATGTCCACAGGCAGTTCGCGCGCCACCAGCGCAGTGACGAGCGCGGCCACCGCATAGCCGTGCGACGCATGAATGCGCACATGGTCGACTGGCGGCGCGAGCCAGCGGTTCAGATCGCTTGCCACTTCGCTCGCCAGGGCCTGCATGTTGCCGTCGAGCCGCTCGCCGCACAGACGCTGCGCGCGCAGCACGGCCTGGCCGAGTTCGGAGAGCACCGAGCCACGGCCGCGCTCCTTCGCGATCAGCGGACCGCCCAGGCGCTCCTCGATGGACCGCAGCAAACCCCACGCATGACGGTAGGACAAACCCTTAAGCGTCGCCGCCTGCGCGATGCTGCCGGATTCGTTGACGAGCGCGAGCAGCGGCACGACGTCCGACAGGCTTGCCTCGCGGCCATCCGGGCCCTTCAATATCAATTGAGCATGGCACTCGATTCGGATCATATATGTGCTGGTTTTTCCTATTGCGCCGGCCGTTTCGCCCGCCTATCGTTCGGCTATCCCATATCGAATAAACGAAGCATAAGTGCACGCTTTATGAATAACAAGTGCATATATGACTTTGGAGGAGCCCCCACTTGGACGATCTCATCGCCGTCGCGCCGGAAGAACTGGTAGCGCGTCACGCGCAGCCCGGCAGGTCGCTGCTGGCCGTGCTGCACGCAATTCAGGACGAACTCGGTTACGTGCCGCCCGACACGGTCGCGCCGCTTGCGCGCGTGATGAACCTGTCGCGCGCGGAAGTGCACGGCGTCATCACCTACTACCACCACTTCCGTACACAGCCGGCCGCGCCGGTCACGGTGCAGCTATGCCGCGCGGAAGCCTGCCGCAGCATGGGCACCGAAGCGCTCGCACGGCATATCGAGTCGCATACCGGTTGCCGCTTCGACGCGGAGCACGAGGCCGGCGCCGCGGTGGAACTGGAGTCGGTGTATTGCCTCGGTCAGTGCGCGCTCTCGCCCGCGATGATGGTGAACGGCACGCTGCACGCGCGGGTCACGCCGCAAAAATTCGACGCGATTTTCGCGGCCGCCAGCAAATGCGTGGAGGTGACGGCATGACGCGCATCTATGTTCCCCGCGATTCATCGGCGCTCGCCCTGGGTGCGGACGCGCTCGCCGACGCGATCAAGGCCGAAGCCGCCCGCCGGGGCATCGCAATCGAGCTGGTGCGCAACGGCTCGCGCGGCTTGCTGTGGCTCGAACCGCTCGTCGAAGTGCAAACGGCCGAAGGCCGCATCGGCTACGCGAACGTCGAAGAAGGCGATGTGGCAGCGCTCTTCGACGCAGGCTTCATCGACGGCGGCGAGCATGCGCGGCGCGTCGGCGTGGTCGACGAAATTCCGTATCTGAAGAAGCAGCAGCGGCTGACGTTCGCACGCATCGGCATAACCGATCCGCTTTCCATCGACGACTACGTCGCCCATGGCGGTCTCGAAGGTCTGCGCAACGCGTTGCAGACCGACGGCGACGCCGCCTGCGAAGCGCTCATCGAATCGGGCCTGCGCGGTCGCGGCGGCGCCGCGTTCCCGGCCGGTATCAAATGGCGCACGGTGCGCGCCGCCAAGGCCCCGCAGAAGTATGTCGTCTGCAATGCCGACGAAGGCGACTCCGGTACGTTCTCCGATCGCCTCGTGATGGAAAGCGATCCATACGTGCTGATCGAAGGGATGATCATCGCAGGCGTCGTGACGGGCGCCACGGCCGGCTATATCTACGTGCGCAGCGAATATCCGCATTCCATCGCGACGCTCGAAGCCGCGATCGCGAAGGCGCGCGCGGCCGGCTGGCTCGGCGACAGCGTGCTCGGCTCGGCGCATCGCTTCGAGCTGTTCGTCGCCAAGGGCGCGGGCTCCTACGTATGCGGCGAGGAAACGGCGCTGCTCGAATCGCTCGAAGGCAAGCGCGGCGTTGTCCGCGCAAAGCCGCCGGTGCCCGCGCTCGTCGGCCTGTACGGTCAGCCGACGGTGATCAACAACGTCATCACGCTGGCAACGGTGCCGATCATCTTTGCGCGCGGCGCCGCCTACTACAAGGATTTCGGCATGGGCCGCTCGCGCGGCACGCTGCCGTTTCAGCTCGCGGGCAACGTGAAGCAGGGCGGCCTCGTCGAGCTTGCGTTCGGCGTGACGCTGCGCGAGCTGCTCTACGACTATGGCGGCGGCACGGCGAGCGGCCGGCCGGCGCGCGCGGTCCAGGTGGGCGGCCCGCTCGGCACCTATCTGCCGGAAAGCCAGTGGGATATCCCGATGGATTACGAAGCGTACGCCGCCGTCGGCGCGGTGGTCGGCCACGGCGGTCTCGTCGTGCACGACGACACCTCGAACCTCGCCGACCTCGCGCAATACGCGATGCACTTTTGCGCGCTCGAGTCGTGCGGCAAGTGCACGCCGTGCCGCATCGGTTCGACACGCGGCGTCGAAGTGATCGCGCGAATCCGCAACGGCGATAGCTCCACGCGTCAAGTGCAGTTGCTGCGCGATCTGTGCGACACCATGGTGTCCGGCTCTCTGTGCGCGATGGGCGGCATGACGCCGTACCCGGTGCTGTCCGCGCTCGACCATTTCCCTGAAGACTTCGGCCTCGCCGGCGCCGGCGCCGATGCCCCGAAAGCTGCGGCCTGAACGAGGAGCCCAACCATGTCAGACATGCTCAACACTCCGACCGGCGGCTGCGGCTCCGGCAACTGCGCGTGCAAGTCGCAGGCGCAAGCGCGGTCTACCAACCGCTATTTCGACGACACCGACTACGGCACGCCCGCGCGTCATGCGGACGTGGACGTCACGCTGGAAATCGACGGCCAGTCGGTCACGGTGCCGGCCGGCACGTCGGTCATGCGTGCCGCGATCGAAGCCGGCGTCAACGTACCGAAGCTGTGCGCGACCGATTCGCTGGAACCGTTCGGTTCGTGCCGCCTGTGTCTCGTCGAGATCGAAGGCAAGCGCGGCTATCCGGCCTCGTGCACGACGCCGGTGGAAGCCGGCATGAAAGTGCGCACGCAGACCGACCGTTTGCAGTCGCTGCGCCGTAACGTGATGGAGCTGTACATCTCCGATCACCCGCTCGATTGCCTGACCTGCCCCGCGAACGGCGATTGCGAACTGCAGGACATGGCAGGCGTCACGGGCTTGCGCGAAGTGCGCTACGGCTTCGATGGCGCGAATCACCTGAAGGATCAGAAAGACGAATCGAATCCGTACTTCACCTACGATCCGGCGAAATGCATCGTCTGCAATCGCTGCGTGCGCGCGTGCGAGGAAACCCAGGGCACGTTCGCGCTGACCATCGCCGGGCGCGGTTTCGAATCGCGCGTGGCCGCAAGCGAAAACCAGCCGTTCATGGAGTCGGAGTGCGTGTCGTGCGGCGCGTGCGTGGCCGCGTGCCCGACCGCGACGTTGCAGGAAAAGACCGTGGTGATGCTCGGCCAGGCCGAGCACTCGGTCGTCACCACCTGCGCGTATTGCGGAGTCGGCTGCTCGTTCAAGGCCGAGATGAAGGGCAACCAGGTCGTGCGCATGGTGCCGTACAAGAACGGCCATGCGAACGAGGGCCACGCGTGCGTGAAGGGCCGCTTCGCATGGGGCTATGCCACGCACAAGGACCGCATCACGAAGCCGATGATCCGCGCAAAGATCACCGATCCGTGGCGCGAAGTGAGCTGGGAAGAAGCAATCAACTACGCGGCGTCCGAATTCCGCCGCATTCAGGCCAAGCATGGGCGAGATTCGATCGGCGGCATTACGTCGTCGCGCTGCACGAACGAAGAAACCTACCTCGTGCAGAAGCTCGTGCGCGCGGCCTTCGGCAACAACAACGTCGACACGTGCGCGCGCGTGTGCCATTCGCCGACCGGCTATGGCCTGAAGACGACGCTCGGCGAATCGGCCGGCACGCAGACCTTCGCCTCCGTCGATAAGGCCGACGTCATCGTGGTGATCGGCGCGAATCCGACCGACGGCCACCCGGTGTTCGGCTCCCGTCTGAAGCGCCGCGTGCGTGAAGGCGCGAAGCTGATCGTCGTCGACCCGCGCCGCATCGACATTGTCGACACGCCGCACGTGAAGGCGTCGTATCACCTGCAATTGCGCCCGGGCACCAATGTCGCCATTGTAAATGCGCTCGCTCATGTGATCGTCACCGAGGGTCTGCTGAACGAGGCCTTCATTGCCGAGCGTTGCGAAGGGCGCGCATTCGAGCAATGGCGGGATTTCGTCGCGTTGCCGGAAAACGCGCCCGAAGCCACCGAAGCGATCACCGGCGTGCCGGCAAAAGACGTGCGCGAAGCCGCGCGCATCTACGCGACCGGCGGCAACGCGGCGATCTACTACGGCCTCGGGGTCACGGAACACGCGCAAGGCTCGACCATGGTGATGGGCATTGCGAATCTCGCAATGGCCACCGGCAACATCGGCCGCGAGGGCGTCGGCGTGAATCCGCTGCGCGGACAGAACAACGTGCAGGGTTCGTGCGACATGGGCTCGTTCCCGCACGAACTGCCGGGCTATCGCCATATCAGCGACACGATCGTGCGCTCGCAGTTCGAGGACGCATGGAACGTCACGCTGCAGACCGAACCTGGCCTGCGCATTCCGAACATGTTCGAGGCAGCGCTCGACGGCAGCTTCATGGGCCTCTACTGCCAGGGCGAGGACATTGTGCAGTCCGACCCGAACACGCACCACGTGGCCGCGGCGTTGTCGGCAATGGAATGCATCGTCGTGCAGGACATTTTCCTGAACGAGACGGCGAAATACGCGCACGTGCTGCTGCCGGGCTCGACCTTCCTCGAAAAGGACGGCACCTTCACGAACGCTGAGCGCCGCATTTCGCGCGTGCGCAAGGTCATGCCGCCGGTGCCGGGCTACGCCGACTGGGAAGTCACGCTGATGCTGTCCCACGCGCTCGGCTACGAAATGAACTACTCGCATCCGTCCGAAATCATGGACGAGATCGCGCGTCTCACGCCGACCTTCCACGGTGTCTCGTACCGCAAGCTCGACGAGCTTGGCAGCATCCAGTGGCCTTGCAACGAAGCGGCGCCGGACGGTACGCCGACCATGCACGTCGATGCGTTCGTGCGCGGCAAAGGCAAGTTCGTGATTACGAAGTTCATCGCGTCGCCGGAGAAGGTGACGCGTAAATTCCCGCTGTTGCTCACGACCGGGCGCATTCTGTCGCAGTACAACGTCGGCGCGCAGACGCGCCGCACGGAGAACTCGCGCTGGCACGACGAAGACCGGCTCGAACTGCATCCGCACGATGCGGAAGAACGCGGCATCAAGACGGGCGACTGGGTGGGCATCGAGTCGCGCGCGGGACAAACCGTGTTGCGCGCGAAGGTCACCGAGCGGATGCAGCCGGGCGTGGTCTACACGACGTTCCACTTCCCCGAATCGGGCGCGAACGTGATCACCACCGACAGTTCGGACTGGGCAACCAACTGTCCGGAGTACAAGGTGACCGCGGTGCAGGTCACGCCGGTCGAACAGCCCTCCGAGTGGCAGCAGCAGTATTCGCGCTTCAATGCCGAGCAACTCGAGTTGCTCAGGCAGCGCGAACTGGCCAACGCAACGTCCGGTAAGTGAGGCGAGCCATGGACATTCGGAATCTGATCGACATGGCGAACCGTATCGGCGATTTCTTCGCTTCCATGCCGGATCACGACGAAGCGGTCGCGGGTGTGGCGGATCATATCCGCCGCTTCTGGGAGCCGCGCATGCGGCGCGCGTTGATTGCGTCACTCGATGCGCCGCAGACGGGCGGCATCGAAATGTCCGCCATCGTCAGGGAGGCGCTGGTGAAAAACCGCGAGCGTCTCACGCCTGCGGAGGCTCATGTCGCCTGAGGGTTGGGGCGCGGGAGTCGAGGACGGCGCGGGGGGTGCCCCGGCGGCGGTCGGCGCTCGACGGCAAGCACCGTCACGCCGCCGCGCGGCGCCCCTCCCGTCTCACAGCGCCGTCTGCTCCGCGCTCTCTCCCCCCACGGTAAACCACGTTTCGCAGTGCCGCAGCAGCCCGTTCAGGTCCGAGCCGGTGCGCCCGCGCGCGCTGATGTAGCCGTCTGGCCTGACTAAATAGAACGACGGCCGCGTACGCCCATAAGACTCGGCTAGCGACGGCCCGCCGTCGCCGGTGGTATCCGTCACACGCCAGATCCGCACGGCGCCCGGCAACAAACGCTCCATTTCCACGGCAAGACGCTCGAGTTCCGGGTCGGGGGGCGGCTCGTGCTTCGCATCCGGGTCGAGCGGCTTGCCGTCGACGGGCAACGGCGGCACCAGTACGAACAGCGAGAAGAACGCCGGGTCGTGCAGGTCGTACAGGCAGCCGATGCCCGGCGCACATCCGAGCGGACCGTCGACGACATGCACGACCGCATCCGGCGCACGCTCACCCGCTCGCGGCCCGCCGTCGAGCACCCGCTCGAGCGTGAGCGGACTGCGCCGATACTGGATCGACAGCTCGCTGATAGTGAGCCGCGCGGCGTCGCGCAGCGGACCGAGCGCGGCGAGAACAGGCATGACGCGCTCGCGCAACAGCTTGAGCGGCCCGTGGTCGGCTTCCGCCATCTGCGTGATAAAGCCGGTTTGCCGCAACACGTCGCGCTCGATGGGATGCCGTTCGAGATGGTAGGTGTCGAGCAGGCGCTCGGGCGCGCTGCCTTTCACCACGCGCGCGAGTTTCCAGCCGAGGTTGAACGTTTCCTGAATGCCCGTGTTCATGCCCTGCGCACCGGCCGGGCTGTGCACATGAGCCGCGTCGCCCGCGAGGAACACGCGGCCAACGCGCAGGCGCTCCACCATCCGGCTGTTCACATGGAAATACGAGGACCATGCGAGCTCCGACACGTCGACGCGTTCATGCACGCGCCTCGCCAGCAGCGCCTTGCACGCCTCGAGCGACGGCGCCGGGACACGATTGAGCGGCGGCTCGCCAAGCACCACCGGCGACGGCGGCGCGGCAGCGGCAGGCGCCGGCTCCACCGCGTGATCGGCAATCAGCCGATGCCGGCCGTGCCCCATCGGGAACAGCGCGACGAGGCCTTCGCCGGATGCGAAGATGTGAAATTCGTCGTCGGGCCAGTCGGTTTCGGCATGAACATCGGCCAGCAGGAATGTCTGCTCGAGCGTCCTGCCCTCGAAGTTGAGACCGAGGCCATGGCGGATCATGCTGTGCGCGCCGTCAGCGGCGATTATCCAGGACGGGCGCAGCGTTTCCGTGTGACCGTCGGCGCGCCGCAGCGTCGCCTGAACGCCGGCCGAGCCTTGCGAGAACATGGTGAGTTCGACGCCCCGCTCGATCGTCACGCCGAGCGTCGCCAGATGTTCGGTGAAAAGACGCTCGGTCACCGACTGATCGAGAAACAGCAGATACGGATAGCGCGTGTGCAGCGGGTCGAAGTCCAGTTGCGCGAGCCGCATGCCGTTCGAAAACAGATTGGCCACGCGCGCGCGATGGCCGAGTTCGAGAAAGCGTTCGGCAAGCCGATGCTGCTCCAGCAGTTCCAGCGTACGCGCCTGAATGCCGATGGCGCGCGAATAGGGATTGGGCTGCATCGCGCGGTCGATGAGCCGCACGGGAACGTGCGCGCGCGCGAGACTCATGGCGGCGGCGAGCCCGGTTGGCCCCGCCCCGACGATCAGCACCGGTGACGCATTGTCAGCAGCAGCGTGCATGCAAAACTCCGCAGACCACAGTGCGCTCTAGTGTACGCCCGGCGCCCGCGGCTTCAATGCGCAACGGGCGGCCTGTCCATCGCACAGCGATGATGGGTCGTGCCGAGGTCCACTTGCAGCGTGGCATGCTGCATCGAAAAGCGTTCGCGCAATGCGAGCACAATGCCGTCGAGCCGCTCGTCGCCGGGATGCCCCGCCGGCATCACCAGATGCGCGCTGAGCGCATTGCCGGTGGTCGAAAGTGCCCACACGTGCAGATCGTGCACGTCCTCGACGCCGGGCTGGCTGGCGAGATAGTCGCGAATGCGTTGCACGTCGACGCCTGGCGGCACGGCGTTGAGCGCGAGGCGCACCGAGTCGCGCAACAGCCCCCACGTGCCGTAGACGACCACCGCGACCACCAGCAGACTCATCAGCGGGTCGAGCCACGTCCAGCCGGTGTAGAGAATCGCGAGGCCGCTCACTGCCACCGCCGCGGACACGCCGGCATCGGCGGCCATATGCAGAAAAGCGCCGCGAATGTTCAGGTCTTCCTTCTGGCCACGCATGAAGAGACACGCGGAGATTCCGTTGACGACCATCCCCACGGCCGCGACGACGAACACCGCCAGCCCGCCGACAGGCGCCGGGTCGATCAGGCGGCCGATTGCCTCGGCGACGATCACGCCGCACGCGAACAGCAGCAGCGCCGCGTTGGCGAGCGACGCGAGAATCGACGAGCTGCCGTAGCCGAACGTATAGCGCGCGGAGGGACGGCGCGTGGCCAGCCAGGCGGCGCCCCAGGCAAGCAGCAGGCCGAGCACGTCGGACAGATTGTGACCCGCGTCGGCGAGCAGCGCGGTGGAATGCGCGAGCACGCCGTACACGGCCTGCATGACGACGATCGCGACGTTCAGCGCGACTGCAATCGCAAACGCCAAACCGTGGCCGGCGACGGGGGCATGGGCATGGTGGTGGCCGTGGCTGTGGCTGTGACCGTGGCTGTGGCTATGACCGTGACTATGGCTATCGCCGTGATGGTCGTGCCCGTGCCCCGCACCATCGCCGTGATCGTGCCCATGGCATTGCCCACCGGCATCCGATGTCGCGAGCCGCGCCGACGCGTGCTCGTCTTTTCTGGTTTCGATTTCCTTCATGGCAGATCCAATGCGTCGTCGCGGGTAGGCTCGGCGACGTGCTCGAGCATGCCGGCCAGCATCGTGCTGATATGGCGGTCGGCGGCGAGATAGAACACCTGCTTGCCCTGCCGCTGCGCCCGCACGATTCGCGCCGCGCGCAGCAGCCGCAAATGATGGCTGACGAGCGACGGCGACAGCCCCAGCTCTTCCGCAATCGCCCCCACCGGACGACGTGCGTCGACGCAGGCAAGCACGATGCGCAAGCGCGTTGGATCGCCAAGCAGCCGGAACAGGTCGGCCAGCGGCACGATGGTATCCGCCGAAGGCGGGTCGAAGCCCGCCGGCGGTTGGCCGGAAGTGGTGACGGGAATCATGGCGGCCTACATGTGAATAGGTGTTCACATGTTAGGCGAGACGCGGAACCTGGTCAAATCGGGGCGCCTGTCGCGAGTGTGGGAAAATGCGGCCTTTGCCTCACCCCCTACCTTCCCCGTCATGCAACCTGTTTTTGACCGCGCTTTTGCGGCGCATCGTGACGGCCGCCTCGACGACGCCGAACGCGGCTACCGCGCGACGCTCGACGGCAATCCCACGCACGTCGACGCACTGCACCTGCTTGGCGTGCTGCGCCACCAGCAGGGCCAGCACGCGGAAGCCGCCGAACTGGTGCGGCGCGCGGTCAACCTGCGTCCGCAAGACGCCGCGCTGCAGTTGAACCTCGGCAATGCGCTGAAGGCGCTCGGCCAGATCGACGAGGCCATCGAGCAGTTCCGCAACGCGCTGACGCTCGCGCCGTCGTTCCCCATGGCGCACTACAACCTCGGCAATGCGTATGCGGCGGCGGGCCGTCACGAGGACGCCGCCGACGCGTTCCGCCGTTCGCTGCGCCTGCAACCGGAAGACGCTTCGTCGCACAACAACCTCGGCAACGCGCTGCATGCGCTCGGGCGTCACGAGGAAGCCATCGCGTCGTTCCGCCGCACGCTGGAGCTGCGCCCCGGCCACGCCGGCGCGCTCAACAACATGGGCATGTCGCTCAACGCGCTCGGCCGTGCGGACGAAGCCATCCCCTGCTTCAAGGCCGCTCTGGCCGCGGAGCCGCGCTTCGTCGCCGCGCACTTCAATCTTGCCAATACGTTCGACGCCACCGGCCGTCACGAGCAAGCGGTCGCGTCGTTCGAGGCCACGCTTGCCTTGCAGCCGAATCTGCCGCCCGCCATCTTCGGCATAGGCAATGCGCTTGCCGCGCTCGGGCGTCATGCGCAGGCAATTCCGTACCTGGAACGCTCGGTCGGTCTCGATCCGCAATTCGCGCTCGCCTGGCTGAGCCTCGGCACCGCGCACCAGGCGCTAGGCGCACACGCTACCGCCGTGCGCGCCTTCGACCAGGCGTTGCGCCTGCAGCCCGATCTCGCGGCCGCGCATATGAACCGCGCACTGGCGTGGCTCGCGCTGGGAGATTTCGCGCGCGGACTGCCGGAGTACGAGTGGCGTCTGCAAACTGTCGCCGAACCGGCTATCGAAACGTTGCCGCGCTGGCACGGCGAGCAAATCGCGCAGCGCACGCTGCTGGTCCACGCCGAACAGGGTTTCGGCGATACCTTGCAGTTCGTGCGCTTCGTGCCGCTTGCCGCGCAACGGGCGGCGCGCGTGGTGCTCGAGGTTCAGCCGCCGCTGCTGCCGCTCCTCGAACCGGTTGCAAAGGCGTGGCGCGTAACGCTGGTGGCCCGCGGCGCGCCTCGCCCTGCTGCCGACCTGCAATGCCCGTTGCTGAGCTTGCCGCTCGCGCTCGGCACGACGCCCGCTACGATTCCGGGACGCACTTCCTACCTGAGCGCGCCGCCCGCATGGCGGCGCAAATGGCGCGGCTCGCTGGGTGGTCAGGCGAGGCGCAAGATCGGGCTCGCGTGGTCCGGGCGCATCCAGCAGAACGAAACGCGCTCAATGCCGCTTGCGGCGCTCGAACCGCTTCTCGCGCTTGAGGGCATAGACTGGATCGTGCTGCAGCCCGATCTGCGCGACGACGAACGCGCGGCGCTGGACGCGCATCCGCGCGCCAGGTGGATTCACCGCTTCGACGGCCGGATCAACGATTTCGCGGATACGGCGGCGATCGTCGAGCGGCTCGATGCGGTCGTTTCGATCGATACGTCGATCGCCCACCTCGCCGGCGCGCTAGGCAAGCCGCTGTGGCTCATGCTGCCGTTCGCACCCGACTGGCGCTGGTGTCCCGACGACACGCGCAGCGCCTGGTACGCCAGCGCGAGGCTGCTGCGCCAGCCGCGGCCCGGTGCGTGGCGCGAGGTGGTGGAAGCGGTGGCGCAAGAGCTGCGCGCTGGATAGGCGCAGTCAGCCAATACCGCGCTTCACGCGCTCTTGTATTGATCGCGCGATTCGCGCGTGCGGTACAGCACGAGCGTAGCGACCAGTCCGCAGAGCGCCGCCACGCCGAGGAACAGGCCAGGCGCGGCCTTGTTGCCGGTCGAATGGATCAGCAACGTGGAGATGGCCGGCGTGAAGCCGCCGATCGTTGTCGCGAGGCTGTAGGCGAGCGAGAAACCCGCGGTGCGCACCTCCACCGGCATCACTTCGGTGAGTGCGACGACCATCGCGCCGTTATAGCTGCCATACAGGAACGACAGCCACAGCTCGACGGTGAGCAGACGCGCGAACGACGGCTCCGCGACCAGCCATTGCAGCGCCGGATAGGCGCTGACCAAGGTGAGCGCGGTGAAGGCCAGCAGCACCGGACGACGGCCGACGCGGTCCGACAGCGCGCCCGCGAGCGGCAGCCAGATCAGGTTCGACAAGCCGATGCAGACGGTGACGACAAGCGTGTCGATCGCCGAGAGCTTCAGCACTTCCTTGCCGAAGGTCGGCGTGTAGGCGGTGATCATGTAGAACGACACCGTCGTCATGATGACCATGCCCATGCCGCCCAGCACTGTGACCCAGTTCGCGGCCATGCTCTTCATGATCTCGCCCATGCCCGGACGATGCTTGCGCGCGGAGAATTCCTCGGTTTCCTTCAACGAACGGCGAATCAGGAACAGGAACGGCACGATCAGGCAGCCGATCAGGAACGGCACGCGCCAGCCCCATGCGCTCATCTGGTCCGCGGGCAGCGTCTTGTTGAGCATCACGCCGAGCAGTGCCGCGAACACCACGGCGACCTGCTGGCTGCCCGACTGCCACGCGCAATAAAAGCCCTTGTGCCCCTTGGTGGCAATCTCGGACAGATACACCGACACGCCGCCCAACTCCACCCCTGCCGAGAAACCTTGCAGCAGGCGACCGAACAGCACCAGCACCGGCGCGAGCAGGCCGATGGTCGCGTAGCCTGGAATGGACGCCACTGTGAGCGTGCCAAGTGCCATCAGGCCGAGCGTGAGGATGAGGCCCTTGCGTCGGCCGTAATGGTCGATGTAGGCGCCCAGCACGATGGCGCCCAGCGGCCGCATCAGGAAGCCCGCGCCGAACACGGAGAGCGAGAGCATTAGCGACGCAAATTCGCTGCCGCTGGGGAAGTAGGTCTTGGCGATCGCCGAGGCGTAATAGCCGTAGACCATGAAGTCGTACATTTCAAGAAAGTTGCCGCTGACCACGCGGAACACTGTCTTGACCTTGGATTCTTCCGACGAAGAAATGGCGTGTGACGCTGTTGACATTGACATTTCCTGATGAGCCCAACGCCGCGCGGTCCGCGGCGATCTGGCGATGAAACGGTCCGCCTGGTCGAACTGGCGGGTGCCACAGGTGAGCGGAAGTCTGCAGACGAGGCCGCGCCGGGGGCGCTGCATTCTGCAAGCGAACAGATTTACGCGGTATCAGGGTAAACGTTGACACTCCTGAAAGCCGTGCCCAGCCATGTTACCGTCGATGGGAGTGTTGCGCATTCCCTACATTTTCATTACAGCCGACGCCTGCGCGCGCGACCGCTAGAATGGCGGCGACGCGATATCAGTTCCTTACTTTCCCGATGCAGACCATCCCCGCCCTCTCGCTGCGCCCCGCCACCGTCGGCGATGCCGCGCTGATTGCTTCCATTCACAGCACGAGCTGGCGCGCCACTTACCGCGGCCTGTTGCCCGATGCCTTTCTGGACGGCGAGGCCGCCGGCGAACGCGACGCCTACTGGAAGGCGCGCATGGCAGCGCCCGGCGGCGAGCGCCGCATGGTGCAGATCGCGTTGTTGGGCGACGAGCCGATCGGCTTCGTATGCGTGGAGCGCCAGCCCGACTCCGCGTGGGGCGCGCTGCTCGACAACCTGCACGCGTTGCCGGGGTATCAGGGCATCGGCGCCGGCAAACTGCTGATGCGCGCCGCCATAGACTGGGCTCGCGCGCAAGGCGAAACGCAGATGTATCTGTACGTGCTCGAAGGCAACGTCCCCGCAATGGGCTTCTACGAACGGCAAGGCTGGCGGTTCGTCGGCGCGGAGCCGGACCGGATGGGCGGCGTGGATATCACTGCGTTGCGCTATGTTTATCGGCTGGACCCGTCGGGCGCTTGATCTGGGTCTCGGCCGCTCCCATCTCGGACATTTCGTCATGCACTTTGGGAAGTGTCAGGGCCTTTCATCTTTGGTCCCGTCGCATCATCTGCTTTTCCCGACGACGGCTTTGCGGCCTGGGCGCTGACGCGTCCGCTCGCGCACATGCGCGCGGGCTCTGTTGCTCCTGCGCCGTAGCGCTCGCGCGCATGTGAGAAGCGTTTTTTGCGTTGCACTCCGAGGCCTTCGTCGCCGACCCACGAATGCCAGGCGGCGTCTCATGCCGAGGCGCTGGAAAAGAGCGATGGCCACCACCCCGTTAACCGTAGTCGAAGGCGCGATGGCGTTGCCGCGCTCCCGCCCGTTCAACGATGTACCGGCGCCCTTTGGCTGCGGGTGGGCATTGCTCGCGCCAGGCTACTGCCTGGACTCGCGGCTGCACGGGCTGTATGGCGCCGTTCTCAAGACGTTCAACCTGAATGAACAGCCGATTCGCTCGTTCTGTCGATGGGTCGCGCCGGAGAACCGCCGTGCCGCAGCAGCGGCGGCTGCGGGCGTGGCCGCGGTGATTGGCGAGCGAGTGGTGGATAGCGGTGCTGCAGGTCGAGCGGCGGTGTTGGGGGCTGCGGGCGATGGGGGTTCGGTCTCTTATAC
>NZ_JAEUAV010000028.1 GCF_019511605.1 Paraburkholderia phenoliruptrix | reverse complement strand
AGCGACTGGAGCCGCGCTGCCCACGACTGGAAGGCTGCGATGCGGCAGTTCGCGATCCTCTACGAGGATCGCTTCACACGACCCGACAGCTAGAATGAAATTGATCGCCCACCACGCCCGAAATGTTAAGACGCCTTGCACACAAAAATTCAGACACTCCCTGCTGACGGGGTTTTGCGTGCAGCTACCTCCCCTCAAACATCAATATTCCCCGCCCGCAACGCATTAGACTCAATAAACGCCCGTCGCGGCTCAACATCATCCCCCATCAGTGTCGTAAAGATCCCATCCGCTGCAATCGCATCTTCAATCTGCACGCGGAGCAATCGACGCACAGCCGGGTCCATCGTCGTCTCCCAAAGCTGCTCGGGGTTCATTTCGCCCAAGCCCTTATAGCGCTGCTTGGAAACGTTCCGCTCGGCATCGGCCAACAGCCACTTCATTGCAGACTTGAAGTCGCTAACCGCCATGCTGCGTTCGCCGCGCTTGATCACTGCGCCGCTGCCAATCAAGCCCTTGAAGGTATTCGCCGTATTCACCAATTGCTGATAATCGGCAGTCAACTGAAACTCTTCGTCGAACACGGAGATTTTCTGATTCCCGTGATGCGTGCGCGCAACCTTCAGCGAGCGCAATTCGCGCACCGGGTCGTACATTTGAGTCACCGTAACCTCAGGCTTCAAAGCATCGTCACGCAGCTTCGCTTCCAGAGCTTTCGCCGATGCCTCGGCCGCCGCCTCACTCGAAAGGTCGATCGCCACGCCGTCCATCACCGCCTCCAGCGCGCCGGCGTCGTACAGGCGGCTCAAGCGATCCACCACCGCCTGCGCCAGCAGATACGCGCGCGCCAACTCGCCCAACGCTTCGCCGGTAATCGCGGTGCCGTTTTCCGAAGGCAGCAATTCCGAACCCTGCAATGCCAGCTTCAGAATATGAGCGTTGACCTCGGTCTCATCCTTCAGGTACCGCTCGTCTTTGCCCGCCTTGATCTTGAACAGCGGCGGCTGCGCAATGTAGATATAGCCGCGCTCGATCATCTCCGGCATCTGACGGTAGAAGAACGTGAGCAGCAGCGTGCGGATGTGCGCGCCGTCCACGTCAGCATCGGTCATGATGATGATGCGGTGATAACGCAGCTTCTCGAGGTTGTAGTCGTCCTTGCCGATGCCGCAGCCAAGCGCGGTGATCAGCGTCACGATCTGTTCCGAAGACAGCAGCTTGTCGTAACGCGCCTTTTCGACGTTCAGCACCTTGCCGCGCAGCGGCAAGATCGCCTGGAATTTGCGGTCGCGGCCCTGCTTCGCCGAGCCGCCTGCGGAGTCGCCCTCGACGATATAAATCTCGGACTTCGCCGGATCCTTCTCCTGGCAATCCGCGAGCTTGCCGGGCAAACCGACGCCGTCCAGCACGCCCTTGCGTCGCGTCATTTCACGCGCCTTGCGGGCCGCGTCGCGCGCGCGAGCCGCGTCGACAATCTTGCTGCAAATGATTTTCGCGTCGTTCGGCGTTTCGAGCAGGAATTCCTCGAGCGCCTTTGCCACCACTTCTTCCACCGGCGCGCGCACTTCCGAGGACACCAGCTTGTCCTTCGTCTGCGAGCTGAACTTGGGCTCAGGCACCTTCACCGACAGCACGCACGAAAGCCCTTCACGCATGTCGTCGCCGGACGTCTCGACTTTCGCCTTTTTCGCGACTTCGTGATCGGCAATGTACTTGTTCAGCACGCGCGTCATCGCGGCGCGCAAGCCGGTAAGGTGCGTGCCGCCGTCGCGCTGCGGAATGTTGTTCGTGAAGCACAGCACGTTTTCGTTGTAGCTGTCGTTCCACTGCATGGCCACTTCCACACCCACGCCGTCTTTCTCGCCGGTAATGTGGAAAATGGTGGGATGCAGCACGCTCTTGGTCTTGTTGATGTACTCGACAAAACCCTTCACGCCGCCGACAAACGCGAAATCTTCTTCCTTGCCGGAGCGCTGATCGAGCAAGCGAATGCGCACGCCGTTATTGAGGAACGACAGTTCGCGAATGCGCTTGGCCAGAATGTCATAGTGATATTCGACGTTGCCGAAAATCGTCTCGTCGGCCATGAAGTGCACTTCGGTGCCGCGGTTTTCGGTGTCGCCAATGACCTGCATCGGCGAGGTCATCACGCCGTCGATCTCTTCGAGCACGCGGTTCTGCGGCACGCCACGGTGAAATTCCATGAAGTGCTTCTTGCCGTCGCGGCGCACGGTCAGGCGCAGCCACGCGGAAAGCGCGTTCACGCACGACACGCCCACGCCGTGCAGGCCGCCCGACACCTTGTAGCTGTTCTGGTCGAACTTGCCGCCGGCATGCAGCTCGGTCATGACGATTTCGGCGGCGCTGCGCTTGGGTTCGTGCTTGTCGTCCATCTTCAGGCCGGTCGGCACGCCGCGGCCGTTGTCGGTGATCGAGATGGAGTTGTCCGCGTGGATGATCACCTGGATGTCGTTGCAATACCCGGCCAGCGCTTCGTCAATCGAGTTGTCGAGCACTTCGAACACGAGGTGGTGCAAACCGGTGCCATCCGATGTATCCCCGATGTACATCCCCGGCCGCTTGCGCACCGCCTCCAGACCTTCGAGGATCTGAATGGACGAGGCGCCGTAGCTGTTGTCGGGTTGCGTATTGTTCGTTTCAGTCATGGATTTTTTCCGGTTCTGCATTACTGCTGGGTTGCTGCTCGGGACTTTTCAAAACGCCATAAAAACGCCAAAGGGGCGCTGCGCCCCTTGGTGTGTTGCTGGTGTTGGACGCGTCAGATGCGCATCGGCATCACCACGTATTTGAATTCGTCGTTCTCGGGAATCGTGATCAGCGCACTGGAACTGGCGTCGCCGAGGCTCACTTGCAGCATGTCGACCTTCAGGTTCGCAAGCACGTCGAGCAGATACGTGACGTTGAACCCGATATCGACGCTGTCGCCGTCGTAAGCAATTTCCAGTTCTTCCTGCGCCTCTTCCTGGTCGGCGTTGGTCGACATGATCTTCAACTGGCCCGGCTCGATAATGCAGCGCACGCCCTTGAACTTGTCCGACGTCAAAATTGCCGCGCGTTGCAGCGAACGCTGCAGTTCTTCACGGCCAATCACGAACTGATTCTTGTGCGACTTCGGAATCACGCGCTGGAAGTCGGGGAACTTGCCTTCCACCAGCTTGGACACGAGCTCCACCTGGCCGAAAGTGAACTTCACCTGCGTTTGCGCGATGTCGATCTTCAGCGTGTCGTCGATGTCTTCGAGCAGGCGCTGCAGCTCGAGAATCGTCTTGCGCGGAATGATCACTTCCTGGCGCGCGAACGAGCCTTCGATCTTCATCGACGAAAACGCGAGGCGGTGGCCGTCGGTTGCCACTGCCATCAACTGGTCGCCGTCCACCACCAGCAGCATGCCGTTCAGGTAGTAGCGAATGTCCTGCTGGGCCATCGAAAAATGGACCATGCCGAGCAACTGACGGAACGTCTTTTGGGGAACCACGAGGCTCGCGCCGTAGTCTTTAGCTTGCGCGACCGTCGGGAATTCGTCCGCGGCGAGCGTTTGCAGCGCAAAGCGGCTCTTGCCGGATTGCACCGTCAAACGCTTGTCGTTCAGCGTGAGCGTGACCTGGCCGTCAGGCATGGCGCGCAGAATGTCGAGGAGCTTTCTCGCTGCCACCGTGGTCGCCACAGTTTCGCCGCCCACGCCGAAATCGGCGCGCGTGGTGATCTGCAACTCCAGGTCGGTTGACAGGAACGACACGTCGGGGCCGTTCTTGGTAATCAGCAAATTGGCGAGGATCGGCAACGTATGGCGGCGTTCGACAATGCCGCTCACGGTTTGCAGCGGCCTGAGGAGGTTATCGCGTTCGGTCTTGACCAGTTGCATAGAGTTCCTTCGTTGATATAACGGCCTGCGCGCCTTCGAGCCGTTCAAGGCATTTCCGCACGCAGCCGTGGCTCCCCGCCGGCGCCACGCAGCGCCTGTCACGGCGTGAATTCCGCCCGCGGCCGCGCCGGGCGGTTAAACCTGTATTGTGCCTGAAAAAGGAACCGCCTCACTAAATTGGGGGCGACTTCGGAAATAAACAGGTTGTTTTTCCACCCGCGCCGCTCAGCCCTTCAGCGTCTGTTCAAGCACGTGCAATTCGTGATTCAGCTGCGCGTCCTTGCTGCGTTCGTCGGCAATTTTGCGTACCGCGTGCAGCACGGTGGTGTGGTCGCGTCCGCCGAACAGCTCGCCGATTTCCGGCAGACTTTTCTGCGTCAGCTCCTTGGCCAGGTACATGGCGATCTGCCGCGGCCGCGCAATGTTGGCCGGACGCTTCTTCGAATACATGTCCGCGACCTTGATGCTATAAAAGTCAGCCACGGTCTTCTGAATGTTTTCCACGGAAATCTGCCGGTTCTGCACCGTCAGCAGATCTTTCAGGGCTTCTTTCGTCAGTTCGATGGTGATTTCGCGGCCGTGGAACTTCGAGTACGCGAGAATTTTCCGCAGCGCGCCTTCCAGTTCGCGCACGTTCGAGCGCAAGTGCTTGGCGACGAAAAACGCCACGTCTTCATTCAGGCTGACGAATTCCGACTGCGCCTTGCGCATCAGAATCGCCACGCGCATTTCGAGTTCGGGCGGCTCGATAGCCACCGTGAGGCCGGAGTCGAAGCGCGAGATCAGGCGGTCGTCGATACCCGAAATTTCCTTCGGATACGTGTCGCTCGTGATGATGACCTGCGCCTTGTTCGCGACCAGCGCCTCGAACGCGTAGAAAAACTCTTCCTGGGTACGCGACTTGCCGGAAAAGAACTGAATATCGTCGATCAGCAGCAGATCCAGCGAGTGGTAGTAGCGCTTGAAGTCGTCGAACGCCTTGCGCTGATACGCCTTCACCACGTCGGACACGTATTGTTCCGCGTGAATGTAGCGAATCCGCGCGCCGGCTTTGTCCATCAGCAACTGGTTGCCGATTGCGTGAATCAGGTGAGTCTTGCCGAGCCCCACGCCGCCGTACAGGAAGAGCGGGTTGTACGAGATGCCGGGATTGTCCGCGACCTGAATCGCCGCGGCGCGCGCAAGCTGGTTGGCCTTACCTGTCACGAAGTTGTCGAAGGTCAGAACCGGGTTCAGCTTGGAGCGCTCGTACATCGAGTCGTTGTCCCCCGAGCCGTTCGAGCTTGCGCTCTGGCCCGGACGCCACGTGCGGCGCGCCGCCGCGGCTTCGTTCGCGTCGAGGCTCGGCAAGTCGAGGTCGGCTGCATCTTCGGCAGCCGCGCGCGCATTGGCGTTGTGCGCGGCCAGCGCCGGATTGGCGCGCGCGGCCTGCGCCGCCTGCACCGCGCCGACGGCGGCGTCCACCGCGGCGTTACCGCCGGCATGGCTGCCGGGACCGCCCGCTGCGTTGCCGCCGAAGTTGCCACCCTGCGCCGAGGACGAACCTGCGCGCGCCGGGGCAGGCGCCGCTGCCGCAGGCGCGCGCATGCCGGCTTTCGGGTCCAGCACGAATTGCACGTCGATCGGGGCATGCCAGAAATCGCGGGCCATATCCGCGATGCGGCCGGAGAACTGGCTCTTGACCCAGTCGAGCTTGAAGCGGTTCGGCGCGGCAATGCTGAGCGTGTTCGCAGCGGCGTCGAAGGCGACCGGGGCCAACGGTTTGATCCACGTCACGTACTGCTGGGGCGTGAGTTCACGCTCCAGCAATGCGGAACAGTGTTGCCAGAATTCGTTCATCAAGTTGCTGTCGTTATGGTGTGCACGGGGCTCGCCGCTGCCCCCGTCGCGCGCACGCAACAAGGCCCGGAGCAGCCAGGCGTAACAGCCCCAGGCGCTTGTGCCACAAGGGTTTGCGGGGCAAGCGAGCCGGAGCGGCGTGCATCATTTTTGGGAGGTAAGGCGAGATTCTAACGCCAAATCGGAGCCGCAAGTGAGTTATCCACAGGGACGGATCATCCGGGGCAGCACCCGGCGCGCGCAGGCGGCACCGGCTAAACTGTTGACGGTCAACGCAAAACGGGTTTAAATAGCGGGTTCCGCGAAAACCAATTCAGCAAACCTCCGGCCATTGCGCTTTCAGCGATGATCGCGCGGTTTTTTTCGATCAAGTGAGAGCAACATGAAACGTACTTACCAACCTTCCGTTACCCGTCGCAAGCGCACCCACGGCTTTCGCGTTCGCATGAAGACCGCTGGCGGCCGCAAGGTCATCAACGCACGCCGCGCGAAGGGCCGCAAGCGCCTCGCCATCTAAGGCAGGCGAACGGATTGCGCGCTCTGTCTGCGCGTGGCCAGGCCGTGCCGGGTTCGAATGTGCAAGGTTTGAACGTGCAAGATGACACCCGTGGCAACGCCGGCGGCAACACCCGCGGCAAAGCGGAACCGGCCGAAGCGGCGCAACAGGGCTCCGTACCGTTGCGAGCGCAAGCTGCCTTCCCCAAAGCCGCGAGGCTACTGAAAACGGATGAATTTTCATCCGTTTTTCGTTTGCGCCCCTGGCGCCGCACCGCGCACTTCGTCGTGTATGGGCGGCCCACCGGCAATGACGCGCGTCTGGGTCTCGTGATCGGCAAGAAGTATGCGCCGCGCGCGGCCACGCGTAATCTGGTACGCCGAATCGCGCGTGAGGCCTTCCGGCTGCGGCGCGCGGAGTTCGGCGGTTGGGATGTGCTGCTGCGTTTGCACACGCGCTTCGACAGGAAGGCGTTGCCAAGCGCCTCGTCGCCGCCGCTCAAGGCACTGTGCCGCAGTGAGATCGAGGCGCTGCTCGACAAGGCAGCGCGTGAAATTGCCCGTCGTCAGGCGCCGCCCGCACAAGCGCCCAAGACGGAGTGACGCTCAGGTGACCGCCCGCTTTTTCGCGCGGACCACCGTAGCTTAGGCGGCCACCGGCAACGGGCGCCGTCCGGTACTCCACGTTGCGCGGCGCCGTCCGGCCGCATGAGCCATGCAAACGGTACTTATCGCTTTACTGCGCTTTTACAAGCTTGCCGTGAGCCCGATGCTCGGCAACCGGTGCCGTTTTTACCCTTCCTGCTCTGATTACGCGCGCGAAGCAATCCAGTATCATGGCGCCGCGCGCGGGACTTATCTCGCCGCCAGGCGTATTTGCCGCTGCCACCCGTTTTCCGCGGGCGGCATCGATCTGGTCCCGCCTCCCACTTCTGAAAAGCGCTGACGCGCCGTTCCATCGACACTGAGACAACGCATGGATATCAAACGCACCGTCCTATGGGTCATCTTCTTCATGTCAGCGGTCATGCTGTTCGACAACTGGCAACGTGACCACGGACGCCCGTCGATGTTCTTCCCGAGCGCCACGCCGACCAAAACGGCCGGCAGCGCTGCACCGGGAACCACGACGCCGGGTACCCAGCCCGCCGATTTGCCGGCCACCAACGCAGCAGCGCCGGCCAACACCCCGGCGGCCACGCAATCGCAGCTCGTCAAGTTCAGCACCGACGTCTATAGCGGCGAAATCGACACTCGCGGCGGTACGCTGTCGAAGCTGTCGCTCGTCAAAGAGGGCGACGGCAAGCAGCCGGATCTCGTCATCACGCTGTTCGACCGCACCGGCAATCACACCTATCTCGCGCGTACGGGCCTGCTCGGCGGCGACTTCCCGAATCACAACGACGTCTACACGCTGATGCCGAATCAGCAGACCGACCTCAAAGGCGATCAGAAGTCGTTCAGCCTCAGCTTCGAGTCGCCGGTCAAGGGCGGTCTGAAGGTCATCAAGACCTATACGTTCACGCGCGGCAGCTACGTGATCGGCGTGGACACGAAGATTCAGAACGTCGGCACGACGCCGGTGAGCCCGTCGGTCTATATGGAACTGGTGCGCGACGACCAGCCTGTGGAAACGCCGCGCTTCTCGCACACGTTCATCGGGCCGGCTGTCTACACCGACCAGCATCACTTCCAGAAAATGACGTTCGGCGACATCGACAAGAACAAGGAAGACTACGCGAAGCAGGCCGATAACGGCTGGATCGCGATGGTGCAGCATTACTTCGCGTCGGCGTGGATTCCGCAGCAGGGCGTGAAGCGCGACATTTACGTGGAGAAAATCGACCCGGCTCTGTATCGCGTCGGCGTCAAACAGCCGGTTGCCGCCATTGCGCCGGGACAGACGGTCGACGTCTCCGCGCGCCTCTTCGCCGGTCCGGAAGAAGAGCGCATGCTCGAAGGCATCGCGCCGGGCCTGGAACTGGTAAAGGACTACGGCTGGGTGACGATCATCGCGAAGCCGCTTTTCTGGCTGCTCGAGAAGATTCACAGCTATGTCGGCAACTGGGGCTGGGCAATCGTGTTGCTCACGCTGCTGATCAAGGCCGTGTTTTTCCCGCTGTCGGCCGCGAGCTACAAGTCGATGGCACGCATGAAGGCGATCACGCCGCGCATGCAGGCGCTGCGCGAGCGCTTCAAGGGCGATCCGCAGAAGATGAACGCCGCGCTGATGGAGCTGTACAAGACCGAGAAGGTGAATCCGTTCGGCGGCTGCCTGCCGGTCGTCGTGCAGATTCCGGTGTTCATCTCGCTGTACTGGGTGCTGCTGTCGTCCGTGGAAATGCGCGGCGCGCCGTGGATTCTGTGGATTCACGATCTGTCGCAACAAGACCCGTATTTCATCCTGCCCGTGCTGATGGCCGTCTCCATGTTCCTGCAGACGAAGCTGAACCCCACGCCGCCGGACCCGGTTCAAGCCAAGATGATGATGTTCATGCCCATCGCGTTTTCGGTCATGTTCTTCTTCTTCCCGGCGGGTCTCGTGCTGTACTACGTGGTGAACAACGTGCTGTCCATCGCGCAGCAGTACTACATCACGCGCATGATGGGGCAGTCGAACGCCAAGCCGGCCTGATCGCGGTCGCGCAAGACAGCGCGGCAGACGCCGCGCCAGCCGCCAACACCAGCCGCAAATAAAAAGCCGCCCGGCTCAACGAACCGGGCGGCTTTTTTTTATCTGCCTCGCGATGCAAACAGTACCTCTGTTACTGTTCTTCGGTATCCTCACCGTAGAAGCGCACCACCATTTCTTCGACGAGAAACCGGTCCTTCGGCGTCAGAGACTGGATCTTCGAAGCCAGTTCGATGGTCTCCTGCGACGGCGGATATTTCTCGCCGCGGGCCATGGGCCGAGCGCTTGCGCCAGGCGACGGTCCATAGTGAAGCCAATGCTCCTTCACGTTTAACCACTCCGCCAGCGTGCGCAACTTGTCGGGCTTGGGAATCGTCGTGCCCGTCAGCCACTTGTGAGCGGTTTGCGGCGTGACAGGACGGTCGCCGCGATAGCGGAGATTGAACTGCTCGGCGAGCTTGGTCCCGCCGCGAATTTTCAGCGGCTCCAGGCTGTCCTTCAGCCTCCGGGCGAAGGCGGCTTTTTCTTTGGGGGTCGGCATGGGCCAGATTGTGCAATTCTGCGTCCTCCCAGTTGACAACTGAACAGGCTCATGTTTAGCGTATTTGAGATAATTTTAGCTTGACGCGCCCAATACATCAGCGCTCGCGGCGGATGTCAAAATTTGCGAAATTTCCTTACAGAGCTTAGGTCGTAGCGGTTGACGGTTCGCGCCGAACTTCGCTCGGTCCTAATGGCGCAATCACAATCCTAGCTTGTCTAAGATCAATCTTAAGTGCGTCGCAAAAATGGCGCGCGCTCATCCGCAGGCAGTTCGCCGCCCAGCCGGTGCCGGACCCCGCGTTACAATGCCCGGCGCCGCGCGCCTGAGCGCAGCGCCCTGCTCCAATCCTCCGATTTCGCCGCCCTCCACATGCTGACCACCGACTCCGATCCCATTGTCGCCATTGCCACCGCGCCCGGCCGGGGAGGCATCGGTGTGGTGCGGATTTCGTTCGGCCGCACCGGCGAGGTCGCCGCGCAGCCGCTGATGCACGCGCTCACCGGCCAGGCGCTTGCGCCGCGCCACGCGAGCTACGTGCCGTTTCTCGACGGCAGCGGTAATCCGCTCGATCGCGGTATCGCGCTTTACTTTCCCGCGCCGCATTCGTACACCGGTGAACACGTGCTCGAGTTGCAAGGCCACGGCGGCCCGGTCGTGCTGCAGCTCGTGCTGCAACGCTGTATCGACGCCGGACGCGCATTCGGTCTGCGGCTCGCCGAACCCGGCGAGTTCACCCGCCGCGCGTTTTTGAACGACAAGCTGGATCTCGCGCAGGCAGAAGCGGTGGCGGACCTGATCGAGGCGAGCACCGAAGCCGCCGCACGCTCGGCGGGCCGTTCGCTCGACGGCGCGTTTTCGCGCGACATCCACACGTTGGTTGAAGAAGTAATCACGCTGCGCATGCTGGTGGAAGCCACGCTCGACTTCCCCGAAGAAGAGATCGACTTTCTCGAAGCCGCCGACGCCCGCGGCAAGCTCGCGCGCATTCGCGAGCGCCTTGCAAGCGTGCTCGCCGAGGCGCGCCAGGGCGCGCTGCTGCGCGAGGGGCTTTCGGTGGTGCTCGCGGGACAGCCGAATGTCGGCAAGTCGTCGCTGTTGAATGCGCTTGCCGGCGCCGAGCTTGCCATCGTCACGCCGATCGCGGGCACCACGCGCGACAAGGTCGCACAGACCATCCAGATCGAGGGCATTCCGCTTCATGTGATAGACACCGCCGGCCTGCGCGACACGGAAGACGAGGTCGAGAAGATCGGCATTGCGCGCACATGGAGCGAGATCGAGCGTGCCGACGTGGTGCTGCACCTGCTCGACGCGCGCACCGGCATGACCGCCGAGGACGAAACCATCGCGAAGCGCTTTCCCGCCGGCGTGCCGGTCGTGCGAGTGCTGAACAAGACTGATCTGGTCGGCTTGCCGCCGCAGACGCGCGCGCTCGACGTTGATCTCGGCCTCAGCGAAGTGCGCCTGTCGGCGAAACAGGGCGACGGAGTGAGCCTGCTGCGCGACGAACTGCTGCGGATCGCCGGCTGGCAGGCCGGTGCCGAAAGCGTCTACCTTGCACGCGAGCGTCATCTGATCGCACTGCGCGCCGCGCAGGAGCATCTCGCCACTGCCGCCGCGCACGCGGATCAAAACTCGCAGGCGCTGGATCTTTTCGCCGAGGAACTACGGCTTGCACAGGACCAGCTCAACTCGATCACTGGCGAGTTCAGCTCGGATGATCTGCTCGGAGTAATTTTCAGCAGGTTCTGTATCGGCAAGTAGGGGAACTGCGCCGGGAACCGTTTGGCCCCTTAGAAAAGCCGTAGAAATGCGCACTCTTGATTTCAGCCCATGCCGAACAGGCCGCCGCTGTGGACCAACAATAACCGAATTGCTTGGTACACAAACCCCGGCAGTTTAAACTTGCGCTGTCGCTTACGAGCCCTCAGAGCATGCCCCGCCAAGCCGTCCCTCTTACCGAATCCCAAGTCCGCGCACTGCAACCGCGCGCCACCCGCTACAGCGTCGCCGACGGCAACGGCCTCGTGATCGAGGTAATGACGACCGGCACCAAGGTCTGGCGCTTCCGCTATTCGCTGAACGGCAAGCGCCAGCCGCTTGCAACCATCGGCGACTACCGGATGATCTCGCTGCGAGTCGCGCGCGCCAAAGCGCAGAAGTACGCAGATCTGGTCGCACAAGGCATTTCGCCGGTCGCCACCGCGCGCCGCGACCGTGGCGCGGAAGCGAAAGCCGACTTGCTGCGCGAAGCCGCCGAACTTTATATGGCCACCGAAAT
This sequence comes from Paraburkholderia phenoliruptrix, assembly GCF_019511605.1. Lineage (GTDB taxonomy): Bacteria > Pseudomonadota > Gammaproteobacteria > Burkholderiales > Burkholderiaceae > Paraburkholderia > Paraburkholderia phenoliruptrix_A. The sequence continues at coordinate 87,452 of NZ_JAEUAV010000028.1, read as the reverse complement.
GGCGGGGAAGTCCGACGAATATCGCCGCACGACGCGGCGCGCGCTCGACAAGGACATACTGCCCGCCATCGGCGGCTTGCCGGTGAAGAGCGTGACGGCGGAGCACGTCGTCGCGATTTGCGACAGCATTAAAAGCCGCGGCTCGCCGAAAATGGCGCTGCACACGCGCAACGTGATCAAGCGCCTCTACGAGTACCTGATGGCACGGCAGCTCGCGACGGCCAATCCGGCGCAGGTGGTGCCGGCGCGCTCCATCGCCACCTTCGAGAGCCGCACTCGCGTGCTCTCTGGTGACGAGATCGGCACCATGCTGCATTCAATCGAAACATCCAGCATCCGCCGGCCGCTCAAGATCGCGCTGCATCTGCTGGTGCTGACCATGGTGCGCAAGTCCGACCTGGTCGAAGCGACGTGGGACGAATTCGATCTCGACCACGGGTTGTGGCGTATTCCGGCCGCGCGTCTGGGAGAGACGGCCGACCGCCTGGTCTACCTGTCCCAGCAGGCCGTGGCGCTGCTGCGTGAGCTGCACCGTCAGCGTGCCGCTACGGGATTCGTGTTTCCGAGCGTAAGGGGCGAAGACCGGCCCATTGCGAAAAGCACGCTCAACCAGGCGGTGAAGGCGCTTGGCCTCGCGGTCGAACATTTCGTTCTGCACGACTTCAGGCGGACCGCGTCGACCCATCTTCGGGAAATGGCGCAGCACGCACAAGAGGACAAAACCTCAGCGCAAACGCGACAAGGCGCGTCGCAAGCCGAGGCGCAAAGCAAGGCGAACGAACAGCGGCGAATCGCGCAGCGGTGGGCGGACTATGTGGACGCCCAGCTTGACGTAGCGCGGACAGCAGCGGTTTGAGACGACTGAGATCTGGTGAAGCCCGGAGCGCAACAAAGACGCCGTGCAGCGCTCCTATTTTAGGTACACAGACCTAAGACTCGACCGCGCGAATCTCCGTACACATGGGAAAAGACGCTGCGTTCATAAGGTTACTAAAACACCGCATACCGCATGGATGCTCCGCACGCTGCGGCCCCTTCACACAGCACTTTTCTCCTGCAATTGATCGCCTACACTGGAGCAACGATGCAACCTTTCCACGGAGGCTGCCATGTCCGAATCGTTGATCGCTTACCTGCTCGGGCCGACCGTCATGCTGCTGGTCGGCGCGGCAATCTGGGTGGCATCCCGCTATCACCACAAGGCGGGACCGCAAAAACTCGAGCGCTGGCTCGATACGCATTACGCGGAGTGGCTGCATCACAGGCACTGAGCGGTAGCGCAAGGCGGCGCCAATACAAGAAGGCCGTCGCGGAGAGCGACGGCCTTTCTGTCTGCAACACGCCATCATGGCGCGCGCGGCTTACCACCTGGGCGCGGGGTCCGCATATTCGTACTGCCGCGGCGGCGCTTCACACGCGACATACGCGCGCTGGTACTGGTCATAGCAGTAGCCCGGCGGCGGGCCGGAGTATGCGGGGGCCGGTTGATAGGCCGGCTGTGCGTACACAGGCTGCGCATACACGGGCTGCTGATAGGCCACCACCGGCGCCGGATTCAATATCGACGTGACCACCGCGCCGAGCACAGCGCCGCCAATCAACGCACCGACCACATTACCGCCGTCATGGCCATGAGCCGACGCTTGTCCGGCAACGCTCAAGCTGCCCACCATCACCAAAGCCACTGCTAACTTTTTCATTTTTCGCTCCCGCCGTTCAGGCATGGAACGAATTGTCGGCGACGCGCGCAGAAATAGATGCTGCAAGTGGTAACGACACATTACCCGTGTAACCGACTCGGGCAACGTCGCGGGCCCCGCTCTGCCGGCACCTGGCACCTGGCACCTGGCACCTGGCACCTCGCACCTGGCACCTGGCACCTCGCGCCGGGCGCGACTCACCGTTGCCACGACGGCGCTTGCACCGGCGCATCGCCGTAGTACTTGCGCCGCGCCTCGCGCAACACTTGCGGCTGAATCACGCCGTCGTCTGCCAACGCTTTAAGCGCGGCCAGCACCACAGCCTTGCGATCCACCTCAAAGAACTCGCGCAGCGCCGCCCGGGTATCGCTGCGGCCGAAGCCGTCGGTGCCGAGCGTCACATACCGGCGAGGCACGTATGCGCGAATCAGCTCCGGCACGGCGCGCACATAATCGGTAGCAGCGACAATCGGCCCTTGCGAGTTGCCGAGCACTTGGGTCACGTATGGCGCTTGCGTCGACGGCTCTCCGTAACGCGCAAGGCGCTCCGCCGCCATCCCGTCGCGCTGCAGTCCGCTGAAGCTCGTCACGCTCCACACGGCCGCGGCGATCTGCCAGTCCTCCTCGAGCATGCGCTGCGCCGCGATGACCTCGCCGAGAATCGCTCCGGACCCGAGCAGTTGAACCTGTGCCGCCGCCCTCTGCCCGGCATGCGCGGACAGCGCGTAGATGCCCTTGAGAATGCCTTCGCGCACGGCGCCCAGGTCGCCGCCCGGCGCGCCAGGCTGCGGGTAGTTCTCGTTCATCACCGTCACGTAATAGAACATGTCGCGCTGGCGCTCGGCCATCTCGCGCATGCCTTCGTCGACGATCACCGCGACTTCATAAGCGAACGCGGGGTCGTACGCCCGGCAGTTCGGAATGGTCGATGCCACCACGTGGCTCGTGCCGTCCTGATGCTGCAAGCCCTCGCCGCCGAGCGTCGTCTTGCCCGAGGTCGCGCCGATCAGGAAGCCGCGAGCGCGCTGGTCGGCCGCCGCCCAGATGAGGTCGCCGATACGCTGAAAGCCGAACATCGAGTAGTAGATGTAGAACGGCAGCATGGGAAGATCGTGCACGCTGTACGACGTGGCGGCCGCGATCCATGACGACACCGCGCCCGCCTCCGAGATGCCCTCTTCCAGGATCTGCCCTTGCGTGTCCTCGCGGTAATACAGCATGGAGCCGAGGTCCTCTGGCTCGTACAACTGGCCGAGCGGCGAGTAGATGCCGACCTGCCGGAACATGTTGGCCATGCCGAAGGTGCGCGCCTCGTCAGCGACAATCGGCACGATGCGCGGCCCCACTGCGGCGTCTTTCAGGAGCGCCGTCAACATGCGCACGAGAGCCATGGTCGTGGACATCTCGCGGCCGTTGAATTCCAGCGCGAATTGGCTCCAGGAGGACATCGGAGGGACGATCAGCCCCTCCGATGCAACTCTCCGCCTTCTGGGCAGATAGCCTCCGAGAGCAGCCCGGCGAGCATGCAGGTATTGCATTTCGGGGCTGTCTTCCGCGGGTTTGTAAAACTTCAGCTGTTCGACGTCCGCATCCGTGAGCGGCAGGCGGAAGCGGTCGCGAAACGCCTTCAGGTCGTCGTAGTCGAGCTTCTTCTGCTGATGCGTGGTCATGCGGCCCTGCCCGGCCGTACCCATGCCGAAGCCCTTCATGGTCTTCGCGAGGATCACCGTAGGTTGGCCGCGATGCTCGAGCGCCTTCGCGTAAGCGGCGTGCAGTTTGCGCACGTCGTGGCCGCCGCGCTTCAGGCGGTCGATATCGTCGTCGCTCAGTTGCGCGGCGAGCGCGGCCAGTTCGGCGTTCTGGCCGAAGAAGCGCTCGCGGTTGTAGGCGCCGTCGTTGGCCGAAAAAGTCTGGAACTGGCCGTCGACGGTATGCGCGAACGCGCGCAGCAACGCACCGCTGCTATCGCGCGCAAACAGCGCGTCCCAGTCCGACCCCCAGATCACCTTGATCACGTTCCAGCCCGCGCCTGTGAAATGCGCCTCCAGTTCGTCGATGATGCGGCCGTTGCTGCGCACCGGGCCGTCCAGACGCTGCAAGTTGCAGTTGATCACGAACACGAGGTTATCGAGCCCTTCGCGCGCGGCCAGCGACAAAGCGCCGGTCGACTCTGGCTCGTCCATCTCGCCGTCGCCGAAAAAGCCCCATACCTTGCGCCCTTCGGTGCGCGCAAGGCCGCGATTCGCGAGGTAGCGCATGAAGCGCGCCTGGTAAATCGCGTTGATCGGGCCAATGCCCATCGAGCCGGTGGGAAACTGCCAGAAGTCCGGCATCAACCACGGATGCGGGTACGAACACAGGCCGGGCCCGCCGATCTCCCGGCGGTAATGCTGCAGGTTCTCTTCGGACAGAAAGCCTTCCAGATACGCGCGCGCATACACACCGGGCGACGAGTGCGGCTGGAAGTACACCAGATCGCCGCTGCCCTCGCCTGCCCGCTCGCTCGCGTCCCGCGCCGACGCACGGAAGAAATGGTTGAAGCCGACCTCGAACAGATCCGCCGCCGATGCATAACTCGCGATATGCCCGCCCAGTTCGCCATACGCCTTGTTCGCACGCACGACCATCGCCAGCGCGTTCCAGCGCAGCGCGGCAGCAAGCCGCTCCTCGAGCTCGAGATTGCCCGGATAACGCGGCTGCTCGTGCGCTGGGATCGTGTTGCGGTATGGCGTGACGTTGGTGCGCGTCGATTCGACGCCAAGCGAGACCGCATGGCTCGCCAGCCGGTCGAAGAGAAACTGCGCGCGCTCGCGGCCCACGTGCTCGACTACCGCGTCGAGCGCCTCCAGCCATTCGGCGGTTTCCTGCGGATCGGCGTCCACTGCCGCCGCGGCGCGTTCGCCGGCCAAAGACCGCAATTGCTCTTTACCGCTGGATAAATCCGTCATGGCACCACTCCCGCATCGACACGTTCGGTTCAGAATCGAGTGAGTCAATGGTACTTGCGGATGCGCAAAATGAGCATCTGTTTTGCTTGTGATTTGGCGTTTTGACAGTCCGTTTATTCCATCCCGCGCCTTGCCGGCAGAATTTTTGCCCTGTCCGCGTAAATTTGAGAGTTGCCATCGGAATGGTCAGCCGGTTACAGCACTGTCGCAGGGCCCCCCGACAACCGGGCGCGCGAGGCAGAATTGCGATGACCCAACCGGAGAAAAAGCGATGAAGTATGACGACAGCAATCCGTTCGCGAAGATTCTGCGTGGCGAACTACCGTGTATCAAAGTCGCGGAAAACGATGCGGCGCTCGCCTTCATGGACCTGATGCCGCAAGCCGACGGACACCTGCTTGTGGTGCCGAAAGAGGCCGCCGCGGAGATATTCGATCTGTCGGACGCGGCGACGGTCGCGTGCATGCGCATGACGCAGAAGCTGGCGATCGCCGTGCGCGCTGCGTTGCGCCCGGACGGCGTGTTCATCGGCCAGTTCAACGGCGCGGCGGCGGGCCAGACGGTGCCGCACGTGCACTTTCACATCATTCCGCGGTGGGAAGGTCAGCCGTTGCACATGCACGCGCGTGAGGTCGCCGACGCGGACACGCTCGAAGCGCTCGCCAAACGCATTCGCGCCCATTGGCGCGCCGATTGACGGGCTCATTTACGGGCTCATCTGACAGGCTCACTGAGAGGCCCACTGCCGCGCCGCACTGCTCGGGCGAGGATGCGCCCGCCTCGCTGGTCGACGAAGGACCACGCCCGCCGCTTAGAGCCTGTGCCGCGAGCGCCGCAGCGGATGACGCCAGTCGAGCCGCCGCGGCTTCGCGTGCATGGGCCGCATGTCGTGCAAATGGCGATGTTCCTGCCACAATTCGTCGGAGAAAAGAAACGCGACGATGATTAGCGGTAGGACGAGAAAAACGCCCAGAATCACGTTCTCGATCACGGCGGCCTCCGTTTGCACGAGCATTGATTTCATTCTAGAGCACCGCACGTACCCGCACTGCGCACCGCCGCGCATTACGGTCGCCATATAGCGTGAGCCGAACGCTGGCATTATTTGTTTTCTGCAATTGCAGCGTTATTTCGTCTTTACGAGCCGGTTATGCAGATGACTTTGTGTGCAACGCACCAAGCACGCGGGCGATTGTAGTAAATCGCTTAAATCTAATATCGCGTTTACGCTAATGCGGGCCGCAAACCGTTACTGGTGAAAGCGCTCGACGGTGTCGGAAGTTTAGTTATCCGTGCTAGTTTGCCCACTTTGAAGCGCTGCCTAAGGTTTAGGCAGGTGTGGCGCGCAGTGCGACAATTCGCCGCTGTTGCAACCGCACACAAGATGTGCTTGTTGTTCTTCGCCGTTCTCCTAGAGTGCAATGTGCGGGTTAGACGATGGAGTTAAATACATAGCTAACCTGAGCATTTGGCCCGCACCGGAGGAACTATGAAAACTCGACTCGCCCTTGTTTTCGCCATTGCAAGTCTGGCTGCCGCAACCGTTCAGGCGCAAGACGTCGTGATCAAGCCGCAGCAAACCATTCAGTTCAAGGCCAACGCATACGGCTGTCTGTCCAAGGACAAACTCGACGCCGTCAATCAGCACGCGCAGGCGGGCGAACAGCAGAAGATGCAGGAATTCTTCTCGGGATACCAATGCGTTTCCACGCCGGAGAATTCGAGCTTCCGCGTCGTGCGCGTGGTCGGTCACGACTTCGAATTCGTGAACGCCAGCAATAGCGATACGCAAGGCCTCTGGGCGAACGATCGATTTATCAAGCAGTAGGCTTTTCCGGCACACCCGTACCCTGATGTTCCGGCCAAGCGCCGGAGCGCAGTGTGTATGAGCTAATTCTCTGGCTTCTAAAAGCCGGAGACGGTGAGCTTGCAATCAAAAAATCGGCGAGACACTGATAATGTGTCGAGCCGATTTTTTCGTTTGCATCCGGCGAATTGCGTAAGGCGATAAAAGCGAAAAAAAGCCGATGCGGCATGGGGTCCGCATCGGCAGTACGCCTTCTCGCAAAGCGCAGGAAACACTGTTTATTTCGTCGATTCGCTCACGCCGTTCAGTGAGAATCGCGCGGCACCGGCGCGCCACTCGATCCGACCAGGAAGTCCAGATCCGCGCCCTGGTCGGCCTGCAACACGTGCTCCACATAGAGCTTGTAGTAGCCGCGCTTGGGCGACTCGGGAGCCTGCCATGCGGCGCGCCGGCGCTCGAGTTCCTCGTCGCTCACTTCCAGGTGCAGGCGCCGCGCTTGCACGTCGAGCTCGATCATGTCGCCGGTCTGCACGAGCGCAAGCGGGCCGCCTGCGGCCGCCTCGGGCGACACGTGCAGCACCACTGCGCCGTACGCCGTGCCGCTCATGCGTCCATCGGAAATCCGCACCATGTCCGTAATGCCCTTTTGCAGCACCTTCTTCGGCAACGGCATGTTGCCTACTTCCGCAAAACCCGGATAACCCTTCGGCCCCGCGCCCTTGAGCACCATGATGCAGTTTTCGTCGATGTCGAGCGACTCGTCGTCGATCTTCGCGTGCAGTTCCTCGATGTTCTCGAACACCACCGCGCGGCCGCGATGCTTGAGCAGTTCGGCCGTGGCCGCGGACGGTTTGATCACTGCGCCGTTCGGCGCCAGATTACCCTTGAGCACCGCGATGCCCGCCTTCGGCTTGAACGGCTCTTCGAAGCGGGTGATGACCTTTTCGTCGTAGTTCTGCGCGTTGCGCACGTTGTCCCAGATGGTCTTTCCGTTCACCGTGAGCGCCTCGCGGTGCAGCAGACCCTGCTCGCCGAGTTGCTTCAGCACCGCCGGCAAACCGCCCGCATAGTAGAAGTCTTCCATCAGGTATTCGCCCGACGGCTGCAGATTCACGAGACACGGCACGTTCGAGCCGAGCTCCCAGTCGTCCAGCGAAAGCTCCACGCCAATGCGCTTGGCGAGCGCGATCAGATGCACGACCGCGTTGGTCGAGCCGCCAATCGCCGCGTTGGTGCGAATCGCGTTTTCGAATGCCTGGCGCGTGAGAATCTTGTCCATTGTCAGGTCCTCGCGAACCATCTCGACAATGCGCCGGCCGGCCAGATGCGCGAGCACCTGGCGGCGGGCGTCGACAGCGGGAATCGCCGCGTTGTGCGGCAGGCCCATGCCGAGCGATTCGACCATCGAGGCCATAGTCGAAGCCGTGCCCATCGTCATGCAATGGCCGCGCGAGCGGTTCATGCACGACTCAGCTTCGGTGAACTCCTCCTGCGTCATGGTGCCGGCGCGCACTTCCTCGGACATCTGCCAGACGCCGGTGCCCGAGCCAATGTGCTTGCCGCGAAAGCGACCGTTCAGCATCGGCCCGCCCGACACCGCGAGCGCGGGCAGATTGCACGACGCCGCGCCCATCAGCAGCGCGGGCGTGGTCTTGTCACAGCCGACCAGCAGAATCACGCCGTCCATCGGATTGCCGCGGATCGATTCCTCCACATCCATTGAAGCGAGGTTGCGAAACAGCATGGCCGTGGGCCGCAAATTCGTTTCGCCGAGCGACATTACCGGAAACTCGAGCGGCAGACCGCCTGCTTCGTGCACGCCTTTTTTCACGTACTCGGCGAGCTCGCGGAAATGCGCGTTGCAAGGCGTGAGTTCCGACCACGTATTGCAGATGCCGATAACCGGGCGTCCGTCGAATTCGTCGTGCGGAATGCCCTGGTTTTTCATCCACGAGCGATGCAAAAAGCCGTCGCGGTCCTTGAGGCCGAACCACGCCTGGCTGCGCAGCGGCTTTTTAGTCTGGTTGGAATCAGCCATGAAATCTCCTGTTGGCAAACGTGTAGAGCGGGGCGCCTGTCAGTGCACGCGCTTGCTGCGGCGGAACTGGTCGAACAGCACCGCAAGCAGCAGAATCCCGCCGCGAATCAGGTATTGATAGAACGTCGGCACGTTCATGAGGCTCATCGCGTCCTGCACCGAGCCCATGATCAGCACGCCGACCAGCACACCGGAAATCGTCGCGACGCCGCCCGTCAGCGACACGCCGCCGAGCACGCACGCGGAAATCACACCGAGCTCGAGGCCGACCGACGTTTTCGGGTCGCCGAGACTCATGCGTGACGCAAGCATCACGCCCGCAAAGCCTGTGACGAGGCCTTGCAGAACGAACACCGTGATCTTGATGCGCGTGACGGGCAGACCTGCGAGCAACGCCGCTTCGCTATTGCCGCCGACCGCCAGCACGTTCTTGCCGAACACGGTCTTTTTCAGCAGAAAGCCGAACAGCACGAAGCCGATGATGTTGCTCCAGATCGGATATGAAATGCCGAGAAACGAGCCGCCGCCGAGGTCGAAGAACCGTTCCTCCGAAATCATCACCGCGTCGCCGCTCGAGGTGATGTAGGCGAGGCCGCGCACGACTTCCATCATGGCCAGCGTGACGATCAGCGAGTTGATCTTGTAGCGCGCGACCAGCACGCCGTTCACGAGCCCGACCGCGCCGCCCGCGAGCACGCCCGCCGCCACGCCGAGCAGCACACTGTGGGTCGCCGTAATCAATGTCGACGCCACCACGCCCGCAAAGGCCACGATCGACGCCACCGACAGATCGACTTCGCCGAGCGCGAGCACGAACATCATCGTCACGGAGATCGAGCCGATCAGCGTGACCGAAAGCAGCAGGCCCTGAATGTTTCGCGAACTCAGGAAGTCCGGCACGGTGAACGACAGCACCGCAAACAGAATGATGAACACCATCACGATGCCGGACTTGTTGATCAGATCCCACGTGCGCGCGGCGCGCGCGCTCAGGCCCGCCGATGCGACGGCTGGCGTGGAGGATTCGGTTGAAGGTGTGTTCATGGTGTGTGTTCCGTTTCAATGTCGCTGTTTGTGTCAGCGGCGCGATTCAGTTTCGTGTTTCCAGCTGCGTGCTTTCCGGTGGGTGCTTCTGTTTTGTGCTTTCTGTTGCGTTGTTCCGGCCGGCGACGCGAGTCGGCGGCTCTAGCGGGGCAGGGCGAGCTTGATGAGTGCATCGGGCGTGGCTTGCGCTTTCGGTAGATCGCCGACAAGCCGTCCTTCCTTCATCACGATCACGCGATCCGTCACGCCGATCACTTCCGCCAGATCGCTCGACACGACGATCACCGTGCGGCCCGCTTCAGCAAGCCCATACAGCAGCCCGTAAATTTCGCTGCGCGCGCCGACGTCGATGCCGCGTGTGGGCTCGTCCATCAGAAACACGTCGATCTCTTCCGCGAGCCAGCGCGACAGAATCACCTTCTGCTGATTGCCGCCCGAGAGCGTGCCGATCGGCGTCTCGCCGTTGCGCGTCTTGATGGCAAGCTTGCCGATGAACTCCTTCGCGGTCTGCGCTTCCTTGCGGCCGTTGAGCACGTTGAAGCGGCTGAAATGCCGGCGGCAACTGATATTGAGGTTGTCCGACACCGAAGCGATCGAAACAATGCCTTCCTGCTTGCGGTCTTCGGGACACAACGCAACGCCCGCACGCACCGCATCGCGCGGCGTGGCGAAACGCACAGGCTTGCCTTTGAGCATGATGTCGCCGGCCGTCGGCTTGACCGCGCCGTAGATGAGCTTCATCAACTCGGAGCGCCCGGCGCCCACGAGCCCGAAGAAGCCGACAATCTCGCCCTTGCGCGCGCTGAATGTCGCGGGTTCGCGCAGCCCCGGGCCCATGAGTCCCTTCACGTCCAGTTGCACGTCGCCGAGTTCGCGCGTGCGATAGCCGTACACGTCGGCAATCGAGCGGCCCACCATGCAGCTGATCAGGCGGTCGCGGTCGAGCCCGGCGCCCGCGTCGAACGTGTCGATGCGGCGGCCGTCGCGGAACACGGTTACGCGGTCGCACAACTCATAAACCTCGTCCATGCGATGCGTGACGTAGATGATCGCGCGGCCTTCGGCGCGCAACGCGCGGATGATCCGGAACAGTTGCGTGGTCTCGCGCGAAGATAGCGAACTGGTCGGTTCGTCGAATGCAATCACACGCGCGTCGCGCATCAGCGCCTTGCCGATCTCGATCATCTGCCGCTGACCAATCGACAGATTCTTCACCTGCTGCGACGGGTCGATCTTTTCGCCGAGCCGTTCGAGTTCGCGCAGCGCGCGCGCAACCAGCGCCTTTTCGTCCAGTACACCAAAGCGATTGGGCAGGGCGCCCAACATCAGGTTTTCCGCGACCGTCAGTTCCGGAACCAGATGCAATTCCTGATAGATGATCGCCACGCCCGCTGCAATGGCCGCCTTTGTCGTCGTGAACTGCTGCTCGACGCCGCCGAGCGACAGCGTGCCCGCGACCGGCTGATTCACGCCGGAGAGCACCTTGAGCAGCGTCGATTTGCCCGCGCCGTTCTCGCCCATCAGTCCGTGCACTTCGCCGCGCCGCACTTCGAGCGACACCTGGTCGAGCGCCAGCACGCCGGGAAAGCGCACGGTGATGCCGTCCAGTTGCAGATACGGCTCAGTGGTGGCGAGCGCGGACGAGGGCGCTTGCACCGCCTCGGCATTGCCAGCGGAAGATGCAGTGTGGGAGGACATCATCGAAAAAACCTCAGTGGTGGACAACGGTGCGGGCCGCCCCGGCTTCGCGCGAGAGGCGAGAAGCCGGGAGAGAAGCGCGACGCGACCCGCCGCGTGCGAAACTCGAACGGGGCTTAGATGCCGAGTTCCTTGCGCACGTCCTGCCAGTTGCTGCGAACCATCAGCTTGCCGGTGGTTTGCGTGTCAGCAGGCGGCTGCTTGCCGTTCCTGATCCACTGGACGAGGTTCTCCGTGCTTTCGCGGCCATGCATGGTCGAGCTCACGGCGATCGTGCCGTAGAAGCCCGTCGGCTCCTTCTTCTGGAATTCGGCAAAGGCTTCGCCCGCCCCGTTGATGCCGACACCGATCACGTCCGCCGCCGGAATATGCAACTGCTCGGTCGCGCGCACGCCGCCCAGCACGCTTTCCTCATTCAGCGCGAAAATCACCCACTTCTTGATGTTCGGATGCTGCGCGAGCACCGGCGACGACGCGTTGAAGCCGCCTTCGTCGTCGGTCGTCTTTTGCGGGGCGTCGAAAATGTTCTCTTTCTTGAAGCCGCCGGCGAGCAGTGTTTGCGTCGCGCCGTCGGTGCGCAGCTTCGCGGTCGGCAATTCATAGTTCGTGATGCGCAGCGCGCCGACTTCTTCCGGCTTCCAGCCGCGGCGCTTCATTTCGTCGCTGATCGCCTGACCGACCTGGTTGCCGATCTTGAACGCGGACATGCCAAGGTGCGGCACGTTGGCGAGCGGCTTGCCGGTCGAATCGACCAGTTGGTCGTCGACCGTCACGAACTTCATGTTGTAGCGCTTTGCGCGCGCTTGAATCGCGGGTCCGAGGCGCACGTCGGGCGCGCAGATCACGAAGCCTTGCGCGCCTTGTGCGCCGAGATTGTCGATGGCGGACAGCACTTTTTCGCCGTCCGGCGTGCCGATGTTCACCACCGAAAAGCCGTCCTTCTGACCCAGCGCGGTCGCCGCTTTCTGTTCGTTGATGAACCATGCCTGTTCCGGCATCTTCACGAGGAAGCCGACCTTCAGCGGCTGGTCGGCGTGCGCGGAAAGCTGCATCGCAAAGGGCGCGGCAAGGGTGGCCGCGGCGATTGCGGTCAGCGTCAAACGGCGAAGCTTGCTGGTCATGTCTGTCTCCTGAGGTTGAAAAGCTGCATTGATTTCGTTTATGTGCAGCGAGGCGATACACGGCGTTAGCCGGGTCGTACAAAGCGGTTCAGCGAATCGGGGCCTGCGGCGGCCATGCGTGTGCTGATCCTCACGATCAACCCGCGACGTAAGCCGCGACGTAAGCCGTTTTCACGGCGGTCCAGAATGCGGCGTCCGTCGAGCCGTACGCAGACGCCTTGCGGCCGCTCGCGGACGCGTGATGCTCGACCGCCGTGGTCGGCAGGTTGATCGTGACAAGGCCGGCATGCACGTGACGGCGAAAATGCCGCGCTCGCGAAAGCGAACGGGTGCAAATGCCCGCACACAGGCCATAGGCGGTGTCGTTCGCGAGATGCAGCGCGTGTTCGTAATCGTCGGCACGCAGCACGACGGCGAGCGGGCCGAAAATTTCCTCGCGGGCGATACGGTGTTCGGCCTCGCCCGCAAACAGCGCCGGTTCGAAGAAGTAGCCGCGCGTCGCGCGTTCCAGCCGCCGGCCGCCATGCAGTAGTTGCGCGCCTTCCTGCGCCGCGATCCGGACATAGTCGAGATTGCGCTCGAGCTGCGCGGCGTTGGCGACCGGACCCATGTCGGTGCCGTGCTTGAGCGCGTGGTCGACGGTGAGTTTGGCGAGCTTCGCCTGCAATGCGTCGATAAACGGCTCGTACAGCGCGCGTTCGACAATCAGCCGCGCCGCCGCCGTGCTGCGCTGGCCGGTCGAGCCGTAGGCGCCGGTCAACGCGGCTTCCACGGCTATGTCGAGATCGGCATCGGCGAGCACCACGAACGGGTTCTTGCCGCCCATCTCCAGTTGTACACGCGCCTGACGGGCCGCGGCGGCTTGCAGCACGCGCGTTCCGGTTTCCGCCGAACCGCTGAAGCTGATACCGGCCACGAGCGGATGCGCGACGATGCGCGCGCCGACCTGCCGGCCGCTGCCCATTACCAGATTGAACACGCCGGCGGGCAAGCCCACGCGGCTCACAATGGACGCGAGCGCCGCCGCGCAAGCCGGCGTCGATTCGGCTGGCTTGAACACGACACAATTGCCATGCGCGAGCGCCGCGCCGATTTTTGCGGCGGCCGTGGCGAACGGCGCGCTCCAGGGCGCGATGATGCCGACCACGCCAAGCGGCTCGCGCGTCATGTCGATCTCTACACCGGCGCGGGACGACGCGACCGGCTCCAAGTACGCGCGCTGCGCATCGGCAGCGAACAGCTTGAAGATCTGGCCCGCGCGCGTCGCCTCGGCCAGCGCCTCGGGCAAGGTTTTGCCGACTTCGCGCGCCAGCAGCCGGGCCAGTTCGTCGCGGCGCGCGAGCATTTCGCTGCCGATTGCGTCAAGCGCGTCCGCACGACGCTGGCCCGAGCTCAGCGACCATTCGCCGAAAGCGGCGTTGGCCGCTTCAATCGCGCTGTCGGTCTGCCGCACGTCGGCCCGGACATATTCGCCGACAAGGTCGTCGAGGTCCGACGGGTTGAGCGACACGCCGGTGGTCGCGCCCGTCTCCCAGCCGCCATTGATGTAATGGCGCAGCGGGCTGGCAACGAGCGGGACGAGCGGATCGCGGTTCATCGACGGAATGGCGCCACATGAGAAGCCTGAAAGTCCACGAATGGTATGAGTGGGCGCAATAACTTTCCAATCCCTTTTTCGGCTATCCCGATAACAATTCCGGTATGGCATGATGGAGCCAACGACAAAGACGTTGGAGACAGGCGATGACGCGTAGCTACTCGAACTGGTTCGTGCGTGCGCGGCTGAAAACGCGGCAGTTGCTGCTGCTCGCCGCAATGGAGGAAGAGGGCAACGTGCGACGCGCCGCCGACGTGCTCGGCATGACGCAGCCGGCGGCTTCGCGGCTGCTCAAGGAACTGGAAGACATGCTGGGCGTGAGCCTCTTCGACCGCACGCCGCACGGCATGCATGCAACGCTATACGGCGAGGTGATGATCCGCCACGCGCGCATGGTGCTGTCCAATCTGAGCCACGCGCACGACGAAATCTCGGCGCTGCGCGCCGGGCTCGCCGGGCAGGTGCGGATCGGCGTGATTGCGGCGGCGGCGGCAACCATGGTGCCGCGCGCGATTGCTAGCGTGAAGGAGCGCTATCCGCAATTGCAGTTGTGGGCGGAAGTCGAAACCTCCGACGTCATGCTGCCGCGGCTCGCCGAAGGTGAGCTCGACATCATGATTGGCCGCGTGCTGGAGCGGCAGAACCAGTTCAAGACCGAGGTCCGTTACGAACCGCTCGCCGACGAACCGCTTTGCGTGGTCGCGCGGCCCGGTCATCCGCTCGAGAACGAGACCGGCCTGACCTTGCGCGGCATCGTCAATGCGAGCTGGGTGCTGCATCCGCCCGGCAGCGTGCTGCGGCATCGTTTCGATCTGATGTTCTCGCAGATCGGGCTGAATCCGCCGCAAGACGTCGTCAACACCAACAACTTCCTGGCCATTTCGAGCTTGCTGCTTCAAAGCGACATGCTGGCAGTGTTGCCGAACGAAGTGGCGGGTCAGTACCAACAGTACGGCGTATTGAAACGCCTGCCGATCGAGTTGCCGTGCAGGATGGACACTTTCGGTATCATCACGCGCCAGTCGCATCTGCTCTCGCCAGCGGCCTCCGTGGTGCTGGAAGCGCTGCGCGAGGCGGCCGGCGAGGTGTACGGCACGCCTTCGGAGGCGGCCGTGGCTCGATAAATGCTTCTTCCCGTACATGAGATGGCCGGCTAACGGCGCGGGAGGGACGCAAAATGTACAACAAACACGGAAGACGGCAACGCGCTGTCGACGACTCATTTTCCGTTCGCTCCGGTGGGGCGAGCGTCTGGTTCAGCAACGGCATGGCTCTCAAATCGACGATTTACAAGGCGGAACTACAGATCGCCAACATGGACCGGCACTATTACGCCGACCATTCGCTCACCATCGCCCGTCACCCGTCGGAAACCGACGAACGGATGATGGTGCGCGTCGCCGCGTTCGCGCTGTTCGCGCAGGAACGCCTCGAGTTCTGCAAGGGTTTGTCGGATGTCGACGAGCCGGATCTGTGGCAAAAAGATCTGACAGGCGCAATCGACATGTGGATCGAGGTCGGCCAGCCCGACGAACGTCGCATTGCGAAAGCGAGCGGCCGTTCCAACGAGGTCATTGTGATTGCGTATGGCGGCCGGACTTCGGACATCTGGTGGCAGGGCGTGCGCAATAAGGTCGAGCGCATGCGCAACGTGACGGTCTGGTCGCTTGGCGAAAACGTGGCCGCTGAACTCGGCTCGCTCGCAGAGCGCACCATGCGCCTGCAATGCACCGTGCAGGACGGCGAAGCGTGGCTAGGCAGCGCCGAAGCCGACGCGGTGAAAATCGACTGGACGGTGTTGAAGGCGCCCGCGAACGCCTGAGTTCCGGGCGGGCAGGCGTGCGGCGCTCAGAGCGACGTCGCGTGAGCCGCCTGGGGCGGTCCTTTCAGCTCGACCATGTTGCCTTCCGGATCGAACAGATACAGCGACGGCCCGTAGCCGTCCGCGCCATAACGCACGCCTTCTTCGCCGAGCCGCGCGCCGTGTGCCGCCAGATGCGCCCTGAGCGCATCGGCGTCGAACGGTTCGACCCGCAGGCACACGTGATCCATGTTACGAGCCGCACCCGGCACGCCGTTCTCAGGGCGGTCCAGTTTCGCGCCTACTTGCAGCAAGTCGATTAGCGAGCGCCCGGCGCGCAGTTGCGTCAGACCGAGCTCGCGCTGTTCCTTTTCCAGCGTGCAGCCAAGCACATCGCAGTAAAACCGCGCGAGCGCTTGCGCGTTGGCGGCCCGGATCACCACGTGATCGATCTCGCGTATATGGATCTTCAAAGAACACCTCCGGCAACTGGCTTCTGACGAGAACAGCGACGGTGAACAGCCAGTGTAGGAGAAAGCGAGGCGGGCGTTGAAGCGGCCTGAGCCGGGCCGTGCGGAGCGTACAGACGAAAAAAAGCCCGCTCTATGTGGAGCGGGCTGAATCCATATCAGGAGGAGACATGGAGGAGACAGGTACTAATATACACATGGGGTTGGTGCGACGCAATAACTTTTTAGGGGAAAACCCGATATCGTGCAGATTTGCCGCAAGTTGAGGCGAAACGTGGGTCTGACGGGGGCCGTGGGCGCCTGCCGCGTACGAGAAAGCGCAATGACACCGCAAGAACCGGAGCGTACTGTGGCGGGACACGGCCTAGATTGATGAGCATCGAAAGCACTGTTCGGGAACCGTCATGAACCGCACCCGCCATCCCGCTGAAACGAGCACCGGCGCCAGCATGCCCACCAACGCCAGCCGGCCCCCCTGCCGTTCCGACGACGAGCGCTGGGAAGCCGTCACCCGCCGCGATCCGCTCGCGGACGGCGCCTTCTTCTACGGGGTGAAGACCACGGGCGTGTTCTGCCGCCCGTCCTGCGCGTCGCGCCAGCCGCGTCGCGAGAACGTCGCCTTTTTCGCCGATGCCGCCGCGGCCCGCGCGGCCGGTTTCCGCGATTGCAAGCGCTGTCAGCCGGGCGGCTTGCCGCGCGAACTGGAAATCGTGAAGCGGGCATGCGCCGCGCTCGACGCCGACCCGCAGCAGCGTCTCACGCTCGCGCAACTGAGCGACGCCGTGCATCTGAGCCCGTTTCATCTTCAGCGGATCTTCAAGCGGGTGGTAGGCGTATCGCCGCGCGAATATCAGGCCGCGCGACGCGGCGCGGCATTGCGCGATGCGCTCAGAAGCGGCGCGGACGTCACGCGCGCCACGCTGGATGCCGGCTTCAACTCGCCTTCGCGGATGTACGACAGCGCGCCGGCGGAGTTGGGCATGGCGCCGTCGGACTATCGCCGCAAGGGCGCGGGGCTCACGGTGCGCTACGCGAGCGCGCCCACGCCGCTCGGCTTCGTGCTGGTGGCCGCGACCGACAAGGGCATCTGCAAGATCGGTTTCGGCGACGACGCGGCATTGCTCGTCGACGAACTGCGCGGCGAGTTCGCCAACGCGGGCCTCGTGGAAGATGGCGAACGGCTGGCACCGTTCATCGCGCAGATCGACGCTTACCTGCGCGGCACGCGTCAGCAGTTCGACCTGCCGCTCGACGTTGCCGCCACGGCCTTCCGGCAGCGGGTCTGGCAGGCGCTGCGAGGCATTCCGTACGGCGAGACGCGCAGCTACACCGAGATTGCCGAGGCGGTCGGCGCACCGCGCGCCGTGCGCGCCGTGGCAAGCGCGTGCGCGACGAATCCGGTTGCGCTGGCCATTCCCTGTCATCGCGTGGTGCAAAAGGGCGGGGCGCTGGCCGGCTACCGCTGGGGCTTGCCGCGCAAGGCCGCGCTGCTGGAGAACGAGGCGCGGCACGCGCACCCCGTTTCCGCCGACGAAACCAGCAGCCCCGAAACGACCTCTGATCCAATTCTTTCCACCAAACTGGACCACGCCGCGTGAGCACGCTCGAGCACGTCGCAACTCTTGAACTTCCCTATAAAGCCCCATTCGACTGGCCGCGCCTCTTGCGCTTTTTCCGTGGCCGCGCGACGCCTGGCGTCGAAACCGTCGAAGACGACGCGTATCGCCGCGCGATCGAATGGTCCGGAGAAAGCGGCACGCTCAGCGTGCGTCGGCATGCGCGCAAGCGCTGTCTGGTGGCGAGCATCGAAGGCCCAGTGAGCCGTCATGCCGACGCGCTTGCCGCGCCGATTGCGAAGATGTTCGACCTGCACGCCGATCCGCGGAAAATCGGCGCCGCGCTTGCCGCGGACCCGTGGCTTGCGCCGCTTGTCGAGGCGGCGCCCGGCTTGCGTGTGCCTGGCGCATGGTCCGGTTTCGAGCTGGTCGTGCGCGCCATTGTCGGTCAACAGATCAGCGTGAAGGGTGCAACCACCATCATCGGCCGGCTGGTGCAGCGCGCGGGCGAGCGCATTGAAGGGCATGCACATGAGAACACCGCATGGCGCTTTCCGACGCCCGAGGCCCTCGCTACCGTGGATCTTGCGCAAATCGGCATGCCGGGCAAACGCGTGGCGGCGCTGCAAGGCTTTGCACGCGCCGTTGCGAGCGGCGACGTGCCGCTCGACAACGCGGGCATCGACACGGACAGCCTGCGCGCCGCGTTGCTCGCACTGCCGGGCATCGGCCCGTGGACGGTCGAATACGTGGCAATGCGCGCGTGGCGCGATCCGGACGCGTGGCCGGCGTGGGACCTGGTGCTGATGCAGTCAATCAGCGCGCGCGATCCGTCGCTCGTGCGGCCCACGCAGCAGCGCACCCGCACCGAGAGCTGGCGCCCGTGGCGCGCCTACGCCGCAATGCATCTGTGGAACGAAGTAGCCGACCGGGCAGGGGCCGCGCGCGGCGGCTAGAAGGGCGAGCGCGCAATCCTCAAATGGGCGGCAATAAGCCTCGGAAACGTGAGGCCAAAGTGGCGCTTGCGACGTGAAAACAGAATAGCGGACGGTCCGCGAGGGGCCACCGAGGCGGCCTCAAGCAGGCGCCGTGGCGAGATGTTAAAGTGCCCGCTACTGAAAATTCCGCCGAACGTTGTCGACCGTAAGCTGCTGCCGGCAAGCCGCGAAGCGGCACATGGCGGCCGACAACGCCCGACTCGCATCAATGCCAAACACGACCTCATCCCGCACGACCGACGCGTTCTTGCACCGCCTGTCCGTGCTGACTTCAGGGCCGCAGCGCGACGCGCTGCTGCGCGGCCTGCGCGGCATAGAAAAAGAAAGCCTGCGCGTGACGCACGAAGGCCGGCTCGCGCTGACGCCGCATCCGCGCGCGCTAGGTTCGGCGCTCACGCATCCTTCGCTGACTACCGACTATTCGGAAGCGCTGCTCGAACTGATCACACCGGCCGAGCACGACGTCGCGCTCACGCTCGAGAAGCTCGACACGTTGCATCGTTTCGTCTACGCGGAACTCGGCGACGAGATTCTGTGGAATAACTCGATGCCGGGCCTGCTTCCCGACACGGACGAAGGCATTCCGATCGCTAACTACGGCACTTCCAACATCGGCAAACTGAAGTACGTGTACCGCATCGGCCTCGCGCTGCGTTACGGTCGCACCATGCAGTGCATCGCGGGCATCCACTACAACTATTCGCTGAACGAAGAAGTGTGGCGGCTCTTGCATGCCGATCAGCAATCCACCGCGAGCGCCGTCGACTTCCAGTCCGAGCGTTACCTCGCGTTGATCCGCAACTTTCGCCGCACCAACTGGCTGCTGATGTATCTGTTCGGCGCGTCGCCTGCGCTCGATCGGCGCTTCTTGCGCGAGCGCAAACATACGCTCGAAACCTTCGACGCCGACACGTTGTACCGCCCTTATGCGACAAGCCTGCGCATGAGCGATCTCGGCTACTCGAACACCACCGCCCAGGCGGCGCTGCATGCCGATTACGACACGCTGCCCGGTTATCTCGACGCTCTCGCCAAGGCCGTGAGCCAGCCGTATCCCGCGTACGAGGCCATCGGCACGCAGCGCGACGGCGAGTGGGTGCAGATCAACACCAACGTGCTGCAGATCGAAAACGAGTTCTACTCGACCATCCGTCCTAAGCGCGTGACGCATCCTGGCGAGCGTCCGCTGCACGCGCTCGCGGCGCGCGGCGTGCAATACGTCGAGGTGCGCTGCATGGACATCGATCCGTTCGAGCCGGTCGGCATTTCGCTCGAAACGTCGCGTTTTCTCGACGCCTATCTGCTCGTCTGCGCGCTCGACGAGAGCGCGCCGCTGCCGCCGCCCGCATACTGTGAAGCCAATCAGAACTTCGCACGCGTAACCACCGAGGGGCGCAAGCCCGGTCTCCAACTCACGCGCGACGGCAACGCGATTGCGATGAGCGAATGGGCCGACGAACTGTTCGTCAAGATCGACGCAGCGGCAGCCGCACTCGACGCGCTGCATGGCGGCGACGCGCACGCCCGCTCCGTGGCCGTGCAACGCGCAAAGCTGGCGGATGCGTCGCTGACGCCGTCGGCGCGGGTGTTGCAAACCATGCGCGACAAGCAGCAGAGCTTTCTCCAGTTCGGTCTGGAGCAGAGCGAAGCACACGCTGCGCATTTCCGCGCGCGTCCGCTGGAGGCAAGCGTTGCGAAGGAGTTTGCCGATCTCGCCGCGCAGTCGCTCGAAGAACAGGCCAAGCTCGAGCGCGAGGAAGTCGGATCGTTTGATGCATTCGTCGCCGCTTATCGGGCGTACACGTTGAATCGCTTCAGCATATAAGCGCGGCGGCCCGCGCACGGCTTGCGCGGGCCGACGGCAAAACAGGAAAGCGGCTTCGTGAGCCGCTTTTTTTTCGCGCAACGCGCGACGGTAACGACTACGCGATGCGCCGGCCAGATCGGCAAATGCTGCGCAGATTTCACCTTTTCTCTGATCTGAACGAAACACGCTCTGCACGATGCGGTCCAAACTCATGGAACACGCGAACGAGAGGGAGGATCAAGGTGATAAGGACAAACCTGTTGGCCGTGCTGTGCGTTGGGGCTGCGGCCGTTGGCGCGACGGGGTGCTCGACGCGCGGACAAGTGGATCCCGACGTAATGCAGATCGCCACCACGCCGCTCACGTGCTCCGGCAAGGCTGAGTGCGACCTGTGGTGGCAGCGCGCACGCACCTGGGTGACCGATAACTCGAAGTACAAGGTCGAAACCTCGACCGACACGCTGATCCAGACCGCCGGCCCCGACGGCGGCAAGCGCGCGCTCGCCTATCAGATCACCCGCGCGCCCAACCCCGACGGAACCTCGACGATAGGCTTTGCCGCGCATTGCGACGGCTCGCTCGGCTGCAAGCCGAACCCCTGGGAAGCGGGCGCCGACTTCAAGCAGTACGTGCGCGGCGCCGGGCCGGCCACACAGCGAAGCGATGTGAAGCCCGCACCGGACGCCCTGCATCCTGACGCGCGGCAAGGGCAGTCGGTCGTGCCGTCCACAGGCGAAGCCGCGAGTCAGTGAGCAGCGCGTTGCGCGCGCTCAATGGCCCATAGAAGGGCCAACGCCCTTGCGCGGTTTCGTGATCCACACGAGTACGGCAAGCACGACGAAGGCCAGGCATGAAATGCGGAAGAAGTCGTTGGTGGCCAGCATATAAGCCTGCGCGGTAACCACCTGATTCAACTGCGCGGTAATGCCGTCGCCGGAAAGGCCGATGCCCGCCAGCGCGTTCGTGTACTCGTTCGTATTCGCCGCATAGACGTTGACGTTATCGACCAGCATCGCATGATGGCGAATCGCGTCGTTTTCCCAGTACGTCGTGCTGATCGCAGTGCCGATCGCGCCAGAGAGCGTCCGGAAGAAATTCGACAAGCCGGAGGCGCTCGCGAGCCGTTCGTCGGGCACGCTCGATAACGTGATGGTCGTCATCGGCACGAAGAAGCAGGCCACGCCGATGCCTTGCACGAGGCGCGGCCAGATCACGTGATTGAACGGCACGTCGAGCGTGAACGTGGAGTTCCACAACGAAACGAACGCAAATACGACGAACGCGAAGCTCGCCACCACGCGCAGGTTCAGCCGGTGCATGTTCTTGCCGATCATCGGCGAGAGGAATAAGGCGAGTATGCCGACCGGCGCGGTGGCAAGACCCGCAAGGCCGGCGGTGTAACCCATCACGGTTTGCAACCACAGCGGAAAGATCACCACCGAACCGAAGAAGGCCATGAAGCCGAATGAGATGATGATCACCCCGAGCGCGAAGTTGCGGTCCTTGAATAGCGAGAGGTCCACCACGGGCTCTTTTTCGGTCATCTCCCACACGAGCATGAAGGCAATCGAGATCACCGCGATCACGGCAAGCGTCACGATGAAGGTCGAGTTGAACCAGTCGCGATCCTTGCCGAGGTCGAGCACCATCTGCAGGCACGCCACGCCGATCACGAGAAGCGTGAGACCGATGGCGTCGATGCGCTGCTGCGTGGTTTTCGTCTCGCGTCCGCGCAGCAGCAGGAACGCGCAACCGGCGGAGAAAAGGCCAATCGGCACGTTGATGTAGAAGATCCACGGCCATGTGTAGTTGTCGGTGATGTAGCCGCCCATGACGGGCCCGAAGATCGGCGCGCAGATCACGGTCATCGCCCACAGCCCGAGCGCGAGCCCGCGTTTTTCGGGCGGATACGAGCGCATCAGAATGGTCTGCGAGAGCGGCACCATCGGCCCCGAAACAAGACCTTGAGCCAGACGGAACACGATCAGCGACTCGAAGTTCTGCGCGAAACCGCACAACGCGGAAGCAATCGTAAAGAGCAGAACGGACAGCGTGAAGAGCCGCACCTCGCCAACGCGCCGCGCGAGCCAGCCGGTGAGCGGCACCGCAATGGCGGACGCCACCGAGTACGACGAGATCACCCACGTGCCCTGGCTCGTCGCCACACCGAGACTGCCGGAGATGGTAGGCACGGCCACGTTGGCAATCGAGGTGTCCAGCACCTCCATGAAAGTGCCGAGCGCGAGGCCGACGGTCAGCAGCGCGAGCGCGCCGCCCTTCAGCGGAGCCGGTTCCGCCGCAGGCGGAGTCGCGGACGGGGCGGCAGGTTGAACTGCCGATCCGGCAGCGTCGGAAGCACTAGCGGCCATTTGTTGTTCTCCTCAGCGCGAAAAGATTGTCGCCACGTTTATCGCGTCGTGTGAGGCAGCATTACATGCTCCATCACACTCTGCCCAGACAGAGATTGATTTGCAACTGCGCCCAGGAAGGCGCACTTCAGCTACTGCTTGCCGTTTTCCGGCGATGAATCGTCGAGCGTTGTGTCAGGCGCTTGCCCGCCCGGACACAAACCACACCCTGCGTTCGAGCCTGGATCGATACCGTTGGCAATGAAGCGGCCCAACAGATCGATGAACGTGGCGAGGTCCGCGGCCGAAAAACCGCGCAACTGCTCGTTCAGCACGGCCGCGCCGATGCCGGGCAACTGCCGCGCCGCTTCCTGCCCTTGCGGCGTCAATTCGAGCTTCACCATCCGGCGATCCGCGTCGCTGCGCGTACGTACCAGGAAGCCTTTCTTTTCGAGGCGGTCGAGGAGCCGCGTCATCGAACCGCTATCGTACGACATGACGCGCGACAACTCGAAAGGCGTGCTCGCGCGCTGCGCGGCCAGCATCAGGATCACGCCGATCTGCTGCGCCGTTAGTCCCAGCGGCTTGACCGCCCGATCGGTGCGCTCCACCAGCACGTTCCGCGCTTTCGACAGGTAGTAGCCGAGACTCGTGTCGAGCCGGATCTCGTCGGCTTTGTAATGGCCGTCAGTCATTTGGAGTACATGGACCTTGCCGCGAAACGAATGGATAAGCGCGCAAGCCGCCGAAAAACAACAGCGGGCCGTGCAAACCCGCACAGTATCTTGAAATTTACTTGCATAGTCAATATTATGTTAAGCAACGAGTTACGCGATTCGCGCCACCCGAGCCTATGTTCTGACCGCTTTTTTCGTCCGCCGCCAAGCCGGCGCGACCCAAGGATGTTCCTCCCATGCTGTACCTGAAAAATACCCTCGGCGGCCTTGGCCGCTCCCTGACCGGTTCCGCTTTGCATACATTGCAGAGCTTCCACGGCCCGCGCCGCTGGTGGAAGCTTGCGCTGTTCGCGACGCTGTTCGTGCTGCCGGGTGGATCGGTGGGGGTCGCGGTGCTGGCTTGGCTCGAGCATCGTCGGGGGCGCAAAGGGACGCAGGGTGCGTCCGCCGACCAGACCGCGGCGCCGACAGTTACGGCCAGCGCGGCTACCGCGGCACACGGCGCAACGAGCGCATGCCAGGCGCGTGCGGACGCGCCGTGCCGGGCCGCCGCAGGAAAGCTCGCGCGCAAGACGACCGCGGTGGAACGGGTCTGAGTTAGCCTCTTCGGCTTGCCGCTCTGAGCTTCGGGGTCTTGGGTGGCGGGTCCCGTTCGGCGGTCCCATTCGCGCGTGCCATTCGCGCGTGCCGTTCGCGGGTCCCATTCGCGGGTCCCATTCGCGCGTTCAACTGCAGGCCCGACCCACTAGTCTGCATGCGTGCTTTCCGATCCGCTCATGCTGACTCGCAAAGTCAAAGGCTCCAGCCAATTCCGCTCGAAAGCCCGCCCGCTTCCCGCGCCGGTAACAGCGCGTAACCTTCTCGACACCCTCAGTAACACACCTTCGTCGCTGCCCGAATTACCCTTTCTGTTTGCCGCGCCGAGCGGACTCATACGCTAACATGCCGGCACATCCACAGGCCGACACCGTCATCCGCGGCATCGTGGCGTCCAGAAGGAAATAATGCATGCAGTCTGACCGAATCTCGCCCGCGCGGACATGTGCGCCGCGCGCCCTGACCCTGGCCGTCGCGCTTGCCGCTGCGGGCCTCGTCGCCGGCTGCGCGGTCGGCCCCGACTACCAGCGCCCCGCCGCCGAGATTCCCGCGTCATACAAGGAGGCCGCGCCCGGCTGGAAAGTCGCGGAACCCGCGGATCAACAAGATCGCGGGCCCTGGTGGACCATTTATCAGGACCCGCAACTCAACGCGCTCGAAGACAAGCTGAACGCCGCCAATCAGACCATCGCGCAATATGCGGCCGCCTACCGGCAGGCGCGCGCGCTGGTGGGCGAGGCCCGTGCGGCGTACTTCCCGACCCTCGGCGCCACGGCGAGCGGCACGCGTTCGGGCAGCGGTTCTTCGTCGAGCACGAGCAGCGCGGGCCGCTCGGGCGTCTACAACAGCTATAGCCTGCAACTCGACGCCAGCTGGGAGCCCGACCTGTGGGGTTCCGTGAGCCGCTCGGTAAACGCGCAGAAGGCGGGCCAGCAAGGCGCCGCAGCGGACCTGGCGAACGCGCGTCTGTCGGCACAAGCCACGCTCGCCCAGACGTACTTCGCGTTGCGCGCGCTCGACGCCAACCAGAAGCTGCTGGACGAAACCGTAGCCGCTTATCAGCGCTCGCTGCAACTCACGCAAAACCAGTATGCCGCGGGCGTAGCCGCGCGTTCAGACGTGATTCAGGCGCAAACGCAGTTGCAATCGGCGCAGGCGTCCGCCATCGACAACGGCGTGCAGCGCGCGCAGGACGAACATGCGATCGCGGTGCTCGTCGGCGAGCCGGCTTCCACCTTCTCGATTCCGCCGATGCCGCTCACCGCGACGCCGCCCGCCGTGCCTGCGCAAATGCCGTCGGCGCTGCTCGAGCGGCGGCCGGACATCGCTTCGGCCGAGCGCAAGGCCGCTGCGGCCAACGAGCAGATCGGCATTGCCATTGCCGCGTTTTTTCCGTCGCTGACCTTGTCGGCGAACGGCGGGTTCCAAAGCTCCGTGTTCTCGCAATTGCTGACCGCGCCCTCGCGTTTCTGGACGGTCGGCCCGCAACTCGCGGCGACCCTGTTCGATGCCGGCCTGCGCCGCGCGCAAACCGAAGCGGCCCGTGCCGCCTACGACCAGAGTGTCGCGACCTATCGCCTCGCGGTGCTGACGGCCTTCCAGGACGTGGAAGACAATCTCGCGTCGCAGCGCATTCTCGAACAGGAAATCGTGGTGCAGCAAAAGGCGGTCGAATCCGCGCGCCAGGCGCTGGCCATCGTGACCAACGAGTACAAGGCCGGCACGGTCGGCTATGTGAACGTGCTGACCGCCCAAACCACGGCGTTCACCGCCGAGCAAAAGCTGCAGACCATCGCGGGTCAGCGGATGGTGTCGTCGGTCGGATTGGTGAAGGCCTTGGGCGGCGGCTGGGACGTGTTGCAAATGAACCGCGAAACCGGCGACGCCGCGGCGCCAGCGCCGCTACCCACATCGGCGCCAGCGCCACTGCCCGCATCAGCGGCGGCGCCGTTGGCGCAGAGCGGCACGACGCCGCCGCCTGAGCAAACCCGGACCCAGCCGCCAGCGCAAAGCAACTAGCACCTGCCGGGCGAAGCCAGCACATCGCCCGCATCACGCAGAAAAGCAAAGAGGCATGACCGGTCATGCCTCTTTTTTTGCGGCTACAGCAAGCGCGTCTGCGCGTGCCTGGACAGCAGCGCCAGGCGGCGAATCCCGCTCAATGGACGAACGACAACGTCACGGTATCCGGTCCGCTCGGCCGTCCGAGCAGGTTGAGCAGTCCCGCCAGGTTCTCGCGCGCCTCGGGCGCGGAGGTCGCGGTGCCGCGAAACGACGTGGAGGCGGGCGACACCACGCCACGCCCGCTCAGCATCAACGGCCCCTTGACGGTCCGCAATTCGAGCGTCGACGCTACGCCTTCCGCCTGGAACGCAAGTTGGTAAGAGCCGAGCGGCTTGACCGGCGAAACCCGCGAACTCACGTCGTTCAGCGCGACCGTCAACTGGCCGAACGCCTCGCGGTTGAAGCTGCGCCAGTCGGACCACGAGAGCCGCACATCGCCCTGCAGATCGAGTGTGTTGAACGGCGCGCCAAGGCCGGTCAGCAGCGAAGCGGGCACGGCAATCGAGCCGGGCGTCAGATTCGCGCTGCGCGGCGTCGCGTCGATGGTAATGGGCTCCGGCATCGCCTCGCTATGGCGCATGGTCATGCGCACGCGGCCTGTGAAAAGCGGCCAGAACGCCGTGTGCCATTCGATCCGGCCGGGCAGCAACGTCGCGGCGCTCATATCCGAGCCGGCGGCCAGCATCAGCGTCGCGGAGCCGTGCCACAGCGATCCGGCCGGATCGACCAGATTCACGTGCCCGCCGCTTTGACGGGCGAATTGTGGCGTGATCCACGCGGCCGGCAGCATCGCGAGCATCACGGCCGCGCTGGAAAACACCGCGACCAGCAACCAGGGCAGGGCGGCACGCAGGCGCCGCATCCAGTAAGTCATGCGAGATCCCGTAGCTGCGCGCTCATTTCGCCGTCGACGGCTGCAACGACGCAGTCAGATCCACCTGGCCGTCCTCCTTCAGCGCGGTCACGTGCGCCTCCGCGACCTGCACCTTGAACTGACGGCGCACGTCGTCGACCCAGGCCGTCCACGCGGGAAACGACACGTTCTTCATCTGCACCTGCACCGCGTTGCCGATCACCTGAACCTGCGCGGCGGCGAGGCCGTGGTCGCCAAGCGACGCGGAGAGCGCGTCCTTCAACGCGCCGCCAGTTGGCGCAACGCCTTGCGCCGCCGCCGAGAGCTGGCGTGCTTCGTTGGCTTGCGCCGTCATCTGCGCGAGTTGACGCTGCAAGGTCGGCAGCGTTTCACGCAGACGCGCGCGTCCCTCCTGCGCGGGCGCCCACAGCACCGACCATGCGATCACCACGGCAAGCACGCCGCCGCCCCACGTCAGCAACACTTTTTCACGGTCGGTCCGCTGTTCCCAGAAGCCGGCCCAGGTCTGAGCGAGTTGAGCTTTCATTGTCCGTTCCTGATGGTCCACTTGCCGGTATTGCTGTCCACCGCGCCGTTCAGTCCGTTGCGCGAAAGGCGCTTGGCAAAATCCGGGTCGAGCTTGACCTCCGGCTTGAAGGTGACGTCGAGCCGCCGGTCGTGATAATCCAGCGCGGCGATGCCGTTCACGGGCACCGGCGGCAACGAGCGTGCGAGGCCGTCGGCAAGCGACAGGAAGTCATCGGGAGACAACTGGCCCGCCGCCACGCGCAGTTGCTGCAATTGGCGCGACATCTGGTCCGGTGCGTCAAGCACGACGGTGGTCTTCGGGAACGCGTTGAGCAGCAACTCGGTCATCTGCGTGGTGATGGCGTCCCGCTGGCGCGCAAGCATCAGCCACTGCACGTTCGCTCCGACAATCGCGACCACCAGCGCACCCACGGCCAGCAGCACGGGCAGGCGCAAGCGACGCAGCGTCGCGCGGTCGAGCCGCCACGGCTGCGAAGCGAATTCGAACTGGCACAGGTCGAAGCGGCACGTGAGCGCACGCCGCGCGAGCTGCTCGAACGGCAGCGGACTCGCGCCGTGCACCTGGGCGGCAAGCCGCGCCGGGCTGCGGGTGCCGAGGCTCGGCTCATTGCCCGGCATCTCGGTCAGCATGTAGAGCGACACCGGCGTCGCGCCGGCAAGCGCAGCAAGCGTCGCGTTCACGGCGCTCGCCGGCACCGCCAGTCCTTCGCCTTGCGCGCCGCGTGCAATCGCCAGTTCGACGCGCGGCGGGCCGCTTTCCACGGCGCCTTCCAGCAGCATCGCCGGCGCGGTTTGCACCACCGCGCCGAGTACGGCCGCCACCATCGGCACCACTTCCGGCGAGAGCTCAGGCACGGCGTCGGGCACCGCGCCCGGCGCAGCGTTCCTGCCTGGCGCGGCATCGCGCGCCGACGTGCCGGCGCCCACAGCCGCACCCGCGCCCGCCAGGGCCGGCTCCGCCGCACCCACCGTTTCGGGGTCTGGCGAAGGCGCGGCACGCGGCGCGTCGGGCAGGCAGCGCGTTACCGGCACCGCGCGCAAGCTGCGATGACCGGCAGCGGAGAACGCTTCGCAGATAAAGCGGAACCAGCCACGGTCGATGATCGCCAGCACCTGGCGACCGCCCGCAGCCGGTTGCGGATCGACGGCGATATGGCAGGTTTGCGGGTCCTGGATCAACTGATCCTCGACGATGTTGGGCAGCGCCTGACGCAGCTTCGGGCCGCGCAGCGGCGGCAGCGTGGCCGGCATCATCAGCAGGTCGCGCGCGGCGACCATCAGCACCGTCGACGTGGCGCGCGGCAACAGCCCAAGCGCCGAGCGCCCGGCGCGTTGCGTGCGCCCCGACTTGTCGAGCAGCACGAACGGCAGGTCCGGCAGTTGCCATTCCTGCGACGGCACCGCCGGATCACGCGGCGGCAGTAAGACGATCAGCGTGCTCAAAGGCCACTCTCTCTGGGAAAGGCGTTATTCATAGTTGGTCTTGCACCCGCACGATACGTGTAGTGTGAGTCAAAGCATCCCGATAGACGAGCGTCGTACGATCCACTTCAGCGCGCTCATGCTGCACGCGGCCGTGAATGAAGAAGTAGTTGGTGTTGACGTCGAGCTCGGCGGGATCGATCGAAACGGACTGCACGCCCGCGCCGCGCAACGCGAGCTGCACGTCGCCCACGTTATGGAAAAACACCGTCTGCCGACGCGCGACAAACGCCTGCGCAGAAGACAGGCTCATGCCCGGCACCACCGCCGCGATCACCTCGGCGGAGGCAGTGTTCATGTTGACGGCCGTCACCGTCGGCAACACGGTGACGAAAGGCCGCAAGCGCGCGACCATCTCCGGCGTGTAGCCGGGAATGTCGAGCAGCGAATCCACACTCGTCAGTTGCAGCGGCGCGTGGGCGGCGCTGTCTTCGCTGTCCTCGATGCCGGGCTTGTCGGTGAAGCCGCCGCCCATCGCGCCGCCCTGGATAGCCGGCGTGGACGTCGTGCCCGACGTCGACGTAACGGTCTGAAAGCGCGTGGCCGATTGCAGCAGACTCGCGCGCACCTGCTGCGCGGTGTTTTTCGCGAGCTGGCTGTTCACCCCGAGCGAAACGAGCAGCCGCTGATAGGCGCCGATCTGCTCGAGGTCGAGCTGCATTACACCGGGCGCCGGGCTCGCCACCAGGTTGCGCAGGTTGAATCTGGCCTGGGCGTCTTCGATGGATCCCGACAGGTAGGTCGCCGCGCCCTGCTG
Organism: Paraburkholderia phenoliruptrix; assembly: GCF_019511605.1. Classification (GTDB taxonomy): domain Bacteria; phylum Pseudomonadota; class Gammaproteobacteria; order Burkholderiales; family Burkholderiaceae; genus Paraburkholderia; species Paraburkholderia phenoliruptrix_A. The sequence continues at coordinate 57,540 of NZ_JAEUAV010000028.1, read as the reverse complement.
CGCGCGCACTTCGCCAATCTGGCCGAGGAAGTCGGACAGCCGCGTCTTGGCGATCGGCACGCCCCACACGCCGCCGAGGTACGTGATACCCGCTGACGTGTCGCCTTCCGAGCGAAGAATCAGCCGCGTCCAGTCGAGCGCACCGCGTGCGACCCATTGCGCCTGCGCAAGCAGACGCTGGTTCTCGATCCGGCGCACCTGAACCTGCTGACGCCACAACATGCCGGCGACGAGAATCGCCGACAGCGCCACCACCAGTAACGCGCTGATGATGGCCGCGCCACGCTGTTGTGCGGGTTGCCGCGATGGCAAGTGTTGCAGCCGTGGCCCACCCCGCGTCGCGCGCCGGCAGGCCGCCTTACGGCAACCGCGCCCGGCTCGCCAGGCAGCGGTCACGCATCGCCCATGCAAAGAGGAGAATCTCATCTCATTCTCCAACCAGAAAAACGCGCGTGATCGGACGCGCGAGCGACTTCGCGCCCACGCTCACTTCGAGCCCCGTCACGGAGCGCGGCAGCGGTGCGTTGCCAAGCTGCGGCACCTTGAGGTTATTGTCGGCCTCCGTGATCGCGCCTTGCACGTCCTTCATCTGCGTGGTCCAGCCGACGCGCGGCACATAGAGGCGCGCAGAAATTGCGCCGACACCGCCCATCAACGGTACCGCCGACCAGCCTTCGCCTTCTGTGCCGCGCGAGGCCGCCCGCAGATCGCCGACATTGGCGAGCGGCGGCGACGCATAGCGGATCACGCGGCCTTCCGTGACGCGGTAACGCACCACCTGCAAGCGCGGCGCGGAGCCGGGCAGGCTCATTTGCCGCACGATCTGCAAGGCGCCGCCCGCGAGGGACACGGCGGGCTGGCCGGACTCGTCGTCGGAGGCGGCCTGGCGTGCGTCGATGCGCATCTGGTCGAACAACTGCGCGAACACGCGCTCGTCTTCCATTGCATTCGTGATGGTCTGCCGGCCGCGAATGATCTGATCGAGCCCGCGCCACGACAGCACGGCAATCACCGCCATGATCGCAATCGCGACCAGCAGCTCGATCAGCGTGAAGCCAGACGCGCGCCGGCGGCTGACGCAGCTAAGGCGGCTAAGTCGGCCGGAGCGGCTAAGGCGGCCGGAGCGGTGGGGCCTGGCGCCGCGGCGCTCAGAGCGAACGATTGGTTTCATTCGCGACCACCGTGACCATCTGGGCGAGATTGCCGGAACGCCCGGGCATCGTCACCATCACTTCCACACGACGAAACACCGGGTTCGGTGTCGCCGTGACCTGCTCGGTACAGATCAACTGCAGGTTGCCCTGCGAACAATCGAAACTCGTCGAGCCGACATTCGGCCATGCATGCGTGAGACGCAATTGCGCGAGCGTGTTGTCCGCGCTCCAGCCGGCGAGCAGACGCCGGTGCAGATCGGCCTCGCCGCTCGCCAGACCGCCCACCGCGCGCAGCGATGCGGCCAGCGCCACGGCGATGATCGCGAGCGCGACCAGCACCTCGATCATCGTGAAACCGCGCTCACGGTGGGCGGCCGCGCGAGCCGCCGTGCTGCTGCGACAACGCATGTCAGTGCACCTCGTAGCGGCCATTGCCGGTGCCGACAATCGTTGCGCGGCCCACGGCGGAGAACAGCGTGATACGCACGGGCACGTCGATCGCCTCGGTGCCGAACACCACGCGGCTCGCCTGCGAGCTGGAGCCAGGATAGTCGATCGTTACGCCGGTCACGCCGCCTTCCCACTCGCGAGGCTTGAGTAGGTCGTCGCGCAGCGGACGCCAGCCGTCGTCGGTGCGCAGGTCGAAGCGAAAGCCGCCGTCGAGCGGCTGCCATGCGATGGGCCGCGCGCGAACCTGCGCCTCGTCGCCGGCCGACTCGAACAGCAGCGCGAGACGCTGCGCTTCCTCGTTGAGGTCGGTGCGCGGATTGCGCGTCATCGTCAAAGCGGTCAAGGACACCAGCAGGCCTGCAATCACCAGCACCACCATCATTTCGAGCAGCGTGAAGCCGGCCTGCGACCGGCGGCATGCGCCGACGCTGGCGTGCGCCGTGGTCCCGGCGTCGTGCGTGGGGTTTGCGTCGGCATTCGCGCCGACTCTCACGTCCCGATTCAGGCGCGCGCAGCCGTGCGCGCGCAGCGCCGCGCCCGCCTCACGGGCAGGCGCAGTCGTCGGGATGCGCGCATGTCTATCGTCTATTGCCACGAGCCCACATCGGCGTCATTGCCTTCGCCGCCTGCCTTGCCGTCCGCGCCGTAGCTGAACACGTCGATCTCGCCGTGCACGCCCGGATTCAGATACTGATAGCTGTTGCCCCACGGGTCGTTCGGCAGACGCTCCAGATAGCCGCCGTCCTTCCAGTTGTTCGGCACCGGGTCCGTGGCGGGCTTTTCGATCAAGGCGCGCAGGCCTTGCTCCTGCGTCGGATAACGGCCGTTGTCCAGCCGATAAAGCTTGAGCGCCTGCATCACGGTGCCGATGTCCTGCTTCGCGGCCACACGCCGCGCTTCGTCGGGACGGCTCATGATTTTCGGCACGATCAACGCGGCCAGGATGCCGAGAATCGCGATCACGACCATGATTTCAATCAGCGTGAAGCCGCGTTGACGACGGCTGCGCAGACGCGCGATTGCTGTGCGGCGAGTGGTCGACAGTTGCATAGCTTGCTACCTCTTTCAGATTAATTTTTGACTGCGGAAGTTTGCGTCCAGCACGTTGGATGCCATTGGACACGTCCGGCCGGTCATTTTAATGTCACGCAGTTGAAGGGTTTGAACCCAACGCAATTTTCACAATAGTCCGTACAATGAGGCGCATGAACGCCCTCCAAATCCGCCTTCTGTCGCTCGCGCTGTTCGCCGTTTTCTGCGCGACGCTGACCTACTGGACCATCACTCTCACCACCATGTCCGGCGCGCCGCTGCCGGCCGCCGCCGCACACGCGCAGCCCTCGACCGACCAGGCCGCCACGCTGTTCGGCGGGCAGCTCACGCGCACGGTCAATCAGGACGTGCATCTGTTCGGCATTCTCGCGCTGCGCAACGGCGCTGCGGCCATCGTCAGCGTGGGCGGCGAGCCGCCGCATGCCGTCTCCCTCGGCGGTACGCTCATGCAAGGCGCAAAGCTCTCCGAAGTGCGCGCCCGCTCCATCGTGATCGACCGCAACGGCGCGCATTCCGAAGTATTCCTGCCGGCCAACGCAGCAGGCCCGACCATCTACGTTCGTTAAAACGGTCGAGGCAGCCAACGCGGCCCAAGCGCTTGAAGCGGTCAAGGCGCGGCGGCGCCTGGCCGCTCACTGCACCAGGTTGTTCAACTCGATGATCGGCAGCATCACCGCAAGCACGATCACCAGCACCACACCGCCCATCGCCAGAATCAGCAGCGGCTCCAGCAGACTCGTCAGGAACATCGTGCGGCGCTCGAGTTCGCGAGCCTCGCCTTCGGCCGCGCGGTCCAGCATGGTCGTGACGTCGCCGGTTGCCTCACCTGAGCGGATCAGGTGCACCAGCACCGGCGGAAACGTCTTCGTATTGCCGAGTGCGCGCGAGAGCGAGGTGCCTTCGCGCACACGCACGATCGCGTCGTCGATGTTGCCGCGCATGGCCGTGTTGCTGAGTGTTTCGGCGGCGGCCTGCAGCGCGCGCAGAATCGGCACGCCCGCCGCCGTCAGAATGCCGAGCGTGCTCGCAAAGCGCACGGTGTTGTAACCGCGCACGAGCTTGCCGAGGAGCGGCGCGGTAAGCAGCCAGCGGTCGAACGCGAGGCGCGGGCCGGCCTGCCGCAGCGTTGAGCGCACCAGATAGAACAGCACCGCGGCGGCGATCAGCACGGCCCACCACCAGTTCCGCACGAAACCGGAGAGCGCCATCATCATGATGGTGAGGAAGGGCAGTTGCTGCTTCGTGCTCGCGAACACGTTGACCACCTGCGGCACCACATAGCTCAACAGGAACGTGACGATGCCAAACGCGATGATCGTCACGATGGTCGGGTAGGTGAACGCCAGCACGATCTTCTGCTTGAGCGCGTTGCGTTGCTCGATGTAGTCCGCGAGCCGCGACAGCACGAGGCCGAGCTTGCCGGTATGTTCGCCCGCTGCGACCAGCGCGCGGTAGATCTCGGGAAAGTCTTTCGGATGCTGCGCAAGCGCATTGGCAAGCGAATGGCCGCCGAGCACCTCGGCGCGAATGGCCGCCATCAGCTCGCGTATGTAGTCGCGCTCCGACTGCTCGGTGAGCACGGCGAGCGCTTCGTCGAGCGGCAGTCCGGCGATCAGCAGGCTCGCGAGTTGCCGCGTGAGAATTGCCTGTTCGCGCTGCGACAGCCGCCGGCCGAGCGAAAGACGCTGATTGCGCTCGCCGCGCGTGCGCGTCGCCGCCGGTTCGACGACGAGCGGCGTAAGTCCCTGCGAACGCAGATTGGTGCGCGCACCGCGCGCGCTGTCCGCGTCCAGCACGCCTTTTTGCGCCTTGCCCGCTGCGTCGATCGCCTCGAAACGGAATGCCGGCATGCGCTTATGCTCCGCCCGTCACGCGAATCACTTCTTCGAGCGACGTGAGGCCGGACTCGAGCCAGCGCTGCGCGTCTTCGCGCAGCGTGAGCATGCCCTGCGCGCGGCCCGCCGCAAGAATGTCGGCGTCCGACGCATTGCGATGAATCAGCGTGCGGATCTCGTCGTCGATCAGCAGCAGTTCGTATACGCCGCGCCGACCCGCGTAGCCCGACTGGCCGCACTTGTCGCAGCCGACCGGATGCCAGTGCACGCTGCCGTCTTCGTCGACGCGCTGTTCGCGGCACACCGGGCACAGGCGCCGCACGAGCCGCTGCGCCAGCACGCCGAGCAGCGACGAAGCCAGCAGATACGGCTCCACGCCCATGTCGGTCAGACGCGTGACGGCCGAGGCGGCGTCGTTGGTATGCAGCGTGGCCAGCACGAGGTGGCCGGTGAGCGAAGCCTGCACGGCAATCTGTGCGGTCTCCAGGTCGCGGATTTCACCGATCATGATCACGTCGGGGTCCTGCCGCAGAATGGAGCGCAGCGCCCGCGCGAAGGTCATGCCGATCCGCTCGTTCACCTGCGTCTGGCCGATGCCCGACAGGTCGTATTCGATCGGGTCTTCGACCGTCATGATGTTGGTGGTCGCGGTTTCCAGACGCGACATCGACGCATACAGCGTGGTCGTCTTGCCCGAGCCGGTCGGGCCGGTCACGAGCACGATGCCGTGCGGCCTGCCGATCAGCTTGTCGAACTTGCCGAGCGTGTCCGCGCCCATGCCGAGCGCCTCGAGGTTCAAGCGGGCAGCGTCTTTTTCGAGCAGACGCAGCACCGCGCGCTCGCCGTGGCCGGTGGGCAGCGTGGAAACCCGCACGTCGACCGGACGACCGCCCACCCGCAGCGTGATGCGGCCGTCCTGCGGCAGACGTTTTTCGGCAATGTCGAGTTGCGCCATGATCTTGATCCGCGAAATCAGCGCGCCGTGCAGCGCTTTCTTCGGGCGGACCACGTCGCGCAGCGTGCCGTCCACGCGAAAGCGCACCACCGACGCATTCTCGAACGGCTCGATGTGAATGTCCGACGCCTGTTCGCGCGCGGCCTGCGTGAGAAGCGCATTGATCATGCGGATGATCGGCGCGTCGTCTTCCGATTCCAGCAGGTCTTCCACCTCGGGAATGTCCTGCATCAGGCGCGACAGGTCGACTTCGCCTTCTACTTCGCCAACCACCTGCGCAGCGCTGCCGTCCTGGCGCGCATACGCCTGGTTGATCGCCTGCGCGAGCTCGTCGGCGGGCAGACGCACCACTGAAACCGCGCCGAAATTGCGCGCGACTTCGGCGAGCGCCGCTTCGCTCGTGCGCTCGCTGATCCACACTTCCAGGCTGTCGGCGTGCTGGTGCGCGACGAGTATCTGGCCGCTGCGCGCGAAGCCGTACGGCACGAGCCGCGCGGCAATTGCCGACGGCGCCGCGCGTTCCGCGTGCTCCGCTACGCCGGCAGAGGCGGAGCCGACAGTGGGCGCGCCGTCGGACGGCGCTCTGGCGGCCCGCGACGATGCCGGCGACGTTGCTGCTGACGGCGGCATGGACGGCGTATTCACGGCTTGACTCCTGGTGATGCGGTGGACGGCGCGACCGGCACCGGATTGCTTTGCACGGCGCCGTTGACGCCAGGCGCCGCGGGCACGGTGGACGGCGCGGTGGTGGGCGCCGGGTTCGCCTGCGGCGTGGCGCCCCGCGGCTGCATCTGCTGACGGCGCATCTGGTCGAGATCGAACAGATTCAGCGTCGAGCCGCCCTGGCTCGGACCCGTCGGTTTCGGCGGCACCACCGGATCGTCGTTGTCCTTCATCAGGTTGTTGTCCTGACGGTACGAACCCTGCACACCTTGAATATAGTCGTAGCGGTTCGACGTGACAGCCTGCGCCGTATCGCGATCGTTGATGATGACCGGACGCAGGAACACCATCAGATTCGTCTTGTTGCGGTTTTTCTGCTCGGAGCGGAACAGCTGGCCGATCCATGGAATGTCGCCCAGCAGCGGCACCTTGCTGTTGCTGACCTGGTAATTGTCCTGCATCAGCCCGCCGAGCACGATGATCTCGCCGTTGTCGGCAAGCACCGTAGACTGGATCGAGCGTTTGGTGAACTGCGGGCCGGCGGGGTTCGTCGTCGCGTTGGTCGTGCCGTTCACGATCGCGGAGTCTTCGGTGTAAAGCTGCAGCTTGAGGATGCCGCCGTCCGTGATCTGCGGCTTGACATGCAGCGTCAGGCCCACGTCGACGCGGTCGTAGGTGTTGAACGCCGAGCTTGCGGTGCCGCTCGTCAGGTTCGAATACGAGCCGGTCTGAATAGGTATGTTCGTACCGACGACGATCTTCGCTTCTTCGTTGTCGAGCGTAATGAGGTTAGGCGTGGACAGCACGTTGGCGTCGGCGGTTTGCGAGAGCGCCTGGAGCAACGCGCCCAGTCCTTGCACGCCGAAGATGTTGTGAATCCAGCCGATGTTCAGCCCCTGCTGCACGCCTTGCGTGGCGATTGCCGAAGCCAGACCGCCGGTGGCTCCGGCCGCCACGGCCCCGGTCGTCAGGTTGATGATGCTGTTGCTCTGCCCGGTTGCCAGATTGGTGCCGGCAAATATCGAATTGTTCGCGACCTGCCACTGAATGCCGAGGTTGCCGCTCGTGTTCGAATTGAGCTCGACGATCAGCGCCTCGATATAGACCTGCGCGCGGCGCGCATCGAGCTGGTCGATCACCGCGCGCAGATTGCGGTACACCGGCTCGGACGCGGTGATGATCAGCGAATTGGTCGCGGCGTCCGCCTGAATCATGCCGCCTGGCTGATTGTCTTCGTTCTTGTCCTTGTCGCCGCCAAGAAGCCCGCCCGATTGAGCGTTACTGTTCGCGCCATAGCCGCCCGCGCCGCCGCCCATCGGCGAAGACATGGAGCTCGAGTTCAGCCCGCCGGACGGCAGCGGCGGCGTGCCGGCCGTGCCAGTCGAATTGTTGCCGCCGATTCCGCCGCCGGTATTCTGGTTGAACGAATTCGCGTCGTTGCCGCCGGTGGCCGAGCCGCTTTCGCCGCCTTTGCCGAGCATGCCGCGCAAGGTCTTGGCGAGCTTGGTCGCTTCGGCATTACGCAGCGGCACGACGTGCATGTTGCCCGGCATGGTGGTCGGCGTGTCGAGCTCGCGGGCAAGGGTCCTCGCGGCAGCAAGCCGTGCCCCGTTCGACGCGCGAATGAGCAGCGAATTGGTGCGCGGGTCAGCGGTGATCGAGACCTTGAGCGTGGCGTCGGTACTGCCGATCGCGCCGGGGTCGAGCATCTTGTTCAACTGCGCGGCGATGTCGAGCGCGTTGGCGTTCTTCAGTTGTACGACAGACACGGACTGACCCGCCGCCGTATCGACACCCGCGATGATCTGCGCGATGCGCCGCACGTTGTCCGCGTAGTCGGTGACGACGATAGTGTTGTTGGCCGGGTAGGCGGCTACGGTGTTGTTCGGCGAGATCAGCGGGCGCAGCACCGGCAACAGGTTGTTTGCCGATTCGTTTTTCAGCGTGAATACCTGCGTGACAACCTGGTCGCCGCGCGCGGTGGGCGAATTGCCGACGTAGGTGGGCACGCCTTGCAGTTTGGCGTCGGCTTCGGGCACGACCTTCAGGACGCCGTGGTCCTGAACGAGCGCGAAGCCTTGCATGCGCAACGCCGATTGCAACGTCTTCAGCGCCTGGTCCTCCGGCACTGCGTTTTCCGACACGAGATTCAACTGACCTTTGACCCGCGGGTCGACAATGATTGTCTTGCCGGTCGCCGCGCCGATCGCCTTGGCGACCTGGTCGATATCGGCATTGACGAAGTTGAGGGTCACCTGCGAGTGTGCGGTCTGCGCAGTGACCAGTCCAGCCAGCAGCAACGCCGTTGCGACGCGACGCAAAGCCATACGATTTCTTCTCATGGAATGTAATGTCGGTGCCGGCAGCGGAAGCTGCCGACGGTCATGCAGCACGGACAGGGGAGCAAACCGCCGGTCGGTCGGTCTGCCGGCGGGCCAGGTGGGCGAAACCCGCCCTAAAATGCTGGCCATCCGATGTCCGAAAAGAAAGAACAGTAACAGTTTTTCATGTCGGATTTGTCACAAATGGAAAGCTCCGGAGAGTTTCCCCTAAGGTCCGCGCCTGCTGCGAGGCCCTTGAAAGGTGAACCGCCGCATTCCGAAAGCCCCCAGAAAACGCCGTGTTTTCGCGGCCTTATGTCGGTTAGCCAACTTGACGGACCCCGGCCTGCCGGTATCATACGAGCCGTTCAAGCCAGCGGTTCACCGCCGCGAAGGCGGGTTTTCCCGTACTGCCGGCCAATGCCGCATCCAGATTAAACCCGCCGGCTCACCTCGTCTGAACATTGTCCGATGCACAACGTTACGATTCCTTACCCTTGCGTTTTGCCTCGTCGTCCTTACCGATGAAACGAACCTTCGTCACGCTTCTTGCAGGATTTACCGTATTGGCCGCGGCCGGGACCGCACGCGCCGATTGCTTCGACGAAGCCGCGAAATACCAGAAGGTCAACCCGCTGATCCTGCGTGCGATCGCGTGGCAGGAATCGCACAACCGTCCGGACGCGCAGCACAAGAACGCCAACGGCTCGACGGACTACGGCGTCATGCAGATCAACTCCATTCATCTGCCCACGCTGGCTCAATACGGCATCTCGCAGGGCACGCTGATGGAGCCGTGCAAGAACGTGTACATCGCGGCCTGGCATTTGCGCCGGCAGATGAACAAATACGGCAATACGTGGCAAGCCGTCGGCGCGTATCACTCGGAAACGCCCGCGTTGCGCGACAAGTACGCTCAGCAGATCGCGGCGATCCTGCGCAAGTGGAACCTGATGCCGGCAGCACGCTGAATCGCCGGTCCGAGCGGCCGGTTTCCGGCCTCTCCCGCTTGTCCCTGCAGATTTGATGCACAATGCGGCTTCGTGCCGCCGCCGGCGCTCGACCGCCGTTTCGGACGTTTCGGAGTCACGCGGCGGCGTTCGGCGCGCCACGCCTTCCAATCCTCCCGATTTCCTGTACTGCGATGAACCAGCCGCCACTGCCCGTCACCGTGCTCTCCGGTTTTCTGGGCGCCGGCAAGACCACGCTCCTGAATCACATCCTCGCCAATCGCGCCGGCCTGCGGGTGGCCGTGATCGTCAACGATCTGGCCGCCGTCAATATCGACGCCTCGCTCGTGCGCGAGGCCGCCGCGCTGTCGCATCTCGAAGAACAGCTTGTCGAACTGTCGAACGGCTGTATCTGCTGCACACTGCGCGACGATCTGCTGGTCGAGATCAAACGCCTTGCCGCCGAAAAGCGCTTCGACGCCATCCTGATCGAGTCGACCGGCGTGGCCGAGCCCATGCCGATTGCCGAGACCTTTGCTTTTGTGGACGACGACGGCGCCGCGCTCAGCGACGTGGCGCGGCTCGATACGATGGTCACCGTGGTCGACGCGTTCAACTTTCTGCGCGACTACGGCTCGGCGGACGCGCTTGCCGAACGCGGCATTGCCGCCACGGAAGAAGACGACCGCACGCTGGTCGAACTGCTGATCGAGCAGATTGAGTTCTGCGACGTGCTGGTGGTGAACAAGGCCGACCTCGTCAGCGCTGACGAGTTGACGCGTCTGCAACGCATTCTCGCGCGGATCAACCCGCGGGCCGTGCAGGTGGTGAGCCGCTTCGGCGCGGTGCCGCTCGAGCAGGTGGTGAATACAGGCCGCTTCGATTTCGACGAGGCGTCGGGCGCGCCGGGCTGGCTGGCGTCGCTCCATCAGCACGAGCATGGCGATGAACACGGCCATAGCCATCATGGCGAAGCGGACGAGTTCGGGATCGGCAACTTCGTTTATCGCGCGCGCCGGCCGTTTCATCCGGAGCGCCTGTGGGCGCTGCTGCACGAGGAGTGGAAGGGCGTGCTGCGCAGCAAGGGATTTTTCTGGCTCGCGACGCGCAATGACATTGCCGGTTCGCTGTCACAGGCGGGCGGCGCATGCCGGCATGGTCCGGCGGGTATGTGGTGGGCCGCACAGGATCGCAGCGAGTGGCCCGACGCCGATCAGGATGCCGAACTGGCCGCCGAAATCGCTGCCGACTGGTACGGGGCGCCGGACGACATGAGCATCGGCGACCGTCGCCAGGAGCTGGTGCTGATCGGCGTGAACATCGACCCGGCGCGGTGGTCCGCGAAGTTCGACGCATGCCTGCTCACCGACGACGAATTCGCGCTGGGACCACAAGGCTGGCAACAGTTCAAGGACCCGTTCCCGGCATGGGATTTCGACGAGGACGATCACGACCATCACGGTCATGGGCACGACCACGACCACGATCACGGCGAAAACGGTCACGGTCACGGCCAGATCGTGCATCGTCACGACTAGCGGCGCTGCCGGCCGCCTTCCCGACACGAGCCGCGGCCCCGCGCGCGGCTCGCTTGCGCGTCGCGCCCGCTCCATCTGCCCGCAAAAAGACGAAAAAAAACCCGCCGTGGGCGGGTGTCAACTGCCTGGCAGTAATCTGCTTAGCGCTTGTTGACTGCGTCTTTGAACGCCTTGCCGGCCGTGAACTTGACGGTCTTCGCGGCCGGAATCTTGATGGTCTCGCCCGTCTTCGGGTTGCGACCCGTACGCGCTGCGCGCTTGCCCGAACCAAAGCTGCCGAAGCCGATCAACTGGACCGCGTCGCCCTTCGACACAGACTTCTTGATCACTTCAAGCAACGTGTCCAGCGTTTCACCGGTTTGAGCCTTGCTGGCGCCCGTCTGTCCAGCGACGGCGTCGATCAGTTCCTGTTTGTTCATTAAGGTTCCTTTCTGAGTTTAGGTTGACACGAACAGCGCGAACGCGCCGATTATACGTGCGCGCGCCGCGCCGTCGAGCAGCTGCGGCTCCGGAGCCCCTCCGGATCGAAAGCGCCGGACAGCGAATGTCCGTCGGCCGTGCTGCCGCTCCCTTCGCGGCGCTTGCTATGATAGCGCAGCGCAAACCCAATCAGGACAAGGGTTTCGAAGAATTACGCGGTTTTGGAACAGATACAGCAAGGAAACGGCACTTTTTGCTGGCCGCCCCTTGCTGAGAAGCCCGAAACCCAGTGTGGACGGGGCTTTGACGTTGGTTTTTGCCAACGCTCGGCGCGTCTGTTTCGCCGCCCGGCGAGCCGCGCGCGCTGGCGGTAACGCTGCACCCGCTCGCGCGGGTCACTTCAGGGCATCGCTTCGCCTCCCGCATGACCGATCCGCTCATTCCAGCCGTGCTCTCGTTCAGGAGCAACGGCACGCCGTTTTCGCCGCTCTACGACGACATTTATCACAGCGCCGTCGGCGCGCTCGAGCAGGCCAACCATGTGTTCCTTCGCGGCAATGCGCTGCCCGAGCGCTGGCACGGCCGGCGCGTGTTCACCGTGCTGGAGACGGGCTTCGGCATGGGTATCAACTTTCTCGTCACGTGGGCCGCGTGGCGTGCCGACCCTTCTCGCTGCGAGCGGCTTCACTTCGTTTCGACGGAAAAGCATCCTTTCACACGCGACGATCTGCGCCGCGCGCACGCCGCGATCGTTGCGGACGCAGCAATCGCGGCGCTTGCCGACACGCTGGCGAACCAATGGCCGATGCTCGTGCCCGGCACGCATCGGCTGGAATTCGACAATGGCCGCGTGGTCCTGACACTGGTTTTCGACGACGCACAGCAGAGCTTGCCGAATCTGCGGCTGCGCGCTGACGCGTTCTATCTGGACGGCTTTGCGCCCGCCAGGAACCCCGAACTATGGACGCCTGCGATCTTCAAGTCGCTCGCGCGGCTGGCAGGCGAGGGCGCGACCTTCGCCACTTACAGCAGCGCGGGCGACATCAAGCGCGCGCTGACTCAAACGGGCTTCGAATACCGCAAGGTCGACGGCTTCGGCTGGAAGCGCGCGATGCTGGTCGGCCACTTTGCGCCGCGCTGGCGCGTACGCCGGCACGAGCCGCCCGTCGCGCTCGGACCGTTTGCCCCCGACGAACGGCACGCGGTGGTGATCGGCGCGGGCCTCGCCGGCTGTGCGGTGGTCGAGCGCCTTGCGGCGCGCGGTTGGCGCGTGACATTGCTGGAACGGCACGCTTGCGTCGCAGAGGACGCCTCGGGCAATCCGGCGGGCGTCTTCCACCCAATGATTTCGCGCGACGACAGCGTCGCCTCGCGCGTCACCCGCGCCGGTTTTCTGTATGCGCTGCGGCGCTGGACGGACTTGGAACGGCTCGGCCATGCGCCGACGCGCGGGCGCCCTGGTCTGCTGCAAATCGCCGAAACCGAAGACGAAGCGCGCGCGATGCACGAGGCCATCGCGGCGTTCGGTTATCCGCCGGAGTTCGTCACGCCGCTTTCCGCCGACACCGGTGGTCAACTCGCCGGCACGGCGCTCGCGCGCGGCGGATGGTTCTTCCCGCAGGGCGGCTGGATCGATCCGGCATCGCTGTGCGCTGCGCAATGCGCCGCGGCCGGTGACCGGCTCGAGCGGCGCTTCGGCGTGCAAGCCGCGCGCCTCGAGCGTGCGGCCAACCAGTGGAGCGTGCTCGACACGGCAGGCGAGTTGTTGGCGCGTGCGCCTGTGGTGATTGTCGCGAGCGCTCACGATGCGGCGCGCATTGCCGGCTTGCGCCATGCGCCGACTCGCAGCATCCGCGGCCAGCTCACGTTGCTGCGTCGGGGAGCGGCGCCGTCGCTCGAATTGCCGGTAATCGGCGAGGGCTACGCGATACCGCTGCCTGACGGCGTCACACTGACGGGAGCCACGTATGAACTCGACGATGTCGATACGTCGCTTCGCGCAGCCGGTCATCTGGAAAACCTGGAGCGCGTCGCACACATGCTCCCCGCGTTCTCGCGCGTGGCCGGCCGCGCCGAAGAAGCCGCGCCCGCCGGCTCGCGTGCACAAGCGCCAGCGCTCGCAGGCCGCGTTGCATTCCGCTGTGTGACAAGCGACCGCATGCCGATGGTCGGTAACCTCGCCGACGAAGCGCTCGCCACGCGCGACGCGGAGCGCTTGCGCGGCGCCTGGCCGCTCGATCTGCCGCGCGCGCAGGGGCTGTACGGCGCGTTCGCCTATGGTTCGCGCGGCCTGGTGTGGGCCGCGCTCGGCGCGGAACTGATTGCCTCGCAAATCGAAGGGGAGCCCTGGCCGCTCACACGCGACCTTGCCGAGGACATCGACCCCGCGCGCTTTTTACTGCGCGCGCTGCGGCAGGGAAGCGTCGCCGGTTAACGCTCGGGTTTGACGCGCCGCGGTTATCCACCGCAAATTGTGGATAACCGCGCTGTTTACCGGCGCAACTCATGTGGAGCCGTTGTGGACGTAAACGGGGTAACTCCAGCGCCTCGCAATTTCGCAAAAAGTTACCCGCGTATACGAGTCGTCATCGCACATGCTGTGCGCCCGGTTATGAAGTCGGCAACGCGATGATTTGATTCGGTAAACACCGGTTATCCACAGAAAACGAGGCAGCTTGTTAACTGCTACTACGTATACATACAGTAAACGCGTAAACAGCAAGGCCTGAGCTGGACCGTGCGCCACCGCACAGATCAGGCAAGCACTGCAACCCTTGCGCTAAGCGCTGTCCTGAAAAGCACATATGAAGCGAGCACACTGCCTTGGACCTCCGCGAGTGAACCGGCCGGCGATGCGTGCGCGTCGCACCGGTAAAGCCGGCTCAACCGATAAAGGCGGTCGCTTTTTCCACGTGTCATCAAGATGAAGTACGTTTTTACCGTTTTGTCTGCATGTTCGTGTGTTTTCGGTCGAAGCTGAACAAGCTATGGCACAATCGCCGTTCTTTTCCGCGTGGTGCCTCGCCTCTAGCGGTGCCCGCTGCTACGGAACGGTGCCGTCCAATCCGACTCTGATTCAACGTCGACGGCGTCCTTTCACCGTGCCGTGCCGGCTGCTACGGCCGCACCCCTGAATGCGCCGAGTTCCCTGCCACTGCGGCGCGTTCGAATCATCCGATCGTTGAAAAACTCGCAACGCGGATCACGCGAAGCGATTGCGACAGTGAGCGTCTCGTGCGTTCACCCGCTCGCCGGTGTTCGCGCCGGCTTACGCTGGTTCGTGTCATCTGCCGTTGCTGCAAAGGAGAAGCCATAACGATGAACTCGGCGTTTTCATTTTTTCCAGCCTGGCCGCTCGCCCCCGACGCCATTTTTTGGGCTGGTCTGGCGTTGCTTGCCGCGGGTTTGTGCGGCGAGTTGTGCTATCGGGCGTGGCGTTTGCCGCGTATTTCGGGCTACGCGGTCATCGGTCTGATTGCGGGCGCGGCAGGCTCGGGCGTAATCGACGCCGACTCGGCCAAGGCGGCCCGGCCATTGCTCGATGTGGCGCTTGGCCTGCTGTTGTTCGAACTCGGCAGCCGGCTCGATCTGCGCTGGATCCGCCGTAATCCGTGGCTCGTCATGTCGAGCGTCGCGGAAGCCACGCTCACGTTCGCGCTGGTTCTGCCGGTGCTGCTGTTTTTGAACGTGCCGCTAATGGTCGCAACGGTACTTGCGGCCATTGCCATGGCGACTTCGCCCGCCATGGTCATCCAGCTCAAGACCGAATTGCGCGCGGAAGGCCAGGTCACGCAACGTCTTTTGACGCTGACCGCGTTGAACAGCATGTATGCAGTGGTGATCGAGAAGCTCGTGTCGAGCTGGTTGCATCAGGAAGCGTATGGCAATGTTTTTGCCACCATTGTGCAACCGCTTTATCTGCTGGCCGGCTCGCTGGTGCTCGCGTATCTGCTTGCACGTACCTGCACGTTCTTTTATCGACGGCTCAACATGCAGGACGAGCATTCGTTCGTTGCGCTATTCGGTCTGGTCCTGCTGGCCATTGCGCTCGCGCACCTGTTCAAGCTGTCGACCATTCTCGCGCTGCTGGCGGCCGGCATTATCGTGAAAAATCTGGAAGCGCGGCCGCAGTTGTGGCCGCAGCATTTCGGCACCGCCGGGTGGCTCCTCACTGTGATTCTGTTCGTGCTGACGCTTACTTCGTTCGAATGGAAAGACATCGCGCTGGGCGGCGTTGCGGCACTGGGCCTGATTGTTGCGCGGCTTGTCGCCAAGCTGGTCGGCGTGCTCGCGTTCGCCAAGCCGAGCGGGCTGAACTGGAAGCAGGGCATGGCGCTTGGCTTGTCGTTATCGCCCATGTCGGCGCTGGCTTATCTGCTCGTCGACGACACCTACAACCTGTATCCGAACTTCGATCCGCGATTGCGCGCGATCGTCATGTGTTCGATTGTCGTGCTGCAGATCCTCGGGCCGTGGCTCGTTTATCGCAGCCTCGCGCTGGTTGCCGAGCGGCGCGAAGAGTAAGCGCCTCGCATTGCGGGCCACACGCTATCCGATTTATTCGTTTTAAAAAAACGGCCGGGCTTCTGACAAATGCCTGGCCGACCTCACTCAGGGGACGCCATGTCACTCGAACCCTTCATCGATTCGAAGCCGTTCACTTTCGGTGTCGAACTCGAGATGCAGATCGTCAATACGCATGACTATGATCTGACCAAAGCCGGCTCGGATCTGCTGCGCCTCGTCAAGGATCAGAAGATCCCCGGCAACATTACGCCGGAAATCACCGAGAGCATGATCGAGCTTTCCACCGGCATCTGCACGAACCACGAACAGGCGCTTGCCGATCTGCGCAAGATTCGCGACACGCTCGTGGCCGCAGCCGATCATCTGAACGTCGGCCTGTGCGGCGGCGGCACGCACGCTTTTCAGCAATGGAGCGAGCGGCAGATCGTGGACACGCCTCGCTTCCAGTACCTTTCCGAACTGTACGGCTATCTCGCGAAGCAGTTCACGGTGTTCGGCCAGCACGTGCACATCGGCTGCCCGGATGCGGACAGCGCGCTATTCCTGCTGCATTCGATGTCGCGCTTCATTCCGCATTTCATTGCGTTGTCCGCGTCGTCGCCTTTCGTGCAGGGCGTGGACACCGGTTTTCATTCGGCACGCCTGAATTCCGTGTTTGCGTTTCCGCTCTCGGGCCGCGCGCCGTTCGTGTTGACGTGGGACAGCTTCGAGGAATATTTCTCGAAGATGGTGCACACCGGCGTGGTCAACAGCATGAAAGACTTCTATTGGGACATCCGGCCGAAGCCGGGTTTCGGCACCATCGAGGTCCGCGTGATGGATACGCCGCTCTCCGTGGATCGCGCCGCGGCCATTGCGTGCTACATCCAGACGCTCGCCCGGCATCTGCTCCTCGACAAGCCCGTTACGCCGCACGAAGACGACTACCTCGTCTACACGTTCAACCGCTTCGAGGCTTGCCGCTTCGGTCTGGCCGGAACCTGCATCAATCCGCAAACCGGCGAACGCAAGACCATTTCCGAAGACATTCTCGAAACGCTCGAGCGGATCGCGCCGCACGGCGACGCGTTGGGCTCCGGTCATGCGCTGGCTGAGATCGGCGCAATCGCGCGCGGTCAGATCAACGACGCGACCTGGCTAAGAGGCGTCGCGGAACAGGAAAAGTCGCTGCATGAAGTGGTCAGGCAACAGTGTCTGGCGTGGCGCGCGTGAGTTGCCTCGCGCCCTTTGTGTTAAACCGTAAGAAAACCCGCCGCGTGCGGGTTTTTTTTCGCCGATAAAATTTCCAGTTCGGGGCCCTTAAGGTTTTCCAAAGATGTACGTATACATACGTAGTAGTAGTTAACAAGCATCGCCTTGGGCTGTGGACAACTGAATAATTTCCTGCAAAGTCAAGGCGCTGCGTAAATCATAAGTGGGCTGCGGGGCGGTGCGTGCGCAGCGGTAAACGAGGACAACTTAAGGACTGCTTGACCGGGGGCACAGGTTTATCAAGAATCGGCACACATGTCTTCCCCGACGTTATCCCACGGTTATCCACAGATTACGTTGGATAACTTAGCTGTACGATTCGCCGCTCTCGCATAGAATGTCGTCTTAACTGCTTTGGCTTGCAAGGCGGTGAATTTTTGAGATAGTTGAGACCGTCTCGTCCTGTTTTGGGCGGGGCTACCCCACACAGGCTACGGGCGTTCCCGGCAAGCAATCGGCCGGCACCGCACAAGAGCTGTAAATAAACCAATCGAAGATTATGAGCGAAGGCGTATACGGAGAACAGGCAACCGGGCGAGTCACCCACAGCCTCTTGCGACTGAGCACGGCCATGCGAAGCCAGGCCTGGGAATGGGCGGAAGGCGCGGGACTCACGCCCACTCAGGGCGAGATCCTGGTTTTGTTGATGCAGCGAAAGGGTCCTATGCGGCTCGGGGAAATCGCACGTGAAACGGCATTGACCGCCGCCACCACCAGCGACGCCGTCAGCACGCTCGAAACCAAGGGACTGGTCGAGAAGCGCCGCGCGCTCGACGACGGCCGCGCGCTCGCCGTGCGTCTGACCGCTCGCGGCCGCACGGCTGCCAAGCGTGCCGCGCAATGGCCCGACTTCCTCGCGAAGGCAGTCGGCACGTTGCGCGACGAGGAACAGGCGTTGTTCTACCGCACGCTGCTCAAGACGGTTCATCAACTCGAAGCGCAAGGCAATATTCCGCCGCACCGCATGTGCCTGAGCTGCACGCACTTCGAGCCGAGCAAGAATCCGAAAAAGACGCCGCATCGTTGCGCGCTGCTCGACCTGAACATGGCGGATACGGACCTGCGTCTGGACTGCGCGGTGCATGAAACCGCCGACGTCGCCACCCAGAAGAAGACCTGGAAGATCTTCGCCCAGTAAGGCCGCTGCTTACCTGGCAATCCGCTACACTGCAACCGGCAGGGCAGACGGCACTCGCCGCCTGCCACGCTTTCCGGTGCCGCGTAGCGGCAGTCTTCAGTCAACCTGAGGTGACAGGCTGATGCATCAGGAAGTTCTGGCCATTCGCCACGTCCACTTCGAAGATCTCGGCAGTCTCGAACTGGTGCTTGGCGAACGCGGGCGTCCGGTCCGCTATCTCGATGTAGGCTTTGCCCGCATCGAGGCGCCGAATCCGGTCACGCCGTCGCTAATGGTCGTGCTCGGCGGCCCGATCAGCGCCACCGACGACGCGCTCTATCCGACTCTCGTACCGCTGCTTTCGATGATCGAGAAGCGCATCGAAGCAGGACTTCCCACGCTTGGCATCTGTCTGGGCGCGCAGCTCATCGCGCGCGCGCTCGGTGCGCGCGTCTATCCGGCGGGGCACACCGAGCTCGGCTGGGAACCGCTCACGCTGACCGACGCGGGCCGCGCTTCGCCGGTGCGTCATCTGGACGGCGCGCACACTTCCATGCTGCATTGGCATGGCGACACTTTCGACCTTCCCGCGAACGCGACGCGTCTTGCCTCCACGAATGCGTGCGAGAACCAGGCGTTTGCATGGGGCAGCCATGTGCTCGCGTTGCAATGTCATCCCGAGGTCCGCGTGGACGGCTTCGAGCGCTGGTTGATCGGCAATGCGGGCGAGCTCGCGAGTCATGGCATCGACGCGCGGCAATTGCGCGCGCAGACTGCGCAGTACGGTCCGGCTATGGAGGCCGCGGCGTGCCGCATGTTCGGCGAATGGCTCAATCAGGTGGAAGCAAAACCCTGAGCGTCAACCTGCGCGACGCGAGGCGGCCTGCAGCAAATGAACCGCGGTGCTATGCTCGACCGCTCTCGGGTTTCTACTAGGCGGTGATCCATGAGCGCGCTATTTTCCCCACTCACGCTGCGTAGCGTGACGCTTCCTAACCGCATCGTCGTCTCGCCGATGTGCCAGTATTCCGCCGAGCGGGGCGAGGCCACCGCGTGGCACATGATTCACCTCGGCAGTCTTGCGTTGTCGGGCGCCGGCATGTTGTGCATCGAGGCGACGGCGGTCGAACCGGACGGCCGTATCACGCCGAGCGATCTCGGCTTGTGGGACGACGCGACCGAGGCGGCGCTCGTGCCGGTGCTCGCCGCCATCCGCAAGCATTCGCATATCAACGTGACGATGCAGTTGTCGCACGCGGGACGCAAGGCGTCGAGCCATGTGCCGTGGGAAGGCGGCCAGTTGATTCCGGTATCGCAAGGCGGCTGGCTGCCGCATGCGCCGTCCGCGCTGCCGCACAAGGCGGGTGAAGAGCCGCCGCTCGCGCTCGACACGCCGGGGCTCAATCGCATCCGCGAAGCCTTCGCCGCATCCGCGCGGCGCGCCGCGCGCCTTGGCATCGACGCACTTGAAGTGCATGCCGCGCACGGCTATCTGCTGCACCAGTTTCTCTCGCCGCTCGCCAATCAACGCAGTGACGACTACGGCGGCTCGCGCGAGAACCGCATGCGTTTTCCGCTTGAGATCTTCGACATCGTGCGGGCCTCTTTTCCGGCCGACAAACCAGTCGGCGTGCGTGTGTCTGCAACGGATTGGGTCGAAGGCGGCTGGTCGCTCGAAGACACGATTGCGTTCGCGCACGAGCTGAAAAAACGCGGGTGCGACTGGATCGACGTGTCGTCCGGTGGCGTGTCGCCGTTGCAGAAAATTCCGCTCGAGCCGGGCTATCAGATTCCGTTCGCCAAGGCGGTCAAACAGGCGACGGGTCTCACCACCATCGGTGTCGGCCTGATTACCGATCCGGTGCATGCGGAGCAACTGATCGAACAGGGCGATGCCGATCTGATCGCGCTGGCTCGCGCATTGCTCTACAACCCGCGCTGGCCGTGGCATGCCGCCGCGCAACTTGGCGCGACAGTCGAAGCGCCGCCGCAGTATTGGCGCTCGCAGCCGCGCGAGCAGAAGGCGCTGTTCGGCGAGATTTCGTTTGGCCAAAGATGAGGCGGTTCACGCGCACGGCGCACGCGCATCCGGCATACGTTTTTGACGGTTGAACGAAGCCGTCTTGAGCGTGTACGATGCCGGATGTGGCGCATGTGCGTCGCAGGTCGACGCGGCGCTCGCAGGGCGCCGCGTTTGCTATGAGCGCCAGAAAAAATCAGCGCGTCAGACGCGGGCGTTTTCGACGGCTGCCGGACTTCACCCCAGTTCTTCACAAGGATTCATTCAATGAGTTCACGCAGGATCGCCGTGCGTCGTTCCGGTGTGCACGGCAAAGGCGTGTTTGCGCTCGAACCGATTGCTGCCGGCGAGCGGCTAATCGAATACAAGGGTGAGCGCATTTCCTGGAAAGAAGCGTTGCGCCGCCATCCGCATAATCCTGACGAACCGAATCACACGTTCTACTTTGCGCTCGATAGCGGCAAGGTGATCGACGGCAAGGTGAACGGCAACAGCGCGCGCTGGATCAACCACTCGTGCGCGCCGAACTGCGAAGCGGAAGAGATAGACGGGCATGTGTATGTGCACGCGCTGCGCGACATTGCCGAAGGCGAGGAGCTGTTCTACGACTACGGCCTCGTGATCGACGCCCGCCAGACCAACAAGCTGAAGAAGGAATACGAATGCCGCTGCGGCTCGCGCAAGTGCCGCGGCACGATGCTGGCGCCGCCCGAGAAGGAGAAGGGGGCGGCTAAAACAGCCAAAGCCTCGAAGTCGGCCAAGTCGGCAAAGTCCGCGAAGTCGACGAAAAAGGCCAAGAAGAAGTAATGCGCGCAGCGGCGCGCTCGCCATGCGAATGGCGCCGCGACGGCTCGTTGCCGGGCCTCACCGCTACATATCGACCGGCGCCGAGTGCGCCGGTTTTTGTTCGCCGGCCGGCGCGTCGGCGCTCGCGTCGGACGGCCGCACCGCCGCTTGCACGAGCGGAATACGCACGATAAAGCGGGCTCCGCCTTCGGGCGCGTCCTCGTAATGGACGCTGCCGCCATGCAGCACCATGATGTCGTGAACGATCGCAAGGCCGAGACCGGCCCCGCCGTCCACGCCGTTATCGCTCTGACCGTCGCCGCGGAAAAAGCGCTTGAAGAGATCGGCTTGCTGCGTGTGAGGCACGCCCGCGCCATTGTCTTCCACCACGATCTCGGCCATGCGCACATCGTCAACGACGGTTTGCGACACGGTGACCGTTATGCGCCCGCCATCGAAGCGCGAAGGCGGCACGTACTTCAGCGCGTTATCCAGCAGATTGGCGATCACTTCATGGAGCAACACCGGATTGCCGCGCGCGATCAACGGATGATCGTTGGTCGGGTCGTCGAGCCGCTGAAAGCCCAGGTCGATGTGCGACGCCAATGCACGCGGCACCCATTCGGCGCCCGTGTCGAACGCGAGCGCGGCCATGTCGACATTGACGAAGCGCGCGGCCTGCTCGGCCGGCTCTGCCCGCGCGAGGGACAGCAACTGATTGGACAGACGCACCGCGCGATCGGCCGCCGCCCGCAACTCGCGCACAGCGGCGAGCGTCTGCTGCGGGTCGCGCGCGACTGCGGCCTGTTCCGCATGCAGCTTGACGGCCGTGAGCGGCGTGCGCAACTGGTGCGCGGCATCGGCAATGAACTTGCGCTGACCGTCGAGCGCGGTCTTCAGACGGCCGAGCAGCGCGTTCACGGCGCCGGTCAGCGGCCGGATCTCGACCGGCACATAGGTTTCGTCCACCGGTTCCAGTGACGTGTGCGTTTGCCGGTTCAGCGAATCCGCGAGATGGGTCAGCGGATTGAGCTGCTGATTCACCACGCGCCACACGATCACCCAGCCGGCGAGCAGCAGCAACAGCAGCGGCATCATGATCGCAACCAGAAACTCGGCGGCGATGCGAAAGCGGTGATGCACCGGCTGCCCGACCTCCACGACGATCGGATTGCCGACCGGCTGATCGACCCGCACCTGCGCGACGCGCACGGTGACCCCCTGGTGCTGCGTTTCGAACACGTACGCATAATGCATGCGCCGCACGCTCGCGCCTTGCAGCGGAAGCGTCTCGTCGCCGGCAATCTCTGTTTCGCCATTGCTGATCCGATAGACGAGATGCTCCATCGGATCGGAGAACATGGCTTGCGCGAGCGGCGGCACGGTAATGGGCGCGTCGGGGCCCGCAATCTGGATCTGCTTGGAGATGGCGGTCGCGAGATCCGCGAGCGAGCGGTCGACCACGTGCTGCGTGTACTGCCACGCAAGCCAGTAGGCGATCAGGCCGCTCATGAGCGCGAGCAGCGAAAGGGGAGCAGCCAGGCGCCGCAGCAGCGTGCGGCGCAGGCTATTGGCGGCCGGCTGGGGCATGATCGAACGCGCTGGAAAGAGGCTGGCGCGAGGCGCCCTGAAGTTTCGCCGGGCGCCGGCGGCTCGCTCACGCAGCGCGCCGCGCCGGCCCGGCGCCGTCTGGCCGCAAGTGAATGGCGGCCTTCATGACGATTATGCGGCCTGGCGGATTTCCTGCAACAGGTAACCGAAGCCGCGCACCGTGACGATTTCGACGCGGCAGCTCTCGAGTTTCTTGCGCACGCGGTGCACATAGACTTCGATTGCCGTGTCGCCGAGATCGCCGCCGAAATGCGTCAGATGGTCCTGCAACTGCGCCTTGCTGACCACGCGGCCGTGGCGCAGCAGCAGCATTTCGAGCACCGCGAATTCGCGCGGCGACAATTCGAGCGGCTTGTCGTCGTTGAAAATGCGGCGATCGACGCCCGACAGGCGCACACCGCCGAGCGACACCTCCGGACGCGGCATGTCGCCATGCGGACCGCTGCGGCGCATCACGGCGCGAATGCGCGCTTCGAGTTCGGTGGGCTCGAACGGCTTGAGCATGTAGTCGTCGGCGCCGGAATTCAGGCCCTGCACGCGGTCGTTCAATTCGTCGCGCGCGGTGAGAATGATGACCGGCGTATGGCGATTGCTCTGACGGAAGCGCGAGAGCAGCGTCATGCCGTCGATACCCGGCAGGCCGAGGTCGAGAATCACCAGTTCGTGGCGGTTTTGCGTGAGGGCCTGTTCGGCGAAAATGCCGTCGTGGACCATGTCGACCGTGAAGCCGGCTTGTTCGAGGCTGCTTTGGATGCCGCGTGCGATGGGGCGGTCATCTTCGATCAGAAGGAGTCGCATGGATTTCGCTCAATTACAATGGGTTTAGGCGTTCGGGCAAGCGGTTCGCCGGAGCGCCTGCCATGCAGTCGTCGAGCCGACGTGCTCGCGCCCTCCGGATAATCGAAGCATGTCCGAGATCAGCATTCAGGAACTCGAAGCCGCGATCAACTTCTGGCGCGCCCGCTCACCTTCGAGCGGAGACGAACTCGTTCTGTGCAAGGAGGCAAGCGCGCTCTCCAAGCCGTATGCGATGCTGATTGTACAGCGTCAGAACACGCTATCGCGCGATGATCTGGACGCGATTGCGCGCCAGGCGTGGGATTCTTACGTGAGCCTTAAGAATAGCCTGTAGAACTGAAGGTTTGTGCGCGTCGTTGCCTGCAAAGCCCTTTCAATACGAGGAATTCTTCGCTGCCGCCGGGTCCGCGCCATTCTCCCGTTGCAGCGGGTCCGGTTCTGTATGTCGCTCGCAGCGAGGCAATCCGCCTCATGCGTGCCTCACGAATTGGCGTTGCGCGGCCGTCCGGCCGCAGCAGCTCGAGCATGCAATAATCGGGTATTAAGCGCCTATTGGATGCCGGACCGTTACATGCTGGATCTTGACCACTTCGACCTTGCGCTGCTCGACGTATTGCAGCGCTTTGGCCGCGCCACGCATCAGCAGCTTGCCGAACAGGTGCCGCTGTCGCCGTCGCAGATCGGGCGGCGCTTGCAGCGGCTCGAGCAGATCGGCGTGGTGGACGGCTATCGGGTCGTGCTGCGCCCCGAAAAGCTCGGCTTGGGCGTGACGGCTTTCACGAGTCTGAAGCTCAAGCATCACGGCGATTCGGTGATCGAACAATTCCAGCAGCAGATCGACCTGTTGCCGGAAGTGCTGGAATGCCATGCGGTGGTGGGCGACGCCGACTATCTGCTGCGCATCGTCGCGCCCGACCTCAACTATCTGTCCACGTTCGTCATGAAAAGGCTCATGCGTGTGCCTGGTGTGGACAGCGTGCGCTCGAACATCGTGCTCACCACGTTCAAGCGCAACGGTCCGTTGCCGCTTGCACATCTGTCTTCTTCCGGAACGGCCGCCGCCTGACTTCAGCTCGCGCGGCCGCGCGGATCATGCCGCCTGCTTCGGCTCGTGAGGGGCGTTGAGCAGATCCACGTAGGCCACTGCCACCAGATCGGATTCCGCTACGCCGAGGCTCGCGAACATCGCGTGGGCTTCCGCGTGACCGTCTTCCTCGTTGTCGTCCTGCGCGAGCACCACTTCGAGCTCGACGAAATCGCCGAGACCGTCCACGCGGTCCAGATGAATGCGCGTGCGCCCCGCCAGATACACGTGCCGCTCCTTGGTGACGATGCCGCGCGTGGTGAGCGCGGTGGCCAGCAGCGCGTGCATGGCTTCGGGGTTCGTCACGGGACTGCGCGTGTAGTAAGACGCTTTCGGCCCGTCGCGGTCGTCGCGCTGATAGAAGATCAGTTCGGCAGGCGTGCCGTCGTCGAACTGACGCAGCTTCAGACGCCCGCGCGGCACGTCATAGAAAAAGTCCTGCTGGCGGAAAATGAGCGGCGCATCCGGCGCGAGTTGCGCCGCGCGTTCGCGCAGTTGCTCGAAATGCTGGGCGCGGGCTTTGATTTCGATGTTGCGTGCCATATCAGTCTCCTGTCGGGATGGGATGGCCGGCTGCCTGGGGCGCGAGCCGCGAGGCTGCCGGGAAAGACAGAGTCGGTTGGAACGGAAAAGCGGCGGCGGGCGCGTCAGTGAACCGCCAATCTAACAAATACTGCGTGACGCCGCGGTTTCATTGCGCATGCAAGCGTCTGACGGCGCCTGGCCGGCGCTGTCATGAGAACGGCTCATATCGCAACGCACAACGCATGCGCCGCTGCTGGAAGGAGGCCAGACGCTGCTCGGGCGGATTCAGCTTGCCCATTGCAGTTCGATCAGCTTGAGCGCGGCCGCTATCGCGGGCTCGTCCTTGCGTTCGGCCAGCGTGACGAAGCTCAGTTGCGTCGGCACCGTAATTCCTTCGACGATGGTCAGCGCATGTGCGTGGGCCTCGGCAATCGCAATCGCGTCGCGCGCGAGCGTCAACCCTACGCCCGATTTGACGAGATCCAGCATGGACGGCTCCTGGTCCACCTCCGCGACCTTGACGGGCTTCACCCCCGCCTCGCTGAATGCGTGCGACAACAGCCGGTTGTGCGCGGACGCAGGCGGTGTCCAGATCCACGGAAACGCGGCGAGCGAACGCCAGTCGCGCGCGCCTTTGACGCGGTCCTTCCAGCCGGCCGGCGCCAGCACGCGGTATTGGAAATGGGTGAGGGTCAGCGTGTGAAAGGCGCGCGCATCGCGGCCTTCGTCATCGGCGGGCACGCCGATGTAATAGCCCACGTCCAGCTCGCCGGCGCGCACCTGCTCGAGCACCCAGCCCGACATGCCGTGCCGCAAGGCCGTCTCGATGTGCGGCCACGTTTCCACCAGTTGCTTCAGAAAGCCGCCGAGCCGCAGGAACTCGGGGTCGAGAATGGTGCCGATGCGCAAGCGTCCGCGCACTTCCTGGCGCAGCGACTGCGCGGCGCGCTGCACGTCGCTTGCCGCCGCGAGGGCGCGCTCCGCGTGCGGCAACAGCGCCTGGCCGTCGCGCGTGAGAGAAAGTCCGTGCGAGGTCCGGGTAAACAGCGTGACGCCGAGCGTTTCCTGCAAATGCTTGATTTGCAGACTGACGGCCGGTTGCGTCAGATGCAGTTGCACTGCCGCGCGCGTGAGGTTGCCCTCGCGTGCCACGGTGACGAACGCACGTAGCAGAGTGAGATCCATCCGCTGATATTAACTCTCCTTATAGCGCAGTTGAGCATTACTCATTGGATTTCCGCACGCGAAGCGCCGTACGCTCGTGTTTCAGCGCGCCATTTTTTGGGCGGCGGAAAAATTCGCAGCAGCCATCATGAACGATGGTCCACAACCGCGAGGACAGAACATGAGCGAGACATATCCAGACGAAATCGTTCGCACGGGCACCGGCGTGCAGACGCTGACGCATTTCATCAACGGCAAGGCCATTGACGGAACCAGCGGCCGTTTTGGCGACGTCTTCAATCCAGCGCTCGGCGAAGTGAGTGCGCGTGTGCCGCTAGGCAGCGTGGCAGAAGTGGATGCGGCGGTTGCCGCTGCGTATGCGGCGTTTCCCGCATGGAGCGAAACCGCGCCCATCAAGCGAGCCCGCGTGCTCTTCAAGTTCAAGGAACTGCTCGACCGCCACCACGACGAACTCGCCGAACTGATCACCCGCGAGCACGGCAAGGTGTTCTCCGACGCGAAAGGCGAGGTGATGCGCGGTATCGAAGTGGTCGAGTTCGCGTGCGGCATTCCCAATCTGCTGAAGACGGACTTCACCGACCAGATCGGCGGCGGCATCGACAACTGGAACCTGCGTCAGCCGCTTGGCGTGGTCGCGGGAATCACGCCCTTCAATTTCCCGATGATGGTGCCGTGCTGGATGTTCCCCGTCGCGATTGCGTGCGGCAACACCTTCGTGCTGAAGCCCTCGGAGCGCGACCCGTCGGCATCCAACCGTATTGCGGAACTGCTGCGGGAAGCCGGTTTGCCCGACGGCGTGTTCAACGTCGTGCACGGCGACAAGGTCGCGGTTGACGCACTGCTCGTGCATCCCGACGTGAGCGCCGTGTCGTTTGTCGGTTCCACGCCGATTGCCGAGTACATCCATGCCGAGGGCACAAAGCACGGCAAACGCGTGCAGGCGTTGGGCGGCGCCAAGAATCACCTCGTCGTGATGCCCGACGCGGATCTCGATCAAGCCGTCGACGCACTGATCGGCGCCGCATACGGTTCAGCGGGCGAGCGCTGCATGGCGATCTCCGTCGCCGTTGCAGTGGGCCATATCGCGGACGAACTGGTCGAGCGGCTCACGCCTCGCGTAAAAAGCCTGAAGATTCTGAACGGCATGGAGTCGGCCGCCGAAATGGGACCGCTGGTGACGGCCGCGCATCGCGAGAAGGTGCTCGGCTACATCGAAGCCGGCATCGCGGCAGGCGCAAAGCTTGTCGTGGATGGCCGCGCTCATCGGGTAGAAGGACACGAGAAGGGCTTCTTCCTCGGCGGTACGCTGTTCGACAATGTGTCGACGGAAATGAAGATCTATCGCGAGGAAATCTTCGGGCCGGTGCTGTGCGTGGTGCGTGTACCTGACTTCGCGTCGGCGGTTGAACTGATCAACGCGAACGAGTTTGCCAACGGCGTCTCGTTGTTCACGTCCGACGGCGGCATAGCGCGCGCATTCTCGCGGCAGATTCAGATCGGCATGGTGGGCATCAACGTGCCGATTCCGGTGCCTATGGCGTGGCACTCGTTCGGCGGCTGGAAGAAGTCGCTGTTCGGCGACCATCACGCGTACGGCGAAGAGGGCGTGCGGTTCTACACGCGCTACAAGAGCATCATGCAGCGCTGGCCCGACAGTATCGCGAAGGGCGCCGAATTCACGATGCCGGTCGCGAAGTAACTACGGACGTTAGCCTTCGGCTGCGCGGAGCGAACAGCGCGCCGAAGGCGTCGATCAGGCCGGGCGTCACGCCATCGGCAAAAAAATGATTAGGAGACTGAACGATGAGCCACGTGCAAGCCGCGTCGTCGGCGTCGGAGCGGCGCCTTGAAGGCGAATTCGACTACATTGTCGTCGGCGCGGGGACAGCAGGCTGCGTGCTCGCCAATCGCCTGACCGAAGATCCGGACGTGCAGGTGCTTTTGCTCGAAGCGGGCGGCAAGGACGATTATCACTGGATCCATGTGCCGGTCGGCTATCTGTACTGCATCGGCAATCCCCGCACTGACTGGCTCTACAAAACGCAAGCAGAGCCGGGACTGAACGGGCGCGCGCTGTCGTATCCGCGCGGGCGGGTGCTGGGCGGCTCGTCGTCCATCAACGGCATGATCTATATGCGC
Organism: Paraburkholderia phenoliruptrix; assembly: GCF_019511605.1. GTDB lineage: Bacteria > Pseudomonadota > Gammaproteobacteria > Burkholderiales > Burkholderiaceae > Paraburkholderia > Paraburkholderia phenoliruptrix_A. Next base: position 29,158 of record NZ_JAEUAV010000028.1, on the reverse strand, counting down.
GGCCAGCGCGAGGACTACGACGAGTGGGCGCGTGTGACGAACGACGCGTCGTGGTCGTGGAATTCGGTGTTGCCCATTTTCAAACGAAGCGAGGATTACTACGGCGGCGCAAGCGAGTCACATGGAGCAGGCGGGCCATGGCGTGTCGAGAAGCAACGCCTGAAGTGGAAGATACTCGAGGAATTTTCAAAGGCCGCGCTGGAGACCGGCATTCCCGCCACCGACGACTTTAACCGCGGCGACAACAGCGGCGTCGGCTACTTCGATGTGAATCAGAAGCGCGGCATTCGCTGGAATGCGTCGAAGGCCTTCTTGCGTCCTGCAATGCGGCGCCCGAATCTCACGGTCATTACCGGCGCGCACACGCGGCGCGTGATATTCGAAGGACGCCGCTGCGCCGGTGTCGAATATCGCGGCAACGGTATCGACTTCGTGGCCAAAGCGCGTTGCGAAGTGATACTTGCTTCAGGCGCGGTGAACTCGCCGCAATTGCTGGAGTTGTCCGGCATTGGTAACGGCGCGCGTCTGCAACGGCTGGGTATCGAAGTGGTCAATGACCTGCGCGGCGTCGGCGAAAATCTGCAGGACCATCTGCAATTGCGTATGGCGTACCAGGTCGACGGCGTACGTACGCTCAATACGGCGTCCGCACATTGGTGGGGCAAGCTGATGATAGGCGTGCAGTACGCGCTTTTTCAAAGCGGTCCGATGTCGATGTCGCCGTCGCAGCTCGGGGTGTTCGCGAAGTCCGATCGCGAAGACCGCTCGATCACTCGCCCCGACCTCGAATATCACGTACAGCCGCTTTCGCTGGATCGCTTTGGCGAACCGCTGCACCGCTTCAATGCATTCACGGCGTCTGTATGCCAGTTGCGGCCCACTTCGCGCGGCAGCATTCATATCGAGTCGGCAGACGCTTCGGCGCCGCCGCTCATCGCTCCCAACTATCTTTCCACCGACTACGACCGGCACGTTGCCGCCAACGCATTGCGTCTCACGCGCCGCATTGCCGCCGCGCCCGCATTGGCGCGTTATCAGCCTCGGGAAATCTTGCCGGGCATCGAGTATCAGAGCGAGGAAGAACTGCAACGTGCCGCGGGTCTTGTCGGCACCACGATATTTCATCCGGTGGGCACGTGTCGCATGGGCACGACCGACGATCCCGGCGCAGTGGTGGACAACCGACTACGAGTTATCGGTGTCGACGGTTTGCGCGTCGTCGACGCATCCGTCATGCCAACCATCACCTCGGGCAACACGAACTCGCCCACGTTGATGATTGCCGAGCGGGCGAGCGACATGATCCGCGAGGACCGTCGCGCGCGCGTGAGCGGCAGCATGGCCGCCCATGCTGCAAATGCGGTGTCCATGTCTGCAGTGTGACACGCTCTTCTCGCCACCTGCACGCGGTGCGCATGGCGCACGCGTGAGCTTCGCGCCCGCATGTCTCCAATAAGAGACTGCGGAGACTGCGGCGCACGATTAGTGAGGATACATCGTCCACTAAGTGCAAATCCCAATGAATGCGCTGCATCATTGGCGCGACAATGGCAGCCATGCTGCGTGCTGCCCCAGGGATTACCGTCCGGATTGGTGCAGCACGCCAACGAGCGTGCACGGGGTGCCGCCGTCCAAATAAAAGTCGCGCAGAGCTTCGCGCGAAAGATCGTAATGCTTCGCCTAACTCCGCATGGAAGGGAACATGATTCTCGGCGATACGATTCTCGAAACGCGCGGCCTCACTCGTGAGTTCAAAGGCTTCATTGCCGTGAACGGCGTGAACCTGCGCGTGCGCCGCGGCTCGATTCATGCGCTGATCGGCCCCAATGGAGCCGGCAAGACCACCTGCTTTAACCTGCTCACCAAGTTCCTCGAGCCGACAGCCGGACAGATCGTCTTCAACGGCGTCGACATCACGCATGAGCGCCCCGCGCAGATCGCGCGGCGCGGCATTATCCGTTCGTTCCAGATTTCCGCTGTGTTCCCGCATCTGACGGCATTACAGAACGTGCGTGTCGGTTTGCAACGTTCGCTCGGCACCGCTTTTCACTTCTGGAAGAGCGAGCGCACGTTGCGCCGGCTCGACGACCGCGCAATGGATCTGCTCACGCAAGTGGGCTTGACCGATTTTGCCGATGTGCTGACGGTCGAACTGTCGTACGGCCGCAAGCGCGCGCTGGAAATCGCCACCACGCTCGCGATGGAACCCGAGCTGATGCTGCTCGACGAGCCGACGCAAGGGATGGGTCACGAAGACGTGGATCGGGTCACGGCATTGATCAAGAAAGTATCGAGTGGCCGCACGATTCTAATGGTCGAGCACAACATGAATGTGATTGCCGGTATCTCCGACACCATCACCGTGCTGCAACGAGGCGAAGTGCTTGCCGAGGGCACGTATGCCGAGGTGTCGAAAAATCCGCTGGTAATGCAAGCCTACATGGGCAGCGCCGACGCGGCGCTCGCCGGAGCCCACGCATGAACACAATTGCCGAGCGCGAAAGCCTCGAGGTGAGCGGCAAGGCCGCTGGCGCACCTGCGCTGGAGATCGCGGGATTGCAGGCTTGGTACGGTGAGTCGCACATCTTGCATGGCGTCGATCTGACAGTGGATCGCGGCGAGGTCGTGACGCTGCTCGGCCGCAACGGCGCAGGGCGCACCACGACATTGCGGGCGATCATGGGCTTGACCGGCCGGCGCACGGGCTCGATTCGCATTGGCGGTCGTGAAACGATCAACCTGCCTACGCATCGCATTGCGCATCACGGCATTGGTTACTGTCCTGAAGAGCGCGGCATTTTTTCGAGCCTCTCGTGCGAGGAAAATCTGTTGCTGCCGCCGCCCGTGGGCGACAAGGCGCACATGATGTCGCTCGAGGAAATTTACTCGATGTTCCCGAATCTGCAGGAACGCCGCATGAGCCAGGGCACGCGGCTGTCGGGAGGCGAACAGCAGATGCTCGCGGTGGCGCGAATTCTGCGCACCGGCGCGAACCTGCTGCTGCTCGACGAGATTTCCGAAGGCCTCGCGCCTGTCATCGTGCAGGCACTCGCACGCATGATCGTCACACTGAAGACGCGCGGTTACACCATTGTGATGGTCGAACAGAACTTCCGCTTTGCGGCGCCGCTTGCCGATCGTTTCTACGTGATGGAGCACGGTACGATCGTCGAGCACTTCGGGGCTGGTGAACTCGAAAGCAAGATGCCGGTACTGCATGATCTGCTGGGCGTGTAGCGCTCGCGCCCGATTGCCTCTGATAACCACAAGTGAAGAACCAGGAGACAGGAATGAAAAAGAACCCACTCGCGCGGCTTGCTTCGGCTTGTTTCGCGGTCGCCGCCGGCGCCGCCATCGCTACGGGCAGCGCGCAAGCGGCAGACGATGCAGTGAAGATCGGCTTCATCACGGATATGTCGGGGCTTTACGCGGACATCGACGGCCAGGGCGGCCTCGAAGCGATCCGCATGGCCGTTGCGGATTTCGGCGGCAAGGTCAACGGCAAGCCGATCACCGTGCTGTATGCGGATCACCAGAACAAGGCGGACATCGCGGCGTCGCGCGCACGGGAATGGTTCGACCGCGAGGGCGTCGACCTGCTGATCGGCGGCACCAATTCCGCGACCGGTCTTTCGATGAACACCGTGGCCGGTGAAAAGCACAAGGTGTACATCAGCATCGGTGCGGGGGCCGATACGCTGACGAACGAGCAGTGCACGCCGTACACGATTCACTATGCGTACGACACGACGGCGCTCGCCAAAGGCACCGGGTCCGCGGTCGTGAAGCAGGGCGGCAAGTCCTGGTACTTCCTCACCGCCGACTACGCGTTCGGCAAGGCGCTGGAAAAAAACACGTCGGACGTGGTGAAGGCGAGCGGCGGCCAGGTGCTGGGCGCGGTGCGTCATCCGCTGTCGGCGTCGGACTTCTCGTCGTTCCTGTTGCAGGCTCAGTCGTCGAAGGCGCAGGTTCTCGGTCTCGCAAATGCGGGCGGCGACACGATCAACTCGATCAAGGCCGCGAAGGAATTCGGCATTACCAAGAGCATGAAACTCGCCGCGTTGCTGATGTTCATCAACGACGTGCATAGCCTGGGCCTCGAAACGACGCAGGGCCTCGTGCTCACCGACAGCTGGTACTGGAACAAGGACGCGAATACGCGCAAGTGGGCGCAGCGCTACTTCGACAAGATGCGCAAGATGCCGTCGAGCCTTCAGGCCGCTGACTACTCGGCGGCCATGAACTACCTGAAGGCGGTGCAGGCGGTCGGCTCGACCGACGCCGACAAGGTTATGGCGCAACTGAAGAAGACCAAGATCGACGACTTCTATGCGAAGGGCTACATCCGTCAGGACGGCAGCATGATCCACGACATGTACCTGATGCAGGTGAAGACGCCCGCGGAGTCGAAAGAACCGTGGGACTACTACAAGATCACCGCGACGATTCCCGGCGAACAGGCGTTCACCACCAAGGCGGAGACGCGCTGCGCGCTGTGGAAGTAAGCGTGGCCTGAAGGTCTGGCCAACGGCTGGCTCGCCGTGCCCGCGGCCGGCCGTTGGTGTGCGTCGCTCCGTCTGTTTCATATGCCGCGCGTGGCCGGCGTCATGCGCGTGTTCAACGTGTGCCGGCCCGATTGCGCACAACCGATCTCACCTTGACGATGGGTGAAGGCTTCAATGGACATCTTTGGCATTCCGCTTCCCGCGATGCTCAGCCAGTTGCTGCTCGGACTCGTGAACGGCTCGTTCTACGCAATCCTGAGTCTGGGACTTGCGGTGATCTTCGGCTTGCTGAACGTGATCAACTTCGCTCATGGCGCGTTGTTCATGCTCGGCGCGATGCTCGCGTGGATGGGCTTTTCCTATTTCGGCGTGCCGTACTGGCCGATGCTGATCATTGCACCGCTGCTCGTCGGCCTGTTCGGCGTCCTGATTGAACGCTCGATGCTGCGTTGGCTCTACAAGCTCGATCATCTGTACGGGCTGCTGCTGACCTTCGGGCTCACGCTCGTCGTCGAGGGTGTGTTCCGCTCGATCTACGGCTCGTCGGGACAGCCGTACGACGTACCCTCGGCACTCTCGGGCGCGACCAATCTCGGCTTCATGTTCCTGCCGAACTATCGCGCGTGGGTCGTGGTGGCTTCGCTGATCGTCTGCTTCGCCACCTGGTTCGTGATCGAAAAGACGCGGCTTGGCGCATATCTGCGCGCGGGCACCGAAAATCCGAAGCTGGTCGAAGCGTTCGGCATCAATGTGCCGCTGATGATTACGCTTACCTATGGTTTCGGTGTCGCGCTCGCCGCGTTTGCCGGCGTGCTTGCCGCACCGGTCATTCAGGTATCGCCGCTGATGGGCCAGCCGATGATCATCACGGTGTTCGCAGTCGTGGTGATCGGCGGAATGGGTTCGATCATGGGCTCGATCCTGACGGGCCTGATGCTCGGCGTGATTGAAGGTCTCACGCGCGTGTTTTATCCGGAAGCGTCGGCCACCGTCGTGTTCGTCATCATGGCGCTGGTGTTGCTGGTGCGCCCGGCGGGTCTCTTCGGCAAGGAAAAATGATGCAGAGAAAAGTGCTCTACGGTCTGCTGCTGCTCGCGCTCCTCGCGGTGCCCGTGCTCGGCATCTATCCGCTCTTCGTGATGAAGGTGATGTGCTTTGCACTCTTCGCCGCGGCGTTCAATCTGCTGATTGGCTATACGGGCCTGCTGTCGTTCGGACACGCAATGTTTCTCGCGTCGGCAGGTTATATCACCGGTTATGCGATGCAAACGCTCGGCTTCTCGCCCGAGCTCGGTGTCCTGGCCGGCACGGCTTGCGCGACCTTGTTGGGGCTCGTGGTCGGCATCTTCGCAATCCGGCGCCAGGGCATCTACTTTGCGATGGTGACGCTCGCGCTTGCTCAAATGGTCTACTTCGTGTTTCTGCAGGCGCCCTTCACACACGGCGAAGACGGCCTGCAAGGCGTGCCGCGCGGCAAGCTGTTCGGTGTGCTCGACCTCTCGTCCGACGTCGCGCTGTACTTTGTCGTGCTGACGGTCATGGTGCTCGCATTCCTCCTGATTGTGCGGATCGTGCATTCGCCGTTCGGGCAAGTGCTCGTCGCGATCAAGGAAAACGAGCCGCGGGCGGTGTCGCTTGGCTACGATACAGACCGGTTCAAGCTGCTCGCCTTCATTCTGTCTGCTGGACTCGCAGGGCTCGCGGGGTCACTGAAAGTCGTGGTGCAAGGCTTCGAGACCTTGAGCGACGCATACTGGACCATGTCGGGTCTCGTTGTGCTGATGACGCTGGTGGGCGGCATGGGTACGTTGTTCGGGCCGCTGCTGGGTGCCGCATTGATCGTGGCGCTGGAAGATCGCCTGGGCGATATCGGCAGCGTGCTCGCTGCGGCCACGGGCGTCGATTGGTTCCGCTCGCTGGGCGAGTCGGTGACCATCGTGACCGGGGTGATCTTCATTGCGTGCGTACTCGCGTTCCGGCGCGGCATTGTCGGCGAAGTCATCGCGCGCGTGCGGCCGTTGCGCGCCTAAGAAGCGCGACGGGCAGGAGTGGAACGGTGTGGCAAATTGCTTCGGCGTCCGATCTAATCGCGCTGCTGTGCAGTATGACGCGCGAAGCCGGCTTGAGCCCTTATTTATGGAACTTGCGGCAACGCCGCCCAAACGCGCCCCAATTCGGTGCCGCAGTGCACCACTAGGGTAATTGCTAGTTGTGGGGGGGAGGGGGCTCGGTTAACCTTCATGCAGTTCTGATGCACCACGAATTTGCAGGTGGAGAACGAGGAGACATGAGGCACAAAGTGCCCGCACGAAAGCGCTGTTGGATTGATATCCAACAGCGCTTTTTATTTTGCGCTTTTCCATTTGCGGCATTCCAAGATTTTCTCTAAGTCGGTGCTATTTTTATCTCGCCGATAATCGACCCGTCCGCGTGTGTCACCCCTTCAAAACGCTTGCGGCGTGGGACTCCCGTCCGCTACACTTCTTATTCACCGACCGCTGGGTTGGGATTTAACTCAAGAATTTGCGCACGAATTTAAGGCGAATTGTTTTAACGGGGCATAGAGGAGCGGAATGAAGTCGGCATTGCGTTGGATCAGCGCGGCATTGGTCGCCACCGGAGTTTCGGCTGCCTGGAGCAGCCATGCATTCGCAGATGTGAAAATCGGCGTTACCGTCTCGGCAACCGGTCCGGCCGCATCGCTCGGCATTCCGGAGAAAAACACCATTGCGCTGCTGCCCAAGGAAGTGGCCGGCCAGAAAGTCGACTACATCGTGCTTGACGACGCCACGGACTCCACCCAGGCCGTGAAGAACGCCCGCAAGCTCACGAGCGAAGACCACGTGGACGCAATGATCGGCTCCACCGTCGTGCCGAACTCACTCGCCATGATGGACGTCGCCGTGGAAAACACCACGCCCGTCATCTCGCTCGCCGCCGCGGCAAGCATTGTCGAGCCGATGGACGCGAAGCGCGCGTGGGTGTTCAAGACGCCGCAGAACGACATATTGATGGCTACCGCCATCGCGCAACACATGTCCAATCACGGCGTAAAAACCGTGGCCTTCATCGGCTTCTCGGACGGTTATGGCGAAAGCTGGTTCAAGGAATTCAGCAGGGCCGCGGACCTGGCGAAAATCAAGGTGGTGGCGAACGAACGCTTCGCGCGTAACGACGCATCGGTCACGGGGCAAGTGCTGAAGATCGTCTCGCAGAATCCGGATGCGGTGCTGATCGCAGGCGCGGGGACACCGGCCGCGCTGCCGCAGAAAACGCTCAAGGAGCGCGGCTACAAAGGCAAGTACTATCAGACGCACGGCGTCGCGAATAACGACTTCCTGCGCGTGTGCGGCAAGGACTGCGAGGGCACGTATCTGCCTGCGGGCCCGTTGCTCGTCGCGGAGCAATTGCCCGATTCGAACCCGGTGAAGAAGAGTGCGTTGGCCTACAAGCGCGCGTATGAAGGCGCTTATGGAGCAGGCTCGGTATCGACCTTCGGCGGTCACGCATGGGACGCGGGTCTGCTGCTGCAACGCGCGATTCCGCTCGCGCTGAAGAAGGGGCAGCCTGGTACACCGGCCTTCCGTGAAGCGCTGCGCGCAGCGCTGGAAGGCACGAAAGATCTGCCCGCGTCGCACGGCATCTTCAACATGAGCGCGAACGATCACGCTGGCCTCGATCAGCGGGCGCGCGTGATGGTGCAGATTGTCGGCGGCAAGTGGAAGTTGGCCGGCGACTGAGCAAAGGCAAAGCGCTAGATGAGCTCATAGAAAAAGACGCGTGCAGTTGCCGCGTCTTTTTTATTGCCCGCTTGTGGCGACGCGGCGCGTGGGCTCGAGCAACGCAGGCGAGGGCACTGCCGTGCGAAACGTGCAGCAGTGCGGCTTCAGGACAAACCCGCATTTGGGTTGCAGTCTATTGACCGTCGGCGCGGCACAACGCAATACTACTAACATGTTAGTGGTTTGGATTGCGAGAGTTCGCGAAGGCATTCGGTTATTGCGGCAGTAGGGAGCGACATACAAGCGGCGAAGGCGCGCAGGTCGAGCAGGGAAAACCATGCTTGGCACGGCCGGACCCTATAACTAGATTCAGACACCCGACCCACGAGTCGGATAACAGATACGCACTTCGGAGCGTTGGAGACTTGCAATGAGAAAGACAAAACAATGGGTACGAACCGGCATCGCGATGGCATTAATGTGCGGTGCAGGCGCGGCGTTCGCGCAGGTGAAGATCGGTGTGACGCTGTCCACCACGGGGCCCGCGGCATCGCTCGGGATTCCTGAAAAGAACACCATTGCGCTGTTGCCGAAGGAGATAGGCGGTAAGACGGTGCAGTACATCATTCTCGACGACGCGTCCGACACGGGTAAGGCCGTGCAGAACACACGCAAGCTGATCGACGAAGATCACGTGGACGCGATCATCGGCTCCACCGTGACGCCCAATTCGCTGGCTATGCTCGATCCCGCATCCGAAGGCAAGACGCCGGTCATTTCGCTCGCGGCTTCGGCCGCCATCATCTCGCCCATGGATGCAAAGCGCGCCTGGGCCTTCAAACCCCCGCAGAACGACAGCCTGATGGCCGACGCCATTGCCGACCACATGGAGCGTCACGGCGTGAAGACGGTGAGCTTCATCGGTTTCGCGGACGCCTACGGCGATAGCTGGAACAACGTGTTCACCGCCGCCGCAGCCGCTCACAAGCTGAAGGTGGTGTCGAACGAGCGCTTTAACCGCACCGATGCATCGGTGACGGGCCAGGTGCTGAAGACAATGGGCGCCAATCCCGACGCGGTTCTCATTGCCGGCTCGGGCACCCCGTCCGCGCTGCCGGCCAAGACGCTCAAGGAGCGCGGCTACAAGGGCAAGATTTATCAGACGCACGGCGTTGCCAACAACGACTTCCTACGCGTGTGCGGCAAGGATTGCGAGGGCGAGATCCTGCCGGCGGGGCCGATTCTTGTCGCCGACCAACTGCCGGAATCTAACCCGGTGAAGAAGTCGTCGCTGGCTTATAAGGCGGCCTACGAACAGGCGTATGGCGCTGGTTCGGTGGCGACCTTCGGCGGTCATGCGTGGGACGCCGGCCAGATGCTGCAGCGTGCGATTCCGGAAGCGCTCAAGACGGCGCAACCGGGCACCGAGGCATTCCGCGTGGCGCTGCGCGGCGCGCTGGAAAGCATCAAGGAGCTGCCGGTCTCGCACGGCATCATGAACACGACCACGACTGACCACAACGGCCTCGACAAGCGCGCACGCGTGATCGTGCAGATCGTCGACGGTAAGTGGAAGCTGCAGAACGACTAATACAAGTAGCGGTACGCGCCTCTCGTGAATTGCGGCACATGACGCCGCACTGCCATTCTGTTCGACGACAATGGCACCCACCGCCGCGCCGTGCTCCGGCGCGGCGGTTGTCTTTCAGCACCGCAGTTTCGTGGACGGCCGCGTGCCGACACGACTGTTCCCAGTTTCGATTTCGACGCTTCAGGACGAGGAAGTATGGATCTATCAATTGCGGCGATCCTCGCGCAGGACGGCATTACCACGGGCGCGATCTACGCGTTGCTCGCGCTCGCGCTGGTGCTGGTGTTTTCCGTGACGCGGGTGATCTTCATTCCGCAGGGCGAGTTTGTTTCGTACGGCGCGCTCACGCTCGCCGCGCTGCAAACACAAAAATTTCCGGCCACCTGCTGGCTGCTGATGGCGATGGGCGCGGCCTGCTTCGTCGTCGAAATAGCGGGGCTTGCGCGGCACGCGGAGCGGCGCCGACATGCCGCGCGTACGCTCGCTGTGCTGGCCGGCAAGTATCTGCTGTTCCCCGTGGCCGTGTATGCGCTGACCCAGGGCGTTTTCCTGCAGCCTTTGCCGATGATCGCGCAGATCGCGTTGACGCTGCTGATCGTGATTCCGATGGGCCCGTTCGTGTACCGGCTCGCATACGAGCCGATCGCGGAGGCCACCACATTGCTTTTGCTGATCGTGGCGGTAGCCGTGCACTTTGCGATGGTCGGCCTCGGTCTCGTGATGTTCGGTGCGGAAGGCTCGCGCACCACGGCGTTTTCGGACGCGACGTTCAGCCTGGGCAGCCTGTCGATTTCCGGACAAAGCCTGTGGGTGGTCGGCACGGCGGTAGTGCTGATCGGCGCGCTCTATCTGTACTTTGATCGTTCGATCTCCGGCAAGGCGTTGCGCGCGACTTCGGTCAACCGGCTCGGCGCGCGGCTTGTCGGGATCGGCACGACGCAAGCAGGGCGCCTCGCCTTCACGCTCGCAGCGGGGCTTGGCGCGCTGTGCGGCATCCTCGTGGCGCCGTTGACCACCATCTACTACGACTCGGGCTTCCTGATCGGTCTGAAGGGCTTTGTCGGGGCGATTATCGGTGGACTCGTCAGCTATCCGCTGGCGGCGGCCGGCTCCGTTCTGGTCGGGCTGCTGGAATCGTATTCGTCGTTCTGGGCGAGCGCTTATAAGGAAGTGATCGTGTTCACGCTGATTATTCCGGTGCTGCTCTGGCGCAGTCTGGCCAGCCCGCACGCTGAAGAGGAAGAGGAGTGACGCGATGAAACGGATCATGACAAACAAGTTCTTCTGGCTCTTCCTCGTGGTGCTGTTTGCGCTGCCAGTGCTGCCGCAGCCGATTCATGTGCCTGAGTACTGGGTGACGCTGCTCAACTACATCGGGCTGTATGCGATCGTCGCCATAGGGCTTGTGCTGCTCACCGGGATCGGTGGAATGACGAGTTTCGGGCAGGCGGCGTTTGTCGGCATCGGAGCGTATGCGACCGCGTACCTCACCACGCGCTTTGGCGTCTCGCCGTGGTTTGCGCTGATCGCCGGCGTGTTGCTGACGGCGTTGATCGCGCTGGTTCTTGGCCTGGTGACAATGCGTCTGTCTGGCCACTTCCTGCCGCTTGGCACTATTGCGTGGGGACTCTCGCTCTTTTACCTGTTCGGTAACCTTGAGATGCTCGGCAAGTACGACGGCATCAACGGCATTCCAGTGCTGAATGTTTTTGGCATCGACCTGGAATCGGGCCGTCACATTTATTACCTGATCTGGCTGGTCGTGCTGGGTGCAGTGGTGTCTGTTCAGAACCTGCTTAACAGCCGCCCGGGGCGGGCAATTCGTGCGCTGCGCGGAGGCGGCATGATGGCCGAGGCAATGGGCGTGAATACGGCATGGATGCGCGTGGTTATCTTCGTGTACGCGGCGGTGCTGGCGTCCGTGTCCGGCTTTCTGTATGCGCATCTGCAACGGGCTGTGAATCCCACGCCGTTCGGTCTGAACCACGGCATCGAGTTCCTGTTCATGGCAGTGGTGGGCGGTGTGTCTCACGTGTGGGGCGCGGTGCTTGGCGCGGCGATCCTGACTGTGCTGCAGGACTATCTGCAAACACTGCTGCCCAAGCTGCTGGGCGAGAACGGGAATTTCGAAGTGATCGTCTTCGGCATTTTGATGGTGCTGTTGCTGCAGTACGCACGGCAAGGCGTCTGGCCGTTCGTCGCCCGTTTCTTTCCGCGCGGCCCGCGCGCGCGTCTGCCTGAACACGCGGAGCCGCTGCCGCAGCGCAGCAAACCGACAGCCGGGGAGAACCTGTTGACGGTGAACAAGGCCCGCAAGCAGTTCGGTGGTCTCGTTGCAGTCAACGATGTGAGCTTCGACGTGAAGGCGGGGCAGATTATCGGCCTCATCGGCCCGAACGGCGCGGGCAAGTCCACTACCTTCAATCTGGTAACCGGCGTGCTGCAGGCGACGAGCGGTGAGATTACGTTCCGCGGCGAGCGGATCGATGCGCTCAGTTCACGTGAAATCGTCAAGCGGGGAATCGGCCGCACGTTCCAGCACGTCAAGCTGCTGCCGGGCATGACGGTGCTGGAGAATGTGGCGATCGGCGCGCATCTGCGTGGACATGCAGGTGTCTGGCGCAGCGTTGCGCGTCTTAACAGCGCGGAGGAAGCGCGGCTGATGGCCGAAGCCGCACGCCAGATTCGCCGCGTCGGACTCGAGCAGCATATGTACGACGAGGCTGGCAGCCTCGCATTGGGCCAGCAGCGGATTCTGGAAATCGCTCGGGCGCTCTGCTGCGACCCCACCTTGCTGTTGCTGGACGAACCGGCGGCCGGCTTGCGGTATCAGGAGAAGTTGCAGTTAGCGGATCTGCTGCGCCGGCTGAAGGCAGAAGGAATGAGCGTACTGCTGGTCGAGCACGACATGGACTTTGTGATGAACCTGACCGACCGGCTGGTCGTGATGGAGTTCGGCACGCGTATCGCCGAAGGTCTGCCGCAGGAAGTGCAGCAGGACCCGGCGGTGCTCGAGGCGTATCTCGGCGGGGTGGAGTAATGGAGAACAACATGAATGCAGCGCCCATTCTCGATGTAAACGGTCTTTCCGTGCGCTATGGCAAGGTTGAGGCGCTGCACGGCGCGGCGATCAAGGTGCGGGCGGGACAGATCGTGTCAGTCATCGGCCCCAATGGCGCGGGCAAATCGACGCTCCTGAACGCGATCATGGGCGCCTTGCCGCCCACCGGACACGCGAAGGGCGCTGTTATGTATCAGGGTGAGGATGTGAGCGCCGTACCCGTCGAAAAGCGCGTGGCGCGCGGCATGTGCCTCGTGCCGGAGAAGCGGGAGCTCTTCGCGTCGATGACAGTGGAGGACAACCTGGTCCTCGGTGCATACCGGCGCAAGCGCGCCGGCGAGCGCAATTTCCTCGACCAGATCGAACCGGTATTCGAGCTCTTTCCGCGTTTGAAGGAACGCCGCAAGCAGGCCGCCGGGACACTATCTGGTGGCGAGCGACAAATGCTTGCCGTCGGCCGCGCGTTGATGGGCAAGCCCGATCTTCTGATGCTGGACGAGCCGAGCTTGGGCCTCGCGCCGCTGATCGTGAAGGAGATTTTCCATATCATCAGTGCGCTGCGTCAGACGGGGGTTGCCACGCTGCTCATCGAACAGAATGCGCGCGCTGCGCTGCAGATTTCGGACTATGGTTACGTCCTCGAAACCGGGGAACTAGCGCTGGAAGGTCCAGCTGCGGATCTGGCGAAGAATCCGCGAGTCATCGAGACGTATCTGGGGCTGGCAAAGAAAGCAGCCTGACCTAGTCGGACTCCGGCCTTCCAAGCGGCGTGTTTCACGTGAAACACGCCGCTTTTTTCATGCTTGGCCATTCGGCCGAATTCGTGCCAAAACCGAACCCGTTATAATTCGCCCATACATTTTCCTTTGAAGGCTCACGCGATGATCTGGCGTGAGATCCGCGATGCTTTTTCCCACAGAATTTGACGTAATCGTTGTCGGCGGAGGGCATGCCGGCACCGAGGCCGCTTTGGCCTCCGCGCGCATGGGCAATAAGACGCTCCTGCTGACTCACAACATAGAAACGCTCGGTCAGATGAGTTGCAACCCGTCGATCGGCGGCATTGGCAAGGGTCATCTGGTTAAGGAAGTCGACTCGCTGGGCGGTGCTATGGCCGCTGCGACGGACGAGGGCGGTATTCAATTTCGCATCCTCAATTCGTCGAAGGGGCCGGCAGTGCGCGCCACGCGCGCGCAGGCCGATCGGTTGCTCTACAAGCAGGCGATCCGTCATCGGCTGGAGAATCAGCCGAACTTGTGGCTGTTTCAGCAGGCCGTCGACGATTTGATGGTCGAAGGCGACCGTGTAGTCGGGGCAGTGACCCAAGTAGGAATTCGCTTCCGCTCGCGCGCAGTCGTGCTGACGGCCGGCACGTTCCTCGACGGCAAGATCCACGTCGGCCTGAATAATTACACGGGTGGCCGCGCAGGCGATCCCGCGGCCGTGTCGTTGTCGGCTCGTCTAAAGGAATTGAAGCTGCCGCAGGGTCGTCTGAAGACTGGGACGCCGCCCCGTATCGACGGTCGCACGATAGATTTTTCGCAACTGGAAGAGCAGCCGGGCGACCTGGATCCGGTGCCTGTGTTTTCGTTTCTGGGCCGCGCTGAGCAGCATCCACGACAAGTGCCGTGCTGGGTTACCCACACTAATGAGCGCACCCACGAGATCATTCGCGGCGGACTCGATCGCTCGCCGATGTACACCGGCGTGATCGAGGGCGTGGGGCCGCGGTATTGCCCGTCCATTGAAGACAAGATTCACCGCTTTGCGACAAAGGAATCACACCAGATCTTCCTGGAGCCGGAAGGGCTGACGACCAACGAGTTTTACCCGAATGGCATATCCACAAGCTTGCCGTTCGATGTGCAGCTCGAACTCGTGCGGTCGATGCGTGGGCTGGAGCATGCTCACATTCTGCGGCCCGGATATGCGATCGAGTACGATTATTTTGATCCGCGGGGCCTGAAGGCGTCACTGGAGACGAAGGTCATCAACGGCTTGTTCTTCGCGGGCCAGATCAACGGTACGACGGGCTACGAGGAAGCAGCGGCGCAAGGGCTGCTGGCCGGCATCAACGCCGGGTTGTTCGTGCAGGGCAGGGATGCATGGTGCCCGCGTCGCGACCAGGCGTATCTTGGTGTGCTGGTCGACGATCTGGTGACCCGGGGCGTCTCAGAGCCGTATCGCATGTTCACGAGTCGTGCGGAATATCGTCTCAGTCTGCGTGAGGACAACGCCGATATGCGGTTGACGGAGATCGGCCGCGAGCTGGGGGTTGTCGACGACGCTCGTTGGGATGCGTTCAGCCGCAAGCGCGACGCTGTTTCACGTGAAACCGAACGGCTGCGGACGACGTGGGTGAATCCGAAGACCCTATCGGCTGATGAAGCAACCGCGTTGCTCGGCAAACCGATTGATCATGAATATAGCTTGGCGGAGTTGCTACGCCGCCCGGGCGTCAGCTACGACGGCGTCTGCGCGCTTCGCGAAGGCACTTGCGCTGCACCGGGCCCGTTGGCAGAAGACGAAGTCCTGCTGGCGCAGATCAAGGAGCAGATCGAAATCGGAATCAAGTACCAAGGCTATATCGACCGCCAGGCAGGCGAGATCGAGCGGAACGAGGCGCATGAGAGCACGCGGCTGCCGGAAGGCTTGGACTACGCCGAGGTAAGGGGCCTCTCGTTCGAGGCTCGCCAGAAGTTGACGCAGTTCCGTCCTGAGACCATCGGCCAGGCGTCGCGTATTTCGGGGATCACGCCAGCGGCCATCTCTTTGCTGATGGTGCACTTGAAGCGCGGGCTGGGTCGCCGCGCGACTAAGCCGGCCGAGCCCGGTGCCGACACTGCACCGGTGACCCAATGACCTCGAAGCAAA
The DNA here is from genome assembly GCF_019511605.1 of Paraburkholderia phenoliruptrix. GTDB lineage: Bacteria > Pseudomonadota > Gammaproteobacteria > Burkholderiales > Burkholderiaceae > Paraburkholderia > Paraburkholderia phenoliruptrix_A. The sequence goes on along the minus strand of NZ_JAEUAV010000028.1, from coordinate 13,405 downwards.
ATGGAAGCGGCCGTGAAGCGCTGGCTCCGGTTCTGGCCGACGGCGTGGCTGAGTTGGGCCTCGATCTCGACGACACGCAACGGGCCAAGCTTCTCGAGTACGTCGCCTTGCTGGCTAAGTGGAACGCAGTGTACAACCTGACCGCGATCCGTGATTCGCGGCAGATGCTGATCCAGCACATCCTGGACTCGCTTTCGATCGTGCCGCACTTGTCGCAGCGCAAGCCGGGCTCCGTGCTCGACGTGGGATCTGGCGGTGGACTGCCGGGCATCGTGCTGGCGATCGTCAAGCCGGACTGGCGCGTCACGGTGAACGACATTGTTCACAAGAAAACGGCCTTTCAGGCACAGGCGAAGGCCGAGCTAGGGCTGAGCAACCTTTCGGTGGTGACGGGTCGTGTGGAGACGCTGCAAGCCGGCGCCGAAGTGCCGGCAAAGTTCGACGTAATCGTCTCGCGAGCATTCGCAGAGCTCGCCGATTTCGTTACACTGGCCCGTCATCTGGTCGCGCGCCATGGCGCCATTCTCGCGATGAAGGGCGTGCGTCCGGACGATGAAATAGCGCGCCTGCCAGCCGGCGCCCACGTGGAACAGACGGTGCGGCTCGCGGTGCCGTTCCTCGACGCCGAGCGGCACCTGGTCACGGTACTTGTCGACGAAGCGCGCTAGGCGACCACTCTTCACGTTGATCGCGTAATCGCATAGAGACAATCACATTCAAGCAGCAAAAAGGGACACTCCAACGATGGCAAAAATCTTCTGCGTTGCGAACCAGAAAGGCGGCGTCGGCAAGACGACGACGACAGTCAATCTGGCGGCCAGCCTGGCAGCGCAGGGGCAGCGGGTCCTTCTCATCGATCTGGACCCCCAGGGCAACGCCACAATGGGCAGCGGCATCGACAAGGCGGCGTGCGCGAACACCGTCTACGAAGTGCTGGTGGATGGCGTTTCCGTAGCTGAGGCGCGTATGCGTCCTGAAGCCGTCGACTATGACGTGCTCCCTGCTAACCGCGAACTCGCCGGTGCCGAGGTGGAACTCGTCAGCGTGCAGAACCGCGAGCGTCAGTTGAAGGCGGCGCTTGCCGCCGTGGAAGGCGAGTACGACTTCGTGCTGATCGATTGTCCGCCGGCCTTGTCGCTGCTAACGCTGAACGGTCTTTGCGCCGCCCATGGCGTCGTCATTCCGATGCAGTGCGAGTACTTCGCGCTCGAAGGGCTGTCGGATCTCGTCAATACGATCAAGCAGGTCCACGCGAACCTGAATCGTGATCTGAAAGTGATCGGTTTGTTGCGTGTCATGTTCGACCCGCGCATTACCTTGCAGCAGCAGGTCTCGGATCAGTTGAAAGAGCATTTCGGCGACAAGGTGTTCGACGCAGTGATTCCGCGTAACGTGCGCCTTGCCGAGGCGCCCAGCTACGGTTTGCCCGGCGTGGTATTCGACAGGGCCTCGCGCGGCGCGCAGGCTTATGTGCAGTTCGGCGCAGAAATGATTGAGCGGGTGCGCGCACTGAATGACGCGCCCCAGGCATCCTAAGTGGATCAAGGAAGCACAATGAACGCAGTAGCAAGAAAGAAGGGATTGGGCCGCGGCTTGGAAGCACTGCTTGGCGGCAGCGCCGACATCACGGAGGCGGTGGCGATAGAAGGCGCGCCGAACGTGCTGCCTCTGTCGAAGATGCAGGCCGGCAAATATCAGCCGCGCACGCGGATGGACGAGGGAGCGCTGCAGGAGTTGGCGGCCAGCATCCGCGCCCAAGGACTGATGCAACCCATCCTGGTACGGCCGGTATCTGCGGACAAGTACGAAATTATCGCGGGCGAGCGGCGTTTTCGCGCAGCGCGCCTCGCGGGTCTCGAGGAAGTGCCGGTGCTGGTCAAGGACGTACCCGACCAGGCTGCGGCAGCGATGGCGCTGATCGAGAACATTCAGCGCGAAGATCTGAACCCGCTGGAAGAGGCTCAGGGCATTCAGCGTTTGCTCGACGAATTCAATTTCACGCACGAACAGGCGGCAGAGTCTGTCGGCCGCTCGCGCAGCGCCGTCTCGAATCTGCTGCGTCTGCTGAACCTTGCGCCGCCGGTCCAGACCATGCTGCTCGCTGGCGATCTGGACATGGGGCACGCGCGTGCGTTGCTTGCAGTCGATTCCGCGACGCAGATCACGCTGGCGAATCAGGTCGTCAACAAGCGGATGTCGGTGCGCGAAACCGAAAAACTGGTGACGGCAACCGCGAAGGCGGCACCGGCGGTGAAGGCGCGCGCGAATCCGGACGGTGGGCGGGACACGCGGCGCCTCGAGGAAGAGCTGTCCGATCTGCTCGCCGCGACTGTCAAGATCAAGCTCGGCCGACGCGGCCGCGGCCAGGTGCTAGTGGACTTCGGCGATCTGGATGCTCTGGAAGGCATTCTGGTGCGCTTGCGCGGGAATGCCACTGCCTAGAGCGGAACGCTGCATACAGACTCATCCAGGTTGCAGTGTCGACAAAGCGCCGACACTGCTCTGATTTGGCTCGGATTCCTAACTAACTTCGGCTCGAACACAACCAGTCCGCGCCGCTCAAGTAAATCGCCAGTCGGCATTTGTTGCATTTTCGAGACGTCTGCTGCAGCGCTTTTTACCCAGCAGTGCGGGGCCGAAACTTGCCAGAATGCGTACAGGTTTTGCCTGCGCCCGACAGCCTTACATTTGGCGTGCTGCGCGCTGCCATGCGGCTTTTTCCACATTGCGAGGCGTCATTTCGCACTGTTTATTGAACGGCCTAAAGTCTTGAATTGCCTGCAACTATCGCTTACAATCGCCCGGATTTAATTGCACGGCAACCCCGTAAGCGCAGCGAAAGCTCGCTGATCGGAACGGCACTTTCGGAACACTGCGATGGCGGTCAAAGCGTCAAATCAAGCGCCGGAAAATGGGCGCGACAATGGGCGCGACGCGAGCCGCAATCGGCGCACCGTTCCGAATTCGCCCACCGCTCAGTCAGTCGCGCGCGAGGACTCGTGGGAGGCCGAGCAGGATAACAATATCGTTCCGCTTACCCGGGCCGAGGCAGAGAAGCTTTTTGGCCCGAACGTGAGTCGTCCATCGCGCGTCACTCCTTTCAAGGTCGTGGCAGCGCAAATGGTTTTGTCCCTGGTTGCGACGTTGGTGTGGTGGCTGTTCTACGAGCCACCGGGCGCTGCTGCGCTGTCCGCGTTCCTGGGGGGAGCGATCTGCTGGGTGCCGGGCGCATTGTTCGCGGCGCGACTGAGAACGCTGAGCGGTGCCGAGACAGTAATGAGCTGGGTGCTGGGCGAAGCGCTGAAGATGGGGGCGACGATCGCGATGTTTGTAGCCATCGCCTTCTGGTATCACGAGGTACGCTGGGTTCCGCTGCTCGTGACTTATCTCATCGCGCTCAAGACGTACTGGATTGCCTTGGCATGGCGCTAGGAAGCAACAGGTAACAGCAAAGATTCAAAGCCGGCGCATGGCGTCGGCTAGAGCGTGCGGATACGACACGATCCGCACCCGGCGCGTTCCCGCAATAGAGCATTTCGGCGGGAGCGGCCTAAGACGATTTTCGACAATTTGGGTGGCTTTAACGATATGGCAGCTAGCGAAGGCACGCGCGCAATGGATCCGTCCGAGTACATCGCGCACCACTTGCAGAACTTTTCCACCGCGCACCAAACGTCGATTTTCGACATTCACGTGTGGAATCTGGACACCCTTTTCTGGTCGATCGTTTGCGGTCTGGCCACCATCATCATCCTGCATCTCGCTGCCCGCAAGGCGACGTCCGGCGTGCCCGGCCGTTTCCAGTGCGCAATCGAAATGCTGGTCGAAATGGTCGAGGATCAATCGAAATCGATGATCCACGGCACGCGCACTTTCATCGCACCGCTGGCCCTGACGGTTTTCGTCTGGGTCGCGCTGATGAACTCGCTCGACTTTATCCCCGTTGACCTGCCGGGCCACGTGATTGGCTGGCTGGGTCTGTCCGAAGCCATCCCGCACCACCGTATCGTTCCGACTGCCGACCTGAACGGCACGATCGGCATCGCGCTCGGTGTGTTCGCGCTGATGATTTACTACAACTTCAAGATCAAAGGCGCCGGCGGCTTCGTGCACGAACTGCTGTCGGCTCCGTTCGGCGCGCATCCGCTCCTGTGGATCCCGAACCTTGCACTGAACATCATCGAGTTCGTCGCGAAGACGGTCTCGCTCGGCATGCGGCTGTTCGGCAACATGTACGCGGGCGAACTGTTGTTCCTGCTGATTGCCCTGCTCGGCAGCATCTGGAGCTTCGGCGCGGACACGACGGTGCTTGGCTTCATCGGCCACGTGATCGCGGGCAGCGTGTGGGCAATCTTCCACATCCTGATCGTTCTGCTGCAAGCGTTCATTTTCATGATGCTGACGCTGGTGTACATCGGCCAGGCACACGACACGCACTAACCTGCGCTGCCGTAGAAAGAATCGTAGTTTTTCAAATCCCAGTTCCAACCAGTTCTAAAAGACTTTTCACAAAGGAGTGATCATGCAAGCTTTCATCGCCAACATCCAGGGTCTGACCGCCATCGGTATCGGCATCATCATCGGCCTGGGTGCAATCGGCGCCTGTATCGGTATCGGCCTGATGGGCGGCAAGTACATCGAAGCATGTGCCCGTCAGCCGGAACTGATGAACCCGCTGCAAACCAAGATGTTCCTGCTGGCTGGTCTGATCGATGCGGCGTTCCTGATTGGCGTTGGTGTGGCAATGCTGTTTGCGTTCGCGAACCCGCTGCTGTCGAAGCTGGCAGGCTGAGGTTCCTCGGAAGTTTGCGCCTGAGCTATAACTAAAGGCGCAGGGCGGAACGGGCACTTGGGCGCTGATCGAGCACTGAATCGATGAGCGCCTTGCCGTTTCACTTTCCGAACTAGCAACGTTTAAGGAAACACCGTGAATCTCAACGCAACCCTGTTTGCGCAAATGGTCGTGTTCCTGATCCTCGCGTGGTTCACGATGAAGTTCGTGTGGCCGCCGCTGATCAACGCCCTCGACGAGCGCTCGAAGAAGATCGCTGACGGTTTGTCGGCTGCCGAAAAGGGCAAGGCAGAACTGGAAGCCGCTCACAAGCGCGTCGACCAGGAACTCGCCAAGGCACGCAACGACGGTCAGCAACGTATTGCCGACGCAGAAAAGCGCGCTGTTGCAGTCGCTGACGAAATCAAGGCTCAAGCGCAAGCTGAAGCCGCTCGCATCATCGCGCAAGCGAAGGCCGACGCGGAGCAGCAAGTGGTCAAGGCGCGCGAAACGCTGCGCGGCGAAGTCGCTGCACTCGCAGTGAAGGGCGCCGAACAGATCCTGAAGCGCGAAGTCGACCAGGCAGCGCACGCTGACCTGCTGAATCAACTGAAAGCTGAGCTCTGATCATGGCCGAACTTGCAACCATCGCCCGTCCGTACGCAGAAGCGCTGTTTGGCGTGGCCGAAGCTGGTGACATCGCCGCCTGGTCCACGCTCGTGCAGGAGCTGGCACAGGTTGCGCGTCTGCCCGAAGTGCTGTCGATCGCCTCGAGCCCGAAAGTAAGCCGCGCCCAGGTCAGCGAACTGCTGCTGGCTGCGGTCAAGTCGCCGCTCAAGGACAACGCGCAAGCGAAGAATCTGGTGCAAATGCTGGTGGACAACCATCGCCTGCAATTGCTGCCGGAAATCGCCGCGCAGTTCGAAGAGTTGAAGAACGCCCGCGAAGGGGCGGCCGATGTGCTGATTACCAGCGCATTCCCGCTCGAAGGCGCGCAGTTGAACGACCTCGTCGCAAGTCTCGAACGCAAGTTCAAACGCAAGCTGAAGCCGACGGTCGAGGTCGATTCGTCGCTGATCGGCGGCGTGCGCGTGACGGTCGGCGACGAAGTGCTCGATACCTCGGTCCGCGCGCGGCTTGCCAGCATGCAAACGGCTCTGACGGCCTGAAGCGCCTCGCGCCAGGCGGCTGGCACGCAACAGAATTGACTATCAGGAGCGAATAATGCAACTCAATCCCTCTGAGATCAGCGAGCTGATCAAGAGCCGGATCCAGGGCCTTGAAGCGAGCGCAGACGTTCGCAACCAGGGCACCGTGATCTCCGTGACCGACGGTATCGTGCGTATTCACGGTCTGTCGGAAGTGATGCAGGGCGAAATGCTCGAATTTCCGGGCAACACGTTCGGCCTCGCACTGAACCTCGAGCGCGACTCCGTCGGCGCCGTGATTCTGGGCGAGTACGAGCACATCTCGGAAGGCGACATCGTCAAGACGACGGGCCGCATTCTCGAAGTGCCGGTGGGCCCGGAACTGCTCGGCCGCGTGGTCGACGCACTCGGCAACCCGATCGACGGCAAGGGCCCGATCAACGCGAAGAAGACCGACGCAATCGAAAAGATCGCTCCGGGCGTGATCTGGCGTAAGTCGGTTTCGGAACCGGTCCAAACCGGTCTGAAGTCGATCGACGCGATGGTGCCGGTTGGCCGTGGCCAGCGTGAGCTGATCATCGGCGACCGCCAGTGCGGCAAGACCGCAGTCGCAGTCGACGCGATCATCAACCAGAAGGGCAAGAACCTCTTCTGTATTTACGTCGCGATCGGCCAGAAGGCTTCGTCGATCATGAACGTGGTGCGCAAGCTGGAAGAAACAGGTGCGCTGGAATACACGATCGTCGTCGCTGCTTCCGCTTCGGAATCGGCTGCCATGCAGTACCTGGCACCGTACGCCGGCTGCACGATGGGCGAATACTTTCGCGACCGCGGCCAGGACGCGCTGATCGTTTACGACGACTTGACCAAGCAGGCTTGGGCATACCGTCAGATCTCGCTGCTGCTGCGCCGTCCGCCGGGTCGTGAAGCGTATCCGGGCGACGTGTTCTATCTTCACTCGCGTCTGTTGGAGCGTGCTGCTCGCGTCTCGGAAGAGTACGTCGAGAAGTTCACCAACGGTGAGGTGAAGGGCAAGAGCGGTTCGCTGACGGCACTGCCGGTCATTGAAACGCAGGCCGGCGACGTGACCGCATTCGTGCCGACGAACGTAATTTCGATTACCGACGGCCAGATCTTCCTGGAAACCGACCTCTTCAACGCAGGTATCCGCCCGGCAATTAACGCCGGTGTGTCGGTGTCGCGCGTTGGTGGTGCGGCTCAGACCAAGGTCGTGAAGAAGCTGTCGGGCGGTATCCGTACCGACCTCGCACAGTACCGCGAACTCGCAGCGTTCGCGCAGTTCGCGTCGGACCTCGACGAAGCCACCCGCAAGCAACTGGAGCGCGGCCGCCGCGTGACGGAACTGCTGAAGCAGCCGCAATATCAGCCGCTGCAGGTGTGGGAACTGGCTATCTCGCTGTTCGCGGCGAACAATGGCTACCTCGACGATCTGGAAGTGTCGCAAGTTCTGCCGTTCGAAAAGGGCCTGCGCGAATACCTGAAGTCGAGCCACGCTGACCTGGTCAAGCGCGTCGAAGACAACAAGGAACTCTCGAAGGACGACGAAGGCCTGCTGCACACGGCCCTCAAAGACTTCAAGAAATCCGGCGCTTATTGATCCGCAAGTGATCCGCAAGGCATAAGCGGACGTCGAAGCGGCGCGCGCTGCGTGTGAATGCTGACGCGCTGCTTCGATCGCTTTGCATGGGACCCGGGTAGGCAATACGGCGCTCACTCGGGCCGACAAGGAGCAAGCAATGGCTGGAATGAAGGAAATTCGCGGCAAGATCAAGAGCGTGCAAAACACGCGCAAGATCACGAAAGCGATGGAGATGGTGGCGGCATCGAAGATGCGCCGCGCTCAGGAGCGCATGCGCGCTGCTCGCCCGTATGCCGACAAGGTCCGCGATATCGCTGCACACATGAGCCGTGCGAACCCCGAGTATCGTCACCCGTTCATGGTGTCGAACGAAGGCGCGAAGACGGCGGGCATCATCCTCGTCACGACCGACAAGGGTCTGTGCGGTGGTATGAACACCAACGTGTTGCGGGCGGCGCTGCAGAAGTTCAAGGAACTGGAAGGACAGGGCAAGACGATCGAGGCGACCGCGATCGGCACCAAGGGTCTGGGTTTCCTGAACCGCTTGCGCGCCAAGGTGGTATCGAATGTCGTGCATCTGGGCGATACGCCGCATCTGGAAAAGCTGATCGGCGCGGTGAAGGTGCAACTCGATCTGTACTCGGAAGGCAAGGTTTCGGCGGTGTATCTCGCATACACGCGCTTCGTCAACACGATGAAGCAGGAGCCGGTGATCGAGCAACTGCTGCCGCTCGCGGCAGATCAGTTCGAGCGCAAGGAAGAGCAGGGCGCGACGCCGAGCACCCAGTGGGACTACATCTACGAGCCGGATGCGCAGGCAGTGGTGGACGAACTGCTGGTGCGTTATGTCGAGGCGCTGGTCTATCAGGCCGTCGCGGAGAACATGGCGTCGGAGCAGTCGGCCCGCATGGTCGCAATGAAGGCCGCTTCGGACAACGCGAAGTCGGTCATCAACGAACTGCAGCTTGTGTACAACAAGAGCCGTCAGGCCGCGATCACGAAAGAACTGTCGGAAATCGTCGGTGGCGCGGCGGCAGTCTGACCTTCAGGTCGGACACGCCGCTTCGTGTGCGCCCGTGTGGCGCACCGTCTAGGCAACGGTCTGGGCGATCCCATCGAAACAGCGCCTTTGCGCGAGTGAAGAATTGAGTATCTAAAGGAAAAGCGATGAGTACTACTGCTTTGGTAGAAGGCAAGATCGTACAGTGCATCGGCGCGGTGATCGACGTGGAGTTCCCGCGTTCGGACATGCCGAAAGTTTACGACGCGCTCATTCTGGAAGGTTCGGAACTGACCCTCGAAGTCCAGCAGCAGCTGGGCGACGGCGTTGTCCGTACCATCTGTCTGGGTGCATCGGACGGCCTGCGCCGTGGCACGGTCGTCAAGAACACCGGCAAGCCGATCAGCGTGCCCGTCGGCAAGCCGACGCTCGGCCGCATCATGGACGTGCTGGGTCGTCCGATCGACGAAGCCGGCCCGATCGCAAGCGACAACATGCGCTCGATCCACCAGAAGGCACCGGCGTTCGACGAACTGTCGCCGTCGACCGAACTGCTCGAAACGGGTATCAAGGTTATCGACCTGATCTGCCCGTTCGCCAAGGGCGGCAAAGTGGGTCTGTTCGGTGGCGCAGGCGTGGGCAAGACCGTGAACATGATGGAACTGATCAACAACATCGCGAAGGAGCACGGCGGTTACTCCGTGTTCGCGGGTGTTGGCGAGCGTACCCGTGAAGGGAACGACTTCTATCACGAAATGAAGGACTCGAACGTTCTGGACAAGGTCGCGCTGGTCTACGGCCAGATGAACGAGCCGCCGGGCAACCGTCTGCGCGTCGCGCTGACCGGCCTGACGATGGCTGAGCATTTCCGTGACGAAGGCCTCGACGTGCTGTTCTTCGTGGACAACATCTACCGTTTCACGCTGGCCGGTACCGAAGTGTCGGCGCTGCTCGGCCGTATGCCGTCGGCAGTGGGCTATCAGCCGACGTTGGCTGAAGAAATGGGCAAGCTGCAAGAACGTATTACGTCGACCAAGACCGGCTCGATCACGTCGGTTCAGGCCGTGTACGTCCCTGCGGACGACTTGACCGACCCGTCGCCGGCTACGACCTTCGGCCACCTGGACGCAACCGTCGTGTTGTCGCGTGACATCGCTTCGCTGGGTATCTATCCGGCCGTGGACCCGCTTGACTCGACCTCGCGTCAGATCGATCCGAACGTGATCGGCGAAGAGCACTACTCGATCACGCGCGGCGTGCAGCAAACGCTGCAGCGCTACAAGGAATTGCGCGACATTATTGCGATTCTGGGCATGGACGAACTGGCGCCGGAAGACAAGCTCGCCGTGGCGCGCGCTCGTAAGATCCAGCGTTTCCTGTCGCAGCCGTTCCACGTCGCTGAAGTGTTCACGGGTTCGCCGGGCAAGTACGTTCCGCTGAAGGAAACGATCCGCGGCTTCAAGATGATCGTTGAAGGCGAGTGCGACCACCTGCCGGAACAAGCCTTCTACATGGTCGGCACGATCGACGAAGCCTTCGAAAAGGCCAAGAAGATCCAGTAAAGGTCGGGTGTAACGAAGCGGGCGCCGGCGTCCGCGCGATAACTGCCGAGTGGCGGTTGTCGCACAGCCGGCGTCTTCACTACGCTCAACCCGCCACAGGAGTCGACACATATGGCAACTATCAAAGTAGACGTCGTCAGCGCGGAAGAGCAGATCTTCTCGGGCCAGGCGAAGTTCGTCGCGCTGCCGGGCGAAGCGGGTGAACTCGGCATTCTGCCGGGCCACACGCCGCTTATCACGCGGATCCGTCCGGGCGCGGTGCGTATCGAGGCTGAAAACGGCGAAGAAGAGTTTGTGTTCGTCGCCGGCGGCATACTTGAAATCCAGCCAGGCGCTGTGACGGTTCTCGCCGACACGGCTATTCGCGGCAAGGATCTCGACGAAGCCAAGGCTGAAGACGCGCGCAAGCGTGCGGAAGAAGCACTGCAGAACACGGGCTCAAACCTCGAATACGCGACCGCTCAGGCGGAACTGGCGTATGCGACGGCTCAACTCGCTGCGATCCAGCGTCTGCGCAAGCTGCGCAGTCAAAACTAAGCAGCACGTATCAAAGAAAAAGCGGCCCGTGTGGCTGCTTTTTTTTGACTATGACTTGACGTTTACGGAAAGGTCAGCGAGATTGTCTGTCGCCGAACCGGCGGTGCAACTGCGGCGAGACGTGTGGCGGGAGGCGCTGGCTCCCTGCGGGTAAGACTTGATGCCGAACGGGCGCGCGCCGGTGGCACAATCGGTTTCAAATTCATTTCAATAGGGCGATCCTGCTCACGGAGACAGCACCATGGCAACGCAAATGTCGGGCGAAGGCGCAATCATCGAGCCGAAAGACGGACTCTCGTATGTCCGCGGATCGACAGACATTCGGTTGAGCGAGGCGACGATCGGCGAGTTTTTGCGCGAGACCGCCGGGCGCTTCCCGGACCGCCCGGCCGTGGTGTTCCGCGAGCAGCGCATTCGGTGGACGTGGAAAGAGTTCGCCGAAGAAGTCGACGTGCTGGCCGCCGGTTTTCTGGCGCTTGGCATCGTCAAAGGCGACCGCGTGGGTATCTGGTCGCCCAATCGTGTGGAATGGCTGCTGACCCAGTTTGCGACCGCGCGCATCGGCGCCGTGCTGGTGAACATCAACCCTGCCTATCGGCTGGCCGAACTCGAATACGCGTTGAACAAGGTCGGCTGCAAAGCGATTGTCGCGGCCGAGCGTTTCAAGACGTCGATGTATCTGGAAATGCTGCAGCAGCTCGCACCCGAACTTGCGACGCACGCGCCTGGCGAACTGCACGCGGCAAGATTGCCGGAGTTGCGCCACGTTATTCGCATGTGCGACACCGAAACGCCGGGAATGCTGAGCTTCTCCGACGTGATCGAGCGGGGGCGCGCGACACTCGACGTTGCGAAGCTCGACGCGATAGCTGCAACGTTGTCCTGCCACGAGCCGATCAATATCCAGTTCACCAGCGGCACCACCGGCAACCCGAAGGGGGCGACGCTCACGCACAGCAACGTGGTCAACAACGCCCGTTATATTGCGATGGCGATGAACCTGAGCGAGCAGGACGCGCTGTGCATCCCTGTGCCGCTCTATCACTGCTTTGGCATGGTGCTCGCGGTGCTGGCGTGCGTTTCCGTGGGCGCCAACATGGTGTTCCCGGGCGAGGGCTTCGACCCTGCCGCAACCCTGGCTGCCGTCGCCGAGGAGAAGTGCACCGCTTTGCACGGCGTGCCCACCATGTTCATTGCTGAACTGGATCATCCGGACTTTGCTTCATACGACCTCTCACGCTTGCGCACGGGCATCATGGCGGGCTCGCCGTGCCCGATCGAGACGATGAAGAAGGTGGTCTCCAGGATGCATCTGAGTGAGATCACGATTGCCTACGGCATGACTGAGACAAGCCCGGTCTCGTTTCAGAGTTCGACCACCGATCCGCTCGATAAGCGCACCACCACCGTGGGCCGGATTCAGCCGCATCTCGAGGTGAAAATTATCGATTCTCTGGGCAACGTCGTGCCCGTCGGGGAAATCGGCGAGCTTTGTACGCGTGGCTATTCGGTCATGCAAGGCTATTGGGGCGACGAGGAAAAAACGCGTGAGAGCGTCGTGGACGGCTGGATGCACACCGGAGATCTTGCGACGCTGGACGCCGAAGGCTATTGCAATATCGTCGGCCGCCTGAAGGACATGCTGATTCGCGGCGGCGAGAATGTGTACCCGCGCGAGATCGAAGAATTCCTGTTCCGCCACCCGAAAATCCAGAGCGTGCAGGTGTTCGGCGTGCCGGACGCCAAATACGGCGAAGAAGTGTGCGCCTGGGTCGTCCTGCATGCTGGCGAACACGCGACAGCGGAGGAGATCCAGCAGTTCTGTCATGGCCAGATCGCGCACTACAAGGTGCCGAAGTACATCCGCTTCGTCGACGAACTGCCGATGACGGTGACTGGCAAGGTGCAGAAGTTCGTGATGCGCCAGCGCATGATCGACGAACTCAAGCTGCAGGAAGGGAAGACCGCCTGATTGAATGGCACCCGCGACCAGGACGCTACAAAAGGCCGCCGCAGGGCGGCCTTTTCGTTGAATCCAATGATGGGAGTCCGAGCGCGGGCACAATACCGAACAGCCGCCAAATGGCCGGTAAAAGATGCTATCTTGCACTGCGCAAACGTTTGGCAAGACGAAAAAAAAGCGGGCCTGGAGCCCGCTAAAAACCACACGCTACGGGGTTAGCGCGAGGAGACCAAAGTAGGAACCGACTGAGACGACGACCCGGCGTCGACTACGGTCCCAGCAAGGATGCCCCTTCTCAGGGCTTCGGCATACGCCGACCGGCAAGTGCATCGTATCCGCTCACACCACGCACCCAGCCACATCCGTGTTGAAACCGTTGAGGGCATTGTGGGCGAATTAACCAGACAGCGCCGTAACAAAGTGTTTCAGGTTGTAACGCCCGCCAGATAAGGCGCCGCGGGATTTATTGCGTAGAACAGGCGTCAAATCAGCAATTTTTACCTATGACTGACCGGCAGTTTAATACGGTTGTTTAATGATATTCGCGACGCATAGCGCCGCATAAACCGTTAAGCCAATTCCGCATGAAATGGTTGCGTGTTCATCCTTTTGCTGGCGAATCGCCGCTGTTACAACTGTCTCGGGCGCTGCAGAATTTTTCGTCTGCGAATGCCGCACGGCAGATGCACCGCAACATACATCGGGCACCTCGCAGATCTGTAAGGGGCTCGTTCACTGGTCGCCCCAAAAACGACCGTCGCTGCTTCACGGACAAGGTCGGGCAGCCCTGCGTTACACAATGTGGGCCGCCCACCGTCCACCGC
>NZ_JAEUAV010000027.1 GCF_019511605.1 Paraburkholderia phenoliruptrix | reverse complement strand
CTTCCGGGACTTCGGGCACTTCGGGTACTTCGGGTACTTCGGGTACTTCGGGTACTTCGGGTACTTCGGGTACTTCGGGTACTTCGGGTACTTCGGGTACTTCGGGTACTTCGGGTACTTCGGGTACTTCGGGCACTTCCGGCACTTCGGGGACTTCCGGCACCTCAGGCACCTCAGGCACCTCAGGCACTTCGGGCACCTCAGGCACTTCCTCCACGCCCATCGGCCGCGTGGTCACCAATGCGAGCAACCTCATCACCGCCGTCGGCACGACAGTCGCCGACACTGGCGGCAAAGTCACGGGCACTTCCGTGCCCGGGGTCGACAGCGGCACCACAACCGGTCTAGGCAATGCGATCAGCGACCTGGGCAATGCGGTGAAGGCGCTGGGCAGCGGCAGCGCCGCCGGCCTCGGCAACCTGGGCAGCACGGCCAATCCGCTCGATCCAACGCTCGCGTCTACGTCAGGCGTAGTGTCGAATACAGCCGCCGCAGTGACATCGCTTGGCGGCGCAGTCACGAGTCTCGGCAGCGGACAACTGGCGCCGCTTGCGCCTCTCACGTCGACAGTCGGCACGGCCGTCGGCGGCGTAGGCACGGGCTTGAATGCTGTCGGCTCGGGACTGAATCAGGTTGTCGCCAGCGGCCCTGTGCAGCAGGTCGAGAGCCAACTCAGTTCGGCGATCAACCCCATCACGCTCGCCGTCTCGAACACCACACAGACCATCGGCACCGCAACCGGGCTCGGCGCGCCGCTTAACACACTGCTGAGCAGCATCGGCCACGGACTGGACTCCGCCGGCGTCAGCGTAGCCGGGGCCACTGGCGATCAGGTCGGCAAAGACGTCGGCACAGTCGTGAGTCAGTTGGGCAAGACCGTCACGAGTACCGGCGGACTCTTAACGGGAGCGACGACCAATCCGCTCGCGCCGCTCACAGGCATTCTCGGCCCCATCGGCGGCGGCAGTGCAAGCGGCAGCGGCGTGACCATTCCGCCCTTGACCGGCCTGATCGGCAACCTGGGCGCGCTGGGCGGCGGTACGGGCGCCGGTACAGGCGCGGGTACGGGCGCGGGCAGCACAAGCGGCGTCAGTGGACTTCTTGCGCCGGTCACCACGCTTCTCGGCAGTGTCCGGTCATTGCCCGGCGCGGGTGGAACGGGCGGGACCGGCGCGAGCGGCACCACAAGCGGCCTGCTTGCCCCTGTCACCACGCTGGTCGGCTCGCTGACCTCGGCAGTGGGTGCAGTGGGTGCAGTGGGTGCAGTGGGTGCAGTGGGTGCCGGGCGTACGGTCGGCGGGTCGCAAGGCGGCACAGCGGTCAATCCGGTCACCGGCCTCATAACCGGATTGACAGGTGGCTCGAATAGTGGCTCGTCGACCAGCGCCAATCCGCTCGCGCCGGTGACGAACCTCGTCGGCGGATTGCTCGGCGGCGTGGCGCCCTCGAAATAAGTCGCATTCCTAAATATTTCGACCCGAAACAAGCCACGCCCGAACGGCGCTTATGTCATGACGACGAGGATGACATGACCCCCAGCATCGACACACTCGCGCACGTCGACGACCCTGCTCCACCTTCGGCAACGCCGTTTCGGGTCGGCGTATTGGGCATGCTCGCCGGCCTCGCGGCGCTTTGGCTGGTACGCGACAGCGCCGCGTTGAGCGGCGCCGCGCGCAGCGCTGTGGCCTGTCTCGCGATCATCGCAACAGTTGGCACGTACGAGCTGTTTATCGCGCGCGTCTACCTGCGGCCGAGCGCCGGGTTGGCGAGTCGCGCACTGCGCTCGCTCAGCATCGCGCGTATCGCGATGCGTCTCGCGGCTCTCGCCTGCGTCTATGCAGGCATAGGCGCACTCTACTGGCTATTGCCCGAATACCACGGTGCGTTCTACACCCCGTTCTGGTCGCTGATCGCGACACTCGCACCTTGCGTGACAATAGCCGCGCCCTTCTATTTCGCATGGATGGATACACATCAGCGCGAAACGGACGACGCCTACCTGGTGCTCGCACGTCTCTTGTTTCGCGGAAAACGCCCGTCGAACTGGCGGCCCCTGCGCGAAATGCTGGCGGGCTGGATGGTCAAGGCGTTCTTCCTGCCGCTGATGGTCGTCTATCTGTCCACCACTGCCACGCAACTGGACGCGTCGCTTGGCGCCGCGCTCGCCGCGCCGCTCTCTCTTGCAACGTTCCGCTTCATGTACGACCTCACGTTTGCAATGGATCTGATGTTCGGCACGGTCGGCTATGTGTGCACGCTTCGCATTCTGGACAGCCACGTGCGCAGCGCGGAACCCACCACGCTCGGCTGGCTGGTCGCGCTTGTCTGCTATCAACCGTTCTGGTCGCTGATTTCCAGTCAGTACATCCGTTACGAAGGTTCAATGTTCTGGGACAGTTGGCTGATCTCCATGCCGCTACTGCGATTCATCTGGGGTACCGCGATAGTGGCGTTATTGTTGTGCTACGCCTGCGCCACGCTCTCATTCGGTTTGCGTTTCTCCAATCTGACCAACCGGGGCATCGTCACCTCGGGACCTTATCGCTTCACGAAACACCCCGCTTATATTGCCAAGAACCTGTCGTACTGGATGATCTTCGTGCCGTTCATCGAGCCTCTGGATTGGCGAGTCGCGCTCACGCATTGCGCGGCGCTCGCCGCGGTCAACCTGCTCTATTTCATGCGGGCAAAGACGGAAGAAAGACACCTGATGAACGATCCGGATTACCGCGCGTACGCGCAATGGATCGCGAGAAACGGCCTCTTCGCGCAGTTGGCTCGCGCGCTCCGGTATGACAGAAACAGCAGAAACGATAATGCTCAAGCCTCTGCCAGCTCGCGGCTTCATTGGGACGAATAGCTTCATTGGGAGGCAATGTGACCACACAAAAAGCCTTGGATAGCGCCGGCAGCTACCTGACTCAACTGTTGGGCATTGCGCACAGTCAATCGAGCCAGCCTGCACTACAGATTCCCCTCTCCGATGCAGACTGGGCGCTAGTGCAGAACCTCTTTCCGGAGCATATCCGCACGCGCGGACGCCCCCGCCGCAGCGACCGCGAAATCCTCAACGCGATACTGTGGTTGCAGCAGACCAAAGAAAAGTGGCACAGACTGCCTGGCACATTTCCGCCGCAGCAGACCTGCTACCTGCGCTACATGGCGTGGAAAAAGTCGGGTGTGCTCGCTCAGGTGAACGAGCGCCTGCCTCATTGCAATTAGCCAGTGCGCCACCGGCTGCGAGAGAGTGTCGCTCGAATTCGTGACGATCCTCGACAAGCGCTGCGCGACGTGAGGCACATATGCACAGCGCTCAGGGCGCGCCAGCTCGCGGCACATTGCGTGGCCATTTATCTCAATTCCAGCAACGAAGTTTACCGATTTGCGCCATTACTCTCTCCAGTTGGCAGACCTACAATGCAATCACTGGCTGCGAACAACAAGGTCCGCAGCGCAATCAAGACCAAACTGGAGGTTCATCATGAAATCACTTATTCAAGCCGTTGCTATCGCCGCTGTGCTGGCCGCTCCTGTCGCTTCTTTTGCGCAGTCCAATCAGCCTGTGACCCGTGCCCAGGTGCGCGCCGAACTGGTACAACTCGAAAAGGCCGGTTATCAGCCTGGCCGCGCAGACCCCTACTATCCGCAAGATCTGCTCGCCGCACAGCGCCGCGTCGACGCGCAAAACGGCACGGCTCAGCCCGCAGTGTCGAGCTATGGCGGTGTGGCAGCCGGTTCGAGCGAATCGGGCCGTGCAGTGAGCGCTAGTGGCACAAAGTCGATTTACTTCGGCAATTAAGGCACAACGACCCGCCGCTGGTCGCCCTGCCAACGCATAAGCTCTTTGATCCGCTGCAAATGAAACTGGCCCGCGACCGGTGGTTCCGGTCGCGGGCCAGTCGTTTATGTATACCTCCGTCATCGGCTGCCGATGACTTCGCCTGGATCTCATGGGTCCAGGCGCTTTTTGCCACTCACACTGCTGGTCGTTGCGCGTGCAACGGTCTGATCCGCCGCTCAGTCGCGAGCAATCAGATCGGCCACTTTGCCACGACCCGTGACAAGACAGCTCGACAGGAAATTTTCGCCCTGGCTGCTTGCGCCGGCTTCGCCAAAACCTTTCCTGAGCGCCTTCGCCTTGACGAGTTCCGCGCCCTGATGGCAGGTGATTGTCCCCACTTCGCCCGCCTGCGCGCGCATAAGCGCCCGATCCGCCATCAGATAGCCGAGCAGCAGTACCACTGCAATATTGAACGCCTGTCTCATGGATTGTCTCCTCCTTCGAGGAGACTAACGCGAAGCTTCCACGCGCGGTCTTAGGGGTTTCCCGATCGGGCACGCCGGGAGTACGTCAGGTGCACCTCGGGAGCAAGTTGAAACACGCTTGCGCCCCCCGGGCCCAGTCAGAACCTCGCTTCTATGTCGCGGATCCGGCGCTCTATCGCCCGGCGCACCAGCGCATTCGACGGCACCAGCAGCAAAGAAGTCCCGATGATCCGGTACACCTGGTTTCGCGACACTTTCGAGACCTGTTGCGGATCGAGCCACGCCGCGTTATCCACGAGCAGCAAGAGCGTGTCGAGGCCGATGAGAATCGGCCACAAGCATGCCAGCCGCAAACGCACTGCAAACGCGGGAATTGTGAGCGTGTACTCCAGTGCCTCGCGGAAGTGGTCGAGGGTCTTGCGCAACAGCTCGACCATGAGCGGACGCGCGCGCAGCGAATTGGCCGGCAGCAGAAGATCCTGCGGACTCAGGCCATGCTGCGCGAGCATTGTTTGCGGAAGATAACAGCGGCCAATCCGCAGGTCCTTGCCGCAATCGCGCAATACGTTGGTCATTTGCAGCGCCTTACCGAAACGCACGCCGCGCGCCTTCATGTTCGCCGGCTGCGCCTTCAGCGTGCCGGGCATGTGTGCGTATGTCATCGTGGTCCAGAATTCGCCGACGCAACCCGCAACCAGATACGTATAGCGGTCAAGCTCGCCATATTCATGCAGTGCGGCGATGCGTCCCGAGCGTTCGTCCGGAAACGTGCGCAAGTCGAACTCCATGCCTTCGGTCAACGTCGAAACAATCTCGCGCACGGCTTTACGGTCGGACTCGCTCAATTGCGCCAACACGTCGAGCGCGGGGCCGAGCGATTCGAGCAGTACCTTTTCGTCCGACTGGCTCTGCTGGTCCGCCACTTCCGCGGCCATGCGCTGAAATAGCGCTCCGTCGCTTGCCACGCCGTTGACCTGGTCGCGCAACGACAGCAGCAATTCGAGCCGCCGTGCGGGCGCGATCAGCGAAGTATCGGCGATCGTATCGGCAGCCCGCGCGAGCAGATATGCCAGGCCGATCGGATCGCGCATGCCTGCCGGCAACACGCGCAGCGTAAGGTAAAACGAGCGTGATACGCCTTTCAGGAGCGGGCCGAGAAGAAAGGCCCGGGTCGGAGTCGGCATGGTTGCGATGTCAGTATTGGCAAAATTCAGGGGGTGCCGAATTGTATACGGCAAGCCGCGCTAAGATGCGACATAGCCCGAATCTCGCGCCGACAATGACCAGAAACCAGAACTCGACTCTCGACACCACCACGCGCACTCGCCGCCCTAGCCTGCGGCTCACCTATGTGATCGGCAGCCTCGACCGCATTCTGCGGCGCCGAATGAGCGAGGCACTCGCGCCGCTCGGCCTGACGCTCGCTCAATTTACCGCGCTGTCCGTGCTCGAAGCGAAAGGACAAGCTTCAAATGCGCAGCTCGCCGAGCGCTCGTTTATCACACCGCAATCCGCCAACGAAGTGATGAACGCAATGGCAAGCCGCAACTGGGTGAGCCGCGAGCCAGACCCCACGCATGGCCGCATCGTGCTTCTGCAACTGACCGACGAGGGACGCACCGTGTTGCGTCAATGCGAGCAGGCTGTCAAAGCAATCGAAAAGCAGATGCTCGAAGGCATCGACCTGGAAGCCGCCGGCACGGTACAGCGCCACCTGGAAACTTTTGTCCGTAATCTGCGCGGATAGCGTCGCTAAGTGCGGTGCAGCTCCAGCGACAAGGGCTGCGGGGAAACCAGCGACACGCCCATGCGTCGCGCGCAAACCAGCACTCGTTTCGTGCGTTGCACTTTCTACTGCCGTGGGAACTCGCTGAGCGGCACAACGACTCGGCGCGTCGTTAAGCAGCGCAGCACGTACATGTTTGCGCCGCGCGGCGAATGTTCGTGACCAAGCGCTCCTCGGGCAAGTAGAATTGCGGGCATTCGACGCCCAATGTGCGGCACGCCACGCGGCTTGGGACGACCGGGAACGCGCCTTGCTGCCCACGTTGGGCTACGCATCGCGCTGACGTTCGCGAGCGGCCGCCAGCAGCAGTTCAACCACACATCACAATGACCATGTACGAATCGTCGACCTCCCCTCGCGCCAACGTTGAAACGGGTGTGCCCGGCCTCGACGAGATTCTGGGCGGCGGTCTGGTCCAAGGCGGCGTCTATCTTCTGGAAGGCATGGCTGGCGCCGGCAAAACGATTCTGTCCAGCCAGATCGGGTTCCACCGCGTGAGCCGTGGCGAGAAAGTGCTGTACATGACGCTGATCGCGGAATCGCACGACAAGTTGCTTGCGCACCTGAAGGGTCTGTCTTTCTTCGACGAAAAAGCGGTCGCGCAGCAAATGCTTTTTGTCTCCGGCTATCACGAACTGATGCAGGACGGCCTGGACGGCTTTCTGAAACTGATCGCGTCGAGCATTTACGATTACCGGCCGAGCCTGATGATCATCGACGGCTTTCGCAGCGCCCGCGAATTCAGCGAAACCGAGCTGTCGCTCTCCAAGTTCATTCACGAACTGAACGCCCTCGTCGCGGCCATGAACTGCACGACGCTGCTGCTTGCGCCGCTCTCCGGCAACGAGCCGCATCCGGAACACACGCTTGTCGACGGTCTCATCGAGCTGAACCGTTATAGCGACGGCATGCGCCGCGCGCGCGAGATCGAGGTGCACAAGATGCGCGCGCGCAACCACCTGATGGGCAAGCACTTCTTTCGTATCGCCGAAAGCGGGCTGCTCATGTATCCGCGTCTGGAAGCACAACCCGCGGCGGCGCGCGGACCGGTGGATCTGAAAACACGAGTCAGTTTCGGTCTGCCGCGTCTGGACGCCATGTTCGGCGGTGGGCTATCGCTCGGCTCGACAACGACGATGATCGGACCGTCTGGCGTCGGCAAGACCTTGCTGTGTCTACAGTTTCTCGCGGCCGGCATCGAGCGCGGCGAACGCTGCCTCTATCTCGGCTTTTACGAAGGGCCCCAGCGGCTAATCGGCAAGGCCGAGGCCGTTTCCATCGGGCTCGACGAAGCGTACCGCGACGGCCGGCTCGTCATTCAATGGCAACCCGCCGTCGAGCTTGCCATCGACGAAATCGCCGCAAACGCACTCGCCACCGCGAAACAGATGGGCGCGACGCGCGTGGTGATTGACGGCGTAGAAGGGTTTCGCGATTCGGCGCTGCGCATCGAGCGCTTCGGTCTCTTCCTGAATGCGATGCTGCACCAGTTGCGCGAAGCCGGCATCACGACGCTCGTCACGGAAGAAGTGCCGCTTTACGCCGACTACGGCCATTCGAGAAGCACGCGTGTTTCGGCACTCACGGAAAACCTCGTGCTGTTGCGTTACGCCGAAACGGACGCAGGAGCGCGCCGCGCCATCTCCATCGTCAAACAGCGCGAAAGCGCGCATGACCCGTCCACGCGCGAGCTGGTCATTTCATCGCAAGGGCTCGACATTGTCGAAAGCCTGACCGGCCTCTCCGTGTCCTCGGCGTCCGGCCTCCTCGCGATCTCGCAGCCCCGGCGCCCGGCCTAGCTCATGAAAACCATTCTGGTCGCGGATGACGAATTCGACATCCTCACGGTATGGCGGCTGCTGCTCGAGCGTCACGGCTACACAGTGCTAACCGCCTCCAATGGCGCCGTCGCACTCGAGCAGATACGCAGAACAAAGCCGGACATTATCGTGTCGGACTGCATGATGCCGGTCATGTCGGGGCTTCAATTGTGCGCGGCGCTTTACGCCGACCCGGAGCTGCGCACGATTCCAGTTATTTTGTGCAGCGCGGCCGCCGACATTCCCGTGCAGCCCAATCCGTTTATTGCATACGCCCGCAAGCCGATAGCGTTCGATGCGCTCCTCGCGTTGCTGCAAAAGATGTCGGTATAGCGGCGTCCGCTCTACCGCTTTGCTTCCCTCGCGCAGCGGTCAAACAGACTCGACCACCAGCGCGCCGACGTCTGCAATCGCCGCATTGCAGCGCGCCGCATTCCCAGCAGTTCCGGTCAGGTAGACGGCGACCAGAATGGGGCCGCGTCCAGGCGGCCAAAGAATGGCCACGTCGTTCGCCGTGCCGTGATCGCCCGTGCCGGTTTTGTCGCCCACGCCCCAATCTTTCGGCAGCCTCGCGCGAATCCGCGCGCCGCCGGTCTCATTGGCCGCGAGCCAGGCGAGCAATTGCACTCTGGATGTCGAACTCAATTGCTCGCCCATCACGAGTGCGCGCAGATTGCCGAGCATTGCATTCGGCGTGGTCGTATCGCGCGGATCGCCCGGCGCGGCCTCGTTCAGCGTGGGCTCATTGCGGTCCAGACGTGTCATGCCGTCCCCAAGACTGCGCGCGAATGCGGTCAATGCGGCGGGCCCGCCAAAAGATTGCAGCAGCAGGTTTGCAGCGGTGTTGTCACTGAGCGTGATTGCCGCCTTGCATAATTCGGCGATGCTCATGCCCGCGCTGCCGGTGCGCTCGCGGGTATGCCTCGACGTAGCCGGCGAGTTCGGCACGAGTTCGCTTTGCGAGTAGACGATGCGCCGCTGCAGGTTCTCTTCGCCACGATCGACCCGCGCCAGTACTGCGCCCGCGGCGAGCAGCTTGAACGTGCTGCACATCGGAAAACGCTCGTCCGCGCGCAGACCTGCGTGCAAGCCCGAGGTGGTGTCGACGATCGAAACGCCGAGCCGCCCGCCGCTTTGTGCTTCGATTTCCAAGAGCCGCGCACGAATCGCATCGAGCCTGGCGAATTCTCGCCGCTGCCTTGCCGCCTGCGCCCCTGTGAGCGATCCGGCGTTTTTGCCCCAGGCGCCGCTATTGCCGAGCGCAACCCCGGCTATTGAAACACCCAGCATCGCGCCCGCGAATTTTCTTCTCGTGATCATTGCCGCTCCTTGTTTGAAGCCGCAACTATCGGTTCTCCAGCCCTCGCTGACAAACGATGATAAGTTAATGCGCTCACAAGAAAAACTTATGCCTTGGCCATGACACACCATGAGACCTTATCTTCCGCTTAATGCGTTGCGCGCTTTCGAATCGTCCGCCCGGCACTTGAGCTTCACGCGCGCGGCGCTCGAGTTGAACGTCACGCAGGCCGCCGTCAGTCAGCAGGTGAGAGCGCTGGAGGAGCGTCTTGGCACCGCGTTATTCAAGCGCTTGCCGCGTGGCCTCGCGATGACCGACGAAGGCCTTGCATTGCGCCCCGTGCTGACCGATGCATTCGACCGTATAGAAGCCGTGCTTAAGCAATTCGAAGGCGGCCATTTTCATGAAGTACTGACGGTCGGCGTGGTGGGCACATTCGCCGTCGGCTGGCTCATGCCGCGGCTAAGATCGTTTCGCGAAGCTCATCCGTTTGTCGAATTGCGGCTCCTGACAAACGACAATCTCGTCGATCTCGCGACCGAAGGTCTGGATTTCGCGATCCGTTTCGGCGACGGCACGTGGCCCGGTTCGCTCGCGACCTGCCTGCTCGACGCGCCGCTCGCATTGCTATGTACGCCGGAAATAGCGCAACGACTATCGACGTCCGCCGATCTCGTCGGCGAAACGCTGCTGCGTTCCTATCGGGCAGACGACTGGAGCAACTGGTTCGCCGCGGCCGGCATTGCGCCGCGGCCCATTCGCGGGCCGGTGTTCGACTCTTCGCGCCTGATGGTCGAAGCGGCGATGCAGGGCGCGGGCATTGCGCTCGCGCCCGCGCTGATGTTCGGCCATGAGATCGAGACGGGGCGACTGGTGAGCCCGTTCGATATCGAAGTACATGCCGGCAGTTACTGGCTCACCTGGTTGAAGGGCAAGCCAATGACGCCTGCCATGCTGCTGTTCAGTCAATGGCTCGTCAAGGAAGCAGCTGCGCACAGACCCGTGCGACGGTAGCCGTTCATCGCAGGACGTTCGGCTTGCGGCGGAAACACGTTCCAGGAGCCGTCGTCGTGACGGAAGAAAAAGATGGACAGCAGACCGCCCGGGCGCAAAGCCTCGACGCGCACGAAGCGCCGATGCTGTGACGCGCGGTGGCAGAACTCGACTACTCGAGCGGGCATGGAGGGCGTCGGCGCAAGCCATTTTTCGACGGCCCAGTGCAAGGTCTTTTCAGCGGCAGCCATGATGCTCTCCTTCGTTCCTTTACCGATTCCGCCTGGCGGCTCAAGCAAGTTGTGCGGTGAACCGCCGGCTCTTCGCGCCGTTCTCGACGAATGCCTTAACAAGGCACATCAACACATGCATACCAGTGCGCGGATGGCGCAGGCTGCAATGCACCTGTTCGCTGCGGCTTTCGCCGAGCAGTACCCAGGCGCAGAAGTGTTCGCAGTTGTTGGTCAACAGGCGATAACGGTTTTCGCCGAGGCGCGAGCGAGCGCGGCGCACCGCTTCCTCGCCGAGGTAGCGCGCGCGGGGCGTCGCGCGAATCGACAGCGGATGGCCGGCCGCGAAACGCTCGAGTTCTACTTCTTCAACCGGGCCGCGATGCGCCGACCCCGCAAAACCCGCGTAATGCACCACCCGGCCGTTGCCCACATAAATGCCGTGATGTTCATAGCCGCAGCGGGTCGAGACGAGATGCGAGCCGATCGGCAGGTCGATGGTGGATGACGATTCACCGCCGGCCTTGCTGCTCGCTTGAAGAGAGTTCGTGTTCATGGCTTGCCTCGTTCCGGTTCCAACACTGTTGCGAGGTCTTTTGCATCATCCAGGCCATGTGGCGGAAAGCCTTTGTTTACGGGGTTTTCGGCGAAAGAACGCGGTTTGCCGGGAGACGGATGTCGGCCGGGAACCGACAGAAAAAGCGCGGATGTGTTGGTGGCGTGCGCTCTCTTGCGGTCATGACAATGCACCTACAGGCGCCGCGCGACATGTTCGCGATGCAGCCAGAAGTGTTGGGCGTTGCACCGGTCGTAGCGCAAGCATGTTGGCTCGAGCCCGACCTATCACCCTTCCCGCGCGTTGCAGGGCAAGGTGTGATTCGCTCGCTATCCCGCGCCAGTCATTGCATTGCCGGAACAACCATGACGTCGCGCGCAAATTGGCATATCACTTGCACCGTTGTCGTTCAGATCCATTCAAGCCGCGCGCGTGGCGCGCGCGGTCAACCGGAGAACGACATGGCTTCCATTTCTGTAAACGATCTTTCGCTCAACCTGGCGCTCGACCGCAAGGCCATGGCGGCAATTCGAGGCGGCGGCGGCGCGCCGTGGGTGTACGGCTGGATTCAACCGTATGTGCGGGAAACGCCGAGCATTGGACCGGTCGTGAACCTGTACGAGGTTTCCAACAACTTCTATGCTAACCAGATGATCAACCAGTTCCAGTCGGTCGACGTGCGCAATACCGGCGCGAACTCGAACATCAGTGTCTCTCCTGACGCCCGCAGCAGAAACGACATGGTGTAGCCATTGTGACTTGCACGAGCCAATTTCGCTGGACGTCGTCCGCGTGTTCTGACGCTGGACGCGTACGCGAAATCAACGAAGATGCGTGCCTCGACGAAGCCCAGCTCGGGCGCTGGGCCGTCGCCGACGGCATGGGTGGGCACGCGGTCGGCGACCTTGCAAGCCGCCTCGTGATCGACGCATTGAAACGGCTCGGCCCGCCTGTGAGCATGAAGGCGTTCATCGCCGATGCACGCGCGCATTTGCAGGTGGCGAATCGTCAGTTAAGACAGGAAGCCGCGCGCCGCCAGGTGCAGCGCATCGGCAGTACCGTGGTCGCGCTTCTCGCATGCGACCGGTTTTGCGGCTACGTGTGGGCCGGCGACAGCCGCCTGTACCTGGTTCGCGACGGACAACTGCGTCAGCTCACCCGCGATCACAGCCAGGTCGAAGCGCTCAAGTCGCTTGGTGTGATTACCGATGAAGAAGCAAGGCATCATCCGGCGCAGCACATGATCACGCGCGCCGTGGGCGCCACAGACCTGCTCGAACTCGACGACGACGCAATCGAAGTCGCGGACGGCGACATCTTCCTGCTATGCAGCGACGGCCTGAGCAACGAGATCAGCGAGGACGATATGCTGGCGGTGCTGAGCGCGGAGGGACACGGGAATGCGTCGGCTGAACTGGTTAGCCTCGCGCTGGAGCGCGGCGGGCGGGACAACATCACCGCTGTGGTGGTACGCGCCGAAGATCCTTACGCAGCGGATAAAACGCTATTGAATCCCTCGCCCTGACGTGACGTGAGGTGGTGTGGCATGGCAGGACATCGTTCGGTCCTTACGAAAGGCGCCGCGCTTATACGTCACCGTCATCTTCATCGCGGTCCTCAGCGCCGTTTCTGGTAGATGCCGCCGTATTGCGATTGCGGAAGTCTTTTGAATGGAGTCCGTGTTTCTTCAGCAGCATCTGCAGATGCGAGCGGTTCATATCGATGCGCCGCGCCAGTTCCGCCACTGTGCCGTTCACTTCGCGCAGCCCACGTTCCAGGAAGGCTTTTTCCGCGTCGTCGCTTGCGGCGCGCTTGGCGTCGCTGAGCGACATAAGGTTCGCCACGCTGATCGGCTGCTGGCCCGCCTCATTGGCGCCGCCTTGCAATGCACCCGGTGCACCTGGGCGCATATCGGTAGGCAAGTGGTCGATATCGGCCATATCGCCCGCAAGACACGAAACCCGGTACATGACATTACGCAATTCGCGAATGTTGCCGGGGTAAGCGTAGTTCAGCAGAAAGTCCCTTAAACGCGGGGTCAATCTCACCGGCCGGCGTTTGAGCGTACCGGCCGCCTCGTCGCCAAACCATGCAATGAGAAGCGGAATTTCGTCGCGGCGTTCGCGCAGCGGCGGCAGCGTAACGTGAATCACGCTTAGCCGGTAAAAGAGGTCTTCGCGGAACTTGCCCTCCTCGCTCAGCTTGCGCAGGTTTCGATTGGTTGCAGCGACAATGCGCGTATCCACAGCGATCGTTTCGTCCGAGCCCACGCGTTGAATCTCGTGCGCCTCCAGAACGCGCAGCAGTTTCACCTGGCCCGCGAGCGGCAATTCACCAATCTCGTCAAGAAAGATGGTTCCCGTATGTGCGCTTTCGAATTTGCCTTTGCGGTCGTTCGCGGCACCCGTAAACGCGCCCTTGCGATGACCGAACAGCTCCGACTCGAGCAGGTTGTCCGGAATGGCGCCGCAATTCACGGAGATAAACGGCTTGTCGGAACGCGAGCCGTTGGCATGAATGACCTTGGCCATCAGTTCCTTGCCTGTACCGCTTTCTCCGTCTATCAGAACCGGCAGGTCAGTCGGCGCGGCCTTTTCCGCAATTTCCAGCGATTCCAGCAGGCGCGGATTGTCGCCGAACGTGCCTTCGAAAATGAAGCTGCGCTCGAGCAGCGCCTGCCTGCGCGCCCCGCGCGACTGCTCGGCGCGCTGCTCGGGTTCTGCAGCCACTGCCGCCTGCACGAAGCGCTCCTTGTGCGACAGTTGCATGACTTCATCGCGCAACGACGTGGCCTGCCTCAGCAGTTTGTCGATATCCGTGCGCTCCAGTCGCGACGACCAGCGCAGCGTCGAGCGCAAAATCTCAATTCGCTCGATCAAACCCGCGTATGAAATCGCCGGACTGATGTCTTCAATCTGGTCGAGTATCTTCATCATCACGCGCTCAGTTGTTTCTGCACCAGCTGGTAGTACATGCCACCGCGCTGGAGCAGTTCTTCGTGACGGCCCTGTTCGACAATTGCGCCTTCATACAGCACAAGAATCTTGTCGGCCCGCATGATCGTACTTAGCCGGTGAGCGATAATTACCGCCGTGCGGCCTTTCAGAATGTCGTGCATATTGCCGAGAATGTTGCTTTCCGACTGTGAATCGAGCGCGGAGGTGGCTTCATCGAACACCAGCAGGCGCGGGTCATGATAGAGCGCCCGCGCGATGCACAGCCGCTGAATCTGCCCGCCCGACAAGCCAATGCCGCGTTCCCCCACAATCTGCTCATAGCCACGCGGCATCTTGCTGATGAACGCGTGGGCGTCCGCCATTTTCGCAACCTCTTCTATGCGGCGGCGGTCCGGCGCGTCGTCGCCGCTCGCGATGTTCTCGGCAATCGTGCCGGAGAAAAGCAGATTGCTCTGCATCACGTAGCCGATCTGCGCACGGTAATACGCTTTATCGACCACGCCCAGGTCATAACCGTCTATGGTCATTTTCCCTTCGCTCGGCTCGTAAAAACCCACTAGCAGTTTCGCCAGCGTCGTCTTGCCCGAGCCGCTGCGTCCGACAATCGCCACCAGTTCGCCTGGCTTGATATCGAAGCTGACGTTCTCCAGCACGTAAGCGGAGTCGTTGTCGCCGTAACGAAAATAGACACCGCTCAAGCTTATTTCACCTTGCAGTTCCGGCAACATCACCCGTGAGGGCAGATCTTCCGGTTTCTGTTCGGGCTCGATATCGAGTACGTCCCCGAGTCGCTCCATCGCGACACCCGCGTCGTTGAGCATGCTCCAGAGCCCGACAAGTCCCATCAACGGACCGAGTACGCTGCCCATGAACGCATTGAACGCAATCAACTGGCCGATGGTCATTTCGCGCGCCAGCACTAGATTGGCGCCGACCCAGAGAATGGCAATCGTGGTCGCCGCGTTCAGCAACTGGCTGCCTAGCCCGACGAGAATGTTGAAGGCGTGCGCCCGATATTGCACTTCAAGCGCTTTCGCGTATTTCTTTTCCCAGCGCAGTCGCACCGGCCGCTCGATGCCCATGCCCTTGACGGTCTCCACGCCTGCAAGCGCTTCCATCAGGAACGACTTGGATTCCGTGGATGCAGTGAACACCTCGCGCGCATAGTTCTTGATTTTCGGCGTCGCCAATGCGGTCAGCGCCATGATCGGAATGACGAAACCTATCAGTACCAGCGTCATCTTCACGTTGTAGACGAACATGATCGTGAAGTAGATGAACACCATTAGCAGGTTCAACGCAGTGGTTACCGTGGATTCGGTGAGAAACGCGCGAATGGTCTGGTTCTCCTGAAAGCGCGCGAAGATGTCGCCGGTCTTGCGTTTGGCGAAAAACGAGAACGGCAGCGACAGCGTGTGCTTGAAGAACTGCGACATCATCGCGAAGTCCATGTTGCGTACCATGAAATTCGCGAGATATGCGCGAATCGACGACATAAGTTGCGAGAACACGTTGGCGATGATGAGCCCGCCTATCAGCAGGTGCAGCAAGCTCACGTTCTGGTGCACGATCACACCGTCAAGAATGTTCTGGATGATGAGCGGCGGAATGACGCCCAGCACCTGGATGACGAACGTGGCGAGAAAGAGGTGTCCGAGAATCTTGCGGTAAGGCTTCAGGTAACCGACAAATCGTATCCACGGCGAACGCGCGGCCGACATCTGCAACATCTGCGGTCCGCCGGTAAACAGCAGACATGTACCGCTCCAGCCACGCTCGAAGTCTTCCACAGTCATCTTGCGAAAACCCAGCGCCGGGTCGGCAACCCACACGTATTCACTGGAAAGGCCGTACACAATCACGTAGTGGTAACCCTCCCAATGCACGATGAAGGGCAAATCGAAACCGCGTAGGGAATCGAATGTGCATTGCACGCCGCGCGTTGTGAAACCGAGCGATTCGCCCGCGCGCGCGAGACTGTCCAGCGTCGCGCCCTGAGTCGTCACATTGGCGAGTTCGCGCAATTTTCCGAGCGTCATCGGAATGCTGTAGTGGCGGCAGATCATCGCGAGGCATGCAGCGCCGCAATCCATTTCTTCCGCCTGCTCCACAAGCGGAAAGCGCCTGATCACCTTCTCGCCGAACTCGGGTTTGCTCTGCAAATCGAGCAGAAGGGGCAGCTTGCGGCGTTGCTCGACCCGCTTCTGGCGTTGCAATTCGCGGTCGCCATAACGAATGCGTTCGTCCAGTACTTCGCGTAGTTTGGGGTTGCGCTCGAGAATAAAGTGCACCGTCCGCTCGGGAATCACGAGAAGCCGCGTATCGGTCGACGCAATCGCCGAAGCCATTTGCTCCTGGCGCATCAAGCAAGCCTTCTCGCCGAATATCTCGCCCTCCCCTAACGTGGCGAGCGTATAGTCGCGCCCTTCCTCATGGCGGACAATCCGCACCTCGCCCTGGCGCACCACATATAAGCGCCGGTCGTCGCGTGCGTCCTGCTTGAGAATCTCCTTGCCCGCCGACACGCGTTTGACGCCAACGCTGCGCACATATTCTTCTAGTTCTGCCTTGTTTAGCTTGCCGCGTAGATCGAACAACTGCGCGACAAAACCGCCTGCCGAGTTGATGGCCACATAGCTCGCGACAAAGGCGAGCGCCGCCTGATTGCCTGCAATAACCGGTTCGATTGCGGCGCGTGGAATGAACAGCAACTCGGTTTTCGCGGAGGCCCGCACCGACGCTTCATGCACATAGGTGCGCAGCATCGCGATGTCGGCGAAAATTTCGCCCGACTTGCGCACGCCCATGCTGGTTTCCTTGCCGTGCTCTTCAACAAAAATGCGCACCGAACCCGAGCGGACTACGTATAGACCGTCGGCGGTCTCGCCGGCTGAGCATACTGTTTCGCCGAACGAATAGAAGCGCGCCTGCGCACATTCGGCTAAACGCTCGATTTCATCGCGAGAGAAGGGCGACAGTATCTCCACCGAGGCAAGAAACTCGGCGGCGGATGGCGCGGTCTGGGGTGCATCCATAAACGTGCGGACCTCGGTTCAGCTTGTGGTGGCGGCGCCCGTTCAGCGCGCTTCGATTACATGTTCCTGTGCACGCGCAATCAGCCAGCTTTCGCGCAGAAGGCGGCGAACTTCGGCGGCCACGTCGGCGTCGAGCGTAGCCGGGTACTTCGCAGTCACCGCGAAAATCTCAAAGCATGATCGGTCCGCCGACGGAAACGGCCCGAGCAGATCGCCCACCGCCGCATTGAAAATCTTTGCCTCGATGTCGGGCTTCAACGAGCCGCGCAATACCTTGCCGATCACGCCGCCCGCCTCGCGCGTATCGGCAATGGAATGCTCGCGCGCCATGTCGGCGAAACTCTCCGGATCGTCGCGCAGATACGAGATCATTTCCTTCGCCTTGCCTTCGCTGTCCAGCACGATGTGGCTCACTTCGATTGCGTCGAACTTGGGCGAGTTCAGCGCGAAGTAATCGCGGACCGCCGCCTCGTTGCCGACCTGGTCGAGCATCTTCTCCTGATACAGCCCGTCCGTGATGAACGCCTCGAATTCGTCAAGGCTCACGTTGAGCACGTCGAGATACTGGTTCATGTCCGTCGCGCGGTGCAGACCCCGCACGCGGCGAAACTGGTCGGCACGCTCCTGGATTTCGTCGGCGGTCACGACAATGCCCTGCTTCTTCGCTGCATGCACGGTCAGCTTGTCGCGCACGATCTGCTCGATAAGGCTTTCGAACTGGCCAGTCAACTTCAGAAGACGAATAAACTCGGCCACATCCACGACTTCATCGTCTATTCTCACTATCGCGGTCATGTTGTCCGCTCCTTTGGTTAATGTGCGATCCGTGCGATCCGTGCGATCAGCCCGCCACCTGCCTGAATGGATCGAGGCCCAGGTCGATCAGCCGGCGCTCGCGCACCACGATTTCCGCGCTCGCCGTCATGCCATAACGCAATGGATAGCGAGTGCCGGCAATCTCGTAGTAGTTCTTGTCGAGGATCACGCGGCCCTCGTATACCGGCTGCTTGTTCTGCAACGAGGGCTTGGTCGCGGGCGAAATATAGGCGAGCGTGCCGCCGATCAATCCATAGCGCTGATACGGGAACGCGTTGAACTTCAGCTTGACCGGCAGTCCCTCGTGCAGAAACGCGCGGTCGTGTTCGGCAATTTCTATCTTCAACACCGGCTTGGCGTCTTTCGGCGCAATGCCGCCAAGCGGCGAGTTCGCCTGAATCTTGTCGCCGCGCTGTGTCGATGTGACATCTGTAATCACCCCCGATACCGGCGCCAGAATCAGCAGGAAGTTGTCCTTGTCGATGTTCTCGAAACGGATTCGGGCCGCGGCTTCCGAGACGAGGCGCGCGCTTTGCAGTTGCAGGCGCAACTTGTCTTCGGCGTCGGTAATGTCGCGCACCGCGGCGTCGTACTGAAGCTGCAGCTCGGTGGCTTGCTGCCCGCTCGTTTCCAGCTCCGCATTTGCCTTCGCGTATTCGTGACTCAAACGGAAGTCCAGCTCGGCGAGCTTCGACTGCGCGACCCGGTATGCGTTGTCGGCTTCCATTGCCGCCGTCCGCTTTTGCTCGACTTGCAATTCGGCAATCCCGCCGCCGCCTGGCTGCGCAAAGAGCCGCGAATAGCGGTCGAGTTCCTGGTGCGCCGCCTCACGCACGCGCCGGGCGTTGTCGAGTATGCTGCGCGCTTCGTCGAGTTCGGCTTTCTGCCCTTCAGCGAGCTTGGTCGTGCCTTCGGACACGCGGTTTTCGTGCAAACGGGCTTCCACTTCCATTTGCGTCTTCAATGCAGCGGCCTTTCGCTCCATGAGCGCTTTCTTCTGCGGGAACTGCTTCCAGTCGCGCTCGGCATCTTCCAGTTTCAGTTGCGCCTGCAACGCGTTGCTCGCCGCCTCTATAGCGCCGCGTGCATTCAGTCGCGCGAGCACATCGCCTTTCGACACCGGTTGGCCTTCCGCGATATAGAGATCCGCAAGTTCGCCGTCGATAGGCGCATAAATGCGGCGTACCTCTGACTCGGGCGAGAGCGTGCCCTGTGCGCTGACGATCACATCGGCACGGCCCACGAACGACCACAGCAAACCCGCCACCACCAGAGCGACCATCGCCCAGATCAGCGCACGCGCAATTCGCACCGGCTCCGCGGTGAGTATTGCAATGCCTTCGACGCTATGGTCTTCCAGCGCCTCGGCCAGCGTTCTAGGGTGACTGTCGCGTTTCACTCTGCTCGCCTCCAATCAACGCCAGCTTCGCTTTCAGAAGCGCGGGGTCCAGCACCATGCGCAACTCGGTGAGCGAGCGGCGCTGCAAGGTGGTCTCCGCTTCTATGTCCGCAAGCAGGCGGTCAAAGTCTGCGGGATGGTCCGCTTTCAACTGCGAATAGATGCGCATGCCCTGTTGCGCGGACGTCTGAGCATCGGACAGCAGGCGCGCTTCGTTGCGAAAGCCCGGCGAAATGCCCGCTTCCAGCCGCTGTGTGCCGCCAATCGGACCACTCGCGCGATACTGTTTCCACAGGCTCTGCGCGCGCAGCATCAGGTCTTGCGCACGCGACAACGCTTTGTCGTGCAACGCCGCGACGTCTTTCTCGATGGCCCGCGCGAACCAGACGTCCGTCTGCGGATCCAGGCTCGCGTAGAAAGACAGCAGACGCTGGTCATAATCCTTGCTGCCGCGCGTTTTCTGCAGGTCGTTGTATTGATCGAGCAGCGCTTTCTTGTGCGCCGCTTCGGCGGCCAGTACATCGGACCAGGGTCCGGCGGGCATCGACTGCAATCCCGCCAGCGCCTGTTGCGCGTCGCCGCGCTGCCAGGCAGCGGCAATTGTGTCGTGGCGGCGGATCACGTCGTCCGAAGGCAAACGGGTCGCGGCCAGTTGCCGATATTGCGCCTGAAACGGCGGCGTACCGAACCGCGTGGTCTTCATTAGCGCGAGCAAGGTGCTCAATTGACGACCGAGCGCGGCCTCCAGTACAGCCGTGTATTGGCGCAAATCGTCGCGCACCTGATCGAGACCCGCGAGACGCGGGTAGCGTTGCGCATAGTCGTCGAGTACGGATGGCAGCGCGGCCGGTTTGTCGCGCGCCAACTCGGTGCGAATAGCGCCGTCAAGCCGCGTTATGGCGGCCAGATACACCGAATCGTCGCTTTCGAGCTTACGCAGATGACTCATGGCCTGCGCATACGGCTCGGTAAAAACGGGTACATACGAGGCGATTCTGTCGAGGGCGCGCTGGTGGCTTTGCGGATCGTCGTGCCACCGTTGCAGCAGGCCGTCGATTGCCGCCTCGTCGCGATACATGTGGATCGGCGCCTCCACGCCGCCGCGCCCGGCAATGAAGCGTTCGAGATCGCCCACCCAGTGCAATTCGCCCACCAGCGCCGCGGCGTCCGCATTGTGCGCGCTCGACGCCTTCATGTCCGCAAGCAGCGCATCGGCCTGCTCGAACTGCGCCTTTTGCAGTGCGTTGAGCCAGTCCGGAAGCTTCGCCTTGAGGAGTGCTTCGCTTGCGAGCGCACTGACTTTCGTGTCGGTCGGATGGCTCGCCAGATAGCTCTTTGCCGATCGCACCGCGCTCGTATAGTCGCCGCTCGCGAGCAAGCTCTTCAGTTCGCGCTCGGACGAACCGCGCAGGTACAGCGTCAATGCGACAGTGCCCAGTAATATGACGCCAACGCCGCCCCATACCGCGATTCGCCGCGTGTTCGCATGCTCGTCGCCGACGAATGCCTTTCTGAGTTCGCTTGCCACGAGGCGCCAGCGGCGCGGCTTGCGCTTCGTCGCGCCGGCAGCACGGCCGCTTTTCGCGCCGTCTGCGGTGCCGTCGTGAGCGGGGCCACCATTGCCGCTCTTTGCTGCATTTGCCGCGGCCGCTGTCGATGCAGCGCGTCTTGCCGGCGCCCCCGCTGCGTGCGCCGCCTCATTGATTTCGTCTTCACGTTGCCGGGCCGGATCCACGCAGAAGATGTCGAGAAACGAATTGGCTGCGCCGACGAAGGTGGTCTTGTCGGCATCGGCGGCTTCGGCGGCGGCGGGATCGAGCAACAGTTGCGTCACGGTCGGCTCGGCTTCAGGCGGTTTGTGCAGCGTCACCCTGTAGACGAAGTGGTCGCCGCCAAATGCAACGATGTCGCCGTCCACCAGCGGTTGAGCGGATTCGTCAAGACGTTTGCCGCCGACGAACGTACCGTTCGTGCTGCCGAGATCTTCCAGGTAAAGCTCGTTGCCCTTCAGAAAGATGTGCGCGTGCCGGCGCGAAATATAGTTGACCTGATGCGGATAGCGGTCCTTGTAGCGCGAAAACACCTGATCCGCCTTGCTGACGAGAAACGGAAACGCCTGCACTTCAATGGGCTGCAGCCCAAGGTCGTCGCGCTGCGGCACGAGCAAGAGACCCGGCGCGCACGCGGCGTTGCTGGCCGCGACAATGCGAGCGCGCGGCTCGATGCTCACGCGATAACAGAGGTCGCCTCCGAAGCACAGCTCGTCGCCGGCGCGCACCCGGGCCGGCGTTTGCCGCACTGCGACGCCATTGACGGTGGTACCGTTCTTGCTGCCCAGGTCCGCGACGTACAGCGCGCCTTGTTCGATAAAGATGCGTGCATGACGGCGCGACAGACGCGCGATGCGCTCGGCGGGATAATCCGTAAACGGTGCCTCGCTGCGGCCGATCGCGAACAGACTATCGACAATCCTGATGGCGTCCAGCGCGGGACGCTGCCCGGACGCAAGGGGAGACAGCAGCACGTCGAAAACCGTTTCGGCTGTTGTGCGTGTCTCAGCAATCGGAATTTCGCCGTCGGCCATTTTATCCGGATCACTAATCGTTTACCCGCTGCGGCGAGAGCGCAACGGAATCAGCACGAAGGGACGACGGCGAAGAGATCTTGTTTTGCGGAGCCGTCCGAAACCCGGCTCCTCAAAGATTGTAAGTCACGCATAGCGAGTGTCAATTCTCAGTCGTCGGTTATCAAGCCGCCGGACGTGCGGCGCGCAATGAAAAAGACGCGGCGCGCGGCCCGGCGGATTAGCTCAATGCTCCTTTACTTACCGGTACTTTGTCGGGCTCGTGCTCTACTGCTCTTTGACTTGCGCCTGTACGTCGACACTCGGCCAGCCGCCGCCGAGCGCCTTATAAAGCAGCACAGTGTCCGACAGAATCAATTGATGATTGGCGAGTAGCGACAACTGCGCCTCGAGCAGCGTGCGCTCCGTCTCGAACACCTCGAGTTGCGACACCACGCCAAGCCGCAGTTGCGACTGGATCTGATCGGCCACGATCTGCAGACGGTCCACCTGTTGTTGCAGTTCTATTCGCTGCGCCTTGTGCGCGTTCAGATTGACCAACGCGTTCTCCACCTCCTCGAACGCGCCCATTACCGTCGCGCGGTACTGCTGCTCCGCCACCGTCGACTGGGCCTGCGTCACTTTCACGTGCGCGCGCACACCGGGGTCGAGCAGCGGAATGTTGATACTCGGCATGAAGCCGTAAGTGAACGACTTCAGCAAGTCGGTGAGTGCGAAGCTCGCCGTACCGCCGTGGCCCGTCAAGCTGATAGAGGGCAATTGCGCAAGCTTGGCCTGACCGACGAGGTCATAGGCTTCGAGCACCCGGAATTCCGCGGCCACCACATCGGGGCGCCGCGCGAGCAGTTGCGCAGGCAGGCCGTCGGGCACGCCAGGCAAGCGCACTCGCTGCTGTAAATGGCCTTTGGGCAAGCGGAATTCACCCGCCGGTACCCCGATCAGCGTGCACAGCGCGTTGTTCGCCAGGTCGCGCGAGCGCCCTAGTTCGAGCAGCTGATTCGTCAGCCGATTGATCTCCGCCTGCTGCCGCAAGACCAGCGTCTGCGGAATGAGACCGCTGCGGCGCTGACCTTCGTAAATCGACAGAATCTGGCGGTTGGTGACAAGCGTTTTCTGCTGCTGGTCGATCTGATCGTCGAACTGGAGAATCTGGAAATAGGTGCTCGATACGTTCGAAACGAGTTCGAGATAACCGGCACGCCAATCCGCTTCGCTCGCGCGAAACTCAGCCTTCTGCGCCTGCACGCCTTTCTCTACTTTTCCCCAGATATCGATGTCCCAATTGACCTGCGTTGCCACGTTGTATTGCTTCGCAAACGTCTGGCCGGTGGTTTTCTGAAAGCTGGCGCCGCCGCCAAGATCCATGGTCGGCAGCGCGCCCCCCCTGGCTTCGCCTATTTGGGTGCGAGCCACGTCGATACGCGCGGCCAGTACCTTGATGTCGAAGTTGCCACTGATAGCCCTGGCAATCAGCGCGTCGAGCGTCGGATCGCTGAAGCCCTTCCACCAGTCGGGCTCGATGGTGGCCGCCGCGGAGACCGGGGTGCCGTTCTGGCCGCTCCACGAGGTCTTGGCCGGCGTGTCGGGCCGCTTATAGGCGGGCATGCTGACATCGACACACGCGCACAAAACCGCGGCGCCTATCGTTGCGGCGCAAAGCCCGCGCAACATCACCGCAGCGGGGCGATTGACGAAGCGCAGAACACTCTGTGATTCAGGCAACGCTGACACGGTTTTCTCCGATGACGCCCACTTCACTGCCCGATCTGCCCGATGCAAGCGCACGATTCAAGTAAAGCATCTCCGGCGCCGCTTCACCATCGAAGCAGTGCATGAACATAGGCGTGGGAGATGTGCGGTGACGAGGTGTCGCGTGAAAAGAACGATTGATGTGTCGGGTTTTTCAGGGGCCGGCGGACGCGCGGGCCGGCAAGCTCTGGCGTCCGCCCGCGCCAGTTACGACACGAAGATGTTGTTGCTCGACGTGACGTGCGGATCGATCGTGGTCGTGACTCCGGCGACAAACGCCGCATTGTTGCCGTTGGCGTTCTGGATGTTCATCGTCGTGCTGATCAGTTGGGTCGCATCGACCTTCTTGCTGTTGTTCGGTGCATAGACCGGCGCGAAGTTCAGATACGACGACGACGGATACATGTAGCCAGTGCCGCCGCGCACGGCGCTCATCGCCTTGCTGTCGAGTTGTTCGGTGATGGACAGGTCTTTGATCATCAGCGTGTTCATGGCAAATCTCCTGAAGGGAAGGTCACAGTGTTTCGGTTGGGTTCGAGCAACATGTCTGCTCGAGCGTCACTAACGCATGGGCTGTGCCAGTTTTGCTTCAGGCTCCTAAGAAATTTGCTGGAGTGCCGTGGGCCAAGCCTTCCGGCGAAACGGCAACACAGCAACGCTGAATAAGATGGCGATGAGTGGGCATCGAAGTGATGGATTGCAGCCAACAAGCGGCGCGAAATGGTTGGCTGCGGCATGACATGGCTTCTATTTCGGCCCGGGTGCGACGTGCACCTGACTCAACGCGCAATGACCGTGATCTTTTTCGAGTAAACCGGCGGGTTGTGGGGAACGTGCATGTCGTCGCCCATTAGAAGCTGCAACGTATGCTTGCCGGGCGGCAACTGGATCATGGTTTCGGTTTCGCCCGCGCCGAAATGCAGGTGATTGCGGTCTGAGGGTATCTCCTGGTCCATCGGCGGCAAGTCCACGTCGATGAGCAGATGATGATGCCCCGTGTTCGGATACTTCACGCCCTTCGGCGCCACGCCCATATAACGCAAGCCGAACCACACGCGAAAGGGTTTGTTGGCGGGAACGACCTGACCGTCGTTCGGATAACCGATATACGCATAAGCGCCGGAAGGCGATGACGCCCCGGCCGCCACGGCAAAATCGGCCACGCCCCATGCCGCCGACGCCACCAGCGCCGCGATTGCGATGAGTTTGTACATGAAGGTCTCTCCGTCCTGAGCAGGCCGCGTCGAATGCGCGGTACACGATAAACGCGCTAGTCTTTCTGCACGGTAATGGTGATCTTTTTCGAGTACACGGGCGGCGCAAACGGCACGTGATTGTGGTCACCAAGAATGAGTTGCAGCGTGTGCTTGCCTGGCGGCAACTCGATACGCGCATCGGTCTCGCCCGCGCCGAAATGCAGGTGATTGCGGTCCGACGGAATTTCCTGGTCGAGGGCCGGCAGGTCGGTGTCTATCAGAAGATGGTGATGCCCGCAGTTCGGAAAGCTGACGCCTTTCGGGCACACACCCATATTGCGCAAGCCCATGCGCACCCAGAGCTTGCCACCGTGAATCACGGCCCCGTCGGACGGCCAGATGATGTATTCCTCCGCACCGCTGGGTGCCGCAGTGGTCTGCGCCAACGCGGGCAGCGGTAGCGCAGTGCAGGCAAGCGCCACGGCTAACAGTGTCCGCGAAGCCGCCCGCATTGCGCACAGCCGCGACATGCCATTGAAACTGGAGGGGGAGACAGCAGGGACGTTGGTTTTTCGCATGGCGCACTCTCCCGAAGAGCGGTCGTGACCACCCCGACTGCACAGGCAGCGAGGCGATGGTGCTGCGATCGCGGGCGCGCTCGATGCGGCAGCCGCGTAGTTAAAACGACTTTGCCGCGTTGCTTTGTGAATCAGCTTAGGACGTAACTTGCCAAAAAGATACGCCACACTCGTTAACCGTATGGGGCACCCGGTGAAAGTGTTGGTTGTGGCCCGCCACGCGCGTGCTATGTTTGTTGATACGTTGCAACGCGGACAGTCGAACGCGCGTCGATACTTCGCCATCTCCCGCGCCGCGGTATCGGCAAACGGCAACGAACAGCGGCGAAAGCGCGGTGCCCGGATGCCTATGTTCTGTCCGGAACAAACAGGATGCGAAGATGTGGCGACTATTCCTGCTGACATGGATGGCCGGGGCCATTCTGGTGAATTGCGACAGTGCGTTTGCCGCGGCTGCGCGCACGGGCACGGGCACGGGCGCGGCGCATTCGGCCGCCGCGGCTGATGCAGCGATTGCACCGCTCGTTTCTGTCACACCGTTGGCACCTTTCACACCAATGCAAGCTGGCGCTTCGCGCATCGCGCTGGTTATCGGCAACGGTGCCTATGGTCAGCATGATCCCATTGGCGGCGATCCGGCGAACGTCATCGAGCAGAATGCGCCACGCGACGCTCAAGCGCTTGCGCACCGGCTAAGTGCGCTCGGCTACCAGGTAACGCTGCTTGCGGACGCAACGTCGCAGCAAATGCAGCGTGCGATTGACGAATTCCGCGAGCGGCTGCGCGCTGGCGGTGTGGGCCTTTTCTATTTCGCCGGGCACGGCATGCGCATCGGCACGCAAACGTTGTTGGTTCCCGCCGGGCTCGATATGCGCTCGCCGGCCTCGCCGATTCGCGAAGGCATCGACCTGGATAGCGTCTTGCAGGCAATGCACGCGTCGCGCAGCGGTGGACTCAATATCGCAATTCTCGACACCTGTCTTGACAATCCATTCACTGGCGAGGTTGTCGCCAGCGCCGCGGCACTTCCGCCGCACACGCTCGTTGCCTACGCAACGGCGCGCGGCGGCTTTGCAGCGGACGGCTTGCGCCACGGCATCTATACGCACGCGTTGCTGCGCGCCCTCGACGAGACACCCGCACAGCCGCTAATGAGCCTGTTCGCGAACGTCGCGTCGCAAGTCAGACTTGCGACGGGCGGGGCGCAGCAACCGTGGATCGCGTCTTCATTGCCGGTCACCGCCGCTGTGACACGCAGCGCGACCGTGGCTTCTGCCGGATCGGGAGCAAGTGATGAGACCGTGGTGGCCCCGCACAGCCGCGGCATATTGCCGAAGGACAGCAGCGAGCAATACGAAATCACCTTCTGGAATTCGATCAAGGACAGCAATTACCCCGCCGACTACGAAGCGTATTTGAAGGCGTATCCGAACGGGCGCTTTGCCACGCTCGCGCATGCGCGCATCGATCGCCTGCGGGCGGCATCGAACGCACCCACTCCCGGCGCGCCGACGCAGCAGGCTTCATCGTCGGCCACACCGGCCACAGCACCGCAGCAGACAACGCGGCCGGCGACGTCGACTGCGCCTGCACCAGGCGCGCCCTCATCTTCCGCGGCGCAGGACCGCCAGCGCGCGGGGGCCGCAACGCCCGCCGCAAGCGCTGCCTCGCCGCCAGTGCCGCCGGCGCCGCCGGTCTCTGTAGCCGCGCAAAAACCCGTTTCCCGCGCTCCGGTTGCGGGCGAAAGCCGTGACTGCGCTGCGTGCCCAATCATGATCGCGCTGCCCGCAGGTTCCTTCTCGATGGGCAGCAACAGCGACGACCCATCCGAGAAGCCCGTTCATCACGTGACGATTGGCGCGCCGTTCGCTATCGGTAAATATGAGGTGACCGTCGAGCAGTGGAACGCATGCGTAGCGGCCAATGCCTGTGCCAGGCTGACGCCCGAAACGAACGCCAACAAGGCCGCACCGGCGCGCGATCTGAGTTGGGACGACGCGCAACAGTACGTGAAGTGGCTCAGCAAAACGACGGGCAAACCATACCGGCTGCCCACCGAGGCCGAATGGGAATACGCGGTACGCGGCGGCACCACGACCGCTTACTGGTGGGGCGACCAGATGCGCAAGGGCAACGCCAACTGCAAGGATTGCGGCGAACCGTGGCACAAGGAAGGCCCCGAGGCCGCGGGCTCGTTCGCGGCAAATCCGTACGGCCTGTACGACATGAACGGAAGCGTATGGGAATGGACTGCCGACTGCTGGCACAACTCGTATCAGTCCGCGCCCGTCGACGGCCGCGCGTGGGAAAGCCCCAGTTGCGACATGCGTGTGATTCGCGGCGGCTCGTGGCGCGAAGGTGCCGGCTACATGCTAAGCGCGACGCGCTTCAAATACAGCGCGGGCGTGCGTCAGTCGCAAGATGGTCTGCGGGTGGTCAAAGACCTCAAGTGATTCGCGGCGCGCTTGGCCAACTCGCGGCGAGCGTGTCACGGCGCATGCGGCTTTGTGGTGATTGGCGCGAAGTCCGCTACGATCCGCTCGCGGCCGTATTTCGCGGTAATTTGCGTGAGACGCGTGTCGAGGGCGCGCAGATAATCGGCGCGGGGTTCGGCCTCGGGACGCGGCTTGTCGAAAAGCGGCGCGGGCGTGATCAGCAATACCACCATCTCCGAACCGAACGGCTTTGAAATGACCCAGTCGCCCGCGCTGCCGACCGTCGCCGAATAGTGCGGCGGGGCCTGGTTGTCCTTCGCGCGGGGGCTCGGCACCATATGTACGACATTGCCGTCGAGCTGGTAATAGTCCAGGTTCACGTACGAGTCGTAGCCGGGGGTGCTCACGTCCACTACCAGGGAATCACCCTCGCTCAACCTGCCGCCCGGCGGACGCACCTGCAGCCCCGCAACGTGCCCTGCTTGCCAGTTCTGCACCCAGTAGGGCGCAAGCGCCTTGAGCGTGGCGCATTTGTCGTCGGCGGTGGGCTCTACGTCGAGTTTCACTGCATCGACGCCGGGCAGCGCCGACAGATCATCTTTCAGGCGCGCCACACCATAGCGTTGTGAGACGTAGCCGCGCACCGTCAACGTGTGATCCTGCGTCGCAGCGGATAACGCGGAGCAGGGCACCTGAGCAAGCGTCGGCGTGACCGCCGCGAGCGTCAGCGCGGGTTTTGGCGTTGCTGGCGGTGTGGGTGGTGCGAGGGCAACGGGGGAGTTCGACGACGGCGCGCTGGTTGTCGTTGCAGTTGTCGGGCTTGCACTGGGGGTGGTTGCAGTTGCCGTCGTCGTGCTTGTCGCCGCCGCACTTGCCGTTCTTGCATTCGTCGGCGCTCCGCTCAAGCTCGCCGCGTTACCGCTCCCGCCCGCAAGCGCAGCCACCGTCTCACTTCCCTGCACCGACGACGACGCAGTCACCTCGCCCGCACGCTGTTGCGAAGCACCTGCCGCCACCTGCGCTTCGCCATGACGGCCAGGTGCCGCGCGCCACGCGAATACCCCCACGGCGGCCGAGCAGATCACCGCAAATCCGGCGAGGCCGGCCTTTGCCAACGTTCCCGACTTTTCCGCGCGAGCCTCGTTGTCGAATTCGGCGATGAAGCGCGCCACGCTCGGCATGCGCGTCGCGCGGTCGAACGAAAGCGCGGCCCGCAATGCGCGCCACTGCCGCGCGTTGAGGCTGGACGGACGCTGCGGCTTGAAGTCCGCATTGCGCGCCTGTGTGGCGGACAGGCGGTCGAACGGATGATGCCCAGTCAGCAGTTCATACGTGATGCAGCCAAGCGCATAGATATCGTCCCGCGGATCAGGCTCGCGATGCTCGATCATCTCGGGGCTCGCATACGCAGGCGTCAGCGCGCCCAGGCTGCCCGGATCGAAGACGGTTGCATCGCTCTCTTCCTCCGGCCGTTGAAATACACGAGCAATGCCGAAGTCGATCACCTTTACCTCGGCATTCGTCGTGAGAAACACGTTGGCGGGTTTGAAGTCGCAGTGCACGAAGCCGCGTTCGTGCGCGTATGCGAGCGCGCTGCACATGCCGCGCACGATGGGCAGCGCGGCTCGAACCGGCATGCCCTGATACCCCGGCGTGCGCAACAGTTGACTGA
This sequence comes from Paraburkholderia phenoliruptrix, assembly GCF_019511605.1. Classification (GTDB taxonomy): domain Bacteria; phylum Pseudomonadota; class Gammaproteobacteria; order Burkholderiales; family Burkholderiaceae; genus Paraburkholderia; species Paraburkholderia phenoliruptrix_A. Next base: position 75,759 of record NZ_JAEUAV010000027.1, on the reverse strand, counting down.
GCGGCTTGCCCGACAGGTACTCCATGGTCAGATAGACGATGGGCCCGTCACGGTCGAAGTCGTACACGGTAATGATGTTGCGATGCGCGAGCACCTGCGCCTTGCGCGCCTCGCGCTGCAAGGCAACGAGCGAATTAGGATTGCCGCGAAACTGGAGGTTGAGCACCTTGATCGCGAGATACGGCTTACGGTCCGACGCTTCGAGCTTGCGCAGATCGAGCGCCTTATAGACCGTGCCCATTCCGCCGACACCAAGGCACTCTTCGAGCACGAAGCGGTTGTTCAGCGTATCGCCAATACCCTTGATCTGGTCGTGCGCCCCAATACTCGAAGAGCTGGACGCGCTCGCCGGGGCGCCTGCGCGCTCCTTCGCGCCTGGGACCACCGAGGGAAATTCGACCGTGGTCTGTATGCCGGTTTCCTCGCCGCCCGCCGCCACGTTCGACACGCGCAACTGCTCGATGCGTCGCCGCACTTCGATGTAAAGGTCCTCCGGCAGCGGCGCCTTGCGATGCGCCGCGCCGAGCATCTCCAGCAACTGCGCGGGACCGAGGCGTTCGGTCACCAACGTGCTGTCGAGTTGAGCGACGAACTCGTCACGAGACAGCTCGCCGTTCTGGAAGTCGTGAATCACACGCGCAAGGCTAGCCATATTGTGCGAAGTGCCGCCGCTGCCGTAGACCCATTCGCCTGCTATCAGGGTCGCTCCGGCCGATAGGAAAGCTGTCGTAACCAGTTACATGTGCCGCTTCGATACTAGCTCCCACCCTGTGCTTTCGCAAACCAGGATTGCCCCGCGCGAGGCATGCCGCGCGCCTGTTGCATGTGATCCAACAGAATCGGGCGCGCTGTCGGACGGACGCCACCATTGCGCGAGAGCATCGCATCTTGAGTGAACAGACCGGAATTCGCCGCAGCGCTTTGTAAGCCTTGCGGGGCAAGGCTCGGGCCACTTTATTAGGAACCTTGAATAAATCTGGCACAGGCTGTGCATTAGTGACGCTCGAGCAGACAAGTTGCTCGAACCCAAGCGCAGAACCGTAACCTTCACTTTCAGGAGACTCACCATGAACACGCTGATGATCAAAGACCTGTCCATCACCGAACAACTCGACAGCAAAGCAATGAGCGCCGTGCGCGGCGGCTTCGGCCCCTCCACGTCGTACTTCAACTTCAGCCCGGTCTACGCGCCCGACTACAGCAAGAAGGTCAACGCGACGCAACTGATCAGCAACGAACTCAACATCCAGAACGCCAACGGCAACAACGTTGCTTTCGCCGCCGGCATCAGCTCGACGCTCAACCCGTCGGTCACGTCGAGCAACAACATCCACATGTAATGTGCGACGCGGCGAAGCGGCCGCCGTTGCGGGCCGTTTCGCCGCGCGCGATGCGCCTCCTTCTTCCCTATACCTTTGGAGCGACACCATGTCATCTCTCATCATTTGCGATCTTTCCCGTACCCGCGAACTCGACCGCCGCGCCATGTCGGCAGTCTCGGGCGGCACCGGCAGCGGTGTGCCCGGCGTGCCTTCGGTAAGCGGCCTGAGTGGCATTGCCAATGTCAATGTCTCGGTGAACCAGAACCTCAGCCAGTTGCAATACGTGAACGTCGCGGCGTTGAACAACGTGGGCGTGGTCGGCGCCGGCATCGTTCCTCTGCATCTGAACGTCAGCCCCGCGCTGTGGGCATCCAACACCGCGGTCGTGTGACGGCGTGCAGTAGCGAAGGACCGGGGGCCTCCCTACTGCCGCCTCGCCCTATCCGGCAGGCAGCTTGAAAACAGATTTCCTATACTCATAGTGCGACGAGACCTCAGTACACTGGACGACACTCGCGAGCGCGAACCGGACCATCGCACCGGTGCATCGCTCCGCTTTCCGGGCGAATACATCATGGCCAAGCTTCTTATCAAAGACCTCGCGGACAGCGTCGAACTCGACCGTGAGGCAATGGCCGCCATTGTCGGCGGCGCACGCATTGGCGCACGGCTGACGAGCGCCACGCCGCTCGTGCCCGCCTCGGCGCGGGTTGTCGAATATCCGCCCGGCTTTCCGGCCGCGCATCGGACCATCGCGAAAGTGGCGGCGACCCGTCAGACACGGCGCAGCTAGATCCACATTCGATTGAGCAGTGCAGCGGCACGCGTCGTCGGCGCGTGCCGCTTGCGTTTGTGCGGGTATGCCGAATCGAGCGAGGCCTCGGCACTCCGACGGCTTCAACGTGCTCGCAGACCAACACTCGACGCCTCTTCTGTGGGGCGCGCCCGCACACCTGGCTTCAAATTTTCCCCGACCGCAATCCACGATTTGCGAAGGAGCGGCGTGCGTCCCTGCCTGGCCTTGCGTCTGCCGGCGCGCGGCGGACCGGCACTTTTCCACGCGCAAATTGGCATATGCCTTGCAGAAACCGGAGCGAGCACACCGCCGTGCTCGCCCTACTACCTCAAGGAGTATCGCCATGAAATCCACCGTCATCATCAAGGATCTGCCCCGCTGCGCCGAAGGCGTCCAGCACGAAGTCACGCTCACCGCCGAGCAGTTGAAACTCGTGCGCGGCGGCCGGTCAGTCGTCGTCACCGTCGACGGCGGCGCCCTCGGTCACGTCGACGACTTTGCGATCAACACAGCCATCTTCGAAGGCCGCATCAAGGGCACCTATCTGTAGGACGCTCCACATGCCGGTAATTGGAAACCGCCGCGCCACGGGCTCGCCCTCAAGGCGCGGCGGTCCCGTCCCCTCTGCCCGCGACCAGTCCTTGCCTTTTGTATCAATCGATATATAATCCCGTTCTATATCGACTGATACATAACCACCTGCCGGCGGCAAAGGACATTGATCATGGCGCGACCCCGCGGATTCGATGAGGAAGAGGTGCTCGAAGCAGCCAGCGCAACGTTCTGGCTCAAGGGCTACGAGGCCACGTCCACGCGCGACCTGGTCAAGTGCACCGGTCTCACTCAGCCAAGCCTCTACAACGCATTCGGCGACAAACGCGGGCTCTATCTGCGCGCGCTCGAACATTATCTGGACCGCTCGTTGCGCGAGCGCATCAGGCGCCTGGAGAGCACCATGCCGCCCGCGCAAGCCATCACCGGCTTCTTCGAAGAAACGATAGAGCGGTCAGTGTCCGACCCGCACAAGCGCGGCTGCATGCTGGTCAATTCGGCGCTGGAAATGACACCGGACGACGAAGCATTCCGCAAACTCGTCGCGACCGAAGTCGCGGAGATACGCGAGTTCTTCTACCGCTGCCTCACCGCCGCGCAAAAGAACGGCACGCTGCCGCAAACCATTCGCGCCGATGACGCCGCCGCTCATCTGCTCGCCACCGTGCTCGGCATGCGCGTGCTAGCTCGGGTCGATCCGCAGCGTGACGTGCTCAGCAGTGCGGTAGCGAGCGCACTCGTGCTATTCGGCCTGCCGGCACTGCCGACAAAACCCCGCGACGGTTGAGCCCCGCGCCTGGCAGGGCGCACCTGTTCGCACACTTTTGCAGTCTCACAGACCCCGGCGCTACGTCATGCACGTTGGCCGGTAAAGGAACCGTCATGTCTACAGCGCCTTCGTTAACCTCTTCGGCTTCGACATCGCTCGACGCCCGCGCGCTTTTTGCCACGCTCGCCGGACTGAGCGGCAGTCTCGTCGCAATCGGACTGGCGCGTTTTGCGTATACGCCGCTCATTCCATCGCTGATTCAGGCGCACTGGTTCACGTCGTCGCAAGCAGTCACATTGGGCGCCGCGAATTTCGCCGGCTATCTGATCGGCGCGCTGATCGGCCGACCGCTTGCGTCCGCGTTGTCGAACCGGACCGCCCTGCGCATGTTGATGGCGGTGGTTACCGCGGCATTTTTCGCATGCGCGTATCCGCTGTCGATAAGCTGGTTTTTTGTGTGGCGCTTGCTGTCGGGCATCTCCGGCGGCGCCATCATGGTGCTGGTCGCGACTTCCATTCTTCCGCATATTCCCGCGCCGCGCCGCGGCTTCGTGAGCGGCATGATCTTTCTGGGACTCGGACTTGGTATTGCGGCATCGGGCACGCTGATTCCTGAACTGCTTCATTTCGGATTGCGAACGACATGGTTCGGACTCGGCACAGTCGCGCTCGTCCTCACCGCGGTGAGCTGGTTCGGCTGGCCGTCGACTAACCCGCCCGCGCCCGTCGCGGCACCCGCTCATCATCAGGCTGCGCAAACTGCCACGCTCGGGCTGCGCGTGCTCTATGCGCAATATGCAGCCAACGCACTTGGTCTCGTGCCGGCAATGATTCTGCTCGTCGATTATGTGGCGCGCGGCCTGGGTCGCGGTGCGGGAATCGGCGCGAACTACTGGGTGTTGTACGGGCTCGCCGCCATCGCAGGGCCGGTGATCGCCGGCAACATTGCGGATCGTATCGGCTACGGCAAGGCTTATCGCGTGGCATTGCTGCTGCAAGCCGCCGCTGTTGCGCTGCTCGCGCTCTCGGGCAACGCATGGGTGCTGGCCTTGTCGACGGTAATACTGGGCATCTTCACGCCTGGCGTCGTGCCGCTCGCGCTCGGCCGCATTCATGAACTCGTGCCGCACGATCATACGGAACAGCGTGCTTCATGGAGCCGCGCGACCACGGCGTTCGCACTCTTCCAGGCGCTTGGCGGTTATGGCTACTCGTATCTGTTCTCGCATTCGCATAACAACTACGCGCTGATCTTTGCATGCGGCGCTGTTGCGCTGGCGGGTGCGTTCATCTCGGATCTGATCGCATCGCGCGTCGCCGGTGCGGATACACCAGCAGTGTAAGGACCCTGCGGCTTCTGCATTGGGCACGACGTTTGCTCGGCCTAGGTCACGACACTGTCTTGCGCCCGGTACGGTTGCACGTTCAATACGCGTGCTCGGCCTTCGCGCAAGACAGCGCCTTCAACCAAGCGGAGGTCATATATGTTGGGAACTATTCTTCTGGTTGTGCTGATTCTTCTCCTTATCGGCGCGTTGCCGACCTGGCCACATAGCCGTTCCTGGGGCTATGCACCAACGGGTGGTCTGGGTCTCGTGCTGATTGTCGTAATTGTGCTGCTTGTCGCCGGCGTCATATAGCCATTCGCTTGACGCAGTCACACACGTAGATCAATGCGGACCTGGCCGCCGGGTTGCGATGCAGTGAACTGCTCGCCTACCCGGCGGCCTCGCTACGTCTGCACGTCGACACAAACGCTAGTCTGCACCGAGGAATTGCGATGGAAAAGTTACTTGCCAATCAGTTCGCACTGGTCACGGGCGCGAGTTCCGGCATTGGCTATGGCGTCGCGCAGGCGCTTGCCCGTGCGGGCGCCTCAGTTGCGCTGAATTATCATTCGCATGCCGAATCAGCGGAGAAGCTTGCCGACGAAATCAATCAGTCCGGCGGCACGGCGTTCGCAGTACGAGGCGACGTATCCAATCCCGATGACGTGGAGGTCATGTTCGACGAATGCCGCGCACGCTTCGGCACGCTGGATATCGTGGTTGCAAATTCCGGCTTGCAGAGGGACAGCGGTATCGCCGATATGTCGATGGACGATTGGCAAACCGTGCTCGGCACGAATCTGACGGGACAGTTCCTCACTGCACAAGCCGCGGTGAAGGAGTTCCGGCGGCGCGGGCCCACCTCTGCATCGAACGCGCTGGGCAAGATCATCTGCATGAGCTCGGTACACGAGGTCATTCCGTGGGCCGGGCACGTCAACTACGCCGCGTCGAAGGGCGGCGTGCAGATGTTTATGAAGTCGCTCGCGCAAGAAGTCGCACCCGAGCGTATTCGCGTGAACTCGATAGCTCCGGGCGCCATTCGCACGAAGATCAATCGCGACGCGTGGGACACGAGCGCCGCAAGCACGAAGTTACTGCAATTGATTCCATACGGCCGTGTTGGCGAAGTGGAAGACATAGCCAAGGCTGCAGTCTGGCTCGCATCCGACGAAAGCGATTACGTTGTGGGCACAACCTTATTCGTCGACGGCGGAATGGCGCTGTATCCGGGCTTTATCGACAACGGCTAGCAATGCGCGGTACGCACGCATTCGTCAGGCAAAGGCCGCGCACCCCAGGCACGCGTCATGCTGAATCTCCGTCGTGTTCCAACTCGATACGAAAGGAGAAACATCATGCCTTACCTACTCGGCTGGCTTCTGGGTGTTCCGGTGATCGTGCTGGTGATTCTGTACCTCATCTTCCATTGATCATTCGAAACACGCTTCATGGCGCGGCCCTTTTGTGGCCGCGCGTCTTTTCACGCCGCACTTCACGCGAGTGCGCTACATGCGTTCGGCCCGGTCGAGGGTTTCACTGCGACGTGGTAGCGGCGCAATTCGCTCTCATGCTGGCTTCGGTAAAAGCAGCGCTATACCGCTAGCGGCTTGTGGCCGCGCGTGGCCGCCTGGAGATCGGCGATCCGGACGGTTGTCCCGGGCACGAAGGCACCGTCAAAATATACCGGGACCCGCGCTGGATAGGCTTCTGAATGCGCCGCGCGATCGGGCGACTAGCGGAAGGTTCTTCCGATAGAATCATGTCTGAACGAACAATCTTCCGGGGCGTCCCATGAGCAACAAGATCCGCGCGCTGGACAATCAGGATCGCAGAATCCTGCGCGCATTGCAAAAGAACGCGCGCGTGAGCAATGCGGAACTGGCCGAACTCGTCGGCATGTCGACCACCGCTTGCTGGAACCGCACACGTCAACTGGAAAGCGAAGGCTATATTCGCGGCTACGTTGCGCTGCTCGATCAGCAGAAGCTGGGGCTAGCAGACATCGTGCTGCTCGAAGTGACGCTCGATCGTCACGATGACGACGCGCTCGCGCGCTTCGGCGCCGAGCTCGCGACACTCACCGAAGTGCTGGAGGCGTACCTCGTATCCGGCGATTACGACTATCTGGTGAAGGTCGCCGTAGACGGCACCGCGGGCTATGAGCGATTCCTGCGCGAAAAGCTATACAAGATCGCTGGCATTCGTCATAGCCGCTCGATGTTCGCGTTGCGCTGCATGAAGAGCATTCCGTCGGTGCAGGTCTAGCACCACGACCTCGGTCTAGTCGGCGCGCAGCGGCTTTTGACACACGGCGAGCAACGCGCCGCCCGCGAGCAACAGCGCGGAATAGATGAGACCGCGAGCAAGGCCCGCTCCGTCCGATACCCAGCCGATTACCATTGGCCCAACAATCTGCCCGAATGCAAACACGATGGTGAAAGCACTAATGCCTTTGGCCCAATGGCTTGCCGGCAAATTGTGGCGCACGAATGCCGTGGTGGATGCAACGGCCGACAGGAACGTCGCGCCGAACAGCGCGCCGGATGCAAAAGCGATCCACGCTTGCGTGAAGAGTGCGGGCAGCAGTGTCGCGATCGCCAGCAGCGCATTGAGCGCGGCCAATGCCTGACCGCCGCGCATGCGGTCGAGCAAGCCAGACCACAGACGCGCGGAGAACACCGTCGCCACACCGAGCAACAGATAAAACCCCGTAACGACGGCGGCACTCATGCCCGCGTTGCGCAACAGCGCGACGATGAACGTCATGTAGCCGATATAACCGACGCCGAACAAGCCATACCCGGCAAGTACCCACGCAAAGCGCGGCCAACGCGCGGCATCGCTCGCGGCCATGCCCTGCGCGCCCGGTGGCGCCGTCGCGTGCAAGCGCCCGATTCTGTGCGCAGCACCCACGGCCGCCACGGTAAAAAGCGCGCACGCGGCAGCCAGCGCGAACCACGCGAACTGCCATCCATGTGCACGGTCGAGTATCGTGAACGGCACCAGCACCGACGAAGCAACGATGCCCCATCCCGTGCCGCCGTAGTACAGGCCAAGCACGAGCCCGGCATCGCGTGGTCTCGCTGAAGCGAGGCGCGCGGCCAGCACACCGCCGCTAATGAAAATCGCCGCGCTGGCCATGCCGGTCATCACGCGCAGCAACAGCAGCAGATTCGTGTCCGCGACCAGACCGCTAGCAGCCGTCAGCAACGCGGTAGCTGCGCAACCGGCCACGCACAAGGTGTCTGGGCGCCAGCGGCGTGCAAGATGCGGAAAAGCCAGCGCGCCGAGCAGATAGCCGAGCGCGTTGGCGGTGTTCATCGCGCCTGCCTCCGCAAAGGTCCAGCCAAGATCCTGTTTCATCGACGGCAGCAGCAGCGCGTAAGCAAAGCGCGCGAACCCCAGTGCGATCGCGCTTCCTAGCGACAACGCCGCGGCCAGCATCAGCGTTGGCAAGCGCTGCGGGGCTTCGTCGGCGATGGCGGAAGAATGCGCTGCTGCGGACGGATCTGTCGGCATGAGTTAATGTGCGTGAGCAGACATGGTTGCCAGGCGGTTTTATGTCTTCGGCTGCGAGTGCCTGGGGCCTCGCCATCTTATCTGGAGACGCGGCGCGGGGCTGACAGTTAGTTGCATTCGGGGCTCGCTGACAAGCGCGGGAATACTTGAACGACCGGCGCGCTATGAGGCGAGCGGCGTCAACGACCACGCAACGCACGCAGCGTAGCCCTGCGGCGCAGCAATCCACTGCGCGGCTATGGTCCGCATATCGTCGGGAATCGCGTTGCGCAGCGTGACGCAACGGCCCTCGCGCGGCAACACAGTCAAATGCTGCAGGCCGCGCGCGATGCCTGCGCCCGTCGTCTTCACAAGCGCTTCCTTTGCGGTCCATGCGTCGTAGAACGCAGCCATTTGCTGCGAAGGAGCGAGGCGCTCGATCCACGCCGCCTCATCCGGGTCCAACGTCAACGCGATGATAGAGCGCCAGTCGAAGGTGCTGACGCATTGCTCGATATCCACGCCCACGCGCCGCGCCGCAGAAATCGCGATCAGGCCGCAGGCACCTGCATGCGATACGTTGAAGTCGAGCGCGCTTGAAGCCGCGAGCCGCGGACGACCGTTTTCATCGACGCTCAGGCGCACAGCGCGCGCATCCGCGCCGCTGCGTTGGGCGAGCAAATCGCGCAACGCGGCGCGCGTCGTGGCAAAGCGCAGCGCGTCTTCGTGGCGGCGAAACCGCTGCGCCCTGTTGCGCTCTTCGTCACTAAGGGATCGAAACGCAGGCGCATCGAGCGATGCATCGAAAGACACGTCGACCCGCCACAACGACACATCGGGCGGGCCTTCATGCTGAAGCGGGACAGGTGCGAGAGTGGCAGACATCGCAGGAATAAGGCGCAATGGAATTCTGCGACTCTACACGATGGCGCTCTCACGCACCGCGTGACCTTCACACCGCCTTGCTCTCCTTCGGCACGCCAACCAGCAGCGCCCCACCGCTCGCGAACAGCAGAATGGTCAACAGATACAGCGCGTTGTCCATGCTGCCGGTGTGCGTCTTGATCAGGCCGATCACCCATGGGCTCACAATGCCGCTCGTAATGCCAATGCTGCTGATCAACGCAATGCCGCCCGCCGCCGCGGCACCCGACAGATAACTCGACGGCACGGTCCAGAAGATCGGCAGCGCCGCAAAAATCAGCACGGCGGCAAGCGAGAGAATCGCGAGCATCGCGGGAAAACTGCTTAAATGCAGGGTCAAAAGCGAAAGCGCGAGGCCTCCACCGATGGTGCAGACCGCAAAGTGCCGGCGCCGCTCGCCGCGCCTATCCGAATGACGTGCAATCAGAATGAGGCCGACCGCGCCGATTGCATTCGGAATGACGCTGTACAAGCTGATCGCCAGAACGTCGCGAATGCCGAAGTCGCGAATCATCAACGGCATCCAGAAGTTGAGCGTCAACGACGCGCAGGTCAGCGAAAAATAGATGAAGGCGAACAGGTAGACGCGCGGATTGCGCAAAGCCTGCATAAACCAATGCGATGAATGCGACGCATGTGAAGATGCCGCGCCTTTCTCTTCGCGTTGCGCGATCAGTTGCGCTTTCTCGTCAGCCGTGAGCCATTTTGCGTCTTGCGGCCCGTCGACCAGATAGACCGCGGCGACCAGCGCAAGAATGACCGCCGGCGCTCCTTCTATGACGAACATCCATTGCCAGCCGAACAGACCCAGCACGCCGCCCATATCGCGCATGATCCACCCTGACACGAGGCCGCCCAGCACGCCCGCCACCGCTACACCGGCAAAGAAGATCGACAGCACCGCTGCGCGCCGCCGGGCTGGATACCAATACGTGAGGTACAGCACGATGCCCGGAAAGAAGCCCGCCTCGAACACGCCGAGCAAAAAGCGCAGCAGATAGAAGTGCGCGGGTGTCGACACCATCATCATGCCGACCGAAGCCATGCCCCACAGCAGCATGATGCGCGTAAACGTTCGACGCGCGCCGAACCTGGCGAGCAGCAGGTTGCTCGGCACCTCGCAGAGCACATAGCCGACATAGAACACGGCCGCACCCAGACCATACATGGCGTCGCTAAAGCCGAGGTCGTGCTTCATCTGCAGCTGCGCAAAGCCGATGTTGATGCGGTCGAGAAACGACACCACGTAACAAAGAAACAGGAACGGAATAATGCGCAGCGACACCTTGCGATACAGCAGATCGTCGTGCGCGGCGGCGCTCGAGGCCGGCTCGAGTGCGGGTGCGAGGGATTGACTCATCGGTTATCTCCAGACTTCAGGCGTGATGGGTCCAACGGACCCGCGGGTCCGGCGTGGTGAATCGCCGTGTTGTTGTGTAGCGTTGCCGTGCGGTGTCGATGGACCGCGCAGTGACGTCACGCAGTCACGTCACGCAGTCACGTCGCGCAGTTGTGCCGCGCAGTCATATGCAACCTGCCGGTGGACTTGCACGTCGGCCTGCTTGCCGGCGCTGTGAACAGCGCGCCGCCTGACGAGCCGCGCGCGTTCCTTCTACATCGTTTGCAAATCAGGCGGCAAGCGGATGGACTTCGCCGCCTTGCGGCGACACATCCGCCACGCCTTCGCGCGCATGCCGGATTGCTTCGAGCAGCGTCGCATGGTCGCCGATATGGTTGGCAAGCAGCAGAATGAGTTGAGCGTTGGCCGACTGGCTGCGCGCGTCGTCGAGGTCGCGATGCATGTCGATCAGCGCCTCATAAAAATCGTCCGGCCGCGCGAGATTGGGTTGAGTGTTCAGTGCCACGGTGTGTCTCCAGATTCTAATTTTTGCATTCAGGCCGCAGTGTTCAGGCAGTGCCTTCCACACACAACGCGCGCTTTAATGCCTGCTCGACCTTTAGCGGTTCGAGTTGCCGCCAGCGCGCACACACGTGCTGGTCTGGCCGGATCAGATAGAACGTGCCGGGTTTCGCGTCATAGCGCGCGCTTGCAAGACCTTCGGCGTCGCGCAGAAGGGTCGCGTTCGCGATGCCTGCGGGCTGCGTTTCACCGCGCGTGACCACTACGAGCTTCAACGGAATCGCGCTTGTGCGAAGTACATTCAGCGCGGTTGCAGCTGCCGCGTCGGGGCCTTCGTCGTCGCAAAAGAGCACGCCGGTGAATTGCTGGCCGAGATGCTGGAGCAGCCATGCCGGTTCGCCATGCGCCTGCACCGGCGCATCGACACACGGGGCGCCGGGCACCATGAGGCCCTGGAAAGCGTCGCTATCCGCCGTATTGAGTGGCGAATCGTTCAGTACCGCAGGCACAGAGAGGCGGCCGCTGTTCGTCAACTGCCGCGCAAACGGATGATGTCGCGCGAGCTTCAGTACGGCGTCGCGAAACACGCGGCTCACCGGGCTTTTCGGCGTGATGAAATCGGTCGAGCGCGTGGAGTTGCGGATGTTTTCGTCTGCGGCATATTCGCGTTCGCTCGCATAGGTGTCGAGCAACGCGTCCGACGCCTTGCCTTCCAGCACCAGCGCCAGCTTCCATGCGAGGTTTTCCGCGTCCTGTACGCCGCTATTCGCGCCGCGTGCGCCGAACGGCGACACCCCGTGTGCGGAGTCGCCAGCGAACAGCACGTTGCCGTGCCGGAAGCGCTCCATGCGCAAGCACGAAAACGTATAGACGCTGACCCATTCCAGCTCGAATTTCGCATCTGGTCCGAGCAATGCGCGCACACGCGGAATCACGCGCTCAGGCGTTTTTTCGAGCACCGGATCGGCGTCCCAACCAAGCTGAAAGTCGATTCGCCACACATTGTCAGGCTGACGGTGCAACAGCACCGACTGGTTCGGATGAAACGGCGGGTCGAACCAGAACCAGCGCTCGGTCGGAAAATCCGCTTCCATTTTCACGTCGGCAATCAGGAAGCGGTCTTTGAACGTCACGCCCTTGCTGTCGAGTCCCATCAGATTGCGGATCGGACTGCGCGAGCCGTCGGCGGCAACCACATAGCGGCCACGCAATGCGTACTGACCGTTAGGCGTTTCGACAGTCAGCGTGACGGCGGCGTCGCACGTGCCCGGCGTGCCGCTCTGCTCTATGCCGACCACTTTGCTTTTCCAGCGAATCTCGATGTTCGGCATTTCCTGCGCGCGCTCGAGCAGAAATCCTTCGACGTAGTACTGCTGCAAGTTGATGAACGCGGGCCGATGATGACCCGCCTCCGGCTGCAGATTGAACGTGTAGACGAGCTCGTCCTTCAGGAACACCTTGCCGACATTCCAGCTAATGCCCTTGTCCACCATGCGCTGACCGCACCCGAGCCGATCGAAAATATCGAGCGAGCGCTTCGAGAAACAGATTGCGCGAGAGCCCGTAGACAGCGAGCAGTCGTCGTCCACGAGTATCACCGGCACGCCCTGTTGCGCGAGGTCGATTGCTGTTGCAAGGCCCACGGGCCCCGCACCGACCACGATTACCGGGTAGACCGCCTGCTCGCCACCGTTGCGCGGGTCCTGCTCGCGGCACGGCTGGTATTCGAACGACAGCGTCTGGTAGTTGATGCTCATCTTGTGTCTCCGTCCATCCCCGCTTTGCTCGGCTGGCTCTGCTGCGCTTCGCTTCTAAAGTTTCATGCCGCTCAGGCCTGCAGCGCGTCCCACATTTCCTTGTCGCGCTGCGCGGTCCAGATACGCGGATGGGTGATGCCGCTCGCTTCGTCGTAAGCGCGCGAAACGTCGAACGGCAAACAATGTTCGTAGATGAACACATGGCCGAACTTCGGGTCCATTGCCTTGCGCGTGTGCGCCATAGCGGCCTTCAGGTCCAGCTTCTGAGCGACGGCTTCACGGCCTCGCTGCAGGAGCGTCGTGACGAAATCCTTCGTGTAGTCGAGACCTTTGTTGACGTCTTCGGGCGTGGTCAGCGCGGGGCCGCGGCCCGGCACCAGTTTTTCGGCATTCAGCGCACGCAGACCTTCGAGCGTGGCCGGCCATTGTTCGAGCTGCGCGTCGCCGCAATAGCAGGCTGCGTCGTATTCGACCAGATCGCCCGAAAAAAGCACCTTTTGCGACGGCAGCCACACCACCGTGTCGCCCTTCGTGTGGCCGGCGCCCAGATGCGCGATACGCACTTCCAGCTTGCCGAGGAACAGCGTCATTTCCTTTTCGAAGACGAGCGTGGGCCACGTCAGCCCCGGCACTGTTTCGACGCCGGCGAAAAGACGCGGGAAGCGTTCTATTTCCGACTTCATGTCTGCTTCACCGCGCTCGACGATCATCTCGTAGGTGCCGCGGCTCGCAATGATTTCCTGCGCGCCTTCCTTGAAATAAGCCGATGCGCCCAGCACGCGCACCGCGTGATAGTGCGACAGCACGACGTATTTGATCGGCTTGTCGGTCACGCTGCGAATCTTCGCGATAAGGTCTTGCGCCATGGCCGGCGTGGCGGTGGTGTCCACGATCAGCACGCCGTCGTCGCCAATGATCACGCCCGAGTTCGGATCGCCTTCCGCCGTGTAGGCGTAGGCGTTCTCGGACAACTGCGTCCACGTGACTTTCTTGACTTCCAGATCGGCCTGCGATGCGAATGCCTTTGCCATGCTCGTCTCCCTCAAAAGTTGGACGTGAGGCGAGACGGCCGGCCGTGCGGCGCCGGCTGACGGTATTGAAGGTTGTCTCGCCCCATTTTTGATTCTGCGACTGCGACGGTGTATGTCGGGGTAAATGCATCTTAGGACTGCGCCTGTTTATTTGTCAATAGCGAAATGTATCGCTATACGCAAATTCAACAATGACTAACATGAAGGGCAGGGACAGCCGCGGCGCGCGGTGGCGGTTCGGTTAACATGGACCTTTTTAACGGACAGGCGCGGGTGTGAGCAAAGCAGTGAAAGCAGCCGAAGGCGTCAGGGGCAAAGGCCCGGGCGTCAACGAGACAGCGGAAGGCAGCAAGACGCAGCGCGGCATTCAGAGCGTCGAAGTGGGCGGACGACTGTTGGTCGCGCTGGCACAGGCGCGCGTGCCGCTTGCATTGTCCGACCTGGCCGTTGCCGCCGAACTGGCTCCGGGGCAGGCGCATGCTTATCTGGTGAGCCTGAGCCGCCTCGGTCTCGTCAAGCGCGACGAGTTGTCGGGCCGCTATGAGCCGGGACCATTGTCATTGCGGCTTGGGCTGCTGCATCTCGAACATCAGCCGGCGTTTCGTGCCGCCGTGCCGCGCGTGGCTGCGCTCGCCGAAGCAATCGGTTTTAGCGTGGCCATTTGTATTGCCGGGCCGCAAGGACCGACCATTGTCCGGTATGAGCATGCGGGTTTTCCGCTGCATGTGAATCTGCATGTGGGCACGGTCATGTCGCTGCCGGCGACGTCGACGGGACGCGTGTTCTGCGCCTACCTGCCGCGCGAAACGCTCGAGGCGATGTGGGCAAACCAGTCGGGCGCGGCAGAAAGCGGGGCGAGCGCGCCGCGGGACGCCGCATTTCAGGCGTCGCTTGAGAGAATCCGCGCGCGCGGGCTGGAGTGCAGTGTGGACGCGCCGAGCCCCGGCATCAGCAGTCTGAGCGCGCCGGTGTTCGACGAGCGCGGGCATCTGGCGCTGGCGTTGACAGTGATCGGCTCCACGGGCGCAATCAACGTGGCCGCCGACGGCCCGACCGCGCGCGCTCTCGTTGCCACCGCTCGCGAAATCGGCGCGCAACTCGCTCTTGAACCTTCACTGCTGGCATCGTCCGCATCGTGACCGACCATTCTTCTCCCGTTTCCGCAGATGCGAAACCGCAGCGCGGCATCCAGTCGCTCGACAGTACCGGTGAACTGCTCGCCGCGCTCGTCGCGGCGGCGCGGCCGTTAAGCTTGCGCGACCTCGCAGCCGCAGCAGGTATGCCGCCGGCAAAAGCGTTTCCGCATCTCGTGAGCCTCCTGAAGACCGGCTTGCTGAGCCGCGACGCGTCCGGCTGTTTCGAGGCTGGGCCGCTCGCACTGGAACTTGGTTTGATCAGCCTGCAGCGCCTTTCGCCGACGCGCGAGGCCGAGCCCGAAGTGGTGGAACTGGCGGCATCCACTGCGATGAGCGTCGCAATGGCGGTGCTTGGTCCGCTCGGGCCGACTGTGGTGCGGCTGGAGGAATCGCCGCGTCCATTGCACGTGAGTTTGCGCGTAGGCACGGTGATGTCGCTGGTGAACACGGCGATCGGGCGAGTCTTCGCGGCACATATCGCAGACGACGTGCGCGCCGGGCTGCTCGCGCAGGACCCGTTGCGCCTCGCAGGAGCGTACGAAGCCGACGTTTTCGCAGACCAAGGCACGCCGCCGGCGCTGAAAAACACCTACGCGCAACGCCTTGCCCAGATCCGCGCGGACAGCATCGACACGGCGCTGAGCCGCCCCGTACCGGGCATCGACACACTCGCTGCGCCGGTGTTCGATCACACCGGCAGCATCTGCCTCGTGCTCGCGCTGATGGGGCCGAGCGGCAGCTTCGACAGCGCCGTGACAGCCGGGCCCGCGCAGACGTTGCGCACGGCAACGCTGCGCCTGTCGCGCCGATTCGGGTGGATGGGGTGAGCTACGGATTGGCGAGCGGCAACGCAGGCCGCAGCGGCAACACAGGCCACAGCCACGGCCACACCCACAAACCCCGCGGCGCAGGCGTTAGTTAGTCTGCCTTCCTAATCGCCCGTTTGCGGCTCATGCGACGACAACCGCGCCTTCGCATGCCGCATTTTCTCCAGCGTCTTCGGGCCGGCCTTCAGCGCGACGCCAATGGCGAGTGCGTCCATGATGCAAAGATGCACGAGCCGCGACACGCCCGGCGTATTCGGATCGATGGGGCTGGGCACGCGCAGCAGCAGCGCAATGTCCGCGAGCCACGCGAGGCGCGAGCCGACATTGGTCAGTGCGATGGTGGTCGCCCCGCGTTCCTTTGCGATCTGAATGCTTTCGTTCACCTCGACGCTGCGCCCCGAGTGCGAAATGCCGAAGGCCACGTCGCCTGGCTCCATCATGCCGGCGTAGAGGCGTTGCAGGTGCGCGTCGGTAAACGCGCTGGCCGCGATGTCGAGGCGCAGCAAGCGTAGCGCCGCATCTTGTGCGACGAGCCCCGACCCGGAGCCGACGCCAAAGAAGAACACACGCCGCGCGCTAGCGAGCGCCGCAATCGCGCTTTCCACCACGGCGGGGTCCAACGCGCCGCGCGCGTGCGTGATGCCCTCGACCGCGGCTTCGCCCACTTTGTCCATCAACGTTTGTACGTCGTCGTCGCGCGCAATTGCGGCGGACGAATACGGCAACCCGCCCGCCACACTCTGCGCGAGTTGCATCTTGAAGTCGCGCAGTCCATGCGCACCGATGGCCCGGCAAAAGCGTGTAACCGAAGGCTCGGAGACGTCCGCGCGCTGCGCGAGTTCAGTGATGCTCGCGCGCATGGCAAAGTCGACGTCGTTCAACACCATGTCGGCGACCTTGCGTTCGGCGGGCCGCAAACTGGCCAGTGCGCTGCGGATGTGGGGAATCAAGTTCGGTGCGGACACCCGGTGTTCCTCAAGGGTTAGATGAATCCGCGTCGCTCGCAGCTTCAATCGGCAACACGCGGCTCAGACCAGCCTGCGTCCACTCTCCGTATCGAACAGGTGAATGTGAGCCGCGGGCAGGCTCAGCGTGACGCGCTCGCCCGGCTGCATCTCCGAGCGTTGACGCGTCGTCACGCACCACGTATTGCCGCCTATTTTCCCGTACAAGTGCGTCTCTGCGCCAGTCGGCTCGATTACCTCGACCTGCATGGTGACGTCGGGCGTCTGCGTAACGGTTTCAATGTGCTCGGGGCGTACGCCCAGCGTCACCTTCGCGCCCGTTGTGGCCGACGCGGGCGCGCGTTCCAGCACGATCTCGCTGCCGTCCGCGAGTTTCAATGCGAGCCCGGAAGCATGCGCGTGCTTCACCACGATGCCTTCTGCGAAATTCATTGAAGGCGAGCCGAGGAAACTCGCGACGAACAGATTCTCGGGACGGTCATACAGTTCGAGCGGACGCCCGATCTGTTCGATTCGCCCCGCGTTCATCACGACGATGCGATCGGCCATTGTCATCGCTTCTATCTGATCGTGCGTCACGTAAATCACCGTGTTTTTCAGGCGCTGATGCAGTGCCTTGATCTCCGTGCGCATTTGCACGCGCAGCTTGGCGTCGAGGTTGGAGAGCGGCTCGTCGAACAGAAACAGCGACGGCTCGCGCACTACGGCGCGGCCCATCGCGACGCGCTGGCGCTGACCGCCCGACAGCGCGCGTGGCAGGCGGTCGAGATAGCCGCCGAGGTTGAGCATCTTCGCGGCGGCCTCGATGCGCGGCTTGAAACTGGCCGGCGCTTCCTTGCGGATTCGCGGACCGAACGCGATATTTTCATAGACCGACAGATGCGGATATAGCGCGTAGCTCTGGAACACCATCGAGATATTGCGCTGCTGCGGCGGGAGATGATTGGCGCGCGTTTTGCCAATCAGTAGATCGCCGCCGCTGATTTCCTCGAGCCCCGCCACCATGCGCATGAGCGTGCTCTTGCCGCAGCCGGACGGACCGACCAGCACGACGAACTCGCCGTCGTCGATGTGCAGGTCGATGCCGTGCACCACCTGCGTATCGCCGTAGCGTTTGTAGATGCCGCTCAGTTGCACTGCTGCCATGCTGTCCTCATCGTGTGCGGGTTTAGGTCAAAGCGATTCGAGCGTCAGTTCTTGCGCCATCAAACGGTTGCCGGCCATCAAGCCGCCGTCGACCGGCAGCGCGACGCCGGTAATGACGCGCGCCATTGGCGAAGCGAGAAACAGTACGGCGTCGGCTATATCGTCGGGCGTGGCGAAATCGCGCAACGGGTACCACTTCTTCAGGTCCTCGAAGACTTGCGGGTTCTTGTCCACGCGCGCCTGCCATGCCTGGGTCTTCACGGTGCCCGGACACACGATGTTCGCGCGGATGCCATAGCGACCCAGTTCGAGCGCGAGCGCTTTGGTATAACTGATCAAGCCCGCTTTGGCCGCGCTATACGCGGGATGGCCAAGCGCGGCCATGCCGTTCACCGAGCCGATCAGCACGAGCGCGCCACGCGCGCGTTCGATCATGGAAGCGCGCACGGCCTCGACCGTGTGATAAGTGCCGTTCAGGTTGAGATGAATATCGCGCTGCCAGCTCGCCACGTCCGTGGTGGCGAGCGTAAGCCCTTCAGCGGCGCCCGCGTTTGCGACGAGCACATCCACGGGGCCGCGCCTCGCCACCGCGGCGGACACCGCCTGCTGCACCGCGGCGGCGTCGCCGAGATCCGCAACCAGCGGAATTACGCGTGATTCACCCAACTGCTTTGCGAGGCGATCGAGCGCCGCCGCGTCAATGTCGAGCGCCAGCACCGTGTCGCCCTCTTCGACGAAACGCCTGCACAACACGCTGCCAATACCGCCACAAGCGCCGGTTATCAATACCACTCGATTCATTTTGACCTCGCATTCGCACGCGCAGCGCGCTTCTCGTTCCGTGTAAATTTATTACAGCCGCGTAGCGTCGCCGACCGGCCGCATCCCGCATAGTGGGAAACACGCAGATGCGGCGCACTGAGAATAAGCCTGTTTTACAGGCATCTTATGCACAAACCCGAGTGATAAAAAATATCGCAGACCCTACGTGACAACCCATTTTTAGCCGTGTAGGATTTTTTCAAACAATTCAACACACAGCGGCCGGCGACGGCAGCGAACCTGTTCAGGAGAGAGAAATGTCGTTGCATGCCCGTGCTTCCCTCGCGCTCGGCAAAGTCGCCGTGGCGCTCGCGTTTGCAGGTATCGCCGTAGCGGCTCATGCCGACACGGTCCGCGTGACCGTTGCGCACTACAGCGACGCAACCGCTCCGTACTTCGAAAAGATGGCGCGCAACTTCGAGAAGGCCAATCCCGGCACCACCATCAAGATCGAAGACGTGAACTGGGACACGCTGCAGCAGAAGCTGCAGACCGACATTTCCGGCAACGCGAACGCAGACCTCGCGATTGTCGGCACACGCTGGCTGCTCGACTTCGTAAAGGACGACGTGGCCGAACCGCTCGACGGCTACATGGACGCCAATTTCAAAGGGCGTTTCATCGGTCCGTTCCTGGCGCCCGGCGAGATCAACGGCAAGGTCTATGGCCTGCCCATTGCAGCATCGGCGCGTGCGCTGTACTACAACAAGGACCTGCTCGCCAAGGCCGGCTATCCGGATGGTCCGAAAACCTGGAACGATGTGATCGAGGCGTCGAAGAAGCTGAAGGCGCAAGGCGTTGCCGGCTTCGGTCTGCAAGGCAAGGAAATCGAAACAGACGTGTACTACTACTACGCGCTATGGACCAACGGCGGCGACGTGGTCGGCAAGGACAACAAGGCGGCGTTCAATTCGCCGGCCGGCGTGAAGGCTGCCACGCTGTATAAGTCGCTGATCGACCAGGGCCTGACGCAGCCGGGCGTGACCGGCTATAGCCGTGAAGACGTGCAGAATCTGTTCAAGCAGGGCCGCGTGGCGATGATGATTTCCGCGCCGTTCCTCGCAAAGCAGATCAAGAAGGAAGCACCCAATCTCAAGTACGGTATCGATCCTATTCCGATGGGCACCACGCACGCCACCTATGCGGTCACGGATTCGATCGTGATGTTCAAGAACTCGAAAGTGAAGAAGTCCGCGTGGAAGTTCCTCGACTATCTGTTCACGAAGGAACCGCGCGTCGAGTTCACGACCACAGAAGGCTTCTTGCCGACCACCAAGGCGGAATCCACCGATCCGGCGTTCAATGATCCGGATACCAAAGCATTCGTTGCCTTGCTGCCCACCGCCCGCTTCGCGCCTACCGTGACAGGCTGGGAAGACACGGCCAAGGCCGTGACCGACGCGATGCAATCCATCTATCTGGGCAAAGCGAAACCGGCGGATGCGCTGAATGCGGCGGCCACCCAGGCCAACAAGTCGTTGGGCCATTGATGCACGCGGCTCGCCTTGCGCTCACCCGCTGCACGGCAGCCGCGCTGCCCTGATTACGAGTGCCGCCGCGGCAACGAGCACGGCGCGCAACCGGCCTTGACGCTGGCTGCCTCCTACTAACCGGCCCATTCCGACGCGCCCGCATACTTGATGCGGGCGCGTCTCACGATCGAGCACGTATGAGCCGTTCCGCTTCTTCACGTTTGCAAGCGCCGTGGCTGCTGATTGCGCCGAGCCTCGTGCTCGCGCTTTTCATCATCAGCTATCCGATTTTCAACATCGTGTGGCAATCGCTGCACGAGGTGTCGCGTTTCGGCGCGATTCGCGACTTCAGCGGCTTGCAAAACTTCTATTCGATCTTCAGCGATCCCACCTTCGTGGCGGCCGCGCGTCGTACGATTGTATGGACGGTGTTCGTGGTCGGCGGTACGGTCGCGATTTCGGTGCCGGTCGCGTTGGTGCTGAATCAGGACTTCTATGGGCGCGGCGTTGCGCGAACCATCGTCATGCTGCCGTGGTCCGTTTCGCTGACCATGACCGCGGTAGTCTGGCGCTGGGCGTTCAACGACGACTACGGCATGGTCAACGTCACGCTTCAACGCCTTGGTCTGATTGGCGGCCCGATTCACTGGCTGGCTACGCCTGAGCTCGCGTTTCCCGTGGAAATCGCAGTGGGCGTGCTGGTGTCGATTCCGTTCACCGTGACCATTCTGCTAGGCGGCCTGTCTTCGGTGCCCGGCGACATCTATGAAGCGGCGCGCATTGACGGCGCGAGCGCATGGCAGCAGTTTCGCAAGCTGACGCTGCCGTTGCTGCGGCCTTTCGTCAATATGGCCATTCTGTTGAACGTGATCTATGTGTTCAATTCGTTTCCGATTATCTGGGTCATGACGCAGGGCGGCCCCGACAACAGCACGCATATTCTCGTCACTTACCTATACGAACTCGGCTTCAGGCTCGGACGACCGGGCGAGGCAGCCGCAGTGTCGCTGATCATGCTCGTCATGCTGTTCGTTTTTTCGATGGCGTACTTGCGCCTGCAGCCGGCCAAAGAAGGAGAACCGTCATGACGCTGAGCGCGAAAGCCAGACGCTCGCTGTGGTGCTGGCTTGCCTTGTCGCCGCTGGTGGTGGTGGTGCTGTTTCCGTTCGCGGTCATGCTGTTCACCGCACTGAAACCGGCTTCGGAGATTTTCATTTATCCCGCGCGCTGGCTGCCTGTGCATTGGCAGTGGAGCAATTTCGCCGACATGTGGCAAGCCGCCAATTTCGGCGTGGCGTTGCGCAACAGCACGGTCATCAGTCTGCTCTCCACGCTCCTCGCGCTCGCGGTCAGCTTGCCCGCCGCTTATGCATTGGCGCGCTTTCCGTTTCGCGGGCGCGGACCGTATCGCCAGTTCCTGCTCGTCACGCAGATGCTCTCGCCAATTCTGCTGGTTGTCGGCCTATTCCGCCTCGCCGCGATGATTCCTTATGGCGACGGCAACCTCGTCGACTCGAAAATTGGCGTGATCGTTTCCTACGCGGCCTTCAACATAGCCTTCGCTGTCTGGATGCTGTCTTCGTACTTTCAAACGGTGCCGCGCGATCTGGAGGAATCAGCATGGCTGGAAGGATGCGGACGAACCCGGGCGGTTTTCAAGGTATTTTTGCCGCTTGCCGTGCCCGCCATCGTGGTCACCGCAATCTTCACGTTCATCAACGCGTGGAATGAATTTGCAGTGGTATACACGCTGATCCGCTCGCCGGAAAACAAGACACTTACCGTGCAAGTGACCGATATGGTCGCCGGCAAGTATGTGGTGCAGTGGCATCTGGTGATGGCCGCGACCCTTTGCGCGACGTTGCCGGTTTCGGTGGTCTTTGCGTGGTTGCAGCGGTATCTGGTGAAGGGTCTGGCGCTAGGCGCAGTGAAGTAGTTTTAAACGCACCGCGCTGAGCGTGGGCAGCTTCAGCGCGGTCGCGGCCGTTGCCGCAGTCAGCGCAGGCGGCGCTGACCGCAAGCAGCTTTTGTCCGCTTATTCCGCGCCGCGGACAATGCGCAGATCGCGCTCTGCTGCGTCGCCCAACACTGCCAGCGCTTTTTTGTAGGCGTCGCTGTCATACGCGGCGACCGCTTCTTCGTACGACGGGAATTCGATCACCACCGTCCGCTCCTTCAGGCCATGCTCGCGAACTTCGTCCGCGACGCCGCGCACGACAAACTTGCCGCCGGCGGCCGCTACTGCCGGTGCCGCCAGCTGGCCGTAGGCCGCCAGCTTCGACGGATCGTTGATCTTGCGATACGTGGTTACCCAATACCCCTTGCTCATTTGACGCTCCTCGTTGTTGATGGTCATGACAGAAGCAGGAGCGTAACAGACATTGCATGAGGGCAGCGACGGGCCTCTTTGGCCAGTGTCCGTCGACGCAACCGGCCGATAAGCCGGAGACTCACCTCTGCACATCGCGCCATCTGGCCGAAAAAGATGGCCCAAAACGTTGAACCGCGGCGGATGACAAACCCGCCAGTTCTATAGAAACTCTTCTTACCATTCACGCGGTGTGTCGACAGCCGACCGTTCGCGTTTAAAACGCAGCCAACTGCCGTTCACCGTCAGGCAACGAGTCGTCGTTTATCATGGACCCGTGCCTTTGCAATGAAGCTTTAGTTTAGATATGACCAATACCGGAAAGACGCTGATCGTCGGCCTCGTGCTGGCGGACCTGGTGATCTGCGCCTATTTGCTCTACCCGCGCGAGGAAAAGAAGTCGGCGGCAGCGCCCGAAGCGGTGCTCAGCGCCCCTGACAGCGGCAACTCTCGCCCGGCCGAAAACCATGTGATTGCGGGCAGCATCGTGCGTCCCACGTCGCCCGACATGGCTGCGGTTGCCAATCCGAACGCGAACACCGGCAACCCGCAAAGCGGCACGACGACGAGCCGCGTGGACGTGCGGCCGCCTTCGGCGGCACCGGCGATTGCAACGCAGTCCGCGATGCCTGTGGCGCCGGCCGTACCGGCAACGCCGGCGGCGCCCATCAATGGCCTGGCAAATGCGCCCGCTGCGGACATGCAAACGCAGGCGCAGCTTCCGCAGATCTCTCAAACACCGCAAGTGGTCCAGCCAGTGCAGCCTGCCCAGCAGCAGCTACAAGCGCCGACGCAAGCGCAGATGCAAGCTCAGCAGCAGCCGCGCGCCCAGCAGCCGTCACAAGCGCAATCGCAACGCTCTTACGCAAGGTCCAGAGCTTCACAGCACGCCGACGATTCGCGCGGTCACGAAGACCTGCGCCGCCGCGGTTCGAGCGACGTAGGCGCGATGATGACCGAACTGCTGGTGCGTGAGTCGGCGAAACTCGATCCGTCGTTGCCCCCTCCGCCTCCCACCGACCCGGTCGACCTCAATCGTCGCAGTACGAACCCTGTGGCGGCTGCAATGACCGATCAACTGGTCAAGGAATCGGCGCGCGTGGCGCCAGCATCCGGCGTGCAGAGGCAGCCGGGCACGCAATAAACGCGCACCGCGTCATACCGTTTCGAGATCGACGGCGTCCGGATAGAGCATGCGCGCGGCGAGCTGCTCGCGCAGATACGCGTCGAACTCCTGCGCCACTTCCGGATGCCGCAGCGCGAACTCGACGGTCGCTTTCAGATAGCCGATCTTGCTGCCGCAATCGAAGCGTGTGCCCGCATAGCGGTGCGCGAGCACCTGCTCGTTCGCGAGCAACGCTTGCAGCGCATCGGTAAGCTGATACTCGCCGCCCGCACCGGGCGAAAGATTGCGGATATGCCGGAAGATTGCCGGCGTCAGAATATAGCGCCCCACCACGCCGAGATTCGACGGCGCATCTTTCGGCGCGGGCTTCTCGACGATTGTCGACACCTTCAGCAAGCCGTCGTCCCATTCGCGGCCGCCCACCACGCCATAAGAACTGCTGTGCTCGCGCGCAATCGTTTCGACGCCGATCACCGAGCTATGGTAATGATTGAATACGTCCACCATTTGCGTGAGCACAGGCGGTTCGCCATACAACAGGTCGTCGGCGAGAATCACGGCAAACGGCTCGTTGCCCACCAGTTTTTCCGCGCACAGCACGGCGTGGCCGAGACCTAGCGCGTCGGCCTGGCGCACATAAAAACAGTCGACGTTCGCCGGTTTGATGCCGCGCACGAGTTCCAGCAGCTTCTGCTTGCCGCGCGCTTCGAGTTCCGCCTCGATCTCATACGACTTGTCGAAGTGGTCTTCAATCGCACGCTTGCTTCGGCCGGTCACGAAGATCATTTCCGTGATGCCGGCTGCAATCGCCTCTTCCACTGCATACTGAATCAGCGGCTTGTCGACAACCGGCAGCATCTCCTTCGGGCTTGCCTTAGTCGCGGGCAGAAACCGCGTGCCCAGTCCCGCTACCGGAAAAACGGCCTTCGTCACTTTCAACATAATCGACCCCGTTATTGACATTGAATGCCTGCGGATTGCGCCGCTTGCGGTTGCTGTCCGTTGCTTGCCGTTGCGTGCTCTCGCTTTACGCGGTCCGCCTTGCATTAGCGCAAGCGAAGAGCGGATGAATGAAACTCACACTCGCCTTGCGGCAGTGCTGCCACCGTCAGGCGGCGCCACGCTGCTTCGAGGCCGCCGCTGTACCAGCGGTGTCGATGCTCACTCGCGACGCGGTGTCCGGCGACAACAGCAACGCGTTCATCACGCGCAGCCTCCACGCCTCGGGCGGCATGCCGTCAATCGACGTATTCAGCCTGACCTTGATCGACGGCTCGAGAACCAGTCGCTCGCGCAGGCTATGGATGACCCATCGGTCCAGACGGCGCGTCAGGCCAAGACGTTCGAGGGCGTCAAGCGCGGCGCCCAAAGGTCTCGTCTTGCTGCCGATGCGCTCGGTCAGCGTGAGCGCAAAATACCCCGTGCCGTGAGCGTTCGCGTCCTGCCCCGATGGCGAGAGCTCGACTGCAAGCCGCCCCTCGTCCATCGCGCGAAACAGCGCGATAGCCGTGGCCATGTCGCCTTGATACTGTTCGCGCCAACCCGGCAGCCGTCCTGGCGAAAGAGAAGCCATGCCGACCGCATCTATGTCGAATGGCTCGTCGCCATAGCCGGCGATGCGCACCGAAATGGCCGGGTAGACGATTCCGCTGTCTCCATACACGGGGGCACCGCCGAGTGCTTCGACAATGCGGTCCGGCAGACTCGTTTCGCGCATCGTCAATGCGCCGCTCAGCAACTCGGCTTGCGAGCCGGCGTCGAACGCGAATAGAATGTGATCGCCGCTACGTGCGACCATGCCGCCTTCCACTGCTACGAGCTGGCGCGCGCGCTCGAGCACCGCGCGCCGCACGGTGGCTCCGAGCGAGCGTTCATATGCGGCCTCGATCTGCCGCACGTTGAAGATGGACGCAACAAGACAAAGCGGCATTGCCCCGTCGGGCGATTCGCCGGGCCGCACGCCGAGACGGCTTAGCAGCGAAGTCAACTGTGCGTCGTTGAGCAAGCGATGCAGATCAGTCATCGCGCGCCTCGCCTTCCGCGATGCCGAGCGGATTCGCCAACGTAGTGCGGGCGAGACGCTGGCGCTCCGAATTGCGGTATCCGATAGGCGTCATCGCAAGATGCTGCTTGAAGAGTTTGGCGAGCCGGTCGCCACTGCTAAGTCCTGTGCGGCGCGCGATCTTGTCCGCTGGCAACTCCGTTTGAATCAGCATGTCGCAGGCTTTCACAAGCCGCAGACGCAACACGAATTCGGTGGGCGTCACACCGATTTCCTTTCTGAAGCGCCGCAGAAAATTGCGCTCGCTCATGGCCGCCGCACGCGCGACTGCCGCGATGGACACACGCCCTTCCACGCCTACGCGCAATTGCTGAGCGGCCGCGCGAATCGGCTCGCTCGCTTGCGACTCGGGCGCTTCAAAGTCTTCGGCCCTTCGCGCCGTCATTCCGGTCCCAACCAGATCGCACCCACAATTCATATCGCTGCCCCTGCAACATGGCGAATTCCGTTTTTTCTGCAGTGCATCATAGGCGCTCCCTTTCGCACCCAATTTCAAGGTGTCCGATTGCATCCACCTATTGGCGGATGCGACCAAGTGCGTGGGGATAGGTACGAGGAGAGGGTTCGCAGCATGCGGTAGCGAGCCGCAAAGCGATGGCGGTCACATGGTGTCCGCGGGAGGTAAAGTGCATCGACATACACACATCGATGCGTGGCCGACGAATACTCATCACGCGTATTCGTCTGTATTGCGAAGCTTTATACGGTTGCCGGCGATACTGGATTGGCGCGTTCGGCCAAGAGCATGGGTAAAACGGCCGCGCCTTCGCAATGCGCGATCTGCGCGGCTAAACTCGGTTCCGGTCTTCGAGGGATCGCTATCTCAGGACTACCCCGTCCCTCGACTTTCGGCCTGCCGTTCCCTCGGGCGGCAGGCTTTTTTTTCGCAATGCGGGTCACGCAAGCGCGTCATCGACAATGGGTTTGCGAGCCATGAACCAGTAGAAGAGCGCTGCGCATCCGGCAATGGCGCCGCCCGAGATGAAGGCAAGCGCATACGAACCGGTACGGTCCACGATGAACCCGGCGACGACCGGCGAGAATGCCCCGCCGAAATAGCCGCCAAAGTTCTGGATCGCGCTGACGGAGGCGATCATCGACGAAGGTGCGATGTCTGCGGCAAGCGCCCACGCAGATCCGATCACCGCCGCGATAAATGCGAGCCCAACCGTGAAAAGCGCCAGCGTCACATTCAGCGCATGCGTGAACGGCAGTGCGATAGCGCATGCAGCCGCTCCCACCGCGCAGCACGCAATCAACAGGCGCTTGGCATCAATAGGCGAAGCGAACTGGCGGTCCACCATCTTCTTTGCGAGGTAGCCCACGGCAATCTCACCGAGCGCGCCGCCAACCCAAGGAATGCCCGCGTACACGCCAAGCTGCGCAAACGAGATGTGAAAGCGGTCGAGCAGATAGAGCGGCAGGAACACGAGGAAGATATTCCACAGCCAGATGGTGCAGAAGTAGCCGAGAATCATGCCCCACACGCTGCGTCGCGTGAAAAGCGAGCGCCACCGCAGCGACGACTCAGCCAATGATCTTTCATGTCCGCCGCCGCCCGCTTCGATGTATTCGCGCTCGTCTTGAGAAAGACGCTTGCTCTGCGCCGGATTGCGATACAACATCAGGAACAGCAGCGCGAATGCAATGCCGAACGCGCCCGTCACATGAAAGAGCGAGCGCCAGCCGAACGCCACCATCAGCGCGACCAGCACGGCAGGCGCGATAGCCGGTCCCCACTTGGACGACGAATCCCACACGCCGGTAGCGAAGCCGCGCTCCTTTGCCGGAAACCACGCGGCGGTTATTTTCGCGGATGTTGGCCAGCATGGTGCCTCACCGACGGCAAGCAATGCACGCATGACAACCAGGCCGGCGAGGGAGCCGACCACGCCGGTGAGCCACGTGGCGACGCTCCACCAGATCATTGCGAGTGCATAAGCCCGCTTCGCGCCGAAGCGGTCGATCACCCAGCCGGCGGGCAATTGCATCACCGCATAGGTCCACGCAAACACACTGCCCAGCAGACCGATCTGCGTGCGTGTCAAACCGAGTTCCTGAATCATGCCGGGCGCGGCGATGGAAAGACTCGCGCGGTCCATATAGTTGATGATTCCGCCGATCAGCAGCCAGATCAGCACGTGCCAGCGAAAATTGAGGCGAGCGGGCCGCACCGCGGCGGCCGTGAGCGAACCAGTGGGCTTGTCCATCGTGTCTCCGTCCAGGTGGCCGTAACGGCCATTCGTCCTTGCCGATATGCGCCGTGCAACGCAACGGCGCTTGTATGCATGTACTGAACGACAAGTGTACGGACGCGAGCGCGAGAGCTCCAATGTCGAAACCGCATGTGCCGATAGCGTTTTCGTTATCGTGACGGCGGGCGTCTGACGGCACCGCACTAAACTATCGGGCGACGCATACCCCGAAGCACCGTCCAAAACTCCTGGGAGACGAAGTGAAATTCGACACGACGACCGTCCGCCTGATTCTCGCCATAGCCGAGGAAGGCAGCATTTCGCGAGCCGCCGACAAGCTGAGCCTGGCAGTCGCGGCGGCCTCGCGACGCGTGTCGGACCTCGAGGAGCAACTCGGCGCGAAGCTCTTCAGACGCGTGCCGCATGGCGCGGAGCTCACCGAGTCGGGGGGCAGGCTGCTCGAATATGTGCGGCAGATCGACAATCTGATCGACCGCATGGAAGGCGACGCCGAGGCGCTCAATCACGGCCTTGAAGGGCGCATTATCATCGGCGCGCCCAAGGCGGTCGTGATTCAATTCCTCGCTCGCGAAATTGCGGCCATCCAGCAGAAGTACCCGCGCATCGCGCTGAAAATCGTCGAGGAAAACAGCAGGATCGTGCAGCAACTGCTGCGCGACAAAGTGATCGACGTGGGTATCTACGAGAAGAAAAGCGGCTTTCTCGACCTGGAGAAATTCGCGTATAGGGAGGACCGGCTCGTGCTGGTTCATAGCCGCGCGCATTTCGAATTCGGTGCTGCGCCGATCAGCATCGACGATCTTCTCGACGTTCCCATCGTGAGCCTCGGCAAGGGCTCGGCGGTGCTCTCGGCGGTGGAGCGCGCATATCGCAGCCGCGGCCGACTGTTTGCGAACAACCTCACGGTGAACGGGTTCGACACGATGCTGGCCATGGTACGGCATGGACTTGGCGTCGGCCTCATGCCGCCCGCTGTGCTGCAGAGCTTTCGCCCCGAGGCGGCGCTCGCGTCGGTCGAGCTGGACGGGGACTGGGCAAGTCGCCATTACGTGCTGTCCTGCATCGAGGGACACGCTCAGGAACAAACGCTGCGCAATGTCGTAGACGCGTTGCTTGCCGGCCGCTAGTACCGTACCTGCGCGCCCGGTTTCGCCAATCGCGAAACCAGCCATGACGCCGCCATTCTTGCCGCGCGTCGCGCAACTCGGCGACAGTGGAGTCACCACACCACTACCCGACCGAGGAGCAAGCCAGCCATGACCCAATCACCGCATCTACCGCTGCAAGGCATACGCGTTCTCGACGTGAGCCAGGTCATGGCGGGGCCGTTCGCCTGCATGATGCTCGCCGACCTGGGCGCGGACGTGATCAAGGTCGAGCCGCCCGAAGGCGACCAGACGCGCAGTTCAATGGGCTTCAAGATGAAAGGCCCCGACAGCATGGGCTTTCTGAACCTGAACCGTAACAAGCGCTCGGTCACGCTCGATCTGAAGAGCGACGAGGGGCGTGAGATGTTCTATAAGCTCGCGAAAACAGCGGACGTAATCGTCGAGAACTATCGACCCGGCGTCGTACAGCGTTTGCGAATCGATTATGAATCCATCAAGGCGATCAATCCGAAGATCGTTTATGCGAGCATTTCCGGCTTTGGGCAAAGCGGGCCGTGGGCGTCGCGGCCCGGCTTCGATCTGATGGCGCAGGCCATGTCGGGCGTAATGAGCGTGACGGGCTATAAGGGCGGCAAGCCGGTGAAAGCGGGCGTGCCTGTTGCGGATATCGGCTGCGCGCTGTTCGCAGTGTATGGGGTGCTCTCCGCTTACATCGGCGCGCAGAAAAGCGGCGAAGGCCAGCATATCGACGCGTCGCTATTCGATTCGGTCATGGCCTTCGCGATCTGGGACATGTCGGACTACTGGGGCACGGGCGTGCCGCCGACGCCGCTTGGCACGAGCAACAAGATGAGCGCGCCCTACCAGGCGGTGAAGGCGCGCGACGCATACTTCGTAATGGGCGCGACGAACCAGAAGCTGTGGACGCGCTTATGCGAAGTGCTGGATCGCCGCGACCTGATCGAGCATGCCGATTATGCGAGCGTGTCGCTGCGCCTGAAAAATCGCGAGGCGATGATCGAAGCACTGGAGCAGGAATTCGGCAAGCGCGACAGCGCGGAATGGGTCGACATGCTGCTTGCGGCAGGCATTCCAGCGGGCCCCATTCTTTCGTATCCCGAAGCGTTTTCAAGCGAACACGCCCAGCATCGCAACATGTGCATGGAAATCGACCACCCGAACGAGGGCAAGGTGAAGAACATCGGCTTTCCGGTCAAACTGCTCGGCACGCCGCCCACCGTGCGCCGGCATCCGCCGCTGCTTGGCGAGCACAACGACGAAATCTTCGCGGAAATCAACGGAGCCGCGTCATGAGCGAAACGCAACCGGTACGTCTTACGGTGCATGCGTCAGGCGCGGCCGAAATTCTGATCGACCGGGCCGAGCGGCACAACGCGATGACGCTCGACATGTACGAGGCGTTGCTCGCGCACATTGCGCAGTGTGAGGCGAATAGCGATGTCCGCTGCATTCTCTTGCGCGGCGCGGGCGGCAAGTCTTTCATTTCCGGCACGGACATCGATTATTTCAAAGACTTCCGCGATGGACGAGATGGCGTTGCGTACGAAGCGTTCGTGGAGCGCGTGATAGACACCGTCGAGCGGATCGCCGTGCCGACTATTGCGGTGATCGACGGCTGGGCGGTGGGCGGCGGTCTTGCGCTCGCCACGGCGTGCGATTTCCGCGTTTGCACGGACGCCTCGCGCTTTGGCGCGCCGATTGCAAAGACGCTCTCCAATACGCTGTCGTCGCGCAACATCGCGCGGCTTCAGGCGGCCTTAGGCACGCCGCGCGTCAAGAAGATGCTGATGCTCGCCGATTATCTGACGGCTGAAGAAGTGCTTGCGTGCGGCTACGTGCAGGAGGTTTGCGACCGCGCGGCATTGCAGGATGCGGCGCACGCGCTCGCGCAACGCTTGATGGCGCTCTCGCCTGTCACGCAGCGTGCCGTGAAGGAAAGCTTGCGACGCATCGTGATCGAACAACGGCTCGACGACGAAGATCTGATCGAAGCCGTGTACGGCAGCAGTCGTTTTAGGGAAGCTGTAGCGGCATTCACAAGCCGCCGGTCCCGAGACTGAATGGCTTTCTGAAGCACATGAACTGAAAAGGCTGCACTCGTTGCACCAACCGATGGGTGCGCCGCTCACGCGGCGCACCGGGCCTGGCGCACTTTCATGCGGCCTCTGGGGAGGCTTTCGGGCCGGCTTTCGTGCCGGCTTTTTCGGCGCCCCGCGCCGCCGCTCGACTAATTAATCGTAGTGGCGATGCTTGTGACGCTTCTTGCCCGAACGGTAGCCGCGCGAATAGTCGTCGGCATACGAGTTCGAGCGCGAGATGTTGCCGCCGAGCGCCGCGCCTGCGCCGCCGCCCAACGCTGCGCCGACGAGGCCGCCGCCACGGCCGCCCATTGCATTGCCGGCCGCGGTGCCCGCGCCGCCGCCCAGCGCGCCGCCGATAATCGCACCGGTGCGCTCACGGCGGTTCGACGTCACCGCGCCGCCCGCGCCACCGCCCACTGCGCCGCCAATCACGGCGCCGGTGCTGCCGCCGACCGCGCCGCCCAGCGCGGCGCCCGCGACGCCACCCAGGCCGCCGCCGAGCGCGTTATTCAGATCACCGGCCACCGCCGACAAGGAAGCCGCGCTTGCGAGCGCCGCCACAGCCACAATCTGGAGGATTTTCCTGGACATAGAAGGTCTTCGATTTTTTATGAGACGGCGCCGAGTATAACCGGAGGCTTGAAAGCCCTCTGTAACTGTGGCACGGCTTACCGGTAAGACGTGTAACAAATGATGGCGCCGTCATTTTTACCTCTTGATGCCCGCTGCGCTCAACGCTTGCGCTTCTTCTTCAACTGGATCGTTTCGAACAGTTCGTAGTTAGCGGTCGGTGTTTGATCGGCGCCGGGCGCGTGGTAGTAGTTCATCGTAATGGTGGTCTCGCCGCCCGCGTGACCCGGGTCGTGATCGAACACGGCAATGCCGTAGCCCGTACCCGTATCGCGTTGCGCGGACCAGATCGCGTCTTCCACGGCATCGGCGCCTGCCCGCACGAAGGTGCCCGCCGTCGTGCCCGCCACCGGACGATTGGGCCGCGTGAAAATACGCGCTTGCGGCAAACCGGTGCCTGCATCCACGCCATACACGTCGAGCGGCGCGCTCGTGCCGCCGCCGCCGAGAATCAGGTGGATCGTGCCCTGGCTCGTGTCGAAGGTGGATGCGCCTGCGGAGATGGCCGACATGACCGGCTTCGGCTGCAAGGTATCGACCGGCTGGCCTGTTGCGATGTCGGTGCCCTTGTGATGATTGCAGCCGCGAACCGGGTAGCTGCGCTCGTAGTCGTGGTCGTGGCCGCACAGCACGAGGTCCACGCCGTAGCGGTCGAACAGCGGCAGCCACGCCTCGCGGATGCCCTTATCCGAGCCGTTGCCCGTCTTCGACGAACTGAGCGCGTCCTGATGCATCTGCACGACGATCCAGTCGATGTCGTCGTCGCCCGCTGCGTGGCGCAGCGTCTTTTCGAGCCAACGCGTCTGTTCGCCGCCGCTGTAGCCGCGCACGTAGAAGGACGTGCCCGGCTCGATCGGCGGATTGCCGGTGCTGGCCGCCGGCACGAGCGGATTGGGTCCGGCCACGAACGCGGCGGCGTCCTGATAGACGACGTCGTCGGCATCGAGCGAAATAAACAGTACCGAACTCACGCGGAAGCTGTACCAGCGCCCCTGAAAATGCGTGTGATTGTCGGGCAGCGCATAGCGCGCGAGATACGATGCGAACCCTTGCTCGCCGTTGTGGAATTCGATTTCATGGTTGCCCGGGCACGGCATCCACGGACGATTCGCCGCCGAGCTCTGGCAGTTGTTGCCAAAGTCGCGCCACACCTGCGGCTGCTGCGTGGGGTTCAGATTGGCGTAGCACAGGTCGCCGTTGAGCAGATGGAAGAGCGGCTGAAAACGCTCGACCGCCTGGACCGCAAAGCGGCTTTGCGGCGACGACAGAACCCAGCCGGTGTTCGGTGTCGCGAGGTCGCCATAGCTCGTCCAGCGAAACGGCGCGCGTCCGCGCGGCGCAGTGCGAAAGCGGCCGGTGAAGGGCTGCGCTGCGTGGCTGTCGTTTTCGGCCGTGACCTCGTACTCGTAGTTCGTATCCGGCTCGAGACCACGCAGACGCGCATGATAGTTGAACACGACGTCACCATTCAGGCCGTCGGTGTAGGTGGTCTGCACGCCATGCACAATGTGCTTCTGACCGCCCGAGCGGCCCAGTCGCAGATGCGGCTTGACGGCCGCCGCGAGCGACGCCCACGACACCGTCACTTCACTCGAGGGATCGTTGCCCCAGGTCAGATGGACCTGTTCGGGCGTACCGTCCGCTGCGCTGCTCGCGGCGCGTGCCGTCGACAGCGCATTGGCCGCGCCGGCCAGACCGGATGCGCCAGCGAACTTCAGAAACCCGCGACGCGAAACGATGGAAGCGCCCTGATCGGCTGGCGAGGCCTTAGCGTTTTTTGTATTCGACATGTCAGTGTTTGTGGGTAGGAAGAACTGGCGGCTTTTGACCAGCGATCCTAGTCGCGAAACGGTGACAGTTGAATGAAAAGCCCAAACGCGAGGCGCCGGACGCCGGGCACTAACGACCTCGCGATTAACGCTGCGGTGGCTGCGGGTTGTTGGCGGGATTCGTATCGAACTTCGAGACGGCTTGAATGCCGTGTTCGCTCACGAGCTCCGATAGTTCGGTCTCCATCGCATCAGCCACCTGCTTTTCGTAGATCTGCTCGCCCTTCACGTAGACCGTAAACGAGCGCAAATACTTTGCCTTCTTTTGTGGATTTTCGATTGTGTCGCGCGTCCACTGGTAAAGCGGATACTGCTCGATGCCGTCGCGCTCAGCCTCGCTCACGTAGTCCGCGAACGCGTCGTACTGGCACTTCACGCTGGCGTCGTGCCGATGCAATATCCGTTCAAGCTCCTTGTGCGCCGCGCCGGAAGCGTCGGCGCGCAGCGCTTCTGCCAGTTCCGGCGCGACAGTGAGCCGAAGCTGGAATTTCAAGGTCGAATCCACGTGTTCCTCCCGGTCGATGTGAGTGCTGCATCGAGGCGAAAGCGCCGGCCGTTTACGCCTCGTCCACGGACTGTGCGGGCAGCTTCTCTTCGATGCGCGCGATTTCGCTGCCCTGCACCGGCCTGCCAAGCAGGAAGCCTTGGGCGTGCGTGCAGCCGGAGCGGCGCACGAAATCGAGTTGTTCCTGCGTTTCGATGCCTTCCGCGGTGGTCGGCATGCCGATCTCACGCGCCAATGCAACGATTCCGCGCACCACCGCCGCAGATTCGCGACGATGCACGGACTCCTTGACGAACGAACTGTCAATTTTCAGCTCGTCGAACGTAAAGCGCACGAGCGTGGACATAGTCGAGAAGCCGGTGCCGAAATCGTCCAGCGCGATACCAATGCCAAGTGCACGCAACCGCGAGATATTGCGCCGCGTCACCACGTCGTCATTCAGCAGCACGGTCTCGGTCACTTCTATGTTCAGACGCTCCGGCGGCAAGCGTGTTTTGCGAAGCACGCTCGCCACGATCGAGGCGAACGTTTCCTCGCGCAACTGCACCGGCGACACGTTGACCGCAACCGGCACCTTGTCGCGCCACATCGCCGCTTCCTTGCATGACTGCAGCAACGCCCACTCGCCGAGCGCGAGTATCAGGC
The DNA here is from genome assembly GCF_019511605.1 of Paraburkholderia phenoliruptrix. Classification (GTDB taxonomy): domain Bacteria; phylum Pseudomonadota; class Gammaproteobacteria; order Burkholderiales; family Burkholderiaceae; genus Paraburkholderia; species Paraburkholderia phenoliruptrix_A. The sequence continues at coordinate 40,958 of NZ_JAEUAV010000027.1, read as the reverse complement.
CGGTGCGCTCCGCCGTGGGAATGAACGCGGACGGCGAAAGTTCGCCGCGCGTCGGATGTGTCCAGCGAATCAGCGCCTCGCGGCCCGTCACGACTCCGCTTGCGAGATCCACGATCGGCTGATACTCCATGCGCAAGCCGCCGAACGTGCGCAACGCACCTTCGAGGTCGCTGCGCAACAGGCTCAGGCTTTCGTCGGAGACATGCTGTTCGGCGTCGAAAATCGCGTAAGCGCTCTTGCCGCTGCGCTTGACGGCGTACAGCGCGCGGTCGGCGCAGATCAGCAACTGCGGCCCGGTCGAAGCGTGCTCCGGATACAGCGCCACGCCTACGCTCGCGCCGATATGCACGAGCGCCTCGCTCAGTGCGAAAGGCCGCGCCAGTGTCTTCACAATGCTGTCCGCGAGCAGCCGCACGTCGCGCGATGGGTCGGGCGCTTCTGAAATCACCACGAATTCATCGCCGGCAAGGCGCCCGACAATATCGGTAGCGGGTATCGCTTCACGCAGGCGAAGCGCGGCTTCCTGCAGAATCTGGTCCCCGGCGGCATGCCCCAGACTATCGTTAATGGCCTTGAAGCCGTCCAGGTCGATCAGTAGAACAGCGAACAATTTGTCGCGCTGCGAAGCGTTGAGCGCTGTGCGCTCAAGCAGCAATTCGTTGATGCGGGCACGATTGGGCAATCCGGTAAGGCTGTCGTGATGCGCGAGGCGCTGGCTGGTCTCGCGTGCGAGCAGCAGGGCCACGGTGTCGCGATTGCTGCGCAGTGCCACGGTCAGGAAACCGGCCGCGCAAAACGGCGCCTGAAAGAGCAGCACCAGCTTCCCCGAACCTGGCGAGAGCGCCGCGCCTACGCCGAGCAAACCGAGAATAAAGAAAATCTGCAGCAACACGAGCCGCGGCGTGGCTGCATTACGTCCCGCGAGTCCGCCGACAACGCCGACCGCGCACACATTGCCCAGCAGAAAGAGCGTGGGGTCCGCGCTGATATTGCACAGCAGCGCGCCAAAGCCAAACAGCGCGCTCCACAGAATGCTTGCCAGCAGGAATGCCGAGGTAGGGGTCGGCAGGTTGCGCGCACTACGGCGGCGGCATGCCCAGATCAGTGCCAGACGCACGATCAGCAGCGCGACCACCGCGCCCGTCCACGTGGCGTACAGCAGGCTCGGGTGCAGGTAGTAAGCGGTCACGCAAACACTGATTTCGCATACCGACGCAAAAACAATGGATGCCGTGCGCGTGAAAAGATTGGCGAGAAGTATCTGCCGGTTCTCGGCGCTCAGGTTTTGAGCGGACGAGACGATCCACCTGAAAAATGGAGACCTTGGTTCACTAAAAGCCATGACCTACGCATTTTTGTTGGTGAAGGGATCGGAGCTGGCAGCGTGCGTCCGATTATTACGTAAACACCGTTCAAAAGGTTAATTCGGCCATACGGTGGCGGCTATCGACTTCCCAATTGTTGGGCGCGGGCGCCGCAGCAAAAGGGCGAAACGCAACCCTTACGGAAACCCGTGTCGACGAGGTTCTCTATTTCCCCCTTTCGTAAGGTTAACCCCGATTTAAACGCAAACCAACAAAAGGGAAATTCTGTCTGCTGCGTGTAATCCAAGTGCAACCAATCGATATCGCCGTAAAGCCCGCTTTGCGGCCGGTGTCTCGCGCGCCTGAAGGAGAGCAATTTGGTCCTGGAACTGGAGCAAGTCAGTGTCGTTTCTGGCGGGCAACCGTATCTGTACGGCGTGAATTTGCGTCTTGTCCCAGGCGCCATCAATGTGCTGCTCGGCCCCACCCAGGCGGGCAAAACTACGCTCATGCGTGTCATGGCCGGGCTGGACCGCCCGAATTCGGGCCGCGTGCTGGTCCACGGTCAGGACGTGACAGGCGTCAGCGTACGCCAGCGCAACCTGGCCATGGTCTACCAGCAGTTCATCAATTACCCGGCGATGACGGTGTTCGAGAACATCGCCTCGCCGCTCAGGTTGCAGAAGACCGACTCCGCGGAAATTCGCCGGCGCGTGCTGGAAGTCGCGGCCAAACTGCATATCGAGCATCTGCTGGAGCGGCGGCCAAACGAGCTCTCGGGCGGACAACAGCAGCGCTGCGCGCTCGCGCGGGCGCTCGTCAAGCGCACTTCACTCGTGCTGCTCGACGAACCGCTCGTGAACCTCGACTACAAACTGCGCGAGGAACTGCGCATGGAGCTGACAACGCTTTTTGCCGACGGCAAGACGACCGTGGTGTACGCAACCACCGAGCCACTCGAAGCGCTGCTGCTCGGCGGCCATACCGCGGTCGTGGATAAAGGCCGCGTGCTGCAATTCGGTCCCACGCTCGACGTCTACAACGCGCCCGTCAACGTGGACGCCGCGGCCGTCTTCAACGACCCGCCCATGAACATGCTGACGAGCGAGCTAAGCGGAAACGGCAGTGCGCGTCTGCCTGTCGGCATCGAGGTTCCTGTCCGCACGAGCACCACGGCAAACGGCAAGTGCCGCATCGGCATCCGGCCGGGACATCTGCGTCTTCAGGCGAAGTCCGCCAACGCGCTGGCCATTCCATGCCGGCTCGAACTCGCAGAACTGAGCGGCTCGGAGACCTATCTGCACCTGCGCACGCTGACGGGCAGCATTGACCTGGTTGCGCAATTGCAGGGCGTGCATCAGATCGAACTCGGCACTCGTCTCGACGTTTTCATCGACCCGGACGAACTCTTTGTGTTCGGCGCGGATACAAAGCTGGTGTCCAGCCCGGAGGCCGCTTATGGCGCGCATTGAATTCCACGATCTCGCCCACGCGTACCGGCCGAATCCCGCGACGCTGGACGATTACGCGCTGCAACCCATGAGCATGGTGTGGGAAGACGGCGGCGCTTATGCGCTGCTCGGGCCGTCGGGGTGCGGCAAGACCACACTGCTGAATATCGTCTCGGGTCTCGTCAAACCGTCAGAGGGCAAGGTGCTGTTCGACGGGCGCGACGTGACTGCGCTCAGTGCACGCGAGCGCAACATCGCCCAAGTGTTCCAGTTCCCGGTGATCTACGACACGATGAGCGTGTTCGACAACCTCGCTTTTCCGCTGCGCAACCGCAAGATGCCGGCAACGGAAGTGAAAAAGCGCGTGCACGAAGTGGCTGAGATTCTCGACATGACACGCGAGCTCCCCCACAAGGCCAGCAATCTGGCAGCGGACGCGAAGCAGAAGATATCGCTGGGTCGGGGCCTCGCGCGCCAGGACGTTGCGGCAATTCTGTTCGACGAACCGCTCACCGTGATCGACCCGGCCATGAAATGGATGCTGCGCCGGCAGTTGAAGAAGATCCATCAGCAACTCAAGCTCACGCTCATCTACGTCACGCACGACCAGGTCGAGGCCCTTACCTTCGCCGATGAAGTCGTGGTCATGACCAACGGCCGCATCGTTCAGAAGGGCGGTGCCGACGCGCTGTTTCTGCGGCCGGATCATGCGTTTGTCGGCTACTTCATCGGCAGCCCGGGCATGAACCTCTGTCCGCTCGAACTGGATGCCGAAGGCGCGCGAATCGGCTCGCAACGCCTCGCGCTCGACACCGCCACGCTCACGACGCTCAAGGACGCACATGCACACGCAAACGGCGCGCTGACCTTGGGCATTCGTCCCGAGTTCGTGCGGCTTGCGACCGAACGCGAAGCGGGCGCCGTGCAGGTTCAGGTGCTGCGCGCGCAGCAGCTTGGCAACTATCAGCTCGTCACCGCGCAATGCGACGGCCACGTCTTTAACGCGAAGCTGGAACCGCATCTGCGCGTAGTCGACGGCCCCGCCTGGCTGCGCGTGGCCGCGCCCGAAACGGTGTTCTTCTGCAACGACGAAAGAATCGGCACACGCATCTCCGAAGGGGTCGCGCGATGAACAAGCCCGTCAATCAGAAAGCGTGGCTCCTTGTCGTGCCGGTGTTCATCTGCGTGGCGTTTTCCGCGATCCTGCCGCTGATGACCGTCGTCAACTATTCGGTGCAGGACATCATCAGTCCGACACAGCATGTGTTTGTCGGCACCGAATGGTTTCGCAACATCATGACCGATCCGGACCTGCGCGACGCGCTCGGCAGGCAGGTCATCTTTTCTGCGTGCGTGCTGCTGTTCGAGATTCCGTTGGGCGTGGGTCTCGCGCTTTCCATGCCGGCTTCGGGCTGGCGCGCGTCGGCGGCGCTCGTGGTGCTTGCGATGCCCTTGCTGATTCCATGGAACGTGGTCGGCACCATCTGGCAGATTTTTGGACGCCCCGATATCGGCCTGCTCGGTTACTGGCTCAACAGCCTCGGCTTCGACTACAACTACACCGCAAGCCCTACGGCCGCATGGGTCACCGTGCTCGTGATGGACATCTGGCACTGGACGCCGCTCGTCGCGCTGCTGTGCTACGCCGGCTTGCGCGCGATTCCCGACGCGTTCTATCAGGCTGCCGAAATCGACGGCGCGAGCCGCTTCGCCGTGTTCCGCTACATCGAATTGCCGAAAATGCGCGGCGTGCTGATGATCGCCGTGCTGCTGAGATTCATGGACAGCTTCATGATCTACACCGAGCCGTTCGTGCTGACAGGCGGCGGTCCCGGCGACTCGACAACCTTCCTGAGCCAGTACCTGACGCAAAAAGCGGTCGGCCAATTCGACCTGGGCCCGGCTGCGGCTTTCTCGCTGATCTACTTCCTCATCATTTTGCTGCTGTGCTTCATTCTCTATAACTGGATGAGCCGCGTCGGCAAAGGCGGCCCCGCGGCGCAAGGAGAAGAACATGCAGGATAAGCGCCGCTGGATGCGCACGCTGGTTCTCGTGGTCTACATGGCGTTCGCGCTGATTCCGCTTTACTGGATGCTGTCTATCTCGCTGCGCACGAACGAAGAGACCATGTCGACGTTCGCCACGCTGCCGCAGCACGTGACATTCGAGAACTACAGGATCATATTCACGGACCCGTCCTGGTACTGGGGTTATATCAACTCGATCATCTACGTGCTGATGAACACGGTGATGTCGGTGCTGGTCGCGCTGCCTGCCGCGTATGCGTTTTCGCGCTACCGCTTTCTCGGCGACAAGCACATGTTCTTCTGGCTGCTCACGAACCGGATGACGCCGCCGGCCGTGTTCCTGCTGCCTTTTTTCCAGCTCTATTCGAGCGTGGGTCTGACCGACACGTATATCGCGGTTGCGCTTGCACACATGCTGTTCAACGTGCCGCTCGCAGTCTGGATTCTCGAAGGCTTCATGTCGGGCGTGTCGCGCGAAATCGACGAAACGGCGTATATCGACGGCTATACGTTCCCGGCGTTCTTCGTGAAGATCTTTCTGCCGCTCATCAAGTCGGGCGTCGGCGTAACGGCGTTCTTCTGCTTCATGTTCAGCTGGGTCGAGCTGCTGCTCGCCCGCACGCTCACCTCCGTGAACGCCAAGCCGATTGCGGCGGTCATGACCCGCACGGTGTCGGCCGCGGGTATGGACTGGGGCGTGCTGTCGGCGGCGGGCGTGCTCACCATTGTTCCCGGCGCGCTGGTGATCTACTTCGTGCGCAACTACATCGCGAAGGGCTTCGCGATGGGGAGAGTCTGATGTTCACGTGGATGTACTGGACGCCCGAGGTGGCGATCTTCTTCGTTTGCATCGTCGTGATGCTGGCGGGCATGACGGCATGGGAACTGCGCTCGCCGACGCACGAACGCAAGGGCTTTTTGCCCATTGCGACGACGCGCGGCGATCGCCTCTTCATCGGCCTGCTCGCCGCCGCGTACGTGAATCTCGCGTGGATCGGCATTAGTGCCGAAGGCTCGAATTCGTGGCCTGGCTTCGTGGCCTCGCTAGTGGTTCTGCTCGCAATCATGTGGAAAGGCTAAAACACACTCACGCAATGAGCACTCGCAACTGCCGGTTCCGCTGATGCCCCAGGCGGGCGCCGGAAAGATCGAAGGGGCACGAAGGACACAGGAGAAGACCATGCAACAGAGGAGACGGATCGTCGCGCTCGCAGTGGCAAGCATCGTGTCGGGTGCCTTTGGGAACCAGGCAATGGCGGGCGTGCCTGAAGCGCAGAAATGGGTCGACAGCGAGTTTCAGCCGAGCACGCTTTCAAAGCAGCAGCAGATGGACGAAATGAAATGGTTCATCGACACGGCGAACAAACTCAAGTCAAAAGGCGTCAAGGAAATTCACGTGGTGTCGGAAACCATCGACACGCACACCTACGAATCGAAAACGCTCGCCAAGGCGTTCACTGAAATCACCGGCATTCAGGTGAAGCACGACATCATTCAGGAGGGCGACGTTGTCGAGAAGTTGCAGACTTCAATGCAATCGGGCCAAAGCATTTACGACGGCTGGATTTCCGACTCGGATCTGATCGGCACGCATTATCGCTATGGCGTCATCATCCCGCTGTCGGATTACATGGCGGGCGAAGGCAAGGAATACACGAACCCCGGCCTCGATCTGAAGGACTTTATCGGCACGAGCTTTACGACCGCGCCGGACAAAAAACTCTACCAGCTTCCCGACCAGCAGTTTGCCAACCTGTACTGGTTCCGCGCCGACTGGTTCGCCCGCAAGGACTTGCAGGACAAGTTCAAGGCAAAGTATGGCTACGAGCTGGGCGTGCCGGTGAACTGGTCCGCGTATGAAGACATTGCCGAGTTCTTTACCAATGACGTAAAGACCATCGACGGCGAAAAGGTGTACGGCCATATGGACTACGGCAAGAAAGACCCGTCGCTTGGCTGGCGCTTTACGGACGCGTGGCTTTCCATGGCAGGCGAAGCCGACAAGGGCATTCCGAACGGCTTGCCGGTGGACGAATGGGGCATACGCGTGACGCCGGACGGTTGCCATCCGGTCGGCGCGTCCGTGTCGCGCGGCGGCGGCACCAATAGCCCCGCAGCCGTGTACGCGACCACCAAATACATCGACTGGCTCAAGAAATACGCGCCGCCCGAAGCCTCCGGCATGACCTTCAGCGAAGCGGGCCCGGTACCGGCGCAAGGCAGGATCGCGCAGCAGGTGTTCTGGTATACCGCGTTCACGGCGTCGATGCTCAAGCCCGGCAACGTAACGAATCCGGACGGCACACCGAAGTGGCGCATGGCGCCCTCGCCGCACGGTGCGTACTGGAAGGACGGCATGCAGAACGGCTATCAGGACGTCGGCTCGTGGACCTTCTTCAAGTCGACGCCGGCCAATCAGCGCGCCGCCGCATGGCTGTATGCGCAGTTCGTGACGTCGAAGAGCGTGTCGCTGAAAAAGTCGATTGTCGGTCTTACGTTCATTCGCGATTCCGACATTCATAGCGACTACTTCACGAAGAACGCGGACAAGTATGGCGGTCTGATCGAGTTCTACCGCAGCCCGGCGCGCGTCGCCTGGACGCCGACCGGCAACAACGTGCCCGACTATCCGAAGATGGCGCAGCTCTGGTGGAAAAACGTCGGCACGGCGGTCGCCGGTGAAAAAACCCCGCAGGCCGCAATGGATAACCTCGCGAAGGAAATGGACCAGGTGTTGTCCCGTTTGCAACGGGCCGGCATGAAGGTCTGCGCGCCCGAGTTGAATCCGCAGAGCGATCCGTCGAAGTGGTTGTCCGACCAGCACGCACCGTGGAAGAAGCTCGCCAACGAAAAGCCGAAGGGCGAGACGGTCAAGTACGAGCAGTTGTTGTCGGCGTGGAAGGCGGGTAAGGTGCGCTAAGCGCCTCACGCGGCAGTGGGCATGCGTGTGAATGGGCGGCACTGTGTGCCGCCTTTTTTATGTGTGCCGACAACGATGGCAAGGGCAATCACAATGGCAATGGCAATGCAGATGCCGTTTCCGACGCGCCCTTGCTTTCCGCGCTATCCGTTCGCCATCTCGACGAGTTTCGCGACCGTGTTCATGTTGCGCGCGGTTCCCGTTTTCGCGGCCGGAATCTTGAGTTTCGTGTCCGCCATGCCGTCGTTGTAGAGCACATATATTTCGCGCGTACCGAGCGCCATTTCTTCATTGCGCTGGCCGCTTGCGTGGGCGAGGGCATCAGCAGGTGGAGGCGCGTCGAGAAAAATCGCCACGGTCCGGTTGGAGGCCGCCGACTTGAACGGATTCGCAGCCAGCACCTGCGCGAGTTCCGCGCCGGTGCGCACTGCCACGCCCACCGCCTTGCCCGCATACTGCTCGAGGCAACGCTCGAGCCGGGATTTCACCGAAGCTTCGGCCAACTTGCTGTCGAACACCACATTGCCGCTCGCAATGTAGGTTCGAACCTCAGTGAAGCCGAGCGACTCGCACATGCTGCGCAACTCGGCCATAGGCAGCTTGCCGGTGCCGCCAACGTTCACCGCGCGCAGGAGAGCAACGTATCGGGTCATTAGTCAGATTCTGTTTTATTTAGCGTTGTGAACAGGTATTCATATGAGTCCGGCAGCTCGCACGATCATCAGCAAGCCGATGCCGACGACTACAAGCCCAATACTTCGCGCGACGAATCGCCCGTCTCGCGTGAGCCGTTCCAGCGTAATGGCAGCCGTCACCGCAGCCATGGCAAGCGGGTTCATCACGCCCGCTACGACGAGCACCGCGGTCAGGCCCGCGCAGCAAAAGCAGCAGTGCAGGCCGAGGCGCGAACCGTATCGTAATGCAGCAGCGGCACGCGAGCGCAATACTGCGCGGCCGCAATCCGGCTCGCGCCGGCAGCAGTGCAGATAATGCGCCTTCAAGCTGGACATTTGCAACGCGCCCGCCAGCAGCACGACGGCGCCGCCAACAACGGGAATAGCCCTTGAAACCGCGGGTATCCGCATCTCTAACATTGCGAGGGCCGCGCCGAGCGCGAACACGGCCAGGCCCAACGCAGCCCAGACGGCGAAATACGCGAGGGCGGCCAACCATGTTTGCATTGCCACGCGCTTATGCCCTGCCTTGCGAAGCGCTTCGCCATAGCGCCACAAGGCAGGCGCAGCCGCCGGCAGCATCATCGCAACCATCATCGCAATCCACATGCCGACGAACGATGCCGCAACGGCAGGCCATGTCTGCCCGCATACGGGCAACCACATCATCGACATGGTGTGGCCGCCGGGCATGGGCATCTCGCCCATCGCCGACATGGAGAGGCATGCCGCGACCGTGAGCCCCATGCTGATCGCGAACGCCAAACCGCAGGCGCCGTAAAAGACCGCACGGCGCGCATCCACGCTCGCGCCGGTCCTTGCCTGCGCGAGCTCGCCGCACTCGCTAACGCGAACGAGGTCCATCACGCGCCTCAGCGCTTTTCGTATTCGTCGTGACGGCGCCACCAGATGCCGGTCTCGTTGCGCCCCTTCGGCGCGCGGTCGAGCCACTGGTACATGCCCCACAGGCCGTCCAGTCCGCGCGCGTAGGTGGAGTACGTGTGGTACACGTCGCCGTCCTCGAGCACGAACGCGCTGAGTCCTGGCCGATCGCGCGCGTAGGTGGACGGGTCCGTCCCGCAGGTCGCGGCGAACTGTGCCACAGGCTCGGGCGCCGGCACTGCGTCCATCGCGTGACGCCCACGCTGATAGTTGTATTCGACGCTGCCCTCACGCTGCTGCTGCTCGGTAAACGCGATGTTGAAGTCGAAGTTGAAGTCGCTGCCCGCCGAGGAAGCCCACGGGAACGTCCACCCCATGCGCCGCTTGTATTCCTGCAGCTTCGCAAGCGGCGCTCGCGAGATCGCCATCAGCCTGACGTCATGGTTCGCGAGATGCACCGCGAACCCGTCGAACCCGTCCGCAATCGACGAGCACGACGGGCAACCCGCCTTGTAGTCCGGCCCGAACATGAAGTGATAGACGAGAAGCTGCGAGCGTCCCGCAAACAGATCGGCGAGCGACGCACTGCCCTCTTCGGTCTCGAACCGGTATGTCTTGTCGATGCGAACCCACGGCAATTCCTGACGCCGCCGCGCCAGTTCGTCGCTGCGGCGCGTCAACTCTTTTTCTGCCTTGAGAAGGTCGAGGCGCGCCGCCAGCCATTGCTCGCGGGTGCCGGTGGTATGGGTCGTGGTCATGGCTCTCTCCGTTCGGTTTTGCTTCGTCGCTCGATCGTTTCGACGCGACGTACTGGTTTGCGGTCGTGCTAGATTAGTACCGGGCTTTCCGACGGTGGGAGTGACAAGTGTGGCGCGATTTCCATGAAGACCGACCCGCTCATTCAGGCTGCGGCGCAGGCGCTCGCGGCGGGTGATCCACTTGGCGCATTGAAGCGCGTTGCGTTGCGCGACGACGCGCACGCGCTTGCACTGCGCGGCATCGCGATGGCGCAGCTCGGTGATCTGGTGCGGGCGAAGACGCTCGTGCGAAGCGCGGCGCGCGCGTTTGGCGCGAAGCAGGCGGTAGCCCGCGCGCGCTGCGTGATTGCGGAGGCGGAGATAGCGCTGGCATCGCGCGATCTTGCGTGGCGCGCCAAGGCGCTCGCCGACGCGCGTGCGACCTTGGCAGCCCACGGCGACCGCATCAACGCAGCGCACGCCGGTTATCTGGAAGTGCGGCGGCTTGTGCTGATCGGCCAGATCGATGCAGCCGAGCGCATGCTCGACACACTCGATCCCGCGCCGTTGCCGCCCGCGTTAAGAGCCGCGCATGAACTCGTCGTGGCAGGCGTCGCGCTGCGTCGTTTGCAGACCGCCGCGGCCCGCCTCGCGTTTGCCCGTGCGCGGCATGCCGCGCACGAAGCACGCATTCCCGCGCTGATTGCCGAAGTGGAAAACGCTTCGCATGTGTTGCAACTGCCGGCCGCGCGTCTGATAGCAGGTGCAGACAAGCGCCTGTTGCTGCTTGACGAAGTTGAAGGCGTGCTCGCGTCGGACGCGCTCGTGGTCGACGCATGCCGCCACGTCGTGCAGAGCGCCGCGACGGTAGTCTCGCTGACGCGGCGTCCAATATTGTTCAACCTCGCGTACCAGCTTGCCGAAGCGTGGCCCGCCGACGTGCCGCGCGACGCGCTAATCGCGCGTGCCTTCAAAACACGCCACGCCGACGACTCGCATCGCGCGCGCCTGCGCGTCGAAATGGGCCGGTTGCGCACGCTGCTTGCCGGGTTGGCCGATATCAACGCGACGCGCCACGGCTTCGCGTTGGCACCGCGTCGCGGACATGCGGTGGTGCTGCTCGCGCGACCTGTCGACGAAGCTCATGCGGCCATGCTCGCGCTGCTTGCCGATGGCGAGTCGTGGTCAAGCTCGGCACTTGCGCTCGCACTCGGCGCCAGCCAGCGCACCGTGCAGCGCATGCTGGATTCGCTGGCGGCCGCAGGCAAGGCGCAGTCTTTCGGTCAAGGACGCGCGCGCCGCTGGATGGCTCCGCCCGCCTCCGGATTCGCGACAACGTTGTTACTCCCCACGCCGGTCGCGCTCAATTAGGATGACCCCATGAACCGAACGAACGCCACCATCATCCGTGAATACGGCCCCTTCCCCGACGTCGAGCAAGTGGGCGGCGTCACATATGACGGCCAGCACGTCTGGATTGCGGCCGGCAAGACACTCAACGCATTCGATCCCGCCAGCGGTCAAACGCTGCGCAGCATCGAGATGGCCGCCGACGCGGGCACGGCCTTCGACGGCCAGCGTCTGTATCAGATCGCCGAGGGCCGCATCCGCAAGATCGACCCCGCCAGCGGCCGCGTGCTGTCGACCATCCCCGCGCCCGGCGGTACTGGCGCTTCAGGACTTGCGTGGGCCGAGGGTTCGCTGTGGGTCGGCGAGTACCGCGAGCGCAAGATTCACCAGGTCGATCCCGAGACCGGCGCAGTGCTCTCCACCATCCAGTCCAATCGCTTCGTGACGGGCGTGACGTGGGTCGACGGAGAACTCTGGCACGGTACCTGGGAAGACGACGCGAGCGAGCTGCGGCACGTCGATCCGCGCACTGGCGAAGTGCTGGAAAGCGTTGAGATGCCGGCGGGCGTGGGCGTGTCGGGCCTCGAATCGGACGGCGGCGAGCAATTCTTTTGCGGCGGCGGCAATAGCGCCAAGGTGCGCGCCGTGCGCCGCCCGCAACGCGCGACCGGCGAAGTCAGATAAAGATAAGCGTCAAGCGGCTCACATCGCACACCCGCCTGCCTCGCGCAGGTATCGTCAACCCGCCTCGCGCGCCTCACGGCGCACTGCCTGCGGGGGGAGTCCGAACCCGCGCACGAACGCCTCCCGTAGATGCCGCCGGTCGCGAAAGCCGGTTTCTTTCGCGATGACGTCGAGCGAATGCCGGCTCTGCTCGACCATCAGGCGTGCGGCTTCGAGGCGCAAACTCTCGACCGCACGCGCCGGCGATTGCCCTGTTTCCAGCGTAAAAACGCGGCTGAATTGCCGCGGGCTGAGGTTCACCTTCTCGGCAAGTTCATCTACGGTAAGCGGCCGGCTCAGGTTCTCGCGTGCGTAGTTCAGCGCGCGCTGAATGCGGTCCGACTTCGGCGTGAGCTTGAGCATTTCCGAATGCTGCGACTGTCCGCCCGAGCGCCGTTGGTGCATCACGAGCTTGTGCGCGACCGACCGCGCCACCTCCGCGCCGTGATCTTTTTCGACCATCGCGAGCGCCATGTCGAGCCCGGCGGTCATGCCGGCTGACGTCCACACCGGACCGTCGACAATGTAGATGCGGTCGTCTTCCACACGCACGTCCGCAAAAAGCTTCTGCATTTCGCGCGCATAGGCCCAATGCGTGGTGGCACGGCGCTGGGACAGCAAACCAGCGCCGGCAACCACGAAGCCGCCTGTGCAGATGCCACCGATACGCCGCGCACGCGGCCCCGTTCTGCGCAGAAACGCGAGCACGTCTTCTGACGGGGGCGACGCCAACGGATCGTTCACGCCCGCCACGATCCACGTGTCGATCTGGCGACGCGCGCTTACCGCCCGCGTGCCGATGCTCATGCCGAGCGACGAACGCACCTCACCGCCCGCCATCGAAAAATTCTCTACGTGGTAAAACGGCTCGCCCAGTACCAGGTTCGCATATTCGAAAACAGACTGGGTGGAAATGGCCATCACCTGAAAGCCGTCGCTCAGCAGATATCCAATGCGATGCATGCCGTTTTTCCCCTATGTCTGAAAACATGATGATATATGTCATTTGAGACATCGTCAAAACTGAGCAGAATGATGTCACGCCATCACAACGTATTGCAAGGAGTGACACCATGACTGAAGAACACAAGGGCACCGCGCTGATCACGGGCGCGTCGTCGGGCATCGGCGCGATCTATGCGGACCGTCTTGCGAAGCAAGGCTACGACCTGATTCTGGTCGCCCGCAATCGCGAGCGCCTTGCGGCGCTGTCGAGCCGCATCACGAGCGCAACGCGTCGCAGCGTCGAAATACTGGACGCGGATCTGAACGACAAAGCCGGGCTTGCCGCCGTGGAAGCAAAGCTCAAGCAGGACGCGAGTATCACGCTGCTCGTCAATAATGCCGGCGTGGGCACGCATACGCCGCTTCTGGGCAGCGACGTCGACGCGATGCAGCGCATGATCGACCTCAACGTGAGCGCGTTGACGCGGCTCACTTATGCGGCCGTGCCGGGCTTTGTCGCGCGCGGCAAGGGGGCGTTGATCAACATTGGGTCTATCGTCGCGATTGCGCCGGAAATCCTCAACGGCGTGTACGGCGGCAGCAAGGCGTTCGTGCTGGCCTTCAGCCAGTCGCTGCATCATGAACTGGCCGACAAGGGCATTCAGGTGCAGGCCGTTCTGCCGGGCGCGACCGCCACCGAGTTCTGGCAAACCGGCGGTCTACCGCTGGAAAATCTCGACAAGTCGATCGTGATGTCCGCCGACGACATGGTGGACGCCGCGCTGGTTGGCTTCGAGCGCCGGGAACTGATCACGATTCCGTCGCTGCATGCGGTCGAGAAGTGGAACGATTACGACGCCGCGCGCCGCGCGATGTCCACGCTTCTGTCGACGAATACGCCCGCGCCGCGCTACCGGGCGGCTTGATCCGGTCCCACGCGCGGAGCGTTGAAAAGACTGCGCACTGCAAAAATTAGCCGGGCCGTGGCAACGCGGGTTGCGTACGGTCCGGCTTTCGGCGGTTGTGAGCGGTTGTGAGCGCTTGCTTGCGGTTGCTTCTTGTTGCTCGCGCCTGTCAGCACTTGCCTCGTGAATCTCCACACTCCATGCCGCAAGAGCGAATTGCCCGCCACGCTCAGGCATGCCGATGACCATGCTCGCCGCCGCTCATCGACTGCGGCTCGTCGTATTCCTGAGAGATGTCCTTGTTCGTGTAGTCGCCCAGACGCGAAGCGGCAATTACGCTCAGCACCCCGCAAAGGAATACATAGAACGCAATGGCGTAGCCTGAGTGATAGTAAGCGAATAGCGCCGTCGCGATCAGCGGAGCAGGGCCGCCTGCGATCACCGACGCAAGCTGATAGCCAAGTGATGCGCCGCTGTAGCGCAGCCGTCCTGTGAACGACTCGGCAATCAACGCGGCTTGCGGGCCGTACATCATTGAGTGCGGCACCAGCGAGAGCACGATAGCGACGAAAATCCACGTGGGATTGCGCGTGTCGACCATCGCAAAGTAAAGGAAGCCAAAGAGGCCCGCCGCCGCCGCGCCTATGATGTACATGCGGCGTCGCCCGATCAGATCGGACACGTGGCCGAACAGCGGTATCGTGCCGAATTCCAGCACCGAAGCGGCGAGCACGGCCGTCAGCAGCAGGTCGCGGGAAACGCCGAGCGTCGTCACGCCATACGTGAAAACGAAGGCCGTGAAAATGTAGAACGGCGCCTGTTCCGCCATGCGCGCGACGGCCGAAAGAAGAATGTCTTTCGGCTGACGGCGGATGACTTCCAGCATCGGCATCTTTTCGATTTTGCGCTCTGCCAGAAGCTTCGCGAAGATAGGCGTCTCAAGAATGTTCAGTCGAATATAAAGGCCTATTCCCACCAGCACGATGCTAAGGAAGAACGGCACGCGCCAACCCCAAGAGAGAAACGCGTCACCGGAAATGGCGCTCATGGCCAGCACCGCGAGGTTGGCGAGGAAGAGCCCGGCGGGCACACCGAACTGCGGCCACGACGCAACGAAGCCCCGGTGCGCGTTGGTGCGGGCCCATTCCATCGACATCAGCACCGAGCCGCCCCACTCGCCCCCCACGCCCACGCCCTGAATGAAGCGCAACAACGTGAGTATCACCGCGCCCCAGATTCCAATGGATGCATAAGTCGGAACGAACGCCACCGCGAACGTGGCGAGCCCCATCAGCAGCAGCGTGACAATGAGTGTGGCTTTGCGACCGATGCGGTCGCCGTAATGCCCGAAAATGGCCGCGCCCACCGGCCTCGCAATGAAGCCGACCGCGTAGATCAGGAACGCCTGGAGTGTGCCGACGAGCGGATCGGATTGTGGAAAGTACAGCTTGGCGAAGACCAGACCGGTTACCGTGCTGTACAGAAAGAAGTCATACCATTCGATCGTGGTGCCGATCGTGCTGGCGATAACGGCGCGGCGCAACTGGCGCCGCGCGTCCTGTTCGGTAAGGGGCACTGCCCCTGGTTGCGTGGCAGTCATTTGGCATCCCCTGGTGAATCCGCGACATCTTCTATTGACATGGCGCACCGGGCGAGGTTCCGGCGATGATGCCGCCTGAGCGCATCGGGCAGCGCGGAATGCGGTTGCCGTGACGGGCGAAAACGTCAGACGTATTTGGGCTCAAAGCCAAAGCTCGGGGCGAAAACGCGGGCCGAAACCGCAGGCCCAGACCGCGGCCCCGCCCGTTACCGCAGCGCCATCGGCACAGCCTACGCGCCACCCTCTATCACCGTACCGCACGTTGATCCATCTCAACCGTCGGCCAATCAAAACGCTCAGTAGTTCTTCAGGACTATCGCCGTGCGCAACGGCGTAGTTCGAATGCCGCGCGGGCGATCCCCACTCGGTGGATATTCAGCCGCAGCGCGCCTGCGGACAATGATGCTCAGTCATTCAAAGAGGCATCACATGATGAACGCTTTGCCAAACCCCATTTTCGACGCGTGGCCGCTGCAGGACGCCGCGGTGCTGATGCTGTGCATTTCCGTCGCTGTGTGGATTGCCGGCCTCGCAATCGATCTGCGCCAGCGCAACGCACTGCTTCGATCCTGCACGTGCGCACGGATCGACCACTCAACTGGAGATTTGCAATGAACTCCCGGCCCATCACAGCGCGGCCAGGTCGCACGCTCGCGATCTGGTCTCCTGAAGACAAGGCCTTCTGGGAACGCGAAGGCGAAGCGATTGCCAGGCTCAACCTGTGGATCTCTGTCCCCGCGTTGTTCCTCGCATTCGCAATCTGGCAGGTATGGAGCGTCGTGGCGGTGAATCTGCCGGCACTCGGCTTTCGCTACTCGACGAATCAGTTGTTCTGGCTCGCGGCGGCGCCCGCGCTGAGCGGCGCGACACTGCGCATCTTCTATTCGTTCATGGTGCCGCTCGTGGGCGGCCGCCGCTGGACGGCCATTTCGACTGCCTCGCTGCTTATTCCCGCCATGGGTATCGGTTTTGCGGTGCAAGACAACACCACGACCTATCCGACGATGCTCGCCCTCGCGCTGCTGTGCGGCCTGGGCGGCGGCAATTTCAGTTCGAGCATGGCCAACATCAGCTTCTTCTTTCCGAAGGAGCGCAAGGGGTCGGCGCTCGGCGTGAATGCGGGACTCGGCAACCTCGGCGTTTCCGTCGTGCAGTTCCTGAGCCCGCTCGTCGTGACAGCAGGCATTTTCGGCATCTTTGCGGGCGAGCCTCAAAGCGTCGTGAAGGCCGGGCAAACCACGCTCGTGTGGACGCAGAATGCGGCGTTCGTCTGGGTGCCGTGGATTGCGTTGGCGTCACTCGCCGCCTGGTTCGGCATGAATGATCTTGCGGAAGCCAAGGCATCGTTCGCCGAGCAGGCGGTGATCTTCCGGCGCAAGCACAACTGGCTGATGTGCGTGCTTTACCTCGGCACCTTCGGCTCGTTCATCGGCTATGCCGCGGGTTTCCCGCTGCTCATCAAGAGCCAGTTTCCGGCTGTCAATCCGCTCGCTTATGCCTGGCTGGGACCGCTCGTCGGCGCCGCGGTGCGGCCGTTCGGCGGATGGCTTGCGGACAAGCTGGGCGGCGCGCGCGTCACGCTGTGGAACTTCGTGGTCATGGCATGTGCCGTGGGCGGCGTGCTGATGTTCCTGCCCAACGGTGCTTCGGCGGGCAGCTTCGGCGGCTTCTTCGCATGCTTTCTCGTGCTGTTCCTCACGACAGGCATCGGCAACGGCTCGACGTTCCGCATGATCCCCGTGATCTTTCTCAACTCGAAGCTGCGCGAAGTCAACCCGTCAGACCGCGAAGCCGTGCAGCGCGCAACCAGGGAAGGCAACACCGAAGCCGCGGCCACGCTGGGCTTTTCCGCGGCGATGGCGGCCTACGGCGGCTTCTTCATTCCCAAGAGCTACGGCAGCTCCATTGCCCTCACCGGCGGCCCTCATGCCGCGCTGTACGTGTTCATTGCCTTTTACCTCGTGTGCATCGCCGTGACCTGGTGGCACTACGCCCGCCGCAACGCACCCATGCCCTGCTGAAACCGGAGCCCGTTCCATGAGCCATTTTCTCGACCGACTGACCCACTTCGCGCTCCCAAAGGAGCAATTCGCGGACGGTCACGGCGTAACCACCGGCGAAGACCGCACGTGGGAAGATACCTACCGGAATCGCTGGGCTCACGACAAGATCGTGCGCAGCACGCACGGCGTGAACTGCACCGGCTCCTGTTCGTGGAAGATCTACGTCAAGGGCGGCATCGTAACGTGGGAAACACAGCAGACCGACTACCCGCGCACCCGTTGGGACATGCCCAATCATGAACCGCGCGGCTGCGCGCGGGGCGCCTCGTACTCGTGGTACCTGTACAGCGCGAACCGCGTGAAATACCCGATGGTGCGAGCCCGCCTGCTCGCACGCTGGCGCGCCGCGTTGCAGACGCACGGCGACCCGGTCGCGGCGTGGGCCTCGATCGTGGAAAATCCCGCAGCAAGACGCGACTATCAGCAAGTGCGCGGCATGGGCGGCTTCGTGCGCAGCAGCTGGGACGAAGTGAACCGCATCGTCGCCGCGGCCAACGTCTACACGATCAAAACGCATGGCCCGGACCGCGTGATCGGCTTTTCGCCGATTCCCGCGATGAGCATGGTCAGCTACGCGGCGGGCAGCCGCTACCTGAGCCTGCTCGGCGGCGTCTGCATGAGTTTCTACGACTGGTATTGCGATCTGCCGCCGGCGAGTCCGCAAATTTGGGGCGAACAGACCGACGTGCCCGAATCGGCCGATTGGTACAACGCCTCGTACATCATTGCGTGGGGCAGCAATGTGCCGCAAACGCGCACGCCGGACGCGCACTTCTTCACCGAAGTCCGCTACAAGGGCACCAAAACCGTCGCAGTGACGCCGGACTATAGCGAAGTCGCGAAGCTGTCCGACCTGTGGTTGCATCCGCGCCAGGGCACCGACGCGGCCCTCGCGATGGCAATGGGCCACGTCGCGTTCAACGAGTTCTACTTCAAAAAGCGCAGCGAATACTTCGACGGTTACGCGCGACGCTACACCGACCTGCCCATGCTCGTGATGCTCAAGACGCACACGTTGCCGGACGGGCAGCAGACGCTGGTGCCGGACCGTTATCTGCGCGCGAGCGATTTTAACGGCAAGCTCGGTCAGTCGAACAATGCCGAGTGGAAGACCGTCGCGTTCGACACGAACGGGCGCGCGGTGCTGCCGAACGGATCGATCGGTTTTCGCTGGCATGCCAATGCGGAAGAAGACGCGGGCAAATGGAACCTGGAAGATAAAGAAGCCCGCCACGGCGAGGCCCTTACGCTCAAGCTCTCCGTGCTCGAAGACGGCGCGCAGCCGCATGAAATTGTCGATGTCGCCTTGCCCTACTTCGGCGGTGTTCACTCGCCGCAGTTTCCCGCCAACGAACTGAACGGCGAGATCAATC
This sequence comes from Paraburkholderia phenoliruptrix, assembly GCF_019511605.1. Lineage (GTDB taxonomy): Bacteria > Pseudomonadota > Gammaproteobacteria > Burkholderiales > Burkholderiaceae > Paraburkholderia > Paraburkholderia phenoliruptrix_A. The sequence goes on along the minus strand of NZ_JAEUAV010000027.1, from coordinate 22,003 downwards.
ATGTGAAAGCGCCGGCGGTGCGCTTGCGCCTCGGCAAGGAAGGCGACGCGCGCGAAGTGCTGGTGGCCACCGTGTTCGATCTTCAGGCGGCGCAGTACGGCATAGACCGGGGCCTCGGCAGCGGCGCGGCCAGTTACGACGACAATGCCGCCTACACGCCCGCGTGGGCCGAGTCGATTACCGGCGTGCCGCGCGATCAGATTGTCACCGTGGCGCGCGAGTTTGCCGCCAATGCGGACAAGACGCATGGCAAGTCCATGGTCATTATCGGCGCTGCAATGAACCACTGGTATCACGCCGACATGAACTATCGCGGCGTGATCAATCTGTTGATGATGTGCGGCTGCATCGGCCAGAGCGGCGGCGGCTGGGCTCACTACGTGGGCCAGGAAAAGCTGCGTCCGCAAACCGGCTGGACGGCGCTCGCCTTCGCGCTCGACTGGATTCGCCCGCCGCGGCAGATGAACGGCACGAGCTTCTTCTATGCGCACACGGACCAATGGCGCTACGAGAAGCTGAACATGGAGGAAATCGCTTCGCCGCTTGCGGACAAGCGCGTGTATGGCGGCAGCATGATCGACTACAACGTGCGTGCCGAGCGCATGGGCTGGCTGCCTAGCGCGCCTCAGCTGAAGACCAATCCGCTCGAGCTCGCAAAGCAGGCGGCGGCACAAGGCATGGACGCGAAAGACTACGTCGTGCGAGGTCTTGCGGACGGCAGCCTGCAGATGAGTTGCGAAGACCCCGACGCACCGCAGAACTGGCCGCGCAATATGTTCGTGTGGCGTTCGAATCTGCTCGGCTCCTCGGGCAAGGGTCACGAGTACTTCTGCAAGCATCTGCTCGGCACCGAAAACGGCGTGCAGGGCAAAGATCTGGGCAACGACGACGCGCGGCCCGTTGAAGTGCAATGGCACGACGAAGCTCCGCAGGGCAAGCTCGACCTGCTTGTCACGCTGGATTTCCGCATGAGCACGACCTGCCTGTATTCGGACATCGTCCTGCCGACCGCCAGTTGGTACGAGAAGAACGACCTCAACACCAGCGACATGCATCCGTTTATCCATCCGCTTTCGGCAGCGGTGGATCCGGTATGGCAGGCGCGTTCCGACTGGGAAATCTACAAGGGCTTCGCCAAAGCGTTCAGCGAAGTGTGCGTGGGCCACCTCGGCGTAGAGCGCGATGTGGTGCTCACTCCGCTCATGCACGATTCTCCGGCGGAACTCGCGCAGCCGTTCGAGGTGAAGGAGTGGAAGAAGGGCGAATGCGACCTCGTTCCCGGCAAGACGGCGCCGCAGATCGCCGTGGTGGAGCGCGACTACCCGAATCTCTTCAAGCGCTTCACCGCGCTCGGCCCGTTGATGAACAACGCCGGCAATGGCGGCAAGGGTATCGCGTGGAAAACGGAAACCGAGGTGACGCAACTCGGCCAGCTTAACGGCCTGACCGAAGAAGACGGCCCGACCAAGGGCATGCCGCGCATCGTCACGGACATCGACGCGTGCGAAGTGATCCTGCAGCTCGCGCCCGAAACCAACGGCCACGTGGCAGTCAAAGCGTGGGAAGCGCTTTCCAAAGCCACGGGTCGCGACCACAAGCATCTTGCGCTCTATCGCGAGGACGAAAAGATCCGCTACCGCGACGTGCAGGCGCAACCGCGCAAGATCATCAGTTCGCCCACGTGGAGCGGCATTGAAAGTGAAACGGTCAGCTATAACGCCGGCTACACCAACGTCCACGAACTGATTCCTTGGCGCACGCTCACCGGGCGCCAGCAGTTCTACCAGGACCATCCGTGGATGATTGCGTTCGGCGAGGGCTTTTCGAGCTACCGTCCGCCAGTCAATCTGAAGGCGACGGGCGGCGTGCACAACATCAAGCCCAACGGTCAGGAGGAACTCGTCCTCAACTTCGTCACGCCGCATCAGAAATGGGGCATTCACAGCACCTATAGCGACAACCTGTTGATGCTCACGCTGAACCGCGGCGGCCCGGTGGTGTGGCTAAGCGAAGACGACGCGAAGCGTGCCGGTATTGAAGACAACGACTGGGTCGAGCTTTTCAACATCAACGGGGCGATTGCGGCGCGCGCGGTGGTCAGCCAGCGGGTCAACTCGGGCATGGTGCTCATGTACCACGCGCAGGAAAAAATCATCAACACGCCGGGTTCGGAGATAACCGGCGTGCGCGGCGGCATTCACAACTCGGTTACGCGGATCGTGCTCAAGCCCACGCACATGATAGGCGGCTATGCGCAACTGAGCTACGGGTTCAACTACTACGGGACCATCGGCACCAATCGCGACGAGTTCGTCGTGGTGCGCAAGATGAGGAACGTCGACTGGCTGGACACCCCACGCGGCGACGAGTTCGCTCGCGCCTATCAGACACAGGGCGAGAACCCCTGATACATCGCCGGTCTCAAGGAGCCAAATCATGAAAATACGCGCACAGATCGGCATGGTGCTGAACCTGGACAAGTGCATCGGTTGTCACACCTGCAGCGTGACCTGCAAGAACGTCTGGACAAGCCGTCCCGGCGTGGAATACGCCTGGTTCAACAATGTCGAAACGAAGCCCGGCATCGGTTACCCCAAGGAATGGGAGAACCAGGACAAATGGAACGGCGGCTGGGTGCGCCACGCCGACGGCTCGATTGCGCCGCGCCAGGGCGCGAAGTGGAAGCTGCTGATGCGCATCTTCGCGAACCCGAACCTGCCGCAAATCGACGACTACTACGAGCCCTTCACGTTCGACTACGACCACCTGCAAAGCGCGCCGGAAATGAAAGCGGCCCCGACGGCCCGGCCACGCAGCCTGATTACCGGCCAGCGGATGGAAAAGATCGTGTGGGGACCGAACTGGGAAGAAATTCTCGGCGGCGAATTCAGCAAGCGCAGCAAGGACCGCAACTTCGACGAGATCCAGAAGGACATCTACGGGCAGTTCGAGAATACCTTCATGATGTACCTGCCGCGCCTGTGCGAACACTGCCTGAATCCGGCATGTGTCGCGTCGTGCCCGTCGGGCTCGATCTACAAGCGCGAAGAAGACGGCATCGTGCTGATCGATCAGGACAAGTGCCGCGGCTGGCGCATGTGCGTAAGCGGCTGCCCGTACAAGAAGATCTACTACAACTGGAAGAGCGGCAAGGCGGAGAAATGCATCTTCTGCTATCCGCGCATCGAGGCGGGACAGCCCACCGTATGCTCCGAAACATGTGTAGGGCGCATCCGCTATCTGGGCGTGCTGCTGTATGACGCGGATCGTATCGAACAGGCGGCGAGCGTCGAGCACGACAAGGATCTGTACGAAACGCAGCTCGGCATCTTTCTTGACCCGCACGATCCGCAGGTAATCGAGCAGGCCCGCAAAGACGGCATAGCGGAGAACTGGCTTGACGCGGCGCGCGCGAGCCCCGTCTACAAGATGGCGATGGACTGGAAGGTCGCTTTGCCGCTACATCCGGAATACCGCACGCTGCCGATGGTCTGGTACGTGCCGCCGCTTTCGCCTATCACCGCCGCCGCCAATGCCGGCCACATCAGCGCAAACGGCGAGATTCCGGACGTGAACCAGTTGCGCATTCCTGTGAGATATCTGGCCAACCTGCTCACCGCAGGCGATACCCAACCGGTTGTGCGCGCACTCGAACGGATGCTCGCCATGCGCGCCTGGCAGCGTGGCAAGCATGTCGACGGTTGGGAAAACCACGCGGCCCTGCAACAAGTGGGCTTGAGCGTCGAGCAGGTGGAAGACATGTACCGCACCATGGCCATTGCCAATTACGAAGACCGCTTCGTGATTCCGACAACGCACCGCGAGTACGCGGAAAACGCTTTCAACGTTCGCGGCGGTTGCGGGTTCAGTTTCGGCAACGGCTGTTCCGACGGCACCACGCATACGAGTCTGTTCGGCAGCGACAAGAAGCGCACCATTCCCATCAAAGTCGAGGTTTGAGCGATGTCCACCCATACCGCTTTTTCTGATTCACTCGCCACGACACTGCGCGTGCTGGCGCATCTGCTCGACTATCCCGATGCGGCGCTGCGCGCGCATTTGCCCGCCATGCGCGCGGCACTGCGTGCGCAGCGCACGTTGAGCGAGCAACGACTCACTGAAATCGACGCGCTGTTCGATCAGCTCCTCGACTCCGAGGGGCTTGATGCCGAGGCGTCGTATGTCGACCTCTTCGACCGCGGACGCGGCACCGCCTTGCATCTGTTCGAGCACGTACACGGCGATTCGCGCGATCGCGGTCCGGCGATGATCGACCTGATCCGGACTTACGAAGAAGCGGGTCTTTACCTCTCGTCGCACGAACTGCCGGACCATCTGACCGTCGTGCTGGAGTATGCGTCCACGCAACCGCCCGCAGCGGCCGCTGATTTTCTGCGCGAGATCGCGCATATCCTGCGCAACCTGTTTAGCGCATTGACGAGGCGTGAAAGCGCCTACGCAAGCGTGCTCGCGGCGCTGCTCGAACTTGCTGGCGAACCGACGAAACTGGTCGAGGTTCCCGCCGAGCCGGCGCTCGACGAAACGTGGCGCGAACCTGCCGCATTCGGCGGTTGTTCGTCGGAGGGGCAACGCAATGCAGGCGCAGTACAGCCGGTGCATATCGTCAGAACGTCACGCCAGCCGCTACCGGTACAACCCGGCCAGCTTGGTCAACATGGTCAATTTGCGCATGGAGCGTCCACATGAACATTACCGCGCACACGTTTTTCTTCGGCGTCTATCCGTACATTTGCCTCGCCGTGTTTCTGATGGGCTGCCTCGCGCGCTTCGATCGCGACCAGTACACGTGGAAAAGCGATTCGTCGCAACTTCTGCGCGCCGGGCAATTGCGCTGGGGCAGCAACCTTTTTCACGTGGGCATTCTGTTCCTGCTGTTCGGGCATACGGTGGGGCTGCTGACTCCGCATTTCATCTATGCGCCGTTTATCAGCGCGCAGCATAAGCAACTGCTAGCGATCGTCTCCGGTGGTACAGCCGGTGCGATCTGCTTTGCCGGTCTGACGCTGCTGCTTCACCGGCGCATGTTCGATCCGCGCATCCGCGTCACGAGCCGCCGCACGGACCTGGCCATCCTCGTGATTCTGTGGGTACAGCTGTGCCTCGGGCTCGTCACGCTGCCCTACTCGTTCGCGGACCGGGCAGACGCGCACACCATGCTCGCACTCGCCGACTGGGCGCAAGGCATCGTCACGTTCCGGCCCGACGCCAGCGGCCTGTTCACCGTGGAATGGCCGTTCAAGGTGCATATCGTGCTCGGCATGACGGTGTTTCTGCTGTTCCCGTTCACGCGGCTCGTGCACGTATGGAGCGGCTTTGCATCGGTCGGCTATCTGTTGCGCCCGTATCAGGTGGTGCGCTCGCGCCGCCTGAACGTGCCGGCCGGTCATCAACAACCGCGTCGCAGAATCTGACGCGCAGGAGTATTGGCCATGCAAGACAATCTATGCGACGTTGCAACCGTCAACGGAACTGCGCTGTACAGAGAAGGCGAAACGCTCTCCGCCGAAGCGCTGCGGCAGCGCGCGTGCATTGAACTGCTGCGTCAGTCGGCTATCGAAGCAGGTCTGCTCGGTGCGCACGATCCCGCACCCGTCGACGGCGCGATCAGCGTCGCTGCGTCGGCGGCCATCGACACGTTGCTCGAGCGCGCCCTGCAACTGCCGGAGCCGACGGAAGACGCTTGCCGCCGATACCACGCCGCTCAGCCAGGCCGCTTCGCCGTCGGCGAGCGGGTACGCGCGCGTCACGTGCTGTTCGCCGTCACGCCCGGCCTCGATATCGGCGCCCTGCGCAAACGTGCCGAGTCGTGCCTGCTGGAACTGCGCTGTGAAAATGGCACAGTGAGCGACCGCTTCGCCCGCGTCGCGCGAGGCATGTCGAACTGTCCAAGCGGCGCCTATGGCGGCGATCTGGGTTGGCTGCGCACAGACGAATGCGCGCCCGAGTTCGCGAAGGAACTGTTCGGCCGACCGGACATAGGCGTCCTGCCGCATCTCGTGCATAGCCGCTTCGGCCTGCACGTGGTCGAGGTGATGGAGCGCGATCCAGGCATCGTGCCCGAGTTCGATACCGTCCGCGAAGCGGTCGCGCAGGCGCTTCGCCAGCAGGCGTTTGCGACCGCGCTGCGCCAATACATCAGCGTGCTTGCGGGCCGGGCCGATATGACGGGCGTCCAGATGGATGGTGCGGCCTCGCCACTTGTACAGTAGTCTTGCAGCTCTTGATATGGCTCTAGGAGCGGCATGTCGTTGATCGATCTCTATCCGGCGCTCAAAGTCACTCACGTATCGCTCGTCAGCGTGAGCGGCGCGCTGTTTGCCGTGCGCGGCGCGAGTGTGCTGACGGGGCGCGCCTGGCCGATGCATAAGCACTGGCGCATAGTCAGTGCGTCGCTCGACACGCTGCTGCTCGCCGCCGGCCTCACCCTGTGGCTCGTGCTGCGCCTGAACCCGGCACGCGACGCATGGCTTGGCGTCAAGCTTTTGCTGCTTGTGCTGTACATTGCGGCCGGCGCGCTCGCCATGAGGCGTTCGCCGAGCCTCGCTCTGCGCGCCGCCGCTTATGGATGCGCTATCGGTCTGTATCTTTTCATCGCGTCGATTGCTGTCACGCACAACCCTTTGGGTGCGCTGGCACGCTTCGTTTAGGCAGCGCAATACGCCCCGCATTGATCTGGATCAGTGGGTGCCGGACCCGCGGCCGGTAAATATATCGACTGACGTTTTCGCGCACGCGACCTCGCGCGCGCTGCCCAGATCGATGCAGAGACCCCCATGCGCAGATTCCACACACTGGCCGCGAAGCTAGGCATTATCGGCGGCACGCTGCTGTTGGCGGCGTTTGCTTCGATCGGCTATACGTTGTGGGCAAGCTGGCAGTTGGAGGGCGGCGCCGCGGCCGTCAACGAAGCCGGCCGCATGCGCATGCAAACCTGGCGGCTCGCTCAAACGCTTACGCGTAGCGACGCGCTTACAGCGAAAGCCCAGCTCAGCCAGTTCGATCAGAGCGTTGCCCTGTTGCGCGACGGCGATCCCGCACGGCCCCTGCTGGTGCCGCGCGATGCGCGCTCGAGCGCGGCCTTTGCGGACGTGCAGCGCGAGTGGCAAACCATCCGCGCGGCCTGGACCGCGAGTCCCGCGCCGGCCCCCACGCTCGCCGCGCAACAGGCTCAGCGCTTCGTCGAACACATCGACATACTGGTTTCGGCCATCGAAGTGCGTCTGTCCAATCTGACAACCATCCTCAACCTGCTGCAGGTGCTGATGGTCGGCCTGACCATCGCGAGCGCGGTCACGCTCCTGTATTCGGCGTATCTGTTCGTATTCAATCCGCTCGAGCGGCTGCGCTCGGGGCTCGCTCGCGTGCGCGAAGGCGACCTGTCGGCACGCATCGCGGTGGAGTCGAGCGACGAGTTCGGCGCGCTCTCGGAGGGCTTCAACCGCATGGCGGAGACATTGCAGGAGCTCTACCAGAACCTCGAAGTCAAGGTCGAGGAAAAGACCTTGCGGCTCGCGGCCCAGCATGCGCGCCTGACCACGCTCTACGAAGCGAGCGCCTTTGCCGCTCACGCGTCGACGCTCGAAGAACTGGCCGACGGTTTCGCGAAGCAGGTGAGACGCGTCGCGAAAGCCGATGCGTCGGCAATCCGCTGGTCCGACGAAGCGAATCTGCGCTACCTGCTGCTGGCGTCCGATGGTTTGCCCCGCAACGTGGCCGACCGGGAACAGTGCATTCCGACTGGCGACTGTCATTGCGGCCAGCCGCTCGCTCGGGCGGACACGCGTGTCATACCGATTCGGGTAGAAGGCGAAGGCATGCCGCGCGATTGCGGACAGGCGGGCTTTACGGAAATTGTGAGCGTGCCTGTGCAGCTTCAGGACCGCATGATCGGCGAAATGGACCTGTTCTACCGCGCGCCCACTGTGCTCACCGGCGAAGACCGCACGCTGCTGGAGACAATGGCGAGCCATCTGGCCGTTGCAATCGAAGGGCTGCGCGCCGGAGCCCTGGAACGTGAGGCCGCGGTTGCTGCCGAGCGCAGCCTGATTGCCCGCGAAATTCACGACTCGATTGCGCAGAGCCTTGCGTTCATGAAGATTCAGACTGGTCTGTTGCGCAGCGCGTTGAAAAACGCGGACGCCGCGCGCACGCAACAGACGGTCGGCGAACTGGAGGCCGGCATTCACGAAAGCCTGTCCGACGTTCGCGAATTGCTGATGCACTTCCGTACCCGCACTAACGCCGAAGACATTGCCGCCGCGCTGCAAACCACCTTGCAGAAGTTCGAGCACCAGACGGGTCTCACCACGCATCTGTCCATAGAAGGTCATGGCGTACCCTTGCCCGCCGACGTGCAGGTGCAGGTTCTGCACGTCGTGCAGGAAGCGCTTTCGAACGTCCGCAAGCATGCGCAAGCGCGCGAAGTGTGGGTGGACGTGCAGCAGACCCCACAGTGGCGCGTGGAAGTGCGTGACGACGGCTGCGGCTTTGCGGTAGAAGGCGCCGCGCACGACGAAACGCATGTGGGTTTGCGCATCATGCATGAGAGAGCCGAGCGTATCGACGCGGACGTGGAGATTGCTTCCGTGCCCGGCTCCGGCACCTGCATCGTGCTGACGCTACCTGAACCGAGGAGACTGGCGGCATGACCGAACAGAAACAGATTCGCGTGCTGGTCGTTGACGACCATACGCTATTGCGGCGTGGCGTGATCGCGCTGCTCACCGCCGACCCGCGATTCATCGTGGTGGCCGAAGCCGGCGACGCCGGCGAAGCTTATCGGCGCGCTGCCGAAACGCAGCCGGACATTATTTTGCTCGACAACCACTTGCCGGGCGTGAAGGGTGTCGACGCGCTAGCCGGCCTCAAGGAAGCCGCGCCAGAGGCACGCGTGTTGATGCTCACGGTCAGCGAAGACGCAAACGATCTTGCTGCGGCGCTGCGCGGCGGCGCACGCGGCTATCTGCTGAAGACCGTGGACAGCGACGCAATGACCACCGCCATTGTGCGAACGATGGCAGGCGAATCCGCAATCAGCCCCGAAATGACCGGCAAACTGGTGAGCGCCTTCAATGCGTTGCAAAACGGCGTCAAGTTGGACGAAGGCCGTCCCGAGCAGAATCCGATTCGTGATCTGTCGGTAAGGGAAGCCGAGATTCTCGAGCATATCGCGCAGGGCAGAACCAACAAGGAAATAGCACGCGCGCTGAATATCGCAGAAGCGACGGTAAAGATTCATGTGCAGCACATTCTGCGCAAGCTGAAGCTGAGTTCGCGTGTGCAGGCGGCGGCGTATGCGGTTGCGCATGCTGCGTGATCGGGGCACAAAGCTGGGGCGCCGACTGGCGCATCAGGGGGCGCATCAGGGGGCGCATCAGGGGGCGCAATCTCGGCCGCGTTGATCGCCGGCTTTGTAGTGGGCGGTTTTCGTCTGGAAAGCCGCCGTCAGGTGGGCCGCTCTTTCGCTGCAAGACTACTGCCCCTATGTGAGAGGCGCACGCAGGCACATGCCGTTGGCCTGAGCGATCGCGGCGCGTGCCGCTCGTCTGTCGCCCTAAAGTACAATTTCCGTGGCAGTAAAGCGTCTTCTGGCGAGACGATGCTTGGCTGCGTTCAACGAAAAACAATTCCGGAGGCGCAATGGCGAACAGCGTGAGGCCCAGTGTTGGCGAAGGCGAAGACGATGGCATCAGAAGTGCGTCCGAGCAGCGCATGAGCCCGCAAATCCCGCCAATCGTGCCGGCGCAAACCGCGCTCGTCGTCATGCACTATCGGACGGACATTCTCGGGCTCTTTCCATCGGTCGCGCCCGCCTTGCTCGCGAATACACGAAAGTTGTGCGACGCGGCCCGCGCCAAAGGCGTCCGCGTCTGTTTCGCCAACCTCCGGTTCGGTCCGGGCTATCCAGAAGTCAGCCCACGGAACAAGAATGGGCAGGGGATCAAACAGCTCGGTCGCTTCATTGACGACCGGACCGCGCCGGAGTTGGGTCAGCGGCCTGATGAACCGCTGATCATCGCACATCGCGCCAGTGTGTTCTTTGGCACCGATCTGCAGACAAGACTCTCCTCGCAAGGCGTCGATTCGCTGATTATGGTTGGCATTGCGTCAACCGGTGTTGTGCTGTCGTCAGTCGCCTATGCGAGCGATGCCGACTTCCGTCTGTACACGGTCAAGGATTGCTGCTACGACCCCGACCTTGTCGTACACGAACATTTGTTCGCCACCGCATTTGACACACGTACCACCGTGCTGTCGCTCGGGGATGCGTTGCTGCTGCTCGCATAGAAGCACATAGGTTTGGCCAAAGCGCTCTATGCAAAGCTGTCCAGCGCCTTGGCGAGCCTCGCGACCGTGCCTTCCACGTCATGCAGTTTGTCGAGACCGAACAAGCCGACGCGGAATGTCTTGAAGTCCTCGGGCTCATCGCACTGAAGAGGGACGCCGGGCGCAATCTGCAAGCCAGCATCGGCAAATTTCTTGCCGGAGCGTATGCCATCGTCATCCGTGTAGCTCACCACGACGCCTGGCGCGTGAAAACCTTCCGCCGCCACGCTTCTGAAACCTTTGGCCGCGAGGAGTGAGCGAACACGCTTGCCAAGCTCGAGCTGCTCCGCTTGCACTTTGTCGAAGCCGTATGCGTCAGTTTCCTTCATGACGTCGCGCAACGTGGCGAGACTGTCCGTTGGCATCGTGGCGTGGTACGCGAACCCGCCGTCCTCGTAAGCCTCCATGATCTGCAGCCATTTGCGGAGATCGCAGGCGAAGCTGGTACTGGTGGTTGCGTCGATTCTTTCACGTGCGAGCGGACTCAACATGACGAGCGCGCAGCATGGCGAGGCGCTCCATCCCTTTTGCGGTGCGCTGATCAGGACATCTACGCCACTGGCCTGCATGTCAACCCAGATCGTGCCGGATGCAATGCAATCGAGTACAAACATGCCGCCGACGTCATGCACCGCGTCGGCCACCGCGCGCAGATAGGCGTCTGGCAGCATGATTCCGGACGCGGTTTCTACGTGCGGTGCGAAGACCAGATCCGGCTTGCTTTGCCTGATCGCAGCGACCACCTCTTCGATGGGCGGCGGCGCATAGGCAGCCTGCCGCCCCTGCTCGACCGGTCGCGCCTTCAGCACTATGGACTCAGACGGAATGCCGCCCATGTCGAAAATCTGCGACCAGCGGAAGCTGAACCAGCCATTGCGGATGACCAAACATTTTTTGTCCGTCGCGAACTGTCGGGCAACGGCCTCCATGCCGAAAGTCCCGCTGCCGGGGACCACGACGGCCGACCTCGCGTTGTAGACCTTTTTCAGGGAGGTGGAAATATCGCGCACGACTCCCTGAAACAGCTGCGACATGTGATTGATCGATCGGTCGGTGTACACGACTGAGTATTCGAGAAGTCCGTCGCGGTCGACATCGGGAAGTAATCCTGGCACGTTCGCCTCCAGTAATAGAAAGAATCGAAAACAGATACCAGCGAAAGCCAATTCTAACCGTATGGATTGGATGGCACCGTTTGTACGGTCACTGTCCACTGCACGGCTCCCCGCATATTTACTTGACATCTAAACTATCAACACCTAAATTAACCCCACCAGCAAAGTTCACAGTGGGGACAGCATGCGTATCGTCTGTATCGGCGGCGGCCCGGCGGGCTTGTACTTCGGCCTGTTGATGAAAAGCCGCAACCCGGCGCACGAGGTCACCGTCGTCGAACGCAACCGTCCCTACGACACATTCGGCTGGGGTGTCGTGTTCTCGGACCAGACGCTCGGCAATCTGCGGGCCGCAGACGCGCCCACCGCCGACGCCATACTGAACGCGTTCAACCATTGGGACGACATTGAAATCCATTTCCGCGGACGCACCGTGCGCTCGTCCGGTCACGGTTTCTGCGGCATTGGCCGCAAACGTCTGCTGAATATCCTTCAGGCGCGTTGCGAAGAACTGGGTGTGAAGCTCGTCTTCGAAACGCAGGTCACGAACGACGCCGACTATCAAGCGGACCTGATCGTCGCGTGCGACGGAGCAAACAGCGCGATCCGCCAGCACTACGCCGCAACGTACAAGCCGAATGTGGATGTGCGCGATTGCCGCTTCGTCTGGCTCGGCACGAAAAAACTGTTCGACGCGTTCACGTTCGCGTTCGAGAAAACCGAATTCGGCTGGTTCCAGGCCCATGCGTATCGTTTCGACGACCAGACCTCCACCTTCATTGTCGAAACGCCGGAGCGCGTATGGCGCGCCGCCGGACTCGACGAAATGAGCAAGGAAGAGAGCATCGCATTCTGCGAAAAGCTGTTCGCCAAGTATCTGGACGGCCACTCGCTGCTATCCAACGCCGCGCATTTGCGCGGCTCGTCGCAGTGGATCCGGTTTCCGCGCGTGGTCAACGAGGAATGGGTTCACTGGCGCAATAATGCGGACGGCACGCAAACGCCAGTGGTGCTGATGGGCGACGCGGCACATACCGCGCACTTCTCGATTGGCTCGGGCACCAAGCTCGCGCTCGAAGATTCGATAGAACTCGCCAACAGCATAGGCGCGCATCCCGGCGATCTGCACGCGGCGTTAAAGCACTACACGGAAGTACGCAGCGTCGACGTTTTGCGCATTCAGAACGCCGCGCGCAACTCGACGGAATGGTTCGAGCATGTGGACCGCTACACGTCGTTCGAGCCGGAACAGTTCGCGTATTCGCTGCTCACGCGCTCGCAGCGCATTTCGCACGAAAACCTGCGCGAACGCGACGCGCGTTACGTGTCCGCTTTCGAAGACTGGCTCGCGCGGCGCTCAGGCGTCGAGCGCGCGCCGCAAAAGCATTCCATTCCGCCAATGTTCACCCCGTTCACATTGCGCGGCGTCACGCTGAAAAACCGCGTGGTGGTCTCGCCGATGGCGCAATACTCGGCCGTCGACGGCATTGCCAGCGACTACCATCTGATGCATCTCGGCGCGCGTGCAATGGGCGGCGCCGCGCTCGTCATGACCGAAATGACCTGTGTTTCGCCGCAAGCTCGCATCACGCCAGCGTGTCCCGGCATGTATGCGCCCGAGCACCTCACCGCGTGGAAGCGCATAGTCGATCTCGTGCATCGCCAGTCCGACGCCAAAATCGGCATCCAGCTTGGACATTCCGGCGCGAAGGGCTCGACGCGCGTCGCCTGGGAAGGCATCGACCAGCCGCTTGCGCAGGGTAACTGGCCGCTCGTTTCCGCTTCGCCGCAGCAGTATTTGCGCGGCATCAGCCAGTATTCGCGCGAAGCCTCGCACGACGATCTGCGCGAAATAGAAGCGCAGTTCGTCCGGGCAACGCAAATGTCCGCCGAAGCGGGTTTCGACTGGCTCGAATTGCACTGCGCGCACGGCTATTTTCTGTCGAGCTTCCTGTCGCCGCTCACCAACCATCGCACGGATGAATACGGCGGCTCGCTCGAAAACCGCTTGCGTTATCCATTGCAGGTGTTCAAGGCGATTCGCGCCGTGTGGCCAGAAGACAAGCCGATCTCGGTGCGAATCTCCGCGAACGATTGGGTGGAAGGCGGTACGACGCCCGACGACGCGGTGCAGATCGCGCGCGCATTCAAGGCCGCGGGCGCCGACATGATCGACGTATCGTCGGGTCAGGTCAGCAAGGAAGAAAAGCCCGTGTATGGCCGCATGTTTCAGACGCCGTTCGCAGATCGCGTGCGCAATGAAGCGGGCATTGCGACCATCGCGGTGGGCGCGATTTCAGAAGCCGACCACGTGAACAGCATTATCGCGGCGGGCCGCGCCGATCTTTGCGCGATTGCACGTCCGCATCTTGCCAATCCGTCGTGGACGTTGAACGAGGCCGCGAAAATCGGCTATTTCGACGTGGCATGGCCAAACCAGTACACCGCCGCGAAGTCGCAACTCGAACGCAACCTGGAGCGCGAACGCGCTCAGGCTGCGGCGAATGCCGGCCTTTCGGCGCAGGAGCGCGCGCAGCGCGCGGAAGGAACCACGTGAATTCAAACCAGTCGACCCTCGCGGGACAACACGCGGTCGTTACGGGCGGCGGCAGCGGCATTGGCGCCGCCATAGCCGAAGCGCTGCTGCGCGCCGGCGCACGCGTGACGTTGATGGGCCGCAATGCAGAGCGCCTCGACATGCAGCGCGAAAAGTGCCGTGCATTGGGCGAGGTGGCATGCATCAGCGTAGACGTCACGCATGAAGAGTCGGTCGCGAGAGCATTCAACAAGGCCGGTGCGGTCGACATCCTGATCAACAACGCGGGCCAGGCACAAGCCGCACCATTTACGCACACCGACATGACGCTGTGGCAGCGCATGCTCGACGTGAACCTCACCGGCGTTTTTCTCGGCACGCGCGCGGTGTTGCCCGGCATGCTCGAACGCGGTCGCGGGCGTATCGTCAATGTGGCGAGCACTGCCGGGCAGATCGGTTATGCGTATGTGGCCGCTTATTGCGCGGCTAAACATGGCGTGATTGGTTTGACGCGCTCGCTTGCGCTCGAAGTCGCGACCAAGGGCATTACCGTGAACGCGGTATGTCCTGGCTATACGGAAACGGAACTGTTGCACGCATCGCTGCAACAGATCACCAGCAAGACCTCGCGCACCGAGGAGCAGGCGCGCGAAAGCCTGCTTCGCTCCAATCCGCAACATCGCTTCGTGAGTCCCGAACAGGTGGCCAATGCAGTGCTGTGGTTATGCCAGCCGGGTTCGGATGCAATCACAGGGCAGTCCGTTTCCATCTCCGGTGGAGAAGTAATGTGAGCAAGCCAGCCAACGTCAAGAAGATTTCGGCGAGCGACAGCAAGGCAGCAGACACCAAGGCGCCGCGCAAGGGCGTCGCCAAGCCTGCGGAGAACGTGGTGGATCTGGAAATGAGCACGGGTGCGGACAGCCACATGGGCCTGCGCTTATGGCTGCGCATGCTCACCACGACCAACCTCGTGCAGGCCGAATTGCGCAAGCGTCTGCGTAACGAATTCGACACCACATTGCCGCGCTTCGACCTGATGGCGCAACTGGAGCGTCATCCTGAAGGCTTGAAGATGACTGAACTGTCGCGCCGCCTGATGGTGACGGGCGGCAATGTGACCGGCATTACGGATCAATTGGAAAAAGAAGGGCTGGTTTCGCGCGACACCGACCCGAACGATCGCCGCTCGATCAGCGTATGCCTCACGCCCGCAGGCCGCAAGGCGTTCGACAAGATGGCGGCCGCACATGAGCAATGGGTGGTCGAACTGTTCGGCGGCCTGAGCCTCGAGGAAAAGTCGCGCACACATCAGCGGTTGGGCAAACTGAAAAAGCATCTGCTGGATAGTCTGAAAGACTGATCCACGCCTTTGGCACCGAAGGAGACATACATGCCACAAGCAAACGCCGAAGCTCTTTTCACCGGCAATCGCGTCACGCTCGCAGGTTATGAAGCGCAGCACTTCGGCTGGGCGGTCGCGAACAAGGTTGCGACTATCACGCTGAATCGCCCGGAGCGCAAGAATCCGCTCACATTCGAGTCGTACGCGGAGTTGCGCGACCTGTTCCGTCAGCTTGCATATGCGACCGATGTGAAGGCGGTGGTGATCCACGGCGCGGGTGAGAACTTCTGCTCGGGCGGCGACGTGCACGACATCATCGCGCCGCTGATCGATTTGCCCATGCCGGAACTGCTGCTTTTCACGCGCATGACGGGCGATCTCGTCAAAGCAATGCGCCATTGCCCGCAGCCGGTGATTGCGGCCGTGGACGGCGTGTGCGCCGGTGCAGGCGCAATTCTCGCGATGGCGTCCGACATGCGTGTTGGCACCGCGCGCAGCAAGCTCGCGTTTCTCTTTTCGCGCGTCGGCCTGGCGGGCTGCGATATGGGCGCTTGCGCGATTCTGCCGCGCATCATCGGTCAGGGGCGCGCCGCCGAACTGCTGTTCACCGGGCGATCCGCGAGCGGCGACGAAGGCTACGCGTGGGGCTTCTATAACCGGCTGTGCGAACCGGCCGCTCTCCTCGAAGAAGCACAGAAGCTCGCCGCCGATCTTGTCGCCGGTCCCACATTCGCGCACGGCATCACGAAGAAAATGCTGCACCAGGAATGGAGCATGAGCATTGACGAAGCCATTGAATCCGAAGCGCAGGCGCAAGCCATTTGCATGAGCACGCGCGACTTCGAGCGCGCATATCAGGCGTTCGCCGCGAAGCAGCGCCCGGTGTTCGAAGGAGACTGAGTTGAGCGCCGCTACCAACATGGATCTGCATAGCCCGCTGGCGTGGCCGTTTTTCGAGCCGCGTCACCGGGAACTGGGTGCGGGTATCGAGGCATGGTGTCGCGACCATCTTTCGCACACGGCGCATGTCGAGCGCCACGAAGTGGATGACGCCTGCCGTCAACTCGTGCGCGACCTCGGCGCGGCCGGCTGGCTCAAGTATGGCGTGGGCGGCGTCGCCTACGGCGGCCACGGCGACACGATCGACACGCGCGCGGTCTGTCTGCTGCGCGAAACGCTCGCGAAGCATTCAGGTCTCGCGGATTTCGCACTCGCGATGCAAGGGCTCGGCTCCGGAGCAATCTCGCTTGCCGGTACGCATGAACAGAAAGCGCACTACTTGCCGCGCGTAGCAAACGGCACGGCCGTTGCCGCGTTTGCGTTGTCCGAACCGGAAGCGGGATCGGACGTCGCGGCCATGTCCCTGACTGCGCGTGCAGACGGCGACGCCTACGTGCTCGACGGCGAAAAGACGTGGATATCCAACGGCGGCATTGCCGACTTCTACGTTGTCTTTGCACGCAGCGGCGAAGCGCCGGGCGCACGCGGCATCAGCGCGTTCGTTGTAGACGCGGATACGCCGGGGCTCGAGATTGCCGAACGTATCGACGTGATCGCACCGCATCCGCTGGCGCGTCTGCGTTTCGACGGGGCACGCGTGCCGCGCAGCCGGATGCTCGGCGCGCCCGGCGAAGGCTTCAAGATCGCCATGCGTACGCTCGACATTTTTCGTACATCGGTTGCGGCTGCGTCGCTCGGCTTCGCGCGACATGCAATGGCGGAGGCACTCGCCCGCGCTGCGTCGCGCAAGATGTTCGGCCAGACGCTCGGCGACTTCCAACTCACGCAAGCCAGGCTCGCACAGATGGCTTTGACCATCGACAGCAGCGCGCTGCTGGTCTATCGCGCGGCATGGCTGCGCGATCAGGGCGAAAGCGTGACGCGCGAAGCCGCCATGGCGAAATGGCACGCAAGCGAAGGCGCGCAACAGGTGATCGACGCCGCCGTGCAACTGTATGGCGGCATGGGCGTGCAAAGCGGCGTGGCCGTCGAAATGCTGTATCGCGAGATTCGCGCGCTGCGCATTTACGAAGGCGCCACTGAAGTGCAGCAGTTGATTGTGGGCCGCGATTTGTTGAAGGCGCACGCAGCCGCAAATGCGAGCGTAAGCGCAGGCTCAGGCGCGGGAGCAAACCTCAAATGACCGCTCAGTTCGAAAGGCCCGTACGTATCCGCTTTTCGCATTGCGACCCTGCGGGCATCGTGTTCTTTCCGCAATATCTGGTCATGACCAACGCGCTCGTTGAAGACTGGTTCAACGAGGGCCTGCACATCGACTATGCGCAGATGATCGGCCAGCGCCGCATCGGCTTGCCGATCGTCAAACTCGACTGCGAGTTTTCGCGGCCGAGCCAGATGGGCGAAACCATCATGCTCACGCTCAACGTTGCCGCAATCGGCCGGCGCTCCATCAGCCTCGACATTCTCGGTCATTGCAACGGCGAGGCGCGTTTCCGGGCGAAACAGGTGCTGGTCACGACGTCGCTGGAAAGCAGCCGCTCAATCGAGATTCCCGCCGACATCGCGAGCGCACTCGCGACGTTCGCTCCACAGCCTGAATTCAGCGAGGCGCAACGCTCATGAAAAAAGCTCTTCTTCCTGCCGGCTGGGTCAAGCCGCGCGGTTACGCAAACGGCGTCGCGGCCACTGGCATTCAGGTGTTCATTGCAGGCCAGATAGGCTGGGACGAACAGGCGCAGTTCCAGACCGACGACTTCGCGGCTCAGGCGATTCAGGCGCTGAGCAATGTGCTCGCCGTGCTGCACGAAGCGGGCGGCAAGCCAGAGCACCTGGTGCGCATGACGTGGTACGTCACCGACAAGCGCGAGTACCTGGCGTCGCTGAAAGAGATTGGCCGCGCGTTTCGCGAGTTGATCGGCGACTACGACATAGCAATGAGCGCGGTGCAGGTTGTCGCGTTGATAGAAGACCGAGCCAAAGTAGAAATTGAAGCAACCGCCGTCATTCCGCAGTAAGAACATGCAAACCCTCGTCAACTGAAGCGCTGGAGCCGGCTCGATACCGGGGAGACCACGATGGAACCGTCAGCACACGTCGATACTTTCGCGCGCGACAATCTTCCGCCGCAGGATCAATGGCCTGTTTTTCTGTTGGACAACCCCGACGTGGCTTATCCGGCACGTTTCAATTGCGCGACCGAACTGCTGGATAGAACGATCGAAGCGGGTCACGGCGAGCGTCCCGCTGTGTGGTCGCTGGTGGATGGGGAGCCGCGCGCCACCACCTACAACGAACTGCTCGCAATGGTGAACCGCAACGCGCATGTGCTGGTCGACGAAATGGGTTTGCAGCCTGGCAACCGCGTTCTGCTGCGCGGGCCGAATACGTTGCAGATGGCGGTGGCGGCGCTGGCCGCGCTGAAGGTGGGGCTCGTTGTGGTGCCGACCATGCCTTTGCTGCGCGCGAAGGAGTTGAAGCAGATCATCGTGAAGGCGCAAGTGCGCGCCGCGCTTTGCGATGCGCGTTTGACAGAAGAGCTCGCGCGCTGCACCGATCCGCAGGACGAGTTCTACTCTGCCGAGTTGAAGCAGACGCTGGTGTTTCATGACGACGCGGCCGGATCGCTCGATACGCTAGCCATTAACAAGCCCGCTGAATTCACTGCCTGCGATACCGCCGCCGACGACGTCTGTCTGATCGCGTTCACAAGCGGCACGACAGGTGAGCCGAAGGGCTGCATGCATTTTCATCGCGACGTGCTCGCCATGTGCGACCTCTTTCCGCGCCATGTGCTGAAGCCTTCTGCCAGCGACATTTTCTGCGGCACGCCGCCGCTTGCGTTCACTTTCGGGCTGGGCGGCTTGCTGTGCTTTCCTTTGCGTGTGGGCGCGTCCACGGTGTTGATCGAAAAGCTCACGCCGCAGACGCTGCTGGAAACCGTCGAGCGCTTTCACGCGACCATTATGTTCACCGCGCCGACGTTTTATCGGCAAATGGCACCGCTCGTTGCGCATCACAATGTGTCGAGTTTGCGAAAGACCGTATCCGCCGGCGAGGCGTTGCCCGATGCGACCAGGCGCCTGTGGCGCGAGTCAACCGGCATCGACATGATCGATGGCATTGGCGGCACCGAGTTGATCCACATCTTCATTTCCGCGGCCGGCAGTGACATACGTCCCAACGCAATCGGCCGTGCGGTGCCAGGCTACCTCGTGCAAGCCGTGGACGACGCCATGCAACCGGTTGCGCCCGGCACCATCGGCAAGCTCGCGGTGCGCGGGCCGACCGGCTGCCGCTATCTCGCGGACGAACGGCAAACGAAGTTCGTGCGCGACGGCTGGAACCTGCCGGGCGATTCCGTCTATATCGACAAAGACGGCTACGTCTTTTACCAGGCGCGCGCCGACGACATGATTGTCTCCGCCGGCTACAACATTTCCGGTCCCGAAGTGGAAAGCGTGCTGCTGCAACATGAAGCCGTAGCCGAGTGCGGGGTGGTCGGCGCACCGGACGACACACGCGGGCAGGTCGTGAAAGCCTTCGTCGTGCTGAACCCCGGCTATGCGCCGGATGACAAACTCGTCGCACAGTTGCAGGAATTCGTGAAGAATACGGTGGCGCCGTACAAGTACCCGCGTGTCGTCGCTTTCGTCGATTCACTGCCGCGCACCGAAACAGGCAAGCTCAAGCGCTTCGAATTGCGTACGATGGCATAGGCTTCTTCCTCGCACACTTCAGGAGATATACGCATGGCCGGCTCTTTCATGGAAGTGGTCGCCCAGGACGGCGGCCGTTTCAACGCCTACGTTGCACGTCCCGCGCAGGGCTCGGGACCTGGGCTCGTTCTGCTGCAGGAAATTTTCGGCATCAACGACACCATGAAGGCGACGGCCGAGCGCTTTGCCGAAGAGGGTTACGTGGTGCTGGTGCCCGATCTGTTCTGGCGCATCAAACCGGGCATAGAACTCGGCTATGGTGAAGCCGACATGAAGCAGGCGCTCGACTATCTGAACCAGTTCGACACCGACCTCGCCATCGACGATATTGCGGCCACCATTGCGGCCTTGCGTGCCATGCCCGAGCAGGTCGGCAAGGTTGGCACGGTCGGCTATTGCCTCGGCGGCAAGCTCGCGTTTCTGAGCGCGGCGCGTACCGATGTGGATTGCGCGGTGAGCTACTACGGCGTGGGCCTCGACGCGTATCTGGACGAAGTGCCTGCTGTGCGCTGCCCGATGGTGTTTCATTTCCCCGAAAACGACGCGCTGTGCCCGCCGCAAACCCGCGAGCGAATCAGCGCCGCGCTACGCACGCGTGCTCAAATCGAGCAGTACGTGTACCCCGGTTGCGATCATGCGTTTGCCGCGCCTTCGCGTCCGCAATACGACAAGCCCGCGGCAATGATGGCGTATTCGCGCACGCTTGCCTTGCTGCGCAAGGTGCTCGGCCCGGTCTACGATCTGAATGCGCTGTGGGAGGCGCATTGCTACCACGAGTTCGCCACGCGCGACGTGGAAGCCGTCATGCCCACCATGGTTGCGGAGCCCTACGTCAACCATGTTCCTACGATGACGGGCGGCGTCGGTCATGACAATCTCAAGCGGTTTTACACGCATCACTTCGTCAACTCCAATCCGCCTGACACAAAGCTGATTCCGATTTCGCGGACCATAGGCGCGGATCGTATCGTCGACGAGTTTATTTTTAGTTGCACGCATAGCTGCGAAATAGACTGGCTATTGCCAGGCGTTGCTCCGACCGGGAAGTACTTCGAGGTGCCGATGCTTGCGGTGGTGTGCTTTCGCGGCGACAAGCTGTATAACGAGCACATCTATTGGGATCAGGCGAGCGTGCTTGTGCAAGTGGGCCTGCTCAATCCCGAAGGGTTGCCTGTGGCCGGAATTGAAAGCGCGCGGAAGTTGCTTGACGAAAGCCTGCCTTCCAACCAGTTGATGGGCAGCAAGTCGCGCGTGTGAACGCGTTGGGCGTGCGGCTAGAAGCCCGACTCGGGACAATAGCCCTATGATGTGACGTTCCACTGGCCAACGTTTGTCGACCCATGCTGACTGTCCATCATTTGAATAACTCGCGCTCGCAGCGCGTCTTGTGGCTACTCGAAGAGCTCGGCGTTCCGTACGAGATCAAGCGATACGAGCGCGATCCGCAAACCATGCTCGCGCCGCCCGAGTTGCGCGCGGTGCATCCGCTCGGCAAGTCACCCGTCATTACGGACGATGGACTGACCATTGCCGAGTCGGGTGCGATTATCGAGTATCTGGTCGGCAAGTATGGGCAGGGACGTTTTGCGCCGGCCGCGGGCACGCCTGAGCGGTTGCGCTATACGTACTGGTTGCATTACGCGGAAGGGTCGGCCATGCCGCCATTGCTGCTCAAGCTGGTGGCACTGCGCATTGCAAGTGCGCCCATGCCATTCTTTGCGAAGCCCATTGCACGCAAGATTGCGACGACGTTGCAGTCGAGTTTTATCGATCCGCAATTGAAGCTGCACTTGGGCTACATCGAGAAAGAGTTGGCTAAAAGCCAGTGGTTTGCCGGCGATGAGTTCACTGCCGCGGATGTGCAGATGAGTTTTCCGCTCGAGGCGGCGACAGCGCGCGGTGGGATGGAGTCGCAACTGCCTGCTGTAAGTGGGTTCTTGCAGCGCATTCATGCGCGGCCTGCGTACGGGCGGGCGTTGGAGAGGGG
>NZ_JAEUAV010000026.1 GCF_019511605.1 Paraburkholderia phenoliruptrix | reverse complement strand
TCCTATGCCCCCACCACCCAGGCCGCCGATGAGTGCTCCGCCCACGACGTGAAGGGCTACCCGGTCCGTCCCACCCTCATCCCACGCCGCATCCCCCGTTGCTTTAGCCTGCGCATCCGCATAATCGCCAATGCGCCGCGACACCGCCTCACCCGCCGCACCGGCTGCCGCCATCATGTCCGACTGCCGATCAAGCAGGTTATTGACATCCGGCAATTTCGCCACTGTCCCGCTCGTGTGCGCGGCGTCGCGGTTCAGGCTTGCGATGTCCTGCTTCTGGTTCGCCGCATCTGTGACGCTGATCGTGCCCGCGCTGATCCCGCTCTTCGTCGTTGCGCTGGCGCCGCCGCTATCGTTCTGGCTGAGCATCGGCGCGACGCCGCCCGCGTTTGGTCCGTTCGATGTCGAGGCCGGACCGTGCGTGCTGTAGTTCGCCCCACCATCGCCCGTCGTCACGCCGCCGCTGATACCACCCGAATGCGCGTTATAGCTCGACGAGTTCTGGATATCGCTATAAGTGAGCGTACCTGTCGAAAGCGTGTTCTTCGAAGCATCTGCCTCGCTCGCGATCACCGCCCCCTTCAGATCGGTATTACCAATGACCGACACATCGAATCCACCATCACCCGCGTGGATACCAGCCTGTTCATTCATGCCCGCGTAGCTGCCGCTCGCGTTCGCGTTCGTGTGACTGAAGCTGGCGCTGCCTCCGCCCTGGCTGATGCTGAAGCCGCCGCCCGTGCTCTCCTGATGCGCGCTGCTGGTCATCGTGTCCTGCACGCTCGCGATATTCAGGTTGCCGCCCACATTGGCGTTCACCTGACGGCCGTTGACATTCGAACCGATGATGTTCGTATCGCCGCCGGAGATGATCGTCGCGGTATTCGCTGCGCTCACATGCGTGTTGTTCTGCACGGTGGTATCGCTATTCGCGTTGCCGTGCGCCTTCGATGCCGATGCGGATACGCCGAAGCCCTGCGTTCCATACGAAACGCCCACGCTCGCACTGCTCGAGCGGTTCGTGCTGCGCGTGGCATCCGTGTCCGTCGTGTTCACGAGATTGACCTGGTTGCTCGCCGCAAGAATGACGTCGTTCGCCTTCACGTTCGAACCGGCAATCGTCACGTTGCCGCTACCTGCGCCGTTGCCGGCTGAACCGTTGCCCGTGGCAACGAATGCCGCCGTGCCGCCCGCTGTCACGTTCGAGGCGCGATTCGTCGCACTGACCTCGGAGTAGGTGTTCTCGCTGTGGCTGCTGCCGTAGCTGAGTTCTACCTTGACTTCCGGCGCCGCGCCGTTCGCTAGCGCGCCAGCCGCGCCGAGCGCATCCGCTGCGCCGCTCGCTGCCGCCATCCCATGCAAGGCCGCCGCGCGGTCGTCCTTGCTGTGACTTGCCGCATGCGCCTCACCGACCGTATTCGATACCGCGTCGATGACCGGCGACTTGATCGCGAGCGTAAAGCCACTCTTGCTGACGGTCTGTTTTTCGTCGTGATGGTAGCTGTCGGTTGCCGAGTCGATGGTCACATTCGTGCCGGTGCCCGTGAGGTTCTTCGCCGCAACCAGGTCGCTGCCGCTCACATGCAGATCCTTGCCCGCGACGATGTTCAGGTTGCCGTTGATCGAGCCGACCGTGCTGCCCGTGTTCGTCACCTGTGACGTGGCGGCCGTGTTGGTCTGTGTCTGGCTGCCGACCGATATGCCGATACCGCCGCCCGTGCCGAAGCCCGATTCGTGCTTCTGGTAATAGCTCGACGTGGACAGGGTGTCCTGCGAGGTAGTGATAGCCACATTGCCGCCGGCCGCGAGATTCACGTCGTTCGTGCCAGCGACGGTCGAGCCTTTCACGCTCAGATCCTTACCCGCGGTTATGTTGACCGAGTCGCCCGACACGGTACTGGCGACGCCGATATTCGCCTGAGTGCTCTGACTCGTGTTCGTGGTGGAACCGTGCAACGCACTGCCGCGCTTCGACTCGGTTGCCGTGTAGCTGTCGTGTTCCTCCCGCGCTTCATTGATGTTCACATTGCCGGTGGCCGCGATGTTCGCCGCGCCGCTTCCCGTGGAAAGTGACGAACCGGTGAGGATGACATTACCCTTTGCGGGGTCTGCACTGAGCGCGGCAAGCGTGCCACGGCCGCCGGCGGTAAAGGTCGTGCCGACTGCCTGTTCGTCATAACTGCGGTCTGCCTGCTTGCGCGTTTTGTCGTCGGCCGCAACGTTGTTATAGGTCGACGTGTTCGTGACTGCGGTCGCCGTCAGGTTGCCGCCCGCCGCCACGGTCATGTCGCCGCCTGCCGCGACCGTGGCGCCCTTGAACGTCGTGTCGTTACCGCTTTGCATCGCGAGGCTGCCGCCTGCACTGATGCCGCTCGTCTGGTTGAGCGTGCTGGTGGCTTCCCAATGGTGCTGGTCGTTCTTCGTCACGGACTGCGATGTCTCCGACTGCACCGTGTCGACGCTGATATCGTGCCCGGCGGCGATCTGTGCGTTACCGCCAGCCGCGATATTTGCACCGTGAACCAGCAGGTCGTTGCCCGCCGCAATGACCATGTCGCCCGTGGATGCAATCGTGCCCTGCGCACCGACCAGCGTCTGACTGACCCGGCTCCTGCCGGCCGTTGAACTGACGCCCGCCGCATCCACCAGTGTTTCATTGACAATATCGTGGCCCGCCAGCACCGCCACCCGATTACCGGTGATGCGGCCAGACGCGTTGACCACATCGTTGGCCGCCGTGACCACCGTCGTACCGTTGGCTGCGCTACTACCAATCGAGCCGCCGCGATTCACGATGTTCGTCGCGCTGATCACCGTCTGCGTGCCGCCCCGAATGACGCCCGAGTTCGCTGCGTTGCCGGTCGCGTGAATTTCGACATCGTCGGCGGCAATCAAGGCGCCGGTCGGCTGCAGGTCGTTCGCGCGTGCATGCGCCAGATAGACCACGGGCGCGAGCACCGTCTGCGTAGTGCCGTCCGGCAAGGTCACACTCTGGTTCACCATCCATACGATGTCGCTCGTCAGCGCATCCATCTGCGCCGCTGTAAGCGCCATGCCCGGAACGAGGCCGAACGCCTGCGCGGCATGCACGCCGCTTTCCATCAGCGCCCGGTACTCGTCCTCGTTGCTCTGATAGCCTTGCAGGTAGACCCGGCCCGTGAGCTGCGTGATCTGGTTGCGCACGAGCTGTTCCTCATACAGGCCATCCCCGAGGCGCTTGATTACTTTCGAAGGATCGAGCCCGAGCTGACCCAGCATGTAATCGCTGGAGATGAATTTCGTGTAGCTCGTGAGCCGCGGATCGCTGACCACCAGATACGCCGCGCCAGGCGCCGCATGAATGGTGTAGAGCCCGCCCGTTGGCAACGTAATGCTCAGCGCGCCGCTCGCGACTGCCACGGACTGTGGTGCATTCACCGTCTGGGTCTGGCCGGTGGCGAGGTTCACGGCCTGCGCGCCGCCGCCCGTCACGCCGCCGACTGCGCCGTTCGCGCCCAGCGTGCCGCCCGTCGCGCCCGTCGTCGAATTCGCCGCCGCGACGTTGGTGTTGTTGACATCCGTCGCGCTGATCTGCACCGCGCGGTTGGCGATAATCGTGCCGCCCGTGCCGCCGATGGCAACCGGCGTCAGCACGACGGACGGCTCAACCACCGTTCCGACGTCGCGGCTGATGTCCTCGTTCCACGCGTAGGTGGAAACGATGTCCTGACGCTGGTACTGATAGAGCGTCTGCCCGGTGTTGTTCACCGTCGTGCCGCCGTAGCTGCCGCTGCCTGCATCGCCGTCCACCTGCGCGCTACCGATCTGCATCGAACCGCCCGCGCCAATCGCGCTGTAGCTGTTGTTTAGCGTGCCGACGTTGGCGAGCACCAGGTTGCCGCCGGCCATGAGTTGCGCCTGCTGTGCCTGCGCTCCTGTCACCTGGTCCTGCTGCGTGGTGGTGGTCGTATCGCGTGCAATCTCGACGCGCTGATAGCCGTTGTGGGCGTCGCTGCGGGTCGCGTACTCCGTCGAGGGCACGTAGTTGACGTGCGGATCGTAGCCGTCCCAGTAGCTGACCGTGACGGTGCCGTCGGCGTTGCTCGTCGCGGTGTTGTAGTAGATGGTTCGCGGCTGGCCGTTGATGTTGACGACGAGCGCCCTGTCTGTGGCATTCGGCCCGCTGCTCTGCGAGACGATATCCGCGGCCGACCAGGTTGCGGTGATCGGCGCGCTGTAGCCGTTGTCCCACATCGACTGCGTGCAGTAGCCCTTGTCGCTGTTGCCGGTGGCGCACGCCATGTACTTGTCGCGCTTCGTCTGGTGAACGGTAGCCACGTCGGTCGTGACCGTCTCGACCGTGGGCGCGGGGCGCGTGTTGGTCAGCGTCTGCGTCGCGATCTCGATGTTGCCCTGCGCCTCGATCGTCGACTGGTCGTTCGTGACCGAGTTGCTGCGGTTCGCGAGCAGTCCGTTTGCGTCGCGCGTGGCGTCGGCCGCGATGCTGATGTCGCCGAGGCTGAACAGGTTCGCCCCGCCGCTGTTCGCGATGTCACCCGACGCATAAAGGTTCAGTTGCGACGCGGCGGCAATCGCTGCTGCGCTGCCCGTATTCGCGATGGAACCTGCATTCAGCGTGACGGTGTTGCCGACAATGGTTGCCGTGTTGACCAGCGTGGCGCTGCGGGTCGTGACGCTGTCGCCTTCGATGCGGCCTGCGTTGGTGAGCGCGCCCGCCGCATTCACGGTCGTGCTGGCCGAATTCAGGTCGGCGCCGGCCTGGTTATCGAGATTCGCTGCACTTACCGTCAACGCGTTGACCGCGCCGAGGGTGCCCTGGTTCGTGAAGGTGCCGGCGCTCGTAAAGCGCAGATCGTGGTTCGCCTGGATCTGGGTGGCGGCGTCGAGCGTGTAGTCGCCGTTGACAGTGACGGCGCCGTCACGACCCGCGACGATCCGGCCCTCGCCGGTGAGCTGGTTCGTCACGACGCTCAGATCCTGGTCGCTGCCAATAGCGCCGTTCTGGTTCGCGAGCGATCCGGTCGCAATGGCAGTGGAGCCGCCGCTTCCCGTATCGTTGCCGATGCGGCCGCTCGTGTTGTCAAGCGTGGCGGTTCCAAGCGTGATCGCACCGTTGCCGTGAATCGAGCCGCCCGCGTTGACGAGCGCCGCATCGGGCGCGTCAAGCGTGAGGTTGTTTGCGCCCGAGAGCGTCGCATTGCTGTTGTCGACTCGTTGCGCAACGTTCATTGTCAGGTCATGGCCCGAGACAAGTTGCGCGCCATTCGTGTTCGACAGCGTCTGCGCGTTGACCAGCACATCGCCATTGCCGCCGATGGTGCCTGCGCCCGCGACCCCGCCGGTGTTCGCGTTCGCGATAGTGGCTGCGCTGATCGAGGTCGCGCCGCTGCCTGTGTTTGCAATGCGCCCGTTGGTGTTATCGAGCGATGCGCCGTTGACTCCGAGCGTTGCCTCGGGGTTATCCACGGTGGCATCGGCCTCTATCTGTCCGCCGGTGTTGTCGATCGTGCCCTGCGCCGAAACGGCGACGCTGCCCGCACCATGGATGAGGCCCACGCGGTTATCGAGCGTGGTAGCGGACTGCACGGTTGCCGTGCCGGCCGCCGTGATTGTGCCGCCTGCATTCGCAATGCTGCCGCCTGATACGTTTACGCCGCCATTGCCGCCGATCAGACCGTTCTGCGTGTTGGTCAGCGCGCCGTTGGCGCTCACGCTCGTCGTGCCTGTGCCGCCGTTCGCAATCGAGCCGCCATCGTTCGCGATGGACTGCGCGGCGACGGACAGTGCGCCGTTCGCCTGAATGGTGCCGCCCGCATTGTTCAGGGCTCCTGCGTCGGTCAACGATACGGTCCGTGCGCCGACATAACCGCCCGCCCCGTTGTCGAGTGAGCCGAGCTGCAGCGTGGCAGCGGTTTGCGCGGCGAGCGTGCCGCCGCGATTCGATGCGGTGCCCGCGCGCACGTCGAGCGCGCCATTCGTCGCAATCGTGCCGCCGTTGTTCGAAAGCGAGTTGCTGTTCACTACAAGCGTGCCGGTGCCGGCCACAGCAATCGTGCCGCTGTCGTTCACGACTGACATCGGGCTGAGCGCGAGACTGTCGGCGTTGGTCTGTAGCGTACCGCCGCTATTGTCGAGCGTGCCGGTTACGTCGACGGTCGTCGTGGCCGTACCGCTTTGCGTGATGCTGCCGGCGTGATTCACCAGGTTCGTTGCGTGCAGCGTGAACTGGCTGGCGCTCGCCGTGCCGCGGCTGTTGTCGAATGTCGGCGCTGAAAGCACGAGCGCGCCGCCCGCTGCCGTCTGGCCCGCGTTGGTCAGCACCGAACCGGCCGAGAGCGTCATGTTGGCATTGGCCGCCAAGGTGCCGCTGTTGTAGAGCGCCTGCACCGCCGACGCAATCAGGCTCTGGACCGCAGTGATTGAGCCCGCATTGGTCAGTTGTCCAGCCTGCAAGGCGACATTGCCATTGCCGGCTATGCTGCCGCCCGCGCCGTTGTTCAGCAGGCCGGTGGTCGTCACACTCACGCCGCTCGAACCGAGCGACGCGATATGACCACCCGTGTTGTCGAGCGCACCGGAGGCCGCCGAAAGCGCGCCCGTCGCCTGCATCGTGCCGCCCACGTTGTTCATCGCGCCCGCGACGCTTTCTGTGAGCGTGCCGCCCGACACGATCTGAGCGGCGCGGTTCGACAGCGCTGCGGCCGTGATGGTTTGCGCGCCGCCCGAGGCCATCGCCCCGTTGTCGTTGCTGAGCGTGCCGTTCGCGCGCGCGTCGAGGGTGGTTCCTGCGGTCGTGGTCGCGCCCGACAGGTTGAGGTCGCCGCCATTTGCCGCGAGCGTCATCGCGCCTTTTGCCGAGGTGCTGCTGCCCGCCAGATTCACCCCTGCGCCGCTGACGGCCACATTGCCGCCCGCCGCATTGCGGCCTGTCGCAGTGATGCTGCCGGATGCGCTTACGTTCAGGTCGCCGGCCTGCGCGAGCGAGCCGTCGGTGTTGACGCCCGCCGCGAGCGTGCCGCCTGAGCTGACCGAGCCCGCGCCGACCGCCGTGTTCTGCTGCGCGGCAACCGTGCCGCTGTTCGTCAGCGTGCCGGACGTGTTCAGGCTGACGTTCTGCTGCGCGTAGGTCGTGCCGCTGTTGTCGATGCCGTCGCGCGCGCTTGCGCTGATATTGCCGCTTGCGTTCTGCGTGCCTGCAAGCACGAGCCGGCCGTTCGACTGAAGCAGCAGATCGCCGGCATTCGCTGCCACCACGCCTTTGAGCGACACCCCAACGCCTGCCTCCGTGCCCACCAGGACGATGCGATTCGCGTACATGCCGCCCAGATTGCTCACGTCGATGGACACGCCCGGCGCGGCACCCTCGCCGGCAATCGGCGTTGCCGCAAGTGTGTTGTGGTCGATGCTGTTCGCGCCCGTGACGACGTTCAGGTTTTTGGCGTAGATCGCCGCGTTGGCCTGAACAGCGCGGGCCAGCAAGTCCACCTGATCCACGTTGGATGCGTTCATGCCCGCGCCATTGATCGCGATGCTGCCGCCCGTCACGTTGAATCCAGAGACCGAACCGTCCGCCGCGTAAGTCGGCGTGCCCGTCGTCACGATGGCCCTGCTCGTATTGATGAAGCCGCCGCCGTTGATGGAAATGCCCGAAGCGTTCGCGAGGATCACTTCGGCTCTCTGGCCTGCGACCTCGACGTAGCCGTTCAGTTGCGAGGCGGTCGGACTGTTGACCTGGTTGACGATAACCTTCGCGGCAGCGCCTGGCCCAAAGTTCGGATTGCCATTGATCATGCCGCCTTGCTGTGACTGCACAATCGAGGGGGAATTGTTCAGGATCGCGCCGCGCGACTGCACGTCGAAGCGGCTGTAGCTATTGACCGAAACTCCTGCACCCGAAGCACGGTTGATGTTGACCTGGTCGATACCGTTTTGCGTCTGGATCACATTCGGCGCGTGTGGGCCGCCGGCAACTATTTGCGCGAACGCGAGCATCGGCGGCAGTGCCAGCAGCGCGGCCGGCAGGAGGCGGCGCAATGACAGGTCGATTCCCGGCCCGGCCGACGCGCGTCGCGTGGCGCGCGTCTCTCCGGTTGTCCCTGCTGCCGCAGCCGTCTCCCCCACGGCGACTAGCATCTTGCGTGACCGACTATAAACCAACCGGTAAAAACGATTCATCCACCCAAACCCGCTGCAAACAATCCGTCATTTTTTCCGGGCGGGTCCAAAAAGTGTGTAAAGAATCGTCAAGCACGCGTCTTTCGGATTCCTCCTACTATGTTGCGGGCGTGAATCGCATGTACGGGCGTTCGGCCACGGGGGGAACAGAAGCTCGGAGTACAGCGGGCCGAGGGGCACGAGGCGTGGCACGAGACAACTCAGCCCGTAAGACACCTGCGCGAGCCGTTGCCTGGCGGCACGGTCGTCGCGCTGGCACGTCTATCGAGTGCAGCCCGTGACGTCGCCGGGCGATAACCGCGGGTCGGCGGCCAACTTCCAGCCCACTCCCGGCCAACTCGACGCCCCACTCTCCCGCCGCCTGACGCCCCCCCAACCTCACCAGCGCTTGCCCTTCCCACGCGCCACGAAAACGACGCCGCCCCAGTGATAAACTCCTAGCACTCTTTCTCGTCCCCTTCCTATGAAATTCTGTTCTGTCTGCGGCCACGGCGTCAGCCTGAGCATTCCGCCGGGCGACAACCGCGAGCGCTTCGTATGCGGCAGTTGCGGCACGGTGCACTATCAGAATCCGCGCAACGTGGTCGGCACCGTTCCGGTCTGGGACGACAAGGTGCTGCTGTGCCGTCGCGCGATCGAACCGCGCTATGGCTACTGGACGCTGCCCGCGGGCTTCATGGAAATGGGCGAGACCACCGCCGAGGCCGCGTCGCGCGAAACGCTCGAGGAAGCCGGCGCGCGTGTCGAGGTGCAAAGCCTCTTCTCCCTGCTGAACGTGCCGCACGTGCACCAGGTGCATCTCTTCTACATGGCGCGCCTGCTCGATCTGGACATTGCCGCGGGCGAGGAAAGTCTCGAAGTGAAGCTCTTCGAGGAACGCGACATTCCGTGGGACGAGATTGCGTTTCCCACCGTCGGGCAAACGCTGCGTTTCTTTTTCGCCGACCGCGCGGCCGGCAGTTTCGGTCTGCACACCGGCGACATCTTCCGCTCGCTGCGCGAAGGCTGAGCGCCCTGCATGGTTCCCTGCCTCGGACCCGACGATCCGTTTCCGCCCGTCGAGCGCGCGCTCGGCGCGGCAAGCGGCGCTCCCGGACTGCTCGCCGCGAGCGGCGACCTGCTGCCGTCACGGCTGATCGACGCCTATCGGCACGGCATTTTTCCCTGGTACTCGGACGGCCAGCCCGTGCTGTGGTGGAGCCCCGATCCGCGCATGATCCTGCGTCCCGCGGAGTTCAAGGTCTCGCCGTCGCTGCGCAAGACGCTCAAGCGCGTGTTGCGCGAAGACGCGTGGGAGATCCGCGTCGATCAGGATTTTCCCGCCGTGATGCGCGCCTGCGCACAGGCGCCGCGCCGCGGCCAACGCGGCACGTGGATCACTGCCGACGTGGTCGACGCGTACTCGTCGCTGCATCGCATGGGCGATGCGCATAGCATCGAAACATGGTTCGAGGGCGAGCGCGTGGGCGGCTTGTATGGCGTCTCGCTCGGCAAGATGTTCTTCGGCGAATCCATGTTCGCGAACGTGACGGATGCCTCGAAAATGGCGCTGGCCGCGCTTGTCGGGCACTTGCGCCGTCATGAAATAGAAATGATAGACTGCCAGCAGAACACGTCGCATCTGGCGTCGCTCGGCGGTCGCGAGATAGCGCGCAAGGCGTTCATCGCGCATGTTCGCGCGTCGGTCGACGCACCGCCCATTCCCTGGCGCTTCGACAAGACCGTGTTGCTCGATGTGCTCGCGCGAGCGGCGTAGGAAGAATCAGGCCGAATCCGGATCCGTTCATCGCCACGCGCGGATCGACGAGCTAGCCGCAACGCGCACCGGGTTTGCATTACCAGAGACGCTTTGAGAGCTGCCAACGTGACTCATCCCAACGAGCTGCCTCTTTCTCCGCTTTCGGCGCTGCAATTTTATGCAACGGCGCCCTACCCCTGCAGTTATCTGGACGGGCGTATCGCGCGTTCGCAGGTCGCCACGCCCAGTCACCTGATCAACTCGGACGTCTATACGGATCTCGTCAAGGCCGGCTTCCGGCGTTCGGGCGTATTCACCTACCGGCCGTACTGCGACGGCTGCCGTGCCTGTGTGCCGGTGCGCGTGCCGGTGGAGCGCTTCGAACCCAACCGCACCCAGCGTCGCGTGTGGAAAAAACACGGCGACATGATCGCAACGGTCGCGCCGCTTCACTACGACGAAGAGCACTACGCGCTCTACATGCGCTATCAGTCCGCGCGGCATGCGGGCGGCGGCATGGACCGTGACAGCCGCGATCAATACGAGCAGTTCCTGCTGCAAAGCCGGATCAATTCGCGGCTGGTCGAATTCCGCGAGCCGCTGCCGGAGCGTCCCGATTCGCCCGGCGTGCTGCGCATGATCAGCATGATCGACATACTCGGCGACGGGCTTTCGTCCGTGTACACGTTCTTCGAGCCGGGACTGCCGCATACGAGCTTCGGCACCTACAACATCTATTGGCAGATCGAGCAGGCAAGGAGCCTGAAGCTGCCGTATGTGTACCTCGGCTACTGGATCCGCGAAAGTCCGAAAATGGCCTACAAGGCCAATTTCCGGCCGCTCGAAGGCCTGATCGACGGCGTGTGGCGCGTGCTCGATCCCGCCTGCGTCGACCTCGCGCCGCATGGCGCGGGCTTGCAGGGCAAGCGCGGCGGGCCGCCGCGGCCGTGAGCGCCTGCCACGTCGTTCTTCCGCCCTATCTCATTGAAAGCGCAAAGCCGGTAAAATAGCGGGTTCCCATTTTTCGGCCGCCCGGCTTCGTCCCGTGTTCAGTTCCCTCTATCCGCTCATACGCGCCCAACTCTTTCGCATGGACGCGGAAGACGCTCATCACCTGACCTTGCGTGCGCTCGGCGCGGCCGGGCGCACCGGCCTCGCGGGCGCGCTCGCCGCGCGGGTGCCGGACGCGCCGCGCACGGTCATGGGGCTGACGTTCCGCAATCCGGTGGGGCTTGCCGCGGGCCTCGACAAGGACGGCGCCGCAATCGACGGCCTTGCCGCGCTCGGCTTCGGCTTTATCGAAGTGGGCACGGTCACGCCGCGCGCGCAGCCGGGCAACCCGCGCCCACGCATGTTCCGGCTGCCGCAGGCGCAAGCCGTGATCAACCGCATGGGGTTCAACAATGCGGGCGTCGACCAGTTCGTGAAGAACGTGCAGGCCGCGCGCTATCGCGGCATTCTCGGCCTGAACATCGGCAAGAACGCCGACACCCCGATCGAGCGCGCCGCCGACGACTACCTCTACTGCCTCGAGCGGGTCTATCCGTTCGCGAGTTACGTGACGGTCAACATCTCGTCGCCGAATACAAAGAACCTGCGCCAACTGCAAGGCGCGGACGAACTGGATGCACTGCTCGCGGCCCTCAAGGACAAGCAGCAGCGCCTCGCGGACATGCACGGCAAGCTCGTGCCGCTCGCGTTGAAGATCGCCCCCGACCTCGACGACGAGCAGATCAGGTCGATCGCCGACACCTTGCTGCGTCACCGCTTCGAAGGCGTGATCGCGACCAACACCACGCTCTCGCGCACCGCCGTCGCGGGCATGCAATACGGCGACGAAGCCGGCGGTCTGTCGGGCAAGCCGGTGTTCGACGCGTCGAACGAAGTGATCCGCAAGCTGCGCGCGGAAGTGGGCGAGACGGTGCCCATTATCGGCGTGGGCGGCATCTTTTCCGGCGACGACGCGCGCGCCAAGCTCGCCGCGGGCGCTTCGCTCGTGCAGCTATACACCGGCTTCATCTATCGCGGACCGGCGCTTATCGGCGAATGCGTGCAGGCGCTGCGCTAGCCGGGCCGTATGGCGCGCGCAGGCGGCGCTCGAGCGGGCTCGCCGCACGGCGCGAGGTGCGGGCCTAGTGCGAACCGTATGCAGGCTCGGTGCGGGCCCGGTGCGGGCTTCCGCCGGATTCGTGCGCTCACGTGCGGTCACGTGCGGGCCGCGTGCAGCTTCAGAGCAAGACAGGTGCGAGCCGCATGCTGGCCCGACTCTGCACTCATGTTGACCTTACGCTGAGCTCGCTGCGGCCTCATGCCGCTCACGGCCAGCAACGTGCGACCCACGTCATACAGACATGAGCAATCGGTATTTAGCGGCGGACAGTCTGCTTTGTTAAGCTTTCGTCCGCTATAGCACACACCAACAAAAAAGGACCACGATGCAACTTCGCTTGTTGAAAAAGCTTTTCGCCGTCGCTCTGATCGGCGCTTCGTTCACCGCAGTCGCGGCTCATGCCGAAGACCTGCTGGACCAGGTCAAGCAGCGCGGCACCCTGCGCGTCGGCCTGGAAGGCACCTTCCCTCCGTTTAACTCCAAAGCGCCGTCGGGCGAACTGGTCGGCTACGACGTCGACATCGCCAAGGCGGTCGCCGCGAGGCTCGGCGTGAAGCCCGAATTCATCACGACCGAATGGAGCGGCATCATCGCCGGCTTGCAGGCCGGCAAGTTTGACGTGATCGTCAACCAGGTGGGCATAACGGACGCGCGCAAGCAGGCGCTCGACTTTTCGCCGGCCTATACGTATTCCGCCGCGCAGTTGATCCAGCGTAAGGACGACACGCGCCAGTTCAAGTCGCTCGACGATCTGAAGGGCAAGAAGCTCGGCGTCGGCCTCGGCACCAACTACATGGACATGGCGAAGTCCGTGCCGGGCATCGACGTGAAGACCTACCCGGGCGCCCCCGAATATCTGCGCGATCTGGCGGCCGGCCGTCTCGACGCGGCGCTCAACGACCGCCTGATGCTCGCCTATCTGCTGAAGAACTCGCAGTTGCCGCTGCGCACCGGCGCGAACGTCGGCGCGGGCAACCCGTCGGGCATTCCGTTCAAAAAGAACAATCCGAAATTCGCCAAGGCAATCGACGACGCAATGACGCAGCTCGAAGCCGACGGCACGTTCGCGAAGATCTCGGACAAGTGGTTCGGTATCGACGTGAGCAAGCCGCTCAAATAAGCGGCTCGCGGTAAAACGAAGGGTGGCACGTCTCGAACGCCGCCCTTCGCACTGTTGCAGCACGCGCTCTCACTGACACTGTGCGCCTTGCGCGCCAACCCGAGCACCGCTCATGTCCACCACTTCCCTGCTCGTCGAATCGCTGCCCGTGCTCGCGCAGGGCGCCGTCCTGACGGTCAAGTTCGCCGTTCTGTCGATGTTCTTCGGCCTGATCGCGGGCGCCGTGCTCGCGCTGATGGGTGTGAGCCACAGCCGCACCCTGAACCGGCTCGCTCGCATCTATGTGAGCGTGATGCGCGGCACGCCGCTTCTCGTGCAGATTTTCGTGATCTACTACGGCCTGCCGAGTTTCGGCATTTCGCTGGAGCCGACGCCAGCCGGCGTGATCGCATTGTCGGCGAACGTGGCTGCGTATCTGTCGGAGAGCATGCGCGGCGCGATTCTCGGCATACACCAGGGACAATGGCTCGCCGCCTACAGCCTCGGACTTTCGCGGCGCCAGACGCTGCGCTACGTAATCGCGCCGCAGGCGCTGCGCATCGCCGTACCGAGTCTGTCGAACAGCCTCATCAGCCTCATCAAGGACACGTCGCTCGTGTCGGTCATTACCGTGACGGAACTGCTGCGCAGCGCGCAGGAGATCATCGCGTCGACCTATCAGCCGTTGCCTCTTTATCTCGCAGCCGCGGCCGTCTACTGGGTACTTTGCCAGATACTGGAGCTGCTGCAACGCTGGTACGAGCGGCGTCTCGCATTGCCTTCGCGGCACTGAACTCGCGGGCGGCAGAATCGGCTCCGCAGCCCAGGCAACGCGAGCCGCGCCATGTGCGCCGCGCGAAAGCGCTTAGCCGTTAGTGAATGCGGCGACGCTCGCGGTCATTCAACGCGACGGCGCCCAGTCTGATTGAGCGCGGTGCCGCTCATGCGGATCGAACGCGGCGGCGCTCATTCAGCCGCTGCATTTACACCGCTGCATTTACACCGCTGATTTACACCGCTGATTTGCACGGCTCATTCACGCCACTCATTCACCCGCGAACCTGAGCCCCAGCGCCGCGCGCGCAGCGTCGGCCATCGCGATCATCTGCAACGACTTGCTATGCGGCATTAGCGGGCTTTCGAGTTGTCCAGCGCGAATCAGCTCGCAGAAATGCGCGGTCTCATAGTTCAGGCCCCCTCCTTCGAACGGCTCATCCAGTTCGACCACACGGCCGTCCGCGTAACGGATCGTTGCGCGCGACGGGTTCCACCACGGCTCATGAATCGTCACGTGGCCGCCCTTTGCCATCAGCAGTGCGTCGCCCTTGCCGTGCAGGTCCAGGCCGCAGAACAGTTGCGCGATGCCGCGCTCGTGCCGGCTGTTGAGGCTTGCAAACGTATCGACGCCGGTCGGCCCGAGACGTCCCAGCGTTTGCACGTCGAGCGGCGCGCCGAGCCAGTCCACGGCAAGAAACATTTCGTAGATGCCGATATCGAGCAACGCGCCGCCCGCATGCTCGAACGACAGCGACGGGTGATCGTCGGGCACGCCGGGAACCGAGCAACCGGCGCGCACCAGCCCCGTTTCGCCGATCGGGTCGGCATCTAGATGTGCGCGCAACTTTCTGTACAACGGATAGAACGGCGGCTTCATCGCCTCCATGAAGAGCCGTCGCGCGCCGCGCGCGGCGTCGAGTACGCGTTCCAGTTGCGCTCTGTTGATGGTCGCAGGCTTTTCGCAAAGTACGTGCAGACCGGCTTGCAAAGCGGCAACCGCGTAATCCGCGTGGCTGTCCTGCACGGTGGCGATGTAGAGCGCGTCGATACCGCTTGCCAGCAATGCGTCGAAGCTCTCGGCACGCTGCGCGCCGAACTCGTCGGCAAAGGCCTGGGTGGGCTCTGGCCGCCGCGACCATAGCGCGGCGAGCCGCGCGTCGGGCACATAGGCGAGGCCCTGCGCGAAGCGGCGCGCTATGCGGCCGGCGCCGACAATGCCCCAGCGGATCGGGCCTTCCGGCCCGGCTTGCTGGGTGGACGAGGTGGAGGGGGTTGTGGCGGCTGATGCGCTTGCCTGTGTAGCCTGTGTAGCCTGTGTAGCCTGTGTGGTTTGTGCGGCCTGTGCGGTTTGTGCGGCATTTGCGCCGGTGGTCTCTCCGGTGCGCTCTCCAATGGTTGCGCCGACGATTGGGGTGGCAGTGGTGCTGGCAGTGAGGTTGGCGGTTGTCACGATCACACGGCGTCCCTGCGGTTAACGAAAGCCGCCATTGTCGCGCATGTGAGCGTCATGCGGGCCGCGTGCGCCGTTCGCGCGAGCACGTCACGTGTCGGGTAAGTGCGCCGTTGACCTGAACGCGCCGCGTGGTGCGTGTGACGACCGCGACGCAGTCGCGCAACCCACAAGCTGTCACAGGAACGCAGAAAGGGGCAAAGCGGACCGCCGCTGCGCCCCTTCGCTCGCAGGAGCGCCTCAGCTACGCCTTAACCGCGCGCGGGAGGAATCGGCGGCGCACCAGCGAAGCTGCCGGCGATCTCTTCGGTCGTATAGTCGATCATCGCCATCGAAGCGAGCTCGGCTTCTTTCGGATCGCGCCGTTCGATTGCCTCGACCACGCGCCGATGCGAGTTCACCGCCGATTCCCACATGCCCTCGCGCGCGTTGGCGATCGGATTGCCGGTCGACAGCGCGCCGCGAATGATCGCCGCCATCTGCTTGAAAAACTGGTTGCCGCTCGCAACGACAATGCGCGTATGGAACAGTTCGTCGGCTTCCTGATAGCCGGGCTCCTCGGGGCGGATCACGCGGAACGCCTCGAACGCATCGCGCACGGCCGCAATATCCGCTGCGCTGCCGCGCAAAGCGGCCTGAGCCGACGCACGCGGTTCGATCAGAATGCGAAACTCTATGACGTCGCGCAGGAACAGCGGATCGGGCTTGGCGCGAAAACGCCAGTTCACGACGTCCTCGTCGATCATGCGCCAGTCGCTCATCGGCCGGATGCGGGTGCCGATCTTGGGGCGCACGTCGAGCATGTCGCGCGCGAGCAGCATCGAAAGCGCCTCGCGCATGACGGTGCGGCTCACGTCGAACTCTTTGGACAGCACGTCCTGCGGCGGCAATATCGCGCCGTATTTCTCCTCGACGATCCCTGTGACGAGCCCGTCCATCACCTTGCTCACCAGCGATCGATCCTTGTTTGCCTGTTCCATGACCCTCTCCCCGAAGCGGTGTTCGCCCCCGCGTAGCCTGTTGATAAACCGCCGTTTTG
The DNA here is from genome assembly GCF_019511605.1 of Paraburkholderia phenoliruptrix. Taxonomy (GTDB): domain Bacteria; phylum Pseudomonadota; class Gammaproteobacteria; order Burkholderiales; family Burkholderiaceae; genus Paraburkholderia; species Paraburkholderia phenoliruptrix_A. Next base: position 89,695 of record NZ_JAEUAV010000026.1, on the reverse strand, counting down.
TGTGTTTTATCTTCTCGTCGCGCACATTCACGATACGTTGCTAGCTTCGAAAGCGTTGCGCCAGTTGGGACACTTCCTGACAGGGTTATCCCTCTGAAGAATTGTTTCGTCCGTGTAACGTGTAGAGTCGTCACCGGCCATAAGCTTGCGTCTCAAGCATGCCTGTCGCGCTGAGTTTGCATCGTGCGAAGACGCACGTAGTACGTGAAATTGTCTGAACGGAACAAGGCGCCGGTTAACCATTTGTTGCCGCAAGAGCCGGGCCTGCACCCGAGGACGCTGCACCGCGTGCTGCCTCGAGCGACGCATAGCGGCCACCGAAGAACAGCAGCGGCGCATGCTCGTCCAGCGAGAACACCAGCACCTCGCCGACGAACAACGTGTGGTCGCCGCAAGGATGCCGATCCACCACACGGGCGGCGAAACGTGCGGCCGCGTGTTCGAGCAACACCACGTCAGCGAGTCCGTCGACGGGCGCAAAATGCGCGGTAAAGGGCGGCGCCAGGTCCGGCGCGAGCGCGCTCTGCGCTTCGCCCGCAAAGTGGCGGCTGTACGCTTCCTGCGCGTCCGACAGCACGCTGACACCAAAGAGCGCGCTCGCCATCAGCCGCTCGTGCATGCGCGCCCGCTGCCCGACCGACACGACGATAAGCGGCGGCCTGAGCGAGCCAGACATGAACGCGTTGGCGGTCATCGCATGCAGGCGCTCGCCGCTGCCCGTCGAGATCACGACCACGCCAGTCGCAAAACGACCGAGCGCATGGCGAAAGCGCCGCTCGTCGAAGCCGGCTGCCTCGGGCTCGTCAATCCGCCGTGCCTGAGCGTGCATGGCCGCTCTCCCCGTCAAAGCGATACGCAGCAAGCGGCTTGTGCGCGATGAAGTGGAACCACCACGCGTCGCTCTCCTCGACGTCGTCCGCAATACGGTTGCCTGTGCAACTATCGAACACCGCGTCGCATTGCAACCCGATCTGCGCCAGTTGCCGGCGCTGTTCGCCAAGCGTCGTGTAGACGATCACAATGCCGAAGTTGTGAGCCGCCGCGGTCTTGACCGCGTAGCCGCCGTAGTCGCGGTTAAGCTTGATGTTGCGCACGTAGTTCAGCGTGCCGAGCTGAAAGCGGCGCATTGAACGCAGCGTGCGCCAGCCGAGCTTGAGCGGATTGAAGGTGAACTGCGGCAACAGTTGCCAGATGTTCTCGCGATAGCCGGGGCCGCCGCGGTTGTGCGACGAGAAGAACACGTAGCCGCCCGGGCGCACCACGCGATACATCTCCTCAAGAATCTTCACGCGGTCGCCGTAGTCGACACAGTCAATGCCGTTCCAGCTGAACGCGGCGAGCCCATAGTGATCGGAGGGCAGCTCCGACATGTCGCGCGCATCCATATACCGCAAGTCGCGGCCCGGATAACGCGATTTCGCCATCTGCAGCAGCTTCGGCGTGTAGTCCACGCCGGTGTAGTCGTTGGAGATGGCGAGCATCAGAGGAATGGTGCGGCCGGTGCCTATGCCAATATCGAGCAGCGGCGCTTGCGAACAGCGCGGCGCGAGCCACTTCAGGGCGGCCTCCTCCCCTGCATCGGAGAACGTCTTGTCGGCCGTGAAAACGCGCGCCGCGTCGCGCGAATTCCACGCCACGCGATTAATGCGGTCCAGCTCCGATTGACTATTCACAGCACGCCTCCGACGCAAAGAAAGCGCGCCGTGCATGGACGAAGATCGCCTCGCCGCCGGCGCGCTGGCAGGCAAAGTGCGACGGCACGCAGGTCCACGCGATGCGCAATACCCGGCGCCGCAAAGCCATCACCCTTCCCCGGATAACCGAAACGCGCGCGCGTGCCTCGCGAGCCATTGCGCGACGCGCGCCCGGCGGCCGCCGCGTTCTTGCGCAGCCGAGCCACCCGCGTCGCTTGCCGCGGCGCCGAGCCGTCCGCCGAACTGACTCCGATAGAAGCCCTCGACATACGACATCACGTTCTCCTGCGCGCCGGCGGACAGAATCGCATGATCGGTGTGCTTGCAAAACGCGACGCGCACGCAGCGCAGACGCTGCAAACGAGCGCCACGGATTCCGAAATATTTTTCAAGCTCCTCCACGCCGTCGTCGAGCACGCCGTACAGCAGCCGCGTCTGCACGCCGCGCGCATTGAGCGCCGCGAATGGACGCCGCTCTTCGCTCGCGCCCAACTCGAGTCCGCTGACGCGCTCGATGCGATCGGCAAGCGTCGCGCACGTACGCGACGCAAAACGGGCGGCCAGTTCACGTGCGACGGGCCAGCCGCCCGTCTGCCCTTTCACCACACGCAGCCATTTGCGCGGCTCGCAGAGGGAGCGCAGATAACTGCGCGTCGAACCGATCGCCGCTACGCGCACGGTCGGCTTGCCGCGTTCGTCGCAGATATTGCGCCACGTGAATTTCTGCAGATTGACGAGCACCGCGCCGGTGACCGCGGATTCGCGCGACGCCGCATACAGACCGACATAAGCGCCCGCGCAGATGCCGAGCAGCACCACGCCGGCATGGCCGCGTGCCGCGAGCCAGCGGGCCGCGCACGCGGTGTCGTCGGCACCGTCCTGGGCGTAGAGCGCATCGAGCGTGACCATGTCGAGCGAAGGCTGGCTGTCGCCCAAGCCGCGAAGATCGACGCGCAGCGAGGCCACGCCCTGGCGCGCGAGACGCCGCGCGAAGCGCACGCCAAGCCGCGCGTTGCCGATTCTCGACACGGCGCCCGTGTTGACCATCAGCACTGCGGGCGGGAGCGCGCCACGTGCCGCCTCGCCCTGTGCACCAGGCGCGCAGTAGATGCCGAACATTCTGCCGCCGTCGAGCCACACTGGCGTTTCGATCACGCCTGCTTCGACTGCATGGGCGAGCGGCTCGTCAGAGTCAGTGATGGCGGCGGCGCGCTGCAGCGCAACCGCGGCAACCTCATCGGCTCGCGCTGCAAGCCAGTTGCCGACCGACTCGAACGCCGCGCGCGGAATCTCGCTGTCGAGCGATTCCATCATGAACTTGCTGTACTCGTCGAAGCCGCGGCGCTCGGTTTCAATGCCCTGCTCGCGATAATGCGCCGCAAGCGCATCGACGCGTGATGTGTCGAGCGAATCGAGTATCAGCACGCGCTTCGCGGGCGCCGGCGCATCGCGGCGCAGATCGACGGCGCGCAGACTGTCGAGCGTGTCGCGATAGAGGCGAAAGCCGTAGGCCTCGACGAACTCGTCGGTGTCGGGCTCGGGCAGGCAATCCATTGCAGCCGGCATGGAAAGCCACTGACGGTAGCCTGCGCGCAGCTCGCGCTGATAGTTCTTGCCCGAAAGCACCGGCGAGAGCAACACGAGGCCGTCCACATCGCCCAATTCCTGAGCCGCGAGCGCAGCAAGCGTGGCGCCAAGCCGCAAACCGCACAAGCTCACGCGCTCGACGCCCGTTGCCTGCCGCAGCAGCGCCACCGCCTGCCTGATGCTGTCGATCCACGCGCGCCAGCGGCCCGGCTCGCTCACGTCGCCTGCCGAGTCGCCGGTGCCAGGATAGTCGAAGCGTAGCACCGCGATGCCGCGCTCGGCGAGGCCCTCGGCGAGCCGCCGCATGCCGCGATAGGTGCAAAGCGCGTCGTAGCCGAATGCATGGCAGAGCACCACGCCATGCGGCCCGGCTGCCGGATGCAACCAGCCGAACTGGCCATCGAAGACTACTGGCCTCACGCTACGCTCCTCACAAGTCTTCTTTAAGGCATTAGAGCAAAGCGCACCTCCTGCCTCTGTACGCCCCGCCACATAGTCTTCGGCACATACGTGCGCAACCGTCCGGCGCAGCGCCGCACCGCGACGCCGCGCTCAGCCGCCGGGTGGGGTGCGCGGCGCAAGCGTCGAGCGCGTGGCAAGCAAGACGTGATAAAGAAAGCGCGCGCGCAGCCGGTCGCGCAACGCGTAGTGCTTCGACAACAGCACGCGCCACGCGGCGCGCGCCTCCCCTGCCCGCGCATAGGCGGAAGCGGCGCGCGGCGCGACGCGGCGCAGCGCATCGTCGCGCGCGGCCCGCGCGGCGGCCGGAACGTCGCTCTCACATAGTTGGGCGAACGCGTGCATCGCGGGCAGCGCATGCGTCGAAATCGACAGGGCGGTTTCGCGCGAAACCGAAACAAATTCATCGACGAAGCACACGCCCGCGGCCGCCACGCACAGCCGCAGGCCGAAATCGAAGTCGCACGCCTCGCCCACTTGCGCGGCGAGCCGATAACCGATGCGCCGCGCCGCCAGCGTATCCACGAGGTAGCCGTTGTTCGGGAACATCTGATCGATGCCCGCGAGCGCGGGCACCGCAAGCCTTCCCGCGCGCTCTGGCACGCGGCGGTAGTCGCGATTGAGCCGCGCAGTGGCGTCCGCCCGCGGCGTGCCGTCGTCGGCGATCACGCGCTGCTTGCCGAATGCGGCGGTCAGGTCCGGATGAGCCTGCCAGCAGGCAGCGAGCGTGGCGAGCGCATGCGGCTCCAGCAGATCGTCGTCGTGCAGCAGCACGAGCCGCGCGCCGCGCGCACGCGCAAACAGCCGGTTGACGTTGCTCGCCTGGCCGAGCCGGGGCAGATTGCGCTCGTAGCGAACCGGGTGTTTCGCACCCACGCGACAGCGTTTGACGACCTGCTCGGTGCGCTCGTCGCTCGAATCGTCGCCGATCACGATTTCGAGCTCACCGTAAGTCTGCGCCTCGCAGCTGCGCATCGCCTCTTCGATCAGATGCGGCCGGTTACAGGTTGGAATGCAGATCGAAATGAGCTGCGCGTTCAGTCCGTTCGATTCAGTCACGCTGTCCTCGCGATGCGCGTTGCCCGGCCGCCATGCGGTCGATGTCATTTAACCGCGGCGGATAACGCCTATCTGTACGGCCTCCCACACAGGCAAACGGCACATGCGCGCACTATCGAGTGCCTGCGACGAGCGCATGCCAGCGTGACGGGCGCGCTCGGGGGTGCGGCCGCGCACCGACAGCGCCCTGCACGAACCACACCATTGCACGACATTTCCGCCGGACAGCGCCACCATGGAAAGAAGTATCGTCAGGAACATCGTCATCAACTTTGCGGGAGCGATTGCACCGACCTTCATTTCCCTCGTCACCGTGCCGGCCTATATTCATCTGATGGGTGTCGAGCGCTATGGCGTCATCAATCTGGTCTGGACACTGATCGGCTACTTCAGCGTGCTTGATCTCGGCACGAGCCTCGCGACCGAGAACCAGATCTCGCGCGCACGCGCCGCCGCCGACGACTCGCTTGAGCGCATTTTCTGGAGCGCGTGGTTCATGAATCTCGGCACGGGCATAATCGGCGGGCTCATTATTTATGCGGGCACTGTCGTCTATATCACGCATGGCGTGAAGATCGAGCCCGAGTTTCAGCGCGAGGTAATGGCCAGCCTGCCGTGGATAGCGGTGGCCGTGCCCATTGCCAACGTGTCGTGGGTTTTTGCTGGCGCAATCAACGGAGTGGAACGCTTTGCGAGCTTCAATATCAACCAGACGCTCGGCACGGCGCTCTTCCAGTTGCTGCCCCTCGCCGCCATTTTCTGCTTCTCGCCCTCGCTCGCCGTGGTCATTCCTGCCGCCGTGCTCGCGCGGCTTCTCGCCGGTCTGATGCTCGGCGCGGCGGCGTTTCGCGCAATCGGCATTCGCCGCGTGCGCCTGCCGCAATGGCATGTGATGGTCGAACTGTTCCGTTACGGCCGCTGGCTGCTGCTCTTTTCCGGCGCCGGCATGATCGCGTCGACGCTCGACCGTGTGCTGGTCGGAGCGCTGCTTGGCGCGCGCTTCGTGACTTACTATGCGACGCCGCAGAATCTGATAACGCGCCTGAACCTGCTGCCTGTCGCGATGGTGCGCACGCTGTTTCCACGTCTTTCCGCGGTGTCGCGCGCAGACGCCGACGCGATTGCGCGCAGCGCGCTCGCCTTCCTGAACGGCGCCTTCACGCCGTGTCTGATAGTCGCGATGTTTGCGTTGAAACCCTTTCTGCAGCTGTGGCTCGGGCCGACCGTGGCAGCCGCGGCGCCCGTTGCGTGCGTGTTGATACTCGCCGTGTGGCTAGGCGGCCAGGCGGGCATTCTCGGCATTCTGATCCAGGCGCAGACGAGGCCCGCGTCGATTGCCGTGGTGAGCTGGGCGCAGTTGCCGGTATTTGCCGGCGGGCTGTGGTGCGGCATTCACTGGTTCGGCATTATGGGTGCCGCGGTTGTGGTCGTGCTCAAGGGCCTGTTCGACTACGGCATGCTGCTTTACTTTGCGCGGTTGCATGTGGGGTCTATTGTGCGCAACATGACCGTGCACCTCGGCTTTCTGCTGGTCGCGCTCGCGCTTGCCGAATCGGTCAACACCCTCACCTCGCAGATTACCGCGGCGCTGGTGCTGGCCTGCGCGAACCTCGGCCTCTCGCTGCATGGCTCCAGCGAACTGCGCGGTTTCGTCTACAAGCTGTGGGCGCGGGTGACTTTGTCGACGGGTTGACGTTTGCTGGAAAGGCTGGAAAGTTCACCGTGTAATGCCTGGTCATCCGAAGCATCCATCTTTGCTATCGGCCCGCTTCCAACACTCGTCATGACGTAGCCGAATGGCTCGCCGTGTCGACCATGCCCGCATGCGCTGCCCCCGCATCGCGCGTGGCAATGCTGGCAAACCGGCGCGGCTGGCAACTCGCCAGCGCACGCTCGTAGATCGCAATATAGCCGTCGCTCACACGTTGCACGCTGAATTTCTGCAGATCTTCCAGGGCGCGCGCGCACAGCTTTGCGCGGGCATTTTGGTCGGTCAGAAGCTGTTCGAGCGCGCGTGCAAGACTCGCCGGATCATGCGGCGGCACCAGCACACCGGCCGCACCGCCGTCGAGCATCTCCGGAATGCCGCCCACGCGCGTCGCCACAACCGCGCAGCCCTGCTCGCGCGCTTCACACAGAACGAGACCCGCCGGCTCATTATGCGAAGCCAGCACGAACACATCGGCTTGCTGTAAATACGCGCGCGGATCCGCGATAAAACCCACGAAGCGCGCCTCGCGCGCTATGCCCAGTTGCGCCGCGAGCTGTTCCATTGCGGCGCGGTCCGGACCTTCGCCGACGAGGTACAACGTCGCCTCAGGCAAGCGCTCGCGCAATGCGGCGAACGCATGCAGCAGATCGCGTATGCCCTTGCGCTCGTACATACCGGCAAGCGTCACGATGCTCGGACGCGCGAGCGTAACAGGAGCGGGCGTGCTCGAGTGTGCCAACCTCGGCGTGCCGAGCGCGCCGTTGCGCACCACACACAACCGGTCCTTCGGTATGCCGCGCCGCTCCATCGCCTCGCACACCGCCTCGCTCACCGCGACCACGCGATCGCCGACGCGCATCATCGTCGCGCTTTTCTGAAACTCGTTGTGCACGGTGGTGACGAGCACGAAGCGCCGCCGCGGCACACTAAAGCGCGCGATCAACGCTCCGGTCATCATGTGTGCATGAACGACGTCCGGGTCGATTCGCCTGATCAGGCGATTGAAGCCCACAATCATCGCCGGCACGCGCGACGGACGTGGCGATTGCGGCAACAGCACGTGGCGCACGCCGTGCCGCGCGAGCAGCTCTTCGAAACCGCCGCCGCCCGACGCAACCGTCACGTCATGTCCGGCGCGCGCCTGCAGACAGGCCAGATCGACCATCACATTGACGATGCCGTTGCCGACATTCAGCGCATGGTTGGCAAGATGGACGATTTTCATGGTTGACCTGCAACGTCGGTGGAAGGGTGACTGACGGCCGCGAGGGCGGCCGTTGGCGGTGTGAATCGGTACATCAGCACTTTGCCGCGCGCGTCTTCCTCGACGAACACGAGGTATTCGCCCGATGCAAGGCGCTGCGCGGTGACGGGCATCGGCACGTCGGCCCAACCGCTCGTCGAGCCGACTTCCCTGCCCGGCGTCAGCCGTCCAATATCCCGTCCGCTCGCGCGCTCGTACACCCGCACGGCCGCGCTGCGGGTTTCCACCGCGAAGATGTAGTCGCCGGCCACGGCAAAGCCGTTGACCGAAAGCCACCCGGGCGGCCCCTCGTCCGGCAGATCGATCAGGTAGCGCAGCACCGGCCGGCCGGTTTTCCAGTGGTCGTAACGGGCCAGTTGCGACCCCGCACTATTCCAGTTGTCCTGATTAAATGGACGTGCGCGTGTCGAACCGGATACGAACAGCGTGTCGTCGTCGGAAAAATAGTTGAGCCGCGCAATGCGGTAGAACGGTGCGGGAGCCGGGTACTGCCGCATCGCCGCGTAGCGGTAGACCGGGTTGCCGACGCGGTCGAAGCCCTGCAACGGGAAAACCCGGATGCCCGCCGCCTCGGTGCCCTGCCAGATGTCGCCGCGGCTATCCACCCACCACGCACGCAACGTTGGCGCATCCGTGGCCGTGCTGTTCTGATCGAACGAGGCCGGCGAGAAGTCGCCCACGCCTGTCAGGTCGCGCCAGATCCATTCGCCCCGCGCGGGTTGATTGCGCGGCCAGGCTCCGTCGATATGCGCTTGCGAAAACAGGCCCGAGGCAATCGCCGTTTCCCGGTCGTCGGCGAAACGGTAGATGCGCAGGTAGGACGAGTACATGTCCGTGGTGTACAACAGCCGGTGCCCGTCGATGTCGCGCACCATCGGCATGCCGCGCTGACCGCCCAGATACAGGTGAAAGTATGGATCGTACGGATAGCGAAACCGGTCCGCGGTATACCCCGCATACGACCATTCTTCGCCGGACGCTCGGGAAAGATCCAGCGTAAAGCGCTTGCTGCCGCTGTACACGGAGGGCGGATTACCGTCGACGAACTGCGCGCCGTCGACGAACAGCAGCCCCTGCAAGCTGAAGCGCTGTCGCCCATCGGGCATGTAGCTTTCGAGCAGCGCGCCGTCGTATGTGCTCGCCCCGGTGCCGAACGCTCGCGGGCCCGCGCCGTTCATCGACACGTAGACGTTGCCCGCGCGATCCACGCCCACGCCCGTCAAACCGTTGAAGCGTCGCGGCCCCGCTGCACCCGCGCGCCCGGAGTAAATGCCGCCTTCCTGTCCGAGGCTCGCCGTCCATTTCATTGCCGTTGCCTGCTGCGAATTGCCGGCGGACGCGCCCGTATCCGCGGAAAAAATCAGGATCTGCTGGCGCACCCCGTTATCCGCGACGAACAGACGCCCTCGCGCATCCACAGCGAGGTCCACCGGCACGACGCCTTGCGGCAACTGCAGTTCGCCGATTACAGCCCCATTGCGCGCACGGTGCACCACGCGCTGCGCGGCGTCTGTGCGGGTGTTCTCAATGATCCACAGCGAGCCGTCGGGCGCGAGCGCAAGCCGCCCCGGCTCGCGCACGGGAAATGCGCCGACGCCCTGCATGGTCTGCGCGTCGACGATCTGCACGCGATTGTCGAGCGCGTTGGAGACGAAGAGCCGTGTATCGTCCGCCGCCAGACCGCGAATCGCATAGTCGTTTTTCGCCGAGTAGCTGGAAATCAGCAGGAAAGCGAGCCGGCTGCCGGCGGGGAATTTCACCTGCCCGGCAAAGGGAACGCCGTCGCGAATGTCGGCGCGGCTGCGGCGCGACACGCCGGTCCACACCTCGCCCTCGCGCGGCGACGGCCTGTGCTTCGCGGTCTCATTACCGAGGCTCACCATGGTTTGCGCGACGAACACGTATTCGTCGTTGACGGCAATCGCGTCGCCGCCCATCATGCCCCAGCCATGCGTTTCGCCGCCGTGACGCAGCAGCTCCCCATTGCGATACTGGCCGAGCTCCCCGCCGCTTTCGTCCCACGGCGCATTGGTGAAGACGTCGCCTTGCGGCGTGACCGCGATAGCCTGCACGTCAATCTGCATCCAACGCCCGTCGCCGTAACCCCACGTATTGCCGATCCACGAAGTTCGATAGGATAGCGAAGCAAATGTGCCGGCGGCCTGCGCCTCGGCAGCGGGATTGCTTGCGGCTGCCTGCACCAGTTGCGTGGACGAGGCTTTGCTCGCCGCCTGGCTGGGCAGACTGACACTACCGCCTGCACGCTGGCCATACGCGCTGTACTCAGACTCGCCTGCCGCGAGCAGCACGACCAACGGCAAGGCGAGAGCACAGCCGCATACGAGCCTTTCGAATGTTTTGCGCGTGACGCGTCGCATGATCACGGGCGCGTCAGAATACGTCGATCGCTTCGCGGTAAATGCGCGCGACCTGCGCCGCCACCACCGGCTGGTCGAAGTTTCTGCGCGCATAGTTCCGGCATGCCGTTGCATCCGGCAACTTGCGCCGGCCCAGCAACGCGTCGGCCATGCCTTCGCCTATCGCATGAAATCCGCCCGAGGGCAGCACCAGCTCACTGGACAGCGGCGCCACCGCTTCAGGCAAACCGCCCACCGGCGTCACCAGTACCGGCGTTCCGGCGGCAAGCGATTCGATGGTGGTAAGACCAAAGCCTTCGAGCGACACGGTCGGCACGACCGAAAGATCGGCCGCGCGGTACCACAGCGGCACGGTGTCATCCGGCACGAAGCCGGCGAGCCGGACGTTGCCCTCGAGGCCGCGCGCGACGACACGCGCCTGCAATTGCGCGGCAAGCGGCCCCTTGCCGGCGATGACCAGCAGCGCGTCGGGCACCAGCGGCTTGACGATCGCCATCGCGTCGATCAGGTCTTCGAGTCCCATGCGCGAGACGAGGCGGCGGATGCAGAATATCAACGGCCGGTCCCCGGCAAGACCCAGTTGCCGGTGGGCCTCGGCTCGCGTCGCGCGGCTGTCGAAATGCGCGACGTCGACACAGCCTGGCACGATGCGAATCCTCTCCTCGTCGACGCCGTAGGTTTCGTGAAGCAGACGGGCGAACGCATGCGACAGCACGATATGACGCGTCGCGCCGCGATAGACGAAGCGCTCAAGGGCCACGCGCAACGCGCGCGAAAGTCCGCCCCCGCCTCCCGGATACGATTCGGCCGCCCAGGGCCCATGAAAATGCACGACCTTCGGCACGCCGCGAAACACGCCGGCGGTCGGCGCCGCGTACAGCGCGAAGTGCGTCGCAACCACATCGGGCATGCGCGCGGCACGCAGCACGCACGAATGCCTGCGCGAGCCGAGCAGCCGCGCACCGAGCTGCACGTCGGCGCCCGCGAACGATTGCACGCGGCCGCCGGACGCCTTCAATACATTCGCGCTGCCTGCGACCATGCCGCGCACGTTCACGCCCTGCGCCGGCAGCGTATCGACGAGCGCCTTGAACATACGGTCAAGGCCGCCCGGCCGCTCGTTGAACCAGTGCATGCCGATTTGCAACGAATCGATTGGAGTCGCGCTCATAGTTTTACCGGCTCCGTCGCGCATGCGGGTGGCAGCGTCCGTTCGAGATGAGCCGCATGCACCTGCTCATAGACCGTCAGATAGCGCTCGGCCATTGCCTGCCAGCTGAGGTCCCGCGCCACCTCGCGCGCACGTTGCCCGAGGCTTCGTGCGTAGTCCCGATCGCCTGCCACCTGCATGATCGCGGCGGCAAGCGCGACGGCGTCGTCGGGATCGTCGAGCACAATGCCGCTGTCGTGCGTAATGACCTCCGCGCCGCCCGCCGTGCGCACGGTAATCACAGGCAAGCCTACGGACAGTGCCTCCAGCAGTACGAGCCCCATCGGTTCGTAGCGCGAAGGAAACACGAAAGCGTCCACCGAGCGCATCAACGCCGGCATGTCCATCACCATGTCCGTGAAATGCACGCGTTTCGCGAGGCCGAGTGTCTCGACAAGTGCAGGATACGGACTGTTATGCAGAATGCCCGCCACCGCGAGATGCACGTCGGGCGACGTGTGCACGAGCGCGTGCAGGACCGTGTCGAGATTTTTGCGCGACATGCGCAGGTCGCCCGCGAACAGCAGCATGAACGGCGCTTGCGGCAAGCCAAAACGCGCGCGCTCAGCGCCGCCAGGCCCGAACTCGTCGGTATCCACGCCGTTGTGAATCACCTGCACTCGCGCGGCGCCCACACCGAGCGCCTGCACCTCTCGCGCCACTTTCTGCGAGACCGGCACGATCACATCGCTATGACGAAACGACCATTTCTCGCAGGCAATGTTAAGCCGCGTGTACAGCACCTGATACGCGTGATAAAAGCTTCGCAGAAAGCGGAACGGATAGAAGCCGCAGCGATACCAGCCGTCGTGCACGAAGTGCACTGCGTTGACGTCCGCGCGGGCCCAGGCAATGAAGCCGTTCACATGCACGACGTCAAATTCGTTGCGATGCGCGCGAATCCACGCGCCACAGCGCAGTGCGAACATCTGGTACTGCACGAGTCGCGTCGGCAAACGGCTGCGCGCTACGCGCACCCACCGCACACGCGGATGTTCGACGAGTTCCGGCGCGGCCTGCGCCGCAAGCAGCGTGACCGAATGGCCCGCCGCCAGCGCCGCCAGCACGATTTCGTAGTTCACGCGCCCTTGCCCGTCGTTCTTGCGCACGACATGGGTGACGATGAGAATCCGCATCCTGGTGTCCTTCGTCTGTAAGGCGTCAGGCCGGCGAGACAGCCGCACCGCTTCGGGCACGGCGTCTGCGCGCATAACGCAGCGAAATCACGGGCAACGTCACGCCGAGAAAGAAAAACATGCCGGAGACCGACGTGAGCGTGTTGACGAAGACCATCATCGAAAAGATAGCGACGGCCACGCCGACGCTGGAATTGGCCAGCAGATCCCTGCTATGCAGCCGGCTCGCGCGGTACGCGCGCCACAACAGCATCAGCACACCTGTGGTGTACAGCACCGTGCCTGGCCAGCCCATCACGAAGGGCACTTCCATCAGACCGCTGTCGAAGTCGACTCTCGTGGCCGCGGCCTTGTCGTCGGACAGCTTGGTGCCAAGCCCCGTCGAGCCGAGACCCTGGCCTGCAATATCGGTGAGCGCCGAAGCAAGGAAGGTCTTGTAGAACTCCGCGCGGGCCTGGTAGCTGTTGTCCTCGCCGATGTCCTGGATCGTGCTGAAGCGGCGCATCACGGGTTCGGATACCTGGTCGATCATCATGAGAGGCGCGGCCATCACAGCGAGGCCCAGCACGCCCGCCAGCAGACGCATGCGGCTCTTGCCGTCGAGCATGGTGAATGAATAGATCAGCGCAATCGCAAAGCCGCCCCACGTGCTGCGCACGCTCGTGAGCAACAGCGCCGGAATGCCGACGCAGCCCAGCACGATGCGCGCCTTGCCGCGCGCCGCGAGCGACATTTGCAGAATGGTCATGAGCGTGACCGCGAACGGGCCGCAAGAATTCATCGTGCTGCTCACGCGCATGCCGAACGGCACAGGCTGCCCTTCCGAAGCCATCTTCGACGAGACCAGCCAGAAAGCGTCCCACGGCATCGGCGAGACGAATTCCAGCAGGCCATACAAACTCATCAGGAGTCCGCCATAAACGAATGTCTTTAGCAACACGCGGTGATAGTCCGGATAATGGCGCCAAGTCACGGTCATATAAAAGGCGACCATCACCGGATAAAGCCAGTTGATCAGCGTGAAGGTCGCGGCAGCCGGCCCGGCTTGCAAAAAGCCCACCGCGTACGCGTACAGCAGCGCGATCACAATCAGCAAAAGCGGCGCCGCGCGCCGCTGGCCGAACGCGCCCACCTGCTTGACGAGCGTGAAACCCATTAGCGCAACCGCAGCGAGCGGCGCGATCATGATCGGGCTTTGTGGATTGAACGCACCGCTCACGAAGTCGGCAAGACGCCTGACCTCCGGCGTCAGAAAGAACAGCCAGCACACGAAGCCGAGGTAATGCGCAGGGGAGCGCCGATACAGCAGCAGCGCAACCGCAAAGGCACCAGCCGGAAAGAACAGCTCGACCACTCTGCCCTGATGCAGCACGATCAGACCGAGCGTCGCGCCGAACAGCAGCAACGGCAAACGCAGCGGATGCCGTATACGTGCCGAACGGCGCCGCCGTATCGGCGTGACCGTTCGCGCGGCGCTCGTGGACGCCGCGCTGTGCCTGCCGTCAGCCGGCGTGCGCAGCGCAAGACGTGCGCTCGACGGCGTGATCAGCACCGGCTCCATCAAAGCATCTCGAAGGTGTTGACGAGCGCGGCGCGGTCGCGCTCGCGGCGCCGCCAGGCGGCGAGCGGCGGCGAGCCGCGCACCTGCCGCGTGAGGCCGATAAACGGCACGCCATATTCGAGATACGGACCTTCCGTCTTACGAAAGCCGAACTGCTCATAGAACTCGCGCAAGCCCACCGGTGCACTCACCCGGGCAGCCTGTCCGGGCCAACGCTCGGCAATGGCCTGCAAGACGCGCTCCACCAGCATTTCCGCCGTGCCGTCACCGCGCCGCAACGGACTCGTCAGCACCTTGTCGATCACGATCTCGGGATCTTCGGCATCGCCCGGCTGCACGCGAGCGTAGGCAAGAATCGGCATGGGCCGCGACATGTCTTCCACCGCGAACACGTGCAGCGAAGCTTCGTCGCGACCGTCCGCATCGAGGCACACATGCGACTGCTCGACAACGAACACGGCGCTACGCGCCCGCAAGATCAGATACAGCTCGCGCGCCGAAAGCTGTTCGAATTCCAGCGTTTTCCAGTTCATTACGTTCCCCAGCGGATTTTCTTATGTTCGACGCGGCTGGCGCATTGCACCGCCCTCGTGTGCCCGCTCGACATGCAGGCTTGTTTCGATGGCTACACGTTAAGGCCGCGATACGGCTGTTTTCCGTGCGCCATCGCACTGACGCTGGACTTTGACGATTCTTAAATACGAGGCACCGGCAACACGTCGCGTCGCGCGCCTAACGTGCCCATGCATTCGCCTCTATCGGCGAATTTCACGAGACCATTGCACAACAGAGGGACCATCATCATGAAGACCGCCTTGCGACGCATTCTTTCCGAATCGGCCCGCCTCGACGTGGCGCCGGAGAGCCTCGCGGACGACGCGGACCTGTATGCCGCCGGTCTCTCGTCGCTTGCAACCGTGCATCTGATGCTCGCCATCGAAGATGAATTCGACGTAGAGATTCCGGATCGCATGCTCACGCGCCGACTCTTCTCTAGCATCGATTCGATGGCGGCCGCGGTGACCGAACTGCAACAGGCGAGAGCAGCATGAACGCCCCGCTCGTCGATCCGGCCGCAGCGGCGGCATCACCGGCGCCAGCGGCGTTGACCGCGGTCGAGCCCGAGCCGGGCTGGCGCGCCGCAGCCCAACGCTGTGCCGCCATTGCCGCGCAGTTTGCCGACGCCGTGGACAGCGACGCGCGCTTTCCCGCCGAAGCGTTCGAAGCGCTCAAGCGCGAGCGCCTGCTCTCGGCGATGGTGCCCACCGCATACGGCGGCGCGGGGCTTTCTCTCGCCGAGATCGGGGCGATTTGCGAAACGCTTGCGCAAGGTTGCGCGTCCACGGCGATGATCTACGCAATGCACCAGATTCAGGTTGCCTGTATCGACGAGCATGGCAGTAGCTCACCGTGGCACCGGCAGTTGCTCGCGCAACTATCGGAGCACCAGTGGCTCTTCGCGTCGGCCACGTCTGAAGAAACGATTGGCGGCAACCTGCGTACGAGCGCCTGCGCAGTCGAACTCGACGGGGAGCGCTTTCGCATCGAAAAGCTCGCCCCGACTATTTCTTATGGCGCATACGCGGACGTGATTCTGGTCACGGCGCGCCGTACCGCGGAGTCGGCCGCCGCCGATCAGGTGCTGATCGTCGCGTTACGCGAAGCAACGCTGCTCGAAAAACGCGGCGCATGGGACGCGATGGGCATGCGCGGCACCTGCAGCGAGGGTTTCAGGCTCGTGGCCACAGGTCTTGCCGCTCAGATCCTGCCCACGCCGTTCGCGGAGATTGCCGACCAGACCATGCTGCCCGTCTCGCACACGCTGTGGGCTTCGGTATGGACCGGCGTGGCCGCCGACGCAGTGAACCGCGCGAAGGCGTTTTTCCGTGCGCAGGCGCGTTCGAAGCCAGGCTCGGTTCCGCCGGCCGGCATGCGTCTCGCGCAGGCCGTCGGTCTGCTGCAAATGATGCAGGCGCGGCTCCAGGTTGCGCTCGATGCGGCACGCGCCGCACACGCCGCGCGACTGAACGAATCGCAAGCCGACGCGCCGCTTGCTGCGATGCTCGGCTTCGCGTCCGACATGAACACGCTCAAGACCAGCATCTCCACGAGCGCGCTCGAAGTCGTTCAGGAGGTGCTGATGATCTGCGGCATGGCAGGCTACAAGAACGCCACACCGTACAGCGTGGGTCGACATTTGCGCGACCTGTATTCCGCGCCGCTCATGATCAACAACGACCGCATCGCGCAGAACACCGCGAACTTGCTGCTTGCGCAGCGTCCGGCCGCGCCGGGGAGAGCCTGATGAATACGATGACCGCTACCGCCGCGCTCAGCCCCGACTCTCTCGATCAACCGCCCGCGTCGGGCTTTCGCGACGAACTGCTTGCAGCGGGCCTGCTCATCGACACCGGCGAAAACGGCCTCTACGGCCGCAGCCAGATCTTCGAAGAGGTCGTGGAGCGGCTCAACGTGGCCATTACGCACCTCGGCGCAGATCAGGATCCCGAAGTATTGCGCTTTCCACCGGCCATGCGCCGTACAGACTTCGAAGACAGCGAGTATCTGAAAAGCTTTCCCGACCTCGCGGGCACTATTCACGCGTTTTGCGGCAGCGAGCTCGGCCACCAGCGCCTCCTGCGGGCGCTCGACGAGGCCATCAGCGAGAGCGACGACGAGCGCAGCGACGCATGGATGGCGCAACAGAAACCGACGCGCGTGGTGCTCACACCCGCGGCGTGCTATCCGGTTTATCCGGTAATGGCGCGGCGCGGTCCGTTGCCGGCCAACGGACGCACCATCGACGTGCTGTCGTATTGCTATCGCCATGAACCGTCGCTCGACCCCGCGCGCATGCAGATGTTCCGCCAGCGCGAATATGTGCGCCTCGGCAACCCGCAACAGGTGATGGCTTTTCGCCAGATGTGGATCGACCGCGGCTCGCTGCTGGTTTCGCTGTTGCAATTGCCCGTCGAAGTGGACCTCGCCAACGATCCTTTCTTTGGCCGCGGCGGCAAGATTATTGCCGACAGTCAGCGCGCGCAGGCTCTCAAATTCGAACTGCTGATTCCGGTCGCCAATCCCGGCAGCAAGACCGCATGCCTGTCGTTCAACTATCACATGGACCACTTCGGCGGCATCTGGAAGATTGTCTGCGACGACGGCTGCGTGGCTCACACGGGCTGCGTCGGCTTCGGCATGGAGCGCCTTACGCTCGCGCTGTTTCGCCACCACGGTCTCGACGTGCACGCATGGCCCGACGAAGTACGCGCGTTGCTGTGGGGAGAAACGCAAACCCGCGTCGCACAGGGCCTCGCGCAGATGCATGCGCGCACAGCGGCTGCAGGAGACGGCGCATGAATTCGTCGCCGAGACCGCTCGCCAAGGGTATGTTGCGCACGTTGGACACCTGCGGCACGTTGCGCTTGCCGCGCCGCGATGCGTTGGCGGCTGGGAGCGGGAGTGCGTCCTCGCGCACTGCGGCGCTTCGCACTACACAATTGCAGGCCGGGTCGCAGGCACAGCCACAAGCACAGCCACGTCAGCATGAACCGCATCTGCTGCATCAGGGCGAGCGAGTCTGGCAGGAAACGAATTGCTATGTGGACCTGTGGATCGAATTGCTGCACGGCTTCGGTCTCGATCCGCGCGCCGCGTTTGGCTTTACTGTTACCCAGGACTTCGAGGGCGATCAGTTCACGTTCTTCAAGTTTCCGCTCGAGGACCTCGAGCGGCTTTATGGCACGCAGGTCCAGGAACTGGCGATCTACGACTCGCTCGAAGAACGCGTGCTCGCGCAGACGCTACGCGGCCACACCGTGCTTGTCGAGGTAGACGGCTACTACCTGCCGAATACGCGCGCCACCTCATACCGGCGCGAGCATCCGAAGACCACGGTGGGCATCGACTTTATCGATCCGGACACGCGACGTCTCGGCTATTTCCACAACACCGGCTATCACACGCTGCAGGGCGAGGACTACGACGGCGTGTTTCGCAAGCTGCCGCAATTCGCGCAGCAACCTGACCTGCTGTTCCCTTATGTGGAATTTGCCAAGCAGGCGCGGCCCGCGTTAGAGGGCATGGCGCTCGCCGAAGCATCGGCCGAATTGTTGTGCGCGCATCTAGGCCGCCGGCCTTTGACCAACCCCATCGCGCAATGGCGTGCCGGGTTTCCCGGGCATCTCGACACATTGCTCGAGCGCGGCGAAGCGTTTTTCCACCCGTACTCGTTCAACCTGATGCGGCAGCTTGGCGCAAATTTCGAGTTTCTCTCGAAGTACCTGTTGTGGCTCGGCGAGCAGGGCTTTGCAATTCCCGCGACAATTCCGGCCGCTGCGCAACGTATCGCGTCCGAATCGATGGTGATGCAGTTCCGGCTCGTGCGGGCCATCGCACGCGGGCGCCGCGATCTTTGCGACGACTGTTTCGACGTGCTCGAACGTGCTTATGAAGAAACACTGCCGCCGCTCGCCGCGCTCGTGTCATGACGCCGGCACCCCGAGCTTCGGGGGCTTCTCAGGAACTCGCCGTGGATGCACTGACCGCAGCGCCGGCGCCTGCCCCCGATGAGCGGGAAGCCGCACCCGTTCTCACAATCGACGACCCATCGGCACACGACGAGGCGCACGCACTCGCCCTCGCGCTCGAAAACATCTGGCCGCAACGCCTCGACACCGGCTGGGAATGCGTGAGCACACCGGCCGGCGCATGTGCGTCGCCCGATGACTTGCCGGCAGACGGCTGGCTCGCGGCGCAGGTGCCGGGTACTGTCGCGAGCGCACGCCGCGCCGCGGGCCTTTTCGACGTGACGAATCCCACGCCGCTCGCGTTCGACGATCACTGGTATCGTCTGACGTTGCACGGCACGGGCAAGCGCCGTTTGCGCATGCATGGGCTCGCAACCATCGCCGAGGTGTGGGTAGACGGCATCCAGCGCCTGAACTCCGACTCGATGTTCGTTGCGCACAGCCTCGATATCGAGTTGAACGGCAGCGCGTCGCTCGCCATCTGCTTTCGCTCGCTCACGCCAGCCTTGGCCGCGAAACGCCCGCGCGCACGCTGGCGGCCGCGCCTGGTTACACCGCCGACGCTGCGCAATGTGCGAACGACCCTGCTCGGGCATATGCCGGGCTGGTGTCCCGCAGTGCACGCCGTCGGACCGTGGCGGCCCGTGGAGCTGCTCGGCGAAGCGCGCAGCGCGATCGACAGCGTGGACCTCACGAGCGCACTGGAGGTCGACGACGGCATTGTTTCGCTGACGCTACATTTCGTTCATCCACAAGACGTCGCCACCGTCCGCGCCTCGCTTGGCTGCAGCAGCCATGTTTCAGCTCTGCAATGGATCGATGCGTACACACTGACCGGCACCGTGCGCGTACCGCAGGTCCAGCGCTGGTGGCCTCATACGCACGGGACACCGACTCTATACCCGCTTACGTTGCACCTCGATGACAGCGGCGCAAACTCATGGCCGCTCGGTTCGATCGGCTTTCGTCAGATCGAAGTCGAACGCGGCGCGCAGGGCACGGACTTCACACTGCGTGTCAACGGCGTGCCGGTGTTCTGCCGCGGCGCATGCTGGACAAGCGCCGATCTCGTCACGCTCGCCGGCAGCGAAGCACAACTGCGGCATGCGTTCGAACTTGCTCGCGATGCAGGCATGAACATGCTGCGCGTGGGCGGCACCATGGTGTACGAGTCGCAGACGTTCTACGCGTTAGCCGACGAATATGGTCTGCTCATCTGGCAGGACTTCGCACTGGCGAATTTCGACTATCCGAACGACGCCGCCTTCAGAGCGTCTATCGACGCTGAAGCCACGCAGTTCCTGCGCCGCACGCGCCGGCACGTTTCGCTTGCCGTGCTGTGCGGTGGCAGCGAGGCCGCGCAGCAAGCCGCGATGTACGGTCTGCCGCCTTCGATGCGCGCGCAACCAGTCTTCGACGAGCAGTTGCCCGCCCTTGTCGCGCGCGAAAGACCGGACGTGCCGTATGTCTGCAACTCGCCGTCTGGCGGCGTGTGGCCGTTTTCAACTAATGAGGGCATCACTCACTACTATGGCGTGGGCGCCTACCAGCGTCCGCTAGACGACGTGCGCCGCTCGCAGGTCCGCTTTGCCGCCGAGTGCCTTGCCTTTGCAAACGTGCCCGACGACGCAACGTTGCACGAGGCGTTGGGTACGATCCATCCGCACGATCCGCGCTGGAAAGCTGCCGTGCCGCGCGACCCTGGCGCCGGCTGGGATTTCGACGACGTGCGCGACCACTATCTTCAGACGCTCTACGGTGTGGACGCGGCGCGCTTGCGGTATGAAGACCCCATGCGCTATCTGGCGTTGTCTCGCGCGCTCGTCGCGGAAGTGATGGGCGAAGTATTCGCCGAATGGCGCAGGGCCGGATCTGGATGCGGCGGCGGACTCGTCTGGCAGTTGCAGGACTTGCGGCCCGGAGCAGGCTGGGGGCTGATAGACGCCACAGGAAGGCCTAAAAGCGCGCTGCACGGCCTCGCGCGCACGCTGCAACCCATTCAGGTGCTCTTCACCGACGAAGGCCTCAACGGGCTCGATATCCACCTGATCAATGAGCGTGCCGATACCTTGCACGCGCAACTGGAACTGGTGTGCCTGCGTGACGGCTGCGTGAAGGTCGCGTCGGCTACCCGTGCGGTGCAACTCGCGCCACGTTCGGCGCAGCGCATTGCTGCCGCCGCGTGCCTCGACCAGTTCTTCGATTTCACCTACGCGTACCGTTTCGGGCCGCGCGCGCACGACGTGTCGATCGCGACGCTGCGCGACGCGGCGAGCGGGCAGATCATTTCCGAAGCGTTCCATCTGCCGGACCGGCACATCGGCGTGCTCCAAGATCCCGGCCTGACGGTTGCCGTGCAGAGCGCTGGCGACGGCTGGCAACTGCTCGTCGAGGCGAAGCGCTTTGCGCGCTTCGTTCATATCATTGACCGGCACTATCGCGCGGCGCACGACTGGTTCCACCTCGCGCCCGAGCGCCCCTGCATCGTGCCACTGGTGCCACTTGCGCCACTCGTGCCGCGCGGGCCTCTGGCATCCCAAAGCTTGAACGTTGCGCACGCATCCAACGCGGCCATTAAAGCTGATGCAACATATGCCGCGCCTGCCGGCGAAGTTCGCGCGCTCAATGCGGCGTCCCCCACGTTCTACGGATAAACCTCGTTTCTGCAAGCCGCGCCTTCGCAACCCGCGTGAAACCTCGCGCTGCGCGAACGCATCTGTCGGAAAAGGTCCACCACTGTCGTTTCTTTTGCGACTCCTGAAGTCCGTCAATGAGCGAACGTACGGTAACCCACGCAGAGAGGTGAACACATCTGAATCAATTCCGGCACATCCCGGACACCGCGTGTGAACGTGCCTTTGAAGAGCGGGACAAGCCTGGCGGCGACTTCGCAAAACCGTTGCCAGCCATGGCGAAGTCAATAGCATCAAGCACTTGGCTCGTACAAAAACAACCCGGCCGGCCCCGCCCAGGCCAATGGCCGATGTACAGAATTGAAACAAAAAGTCATCGCAAGCCCGGTAAACCGACCCAGGCGTCGTCGCTGCGTCGCACCAGTCCGGCTTTTGCGCCTGGTTGGCATAGTCCTCGCTAATGAGAGCACGCAACATCGCGGCGCCGCGACGAGCAATCAGAACGGCGGCGACGCATCAGGCCAATACGGGGCCGATTCTGTTCACCCTCTGCTGTCTGCCACGCAGCGCACAAACGAAAGGGGTGCACGAGTCGGATCAAAAACAGGAAGACGCGCGCCGCGCGGCTTCACGCGAGGACCGATCATGTTGACACTTCAATCAGATCTGCACGGTAACCATTTGCTCGGCGCATTGCCGTCTCACGAATGGCAAGCACTGGCTCCCCATCTGGAACTGGTTCATCTGCGCACGGAGCAGTTGCTCTGCGATTCGGGCCAACGCATCCATCATGTGTACTTCCCGACCACCGCGATCATTTCGATGCTGTCGACAATGGAAGATGGCAGTTCCGTCGAAATCGCCGCCGTCGGCCGCGAAGGCATGACCGGCGTGCCCGTGCTCACGGGCGGCGAGACCATGCCGAACCGCGTGCAGGTGCAATGCGCCGGGTTCGCCTACCGGATGAGCGCGCAGGCGCTGAAGCAGCAATTCGCCCGCTCCGATTTTCTGCGCCGTCTGATGCTGCTCTACATGCACGCGCTTCTCACGCAAGTCGCGCAGACGGCTGCATGCAACCGCCATCACGCACTGAACAAGCAACTGTGCCGGTGGCTTCTGATCGAGGTGGACCGTGTCGCGTCGAACGACCTGACGGTCACGCAACAACTCATTGCCGACATGCTCGGCGTGCGCCGCGAGGGCATTACCGAGGCAGCCGGCAAGCTGCACGACGAAGGCCTGATTCATCACAGCCGCGGACACATCAAGGTACTCGACCGCAAGGGGCTCGAAGCGCGCGCATGCGAATGCTACGGCCTCGTGAAGCGCGAATTCGACCGCCTTCTGCCACGTCTGCGCCAGGCCGAGACCGTCGAATAAGACACGGCACGATTCGCCCACCTCGCAGAGTCAACAATGTTCAGGAATACTGCGCGATGCCTCGACGCACTCTTCGTGATTGCGGGAGGCCTGCTCGCTCACTGGATGCGCTTTTCGACGCTCGCCGCGTTGCCGGACACGGAACGCCTGCTGATCGCGTTTAACTGCGTGCTGGTGCTGCTGCTGTTTCCCGCCTTCGGCGTGTATGAAACCTGGCGCGGCAAGGCCCTCGGCACAATGCTCGCGCGAGTCGCCGCGGCGTGGCTCGCGGTGGCGGCGGCCGCCTTGCTGCTCGCGTTCACGCTGCATCGGATGGATGCGGTGTCACGCCTGTGGTTCGCCTACTCGACGCTGATTTCGGGAATACTCATCGTGGCGACCAAGTGCGCGGTACACGGGGCATTGCGCAGCATGCGCCGGCGCGGCCTTAATTTGCGCACCGTCGCGATTGTCGGCGCACCCGGTTTTGCACGCACGCTGCTCGCGCATCTGGAGCATGCGCCGCACGCCGGTTTCAAGCCGGTGTGCGTACTGGATACGAGCGTGGACAGCATTGGTGAGCGGGTTGTCGGGTACGGGGCGCGGCTTAACCGCCTGCCTGTGCTCACCGATCCGGATGCCTTCGCCGCGAAAGTGCGCGACGAGCATGTCAACGAAGTCTGGCTCGCGTTACCGCTTTCCGAAGAACATACGATCTATCGCTTCCAGCGCATGTTCCGGCATGACTTCGTGAATCTGCGTTTTATTCCTGACGTACGCAGCCTTTCGCTGTTCGGCCATTCGCTCGTCGACGTGGTCGGTCTGCCCACGTTGAACCTCAGCACGCCGTCGCTATCGCCGCCGCAGATGTGGCCGAAGCTTATCTTCGACCGGCTTTTCGCTGCGGCTGCGTTGCTTGCGCTCGCACCGGTGTTCGTCGTGCTCGCGGCCGGCATCAAGCTCACGTCGCCGGGGCCGGTGTTCTTTCGGCAGACCCGCAAGGGTGTGGACGGTGCGCCCTTTTCCATTTACAAGTTCCGCTCGATGACCGTGCACCACGAAGCACACGGCCAACTCACGCAGGCCTCGCGCAACGACGCGCGCGTGACGAAGCTCGGCGCCTTCATGCGCCGCACGAGTCTCGACGAACTGCCGCAGTTTCTGAACGTGCTGCTCGGGCAGATGTCGGTGGTCGGTCCGCGTCCGCATGCGCTCGAGCATGACGACCTGTACAAAGATCAGGTGTACGGCTACATGCACCGCTATCGGATCAAGCCCGGCATTACCGGCTGGGCTCAGGTGAACGGCTATCGCGGCGCGACCGCCAAGGTCGAGAAGATGGAAGCGCGCGTGAAGTTCGATCTCTTCTACATTCACAACTGGTCGTTCTGGTTCGACATGAAGATTGTGTTCGTCACGATCTTCAACGGCTTTGTCGGCCGCAACGCATTCTGATCATGCCGCTACGGACACCGCTCGTGAAAGTCTCCGTGATCGTGCCGACGTACCGCCGCACCGCCGACCTCGCGCGGTGCCTCGCGGCGCTCGACGCGCAGCAGCGCCGACCCGACGAGGTGATCGTGGTCGCGCGTCACGACGACTACGCAACGCTCGACTGGCTGCGCACGCGCGAGGCCACACGCCCCGACCCGCGGCGTGCGGTCGTGCTGGTGCATAAGCCTGGCGTGGTGGCCGCGTACAACCTCGGCATAGAGAGCGCATGCGGCGACGTGCTCTGCTTCACCGACGACGACGCCGCGCCGCATCCGGACTGGGTCGCGCGCATCGCTCGGGCATTCCAGAGCGACTCGTGCCTCGGCGGTCTCGGTGGGCGCGACATCGTGCATGAACGCAACGGCATTCTGCGGGGACAGAAGCCGTGCGTCGGCATCGTGCGGTGGTATGGCCGCACGATCGGCAATCACCACATCGGCCACGGGCACGCACGCGAAGTCCACGTGCTCAAGGGCGTCAACATGGCGTTCCGTCGCGAAGCAATCGGCACGCTGCGTTTCGACGCGCGTCTGCGCGGCAACGGCGCGCAGGTTCACTGCGAGATGGGCTTCAGTCTCGATGTGCACCGACGCGGCTGGAGGCTCGTCTACGATCCGGCGCTGCTCGTCGAGCATTTCCCGTCGCAACGGGGCGACGAAGACCAGCGCTTCACATTCAACGACACGGCGTTCTACAACGCGTCGTTCAATCTCCGACTCATCATGTGCGAACACCTGAGCCCACCGGGCCGATGGGCGTTCGTCGTTTACTCGACGCTGATCGGCGATCGCGCGGACCCGGGGTTCCTGCGCGCATTGTCGCTCGCATTCGAGCGCGGCGGACTGGCACTTGCGCTTCGCAAATGGCGAGTGGGTTTACGCGCAATGCGCGGGGCATGGCAGGAAGCGGCGCGCTGATCGAAACGACGCACCGGCTACACGCGAAGGGACCACAAAATGACTATCAGAACAATCGCTGCGGGGTTCGCGGCTGCATCGCTATGCGCATGCACGCTCGCGCCCGGACCTTACCTCGACACCAAACGGCTCGAGCCCGCTGCGCCACCCGAGCAGACCGCCGAAAAGTTTCCGGTGCACACGATCGACGTCGGCTATTTTCGTCAGCAACGCGCAGCTGCAGTGCCCGCCGTCTGTCCGCTCACGTGCCTTACGCCGCAAACGCGCGGCCTCTATGAATACCGGCTCGGCATTGGCGATCAGTTGAGCATCATCGTCTGGGACCATCCGGAACTCACGGGCGGCATGGGCATGGCCGGCAGCACGCCGCCGCTGCCTGCCACGGCCGGTGCAAGCGGCGTGACGCCCTCCCCCGGCCCCACGCAGACCCAAGGCGCAACGCCCATTGCACCGACCATGACGGGTAGCGGCGAAGGCGGCCTGACAGTGCGCGTCGCGAACAACGGCACGATCTTCTTTCCGCGCGTGGGCCGCATCAAGGTGCAAGGCATGACCGCGCAGGAAGTGCAGACCGCACTGACCAAGGGCCTCTCGCGCACGATTCGCGACCCGCAGCTCGACGTGCGGGTGTCGGGCTTCAATAGTCAGTCGGTGCAGGTCACGGGCAATCTGCGCACGCCCGCTTCGGAGGCCATCACCGATGCGCCGCTGACCGTGCTCGATGCGATCAATCGCGCGGGCGGTGCATTGCCCGATGCGGACCTGCAGAACGTAGGCGTGACGCGCGACGGCAAACGCTACACCGTGGACGTGGCCGCGCTCCTCGAAACCGGCGACCCGCAACAGAACGTGTTGCTGAAGGACGGCGACATCATCGACGTGCCGGACCGCTCGAACAGCCGCGTCTTCGTGCTGGGCGAAGTGAACAAGCCGACCTCGCTGCCGATGAACCGCGGCCGCCTCACGCTCGCCGACGCGCTCACCGGCGCGGGCAGCCTCGACGTGAAGACTGGCGATCCCCGCTACGTGTACGTGGTGCGCGGCGCCGACAAGACGCTCACGCCCGACGTGTATCAACTCGACATGACCCAGGTGGACGCGTTGATGCTGATGACCAAATTCGATCTGCAACCGAAGGACGTGGTGTACGTGCAGGTGTCGAACGCGGCGCGCTTTAATCGCGCACTCGAACAGATCACGCCGACTCTGCAGTCGCTCTTCTACACCGTCCAGTTGTCCAGATAAATCGCCTGCCACGGAGTATCGACATGAGTACGTATGACATGCTGGACCATGGTCCGGCACCGGATGGCGACGAGGATGCGGTCATGCGCGACCTGCTGCGCATGGTGACCGAGCAGATCTGGTGGGTGATCGGGATTGCGGGCAGTGTGATTCTCGCGGCCGTCATTTACACGAAAATCGCCACGCCGGTCTATTCCGCGGACGCGCTGTTGCAAGTAGACGCACAGAGCAACGGCAACAGCGCGCAAGGCCAGAAACTGCTGTCGTTGATGCCGAGCGTGGGCCCCATGCGTACCGAGGCCGAGATCGAGATCATCAAGAGCCGCGCCGTGGTCGAGCCGGTTGTCGAGCAATTCAGGCTGAATTTCAGCGCGTCGGCAAACACCGTGCCGGTGCTCGGCAAGGTTTCCGCATTGTTCGCGCGCGCCGGCCATCCGTTTGGTGCGCCGTTCGGCCTGAACGAATACGCGTGGGGCGGCGAGCAGTTCGAAGTCGGATCGATCAGCGTGCCGAAGGCGCTGGAGGGCGCGCAACTCACGCTGCGCGCGCTCGATAACGGACGCTACGTACTGACGGATGCACTCGGTGCCCCGCTGCTTGACGGCGTGGCCGGACAAGAAGCGAAAGGCCACGACATCACGCTACTGGTGAAAAAACTGGTGGCCCGTCCCGGCACGGAATTCCATGTGACCCGCTTCAATCAGCTGGATGCCGTGTCGGCTCTCTCCAGCGCCTTGCAGGTCAGCGAAAAGGGCCGCGATACCGGTGTCGTGCAATTGTCGTATTCGGGTACGGACGCTCACGCAATCACCGCCATCACGAATGCAGTGGCCGCGTCGTACCTGAAGCAGCGCACCGAACGCGCGCAGGAAGAAGCGAGCCACATGTTGGATTTCCTCAATAGCGAAGTGCCCCGCTTGCGCGCAGAAGTGAAGAAGACGGAAACCGCGCTCTCCGAGTATCAATCGAAAGTCGGCTCGTTCCAGCCCACTCAGGAAGCGGGCGTGTACCTCGCGGGCGGCCTCGATTACGAAAAGCAGATTGCGGCGCTGCGCATTCAGCGCGCGCAACTGCTGCGCCGCTTCACCGAGGAAAGCCCCGAAGTGCAGCAGGTCGATTCCCAACTCGCCGCCATGGCGCGCGAAAAGGCGCGTTTCGAAGATCACTTCACGACGCTGCCGAGTTCGGAGCGCAACGCACTGGCTTTGCAACGCGACGCGAAAGTCGCCGAGGAAATCTACGTTGCGTTGCTCAACAAGATTCAGGAGCTGTCTATTTCGCGGGCTGGCACGATCGGCAACGTGCACATCATCGACGAAGCGCTGCTGCCCTCGCGACCGGTGCGGCCAAAGTCCGCGCTGATCATTTCGGCAGGCACGCTGCTCGGCGTGATTGCCGGCATTCTGTTCGCATTTTGCAGACGCAGGTTCTTTACCGGCGTGGCCGATCCGGAATTCGTCGAACGACGCTTCCAGTTGCCGATCTTTGGCGCGATTACCTTCAGCGCGGAACAGGCGCGCAGCGACCGGCAACTGAGCGCCACGCGTAGCGCCGCATTGCGCGCACCGCGCTCGCGGCCGAGTGAGATTCACGACACGGCGGCCGCGCCGGGCGGCGCCGCACGGCTGCTGCCTTTTCGCGGACGCGGCGACGCGCGCGCAGATCATGCCGACCGCGAACCGGTCGGCACGCAGACCGTGATTGCATCGGGCAAGGCACCTGTGCGTCCGCTGCTTGTGAAAACCCATCCATACGATACGACCGTGGAAGGTTTGCGCGGCTTGCGCGCCACCTTGCAATTCGGCCTGATCGATGCACCGAATCGCATTGTCGCGATAACGAGCCCCGCGCCGTCGGACGGCAAGAGCTTTCTGAGCGCTAACCTCGCGGCGTTGATCGCGGAATCCGGCAAGCGCGTGCTGCTGATCGATGCAGATCTGCGGCGCGGACGGCTTGCGCAATATCTGGGCCGTTGGCCTGAAGGCGGCCTCACAGAGCTGCTAACGGGCCAGGTCGATCTGCAAACGGCGGCTCGCGCGACGGGCGTCGCGGGCCTGCATTTCATCGCGGCCGGCACGTATCCGCCGAATCCGTCGGAGATTCTCACGTCGTCGCGCTTCAGTGAAATCCTCGCGCGCTTCGAGCAGCAATTCGATCTGATCATTGTCGATACGCCGCCGTTGCTCGCGGTCGCGGACGCCGCGGTGGTGGCGAATCTCGCTGGCTCGACCGTACTGGTGATGCGTGCCGGCGCGCACACCGAAGGCCACCTCGCCGAAGCGTTGAAGAAGTTGCGTCGCGCCCGGGCGCGTGTGGTGGGCGGCGTCATGAACGCCGTGCCGGTGAAAAGCCACAATAAAAACGGTACTTACGACTACGCGTATGCGTACACGTACACGACCGGCGGCTCCGACGAGACGTCAAGGCGAGGCTAACGCCACTTACAAGCGGTAGACAATCAGGGGTTGCGCCGCAGATAGGCGCAGCCCCTTTTTTATTGATGTCCGGCTTCGTGGTAGTCCGGATAAAGTTGAAGACGCAACGAATGCGGCGCCGGCGACAAGAAAGCCGCCCGCGCCGCAAGCAGAACCGATGCGGTTCTACAGAAACGCGCTCACGTCGGTCTGGAAACGCTGGGCCAGGGCTTTGGCCACCTTCTTGCTGATCGAGCGGCGGCCCGCGAGAATATCGCTCACCACCGTTGGCGATGCGATGCCCATCAGGTCCTTCTGCTTGAGCCCGTGCGTTTCGAGCAGATGCCGCAAGACTTCGCGCGGCTCGGCCTTGGGCAACGTCACGTTCTGCGCCTTCCAGCTGCGAATCAGGTCCGAGACGATCGCATGAAGATCGGCGAGCGGATCGTCTTGCTTGCCGTTCAGATGGTCGGACAGAGCACTGGCCACCTCCATCATCGTCTGGTAGTCCTGCTCGCTGCGGATAGGCGTAATGGGCAACAGGGCCTGTAGCGCGCCCCAGCTTTGAGCGATGTCGGGAAACGATCCCGGAAAGCGATCTGCGTTCATGAGTTTAGATTCTTCCTCGTCCAAAGGTCGCGTTTTCTGTGCACCATTGCATGGCGAACGGATCAACGACTGCCTGTTTTATGAATCGCTGCGGCCCTCCGTCACCGTTATCGTTACTGTGCTGGTTTCGGTTCACCGCTTGCGTCGAATACGTATTGCGAAGCGGCGCGTGAGGCACGCTGCCGCCGTCCCCCGGCGACCGATCGGGCTGCACTGCCCGATCGGCTTGTTGATGGTGCTGCCCTGCTGAAACACGAAAGGGCCGCCCAGCAGCGAAGCGTCCACACGCTTCGGCTCAGCGTCCCCAACTGCTCTGCGACGCTGGCTCGCTAGGCCATCCGAGCGGTTCGGTCACGAGATCGGCGTCGAGCCGTGCAGTGGCCGCCGACTCGCCGCGCGCGCCGACCGCGGCGATGGTGCGCGTCACCTCGGCCATGAAGGCGCGCCGGAACACCGTCGCCGAAAACCGCTCGGCATTTGCACGGCACGCGGCCGGCGTAATCTGCTCGTGCTGGCGCTCGAACCGGTCGATGGCATCGAGCATCGACACGACAGTTTGTCGTCCGAAATAAACGCCTGTTGGGTGCGCTTCGCCAAGCGGCACCACGGTTTCAAGCGCGCCGCCCTTGCCGAACGCGATAACGGGCGTGCCGCACGCCTGTGCTTCGAGCGCGACAATGCCGAAGTCTTCTTCAGCGGCGAAGACGAACGCTCTTGCCCGCTGCAAATAGTCCTTGAGAACGCCCACCGGCTGATAGCCGAGTATCGTCACATTGGGCCCCGCCTTCGCACGAATGGCGGCCATCTCCGGCCCATCGCCGATCACGATCAGCCGGCGGTGCGGCGTCGCGCTAAAGGTCTCGACAATCAGATCGATGCGCTTATACGGCACCATTCGCGACGCGGTCAGATAGAAATCATCCTTGCGCGTGCAGAGTTCGAACTCGTGTACATCCACTGGCGGCGGAATCACAGCCGCTTCGCGCCGATACGTTTTCATCATGCGCCGCGCGACGAATTGCGAGTTTGCGATCAGTCGGTCGACGCTATTCGCCGAATGCGAATCCCAGCCCCGCAGGTAATGCAGCAGCAGGCGCACGAGCCACGACCGTGGCCCGCGCGTCAACCCCGCTTCGCGCAGATATTGATGCTGAAGGTCCCACGCATAACGCATCGGCGAATGCACGTAGCTCACATGCGTTTGATCGGGACCAACCAGCACGCCTTTTGCAACCGCGTAGGAACTCGTGATGATCAGGTCGTAGCCGGCCAGATCGAATTGTTCGACCGCGAGTGGCATCAACGGCAAGTAAGCACGATAGCGCCGCCGCGCGAGCGGCAGGTGTTGAATGAATGATGTGGTGACAGGCTTGCCGTGCAACGGTCGGCGGTCTTCGAGAAAGTCCACGAGGCTGAACAGATCCGCGTCGGGGAAGCATTCGATCATCTGCTCAAGTACTTTCTCCGCGCCGCCAGGTGCGACCAGCCAGTCGTGCACGATCGCAACTTTCATGATCTCCCTGTCCTCGGTCAACGCCTCCTGGGCTTAGCAACGAGTGTATGTGGCGCATCGTTTGCTGTGCGTGCGCGTGCCCACATTCGACGCGCGACAGGGCGCGAATAATTGATTCATCGCGCATTCGCCCCTTGCGAATGCTTAAAACCAATTACTTCGCCTTCCTATGCGCTCCTCGCTCGACGCTTCGCCACTCGCTCACTCGTTGCCGCTCGTTGCGCCGGCGCATATCGACTCACCCGTCGCGCCGCCTGATGCGAGCCTGGACGCATCCGCTGTCACGCATGCGCGCGCATTGCCGCGCGTGCTGTTCGTCGATCAAAGCGGCCAGCTCGGCGGGGCCGAGTTTGCCTTGCTGCAATTGGCAGAACATTACCCATTGCAGATGGAAGTGGTGTTGCTGGCCGACGGCCCGTTTCGCCCGCGTTTAGAGGCAGTGGGCGCGCGCGTGCAGATTGTCAATGACGCAAGCGTGTCGGGCATTGCGCGGCAAGCGTCCGCGATGAACTGCCTGCGGGTGCTGCCCGGCATCGTGAGGCAGGTTCGTGCAATCGCGGCGCGTGCGCGTGCCTTCGACATAGTCTTCGTCAACACGCAGAAAGCGCTCGTGCTTGGTGCGCTCGGCAAGCTGCTGCATCGCAAGCCCCTGGTCTGGTATCAACACGACATTCTCACGCGCGAACACTTCGGACGCGTGCAACTGACTGTCATCAAATGGGCGGTGCGCCTCGCAGTGGATCAGGTCATCGTCAATTCCCGTGCGTCGGCGAGATCGCTGACGGCGCTCACGGGCCTCGCGGCGGACACGGTGCCGGTTGTCTACAACGGCATCGACGCAAGCGCGTTCCAGCGTGTGGACGGCACGCACATCGGCTCGCTCAGGCAGCGTCTGGGCTTGCCCGAGCACGCGTGGCTCGCCGGTCTCTTCGGCCGCCTTGCGCCCTGGAAAGGTCAGCACATTGCGCTCGATGCATTGATGCGTCTGCCCGACGCGCATCTCGTCCTCGTGGGCGCGCCGCTATTTGGCGAAGAGCCGTATGCGCAGCGCCTGCGCGATCAGGCAAGCGCGCTCGGCATTGCGGAACGCGTGCATTTCGCGGGCTTTCAGGACGACATACCTGCGTGGATGAAAGCAATGGATGTGATTGTGCACACGTCGACGGAACCCGAGCCATTTGGACGCGTGATCGTGGAGGGCATGGCGGCGGGCCGACCGGTGATCGCCGCGGCT
Organism: Paraburkholderia phenoliruptrix; assembly: GCF_019511605.1. GTDB lineage: Bacteria > Pseudomonadota > Gammaproteobacteria > Burkholderiales > Burkholderiaceae > Paraburkholderia > Paraburkholderia phenoliruptrix_A. Next base: position 57,689 of record NZ_JAEUAV010000026.1, on the reverse strand, counting down.
GCGGGCGGCGTGCCCGAGATCGTGCGCCACGGACGCAACGGCTGGCTCGTCGAGCCCGGCGATGCGGCGGCGCTGGCCGACGCTATCGGCGTCTTGCGCCGCAACCCGGCGCTCGCGCAACGCCTCGCGCAACAGGCGCTGCTCGACGCGCAAGCGGAGTTCTCGGTCGAGCAGTATTTGCAACGAATGATGGATGCGCTCAGCACGGCGATGCAGCAGCGCGATGGTGAGCCGGACCCGCGCTCGAGCGTTTAATACGATTCGCCGTGCTCGCAGAACGCGAACGCGATTCGAAAGGCATGCGAACGTGCTGCGAGCAGAAAAACACGAGCGAGCCGCCTGAGGCAGGCTCGCGCGTGATCGCTCAGTCCTTGCGGAACTCGATGGTTTGCACGCCGGTATCCGTGCCGAGCAGGCACAGGTCCGCGCCGCGGCCCGCGAAGAGGCCCACGGTCACGACGCCCGGCCACGCATTGATATGCGTTTCGAGCGTGCGCGGCTCGCTGATGCTCAGACCTTTGACGTCGATGATTTCGTTGCCGTTATCGGTAATGAAGGGAGCGCCTTCTTTCGTGACGCGCACCACCGGCACACCACCGAGCGCGGTCACGCGGCGGCCGATCGCGGTACGCGCCATCGGCACCACTTCGATCGGCAGCGGGAAGTTGCCCAGCGTCTGTACGAGCTTGCTCGCGTCCGCGATACAGACGAATACCTCCGAAACCGAGGCGACGATCTTCTCGCGCGTGAGCGCACCGCCGCCGCCCTTGATCATCGCGCCGCCGTGGTCGATCTCGTCCGCGCCGTCCACGTAGACGGGCAGCGAATCGATCTCGTTCAGGTCGAGCACCTTGAAGCCGTGCGACTGCAGGCGCGCGGTGGTGGCGAGCGAACTCGACACCGCCCCGCGATAGCGCGCCTTGTTCGCGGCCAGCGCGTCGATGAAACAGTTGGCGGTGGAGCCAGTGCCGACGCCGATAATCGAGCCTTCGGGCACGTTGGCGAGGACATAGTCGGCGGCAGCCTGGCCGACCAGTTGCTTGAGTTCGTCTTGAGTCATGGGAATGCTGGCGAGCAGTAAAAAGCGCTAGTTTACCGGAGTAAGCGCCAGAAACTTTTGCGGAACCAGCCGGATTATTTTTTCACCGACCGCTGCCGCACCGCTTCGAACAGACACACACCGGAAGCCACGGAAACGTTCAGGCTTTCCACCGTGCCCGCCATCGGAATCTGCATGACGACGTCGCAGGTATCGCGCGTGAGGCGGCGCATGCCCTCGCCTTCGGCGCCCATCACAATGGCCACGGGACCGTCGAGTTCGGTTTCGTAGAGGCTCTTTGTCGCCTCGCCGGACGTGCCGACGATCCACACGCCCGCCTCCTTCAGTTCGCGCAGCGCCCGTGCGAGGTTCGTCACGGTGATGTACGGCACGGTGTCGGCGGCGCCGCTTGCGACCTTCGCCGCGGTGGCGTTCAGACCCACTGCGCGATCGCGCGGCGCGATCACCGCGTGCGCGCCGGCGGCATCGGCAACCCGCAGGCAGGCGCCGAGGTTGTGCGGATCGGTCACGCCGTCCAGCACCAGCAGCAGCGGCGAGCCGTTGATTCCATCGAGTAGCTCAGCGAGGTTCTGCGCGAGCGGCAGGTCGCCCGCGCGAGCCACCACGCCCTGATGACGCTCGGTGCGCGCAAGCCCCCACAGACGAGTTTCGTCGGCGGCGATCAGGCGCACGCCTGCCTCTTTCGCCGTGTGCAGAAACTCCGTCATGCGGCGGTCCTTGCGCGTGGCGTCGTAATAGACATCTTCTACGCTCGACGCATCGTGCCGAATGCGCGCGGTGACTGCATGAAAACCGTATAGAACCTTGTGACGTGCCATGACTGATACAACCTTTGATTGCGCGCGGCACCGAAAGCCGCGCTGCTGTGATGAATACCGATGCGTGTGCGTGCCGGGTTCGACGTGGCGAGCTTGCTGGTGCGAGGCGCCTGCGAGCCCCACCCCGCACGTGTGAAACGAACACCGCGCGCAACCGCCACGCTGCTGCGTGACCGTTTGCGCGCGGTTCAAGCACCCTGGCGCCTTCGCCCCGAAGGGCGCTTAGCGCTTCTTGCGTGCCGTCTGCTTCGAAGCCGCCTTGGCCGCCGCGCCGCCGTGTTTCTTCGCGGCGCCGCGCGAGGCGCGGGCTTCCTTGACCGCGGCGCTTTGCGCGGGCGCCGCCTTCTTGCGGCGTGCACCGGGCGCAGCGCTGCCGCCTTCGGCCGGCAACAACGCCCGCACGCGCGCGCCGCCGCTTTCCGCCGCTGAAGGCTTGTCGCTCGCCGCCACGCCGCGAGCCGGGTGCGGTTTGATCGGCGTATCCCGCACGAGACGGAAGTCGATCTTGCGCGCGTCCAGGTCGACGCGGCTCACCTGCACGCGCACGCGGTCCGACAAACGGTAACGGATGCCCGTGCGCTCGCCGCGCAGCTCGTTCTTGATCTCGTCGTACTGGAAGTAGTCGGAGCCTAGCTCGGTGACGTGCACGAGCCCTTCGATAAAGAGCGAATCGAGTTGCACGAAGATGCCGAACGACGTGACGCCGTTCACCATGCCGCCATACTCTTCGCCGAGCTTGTCGCGCATGAAGTAGCACTTGAGCCACGCTTCCACGTCGCGCGAGGCTTCGTCGGCGCGGCGCTCGTTGGCCGAGCAATGCAGACCGAGCTCTTCCCAGATCGCAACGTTGTTCGCCCGCGAGCGGCCGCTCTTTTCCTCGTCGGCCTGCTGCATCGCGCGGGCGCGCGGCGACAGCGCCGTGTTCAACACGACGCCCTGCGGCGGCTCCGGCTGATACTTGCGCCCCTGCAAAATCGCGTAGATCGCGCGGTGCGTGAGCAGATCAGGATAGCGGCGAATCGGGCTCGTGAAGTGCGCATACGCTTCGTACGCAAGACCGAAGTGGCCGATGTTGTCCGGGCTGTAGACCGCCTGCTGCATGGAGCGCAGCAGCATGGTCTGCAGCATCTGCGCGTCGGGCCGGTCGCGAATCTGCGCCATCAGCGCGGCGTAGTCGCTCGCATGCGGCTTGTCGTTGCCGCCGAGCGTAAGGCCCATGCCGCGCAGGAAGGTGCGCAGATTCTCGAGCTTTTCCGCAGTCGGGCCGGCATGCACGCGAAATAGGCCAGGGTGCTTGTTGCGCTTGAGGAAGTCGGCAGCGCACACGTTCGCGGCCAGCATGCACTCCTCGATCAGCTTGTGTGCGTCGTTGCGGGTGCGCGGCACGATCTGTTCGATCTTGCCCTGGGCGTTGCAGACGATGTACGTCTCGGTCGTGTCGAAGTCAATTGCACCGCGCTTCTGACGCGCGGCGAAAAGCGCCTTGTAGACGCCGTACAGATTCTGCAATTGCGGCAGCAGCGCGGCACGGCGCGCGGCCTCGGGACCCTTGGTGTTTTTCAGCACCGCGGCGACTTCCGTATACGTGAGACGCGCGGCCGAATGCATCACGCCCGGATAGAACTGATACGCCTTCACTTCGCCGCGCGCGGTGACGATCATGTCGCACACGAGCACGCAGCGGTCGACGTTCGGGTTCAGCGAACACAGACCGTTCGAGAGCTTTTCCGGCAGCATCGGAATCACGCGGCGCGGGAAATAGACAGAAGTGCTGCGCTCGATGGCGTCGGCGTCCAGCCCGCTTTTCGGATGCACGTAATGCGAAACGTCGGCAATCGCGACGATCAGGCGGAAGCCCTCGCCGCGGCCGACCTTGACCGGCTCGCAATACACCGCGTCGTCGAAATCGCGCGCGTCTTCGCCGTCGATCGTGACGAGCGGCACGTCGCGCAAATCGATGCGGTGACGCACGTCAGCAGGCCGCACCTCGTCGGGCAGCTGCGCCGCTTCGTCGAGCGCGCTCTGACTGAATTCGTGCGGCACGCCATATTTGCGCACCGCAATTTCGATTTCCATGCCGGGGTCGTCGATATCGCCCAGCACTTCCACCACCCGGCCAAGCGGCTGCGAATGGCGGCTTGGAAAATCGGTCAGCTCGACCACCACCACCTGGCCGACCTTGGCCTTCTTGGTGTTTTGCGTGATCAGAATGTCGTGGCCGATGCGCTTGTCTTCGGGCGCGACGATGAGCGCGCCGTTTTCGCTCAAGAGGCGCCCGATCACGCGCTTGTTGGCGCGGTCCGTGACCTCGACGATGTGCCCTTCCGGCCGCCCGCGCCGGTCATAGCCGACGATGCGCGCGAGCACGCGGTCATTGTGCATGACCTTCTGCATCTCGGCCGTGGGCAGGAACAGATCGTCCTGACCGTCGTCGCGAATCAGGAAGCCGTAACCGTCGCGATGACCCTGAACGCGGCCGGCGACGAAGTTCGACGGATGGGTCAACTGATAGAGATTGCGCTGATCGAGCCGGATCTGGCCGTCGCGCTCCATCGCACCCAGCCGCTTGAAAAACCCTTCGCGCTCCTGGCGCTTGATCGACAGGGCTTCGGCGATCTCGTTGGCGGCGAGCGGCGTTTCGCTCGTACGCAGGACGCCGAGGATTTCCTCGCGGCTCGGAATCGGATACGGAAATTTGCTCAAGGGCTTGTCGATGATTTTTTCTCGTTGCATGGACGTCGGTCGGCGATCTGGCTCGGCTTGGAAGCGTTTGCATGGCGCCTGCATGGCACTTGCTGCTGCACTGGAAAGACCTGCCTCGGTCCGGCTCGTTCAAGGCTGGGTCCGACGGGCTCGTGCACCGTGCCAACGAACTACTGCGAGGCATTCTAACACCCGTCTTGCGCGCCACGCGGGCCGCCGATAGTCGCGAGGAGGCGCGCGCAGCCTGGCTCGCCGCCCGTTTAAGCAAGTTTTGAGAAACGCTTGACAGCCGCCATTCTGTCGCTATAATGGCGGTCTTTGCTGTTCATCACCTGCCCAGGTGGCGAAATTGGTAGACGCACTAGGTTCAGGTCCTAGCGGTGGCAACACTGTGGAGGTTCGAGTCCTCTCTTGGGCACCAGATTCAAGACTGAAGCCGCCGGGTTGTATAGGCGGCTTCGGTTTTTTGTAGCGCGGTTGTCTGCAGTACGTTTGTGTTTCAAGGCGGCAGTTGCGGTGGGGTTGACACACTGCATTAGCCCGCTAAAATAGCGGTCTAGCTTCAAGACGTGCCCAGGTGGCGGAATTGGTAGACGCACTAGGTTCAGGTCCTAGCGGTGGCAACACCGTGGAGGTTCGAGTCCTCTCCTGGGCACCAACGGTTGTTCCGGCGTAAGCCGAAAAAGTTCGAGAAACCCCGTAAGATCAAGGTCTTACGGGGTTTTTTGTTTCCGCCGACGACTGTCAGGTACCGAGGGCATGGACGATTTTTGCGTGTACGCGAAAGTGGTCTTTATTGTCGCCAAGCCGCGCGGGCGTCCCTACTTGCTCGCGGATGGCAACCGGATCGGTTACAGCGATGCACCCGTTAAATTGTTGAAAGCTGCGGAGTGCGTCGCAGAGCTAACGCTGATGTGGGCTTACGAACGCGTGAGATTGATGGCTTGGTCCTTGAACGCATAGTCGGTTTGCACGTTCACAAAGATCCCACGCTTGACGACGCCCAATAGCGGGCCGCCCCGCTGCATCCGCCCGAGAACGCAGAACGTCGCTCACTCACTTTCCTACACGGACCCGCGCGCTTGCCGATTCCCGCTCCCGCGGACCGAAGAGAAAGTCGCAATGCCGCTCCATTGACGCGCAAAGTTGGCATCGCGGCCCACGGGACTCGCGCGTCGAAACACGCACCCTGGCAGTCTGCAAGCAGCGCGGAAGTCGCGCTCCCCCGGAAATTTATCCTCGTGCTGACGGGCAGGAACCGACCCGGAGCGGCCGGTGGCATGTGGCACGCGCCATTGGCACTTAGCAACCCCAAACGGTCATTCGTCAGATTTGCGTCTACGGGGCAAACTTGGCAATCGGCGATCTGCGCGCATCGGCCCCTATAGAACAAGCCCACAGCTCGGCCTCTTTGATCTTGGCCTCAATCGTCAAGTAAGATTCCAGACTGTTCTCGACGAGCGCGCAGACCATGTCTTTCTCCCCACAGCAGCACCAACTTTGGGTCACGAACTTCTTTTCGGGAAAAATCCGGGAGTTTTTTTATCACCTCCGATGGGTCGTGCGATGCTGCGACGAATCGATGGTCGACTTTCGTGCCCAACGTCCCACGGCGGGCCCCTCCCATGAAGAAGTGCTTTACGCCTATTCGGCCCTGACCAATACGGTCATGACGCTCAAGGATGGTGGCTCCACGTTTCTGGAGCCGAAGATCGACTGGAGCGACATCGACCAGCTCAGGCACGGTCTTTTCATGCACGAGTGCCGTAATGCCGCGACGCATGACGGTCATCCGGTCATTTCCGGCTGGGCTGACGGCAAGTTCTTCGTCCCAAGCAACATCAAGCGGTACGACAACAAAAGCCGCTTTGTCCAGATTGCTGTGCCGTCAGCCGACGTTCGTACCTTTTGCCTGGAGTTTGCCAAGGACTTCGCCGAACTTCTTGAACGGAGGTTGCGTCCTTTGCAAGGGACAGTGGGCGCCACAAATGCCTTGGCCGATCTGGACGAAATCCTTCAGTCGAACCTCATTCCGCAAGAGGTGCGGAACTCCCTTCAGGAAAACAAAAACGCGCTCGCGGCGCAATTGGCGCAGGCAAAGACCTATCCGATCGACGCAGCGATCGCACTGCTGATCGAAATCCAGCACTACTGCGACGCGCAGCTCGCTGTAACGCCCAGCTGATTCCAGGCGTTGTTGGCGGCCTGCCGCAATTGCCGCCGGCCTGGTCACATTGGCTGGAAAGGAAAGTTAGATTTTCGTAAACGAATGGCCGTTTGCTGAGTGGAGCCGACGTTCCAACGTCCAGCGACGTCGCGAGCGAATGTCGCTTGATGGCCCGAGTCCTGCCCCACGGCGAACAATGACGCGTCGACCCCGTTCGCACGGCATTGGCGACATGCTTAGCCAGCGCATGGGTAAAAATTTGAAGGCTATCGGAAAGCTAAAGGTTCTCTACAGGTCGAATCAAACGTCGATTGTCGGACGAAGCAAAGCCTGGTCTTCATACAAGAATCGGAGGTGCCGCTCGCCGGGCTACTCGTTCATTTGTGGCGTTGCCCGTAACCACCGGGCGGTTGCATCATCACCGCTCACCAACGTCATCGAGGGCGCAACATGATCAGCGGTACGACGGAACTCCTGGCCATCGTCCGCATCGCAATAAGTGGCGCTTGCCGCGGTCATTGCGATGGTCGCCACCATCTTCGGCGCAGCCTACGCAGTGCAACCATCCTACGGAATCGGCTTTCACGCGAACACGTATCTGGTGATTCCGTTCGTCGGCAACATCGTCGCGGTAATCGTGATCCCATTCGTCGGAAAGCTGTCAGACAGGATCGGGCGACGCATTCCCGTGGTCGTCGGTTCAGTAGGCGCAGGCCTGCTTTCCTACGCTTGTCTGTGCGCGATCAGAGCGCCGTGCAGACGGGCAAGCGGACAGCGGCTGTCACTCGCGCCCGTTGAACGCTCGCGATTCTTGCGCTAGACGATAGGCTCCTTATAGCGGCCATCCCGCGATTGCGCGCCCTCTAAGTTCTGGTACGGCCCTCGGATCACCAAAACTTTCAGCCGGCTCACCGAGCCGGCTCTTTTTTGAAAAGCGCAGCGGGCGCTCCAGGCCGTCACTGTTGGCTGGCTGGAACTGGAACATAGATCGACGAGTCGCATGTACCCAGCCTCATCTTCGCATTTTCGATAGCTGTTCAGACTGCGGCAATCACAAGGTGACCGCCGCAGAATCGTCTCCCGTCACACGAGTGGGATATAGATGTCGGTTTGCCACTGCTCCTGCGGCGTTTCCGGAAAGACGCTCAGGTAGTGAAAGAACAGTGGATGGTCCCGAAGTTCTTCTCCACTTGCGGGAAGCCAGTCGCGATAGATCGGATAGATTGTCTCGCCGACGTGGTCGGTGGATCCGAAATGTCGAACGACAGCACATCGACCGCCCGGAATAACAAGTTCGCGAATACCGTAGCTGTTGGACGCAATGGGCCCGTCGATTTCTCCGCAAATGTCAAAGCGGAATGCATCTGCCGGCGCGGTGTCAGGGTTATTGCGCGGGATACCAAAAGTTCTGCTCGACGCAATAGGGGATTGCCCACTTTGCTTGCGCCAGTCAACGAACTTGCGCACGCTCTCGTTGACGAGCCCAGTAGGTCCGCAGTGCTCAAGCGCGGCGACGCGCGTTTCTGAGAAATCGACAATTTGTACTTGCATGGTGAGTTTCCTCGAAAGATAGGGGATGACAAAAGCCGCACTCCAGATCTGCCAGTTCGGATGCTGTCTAAACGAACTCGGCGCCATGCCGAATGCCCGCTTGAAAGCACGACTGAACGCTTCGGGGCTGTCGAAGCCCGCGTCGAACGCGGCATCGAGCACTGAACAGAACTCACGTGAAGCCAAACGGTGTGCAGCTTTGCGCAATCGCATCAGTTGTACAAAGCGCGCGACTGGCACTCCCACATAAGCGGCAAACTGCCGATGAAAATGAAACTTCGAGAAGTTCGCGACGCGACTTAGCGCTTCCACTGACAGGTCGCCATCGAGGTTCATTTCGATGTACGCAAGTACGGCATCGAAGCGCTTCGTGTAAGCGTGAGTGGTATCAACATGAGCTTGCATGGTCTGGATATTGAATCGTGCGACTGGCGTTATGGTCGCTCATGGTGAAGACATCGCACCTAGCCGCTCTTGCTCATCTTCAGATGGTCTGTTCGTTCATGCCCCTACTCACCAGGCCCGCCTTGCAGGAGTCGAGTAGCCAGATTGGCTCGCATTTTCATGGCTGGCGCAACAGTCCAATCGATTGTCAACGATCTGGCAGGAGTGTCGAACACCTGTTTCTGGCCGCCCTCGGCCTGACTGGTCATCGGCACGCGACTGCGGATTGAACCGGTCGATGTAACGGATTGGCGAAATCGTTCGCCTGATATATCGAAGTCTGGTGTTTTTCGGCGCGTTCACTGAGCCACATTGCCACGCCATTGAGATTCGCCTGAATAACCAGAGAGATCGGTACCTTTAGGGAAGTACTGTCTCGGAAGCGCATTTGTGTTTTCGTTCCGGCCACGTTGCGAGAGTTGCTGTGTATCGCAGAAGTACACCTTGATGCCGGCCGCCACGCACCGGTACGACTGAATACGGCCGCATCACTTCAATGAAGGACTGGCGCCGGCTGCGGCGCAAGAAAAACTTAACGCCGTGTCCGGGATGGGTTGACCGCTACACTTCCACAATCAGTCAGCGGAGCTGCGCGGCAAACACACAAGGCCTCACCACGTCAAACCGACATCTGCGGGTTCATCCGGCTCGAACCAGTCCGGGTTGAGCTTCGCGACCGGCGTCAGCGACACCAGAATCTCGCGCAAATGCGCGCGCATCGCACTCTCCGCCGCGTCGGGATCGTGCGCCCTCAGCCCGTTCACGATCAGCGCATGCTGCTTTATCAGAAGATCGAGCGGCGAAACTTCATTCAGGCTCAGATAGCGCACCCGATCCATCTGCGCCTTGATGTCCTGAATCGTCTCCCATGCCGCGACGCAATCGATGGACTGTGCGATAAGAAAGTGAAACTGCTCATCGCAGGCGAGAAACGCGGCAGTGTCGTTCAGCCTGGACGCGGCCTTCTGCTCACGCAGATTCGCGGCAAGTTCAGCAAGTTGCTTATCCGTGATCACGTCGGCCGCCTTGCGTACCACTGCAGCCTCGATCGCCTCGCGAATGAAACGCCCTTCGCGCACCCTTCGCGGCGAAATCCGCTTTACGAACGTTCCGCGTTGCGGCAACACCTGCAGCACGCCCGCCTCGACAAGCTTGATGAACGCCTCCCGAACCGGCTGTCGCGAAACCTGGAACAGTTCCGATACCTCCTTTTCAGAAAGCGGAGCGCCGGGCGCAAGCAAGCCGGTGAAGATCGCCTCGCGCAACGAGCGGAAAATCTGCTTGCCGATCGGCTCGTGCGATTCGAGCGACAAGCCCGTCAGCGCGCCGCGCAGCGACGTCTTCGCGTCGCCCGGCGCCGTGCGTGCGCGGCTCGCGGCGGGCGACACCACAGTGAGCGCGGCGGTTCCTTTTTCGCGCCGCGATGCGGCCTTCGGGCTTGCTGTCTTCGTGTCCATACCGGGTCAATCAGAAATAATCGTGCGAACCTACCATACTAGCTTACGCTCTCCCGATTCTTTTTGCGACCTGGGCTCACGGATGAACGCAAACGCAACGGCGGCGCCGATCACCGCGATCGCTCCTGCGAGGATGAACGCGCTCCCGTAAGCGCCGTGCGTCGCCTGAACGATGAAGCCGGTCACGGCCGGTCCGATCACACCCGCAAGATTGGCAATCAGATGCACGAATCCCCCGACGCCGCCCACGTTTTCGCGGCGCACTGTATCCTGAATCACCGCCCAGTAGACAGAACCGGTAACGTACAGGAAGAAGATCGACACCGACATCAGTCCGACTGCGCCCTGCATGCTCTGCACGCGTCCCGCGAAGCCGACGCACACGGCAGCAACGCCGAGACAAACCGTCAGTACTATGCGCCGCGACAGCAACGGCTTGCTGGTCAACCGCAAGACGTAATCGGTGATGAAGCCGCCTGCTGCGAGGCCGATGCTGCCGAGCAACCAGGGAATCACCGTCGCGATACTCATGTCGTGCAACGACATGTGGTGCGCTTCGGTCAGGTAGGTCGGAAACCACGACAGAAAAAAGAACAGCACGTAGTTATAGGAGAAGAATGCGAGAGCGGTTGCCAGAATGACCGGCTGCTTCAGATAGAAGCCGAGTCCCGGCTGCTTGCCACCGGGCGCGCGCTCCATCGACGGCGCCTGCTGCTGGCCGGCCTGGATCAGTTCGAGTTCGGCTGGCTTCACACGCCGGTTTTGCTGCGGGTGCTCCGTTGTCGTCATCGACCAGAGCACGAGCCACGCAAGCCCGAACATCATGATCACAACAAATGCCCAGCGCCAGCCGAACTGGATGGCCATGTAGCCGACGACGGGCCCCGCGAGCGCGCCGCCGAGCGGCGTCCCCGCACTGATCACGCCAATCGCGCTCGCAACCTCGCGACGCGGGAACCAGTTGTTCACCATCTTGCTGTTCGACGAACTGAAGGGCCCCTCGCCCATGCCGAACAACAAGCGCAGCACGATCAATGAGACGATGCCACTCGCGAGCGCAGTCGCGCCGCAGAAGATCGACCAGACGCCCATTGCGCCGCCGAACACCTTTTTTGCGCCGAACCTGTCGGACGCCACGCCGCCGATGAAGTTAAACAACGCGTAGCCGATGAAAAAGCTGCTGAACACAATGCCCATTTCCGCATGCGAGAAATTCAGGTCTTTCTGGATCAGCGGCGCGGCAATTGAAAGCGCCGCGCGATCGAGATAGTTGATGACGCCCGCGAGAAACAGCAGGCCGACGACGAACCATCGCTGGCTCTTGATCATGGTGTGTGTCTCCAGTTGATCCGCCTCTTCTCTGTGCGGGCGGTTCATGCGAGAAAGTGAACGTAATGCGGTTAGTCGAAATGCAAATGCACCTTCATAGACTGCGTGCGGTCGTGCGCCACTTCGAACGCGCGGTTGGCGTCTTCTAGCGGGAAAGAGTGGGTCATTAGCGGGCGCAGATCGATCTTGTGCGCACCCAGCTCTTCAGCGCCAACGGCGTATTCGTCGGTGAAGCGAAACGAGCCTTGATAGCGCAGTTCCTTCGACATCACGAGATTCGCCGCCACCGGCGACTGTCCCGCCGGCAGATTGCCCACCTGAATGACGGTGCCGCCCGCACGCGCGGCCCGCAGTGCAGTGTCGAGGCCGGCCGTGCTGCCCGAGGCTTCAAGCACGACATCGAAAGCGCCGCGCTGCTGCGCCCACTGATCGATGCGAGCCTGATCCGTCGCCAGCACGGTTTCGTCGGCACCGAGTGTCTGCGCCATTTGCAACGCCTTTCGCGCGAGATCGAGCGCCACGATGCGATGTGCTCCCGCGCGTTTGGCCACCGCAAGCAGGATGCAGCCGATGGGTCCGCAGCCGACTAACAGCACCTTGGCGCCCACCAGCGAACCCGCGAGCCGCAGCGCATGCAGGGCCACCGCCAGTGGCTCCGCCATCGACGCCTGCGCAAAGTCGAGCGCGTCCGGGACCGGCACACACTGACGAGCATTCACCGCGATGAACTGTCGGAACATGCCCTGCATGTGCGGAAACGTCGATGCGCTGCCCATGAAGCGCATGTTCAGGCAATGGTTCTGCATGCCCTTCACGCAGTATCGGCAGACGCCGCAGTTGAGCCCGGGATTCACTGCGACGCGCTGACCGACAGTGAAACCGCTCACGCCCTCACCAAGCGCCGCGATTTCACCCGCCACTTCATGCCCAAGCACGAACGGCTCGCGTACCGCGAAATCACCGCTCTTTCCTTTGAAGTAGTACGACAGATCGGAGCCGCAAATGCCGCCGGCCCGCACGCGTATCTGCACCTCGCCAGCTTGTGGCTGCGGCGCATCGAGTTCGTCGATAAGAAGTCTTTTCGGTTCGTGGAGAACGGCTGCAAACATGGTCGTGATCCCGTATCAAGGTGCTGCGTGCGTACTTGCACGCATATTGGCGCAGTTCGCCGTGCCTACTGGCGCGCAGCGAAAGCGGTAGCGGTCAGTGCTTCGTGCGATGCCGGCTCGTGCCGCGTCGTGCCCCAGTCGTGAAGATCACCGCCGCGCCGCGCGGGGGCCGTCTCCGGGAGAAGAAACATGCACACGGCAGAAATGACGCCGAGCAAGACGACATAGATAATTAAACCGATCGAGTTTCCGTGCGTCGCCTGGATCAGCTTGACCGCGACGAGCCCCAGCACGCCGCTGCCGATCAGCGATCCGATCTGCCAGATGAGCGCTATGCCGCTGCATCGAACGCGCGCTGGGAAGAGTTCGGGAAACAGCGACGCCTGAGGTGCATAGCAGAGCCTGTGGCCCACGGAAATCGCGAGAATCATCGCCGCCTGAATTGCGATGCGGTTGCCGCTGTCGATCGCATGAAAGACCGGCACGACGAGCAGCACTTGCAGCACTGCGCCCGCGATGAAAGTCGTGCGCCGGCCAATGCGGTCCGATAACGCGCCTGCCAGCGGAATCGCGATCAACTCGAGCAGGACTGCGACGATGATCGTCTGCAAAAGCAAACTCTCGCTGATGTTATGCGCGCGGCCATAGGCGAGAACGATCATCGTGTACATCGCGAACGTGCACGCCTCGATCAACTTCGCGCCGACGCCTTTCGCGATCGTCGGGCCGAATTGCCTGACCACTTCGACCACTGGCCGCGACTCGACGGCCTTCGTCTCGCGGATGGTGGCGAAGATCGGCGATTCTTCCGTGCGAAGCCGGATATACAGGCCGACCACGACCAGTACGATGCTGCCGAGAAACGGCAAGCGCCAGCCCCAGTCAAGCAGTTGCTCATGTGTGAGAGTCGCGCTCAGCAGCGCGAAGAGGCCCGATGGAATCAGAAAACCAGCCGGCGCGCCAAGCTGCACGAGACTTGCAAAGAAGCCGCGTTCGCTAGGCGGCGCATATTCCGCCGTCAGCAACACTGCGCCCGCCTGCTCGCCGCCCACGCCAAAGCCTTGCAGCACGCGAATCAGAATGAGCGACGCAGGCGCCCAGACGCCTATCTGCGAATAGTCCGGCAACAGACCGATGGCAAACGTCCCCAGCCCAACAATAAGAATCGTAACGATCAGTGCCTTCTTGCGTCCGATACGATCGCCGAAATGCCCGAACACGATGCCGCCGAGCGGTCGCGCCACGAAGCCCACCGCATAGGTCGCGAATGCCGCGAGCGTGCCGATCAGCGGATCGCCCGACGGAAAGAATTTTGCGCCGAACACGAGCACGGCGGCCGTGCCGTACACGAAGAAGTCGTAGTACTCGGCGGCGGTGCCGATCGTCGATGCCGCGGCGACGCGCCGCAACATCGCACTGGTTTGCCTGTCTGCCATGCCTGTCTCCTCGCCGTCGTTTTATCTGTCGATGCAGCTTGCGAATTGCCTTACCAGTTCCACAGCGTGCCGTCTTCGAGCCGCGCGACGGGCAGATACGCCGGATCGTACGGATAGCGCGCGGCGGCTTCTTCGTCGATATCGACACCGTGCCCCGGCGCCTCGCCGGGGTGCATCATGCCGCGCTCGAAAGTCCACGCATGCGGGAACACGTCGAGCGCCTCCTTCGGGAAACCCATGTATTCCTGCACGCCGAAATTCGGCACCCACAGGTCGAAATGCAGCGCCGCGCCCATGCAGACCGGCGACAGATCAGAAGGTCCGTGACAACCCGTGCGCACTTGATAGAGCGAAGCGAAGTCAGCGATGCGCTTGAGGTGCGTGATGCCGCCCGCGTGCGTCAACGTCGCGCGGATGTAGTCGATCAACTGCTCTTCGATTAGCTGCTTGCAGTCCCAGATGCTGTTGAACACCTCCCCTACTGCGATTGGCGTCACCGTGTGTTCGCGAATGAGACGAAAGCCCGCCTGGTTTTCCGCAGGCGTCGGGTCCTCCATCCAGAAGAGTCGATACGGTTCGACCGATTTGCCGAGGCGTGCCGCTTCGATCGGCGTGAGGCGGTGATGCACGTCATGCAGCAGATGCGTGTCAAAGCCAAACTTGCCTCGCACTGCTTCAAATAGCTTCGGCACGAAATCCAGATACTTTTCCGTCGACCAGCTTTGTTCTTCGACAGCGCCTTTCGTGGCCGGCTCATATGTGCCGTTGCCCTTCGAAACGCCGTAGACCGATCGCATGTTCGGCACGCCGCACTGAATGCGGATCGCCTTGTAACCCTGCTCGATATGTTCTCCGTAGCGATCCAGCGCTTCGGGAATGTCGCGGCCTGTTGCGTGCCCATAGACCATCACGCTTTCTCGCGACGCGCCGCCGAGCAACCTGTATAGCGGCAGATTCGCTACCTTGCCGAGGATGTCCCACAAGGCCATGTCGACAGCCGCGATCGCCGTCATCGTGACCGGGCCGCGGCGCCAGTACGCGCCTTTGTAGAGGAATTGCCAGATGTCTTCGATGCGCCCCGGATCGCGCCCAATCAGTAGCGGACACACGTGGTCCTTCAGATACGAGGCTACCGCGAGTTCGCGGCCGTTCAGCGTGGCGTCGCCAATACCGTGAACGCCCTCGTCGGTCACCACTTTCAGCGTGACGAAGTTGCGGCCCGGACACGTGACGATCACATCGGCACGGACAATCTTCATGGGGGAATTCCTTCAGTCGCATTCGGTTGAACCGATGCTACCATACAAGTATATTCAATCGTCAACGACGGGTTTCCCGCATCCAGGACCTGAAACATGACCACGCGCCCTTTGCTCCGCCGCAGTGCCCTCGCCTCCTTGAGCAACCACCTACTGCAGCCGGCGTGGCGCGATCCGCGCATCGGCATCGTTCATCTTGGGATCGGTAATTTTCATCGCGCACATGAGGCGGTTTATACAGAAGAAGCGATGCTCAGCGCGGGCGGCGACTGGGGCATTTGCGGCGTGACGTTGCAGGGCGACGTCGCCAAGCGCGATGCGTTGATGGCGCAGGACGGCTTGTATAGCGTGGTCGAACGCGGTCCAGACGGCCTGCGTGTCACCGTCATTCGCGCGCTGAAGGAAGTGCTCGCTATGCCGCATGACCGCGCGCGCCTTTTCGAACTGTTCGCCGACGCGAATGTGCGGATCGTCTCGCTCACCGTCACAGAAAAGGGCTACTGCCGCGACATGCGAACGGGCGATGTGGATATGAATCACGCCGGTGTCGCTTACGACCTGGCAAATCCGGACGATGCGTCGACGGTACCGGGCATTCTCACCGCCGCGTTAAAACAGCGGCGCGACGCCGGCACGCCGCCGTTCACCGTCCTATCGTGCGATAACCTCTCGCACAACGGCGCGGCGTTGAAGCAGGCAGTCGTGTCGTTCGCGCGCGCGGTCGATGCTGAGCTCGCCGCGTGGATCGACACCCATGTCGCTTTCCCTTCAACGATGGTGGACCGCATCGTGCCGTCCACGACCGATGACGATCGGGAAGCGGCACACGCGGCGTTGAACGCCGACGATGCGGTGCCTGTGCCATGTGAGCCGTTCCGCCAATGGGTAATCGAGGACCGCTTCCCGACAGGACGTCCGGCATGGGAGCGAGTAGGCGCACAACTCGTCGGCGACGTCATGCCGTTCGAGCTCGCAAAGCTGCGCATGCTGAACGGAACACACTCGACCATTGCCTACCTTTCGATGCTGGCAGGATTTTCAACGATCGATGAAGCCATCGCCCATCCGCCTCTGAAAGCGTTTATTCACGCGATGATGACCGACGAAATCGCGCCGACGCTCGACATGCCGTCCTCCTTTGACGTGCTCGCTTACCGCGATGCGTTGCTCGAACGCTATGCGAACACCGCGCTCAAGCATCGCACGGCGCAGATCGCGATGGACGGCAGCCAGAAGATTCCGCCACGGTTGCTCGCAACTATCGAGGGGCGCCTGAGCGCGGGACAATCGATCAGGAGGCTGACGCTAGCCGTGGCGGCGTGGCTGGCGTTTCTGCGCGGCCACGCCGATGACGGCACGCCTTACGACATCATCGATCCGTTGGCTGCGCGGCTGACTTCCGATGTTCCTGCCGACCCGGCGCAACTTGTCCAGAGAATGCTTGCTATCGAGGAAGTGTTCCCGCCAACGCTGACGAACCATGAGTCGTTAAGGCGGCAACTCGTTGAGGCCGTCGAACTCATTCAGCAAGGCGCATTGCGAGCGATTGAACTCCAGCGCGGCTAACGGGGAACCACATGGCCGCGATTTCCGCGTGAAGTGTCGGATGAGCGACTGATGAGTCCTTCGTTCGGAAAGGTCATCGTAGCGTCGATCTTCGCCGGGGTAGACAACGCGTATCGGACGAGTCCAGACCTTCGCCCCCGTGACCTCGTCGAGCGCCACCGGATAGGGATCCAGACGACGTCACAACACCGTCGGCGAACTCGGCAGCTCGTCCCCCTGAAAGCGGGTAGCAGGAAAGTGTCGCGCCAGGAGCTCTGTCACCGTCCGCACACCTCCGACAGCACCGGCTTCGAATCGGCCTCGCCTGAACTCGCTTTCCATCTCCTGGCAGATCTTCTCCCACTCGCACGCGCTGACTCTCGCATGAATGCCCCGGTCCGCCACGATCTCCACGTCGCGGTCGGCCAGCAGTAGATAGATGAGGACGCCGTTGTTGTGCTCCGTGTCCCAGACCCGTAGGTCCGAAAATACCTCTATCGCCCGTTCTCGCGCGGACTTGCCTCGCAGCAAGGCGGCGCTGTGCAGCGCGCCCTCGACGGCGAACCGCACCTGGCCGACGTGGCTCTGATGGCTTTCACGAACCGCCTGCGCGATTGCAAGAAGTGACCGTCGCGGGAAAGCGGCATTCAGACGCCAGCGGGTCATGAAAAGGTGTCTGACGAGTCGTGCGAGGTCCATGGCTACCACCTGCCTGACGCGCCGCCGCCACCGAAACCGCCCCCGCCGCCGCGGAAGATGTCGCGATTCGAGCCGCTGCCGAATCCGCCGGACCGGCCCCCGATAAACCGCCCACCCACGTACGCGCCCATTCCGCTACCCAGCAGCGTGAAGACGAGCGCGATTGCGCCGGCAACCACGGCGACCAGAATCGCACCGGACAGCAGCCACGCCAATACACCAATCGCGCCACCCGTCACGACCGCTCCAGCAAATCTGCCAAGTATCGAGCGCAGCACACCGCCGGCTACCACGGTCAGCACGAACAGCACGGGCAGCAGTTGCCCGACGCCGCGATGTTCGTCGCGCCGCTCCCGGGCAGCCGGCAAAGGCTCGCCGTTGACAACACGCATGATGCTGTCCACGCCCGCAGTAATGCCGCCATAGAAGTCGCCCTGCCTGAACCTGGGAACAATCGTCTCGTTGATGATGCGGTTGCTCGTTGCGTCGTTGAGCGCGCCCTCGAGGCCATATCCAACCTCGATGCGAAGTGAGCGGTCGTTCTTCGCGACAATCAGCAGCACGCCATCGTCGACGCTCTTGCGCCCGAGTTTCCATTGCTCGACAACGCGCATCGAATATTGCTCGATGGTTTCGGGCTGGGTCGTGGGAACGATGAGAACCGAGATCTGACTGCCCTTTTGCGCCTCGAAGGCCTTTAGACGCTGCTCAAGATTGGCTCGTTGCTCGGCAGTGAGCGTGCCTGTTTCGTCGGTGACGCGCGCAGTCAGCTCCGGCACTGGTGCATCGGCGGCGGCGCCCGTTCCGACTAACGTGAGCGCCGCCGCTATTACTACGATCATAGCGCGAAGAATGTTCAATTGGCGGCTCCGCTCGCGGCTACCGAAGGCGCGGCAAAATCCACGCGGGGCGGCTTCGCCAGTTCGGCTTCGTTAGTGACGGAGAAGTTTGGCCTCTCCTGGTAGCCGAGGACCTTCGCGGTCAGATTGTTCGGAAACGACCTGACCAAGACGTTGTAGTCCTGCACGGCCCGGATATAGCGATTTCGGGCAACGGCAATCCGGTTCTCCGTTCCCTCAAGCTGTGCTTGCAGGTCCCTGAAGTTCGCGTCGGACTTCAGCTGAGGATAGTTTTCGGAGACCACCAGCAGCCTCGATAACGACGAGGTGAGCTGTCCCTGAGCCGCCTCGAACCGGGCAAACGCCTGCGGGTCCGCCAGCAGCTCGGGCGTTGCGCGTATGGAGCCGACCTGAGCACGGGCTTCAGTGACGCGCGTCAGGACGTCCTGTTCCTGCTTTGCGTATGCCTTCACCGTGGCCACAAGGTTGGGCACGAGATCGGCACGCCGCTGATACTGGTTCAGCACCTCCGACCAGCTTGCCTTCACCTGCTCGTCCTGTGCCTGGATGCTGTTGTAGCCACACCCGGACAGGGCGGCCACGAGGGTCATCATCATTGAAACCAGTAATGCCCGCATCTCTATTCTCCGCGTCAGGATCACAACTCGTACATCTGCGCTCGTCGCTGATCTGCAGTGGCGTGAGCGTCCGGAAAAACTGAAAGGATTCCTGATAAACAGTACGCCACGCTGAGCCCGCCCGCTTGACTCATGTCAATCGCGCGCCGCGACGCCGGAGTTCACGGCTCAGATCACCGGTTTTGACGAAGCTCAACACCTTGAGTTAAGTCAAGACTATCGGTCGTTGCGAAAATAGACTGGTATTGCATTCGTTGCACAACACACGCTCAGAGGAAACGTATGACTTTTATCAAGCGATCGGTATGGCTGGCCTTGCTGGCCATTTCAATCGCCAGATGGTCAGCGTTTTCCGAGCAATCGTCGCACCACCGACCACCGGCGCAAGGAGCACTGCAATGAACGACATCCCCCAAGGCTCACGCCCGTTCTGGAAATCGCGCCCGGCCATCGTGTTTGTCGGGTTTGGCAGTATCGCCCTCTTCCTGCTTCTGTCCGAACATCGCGCACACTTTCTCGGGGTCCTGCCGTACCTGCTGCTGCTTTCGTGCCCATGGATGCACGTGTTCATGCATCGCGGACATCACGGACATCGCGGCCACGGCAGCCACATGCACGCACAGCACGCCGAGCGGAACGAACGAGGAGACAGCCATGAACGGGACAGGTAGCGGATACGGGCTGTGGGGCCTTGTAATCGTCAACTCACTCGTCTTCATCATCTTTGCGTTCAGCTTTTTCAAGCCGGCGACAAAGCGCGACTGGCGAACCTTCGGCGGATTTTCTGCGTTCGTCGTTGCGCTGTTCGCGGAGATGTATGGCTTTCCTCTGACCATCTTTCTGCTGTCGGGATGGCTGCAAACCCGTTTTCCGCAGGCCGACCTGTTGGCACACGACTCAGGGCATCTATGGTGGATGATGACGGGCCAACGCGGAAATCCTCACTTCGGCCTCCCGCACCTGGTGAGCTTCGCCCTGTTATTCGGCGGCTTCGCTCTATTGTCGAGCGCGTGGCACGTTCTGTATGACGCGCAGCGTAAGAACCGGCTCGCGACGACGGGGCCCTACGCGAAGATCCGGCACCCGCAATACGTCGCCTTCGTCGTTATCATGTTCGGGTTTCTGCTTCAATGGCCCACTCTCATTACACTGCTCATGTTCCCGATACTTGTGTTCATGTACGTAAGACTCGCGAAGTACGAAGAGCGCGAATCGGAACAACGGTTTGGTCAAGCGTGGCTCGATTACGCGGCGCGCACGCCTCGCTTCATACCGAAGCTCCCGGGTAATCACCGGCTGCGCGCCCACTGAAAACCGGCAGGCGATGCAATGTCAGAGTCCGAGGTTCACCTTCACAATGCCGGCGGCGACGCACACCGGCACAACGCCGTCCGACACGACGCGACCGAGGTCGTGGACCCGGTATGCGGGATGACCATCACGACGGACTCCAGGCATCGGTATTCTCATCGAAACAGGACGTTCTACTTCTGTAGCAGCAAGTGTCTGGAATCTTTCCGCAGTACACCGGACAAGTACATAGGCATGGTCGCGAACGCCGCTACCGCGCCTGCTCCCACAGGAGTCGTCTACACGTGCCCGATGCATCCGCAGATACGGGCTTCCGCTCCCGGCGCCTGCCCTATCTGCGGTATGGCTCTGGAGCCTCTCGCACCGCTCGCGGAAGAAGGCCCCAACGCCGAACTGGAGTCGATGACGCGACGCTTCTGGGTCGCGCTCGTGCTGTCCGTTCCACTACTTTTCATGACCATGGGGCGCATGGTGCTGCCCTTCGACCTGGACGCGCAACTGGAGCGCCTGTTCGCTGCTTGGCCGCTGCCTCACTGGATGCGCGCGTCGTGGTCGCAATGCGTGCAGTTGGTGCTTGCATCGCCCGTCGTGCTGTGGGCGGGATGGCCGTTTCTCGAGCGCGGGTGGAAATCCTTCGTGACCTGGCAGTTGAACATGTTCAGCCTGATTGGCCTGGGTGTTGCTGCCGCTTACGGGTTCAGTGTGTTCGCGCTGTTCTTTCCCGAGGCGCTGCCCGAGGCGTTCGGCAGCGGTCATGAGCTGCCGCTATATTTCGAGGCCGCAGCTGTCATCGTGGCGCTTGTGCTGCTGGGTCAGGTGCTGGAGCTGCGCGCGCGCACGCGCACGTCCAGCGCCATTCGCGATTTGCTGCATCTTGCGCCTCACACGGCGGTACGCGTCAGACCGGACGGCACGGAAGAGACCGTGCCGCTGGAAGACGTTGTGGCCGGCGAAACCCTTCGGGTCAAACCGGGTTCGAAGGTACCGGTCGACGGCGTTGTCCTCGAGGGCACGTCGAGCGTCGACGAATCGATGATTACGGGCGAATCGATTCCAGCCGAAAAAATCGCGGGCAGCAAGGTAACTGGCGCGACGGTCAATCAGACGGGAACGTTCCTGATGCGAGCCGAGAAAATCGGCTCAGACACGCTGCTCGCGAGAATCGTACAGATGGTGGCAGAGGCCGGGCGCACGCGTGCGCCTATCCAGAAGCTCGCCGACCAGGTCGCGGGCTGGTTCGTGCTTGCCGTCATCGGTATTGCGGCTGCTTCCTTCGTCATCTGGGCAGTGGTGGGCCCGGCGCCTGCTCTCGCGAATGCATTGGTGGTCGCGATCAGCGTTCTCATCATCGCCTGTCCGTGTGCTCTTGGACTTGCTACACCGGTGTCCATCATTGTCGGCGTCGGCCGGGGCGCCAAAGAAGGCGTGCTCATCAAGGACGCGGAAGCGCTTGAACTGATGGAAAAAGTCGATACGGTGGTGGTCGACAAAACCGGTACGCTCACGGAGGGCAAGCCACGCGTGCAGACGGTGGTCGCGCTGCACGGTCAACCGGAATCCGTTGTACTCAGCCATGCGGCCAGTCTGGAGGGCGCGAGCGAACATCCTCTCGCCCAGGCCATTATCACGCGCGCCAAAGAATTGGCCGTCGCGACGAGCCCAGTCGATTCGTTCGATTCGATTCCTGGCAAAGGTGTGACGGGAAAAATCGCTGGTCACGTAGTGGCACTCGGTAATGCACGGCTGATGAACGACGCGGCTGTCGACTGCTCGTCGGTCGCGGTCGACTCGGACAAGCTGCGCGAGGCCGGGCAGACGGTCATGTATCTCGCGATAGACGGCGAACTAGCCGGCTACGTCGGTGTCGCAGACCCCGTGAAGGAAACAACGCCCGACGCGGTCCGTCAGTTGAGAGCGTCCGGCATCAAAATCATTATGCTGACCGGCGACAACGCGGTCACGGCGAACGCGGTCGCGAAGGCTTTGACGCTCGATGGCGTCAAAGCCGGCGTTCTCCCCGAGGACAAGTACCGGCACGTCCAGGAACTTCAGCAACGGGGGCACGTGGTTGCGATGGCTGGGGACGGCGTGAACGACGCACCGGCCCTCGCGCAGGCCAACGTCGGCATTGCGATGGGAACGGGAACTGACGTGGCCATGAACAGCGCGCGCGTGGTGCTGGTGAAAGGCGACTTGCGCGGCATTGCCCGGGCACAGGCATTGAGCGTCGCCACGATGAAGAATATCCGGCAGAACCTTTTCTTCGCGTTCGCCTACAACGCCGTGGGAATTCCGGTCGCGGCCGGTGTGCTCTACCCATGGCTCGGCGTTGTACTAAGCCCGATTATCGCGAGTGCGGCGATGGCATTGAGTTCGGTTTCCGTCATCGGCAATGCTCTACGGCTGAGAACGGTGCGCACGTGAGATGCAGTCGTAAACGATATTCTTTCGGGCGCATGGCGACGCTCGCGCCTCGCCAGAACACTCGACGATCCGGCATTCGTTGTCGCGCGACTGAAAAAGGCGCAGCAGATAGTCGCCTCGTGCTGACGTGAAAGTGAGCGTCAGGCCGCTGCAGTTTCCCGCTGATACCGCGAAACGGGCCGCCGCAAACCGAGATTCTCGCGCAACGTGCGCCCCTCGTATTCGGTGCGAAAAAGCCCTCTGCGTTGCAACTGCGGCAGCACCAGTCTGATAAAGTCGTCGAGGCCCTCGGGCAGCAACGCCGGCATCACGTTGTAGCCGTCCGCGCCGTAGTTGACGAAGCGCTCCTCCAGCGCATCGGCAATCTGCGCGGGCGTGCCGATCAGTTGCCAATGCCCGCGCGCGCCTGCGACCCGCAGATACAGTTCGCGGATGGTCAGCTTCTCGCGCCGCGCGAGCTCCAGCGTCAGCGACTGCCGGCTCCTGCTCGCGTTGGTCTCGGGCAACTCGGGAATCGGACCGTCCAGCGGAAAGCCGGACAGATCGAAGCCGCCCGTGAGCCCGGAGACGAGCGAAAGCCCGACTGCTGGATCGATCAGCGCCTGCAACGCGCCGAATTTGTCGTGCGCCTCCTGCTCCGTGCTGCCGACAATCGGCATGACGCCCGGCATGATTTTCAGGTCGTCGGGCTCGCGTCCGTACTGCGCGAGGCGCCCCTTCACGTCCGAGTAGAACGCGACCGCATCTTCCAGCCTCTGCTGCGCGGTAAAAACGACTTCGGCGGTACGCGCGGCGAGCGCCTTGCCCGCCTCCGACGAACCCGCCTGCACGACGACCGGTCTGCCTTGCGGCGAGCGCTCCACATTCAGCGGACCGCGCACCTTGAAAAACTCGCCGCGATGCTCGAGCACATGGCGCTTTGCCGGATCGAAGTAGCGCCCGCCTGCCTTGTCGCGCACGAAGGCGCCTTCGTCCCAGCTGTCCCACAGGCCCTCGACCACCTCCGCGAATTCGACCGCGCGCTCGTAGCGCCGCGCATGCGCAAGGTGTTCGTCGAAGCCGAAGTTTTTGGCCTCGTGGGCATTCGACGAAGTGACGAGATTCCAGCCGGCTCGCCCGCCGCTGATGTGATCAAGCGACGCGAATTTGCGTGCGATGTGATACGGCTCGTTAAACGTCGTCGACGCAGTCCCGACGAGACCGATATGTTCGGTGACGGCGGCCAGCGCCGACAGCAAGGTGAGCGGCTCGAACTGCGCCACGTAGCTGTGCGCGGTGCGGCTCAGAAAGTCCACGTTGTCGCCCCGCGTGCCCGAGCCGTCCGCGAGAAACACCAGGTCGAACTTCGCGGCCTCGGCGCTCTGCGCAAGCCTTACGTAGTGGCGAAAATCGCGGCCCGCCTCTGCGTGGGCGGCCGGATGACGCCACGCGGCGATGTGGTGCCCGGTTGGATAGAGAAACGCGCCGAGGTGAAGATGTCCTGTACGTTGGCTCATGATGGGTGCAATATGGTTGCGGTTTCAACGAATGCGCGCCGCGCTCACGCGCGCTCGCCAACGCTGCGGATTGACCGGACGCGCAAGGCCCAGGTGGTCGCGCAGAGTCGTGCCCTCGTAGTCGGTGCGGAAAATCCCGCGCTTTTGCAGTATCGGCACCACGCCTTCGACGAAATCGCGCAGGCCGTGAGGCAGTGCGTCGGGCATCAGGTTGAAACCGTCGGCCGCCTCGCCATCGAACCAGTGCTGGATATCGTCCGCAATCTGCTCCGGTGTGCCTACCACTACACGGTGCCCTGTGCCGCCCGCCAGCGCGCGTATCAGCTCGCGCACCGTATGGCCGTGACGACGCGCCTGCGCGAGCGTCGCATGGAAGAACGTATGGTTGCCGTTGCCGCCGCCGGGCAACGCGAGATCGTCGGGCAAACGCGCGTCCAGTGCTAGCCGCTCGACCTCCACGCCGAGCGTGCCGGCGAGCCGCCTCAGGCTATAGTCCCACGGGATCTGTTCGACGAGTTCGTCGCGCCGGCGCAGCGCCTCGCGCTCTGTCGCGCCGATGATGGTGGTCAGTCCCGCGAGCACCTTGACGCCCGCGCGCCCGTATGCGGCCGCGCGCTGATTCAGCTCGCGCCGGTATGCGGCCGATTCCTCGAACGATTGCGACGCCGAAAACACCGCCTCGGCGTGGCGCGCCGCAAGCTCGCGACCGTCAGGCGAGCCGCCCGCCTGCACGACCACGGGATGACCTTGCGGCGGGCGCGGCAGGTTCAATGCGCCCTGCACGTCGAAATGCCGGCCGCGATGTTCGATGGGATGCACCTTGGCGACGTCGACGAAACGGCCCTGTGCCTTGTTGCCGACGAACGCGTCGTCTGCCCAGCTGTCCCATAGCGCCTTCACGACCTCGGTGAATTCGGCGGCGCGCTCATAGCGCTCTGCGTGATCCGGCACCGCGGCGCGACCGAAGTTGCGCGCCGACGGCAGATCGGCGGTCGTCACGACGTTCCAGCCTGCGCGTCCTCTGCTCACGTGATCGAGCGTCGCAAAACGACGTGCGATGTTGTACGGCTCGTTGTAGCTCGTCGACGCGGTGCCGATCACGCCGATATGCGTGGTTGCCGCCGCGATGCTTGCGAGCACAACGGTCGGCTCGAGCGCCGTGATCGGGCGGAAATCGATCTGATCGACAATTGCGGCGTTATCGGCGAGAAAGACCGCATCGAGCTTTCCAGCCTCGGCTATGCGCGCGACGTTCACGTAGTGGTCGACGTCGACGAAGGCGAGTGGATCGGCTTCGTCGAGCCGCCATGCGGACGGCACGAACCCCGAGTGCAGAATGTTGACGTTCAGATGCAGACGGCGCGCAACAGCGCGTGAAGGCGGGCGATTCATCAGCGGCTCCTGTGGGTCGCTCAATGAACTTTTGGAAAGCCGTGCCGCTCGGCAAGCAGATCCAGAATGCGCCGCGGGTTCGTGACGAAGCGCCGCTCGCCGAGCGTTTGCGCATCGGCAGGAGCGGGCTGCGCGTCGCCGAGCACGAGCACAGGCAGGCCCTGATGCGCTTCGTCCAGCACCTCGATCACCGCCTTGCGCGGGCGCTCGAACGGCACGCGCAGCACGTCGAGTCGCGCGACGCGCGCAGGGTCGCTCGCAAGCAGGCCTTCTATCGGCGCGCCGTCCGGGCAGATGAAACGCTCGCCGGGATGTTGCGGGTCGGTGAATGCGGGTTCCAGCAGGATCAGAAGATCGCGGCTCATTTCGTCATTTCCTGTTTGATTCAGTGGCGCTCAGCGAGCGTGGGAAAGCGGCGCTCGTGCACTTCAGCGCTCGATATACAAGTCGGCGAAATTGCCGCGTATGCCCTCGCCGCCCGGCGCATAGTTCTTCACCTTCTTCGACGAGATCGTGATGTTCGGATTCGCGCCGAACTCGATGGACGGAATATCGTCGTGCACGATCTGCTGGAACTGCAGAAAGAGCTGGCGGCGTTGCTTGTCGTCGGTCGCGACAGAAGCGGCCTCGAGCAGACGGTCGACCTCGGGGTTCGAATAGTGCGCCGCGTTCGAGAACGGCAGACCGATCCTGAAGTTCTTCGACCAGAACACCCGCTGCACGCCCACGGTCGGGTCGAACGTGTTGGACAGCGCTTCGAGCGTAATGTCGAACCCGCGATCGGTGTAGGCCTTCTTCACGTAGGTGGCGAAGTCGTAACTTTCAATCTCGCCGTCGATCCCGATGCGCGCGAGCGACTGGCGCACGAAGTCTGCCGCACGCGGGTCCTGGAACGGATTGAAGAGCAGCCGCAGTCTGAAGCGTTTGCCGTCCGCGCCGCGCCTGTAACCCGCAGCGTCCAGCGCGGCGTTCGCCTGTGCGACGTCGTACGGAAAGTAATGGATGTCCGCGTTGTGATACTTCGCGTTGGCGGTGCCTATCGCGGCCGCCGACACCTGACCGTAGCCGTACCAGACAACCCGGTTCAGCGCATAGACGTCGAGCGCCTGCGAGATCGCCTTGCGCACCGTTTTGTCTTTCAGAACCGGCGTGTCGAGATTGAATATCAACTGCTGATGGTTGCTGTTGTATGCCCAGTTAGTTGTATCCACATTGAAGTTGGGCAACGCGCCGAAGCGCTTCACGTCCGACAGCGGGATAGCCTGGTCGCCCAGGTTGGCGGCGCCCGATTCAAGTGCGGCGGCACGCGCCGCACCGTCCGGCAAAAAGCGTACGACGATCTTGTCGATGTACGGTTTTGGCTTGTCCCAATAGTCCGGGTTGCGTTCGAGCACGATGTTGCTGCCGTGCGCGAAGGACCTGAACACGAACGGACCGGTACCGACAGGTGCGCTGTTGTACGGATTCGCCGCGACGTCGGTGCCTTCGTAGAGGTGTTTCGGAATGATCGGCGACTCGGTGCCTGCGAGCGCGGTGAGCAGAAACGGCGCGGGACGCGAAAGCTCGATAATCGCGGTGTACGGGTCCGGCGTCTTCACGTCGGTTACGTTGGCAAACGTGCTGCGCCCACGCGGATGCACCTGCTTCAGCGTCAGGATCGAAAACGCCACGTCGGGGGATGTGAAGGGCTTGCCGTCATGCCACTTCACCCCATGACGCAGATTGAAGCGGTATTGCAGACCGTCTGCGCTGACCACCCATGACGTTGCGAGCAAGGGCTTCGGGTTCAGGTTCGCGTCGTAGGTCAGAAGACCTTCCACTATTTTCGGGCCGATTTCGGCATTGCCGCCGGCGGTCGTGGTGAGCGGAACAATGGAAGCGGGCTCCGGCGTGACGAGCCAGGTGAGCGTTCCGCCGTGCTCCGGCGCCGCATGAACGCCCGCAGCCGCAATGGCAAGCCATGTGCTCGCCAGCAGCGCGGCAAGCCTCGCTGCGTGTGCCCCATGAGTCGATTTCATTGTTGTCCTTGATCGTTGCGCGCGGCTTCGCGTTTGGCAAGCCAGGCGGCGCGCTTCTGCACCAGATATTCGTTGAGCGTGGTCATGTGCAAGTCGTCGGATTGATCGACGGAGCGGATGAGTCCAATACGCTGCACAGCATAGCCAGCCGCCGCGCGTGAGCGAACCAAGCGATTCTGCTTTGCTTACGCCGCTGCGTCATTTCCAGAGCAGCGTTGCGGCCCGCAAATAAGGATAGAAATTATTGTTCGTTGTCCGACATGACGCTATGCCGGTAAGTTTTCCGGGCTTGCGGCGCACTCTCCTGAATGCGACGCAGGACCCTGAACTTTGTCTATCGCAACGTCGGATATGTCCGCCAGAACCGTTTTTTCGCGCCTTCGGTGCGCATTCCTGAATCGTTGCGGCAGCGCCGGCTGCGCTCACGACTGCCGATCATGGTTCGACCGTGACCCGCGCGATGTTCGCCCGACCACCACGTTAGAACATTGAGCGACCGACCAGAGGCCATCACCCGAGCCATGACCGAAGCCATGACCGAAGCCACTCCTGCTATTCACCGCGAGGCGTCAGCACAGTCGCCCGATGCAACGCCTTTCGTGCCGGTGCCCACGCCTGCCGGGTTCCCCGCCAGTCCGGTCGCGCGCGCGCTCCAGCAGCCTCTGCTGCTCGGGCTCTTCCTGCCGATTCAGGCCGGCGGTTGGAGCGCGTCCACGCTGCCGCGCACGACCGACTGGAACTTCGACTACAACCTCGCACTCGTGCAGAAAGCGGAAAGCCTCGGCTTCGACCTGGTGTTCGCGCTTTCGCAGTGGCTGCCGAAGGGCGGCTACGGTGGCGTGTTCAACGGCGAGGCGCTCGACTCCTTCATGTCGCTCGCTGCAATGACCGCGTGCACCGAAAGAATCATTCTTGTCGCGACGAGCCATGTGCTCTACGGACCGTGGCATCCGCTGCACTTCGCGAAGTTTTCGGCCACGCTCGATCACATTTCGAAAGGCCGCTGGGGCATCAATGTCGTGACAGGGCATCGCGCTATCGAACATGAGATGTTCGGCTGGCATCGCATCGAACACGACCGCCGCTATGAACTGGCGGGCGAGTTTCTCGACGCCGTCCAGCAGTTGTGGGCGCAACGGGAGAACTTCAGTTTCGCGCCGCTGCTCTCCAGCTGGAAGCTCAACAAGGCTTTCGTCACGCCGAAGCCGCAATTCGGCCGCCCGCTGCTGGTTAACGCAACCGGCTCGGACGCAGGAATCGAATTCGCTGCGCGTTATTCGGACGTGGTGTTCATCACGAGTCCCGCCGGTCCGGAAATAGAAGCCGCGCTTGCCGCGTTGCCCGCGCATACGGCGCGTGTGAAAGCGGCTGCCGCAAAGTACGGCCGCAAGATACGCACGCTCATCAACCCCATGGTGATCTGCCGCGAAACGGCGGCCGAAGCACTGGCCTATCGCGACGCGATCGTCGCGCATGGCGACGAGGGAAGCTTTCATCGCTTCGATAGCGACGCCCACGCGTGGCGAGGTAACGCCGAGCAACGCAATCAGGCGGCCGCGCGCGCGGTGGGCGGCAACATTTCGATTGTCGGCTCGCCCCAGCAGATTGCCGATTACATCGTGCGGCTTCATCGAGCCGGAGTGGACGGTGTGCAGTTGAGCTTTTTCGATTTCCAGCCGGACCTCGAGTTTTTCGGCGCACGCGTGCTGCCCTTGTTGCGCGAAGCCGGCCTGCGCGCCTAGTCGCGACCACGTTCTCGCGCCGTCCGCCTAGTCCCATCCCGATGCCGATGCCGATGCCGATGGTGAAACACATGAGCCGACTCTGGCACACCCGCAGCCCCGCAACGTAAAAATAGCTTCGTACTCCAATCTTGCTGAAACTGAACTCACATGGAATGCAGACAACTCGGCCGCAGCGGCATCAAGGCCTCGACTCTGACGCTCGGCGCGATGATGTTCGGCGGCCCGACGACCGGGCATCCGTCCACGCCGGGTTTTATCGACCTGGGGCATCCGTTCTTCAGACGCCTCGTACGCTCGACCCCAGCGCAGCACGACGAGACCCCGCTGCAACAGCGTTAGCCTCCTCCACTCTTTTGAACGCCACCGCCATGATGAAATCCATCCCTCCTACTCCCGTGCGCCTGCGGCTCGCGCGTGCAGCGCTCGTCGCGCTCGTGCTTGCCGGCTTGAGCAGCGCGCCCGCTCTCGATGCCACGGCCGCAGACAACAACGCCGCGGCGCGCGAACTGCGGGTAGGTTTCGTTCCGGGGCCCTACGCCGAAGAATTCAAGGCCGGGGTCGAGCCGCAACTGCGCAGGAAAGGCTACACCGTCCGATACGTCGAGTTCAGCACCGGTCTCGAAGCAAACCAGGCGGTCTATCGCGGGGACATCGTCGCCGACGTGATGCAGCACGAGGTCTACCTGAAGTCTTACAACGACCGCAATGGCACCGACCTCGTCGGCGTGGTGCAGGTGCCGACGCCGCCGATGGGGCTGTACTCGACGCGCCACCGCTCGCTTGCGGAAGTGAAGCCGGGCTCCCGCGTCGCGGTGCCGAACGATCCCGTCAATCTCGAACGCGCGCTCAAGATCCTGCAGCGAATCGGCTGGATCAAGATCAGGCCGAACCCCAATCCGGTCGACGTGACCGAGCACGACGTGATCGCCAATCCGGCCGGTATCAAGATCGTTCCGCTCGAATCGGCGCAGGCGCCCCGCGCACTCGAGGATGTCGATTACGCGGCGATCCAGGGCAACTTTGCGATTTTCAGCGGCCACAAGCTGACCGATGCGCTTGCGCTCGAACAGATGACGCCGCCTTACATCAACCAGGTCGTGGTCAAAGCCGCGAACCGCGATGCCAGGCAGACGCGGGACATCGTCGAGGCCTATCGGTCAGCCGAGTTTCAACGGGCGATACGCGGCAATCATTTCTACGACGGCTTCCGCTTGCCGGCGTATTTCGGCAACGAGTAAGGCCTCTGTCGAAAACGGCGCGCGAAGCGGCCGCTTCACGCCGCTTGCGCGTTCCCGAAGGTACGGCCCGGAATAGCGTCGAGCAACGTGCGCGTGTAGGGATGCTGCGGCGCGCGCCAGATATCGCGGTGATCGCCGCTTTCGACGATCCGTCCGGCCTGCATCACGTGCACGCGGTCGGCGATATAGCGCACCACAGAGAGATCGTGCGAGATGAAAAGATAAGCCAGCCCGAGGTCGCGTTTCAGGTCGACAAGAAGGTTCAGGATTTGCGCCTGAATCGATACGTCGAGCGCCGACACCGGTTCGTCGCAGATCAGCAGATCGGGCTCCAGCACGAGTGCGCGCGCAATGCCGATGCGCTGGCGCTGTCCGCCGGAGAACTCGTGCGGATAGCGGCCCAGTGCGCTGGCCGGCAAGCCCACTCGGTCGAGCATCGCGGCAATCCGCGCGCGGCGCTGTTGTGCGGTGCCGATCCGGTTGACTACCAGTACGGTATCGAGTATTTCGGCCACCGTGCGGCGCGGATTGAGCGACGCATACGGGTCCTGAAACACCATTTGCACGTGTCGCCGCAACGGCCGCAGCTCGCGTTCGCCGAGGGGGGCGAGGTCGGTGCCGCGCAGACGAATCTCGCCCGCGGCTGCGGGAACGAGTCGCACAATCGCTTTGGACAACGAAGACTTGCCGCAACCCGACTCGCCGACGAGACCCACGGTTTCGCCCCGCGCGATGGAAAACGAGACGCCGGCCACCGCCGGCAAGGCGGCGTGGCCGCGCCGCCGCGGGTATTCCACCCGGAGGTCGCGCACTTCGAGCAGCGGTGCCCCCAAGCCGCCATCGGACGGCGCCGCACGTGGCTCGGCGGGCACCGAGCGCGGCACCACCGTGAACGAGGGCTTGCCGTCCTCGCCGCGACCATGGCGGATTTCCGGCAGTTTCCAGCCGCGATAGTGCAGATCCTCCGCGAGGTTCAGCGACGCGCCGAGCAGCCCCCGCGTATAAGCATGCTGCGGTTGCGTGAAGAGCCGGGCGACCGGCGCGTCCTCGACCTTCTCGCCGGCCAGCATGACCGCAACGCGGTCCGCATGCTGCGCGACCACGCCGAGATCATGCGTGATGAGCAGCAAGGACATCGCCAGTTCGCGCCGCAAGCCGTCGAGCAGTTCGAGAATATGCGCCTGGATGGTCACGTCGAGCGCGGTAGTCGGCTCGTCGGCAATCAGCAGACGCGGACGGCAAGCCACGGCCATCGCGATCATCACGCGCTGACGCTGGCCGCCCGACAATTCGTGGGGATAGTCGAACACGCGCCGTTGCGGCTCTGGAATCTGCACGAGTTCGAGCAGTTCGACCGCGCGCCGCCATGCCGCCTGTTTCGACAGACGCTCGTGACGACGCAACGTCTCGACAATCTGCGCGCCCACTGCAAGCACCGGATTGAGCGATGTCATCGGCTCCTGAAAGATCATCGACATATGCTGCCCGCGCATTTCGCGCACTTGCCGCGGCGTCAGATCCAGCAGCTCCCGCCCGTCGAAGCGCACACTTCCGCTCACGCGTCCCGGCGCGGCGACAAGACGCATGAGCGCGAGAGCCGTCGCAGACTTACCGCAGCCCGATTCGCCGACGAGCGCGAGGGTCTCGCCTTGCGCGATATCGAAACTCAGTCCGCGCACCGCCTGGTGCGCGCCGAAACTCACGCGCAGATCGCGTACTTCGAGCAGATTGGCCACCGTGGTTTCCTCGCTTGGTTGCTTGCAGCGCAGGTTGCGCGCTCAGGTCAGGCTCGTTCGCGCAGGCGCGGGTTGAGGGCGTCGTTCAGGCCGTCGCCGAGAAGGTTCAGCGCAAGCACGGCCAGCACGATCGCCGCGCCGGGCACGGCGGTCAGATACCAGGCCGTGCGCAGAGAATCGCGCCCTGCCCCGATCATCGCGCCCCAGCTCACCACGTTGGGATCGCCCATGCCGAGGAACGACAGCGACGATTCGATCAGGATCGCGCTCGCCACCATCACCGACGCAGTGACGATAACCGGCGGCAATGCGTTCGGCAGGATCTCGCCGAAAATGATGCGCGCGTTGCCGAAGCCCAGACTGCGCGCTGCCTGCACGAAGTCGGACTGGCGCAGGCTGCGGAACTCCGCGCGCACGATGCGCGCGACCGTGGGCCACGACGCGATGCCGATGGCCAGCGCAATCGTGGTCACGCTGGGATGACCAATGGCGACGATCACGATCACGAGCAGGAAAGCCGGCACCGTCTGGAAAAGTTCGGTGATCCGCACGAGCACGTCGTCGACCACGCCGCCGAAATAGCCGCCCACTGCGCCGACCAGTGTGCCGATCACGAGACCGATGCAGGCCGCGCTCGCGCCGATCAGCAGGGACACGCGCGCACCGTGCGCGATGCCCGCCGCAACGTCGCGTCCCAACGAGTCGGTGCCGAGCCGGTATTGCGCATCGGTGCCGGGCCATTCGAACGGCGTCGCCACCATGTCGAGCGGATCTCCGGGGAACAGGTGCCCCGCGGCAAGCGCGAGCGCGATGAAGGCTGCGAGCAGCACCAGCCCGGCCACGGCAGACGGATTGCGCAGCAACGTGCGCCACGCGCCGCGTCCGGCGAGGCGCGCTGAAGCATCGGCCGCGGCACGCGCGGTGCTGTTGCGGCGTGCGCCGAACAGCGTGCTGCCCAACTGGCGCCGCCACGCGGACGTGCGCGGCTCACGGGGCGGCGAAATCAGATTCGAAGAGTCGGAAGCCATGTCATTCTCTTTGAAGAAACCTGCACGAACACTCAGCCAATGCGCGGATCGAGCCACGCCTGCAGCAGATCGACCAGCAGATTCGCAAGGATCACCAGCATCGACGACAGCAACAGTACGCCGAGCAGTACGCTGAAGTCGCGCGCCATCACCGCGTCGAGTGCGAGCCGGCCGAGCCCTGGCCAGCTGAACACCGTTTCGGTAACGGCCGCGCCGCCGAGAAGCGTGCCGAAGTGAATGCCGACGATGGTCGTGAACGGAATCAGCGCATTGCGCAGCACGTGACGCACCGTGACCTGCAACGGATGCAGGCCTTTTGCCTGCGCGGTGCGCACGAAGTCCTGGCGCTGCACCTCCAGCATCGCCGCACGCGTGAGCCGTGCGTAGATCGCCACAAAAAAGGTCGACAGTGTGGCGGCCGGCAGCAGCACATGTCTGAATGCGTCGGCGAAATACGCGAAGCCGTGCAGTTGCACGCCGAGCGTGACATTGCCGCCGCTTGGCAGCCAGCCGAGGTGCACCGAAAACAGCACGATTGCGAGCAGGCCGATCCAGAAGCCCGGCGTCGAATAGAACAGCAGCGCGAGCACGGAAAACACCCGGTCGGGCCACTTGCCGGCCCAATGCGCCATCACCGCGCCCAGCACGACACCCAGCACGATCGCGAACGACAGCGCGGTGCCCATCAGCAGCAACGTATTGGGCAGGCGCGACAAGATCAGTTGCATGACCGGCATGTCGTAACGCGGCGAATAGCCGAGGCTGAAGTGCGACAGGTGCACGAGGTAGGACCAAAGCTGGTGCAGCACCGGCTGATCGAGACCGAACTTCGCGCGCAGCACCTGCATGGTCTCCACCGTGGCGGAGCCCGCTTCGCCGGCAAGCACGTCGGCCGCATCGCCGGGCATCAGCTTGAGCAGCAGGAAGTTCAGTACCACGATGCCGAGCACCGTGGGCAGCGCCTGCCAGGCCGTGCGCCGCGCGATCGCGGCAAATCGCAAACCTCGGCTCATGGTTCTCTCCGTTACGCGCTCAGATAGACATCCGCCAGATTGCCTTCGAGGCCTTGCGCAGACACCGTGTGATTGTTCACCCGCCGGTTCGCGAGCGTGACCATGCGCGGTGCGACGAGATTGAGAATCGGCAGATCGCGATAGACGATCTGCTGGAACTGCTGATACAACGCCACGCGCCTGTTCTCGTCGGTTTCGATAGCGGCGCTCTCGAGCAGCCGGTCGACCTCTGCGTTGCTGTAATGCGGCGCGTTGGAAAACGGCACGCCGGGACGAATGTTGCGTGACCAGTAAAGGCGCTGCACGCCGACGCCCGGATCGAACAGCGTATTCACGCCGATGCTCGTGAAGTCGAACTGGCGGTCGGCGTACACGCGCTTCAGAAACGCGGGCAAGTCCTGCGAGCGGACCGTTACGTCGATGCCCACGCGTGCCAGCGCAGACTTCACATACTCGGCCTGGCGGCGGTACATGTCGCCGTAGGGCAGAAAGTCGTGCGTGAGATTCATACGCACGCCGCCCGCTTTGCGCGGATAACCCGCTGCGTCCAGCAGCTGTTCGGCCGTGGCAAGGTCGAACGCATACGGTGCGAGCTTCGCGTCGTGGTACGGCGAGGCCGGTGTGATTGGAGTCGGCGACAGCTCCGCATAGCCATACGCGACCGTGCGCAACACCACCTGAGGGTTGATCGCATGCGCGATTGCCTGACGCACCCGCAGGTCATTCAGGATCGGATGCTGGAGATTGAAATCGATCTCCGCGAGCGGCTCCAGAAAGCGGTAGCCGCGCGTTTCGACGGCCAGTTGCGGCAATTGCGTGAGGCGCGGCAGATCTGTCAGCGGTACGGGATTTTCCCCGCCCAGATCGAGTGCGCCGGTTTCGAACGCGGCCGAGCGCGCGGCGGCGTCCGGAATCACTTTCAACACCAGAGTGTCGATATACGGCTTGCCGTTATCCCAGTAGTCCGGATTGCGCTCATAGACTATATTCGCACCGCGCGTCCACGACTTGAAGCGAAACGGGCCAGTGCCGATGGGTGCATTGTTATGCGGGTTGCCAAGCGGATCGCCCGACGCGTACAGGTGCTTCGGCACGATGGGCGATTCGCCCGCTGACAGCGCCTTCGGCAGATACGGCGCCGGTTTGGACAACTCGATGATTGCGGTGTGCGCGTCGGGCGTCGACACTCGCGTGACGTTGGCGAAGGTGCTGCGCCCGCGCGGGTGAATCGACTTCAGAAGCTCGATCGAGAACGCCACGTCGGCCGATGTGAAGGGCTGCCCGTCGTGCCATCTGACGTTGCGGCGCAACGTGAAGCTGTACTTCAGGCCATCGGGACTGACCGTCCACGCGGTCGCCAGTTGCGGCTTCGGCCGCATATCGAAGTCATAGGCAAGGAGCCCTTCGAGCACTTTCGAACTGGCGACCAGTGCGGGGCCCGTGGTCTGAAAGATCGACACCAGTACCGGCGGCTCCGGGTTGATCAACATGTTCAGTGTGCCGCCGCGGCGCGCTACGGAAGCCCCGGCAGCCTGCGCAAAAGTCCGGGCCGGAAGCCCGGCAGCCGCGAGCGCGGCAGTCGAGGAAAGCAGGAAGGTGCGGCGGTTGAGCCCGGCCATTGCGTACATCCTTGTATTCGTGCATCGGCCGTTTCAGTCGGCCTGTTAAGAAGAGGTCGAGCGCGCAATGCCGCTCGCGCAGCGCCTACGATAAAGGCGCAGTCGCGCTAAATGAACCAATGGTTCGGCATATGTAAAGCACGGTGCAGATAAAGGCACTTCGCGCGAACGACACGCACCGTGCGTGCATGCGCGTGATGTTGCAGGCACACGGCAGAGCGCTTTCGGGGGCATCAAGCATCTGTTCTGATACACGTTGCCCGCTTCAGGCAAGTACGCTGCCGCCCTGCTGCGGATCGGGCTGATCCGGCGCGGCAGGCACGGCCGGCGTTGCGTTATGCGGATGCGGCGCGTTGCCCGCTCAGAACACGCGTCCTTCCGTCAGATGCGTGGTGACGCCGTTCAACTCGTAATCACCGACCACACGCGCTTTGTGCAGCAGCGGATTGTGGCTGAAGATAGTGCGCAGATTGCGCCAGTGCCTGTCGAAGTTATGCACGCGCCCAGTGGCCGATGCGCCGCCCACTTCGAATAGACGCTCGCCGGTATGCAGCGCAAGCTTGCTGACCACGAGCTGCGTCTTTGCCGTGGTCAACGCGCCTTCGAGCACGCGCTCCTCGGCATCTGCAGCGCCGCTGTGGATGGCCTGGGCGGAACGATCGAGCGTGCGTGCATTGTTGGCGATCAGCGCATCGATCGAAAGACTGTGCGCGGCCAGCTCGCCCACGACCTGCTGCACGAATGCGTCTTCCCGCGCGGAAGGCGCAGGGCTGTGCAGCACCGGCCGCCCGAACTGGGTGACGTAGCGCCGTGCATCCGCGACGATATTGCGCACGATTCCCGCGGCCACCGATACGAGATGCAACTGACGCACCGCGCTGCCGTGACGGCCGGCGAGCGTCGTGTAGCCGCGCGGGGCGATCTCGTCGGCGAAAACCTGCACGTTGTCGAGCACGAGAGTGCCGCTCGCGGTCATTCTCTGGCCCATTCCGTCCCAGTCGTCGAGCACGCTCAGACCCTCGCGCGAAACCGGAATGACGATGGACACCTTCTCGTCGTTCTCGTCCTGCACGTTGATGCGCGCATAGTCGGAAAACGCCGTGCCGGTCGAATAGTATTTTTTGCCGCTCACGCGGAAATGCTCGCCGTCGCGAACCAGCTTCGTGACGATCTCGCCTGGGCGCGAGGTTCCCAGTTCGGTCGAGGCACCGCCAAAAATCGCGCCATTGCGGATTCGTTCGATCTGCCTGTCGTTGAACGCGGAACGCGGCGACAGCAACAGTTGTTCGGTCTGGTCGAAGTGAATCCGCAACGCATGGGCGACATTCGACTCGTGTGCCGCGAGTGTCGCGACGACATGAAAGAGATCTTCGAGCGATCCGCCAAGGCCGCCCCATTCAACTGGAAATCGAAGCACACCGAGCCCCGATGCGCGAAAAAGCGCAAAGCCGTCG
Organism: Paraburkholderia phenoliruptrix; assembly: GCF_019511605.1. Taxonomy (GTDB): domain Bacteria; phylum Pseudomonadota; class Gammaproteobacteria; order Burkholderiales; family Burkholderiaceae; genus Paraburkholderia; species Paraburkholderia phenoliruptrix_A. Next base: position 20,161 of record NZ_JAEUAV010000026.1, on the reverse strand, counting down.
AACGGCAATTCGCGCCGCAGCTCCCGTTGCGCGGCATCTTCTCCTAGCGCCTCGGCGAGCGCGGGCAATGCGGCGAGCGCGCTTTCCAGCGTGGTTTGAATACGATGTTGCTGAGCTGCGTGCATATGCTGGGTCCTTGTTCTGAAGCGCGCGGTATCAAGTGGCCGGCACGACTTCGCGGCAAGACCGCACTGCGCGCCGTACCCGTGGATTCGACGCCGCAGTATAGGCACCGCATTTTCACGGTGGAACCAGCGAATCGAGCTTTGAATATGCGCGATTGTGGATTGTGGATGGTGAATCGCGGATGGCGAAGCGAATGCACGACCGCAGATTCCGACGCAACAGGCGGCGTCGCGAGAGCAGCGAACCGCCGCCCAGTGGCTAGCGCGACACGCAGCGCCGCTCCGTGCGTGTACCGACCGGCACAGGCATCATCCAGCCGCTGGAACGCGCTCGGCGCGCGCCAGCGTGTGACGATTCGCAGGTCGCCGCAAACCGAGATTCTCGCGCAGCGTGCGCCCCTCGTATTCGGTGCGAAAGAGCCCTCTGCGTTGCAACTCCGGCACCACCTGATCGGCGAATTCGACGAGCCCGCCTGGCAGCCAGGGCGACATGATGTTGAAGCCGTCCGCGGCGCCCTCCTCGAACCACTGCTGCAACTGGTCTGCAATGCTCCGCGGTGTGCCGACCACCTGCTGATGTCCGCGCGCGCCCGCTATGCGCAGATACAGATCCCGAATCGTCAGATTTTCCCGGCGCGCGAGGTCGAGCAGAAGCCGCTGACGGCTCTTGCCGCCGTTGGTCTCCGGCAGGTCCGGCACGGGACCGTCGACGGGAAACGACGAGAGATCGACGCCACCAGTCATCTTGGAGAGCAACGACACGCCCACGACCGGATGGATCAGCGACTGCAATGCCTCGAACTTCTCGTCGGCCTCTTCCTGCGTGCGACCGATCACCGGGAAAATGCCCGGCATGATTTTCAGGTCGTCGGCATGGCGGCCGTATTTGCCGAGCCGTCCCTTCACGTCGCGGTAGAACGACTGTGCTTCCTCGAGCGTCTGATGCGCGACGAAGATCACCTCCGCGGTCTGCGCGGCCAGTTCGCGCCCCGCCTCGGACGCACCCGCCTGCACCACGACCGGCCAGCCTTGCGGCGCACGCGCGACGTTCAACGGCCCCTTGACCTTGAAGTGCGTGCCGCGATGGTTCAGCGCATGAAGCTTCGCTGGATCGAAGTAGAGGCCGCTCGACTTGTCGCGCACGAACGCGTCGTCTTCCCAACTGTCCCACAGGCCCGTCACGACATCGTAGAACTCGCGTGCGCGTTCGTAGCGCAGCGCATGATCGAAATGATGATCGAGGCTGAAGTTATGGGCTTCTGCCTCGCTGCTCGACGTGACGAGGTTCCAGCCGGCGCGCCCAGCGCTCAGATGATCGAGCGACGCGAATTTGCGCGCGACGTTGTATGGCTCGTTGAAGCTCGTCGATACGGTCGCCGTCAGTCCAATGTGCTTCGTGACCGCGGCGAGCGCCGAGAGCAGCGTAATAGGTTCGAAGTGGTCGGCTCGCGCGGTGCGCGACAGCGAAGCAAGGTCGGTATCGCGCACGCCCACGCTGTCGGCGAAAAAAATGGTGTCGAACTTCGCGCGCTCCGCAATCTGCGCGAGTTCGGCGTAATGCGCGAAGTCGAGTCCGGCTGCGGCGTGCGCCTGCGGATGACGCCATGCGGCGATGTGGTGGCCCGTCTCCATCAGGAACGCGCCGAGCTTGATCTGACGTTGGCTCATGTTCTCACGGTTGAACTGTAGGTGACTGGCCGAAGCCAGCGAGAAGCTCGTCGCGCAAGGCGACGTAGCGCGGATCGGTGCGCTCGCGCGGCCGCGGAAGATTCACGTCGGCAATGCGCTCGATACGGCCGGGACGAGGCGCCATCGTGACGACGCGGTCGCCGAGGTAAATGGCTTCGTCGACGTCGTGCGTGACGAGCACCATCGTGATCCGTTCGTGTTGCCAGATGCGCTGCAGTTCGTTCTGCAAGCGCCCTCGGGTCTGCGCGTCGAGCGCGCCGAACGGCTCGTCGAGCAGCAGCACGCGCGGCCTGTTCACCAGTCCGCGCGCAATCGCCACGCGCTGCGCCATGCCGCCCGACAGCTCGTGCGGATACGCATTTTCAAAGCCTTCCAGTCCGACCAGCGCAATATGCTCGGCCACCGCACGGCGCTTCTCGGCGAGCGACAGCGGCGCGTTGCGCAATGCTGCCAGCACGTTCTGCGCGGCGGTGAGCCAGGGAAACAGCCGGTGATCCTGAAACACGATGCCGCGTTGCAGCGACGTGTCGCACACACGCTCGCCTGCCACGCGGATTTCGCCGCTGTAGTCTGTGTCGAGTCCTGCGATCAGGCGCAGCAGCGTCGACTTACCGCAGCCGCTCGCGCCCAGCACGCTCACAAATTCGCCTGCGCGAATCCGCAGCGACACGCTGTCCAGCACCGGCAGCGTTGCATAGTGCTTGCTGACGCGGTCGATCTCCACGCCTTCTGCCATCACACTGGTCATTACACGTTCTCCTTCAGTGACGCGCCGCCGCGGCGTTCGAGCACCGCACGTTCGGCTGCGCGCGCGAGCCCGCTTAGCAGCGAACCGATCACGCCCACCACCACGATGCCGAACAACACAAGGTCCATGCGGAAATTCTCGCTGCCGTCGATCAGCGTGTTGCCGATGCCGCTGCCGGCAACCAGCAGATACTCCGCGCCGAGCGTCGCCAGCCACGAATAAATGAGCGCGAGATAAAGGCCCGTAAAAATGGACGGCAACGCAGCCGGAAGAAGGACGTGCCACACCAGTTGCCAGCGCGTATAGCGGAACACGTGCGCCGCTTCGACGTAGGAACGGGGCACCGCGTGGATGCCGTCGCAGGTATGCGCCGCGACCGGCAGCAACGCGGCGAGCGACAGGAACACGACCTTGGCCGCGTCGCCGAGGCCGAACCACACGGAGATAAGCGGAATCCACGCAAACAGCGAGATCTGCTTGAACGTGTCGAAGCTCGGTCCGATCATGCGAGACGCGAGGCGCGACAGACCGAGCGAAACACCCAGTGCAAGGCCGAGCACGGCGCCTATCGCAAAGCCGCTCGCCTCGCGCGCGAGCGATGCACCGAGCGCCTTCGCGAGTGCTCCGCTCGTTATCTGTTGCCACGTTGTATGCCAGACCTGCTCCGGCGTGACGAGCAGTCCGCCCTTGCCGCCGTGTACCGCGCTCACGGCCCACCAGATTGCGAAGGCAAGCGCCGGCAAGACGAAGCCACGCAGGTCGGGCAGCCGGCGCTTTTTCGCTGACTTGCCGTTGACTTTGCCATTGACTTTGCCATTGACCTCGCGATTGACCTCGCAATCGCATTGCGGCGGCGCATTGCGCGACGAGAACGTTTGAGTGAATCTGGCCATCGTCTTCGATCTCCAGTCGGTTAGCGGAACGCCGAAGGCAAGCCGCGGCGCAGCCGTCGTTCGAGCGCGTCGAGTGCGCGGTTGATCGCAAAGCCAATTGCCCCGACGATAACGACCGCCGCCATCACGAGGTCCAGCTGGAACAACTGGCGGCCATACACGATCAAGTAGCCAAGCCCTTCGGACGACGCAACCAGTTCGACGACCACCAGCGCAAGCCACGCCTTGGTAAACGCGAGCCGCACGCCGGTTGCAAGCGTAGGCACGGCGCACCGCAACACCACATGCACGATGCGCTGCCAGCGCGTATAACCGAACACGCGCGACGCTTCGATCAGCGTGACGGGCACATTGCGAAAACCCTGCAACGTACTGAGCGTCGCCGGCACGAGCGCCGCGTGCGCGATCAGGATGTACTTCAACGGCTCGCCCACGCCCACGAGCAGCAGCAGAAACGGCAGCCAGCCGAGCACGGGAATCTGCACGATCGCGTTGAAAGACGGCAGCACATAGGCCTCGAACGTACGCGACAAACCGAGCGCCGCTCCAAGCAGCAGACCGCCCAGCGTTCCGGCGACGAACCCGCACAACACGCGCTGCAGGCTGACCAGCGTGTTGTGCAGCAGATCGCCGCTTTGCGCCAGATCGACGAAGGTCGCGTACACGCGTGCAGGCGGCGGCAAGATCTGCGGTGCAATCCAGCCGCGCTCGCAGCCGAGCCACCACAGCGCAATGAGTGCCGCCGGCAGCGCCCACGGCGCGAGTGCCCAGCCGAGCGATCGCCAACGCCGCGTCAGCGTCGGGGGATGTGTCGGAATCTGGCTGCTGGCTGTTTGCAGATGTAGGGTGACGGTGTCGCTCATCGGCGCTCTCCGGTTAGCCGAGCGGCTTGCCTGCCGCGTCGTACGGGGTCCATTCGTGCTCCAGCTTCAGCGTGCGAAGCGCGTTGTCGAGGTAGCGCGTCTCGAACCAGCCGTCGACCTGCACCGGCTGACGTATCAGTTTGAGTTTCAGCGCGTCCTGTGCAACCGCTTTGTAGCGCGCGACAATGAATGGATCCACAAGCGGTGAATTGCGCGACTTGAGCGAGCCGGGCGGAAACTCCGCATTCCACGACGATTCGCTCACGCCGCTGCGCGCCCACGACTTGAAGAGTGCCTGCCGGTTCGCTTCGTCCGACGACCATTGCGCGCCCTTGACGAAGCGGGTCACCACGCGTTGCACGATGTCCGGATGCGCATGCTCGAATTCCTCGGTCACGAGCAGATGAGCCTGACGGGTGAACTGCGGACCATCGTTCTGCGATTCGTAGATGATCCTCGCGAGCCCTTGATCACGCAGCTTGTAGAGATGGTAGTCGTTGACGCTCGCGTCGATGCCTTTCGATGCGAGCGCAGCAAGTGCGCTTGCGGTATCCAGATTGATCACGCGTAGCTCACGCTCGTCGAGGCCGTTTTTCGCGAGTGCGTTGTCGGCGACGGTCTGCAGGTTCGTACCGCGAAAGAGCCCGACACGTTTGCCTTTCAGATCCTTGATCGAGTGCACATCCGAGTCCGGCGGCACGCCGATCTTCACGCCCACCCGCACGCCGGATTCGAGCAGGATGCGTGTTTTCAGGCCGTTTGCGCGGCCGAGAACCGACGGCAAATCGCCCTGAAACGCGAAGTCTATCGACTTGTCCGCGAGTGCCTCGTTGACCGCCGGGCCCGCCCCTTTGAAGAATAGCCACTCGACCTTGATGCCGTCAGCGGCAAATTCTTTTTCGAGCAATTGTTGCTGCTGCACCGTTGCCGCCGACGATCCGCCGAAAGTAGGCGGATCGCCGTTGCCCTGCTGTGCGACGCCGATGCGAATGGTGGCCGGTTTGTCGGCCAAAGCGGCCGTCGCTACGAGACCGCACGCGCACGCGATCGCGACGCTTCTGAGAAGACGCAAAAAGCTCATCGGACGAAAATCCAGGTAGGTGAAGAAGCGGCGCGGGCGCCGCTCGTGGTCCTTATGCCGGCGTCTTGAGCGCCACGCTGCGCTTACCGTCGATACCGACCGGCACGTCGCCTTTCACCGTGGCACGACGTACGACGCGGCGCGAATCGCCGTAGTCGTTGATCGCATAGTGCTGCGTTGCGCGGTTGTCCCAGATCGCGACGTCGCCTTCGGCCCACTGCCAGCGCACGGTATTCTCAAGACGCGTGATGTGTTCGTGCAGCACCTGCAGCAGGCTCGCGGAATCCTGAGCCGACAGCCCCGCAAAACGCTGTGCAAAATGGCCGAGCACGAGCGTGCGCTCGCCGGTGACCGGATGCACGCTGACCACCGGATGCTCGGTCTCATAGACCTTCGAGATGAATACCTCGCGGTAACGCTTGAGTTGCGTATCGTCTGCTTCGGCGTGCGACGACGCGTAATCGTAAGCGTTGGTATGGATAGCGCGGGCGTGGTCGGCGAACGCGCGCAGCGGCTCAGGCAGACGTTCGTAAGCAGCGGCCGTGTTGGCCCAGACCGTGTCGCCGCCGACAGGTGGAATGGTGATCGCGCGCAGAATCGACAGTTTTGGATAGGCGTCGACGAAAGTAATGTCGGTATGCCACGAATTGGCGCGTGCGCCATGTGCCGAGTCGAGATCGAGCAGATCTGCACTGCCTGCATGTGACGGCACCGTGGGATGCGCGACCGTTTCGCCGAAACGACGCGCGAAGCCTTCCTGGCTCGCATCGTCCAGATGCCCCTGGCCGCGAAAGAACAGCACCTTGTGCGTGTAGAGCGCCTTTTCGATGGCTTCGAAGGTCGGCTGATCGAGCGTGGGCGACAGCGTGACACCTTCAACCTGCGCACCGATTCGACCAGCGAGGCGCCGAATGTTCAACGACGCTCTAGCTGCGGATTCGACGCTGACTGACGCGTCGGAACGTGTGGACTGGACTTCTGACATCGACTCTCTCCCAGACATGGTTGAGGTCTTATTCAAGCAGCGCCGACCGAAAAGCTGAACTGACTATTTGTGCGTCGTTAAGTGCGAGGCGCGTAATAAGCTAAGAAGCTTGTACGTTTGACTGCGGCGGGCACTAAGTAAAGCGGGGCCTGCGCTGTGCTGGATTAGTACGCCTGATGCCCAGCACGCGAGGCTCCCCGCCGGGAAATCCTCTCCCCCACCCGTTCACGGCGCAAAGCGCGTGAAGACATAATCGCGATCCTTCACACGTGCCGCATGACAGGCGAAACATGTCTCATGTTGCGCGGCGTCCACCGGCTGGCCGTTGATGAAGCGCCCGAAACCCCAACCGCCGGTGGATGCATAGCGCCGCGAATCTTTCACCATCACCTGTACCGTCGTGGGTGCGCCCGGCACCGTAGCCGATGGGAATTCGGGCGACTGCATGCGTTTGTACGCGAGTTTCACCAGGATCGTCCCGTCAGGATAAGGAAGGGTCGAGTTCTCGATTGCCTTTATTGCTGCGGGATTGCCGAGCACGACGCGCAATTCGTCGAGCGGCGCCGCTTCTTCCGCCGGGGCGATCATTTGCCACTGGCGGTACCCCTCCGGAATCGCCACCCCGTAGATCGGCGAGACAGGTCCTTTGCCCGGCTCGGCAAGCGCGTGCCCCGATGCGCCCAGCAACAGCGCCACGTTCAACACAACATTCGCAATCCGAACTGATCGCTTACGTCTGTCTACCCGTTGCGCGACGGGCGTGCGAGGTAGACGGCGGGGCAGCGTGTTGCTCTGTTCTGTCATGGCTCATTTTCCTTATCTAGAGAGCTTGGAAAGAAAAACGCGCAGTCGAAGGCCCGCATCATTCGTGTCACACAAGGGCAGGACTTGCGCTCTTCGCGGCAACGCCGGTTCGACTCGCGGAAAAGTTATTAAACGTCCCGCACGTATCTGCTTTATGTCGGCAGCGCCGCCCCGCGCAACGTTATGTATCGGCTCCCCCTCCAGATACGTTTCGATACAAAGCGACGCCAGGCGCCATGTCTATATGGCTCCTGCATGCAGCGCTGTGGGCATCCCCTATCGCGTTGGGCTACGGATTCACCGCCTTCACGGCCGATTTGTTTCTCATTGTGTATGCCGCTTTAGCCGATACAGAGCGTTGCAATAAGCCACGCCCACGACACAAGCCAGATACGTCGTCCCGCTCTAATGCATCCAACGACGCGATTCAATCCACGCATTCACGCAGACAACGACGCTCTGCGCACCGCACGGACCGCCGCGCTCGGATGCATCCAACCCGACCCGCTTCTGGAGAACGACATGAAAGTATCGACCATCGCCCTGACCTTTGCTGCATGCGCTTTGACTGCTTCCGCTTACGCGGCCACTCCGGCCAATGCGGCTGATCAGCGCACACAGTCTTACGACGCAACACACACCGTGCAATGGACGCCCGCAGCCAATGCGCCGCACGCGAAGACCCGCGCCGAGGTTCGCCAGGAACTGGTGCGCGCAGAGAAAGACGGCCAGCTCGCCGCAATCAACAAGTTCTACCAAGGCAGCTAAGCCACGAGTGCACCTGGCATTCAGGCTCGCGCGACCTGGTCCACGAGCCGACTAAACCATGCAATAGCAAACAGCTTTTGCCAAACCAACATCTGGAGGTTGTCATGATCAAGCATCTCTTTGTTGCTGCAGTGGTGGCCGCCGGCGCCGCCTTCGTTTCGCCCGTCTTCGCGAGCAGCGGCTACGGTCCCGCGCCTCATTACGACCCGCTCGTCGGTGCGCCCGCATCGCAACGCGGCCAGAGCGCCCTGACCGTTCAGGCCGAATCAGCGATCACCATGGCGAGTGCGGACGACGTGACGCAAGCGTATGGCGGCATGCCCGACTCGACCTCGCAAGCCGGTGCTCGCATCACGCGCGCGGCTTCGCTGACGCCCTACTCGCACCACTGACCAGTGCACTTTTCGCACACGCGCCGGCGCGTTGATATCGCGCGCCGGTCTTTTCCAGTGCAAGGACAATAAACATGCCTTCAACACCGTTTTCGCCTCGCCGGCGTCATCTTCTTGCGGCTTCCGCTGCAGTCGCTGCTGCCGGCCTGATTCCCGGATCCGTCTTCGCCGCGTCCGGCGACAACCGGATCCGCCCGTTCAAAGCGAATGTATCGGAGGCCGCGCTAGTCGATTTGCGTCGGCGTCTTGCGGCCACGCGTTGGCCCGGCAAGGAAACCGTCAACGATGATTCACAAGGCGTGCAACTCGCGCGAATGCAGTCGCTCATCCAGTACTGGGCGACGGACTACGACTGGCGCAAAGGCGAGGCAAAGCTCAACGCGCTGCCGATGTTCATGACCGAAATCGACGGACTCGACATTCAGTTCATTCATGTGCGCTCGCGGCACAAGAATGCTTTGCCGTTGATCATGACGCACGGCTGGCCGGGCTCGATTTTCGAACTGATCAAGGTGATTGCACCGCTGACCGATCCCACCGCGCATGGCGGCAGTGCGGACGACGCGTTTCACATCGTCATTCCGTCGCTGCCGGGATTCGGTTTCTCCGGGCAGCCCAAAGCCACCGGCTGGGGCTCCGACCACATCGCACGCGCGTGGGGCGAACTGATGGCGCGGCTCGGCTATACGCGCTTCGTTTCGCAGGGCGGCGATTGCGGATCGGTGATCTCGCACCGCATGGCAATGCAGAAAGTGAAGGGGCTAATCGGCATTCATGTGAACATGCCCGCGACTGTTCCGCCCGACATCGCGAAACTGCTGTTGCTGGGCGAGCCCGCACCCGCGAGTCTGTCTGCGTCGGAAAAGGCGGCCTACGACGCGCTCAACGCGTTCTATCGCGACAATTCCGGCTATTCGGCAATGATGGTGACGCGACCGCAAACCGTCGGCTACGCGCTTGCGGACTCACCGGTAGGACAGGCCGCCTGGATGTACGACAAAATCTCGCAATGGACGTATAGCGGCGGCGTGCCGGAACGCTCGTTGACGCGCGATGAAATGCTCGACGACATCTCGCTCTACTGGCTGACCGATAGCGCGACCTCGGCTGCGCAGATCTATTGGGAGGACCACTCGAACAACTTCAACGCCGTGGACATTTCCCTGCCCGCCGCCGTGACCGTCTTTCCCGGCGAAATCTATCGCGCTCCGCGAAGCTGGACGGAGCGCGCGTATCACAACCTTATTTACTTCAACGAGGTGGACAAGGGGGGACACTTCGCGGCGTGGGAAGAACCGCAGCTCTTTTCGAGCGAGGTGCGTGCCGCGTTCCGGACACTGCGCTGACCTGCCGTGGTGAGTGGCTGAGCCGGACCGTCGTGCCCGCTCGCGCGGCTTGCCCTGACGTCCCGCCCGCACGTTCCCGCGTGCCGGGCGGGACTCGCATTTCGGCGCTGCGCTTGCGATGCGATGTGTACCGGCCTCCGACACACATAGCCCAGTTGCGCGCCGACTTCTCGCATTCGAGGCGCGAAGCCTTTTCTCACACGCCTTCGACGAGAACGGCGCGATAACGCGCGCCCTTGAAGCGGTGCTGCGCGACTTCCTGATATGCCGGACCGTCGTACCACGCACGCGCCGCTTCAGTCGACGGAAACTCCACGATCACGACGCCCTCCGGCCCTTCGCCCTCGAGCACCTGTTGCGGTCCGTATGCAGCGAGAATCTTCACAGGATGACCCTTGAAGGTCTCGCCTACCTTGCTCTGGTAGATGTCCAGTTCACCCTGATCCTGCGTGCTTTCCTTCGTGAAGACAATGTAAGTCGCCATGGCATACGCTCCTGCAGTGGTGGGAAGGTCACGTGATGATGCCATGAAATCCGGCCCGGCCTGGTGCGCGCACTCGTGGTGCACTGCGAATGACAGCAGAACCCACTATCATCGGGTCATGGATCTTCTCAAAGCGATGACCGTGTTCGTGCGCGTGGTCGAAACCGGCAGCCTCACCGCGGCCGCGGTAGCCTGCGACCTGTCGCCGACGATGGTCGGTAATCACTTGCAGGCGCTTGAAACGCGGCTCGGCACACGCCTCATTCATCGCACCACGCGCAAGCAGCAGTTGAGCGCATTCGGTCGGACTTACTACGAACGGTGCGTCGACATACTTGGGCTGATCGACGAGTCCGAGCGGCTCGCGCTCGATCATCTCGCGACGCCGCGCGGCCGCCTGCGCGTCACCGCGCCGGTGGTATTCAGCAACGAATGTCTGATCCCGGCAATCGGGGACTACTGCGAGCGCTATCCCGAGGTGAAACTCGACATCGTTGCAACGGACGCACTGTCCGATCTGGTCGACGATGGCTTTGAAGCCGCGATTCGCATCGGTGCGTTGGGCAACCAGGACCTGGTCGCGCGGCAGCTTACGCCGTATCGGCTCGTGCTGTGCGCTTCGCGCGCGTATCTGAAAGCGCATGGCACGCCCTCGACGCCCGAGGCACTCTCGACCCATCAGTGCCTGACCTATGCGTATCCGCCGCGTTCGGAATGGCACACCGCACAGCCCGAATGGGTGCTGCACGGGCCGGATGGTCGAGTGAGCGTACCCGTGAACGGACGCCTGAAAATCGACAACGCCGAGGCACTGCGCCGGGCGGCGCTGCGCGGCCTGGGTATTGCGATGCTGCCCGCAATACTGGTCGACGACGATCTGCGCGCGCAGCGCTTGACCGAAGTACTGCCCGGCTATGTGGCACCGGAGCGGCAGTTGAGTCTGCTCTATCTGCGCGAGCGGCAAATGTCGAGCAAGCTGCGCAGCTTCATCGACTTCGTGGTTGATCGCTTTGGCATGGACGCAAAATCGCAGCAAGTTGATCAAGCGGAAAGCCGCGCGTAGACATGTCCTGATCGAGCCGCATCAAACGCGTGCCTGGTCGCGACGGCGACCGGCACTCCTGCGAGCGGACCGCGTCCGGTTTGCTTCCCCCTCTTCCGCTTCCGATCCGATGAAGCCAGCCAGTTCTTCCGGTTTTCCCAACGGGAACGCTTCCTTGATGTGATCGAGAAACGCAGAAACGCGAGCGCTCAGCAAGCGCCGCGACGGATAAAGCGCCCATAGTGCGATGTCGGGGCCCTCCACATCGCCCCAATGCGCAAGCCGGCCCGCTGCAATGTCGTGGCTCACCAGCGACAGCGGCAGGCGCGCGGCGCCCACGCCAAGGCGCACCGTGTCACGCACCATGATCAACGACGACAGGCAAGCAACGGGCGTGACGGCAATGCGCGCCTGGCCCCTCGGTCCAGTGACCTGCCACGAGGCCACCCGCTCATGCTCCGCACGAACGACAACAGGAACACTCGACTTGCCCTTCGGCCTCGCCATGTCGGGCCTCGCGACCACCACGAGCCTGTCGCGCATGAACACGCGGCCAATCAGGTTCTCGTCCGGATCGGGGTTCACGCGAATCACGAGGTCATAACCTTCCTCGACCATGTCGACGGGACGATCTTCCGTCGTGACTTCCAGCCGCACGTCCGGATACTTCAGCGCGAACGTGGCGACCAGCTTGCCCATCGCAATCTGTGAGAAAAGCGCCGGCGCGCTGATGCGCAGCCGGCCGCGCGGTTGTTCGCCGCCCGACGCAATCGCAGCGGCGCTCTCGGTCAGTTCGCTCAGAAGCGCCCCGGTCCGCTCATAAAGGGCCCGCCCTTCCTGGGTGAGTTTCAACCCGCGCGGCCCACGTTCGAAGAGCCGCAAACCCAGGCTGTTTTCGAGTTCCGTGACCCGGCGCGACAGCGTGGCCTTGGGACGCCCGGTTGCACGCGCAGCCTCGCCCAGGCTTTCGTAGCGGGCGACCAGGTTGAAATCGGCAAGCGCAAGAAGATCCATGTGTTCCACCAGTGAGATACCCCGTCTCTTTATAGCATCTTCCGGACCGTCAGTGGATCACTTACCTTAGAGACACCCCAACCGAACTTTCAGGAGTGAACATCATGACTATCCTCGTTACCGGCGCGACTGGCCGAGTCGGCCATCAGGTCGTCAAGCAGCTCGTCCAGCGCGGCGCCGATGTGCGCGTGCTCGTGCGCGATCCGTCCAAGGCCGACTTCCCCGCGAGCGTGACGCTCATGCAGGGCGACATGCTCGACATCGACTCGCTTCGCAAGGCGTTCGCCGGAGTCCGCACGCTGTTCCTGCTCAATGCCGTGGCTGGCGACGAATTCACCCAGGCGCTCATCTGCCTGAACGTGGCTCGCGAGTCCGGCGTCGAGCGAGTGGTCTACCTGTCGGTCATGCACGCCGAGCGCTTCGTGAACGTGCCGCACTTTGCGGTGAAGTCCGGCGCGGAACGAATGATCAAAGAGATGGGCTTGAGCGCGACGATCCTGCGCCCTGCCTACTTCATGGACAACGAGAGCATGATTCGCGATGTAATCGTCGATCACGGCGTCTACCCGATGCCCATTGGCAGCAAGGGACTCGCGATGGTCCACACTGGCGATATCGCGGAAGTCGCGGCCATCGAACTGCTGCGTCGCGACGCGGCTCCCGGCAAACTGCCTGTCGAGGTCATCAACCTGGTCGGCCCCGACACGTTGACGGGGCCCGGACTCGCCGCGACCTGGTCGGAGGTGCTTGGCCGCCCGGTCGCCTACGGCGGCGACGATCCCAGCGGCTTCGAGCAGAACCTCGCGACCTTCATGCCAAAGTGGATGGCGTACGAAATGCGCCTGATGGCCGAGCGCTACGTCAGCGACGGCATGGTGCCGCAAGCCGGCGATGCCGCGCGACTCGTCAGCATACTCGGCCGCCCGCTGCACTCGTACCGTGAGTTTGCGCAGCAACTGGCAGGCTAGGCGCGGGTGCCTGTCGTCCCTCGCACACAGCCTGCCCCGTACCCAGCCCGCTCTAAAAAGCGCTCTTCACCACGCCACCGTCGGCCCGCAACGCAGCGCCCGTGGTTGCCGACGAAAGCGGGCTGGCGATATACGCGACGAGGGACGCAATCTCCTGCGGCGTAGCGAACCGCTTGATGAGCGAGGTGGGACGAACCTTCTCGAAGAACTCCTTTTCGAAGGCTTCAAACGATTTGCCGTCGGCCTGCGCAAGCGTCTCCACGAACTCGCCCACTCCGCGCGATTTCGTCGGTCCGGGCAGGATGCTGTTGACCGTAATGCCCGTGCCGGCAACGGCTTCGGCAAGCCCCCGCGAAACCGCGAGCTGCGCGGTTTTGGTCATTCCGTAGTGGATCATCTCGGCGGGAATCTGCACTCCGCTTTCGCTCGAAATGAAAATGATGCGCCCCCAGTCGGCACGCCTCATTGCAGGCAGAAAGAGGCGAGCAAGGCGTACGCCGCTCAATACGTTGACGTCGAAGAAGCGCTGCCAGTCCGCGTCAGGGATCTCTTCGAACGGCTTGGGCTCGAAAATGCCCAGGTTGTTGACCAGAATCTCCACATTGGGGTAACGCCGCGCGAGTTCTTCAGCCGAGGCGGCCGCGCTCAGATCGCCTGCAAATCCAAGCACTTCGTTGCCGGTCTGCTCTTTCAGGCGCGCCACCACCTCGTCCACCGACGACTGCGAGCGGCCGTTTACGATCACGCGCGCGCCTTCCTCGGCCAATGTACTGGCAATGGCAAAGCCAATGCCGGCTGTGCTGCCGCTCACCAGTGCCAGCTTGCCTGTCAGGTTCAGGTCCATGAATGCCCTCCTTGTGTGAAATGAAAAAATGGCGGCATCGCGTGTTCAATGTCAGATGCCGCCGGCACATTTACGTACGGGTGATGGAGATGCCGCCATCGACGAGAGATGCCGTGCCTGTCACGAAGGACGAATCGTCCGACGCGAGATACAGCACCGAACGCGCCAGCTCTTCCGGTTTCGCTACGCGCTTGAGCGCATGCAGGCCGGTCACGAACGCCTGCGATTCGTTCGAGTCGTTCATGTCGCGATACATCTCCGTGTCGACGGCGCCCGGCAATACCGCGTTCGCGCGCACGCCTTGCGCGCCGTACTCGGCGGCGAGTGCCTGGGTGAGTCCGATCAGCCCGGCCTTGCTCGCGGCGTAGGCCGCCGTGCCCGGAAAGGCGAACGAGTAGCCGACGAACGTGGACGTGAAGATGATAGACCCACCGCCCTGCTTCAGCATTTCCGGAATCTGGTGTTTCGCCCCGAGAAAAGCACTTGTCAGATTGGTGGCAAGCGCGGTGTTCCAGCCCGCTTCGGAAATGCCCGTAGTCGGGCCCATTTCGCCGAGAATGCCGGCGTTGTTAAAGGCAATGTCCAGACGGCCGAAACGGCTCACCGCGAGCGCGACCAGCGCCTTCGCGAAGTCTTCCGATTGCACGTCGCCCGCCAGATAGGCGGCCTCGCCGCCTTCGCCGGCGATCTCCGCGACGAGCGTTTCGAGTTCCGCCGCGCGGCGGGCCGCCACGACCACCTTGGCTCCCTCCTTCGCGAACAGCTTGGCGGTGGCGCGGCCAATTCCTGCACTGGCGCCCGTGACGATAGCGACTTTGTCGGTCAAACGTTGCATGTTGCTCTCCTGATGCATTCGGCCAGTGCCCGATGCCTTGGCCCGTGCAAGCACTATAGGCTTCAGTCCCAATGGCAGAAAGGCCAAAAACATGGTCCAATCGGTCAGTTTTTGTGAATGATGGAGAGCGACATGGATCGCCTGCGCGCCTTCGAGGTCTTCGTGACGGTGGTCGCCCGCGGCGGCTTTGCGCGCGCGGCGGACGTGCTCGGCACGTCGCCGGCAAACGTGACCCGCTATGTGAACGAACTGGAAGCGCACCTGGGCACGCGGCTGCTTAACCGCACCTCGCGCACGCTGTCCCTCACCGAAGGCGGCGAAACGCTTTACGCCCGCTGCAAGTCGATTCTCGACGACGTCGCGGAGACTGAAGGGCTGGTGTCCTCCGCTTCGGTGGAACCGCGCGGACGACTGCGCATCAATGTGCCGGTGAGCTTTGGCATTCTGCATCTGGCGCCGCTATGGCCCGCGTTCATGCAAAAGTATCCCGGCATCGAACTCGACGTTGGGCTGATCGACCGGGTTGTCGATATCGTGGACGAGGGCTATGACATCGCCATTCGCATCTCCCGCGCCGGCTCGACTAACCACGCGGCCCGCAAACTGGCGACGTCGCAGAACGTGCTCTGTGCATCACCGGCTTATCTGGCTCGCTACGGAGCGCCCGCAACGCCCGCCGACCTGCTTGCGCATCGCTGCATCGGGTACACGTATGCAGCGACAGGCGATGAGTGGCAAATTACCGACCGCCGTGGAAAGGTCCACCCCGTGAAGGTCGATTGTCGGATGCACACGAATAACGGCGACACCGCACGCGCAGCGGCGCTCGCCGGGCAAGGCGTGATCTGGCAGCCGACCTTTCTGATCGGCGGCGATCTGCGTGCCGGCACACTCGTTCGCGTGTTGCCGGACTACCGCCTGCCGGAGATCGACATACTCGCGCTGTACCCGAGCCGCCGGCACGTGAGCGCGAGAGTCCGCGTGATGATCGATTTCCTGGTCGACGCTTTTGCCGGCGTGCCGCCGTGGGATCGCGACGGAGACCGGTGAGCCGGCTGCGCCAAACCAGATTGCAGCTGCGTTGCGGCACCAGCGTTGCAAAGGTTCGGATGGTCGGCTCCTCGGGCGTGGCCTTCTCACGCGACCCGCAGCTCCAGCCCATCCCATCTTCAACAAAATTGGCTCTTGACTCAGATCAATCGCGAATTCGCGGACACCCTTATCCTGAATTGACGGAAGCACCAGGCCCTTACATTGCGACATTCGCGTGACAGTGGTCGCTTTTCCTTCCCATCCGACGGCCCTCACGCCTTGCGCAACCGGACCCGCCTATCTCATGGTGACCAATCGACACGCCGAGCGCGAACTTGCCCACATCGTCTCGATGATCGGACAACTGGAACGATTGCTGGAACAGGAAGCACGGCTGCCCCCTCTTGCCGTGTTCGAGCTGGCTTACTGGCGAGCCCGCATCCAGTGCGTGACCGGCTCTACCGGCTCTACCGGCTCTACCGGCTCTACCGGCTCTACCGGCTCTACCGGCTCCACCGGCTCCACCGACACGACCGACGGGACAGCGCGCGTCACCGCTCGCGCCTCTGCGCTGCTCGCGCGGCTCGACGCGCTCGACGATGCAGCCGCGTCCGGGGCGCTCAATTCACCCCGCAACAGCGGCTGACCCCGCAGCGCGATGACCGAACGCGCCTTTACGACACCGTCAGGTCGTCGACGACCGCATGCACGCCCGGCGCCGACCATGCCGCGCCGCGCACCGCCCAGCGCTCGGCCGCGGAGCCGACCTTGCCCGTCAGCGTGACCGTTCCCTCGTGCACCTTGACCTCGATGTGCTTGGCCTCGCGCTCGGCGTGACGCTGCAATGCCTTGCCGATCTGCTCGCCAATATCCTGCGCGGCAGCTTCGCCGCCGATGCGTATCAGGTTCGATACGCCCGTCACGCCGCGCATGTGCGAAATGGTGCGGGTCGCGACATGGCTTTGATAGGCGCAGTCGACCTCGCCGCTCAACGTCACCCAGCCTTTCTCGACCTGCACCTTGACGGCTTCTTCATTCAAGCCGACGGTCCAGCGCATCATGGTGCGAACCGCGTTGGCGATTTCTTCGTCGGTGCGTACGTCCGCGTGCGGCAAGCGAATGCTCATCTCGACCACCACCGCCTTTACACCGGCTACGCGTTGCGCCGCCTTTTCCGCCGCGAGCTTTTCCGCGTAGCTGGATGGATGGCCCGACAGCGTCACGATGCGATCGCGCACTTCGACGCCGATGTCCGTGCTTTCTACGGCCGGGTCCCAGGCCAATTCTTCCTCGACCTGACGTTTCAATTCGAAGTCCGACTTCATTGCGTGCTCCTTGTTGGCGTAACGGCGTGCCCCGCGGCGCACGCGAGCTTGCCGCGTGCGCCGCATCCGCGGGCTTAGTTGATCTGCAGGCGCTTGCGCTCGGACGACGCCTTTTTCGGCAACGTCAGCGAGAGCACGCCGTCTTTGTACTCTGCTGCGGCGGAGCTTTCGTCGACTTCGTTCGCCAGCGAGAATGCACGGCTGACCGCGCCTGCATAGCGCTCGCGGCGAATCACCCGTTCGCCGTCCTTCATTTCCTGGTTCCGTTCTACTTTCGCGCTGATCGAAACCAGGTTGCCGTCGATCTTCACATCAATGTCCTTTTTCTCGACTCCCGGCAATTCCGCCTTCACGCTGTAGGCGGTGTCGCTCTCCGTCACGTCGAGTTTGATATCGGCAAGCGGCTCGCCGCCCGCGCCGCGCATCGGGCGAAACAGTCCCTGGAACAGTTCGGACATGGGTTCCAGCGCAAAGGGATCGAATCGTGTCATGTTGCTCATCATCGTGCTCCTGGCCTCGTCATGGACGTTACAAAAGAGAATTGCGTTGCACGCGTAACCCCTCGCGCAAACGCGAACAGAAAACGGCGCGCCGCTGCGTGCCGCGATGCATCGCATATGCTCGCGTCTGGCGACAGCACCGGCTCGCTGTATCAATGACTGTAGGCGTGGCTGCCGGGCGTCGATTGATATGTGTCAACCATGCCCGCATGGTGAGCGAGCGTGCAATGCCACAGCTCGTCCGCTGCGACACATCGAACAATGGACCGGGCATTGCGACGCGCCGATCGGGCTTTAGCTTCGCGTTGCAGCGATGCCGCGAACGGCCCACGTCTGCCGCCAATTCTCCCGTTGCACGCTGGCTGATCCAGATCAATCCGCGCGCGGCTCAGCCTGACACAGTGACAAGAGGGAATCGTGCAGGAGACCACGACATGAGCCAACTGCAGCAGTCGGCTGCCTGGGCCGTCGACGAACAGGAACTCGCCAGCACCGCGAGCACCCAGGACAAGCTGCGCTTCGCGCTGCGCTATGCGGTGCTGGCGCCGTCCAATCACAACACGCAGCCGTGGCATTTCATCGTGGACGGCGACAGCGCGACGCTATGCGCCGACCGGCTGCGCGCGCTGCCGGTGGTCGATCCGTTCGATCGCGAGCTGATGATCAGTTGCGGCGCGGCGCTTCTCAATCTGCGCGTGGCGCTCAGCCACTTCGGGCTCGCCTACGCGATCACGCTGCTTCCTTCGCGCGTCGATCCGGACGTGCTGGCGCAACTGCGGATCGTTCCCGACGGTCATTGCGACACCGCACTGGCCACGCTCTTTCCTGCGATTTGTGAGCGTGTCACGACGCGCGAAATCTTCAGGGACGAGCCGCTGCCGATGGGCGTGCTGCAACAACTCGTCGACGCAGCCGAGGCCGAGGGCGCGGACGCCGTGTGCATCTCGAGCGCCACGATGCGGGAAAAAGTAGCGGAGCTGGTCGCCGAGGCGGACCGCATGCAGTTCGACGATCCGCGCTTTCGCCGCGAGCTGGCGAGCTGGATTCACCCGCGCCGCCGCGATGACGGCATGCCCGCACTGTCGCCGCGCATGACCGCGCTGCTGGATCTCGCGGCGCCGCTGCTTGCCTCGGTGGTACGCACGTTCGATCTGGGCGGCGGGCTTGCGGCCGCGCATCATGCGCTCGCGGAAGGCTCGCCGCTGCTCGTCTGCCTCGCGACGCCGACCGACGATGCACCCGCATGGCTCGCCGCCGGTCAGGCGCTCGAGCGGCTGCTGCTGGTCGCGGCCAATGCCGGCGTCACGGCCTCGTATCTGAACCAGCCGATCGAAGTCACCTCGCTGCGCGAGCGGCTACGCACGCTGCTCGTGATGGACGCGATTCCGCAACTCATGTTGCGCGTCGGCCGCGGCGAGCGGACAGCGGCTCATTCGCCGCGCCGGCCGCTCGCCGCGGTCGTGTCGTGAAGGACCCACGTTTGTCCGGTGAAACTGCTATGAAGCACTATTTCAGACTTGGCACGACAACGCCCGCCGCGACGCATGCGCGGCCTGCTCATGGCGAGGCCGCGCCGCGCATCGTATTGCCGCCGCCGGTGTCGAGCGGCGGCATGCCGATCCTCGACGCCTTCGCAAAACGGCGCACTACGCGCCGCTTCGCGTCGACCGAACTCGACGACGCCACGCTCGGGCAACTGTTATGGGCTGCCAACGGTGTGAACCGCACGGATCACGAAGGCAACGACAGACGCACGGCTCCGTCCGTGCTCGCCTTGCATGAAATCGACGTGTATGCGGCGCTCGCGCGCGGCATGTATCGCTACGATGCGCGGCAGCATTGCCTCGATCTGGTGATCGCAGCCGATCTGCGCGCGCTGACCGGCTATCAGGAGTTTGTCGGCGAAGCGCCGCTCGAACTGGTGTACGTGGCCGACCTCGCGCGGATGCAGGACATCGCGCCGTCCCAACGCGAGCCGTTCGCGTATGCGAGCGCAGGCGCCATCGTGCAGAACGTCTATCTGTTCTGTGCCGCGGCCGGCCTGGCCGTGACCGCGCGCAGCTGGCTGAACCGCAGCACGCTCGGCGCCGAGATGCGTCTGTCGCGCGACAGCGTGCCGGTGCTTGCGCAAACCGTCGGTCATTTCGAGGACGGTGAGACGGCGGCGGGGTGAATTGCGGTTGAGGGTTGGGATCGGACGTTGCGCTTGACGGTTGCGCTTGAACGTTGCGCTTGAAAGTTGCGATTGAACCTTACGCTCGAACGTTGCGCTTCTTGAAGGTTGCGCTTGAACGTTACGCTTGCACCTTGCGCTTTAAGGTTGCGCTCGAACGGCAAAGGCAAACGCGCTGATCCGGCCAAGCGAGGCGGCTGCCGCCCGAGCGCCCCACGCGTGCTCCACCTGCGGCGTCCCACCCCCGGGC
>NZ_JAEUAV010000025.1 GCF_019511605.1 Paraburkholderia phenoliruptrix | reverse complement strand
CTGGAAATGCGAGCTGGAGCGGATCAGGAAGCTTCAGTGGTGGGAATCGGTGAAGGGGAAGGTGGAGGGGTTTCCGTCTAGTCCGGTGGTGAATCATGTTCATCCGGTGGGTTTGGTGGGGAATTTCTCTACGTCCAGCTGCTGTGCAATTACAGTGGAATTTCTGGAAAAAGTACTTGGCAAGTCTGGGGACTGGTTCACAGGAAAGGGCGGCTCGGCGTCCTTTCAACTGCATTTTCCTCAGAAATATCCGAACATTTTCAAATACGATAAAGAGAGATTCGTTTCGCTACTGAATAGAAAATTGGAGGACTATGATATTGTCGATTGTTATCAGAAGGCACATTTCCTTTCCCAATGTTTCCACGAGTCTGCCCGGTTTGAAACGACCATAGAGTTTGCTTCCGGAGAGGGATACAATCCGGGAGTACATCCCGATGCCGCCAAGAACGGCAATACGACCATGGGTGATGGTCCCAAATACAAAGGAAAGGGACTCATTCAACTGACGTGGAAAAACACCTACAAAATGTACTCAGAGTACAGAGGGATTGATTTCGTTTCAAATCCCGACTTGGTCGCCTCGAATATGGAGAACGCGATTGATGCCTCTTGTTGGTTTTGGCGCCACAAAGGGGGGATCGAAAAAAAATATGATGCGAGAGGTGATATCAATGTCCTTATTGACCATGAGAAAAACAACGTCGCGATGATTACTCTTGCCGTCAATGGTGGACACAACGGATTAGCGGAGCGACAAGCGTTGTTTGATAAAATTAAGAAAGAATGGGGGCTTAAATGATTTTTTCAAATCTGGCCCATCTATTGGCTCGGGGACTTCTTTGTATGGCCGTAGCGGTGCCGCTCCCAGCATCCTCGGGTCAAGCAAAATACAACTTGCCTTCTATTTATGCTGTCGACAAAGTGCGGCTATGCAACGCAAAGTCGGTTTGCAAAAACATTACGCCGACTGCGGAGCTCAAGAAAGCGATCGATGAGGGGTATGAAAATTTGTCTTTAGTTGATATCTATAGGGATGGCGATGAGAAACTGGTAGCAACAAGCGCGGGTGGATGCTCAAAGTTCTTTTTATTCAACCGAGCGACACAGACCTTTTCGCCAATAAGCTTTGTTGGCAACGGTAGAGATATCTGCAACTACAAAGTCGAAGGACGCCGCTTAATCAGTTCGTACAAGCTCGACTCAAAGCAGTATGAAGATGTTTACCGCATCAAAGATGGTGCCTATCAGCTCATCGTCAGTGACGGGTGCGTTGGATGCGATCAGATCACGCGTTCCGTCTACCATGACGGAGAACTGTCCGCGAAGCTGTTGGTCACCAATGAGACAAAGTATGGCAAACGCCGGCCAATCATCTCGTCTGTGAGGGCTGAATGGGCTGCGCTGTACTCAGCGGCATCGGATACTTCAATGACCAAGCTATATCTTGTTGAAGGAGACAAAGTTCAACTGCTCGACTTTGACGATTCGAACGGTCTTTGGTATCTGGTCAGATACGTCTCAAAACAAAACAGGTCGATCACCAAGTGGGTAAGGTGCAAAGATTTAACGATATGTAATTAGCCACAACGTACCTTTGCAGAGTTTCGCGAAATATATTTATACTCTCTCGGTCGGGAGAAGGATCTTCGCACAAGCTGGCGAATGAAAGAATTATGAGGCGAAGAGACGATGATCAGAACACTTGCTTGTTCCATAAAGGCTATAGCTTGGTTGATGATGCTGCGATCGATGGTGGCGTATGCAGCAGCATCTGTCGAACCGCCCGGACCCAACGAGCTGCCCATTTGCTTTCTTTCGGTGCCCGACTGGGTTGGGGTAAGCCATATCGACGAAGTCCCTCATGAAATCATAATTGAGCTTATTACAAAGGAAGGGCGCGCTACCCGAATTGCCGCATTCGACCAAGACGGTCCGGCGCTTCCAGAACTAGTCAGCGTTTTTGCAGCTAAGGTTAGCCGCAGCAAGATATTGTTTGCAATAGTGAAATGGCGTTATTACCTACCGGGAGTCAACACGGAAGGTGACTACTATGAGGTGCACGCGTATAACGCGATAAAAAACCGGGCGAGAAATGTTGTTTTTTCTGAAAACATAAAACTTTCTAATTTATTTGGATCTGGATTCGATGGAAAGCAGGAAGGAAAGATTGTCAATTTCCCGTTCAAAACCGCCACTGCAATCAAGAAGACTCTGAACAAATGAACGGGGCAAGCCCGGAAATCGCCACGGTCCTGTACTGGAAAGGGCGCAAGATTATCGTGCTGGTAAAGTGGCCGACGAACTCGAGGGCCGCCGATTTTTCCGGTGATTATTACCGCGTAAATATCTATGAATACTCCCGCATGTCGAGCAGGCAAGGATCAAAAAAGACAAGGCGATGATGAGACATTTTTTGCCTGGCAAGGATGGCCTCGGTAAAAATGGCAGAGAGATACACTACCAATTCAAGGATGCCACCTCGATACTGAAGAAACTCCGGGCCATGTACCTGAATGATCAATGAATCCCTCAAGACAATCCGGCTGCGAGGTGGCAAGCCCCCACTTTTCCTCACTGGCGAACAGGCCAGCAGCGCAGTTGCACGATCAGAGAGTGAACGCCCCGGAAGGCTTTGAGATGGCAGCGTTCCCAAAGTCCTGGCAAAGCCCTAGTCTCCGCAGTGGTGACGGCAGGCATCTTTGTTTAATTACACCTTTCACCAACGCATCGCAGGAAATATCCGTCCTGACCGCGCGAAATTTCTGATTCTCCGCTCAAGAAAATCGAGACGTTATCCCAAAATCTCAGGGAAGGCATACGATGGTATGCTGAATGGTAGGCGTACTGAATATTAATTTAAGACTGTTGCTGCGATTCGAAAACGCCGCGCCGTTCTTGGGGAACAACGCCGAGAGAAATACTGCGGACCGTATTGCGCAACCCCGCAGTATTCCCGACAGCAAGTCCATCAAGAAAAGCACACAACACCGTCGCCAAAAATTTCCCCGATGTCCTGGCCTATTCCTGATTTCAAGAAGGTCGAGTATCCCGAGCCTATTTCCGTGCGTTTCTGGCTGCCGGCACTCGTCGCACTCGCATTGGCTGCGGTGGCTGCCGTATTGTTCTTCTGGCCACAAGGTAAGCCGACCAACACCTATCAGTTCTGGTGCACGCTGGTTGGCGCTCCGTTCATCACGTGCTTGCTGACGTTCGGCTACAGGGTGGACCGGTGGGAGAAGGACCAAACGAATGCAGAGGAAACCGAACGGAACCAAGTCCGGCTTAAAACCATGTGGCGCGGATGGACTCGCCGTCACTTGTGCGTCATCGAGGCGGCAGCCTTCCCTGCCGCTACATCTGAAATTGCCTGCTTCGCAGGAGCGAAAGACGATCTCCCCACCAACAACGGCCGAAGCGTAACTTTCGACTGGACCAAAGATCGTGGGACGGAATTCCGATGCGCTCGCTTGTTGCATCTCATAGCCCGGCGTTTTGCCGGCAAGCTTCGGCTCCATAAAGAAGTCTTCGTCACGCTGATGCTGGACGACGCATCGCTCGCACATGATCAAGATTGGACAGCACAGCTGCTGCGCATTTTTACGCGCTCGATCCCGCAAACGACCTTCCATGTCGACGTGCAGTCAGCAAAAAACGGTGTGGACTGGATCACCCGGCACGTGGACCTCGTCGATTCCGCTACTCGGCTTGTCATCGCCGCTCAACTGTGGGCAGACGATGAAGACAAGCAGCAGCACGAATTCAGCGAAGGCGCTGCGGCGTTCTTGACCTCGCCAGACGCGGCGCCAGCGGGCTTTATCTTCCGCCCTATGACCAGCCCGCGCGATACGCTGCAAATCGGTCTTTCGCAGATAAAGGACTATCAGATAACGGCGGAACGCTTGGAACTTGCGTGGTTTACCCGCTGCGAGGAGGCCGAGTCGACCGCCATCCGTTCAGCTCTCACACCGGGCGCGAACGACTCGGCAGATGAACGCCTGCTCGACAAGTCGCTGGGATTACCTGGGCCCGCGAGCGGCTGGATTGCACTCGCAATTGCAATGGAAGCAATGCGCGGAAGCGGCGCGCAACTTGTCGGCTGGCGGGAGCCAGCATCTGACTCACTGTACTTGTGCACTCTGTCATCCCTGCCTCAGAAGGAAACACCAGCTTGAATAACGAAAAGGTACGTATCCTGGGCGGGGGTATGGTGATTCTCGGGTTGGCCGTCGTCGTGGTGTTGCTGCTTGCCTTCACAATTGACGCAAAAGATCTGCTCGCCTGGTCAACCCGGAATCTAGCGCTGCTCGTTCCCCTTGCATTGGGAATCATCGGCGCACTCGGCTTTGCTCTTTATCGACGCAGACGGATGCGGAGCGGGATCCAGCAGACATCCAAAAAGGAGGGCAGCGAACCGCCGGAAAAGACCGATCCTGCCGCTGACGCCGCAAAGGGTCGCGCGGAGCAACTCGAAACGTGGGCGAGGCAACTGCGATCTCACCTGAATCAGAAGCGCTGGTATCGCTTCGCCCCCGCACAACCCTGGATACTAGTTGCCGGCGACGCAGCAACGGTCACGGCTCTGATGCCGGAACTGGCCGCAGACGGCTCGATAATGACAGACGACGCCGTTCTTATCTGGGGCGGTTTGGGGACCGACGGTCGTCTCGACGAAAACTGGCTGCGCCAGATCCGTCGGTTGCGCTGCATTCAGCCGCTGGAGGCGATTGCGCTCCTGCTCGACGGCAACACGGAGCTACCGAATTCCGCACGCAGCAAAAGCACTTGGGGACTTCACCTCGCGCATATCGTCGAGCTTCTGCGCTGGTCCCCGCCAGTGTATGTGGTGGACGTCGCGGGCACGGATTCCGTGCACCACATCGACTCGCCGGTAACGGGCTGCGAATTCACTCGCCCGCTCAATGCGTCTGCCATTGAGGCTGCGTTGCTTGACCTGCGCGACAGAATGGCCGACCGCAGCGTGCACCAGCTTGCCCTCAATGGCAACGACAGCTACACGTTCGGGCTATCGCGGCGACTCGACACCCGCGCGGCGCCGCTCGCACGCTGGATCACGAGCCTCGCTGACTGGCAGCGGCGAGCATTGCCGATCGGAGGCGTCTTCTTCGCTCCGCTGGCCCTCGCGGGCACCACCACATCGGACTTCGCGGAACGTTCCCGCTTGCCGTTGTGGCGCTATCTCGCGACCGCCGCACGCCACACGCCGGGACGACGGACGTTCTCCAATCCACTGACGATCGTCTCCACGATCGCGCTCGCCATCATCGGCCTGTGGAGCGCTGGCATGCTCGTCTCCGGCATGAACAACGCACATGAAGTGATGCTCACGAAAGAGTCCTTGCAGGCGCTAGACCGCGCGAGCGACACTGCCGGTCGTCTGCGCGCGCTGCACGGACTCCAGCAGCGCATCGCGGCGCATGAAGCGCGCGTTCGCGAGCACACGCCCTTGCTTACCCGTTTTGGTCTGAACCACGACCGGGCCATGCTCAATGCGCTTTGGACGCCGTACGCGCGTGCCGCAAAGCCGCTGCTGGTGGCGCCGGTCCAGCAGGACATCGAAGGTCAGCTGGTCGATCTCGGGCAGATGTCGACCGCGCAGGTCGGCGCGCAAATCAGCCAGGTAGCGCAGGATGGGCAGCAGGCACTCAAGACTTATCTCATGATGGCCGACCCGCAACGCGCTGACGCCGCAGTCATGACGCCGCAGCTTGCGCATCACTGGAATATCGACACGGGTCTGCCGCCAGGCGAGAAGCTCGACCTGTCCACGCAACTGTTGGGCTTCTGGGCGCAGCATCTGCCGACGCATCGCGACTGGCGCATCCAGCCGCGCGAGGATCTCGTGGGCAACGCGCGTCTGACGCTGCTCGCGATAATTGGCGTAAAGAATTCGCAAGACACGATCTACCAGGAAATTCTCGACTCGGTCGGCCACAAGTATCCGGACCAGACTCTCGCGTCGCTCACGGCCGGCACTGACACGCGCGGTCTTTTCTCGACGTCGGCAACAGTCTCCGGCGTCTTCACGCGTCAAGCCTGGGAGGGCTCAATCGAGGCAGCAATCGAGGCTGCCGCGAAGCACAACGGTGTGGAGGGCAACTGGGTACTCGGCAACAGCGGTGAATCACAGGCTGGCGGAGCGATGACGCCCGATGCCCTTCGCACCGCTCTGCGTGCTCACTACTTCGCCGACTACGCCGAGCACTGGCAGGACTTCATGAACAGCATACGGTGCGAAGCTGCGCCTACGCTTCCGGCTGCGGTGGGGCAACTCAAGGTGATCGCGGATGCCCGGCAGTCGCCGCTTATTGCCCTAATGAAAACGCTTGCCTGGCAAGGCGCGACTGGCACGCAGCAGGCCTCGCTTTCGGATGCACTGGTCACGAAAGCACAGAACCTCTTTGGCAAGAAAGACGACGCGCCGCAGGCTGCGCAGGCCGCCCCGGCTGGACCGCTTGACGCATCGTTCGGACCGGTGATGAAGCTGGTCGGCGTGGCGGGAAACGGGGCCGCTGCAGCTGCCGCCGGCGGCGACCTGAGCATGGAACGTTTCACTGAGCGGGTAACCACGCTGCGACTGAAGCTGCAGCAGATTAGCGACAGCGCCGACCCCGACGAACTGGCGCGCCAGGTGGCGCAGGGGCTCTTCCAGGGCAAGGGCTCGGAGCTTTCGGATACGCTGTCTTACGCCCAACTGGTCGCGGCAAGTTTGGGTGAACAATGGGCCGGCATGGGTAGTGCGCTTTTCGTTCAGCCGATCGAACAGGCTACTCAGACCGTACTACGGCCGGCGCAGGCAAGCCTGAACGATGCATGGCGGCAGACCATCGTTGCTGCATGGAACCGATCGTTTGCCGGGCGCTATCCGTTCGCGAGCACGACCAACGATGCGTCGCTGCCCGAGTTCGCGCGCTTCGTGCGTCCTCAGGGCGGCCTTATCAACACTTTCCTGGCTACCCAACTGGCAGGCGCGTTGCAACTGCGGGGCGATCAATGGGTCGCAGCGTCAGTCGGAACGGGCGCGAGCAGTACTACGCGGGCCTTTGATCCCGCGTTCCTGAAGGCTATCAATACATTGCAGCAGATTGCCGGCCACCTGCTCGCACAGGGCGAGCCGCAGTACATGTTTGCGCTCGAGCCCGTGCCCACACCCGGTATCACGGATACGCTGCTTACGGTCGACTCCCAACCGCTTCACTACTACAACCAGGCGCAGACGTGGCAGACGATGACATGGCCATCGCGCGATCCGCAAAGCGCCGGCACACGGATCGAATGGCAGACGGAAACGGCGGGCACCAACCGCACATTCGAATACGGCGGGCGCTGGGCCCTCCTGCGCATGCTCGAGCACGCGAGTGTCGAACCCGTTGATAGCGCCACTTATCAACTGACGTGGCAGGCCCGACCTGAGAATCCGGAGGTGAAGGCCATCCTCAAGAAGGTGGAGGACGGTGCGGACCCTGCGGCACTGACTGCGCAAGAGCCACGCGCGCTCGCGCCCTTGAGTATGACTCGCCCATTGCGCTATCTGCTGCGTACCGACGTCGGCAAGGGTCCGTTGGAGTTGCTTGCGCTTAGGGGCTTTGCGTTGCCCACTCGTATCTTCATGGAGCCCACGGCGCCTGGCGCGAAAGCGCCGAAATCGAGCGGACCTCCGCCGTTGCCCAAGGCAGCTCTCGCAGCCGCAAGACACGCGTCCGTGCCCATCCCGCAGGGACAGGTGCCGGAATGATCCATCCATGTGACACGCGATGCGATTGTCCCAAAGCCTGATGCATAGCCAGACAAAGAGTCAGTACCATGACAGACCCTACCCGAGATAACGAGATCCTGCGCTATTACGAGGCAGAAATGCGCTACCTGCGCGAAGCGGGTAGGGAGTTCGCGCAGGCGTTTCCTGATCGCGCACGCGAGCTGGACCTTGACCGCGTAGGCGAGCGTGATCCGCATATCGAGCGGCTCTTCGAGGGCTTTGCGTTTCTGATGGGACGCCTGCGCCACAAGCTTGACGACGAACTGCCTGAACTGACCGAGGGACTGGTCAGCATGCTGTGGCCGCACTACCTGCGTATGATTCCGTCGCTGGCCATTCTGGAGCTGATGCCGGAAAAAGGCGCACTGCAAAAGCACGAAACTCTCGAACCTGGTTTGGAGGCCACCTCCGACCCGGTGGGCGACGGCAATGTCGCGACCGAGTGTGTCTACCGCACTACTCAACCGGTCGACTTATACCCGCTGGCCTTGAGCGAAGCTGGCGTGTATGCGCGCGAAGACGGACGCTCGGTTATTCGCCTGCGCCTCGATATCCAGACGCAAACCGAACGCGGGCGCCTTCAGGTGCCGCGCCTGCGCCTGTACCTGAACGCGGACCGCCCTGTCGCGCTCGCCCTTTATGCCGCACTCACGGCAAAGCCGTTGGCGATGCAGGTGCGCGTGCCGGGCTGGCCCGAAGACCGGCCAGGTGCGCCCGTGGCGCTGCCGGGTTTGCGTCTGGCTCCCGCGGGGTTCGCTGCAGAAGAACGTCTCTGGCCGAAGGCAGACAATGCGTTTGGTGGCTACCAGCTTCTGCTGGAGTACTTTACGTTCCCGGAAAAGTTCATGTTCGTCGACCTGTTCGGGCTCGACCTGCAAGCGATTCCTGCGTCGGCCACGTCGGTAGAAGTGGAGGTGGTGCTCGAGCGCCCCTATCCGGACGAGATGCGCTTCACCGCGGACAACGTCCGCCTATATTGCACGCCGGTCATCAACCTTTTCGCAGTAGGCGCAGATCCGCTGACGGTCACGCAACACGAGACCGAATACCGGGTACGGGCGCGGACCGAGCATGGTTCGCTCATCGACATCTATTCGGTAGACGGCGTCGAGTATTTCGAGCGCGGCCGGCGCTTCGAGTATGTACCTTTTGCCGCGTTCAAACATCGCGGCGGCATGCTGCGCCATGACATGCCTGAGCGCTACTACCATACCCGCATGCGGCGCGGACCGTCCGGTCGTTTCGATACGTGGATCGTACTCGGCGGCCATGCCTGGGATCAGGAGGACACACTGCCCACCGAAACGCTCACGCTATCGGTGACCGGCACTAACGGTATGCTGCCGCGCAAAGCGCTGCGCGAAGCGGGCATTACTCGCATGCGTGGCGGCTTCACCAACATCGGCGCGGTACGCAACCTCACGGCGCCCACGGTCCCCGTCTATCCGCCCACCGGCGACCGATACCACTGGCGCGTCCTATCGCATCTTGCGCCGAACTACCTGTCGCTACTCGACGCCGAAATCCTGCGCGGCTCTCTCGCGCTCTATGACTGGACGGAGGGCGAGCTCAACAGTAGGAGAATCAACGCTATCAGCGACGTTCGGCACCGGCCGCTCAGCAAACTGGTGAAGGGCGGACTCATGCGCGGCGTGGAAATCACTGTCACGCTGGATTCGGGGCGCTTCGCCGGCGACGGAGACCTCGAGCTCTTTGGCAGCATGCTTAACCGCTTCATTGCACTTTATGCGACGTTGAACCTCTATACGAAGCTCGTTATCGTGGCGCGGCCAACTGGACGCCGTATCGAATGGCCCGAAACGAAGGGCGAAGGGGCGCCGTTTTGAACGCACGCGCGACGCCTGCGGATGCTCCGGCGAACGCCGCGCCGCTGCTACCCGCGCTGTTCGCTGAAGCGACGCGGATGAACTTCATTCGCTTCTGCGAGCTGCTCGAATTGGCCGCTCCCAACCGGCCTTCGCTGGGAACGACGGATTCTCCGGCTGCGGATCCGGTGCGGTTCCGCTCTCGTGCGCGGCTGGGCTTTCCTGGCCGTGAGATTGATGCGGTCAGATACGAGATCGACAATCCCGCCGGCCCGCCCTCGGTGGTAACGACGTTCCTCGGGCTCTACGGCGTCGATGCACGTATGCCCGCCTATTTCATCGACGAAGTAGCGCAGCATCGCGATGGGGCGGAGCCGTTGTCGGCGTTTCTCGACATCTTCCACCACCGCATCGTCACGCAGTTCTACCGCGTCGCGCGCAAGTACCGGTACCCCGTCGGCTTCAGGAAAGACGGCACGGATCCCGTGTCGCGCTATTTGCTCAGCTTCGCCGGGTTCGGGTTCAGCGCGCCGAGCCGCGGAGCCGTCCCTGTCCGCGACCTGCCTGCGGGTGCAGCACCGGGTGAAGAGCCGAACTCGGGGGGCGCGCGTCGCAGGCTCGCGAGCCTGGCAGATAAGCGCCGACTGCTGTCGATGCTCGGACTCGCCATGCAGAAAACGCGCACGGCCGAAGGACTCGCGGGCGTACTGCGGCATGCGGTACCGGACGCCACCATCACGGTTGAGGAATTTCACCCGGCCTGGCGAGAGGTCACTGACTTTGAACCTTCGGCGCTGGGTGAGCAGTGTCTGCTCGGTCGCGGCTTCTACGATCGCGCCAACGTAGTTCGGGTCGTGATCACGCCGGCTTCGCGCGAAACGGTACTGTCGCTTGTTCCCGGGCAACCGGACCATCGCGAGATCATGACGTTGCTGCGCTTTTATCTCGGCTATGAGAGCGAGGCAGACCTTGAGATGCACGTGCGCGCGGATCTAATGCCGAGGCCAACGCTTGATCCACGTCAGACAAGCCTGGGTTTTACCGCACAGCTGGAAGCGCCGCTAGCGGACGCGCGAAATGGCGCGACTCGAATGACCCGCGTCCAGTTGGGCCGCTGGAACGGAGCAGAAGAAGCGCACGCATGAAATGCCGCACACTGCCGCCTCCCGCACCGCCAGCAGATTCATCCACAGCGTCAAGCACTTGCATTGACTATGCGCATGTTGTCCACAGGCCTTTCAACAAAATATGTGGACAACCGCGCATCCTCCCATCACAGCGGACTGAAAGTTGCATTTGAACGGGTGCGTGAATCAATCAAACTTCCGCCACCCCTGCACTGCCCATACATCGACCGCGCGCCAATTGGTCCTTTGCGTCAACCAGTTAGGTTGGCTATGCGAACGTTGTCCACAGATTTGCGAACAGTTTGTGTGGATAGCTTCTGCCATGCCTAACATGGGACACGCGAGGCGTTTTGCGGGGAATATAGTCGGGCAAATGCTCTTCATGGTATCGGCGAAGGGTCGCTCCATAAACCCGGCGCTGCGAATCACGGCCATCATTCTGAATGATGGCTGCGGCCTGTCCGGCTGTGTGCATGCCGGGCGAAGGAATCAGAGTTGACTTGCGCGCCGCTACCAGTTCGAAAGGGGGCGCGTGAAACGCCGCCCGGAGTGTGACCGCGCCGGACGCCCGCCGCCGTCCGGCATGAGTGCAATGAAGCGGCCGCCGGCGGGTTTTTCGCGCGCCCGCTGCGCTTCGACGGTGGCAGAGCCGGCAAGCGCCAACTCCCTGCGGGAAGATACCTGGTCGAGCCCATTCTTATCCTTTAAAAACTGGCCACATCGGTTTCTGTAAAGCTGTGTCAAGAATCGTCCGTCTCAATTTAATTAAGTTGACCTGATTAGTATTGAGTGGTCAATTAGCAATTCCGCAGCGGAATGTGTGTCGCTGGTCTTTTTCAGGGGACGGGGAGTGGCAGAGTCTGATCCGTTAATCCAGAGCATGACGGGACAGCAGGCATATTTTCTGGATGTGCCGGGCACCGGCAGCGCCGCCGCGCTCTCGGTCGTGTCTTTCGAGGCAACCGAAAAAATGGGCGAGCCGAATGAAGTGCGCATCGTGCTCACCCATGCGCAGCAGCTCCCGCGCGCGGACTACCTGAGCCGCGATGCGGTGTTCACGATCAGGCCTCACAGCGGCACGGTGCGCAAGTTCTCGGGGTATATCGAACGCTTCTCGACGGTGCAGACCACGAAGGATTTCACCAGGTACGAGCTCGTGCTGAAGTCGCATTTCGGGCGACTCCAGGCTGTCACGAACACGCAGACCTTCCAGCACCTGAGCACACCGCAGATCATCCGCGAGATTCTGCGTAGCCACGGCATGCGCGACCATCAGATGTCGTTCCGCTTGCGCAGCGGGTATCCGGCGCACCGGTGGCGTTTCCAGTACCAGATGACCGACTTCTCCTATGTGCACATGCTCATGCAGAAGGCCGGTATCTACTGCTTCATGGTCGAGACGGAGTACGGCGACCAGATCGTGTTTGCCGACGACATCGACCACTACGTCTACGATCCGCAACTGATCGCCCCATACCGGGAGACGGCGGGGCTCGAGGCAGGCGGCGTCGAGGCCGTGACTGCGCTGAAGACGCACACGCAGACGGTGCCGCAGTCGTTTGCGGTCGCGGACTATAACCCCGAGGCCGCATGGGAGCGGATGAGGGACGAGGCCAACGTCGCGCCGCGGGACGAAACCACCTACGGCCAGCCCTACATCTATGGCACCCATCATCTCGACCGGGCGGGGGCGAAGTGGCAGGCGCAGCTGCGCCACGAAGCGGCCATCGCGCGGCAGGTGGTGTACGAGGGCGAGAGCAATGTGCTCGCGTTGCAGTGCGCGCGCGTGCTGGAAACGGATCTGGTTCTTCCCGATGCGCCCAAAGGACACGTCATCACCGAAGTCACGCACAGCGGTGCGCGCGACAGGTCCTACACGAACCGCTACCGGGCCATCCCTGCGGGGCGGCGCTTCCGTTTGCAGTTCGAGCCGGCGAAATGGGCGCGCATCTCGGGCACGCTCAGCGCCCGCGTATGCAGCCCGGACAAGTACACGTATGGCTTCCTGAATGTCGCGGGCTACTACGTGGTCCGGCTGGATGCCGACTTCGGAAGTTCGCCCAAGGGCGGCGAGAGCGTGCCGCTGCGTCTGGCAAAGCCCTTCGCGGGCAAGCTGCAGACCGGCATGCACTTCGTCGCACTGGACGGCGACGAAGCGGTCATCTCGTTCCGGGATGGGGATCCCGACAAGCCTGAAATCACTGCGTTCCACCATCACAGCCAGGCGCGCGATCTGGTCACCAGCGACCGCCGCTGGCTGTCGCGCAACGTCATCCGTACCCAGAGCAACAACAAGCTGCGCATGGAGGACTGGGCGGGCCAGGAAGGCATCAAGCTCAGCACCGAGCACTCAGGCAAGAGCCAGCTGAACCTCGGTTATCTCGTCAACAGCAGGCTCGAATACCGGGGGGAGGGCTTCGAGCTGCGGACCGACAAAGGCGGGGCGGTTCGTGCCGGCGGTGGCCTGTTCCTGTCGAGCGACATTCAGGAGAGCGCCTCAGGCAAACAGCTTGACATGGATGCGGCCCTGAACCAGTTGCGGATCACGGCGGCACAGGCGGACGGCCTGGCGCAGGCCGCTGCCGTTGCGAAGGCTGAAATTGCCGACCTGAAGGCAGAAAACGAGTGGCTCAAAAACAGCGTGGCGGGGCTTCGTGAAGCGGTCATGCTGCTTTCGTCTCCAAAGGGAATCGCGCTTGCGACGCCGGATCGCGTGTCCATTGCGGCGGGTAAGGACGTCAACACAGCGACGAGCGGCGGCTTTAACGTTAGCGCGCTGAAAAACATGGTGGTGTCGGCGGCGGGTGCGATATCGCTGTTTGCTCAGCGCCTGGGTATCCGCATGATCGCCGCGCGGGGAAAGGTGCTGATCCAGGCGCAATCGGACGGACTGGACTGCGTCGCGCAGCAGAACATCGAGTTGTGCAGCGCAGGCGGAACGCTCACGGCCCATGCTGCCAATGGCGTCGTGCTCCAGGGCGGTGGCACCGCATATATCAAGATTCATGGCGATAGCGTCGAGATTGGCGGCGCGGGCAGTCTCATCCTCAAGGTGCCGGATATCGACAAGCAGGGGCCGGGGTCGCTTTCGCTGCCGATGCCGAAGTTTGGGCAGAGGAACATTCTGAACAACGAGAAGTTTGTCCTTTGTGACGAGCTAACGGGGCGCCCGCTCGCAAACCGCAACTATCGTATCCAGTTGGCGAACGGAAAAATCGCCGAGGGCAAGACGAACTCGAATGGTGAGACTTCGCTTTCGACCGACGAGGTGGCGCAGGGTCTGAAACTGATGCTTTCGAAGAAAAGGGACGTCTGACGATGAGCGACATGACGGAGAACCAGCCGGATAAAACGGCTACGCCAGACAGCGGTCGGCAACACTATCAGATGAACGTTGCTACCAACGTAGTGCCGATGCAGCGGGACCATCTCGGTCAGCCGTTCTGGGAGTCTTACATGACGCCCGATAGTTACCAGGTCTATGCCAAGGCGCTCGTTCCTCCGCATCTGCCGGGGGTGATCATCTTTGTTCACGGCGTGAATTCAGAGGGGGAGTGGTATGACGCGGCAGAGGCGAATATCTGCACAGGGTTGAATAGCCGGTTAGGCCGAGCGGACCTCGCCCCAAATATTTATGCAGATGACAACAGGAGGAATCTACATCGCACAATCAGTGTAAAAAGGTCTCCCGTCATCCGCTTCTACTGGGGTTATCGCTCCAAGGACGGCGACGAGCGGAAATGGAAGGTCCCGCTTAGGAACATCAAAGGTGATAACCAGTGGACGGATACAGGTTCCAGGCAGAAAGGACCTTGGTATTGGGGCGGCGGCCCTTTCCAGAATGGCACTAACAACCTTCAACAGCTATGGAGCAACAAGGGTTTTAACAGGTACCTGCTCGGCGTATTCAATATGCAGTGGTTCAATACCGAATGGGACCGTGAACTGCACAACGCTCCCGGTCGGCAGTATTACGCGCATGCAGCGCAGCGTCTCGCCGACCTGATCGACCGGATCAGGAGCACCTATCCAAAGGATACGGTGACTGTCATGTCCCACAGTCAGGGGACCATGGTCGCTATGGCGGCGACGTTGATGTGCAAGACCCGTGCGCCAGACTCGCTGGTGGTCATGAACTCTCCGTTCGCCCTTGAGGACAAGACTACGGATGCACTTACGTGCTTTAACCAGCGTCCGACCACGCAGGCGCGGGTGAACACCTTCAAGGCCATTGCGAAGCGTATCCGCGATGATAAGAGAGTTCTCACCGCGAACGACCTGGAGCAACTGCATGTTGGGGCGACACAGGAAAACGAACTATGGACTCCGGATGCCGCTTCCAATGGGATTAGGGAGCGCGACAACCATGGCCGCTTCTATGTCTACTTCAACCCCCATGACCGCGTGATGGGAGCCTCGCCGCTGCAAAGCATCGGCTGGCAGGGTGTGTCCAATGAGTTGATCGGCGAACTGGGAGAGACGGTCAAGCAGCGCATGCTTGCGCGTGGAACGCCCTGCGGCGACGCACCGGGGATGAAGAACTTCGGCTCGTTGCCGCGCATTCCCAATCCGGAACCGGGCGCGAAGCCGGACGATTTCTGGAACGGCAACCGGCGTGCGGCCGGTATGCAGTTATGGGCAGTGCCGAGCCGGAACCAGCAGGTGAACATCAATGCAGAACAGGTGCCGCTGCCGATCACAGCGGAGGAAATGTCGCGGCGGGCCTTGCGAGAAGTCACCTTGATGAAGGACGGCAAGGTTGTCAAGGAGCCGGGAGTTCCACGGTACTTTGACGAGGCTCGCTCGGATCAGGACGCACTCGGAGCGCGTGATGAGGCGGGCAATTACCTGGACCCTGGTGTGCCTTACCTCGAATCGATCCACGACCGGGAAAAGGAAGTGATTACCCAAGACCCTTATTCTTCAAGAGGGTGGAACAGCCGTCTCGAAACCAGGGGAGAGATGCTGAACCGGATTGAGGACTATCAGCCCATGCCGACCAATCACAGCACGCTTCCGCAGTTTGAGCCGTTCATGACCCGAGTAGCTGCTTGGGACTTGCCAATCGGGTTTTGTGACTCGTACGAAAACCCGGACTTCTGGTCGCGATTGATGCGGGACGCGGACTGGCTGAACTTTACAGACCCGTACTTTGCGGACGGAACATTGGATGTTCCACCCGTCCCTGACGGAATCGACAAGGAAACGGTCGCTGATGCCGTCTCGGAGGCTCAACAGGCGCAATTGAAAATGAGGAGGGCATATGAGGGTAACTGACCTTCGCATCGCTGCAGGTTTGGCGCTCGTGCTTTCTCTAGGTGCCTGCCAGCAGCAATGGGTCTATGAAGCAGAGCGCAACCAGCGTGCCCTCGCTTCAGGGCAGTATGAAGAAGTCCAGTACAACGTGCCGCCCAAGGTCGTCTACCGCATTGACGAGCACCGGTTCGTCACGCTCGAGAACTACAACGGCTGCCTCGGTGATGGCTGGTATAACGACACGCGAACCGGGGTGCGCACGAAGATTGGCTTGCTGTGGCCGACTGGTTATCGTGGGCGGCTCATCATTGATGATCCGACTGGAGTGAATGTGGCTATTCCGCGCGTTTCAAGAAATGTCTGCGGCGATAGGGGATGTATCGACTACGTTGCTTATTCGACCGATGGTGGGCGTTCGTTCAATTGGGTGCGGTATGACAATTATTACGTCAGTTTTGATCCCGTGAAGGATTCAAAGAAGTACGTGATTTCGGTCACCAAGGATGCGATGTACATCACGATGTTCACCTACAAGTACATGCCGATTTCGCCTTCGGGAGAGCGCCCGGATCCAAGCTATGACCTTCAGGAAGACTCTTCGATTACAGACCAGTATCCAATGGCACCGGGATACGTCTACGGGAAGAACGCAACATTGCCTGAAGGCATAACCATTAGATCCAACGTTCGGTTGCCATCAGGTCTTCACACGCCCTCTGGTGCGGACCACTTTACCTGCGACGAACTCGTCAATGATTCAACGGCGGAACAAAAATGAGCAAGCCGCTATGCAAAGGCGACAGGGCGAGCCACGCGGGCGTCGCGAAGACTGTACCCGTCAGGTTCATGCTGGATGGGCGCGGGGTCGCGCTAGTCGAGGACATCGTCCGGCGTCCCCAGTAAGGCGACGGTTACGGGGGAGGCTCTGCGGTGAGTGGTCGATGGTTGCCACACGCAATGCGGCAGCCGAGTGATTGCCGGAACGGACGGGATGAGAATCCGCTGACTCCAGAAAGGTGAGGCGCATTCAGTGAGAGAACGAAAACCTGGTTCGTTAAATCATCACACTGGCGTTGTCTGCTGCCGCTGCCGGTGTGCAGCAAACCGACGAATCTCGACGCACCTTTGGCAAGAGAACATCAATGACAACGCCGCTATGTGTAGGAAGCCGAGCCAGCTACGACGGAATAGTCAGGACGGGGATCCTGCGGGTCTGCGAGATGCGTTTGGTCGGTAATGGTGAACATTTAAACCTTCAAGAGCCGTCCTTTCCGGATAGTGAGTCAGAAAGATACGGTTTCCGATGCAGTATCAGAGGCTGAAAAAGCGCAATTGAAATTGAGGAGGGCATATGAGGGTAACTGACCTTCGCATCGCTGCAGGTTTGGCGCTCGTGCTTTCTCTGGGTGCCTGCCAGCAGCAATGGGTCTATGAAGCAGAGCGCAACCAGCGGGCTCTCGCTTCAGGGCAGTATGAAGAAGTCCAGTACAACGTGCCGCCCAAGGTCGTCTACCGCATTGACGAGCACCGGTTCGTCACGCTCGAGAACTACAACGGCTGCCTCGGTGATGGCTGGTATAACGACACGCGAACCGGGGTGCGCACGAAGATTGGCTTGCTGTGGCCGACTGGTTATCGTGGGCGGCTCATCATTGATGATCCGACTGGAATGAATGTGGCTATTCCGCGCGTTTCAAGAAATGTCTGCGGCGATAGGGGATGTATCGACTACGTTGCTTATTCGACCGATGGTGGGCGTTCGTTCAATTGGGTGCGGTATGACATCCACGATATCAGCTTCGATCCAGTCGTTGATTCCGCCAAATATCTATTCACAGTAACGAGAGATTCGATGTACTTAACCTTCTTTCGGGAAAAGACCCATGGTGCTAATGATGTAAAGGGCTTCAAAAATTCTACGATTTACGACCCGCAAAGTGACTTGTCAACCACTGATCGCTTCCCTCTGGCACCGGAATACGTCTATGGAGTAAACGGGAAATTGCCGGAAGGGGTGGGCATTGAGTTCAACGCGACTTTGCCTTCTGGTCTTCGCACTCCCTCCGGGGCCGACCGTTTCACGTGCGACGCGACCGTTCAAGAAGGCAAGGCGAGCGATTAATGAGCAAACCGGTCTTGCTTCCATTAAACCCACTAGTTCCGACGCACCTTTGGCAGGAGGACATCAATGACAACGCCGCTGTGTGTAGGAAACGGAATCAGCCAGCAAGTTTGCGCGCGTTGTCGCGACCGGGTTTTCTAGCCGGTATTAGCACGCCCTCTGGAGCAGACCGTTACACCTGCGACGAACCCGTCAACGATCCCAAGGCGGAACAGAAATGACCAAACCGGTCTGTAAGGGCGACAGGACGAGCCACGGGGGCGTCGTAAAGACGGCGTCCGCCACGTTTACGCTGGATGGGCGCAAGGTAGCGTTAATCGAGGACATCGTCTCGTGCCCCGAGCACGGCGATAACCCGATTATCGAGCACGGGGAGGGCTATGGCGAAGGTGGCCGCAAGTGGGTGGTCGATGGTTGCCGCACGCAATGCGGCAGCCGGGTGATCGCCGGAACGGACGGAATGAAAATCCGATGAGCTTGGACTGGAAGTTCTGCGAGACAAAGCAGCTCGAATACGGCAAGCCTCCGTCTGCATGGATCGCCGTGGTGATCATCACACTCGTTGGTGTAGCAGGATTTGGACTGGCGGTATTGACATGGCAGAAGAGCCAACCCGTGGTGTCCGTCTCCTTCTTCGCTCGCGCTTTGCTGGCCCCGCTGCTCGGTAGCGGTCTTCTGTGCGTGTGTGTGTACGCAGGACATGAGGATCACACAGGCGCCGTGGACATATGGAACTTCCTGTGTCGGCGACGCCGGGCGCGGTGGCGGGCTTGGTCGCAGGGGGGCGTCGCCATGCTCGAAAGCGTGACGTTGACTCCGGAGAAAGATCTCGCCGAACGCATGCTTGGTCTTGAAGGCAGTGAACCGCGAAATGAAGGGAAGATGCTGGCCCTATCCGCCGGTCGGCAGAGCGCGACGGGCGAGGCAGCCGACGACGTGCTGCTTACCGGTACGCGGCTCGAGGCAGTTCTTGAAATGCTCGTGGCCCCCTTTGTGCCCTGCATGGTGCGCTTCGGAACCCGACATACCTTCACCGTCATCCTTCAGTCTGAAGATGAGGACGGGATCAAGGCGTTGCGCGCAGTGTTGCGAAGACTTGAAGTCCCGAATGCCGACCGTATCGGGATCGACCAGGCCGGGTGCCCTCCCGATGCGTCGCTGGTTCATCAGTGGCTGAACGACAGGGCGATGCCAGAATTTTGCCTCGTACTGGCCTGCCAGCTCCACAAGCGGGACCAGGAGCCAAGGTATTCGGAAGCGGCGGTCGGTGTCCTCTTTGTTCGCGAGGGCATCATCAGTCAATACAAAGGGGAACTGAGCGCGAAGGCGTATGTCTTCCAGCCTGTGTCGTCAGCGGCGGATTCAGTAGCAGATGCACTGCGAGGCATGATCAACGCCCAGCAGATCTCACCGGACCGTCTCAGGCATTTGTGGCTCACGTCGATGCCGCGCCAGGGCGTCCATGCGGCTGTCGCGGCGGCGTCTGACGCTGGGCTGAAAGTCGCCGTGCACAACATCGATCAGGCGATTGGCAAACACGGTCCGGCTAGCGCTCTACTAGCACAGGCACTGGCCGCCGAGATGGTGCAGCACGGCCAGGGCATGCAGATCGTTGCCACGTCGGGCGGTACTGGCATCGTGCTCAACGTGACGGGCACGAAAAGGGCGGCAGCGCCTGCCGAACCGGAGTTTGGACTGCGTTACTTCAGGCCGCTGACGACTCTCGGGATCGCCTGTATGTGCGGTCTTCTGGGAATCTTTCTGGACGTCACGATCGCTCCCGCTGGTCTGTATGCGACGGTCCCGGCATTGTTCATCATCCTCATGACAAACGAAGCGCTCGGCGCGCAGGCCAGATACAACGAAGTGGAAGACGTGTTCTACGGGCGTTCGTCCTGACTGCATGACGCCTACTGGCGCCATCCCTGCACTGCCCATACATCGACCGCGCGCCAATTGGTCCTTTGCGTCAACCAGTTAGGTTGGCTATGCGAACGTTGTCCACAGGTTTGCGAACACTTTGCGTGGACAACTCCCAGCATCTCTACTCTGACGTCCCCGCTCTCAAGCCTTCAACCCGGACCCCGCCGCAGCCTCGTCCCGCGCCTGCACCTGCAACACCGCATCGCGCTTATCCAGCAGATGCTGCCGCAAAATCGCGCTCAGCTTCTTGCCGTCCCGCGCCTCGAGTGCCTTGAGCATCTCGTC
Organism: Paraburkholderia phenoliruptrix; assembly: GCF_019511605.1. Taxonomy (GTDB): domain Bacteria; phylum Pseudomonadota; class Gammaproteobacteria; order Burkholderiales; family Burkholderiaceae; genus Paraburkholderia; species Paraburkholderia phenoliruptrix_A. The sequence goes on along the minus strand of NZ_JAEUAV010000025.1, from coordinate 88,680 downwards.
GTGATCATGAATCGCGCGGTCCCACTTCGGGATCTGGAAATTGGAGCGAAAGCGCAGCGCCTGCAGGCGCCGGTTCACTGACACGTAAGTCTGTCGCAGTGCCGAATTTCGCGCGGCTTCATTGATCTTGTCGTGAATCGCCTGATTGCGGCTGTAGTAGCCAGCCAGGTCGTTTTGCGCGCGGCACGCGAGCATTGCGTAATGCAACGCCTTGATCTCGGCGAGTTCGGCGGCAGTCATTCGCTCGGCCGCAAGTTCGCCGGAGAAAGCCTCCAGCCCGCTCATCAGTTCGAAAGTCTCGCGCAACTCGGCTTCGGACATTTTCGACACCGACGCGCCGCGGTTCGGTGAAATTTCGATCAGCCCTTCGGCGGCCAACACCTTCAGCGCCTCGCGCAACGGCGTACGTGAAATGCCGAGCGTTTCGCACAGTTCGCGCTCGTTCAACTTCTTGCCCGGCTCCAAGACACCTTCGACGATAAACCGTCGAATGTGCTCGACCACCGTGTCATGCAAGCGTTGCCGCTCGACCTTCGGCAGTGCCGGCGACGCCGGCAAGCTGCCTTCAAATTCGGAATTTTGCATACAAACGTACCTGAAGCCTCGTTGACTTCATTTTATCGGATCACCGCGAGCGGCGTAAGAGCGCGGGTAAACACCTGTCCGCTAAGGCAATTTTTGCCTTTCTAGTCATCCGGCACGTCTGATATAGTTTTTTGCATGCAAAATTCAATCGGAGGAGCGTAATGCTGAAGTTAGATTTTCATCCCGCCGGCCGTCACTTCCTGCAGATTCCCGGGCCAAGCCCGGTGCCCGATCGCATCCTCCGTGCGATGAGCTATCCGACCATCGACCACCGCGGGCCGGAATTCGGCGAACTGGGTCTGAAGGTGCTCGAAGGGGTCAAGAAGATCTTCAAGACGCAGCACCCCGTGGTGATCTACCCGGCGTCGGGCACCGGCGCATGGGAAGCGGCGCTCTCTAACACGTTGAGCCCCGGCGATCACGTGTTGATGTACGAGACCGGACATTTCGCGACGCTCTGGAAGAAGATGGCGGAAAGCCTGGGTCTGAAGCCCGAGTTTCTCGGCTTGCCGGGTATTGAGGGCTGGCGGCGCGGGGTTCAGCCGCAGATGATCGAGGAGCGTTTGCGCGCCGACACCGGGCGTTCCATCAAGGCAGTCTGCGTTGTGCACAACGAAACGTCCACAGGCGTGACCTCCGACATCGCCGCCGTGCGTCGCGCGATCGACGCCGCGGGCCATCCGGCCCTGCTGTTGGTCGACACGATTTCGGGCCTTGCGTGCGCCGATTACCGCCACGACGAGTGGGGCGTCGACGTCACTGTCTCAGGTTCGCAGAAGGGCTTGATGCTGCCGCCGGGCATCAGCTTCAACGCGATCTCGCCGAAAGCTCTCGCCGCCAGCAAGCACGCAAAACTGCCGCGCAGCTTCTGGGACTGGAACGAGATAGTGGAGATGAACAAGACCGGCTACTGGCCGTACACGCCGAACACGAATCTGCTCTACGGCCTGCACGAGGCGATCGACATGATTCTCGGTGAAGGGCTCGACAACGTTTTTGCGCGGCACGAGCGTCTTGCCGAAGCGACGCGTCGCGCGGTGCGAGCCTGGGGCCTGGAAATCCAGTGCATGGACCCGGCCGTATATAGCCCGGTGCTGACGGGTGTGATGATGCCTGAAGGGATCGACGCGGACGCGGTTCGCAAGCTCATTTACGAACGTTTCGACATGTCGCTCGGCACGGGCCTCGGCAAGATGAAAGGGCGCATGTTCCGCATCGGCCATCTGGGCGACTGCAACGACCTGATGCTGCTTGCCACGCTCGCCGGCTGCGAAATGGGATTGCGACTCGCGGGCGTGCCGCTCAAGGAAAGCGGCCTGCCTGCCGCTATGAACTGGTTGAGCGAGCCGACGCAAGCCGCAGGTTTGAAAGCGGCAGCCTGACGGACCGGCAAGCCGGACCGGCAGACCGCGCCGGCAGGATCACGGCAACGCATCAGTACAAAACGAACAACGTAAGCAGGCATCAACGAAGTCAGTTCCATCATGAAGCCGCGCGCAGAACGCGGCCCTGAAATGCGATGGCGAGGCGGCGCGTGCCGCCTCGCGACGACGCAGCGCGCCATCTCAGGAGCGCCGTCGATACATGCAAACGGAGAGAGACGATGAAGCGGTTTCGTGTGACCAGTGCGACCAGTATTGTTCTAGTGATGCTCTGCATCATGTACTTCATCACCTATCTGGACCGCGTCAATGTGAGTACGGCGGCGGCGGGCTTCGGCAAGGAATTTCATCTCTCGCATACGGAAGTCGGCCTGGTTTTCTCGGCTTTCGCGTATCCGTACCTGCTGTTCCAGATTATCGGAGGCTGGGTCAGCGACCGATTTGGCGCGAGGCGCACCTTGCTCGCATGCGGCGCGGTGTGGGGCATCGCCACTTTGCTCACCGGTTTTGCGGGCGGCCTGATCTCGCTGCTGGCGGCACGCGTGCTGCTCGGTTTCGGTGAAGGCGCAACCTTCCCGGCGGCAACCTCGGCGATGGCGCGCTGGGTCGCCAAAGAAAAGCGCGGCTTCGCGCAGGGCATCACGCATGCGGCCTCGCGCGTCGGCAATGCGGTTGCGCCCGGCATTGTCGTACTTGTAATGGCGAATTGGGGATGGCGCGAATCGTTCTACATTTGCGGTGCGTTCAGCCTGTTGTGGGTTGTCGTGTGGGCGTTGACATTCACCGAGCACCCGAAAGACCATCCGCGCATCACGAAAGAAGAGCTCGAAATCCTGCCTGCTCCGAAAGCAAAGTCGTCGGCCGGCGTGCCGTGGGGCAAGCTGTTTCGCCGCATGATGCCCGTCACGATCGTCTATTTCTGCTATGGCTGGACGCTGTGGCTCTTCCTGAGCTGGATTCCGCAGTACTTCCTGCACAGCTATAACCTCGAATTGAAGAAGTCGGCGATCTTCGCTTCGGTGGTGTTTCTCGCCGGTGTGATCGGCGACACGCTTGGCGGCATTGTCACCGACTACATTTACACGCGCACTGGCAACCTCAAGCGCGCGCGCAGCTGGATGGTCTCGTCCTGCATGCTGTTCTGCCTGCTGTCGCTGATTCCGCTGATGTTCACCCACAGCCTGTATCTGTCGATGGCGTGTCTCGCGTCAGGCTTCTTCTTCGCCGAAATGACGATTGGTCCGATGTGGGCTATCCCGATGGACATCGCGCCCGAAGCGTCGGGCACGGCGAGCGGCATCATGAATACGGGTTCCGCGCTCGCGGCCATCATCTCGCCGGTGGTGGGCGGTTTCCTGATCGACTATTTCGGCAACTGGGAATTGCCGTTTGTCGGCAGCATGCTGTTGATGGCGCTTGGCGTCGTGCTGGCCTTCCGCATGCAACCGGAGAGCAAGTTCGCCGGCGGCGCGGCCGACAAGGGGCAAGTCTCCACCAGCATGGGCGTATAAGCGATGCTCCGGTCCTTGCACGCCGACGCCATGAAACTGGGCAGTTCGCCACTCAGCCGCCTGCTTGCCGATGCCCGCCGCAATCATGCGACGCTCGGCAAGCTCCAGCCCGGCCGCGCACCCGCCAACGTCGACGCGGCCTATGCCATCCAGCACGAAATACTCGGCATCACCGGCGCGCAGGTCGGCGGCTGGAAGGCTGGGTCGAAGTCGCCAGACGGTCCGATTCAGGGCGCGCCGCTGCCGGACGTCGATCTGCATCCCGACGGCGTCAGCCTGCCGCGCACGGACTTTGCGCCGTTGGGGCTGGAACTGGAGATCGCCTTCCGTTTCGGCCGCCGCTTCGAGCCTGCGGCAACGCCGTATAGCGAAGCGGACGTGCTCGCGGCAATCGGCTCGTTCGGCGCGACCATCGAAATCGTTGCCAGCCGTTTCGCCGAGTGGCCCGACGTGGACAGGCTTGCGCAACTCGCCGACTTGCAGAACTACGGTGCGTTGATCGTGGGCGAGTTCATGCCGTATTACGACGATTATCCGTTTGCCGCGCCGCTTCTGCGGTTCGAATTCAACGGGCGCGATGTCGTGGAGTTGACGCCCGCAAACCCGGCGGGCGATCCGCGCCGCTTGCTCACCTGGCTCGTCAATCACGCGAGCTCGCGCGGCATCGCGGTGACGCCGGACATGGTCGTCACCACGGGTTCATACACCGGCATGTTTTTTCCACGAAACGCGGGCACGGCGCGCGGACGAATCGAAGGACTGTCGCCGGTCAGCGTCACGCTTTACTGAACCGCATGCGGGGCATTCGGCATTCAGCGCGCCGCAGCGCTGTCCTCCGGTGTACTGCATGCAGTGCAACGCCCGTAGTGCAACAACCATCGACGTTATGACGAATCCCACTTCCGCTTTGCTGGTTAAGCCGATTCATCTGGTGCCGTCGGCGGCGCGGCTGACGACGCCGCTCGCGCAACATTTGCGCAAGGCGTTGCGCGGCGACGTGCTGTTCGACGCGGCAAGCCGCGGCCGTTACGCGACGGATGCATCCATCTACCAGATCATGCCGGTCGGCGTGGTCGTGCCGCGCGATCAGGACGACCTGCGCACGGCGCTCGAAATCGCGCGCAGCGAAAAAGTGCCGCTGCTCGCGCGCGGCGCGGGCACGAGCCAATGCGGGCAGACCGTCGGCGAGGCGCTCGTAATCGACACGAGCAAGTGGCTGAACAATATCGTGCACTTCGACGCAGAAGCACGCACCGTCACGGTCGAGCCGGGCGTCGTGCTGGATCATCTGAACGCATGGCTCAAGCCGCATGGCTTGTGGTTTCCCGTGGATGTGTCGACGGCCGCGCAGTGCACGATTGGCGGCATGGCGGGCAACAATTCGTGCGGCTCGCGGTCCATCGAATACGGCAACATGGTGCACAACGTCGAGGCCATCGACGCAATTCTCGCCGACGGCAGCGAAGCGCATTTTGCCTCCTTGCGCGAGCCGCCGCAGGGGCTGCGCTTGCAGCAGATAGTGGAAGGCGTCAGGCAGGTTGCACAACGCGAGCGCGACGAGATAGCGGCGCGCGTGCCGAAGGTGTTGCGCCGCGTCGCGGGCTACAACATCGACCTGTTCGATTGTCAGAACCCGCGCGCCTATACCGACGACGGCATAGCGAATCTCGCGCATCTGCTGGTGGGCTCCGAAGGCACGCTCGCCTTCAGCCGTCAGTTGACGTTGAAGCTCGCGCCGCTGCCCGCGCACAAGACGCTGGGCGTGGTCAATTTTCCGACCTTCTGGCAGGCGATGGATCTCACGCAGCACATCGTCAAGCTGAAACCGGTTGCCGTGGAACTGGTCGATCGCACGATGATCGATCTGGCGATGAGCAACCCCGCGTTTCGTCCGGTGGTCGCGAAGGCGCTGGTAGGTGAGCCGCAAGCCGTGCTGCTGGTGGAGTTCGCGGGCGACTCGCGCGACGCGCAACTGCGTTCGCTCCGCCAGCTCACCGAGTTGATGGCCGATCTCGGCTTGCCTGGCTCGGTTGTCGAAATGCCGGACATGAATGCGCAAAAAGCGCTGTGGGAAGTGCGAAAGGCCGGGCTGAACATCATGATGAGCATGAAGGGCGACGGCAAGCCGGTGTCCTTCATCGAAGACTGCGCGGTGCCGCTCGAGCATCTGGCCGAGTACACGAGCAAGCTGACCGAGGTGTTCCATCGGCACGGCACGGAGGGCACGTGGTACGCGCACGCAAGCGTCGGCACGCTGCACGTGCGGCCGATTCTCGACATGCGCCGCGACGGCGCGACGAAAATGCGCGCGATCGCCGAAGAAGCTGCGGCGCTGGTGCGCGAATACAAGGGCGCATATTCCGGCGAACACGGCGACGGCCTGTGTCGCGGCGAATGGGTGGCGTGGCAATACGGTCCGAAACTGAATCAGGCGTTCAGCGAGATCAAGGCGCTTTTCGATCCGGAGAATCGCTTCAATCCCGACAAGATCGTGCGTCCGCCGAAAATGGACGACGCACGCAACTTCCGTTTCGCGCCTGGCTACCGCGAACAGCGCATTGAAACCGCCCTCGACTGGTCCGCGTGGAACGTGGAGCGCGATCCTCTGACCGGACGCGAGAGCGCCCCGGGCGGCGGCAACGATCTGTCCGGCGGCCTCGCGAAGGCCGTTGAAATGTGCAACAACAACGGACACTGCCGCAAATTTGATGCGGGCACCATGTGCCCGAGCTATCGCGTGACCAAAGACGAGCAGCACGTCACGCGCGGGCGCGCCAACACGTTGCGTCTGGCGATCTCCGGGCAACTGGGCGAAGCCGGCCTCGCGAGCGACGACGTGAAGGAGACCCTCGATCTGTGCGTGTCGTGCAAGGGGTGCAAACGCGATTGCCCAACCGGCGTGGATATGGCGAAGTTCAAGATCGAGGCGCGCGCCGCACGTGTGAAGCGCCATGGACTCACGCTGCGCGACAAGCTGGTCGCGTTCATGCCGCGTTATGCGGCAACGGCGAGCCGCGCGCCGGGGCTGATGGCGCTCGCCGACAACGTGCCGGTGCTCTCCGCGTGGTTCAAGCGCTCGGTTGGCTTTGCCAGCGAACGGAGCTTGCCGCGCTTTAACAAGCCGTTTCTGTCGAACGTGAAGCCGGCCGTGAACTCGCGGGGCGCGGCGCTGAAGGAAGTGCTGCTGTTCGTCGATACATTCAACAACAACATGGAGCCCGAGAACGCGCGTGCTGCGCAACGCGTGCTGGAGGCAGCCGGTTACACGGTGCACTTCAATGCGCGGGAGGGGGAGCGGCCGGTGTGCTGCGGCCGCACTTTTCTCGCGGCTGGGCTCGTCGACGAAGCGAAGCAAGAAGCGCGGCGCATGCTCGATCTCTTCAAGCCGTTCGTGGAGCGCGGGGTGCCGGTTGTCGGTCTGGAGCCGTCGTGCCTGCTGTCGTTGCGCGACGAGTTCCTGCACTACGGTTTCGGCGACGAAGCGCAGCGGCTCGCCAGCCAGGCATTTCTCTTCGAAGAGTTTCTCGTGCGCGAGCAGCAGGCCGGACGCATGCAGCTCACGCTGAAACCTTTGGCCACGCAGCAGGCGCTTGTGCATGGCCATTGCCATCAGAAGGCATTCGACGCCTTCACGCCCGTGCAAGCCGTGCTGAAGTGGATTCCGGAACTGACGGTCTCGACGGTGGAGTCGTCGTGCTGCGGAATGGCGGGCAGTTTCGGCTACGAAGCGGAGCACTATGCGACCTCGCAGGCGATGGCCGAGTTGTCGCTATTGCCCGCGGTGCGCAAGATGCAGCCCGGCACGATCATGGTCGCCGACGGTACTAGTTGCCGCCATCAGATTCACGACGGCGCGGGTGTCGAGGCGATTCACGTCGCGCGCGTATTGGCGATGGCGCTGCAATGACGTGTGCTTGAGAATTCGGGCTGCGCCTTCATTGCTTGCGCGGTCGCATAGCTGGCATAGCTGGCGCATTTCGTTTCTGCCGCGCAGATCATCCCCAGCGCGTCGCGCGCTCTGCGACAAACTTCGCCTAGCGGATCGCCACGGCCTGCCGGTACGCGCCCGGTGATACGCCCACGCCCTCGCGAAACCGGTGGCTGAAATGACTGGCGTTCGCATAGCCGCAAAGCCCGGCGATCTGCGCGAGCGGCAGCGCGGTAGTACGCAACAGCGTGCGCGCGCGTTCCAGGCGCTGCTGCGCGATCCATGCAGCGGGCGGTAAACCGAACGACTCGCGGAACATCCGCGCGAGATGGAACTCGGACAGCGCAGCCACCTTCGCCAGTTCACCGAGCGTAAGCGGCTCTGCGAGATGGTTCTCGATGTAATCGCGCAGGCGCCGCCGCGTGGCCACCGACAAGCCGCCCTTCAGCGCGGCACCGGTGCGCCGCACGCCCTGCGCGCGCAACAACAGACTCAGCACTTCGTGCGCGGTTTCGTTGGTGCGCAGCAGGCCATCGGCATCGTCCCAGTGTTCGTTTGCAAGCAACTGACACAATCCGGCGATGCGCGGATCTTCGAAATACGTGCGATCGGCGAGCGTGAGTTCCCGCGGTTCGCGGTCGAGCTCCTGCACGGCGCGCTGCGTGAAGTGTTCCGGCAGGAAATACAGGTGCATGAAGTGCATGTGCCCGCGCACCCACCAGCGCGATTCGTGATCGCCGGGCAACGCGCATAGCCGCGACGGCGCGCCGTAACGACCCGGCAGTTTCTGTCGCTCGGTGCGATAGCCGCCGTCCAGATAGCACGACAGCGTGTGGTGGCCGGGCCGCTCATAGACGGTTTCGGCAATCTCGGTGTCGCGCGTCCAGACCGCAATGGCAAGGCCGTCGCCGAGCCATGCGAAGCGCTCCAGGTTCGCATTCGAAGTGCTCAGGGTGTGACACACCGACTGAATGCCGAACGGCGTTTCAGCGGCATCGGTCACGGGGAGGGGCGCGCTCGTGTTCACGGGACTGGCCTGGCGGGTGTCGTTCTTGCGGAGATAAGCGCGAGTATACGGCTCGCGACGCGCGACGACACACGCAGCGGCGAGGCGCGCCGAAAAATGCGCAATCCTGGACAAGTCGCGCGAGCCGCGCTGCGTCATAGTGCGAGTCCCGTACTCCGCTGTATGCAGGCCTGACCATGAATCTGTTCCTTTATGCGATTACCGTGCTGATCTGGGGCACCACGTGGATCGCGATCAAATGGCAACTGGGCGCGGTGCCACCGCCGGTGTCGATCGCATGGCGTTTCTGGATCGCCGCACTGGTGCTGTTCGCGCTGTTGCGCATCATGCGCCGGCCCATGTGGCCGCCGCGCGCCGCCTGGCGCTTTCTCGTCGCGCAGGGGCTGGCGCTTTTCTGCGTCAACTTTCTGTGCTTCTACTACGCGGAGCAGGTCGTGCCGAGCGGGCTCGTGGCCGTGGTGTTTTCCACCGCGCCGCTTCTGAATTCGCTCAACGGACGGCTGTTCATGGGCCGCCCGTTGCAGCCTTCGGCGATTGCCGGCGCGATGCTTGGCCTCGTGGGCATTGTGTGTCTGTTTATTCAGCAGATGAGCGGGCATCTGGGCGATCACGCGGCCTGGCTCGGGCTCGGCATCGCGTTTCTCGGCACGCTGTGTTTTTCGGCGGGCAATCTGCTGTCGAGCCGCATGCAATCCATGGGCTTGCATCCGTTCGCCACGAATAGCTGGGCGATGCTGATCGGCGCGAGCGTCCTGACCGTGGGCAGCGCGTTAGCCGGCTTTCCGTTTGCGATCGAGCCGTCGGCGCGTTATGTCGGTGCGCTCGCATATCTCGCGGTGTTCGGCTCGGTGATCGGCTTTACCGCGTATCTGATGCTGGTCGGGCGCATCGGCCCGGAGCGCGCGGCTTATTCGACCGTGCTCTTTCCCATCGTCGCGCTGGCGGTGTCGACGGTATTCGAGGGCTACCAATGGTCTGCGTTGGCGGTGATCGGCTTGCTGCTGGTGGTGGCAGGCAATCTCGTCGCATTCGACATGAGCCGGCGTATCTTCGGGCGGCGCAGTCATGGCAGCAATATCAAGCGTAAAGCACACCCCTAAAAGGGGTAGCGGGTGGTCTCTCGCAAAGCGTCGCAATGTCGCGGGCGCCCCGCACGTCGCCGCGGGGCATGGTCGGGCGGCGAGTGCGCCGGCTCGACTCGCGCGGATCACGAATAGACGGCAACGCGTGATCGGTATATAACAAGCGTGAACGGATGGCTCGTTCATCGACGCTTTAACGGGGAGATGCATCATCATGACGCAAGACGTAACACCCAAGCCGCCCACGGGCGACCAGCCCGATCTGCAAAACCTCGACGCGGCGCTGAGTCACGTGGATCAGCAGGTGTCATCCGGCAGCATCGCGTCGGGTGCGGCGAAAGGCATTCTGTACAGCCTGATCGAAACGCTAGGCACGTTGGTCGGCGATCCCGACCTGCCCGAGCATGCCCGTTCGGGCTACGAAGGGTTGCTCGAAGCCGCTCGCGAAATGCGCGCGAAGCTGGACCACTGAGCGTCGCTCGCGAATTGTCCGCTTAAGCACTGATGGTTGCCATGGCCCTGATCGGTTGCGGTCGGTCATCGCGGCGCGGTTGCCGTGCGCGGTGCTAGTCCGCTTCTGTGATAAAAAGGCGCACCGTTTCTAATCTTGCGCCTTTCCATGTTCTCTGCGTCCGCTATCGCGTTGTTCGCCGTCGGCATTGTCGTCGTGCTGATCACGCCGGGCCCTACCAATACGTTGCTTGCATCAGCCGGGCTGCGCCAGGGCGTGCGGCGCTCCGTGCCGCTCGTCGCCGCGGAGCTCGCCGGCTATCTGGTGGCCATTTCCGTGTGGGGACGCTTTCTCACGCACGCGGCGCACGCGCTGCCGTGGCTGCCCGCGTCGCTGCGGGCGGCGGCGGGCTTGTACATTGCGTGGCTCGCCGTCGACATGTGGCGCGCAGCCGTCGCGCTGCCCGACTCCACGCAGAAAGCGAACGGCATGCGCAGCCTGTTCGTCGCGACTCTGCTCAACCCGAAAGCGCTGCTCTTCGCGGGCACGATCTTTCCGGCTGACGCTTTTGCGCACTGGCAGGCATATGGGGTGACTATGCTGGTGTTCGCGTGCCTGCTCGTGCCCATTGCGCTTGCGTGGATCGCATTTGGCGCGGCGCTTGGCAGCGGCAGGCTTGGCTGGCTCGATCCGGCGAAGATGCAGCGCGGCGCGTCGGTTGTGCTCGGGGTGTTTTCGTTGTCGCTTGCGTGGTCGGCGTTGCATTGATTTTTTTGCGGACGTGGTGGAGGGGGGCCGCTGGCGCGGCTGGTGCGATTGGCACTGCGACTGCCGTTGCCGTTGCGGCTGTCATTGCCACTGCCACGCCACTGCGGCCGCAACCGCTGACCCGCTACACCGCTAGAACGTTGAACCGCTGAACCGCTGAACCGCTGAACCGCTGAACCGCTGACCCGCTGAACCGCTGACCCGCAAGACCCGCAAGACCCGCTGACCCGCAAGACCCGCAAGACCCGCAAGACTACTAACCCGCTGATCCCCTCGCGCCGACGCCGCCACCGGGCTCACACGTCTGCGCTCGCATCCACATCCGCGTCCGCGCTCGCCTTGGCACTCAGGTCCGCATTTCCGCCCAGCGCCTCCATCCATTCCGGCGCCGCCGACGTGATCTGCAATTGCGGTGTGCCGTGCCAATCCGCACACCGTTGCAACGCTCGCCGCAAATCGCCTGCGAGCCGGGCGCTCGGGCGCACGCCCGCTTCCATATGCACCGCTTTCAGCTGGAAGACGCCTTGTGCGCGGTGCGCTTTGGCATCGACGCGGCCCACCAGGCGCCCGCGGCTCAGGAGCGGCAGCACGAAATAGCCATACTTGCGCTTGGCCGCCGGTGTATAGCATTCGATCGCGTAGTCGAAATCGAACAGTGCGGCCGCTCGCTTGCGATCCCACACGACCGGGTCGAACGGCGACAACACAGTCGTCACGGTTGACGCGAGTTTGCCGCTCGCAGCGTCGTCGACGAGGGGCGCCAAATCGCGATGCACGAACGTGTCCTGTTTCCAGCCAGGCACCTGCACGGCGATCAGTTCGCCCTGATCGGCCAGCGCCCGGAGATCAGCGTGATACGGGCGGCGCGGCAACCGATAGTAGTCCGCCACCCAGTCGGCCCGCACGACGCCTAGCGCCCGGCAGGTGCGGCGCAGCAGTTCGCCGGAGACGACATGCGCCGGCGGCAGGTCGCGAGCGTCGCTCCAGTGCGGCAACACGCGTTCGGTCACATCGTAGACGCGCTGAAAATTGCGCCGCTCCGTCACCATCAGTTGCCCGATCGCAAACAGCACTTCCAGGTGACGCTTCTCCGGCTTCCAGTCCCACCAGCCGTTACCCTTGCCGGACTCGCGCGCGAAATCCGCCGAGCGAACGGGGCCGCTCGCGCGAATGCGCTCGAGCAGCCTGTCGATTTCCCCTCGATGCCTGGCGTGCCAGTCGGCCGCGTACTTCCAGCCCATGCCGCTCGGGTCCAGCATGCGATGGCGCAGCAGACCGTAGTCTTCGATCGGCACGAAACAGGCTTCATGCGACCAGTATTCGAAGAGTTTGCCTTCGGCGAGATGCTCGTCGAGCCAGTGCTGCGGGTAGGCGCCGAGCCGGCTGAAAAGCACGAGATAAGGACTGCGCGCGACCACGTGGATCGTGTCGATCTGCAATTGCGCCATGCGCCGGATTGCGTCGAGCACGTCGGCTTTGGTGGCCTTGCGGCGCGGCGGCGACAGCAGACCTTGTGCGGCGAGATGAAGCGTGCGGGCGGCGGACAGCGAAAGAGTCTTCACGCGAACGTCGTTCAGTAGGTGGCTGCGATGGAGCGGGCAGGGAGCGCCCCGGAATCGGCAGACGATACTGTAGCGTGAATATAACGGGACGGTGCGGGGCAGTCGGTTCGGCGTCCGGTCGCGCAGCGGCGAGCGGACGTGAGGCCGAAGCGAAGCGGCGCGGCACTTGACGGCGCGGTGGGTGCGGTGGGTGCGGTGGGCGCCGTGGATGTGGTGGCGGCGTTGCGGCGGCCCTCGTTCCCGTTCGCGACGGCGGCTTACCAGCCGCGTCCGTGGTGCTTGTCCCAGCCGCGGTGGCGCCCATGACCGTGGTGCCAGCGGCGCTCCCGGTAATAGTCGTCGCGATAGCCGTAGCCGTAGACCGGCCGCGGTGCATAGACGACGGGCGGGGGCGGCGCGTACATCACCGGCGGCGCGGCGTAGATGGGGCCCGGGGTGTTGACGAACACGCCGACATCGACGCCGGCGAACGCAGTAGTCGATGCGCAGGCGGCGACAAGTCCCAGGGCGGCAATCACGTTGGCGCGTGTCTTCATGCTTTTCTCCTGTGTCCAGCCAGACAATGGCTGTTTTGATCGTCAGCATTCGCTGTCGAATAGCTGACGTTCATATTACGATTCAGAAAGAAAAGCAGGTGCAACGAGTTGCAGGTGTGTGTAACAGGTCATTACCCCGTGAGTGCGGCGATCCCGGTATATGAAAACCCGCGGGTTTGCGGCTGCCCGGCGTCGCCGTACCGCAACGCCGCCCCGACCACCGCCGCTCCCGCCGCGGCAACCGCCAGGCCGCCGCCCTACGTTCAAGCCAACTCAGGCCACAGAAGCAACGGCTTCTTCAGGGGAAAGCGCGAGCAGTTGGTGAATCTGCGCGACCACGGCAGCACCTTCGCCGACCGCCGCCGCCACGCGTTTCGTCGAGCCGGCGCGTGCGTCGCCGATCGCATACACGCCTTTCACCGTGGTCGCGAGGTCGCAAGCCGAGGCTCCCTCTGCGCGGGTGCCGGTGAGCACGAAGCCCTTGTCGTCCAGTTCGACGCCGCAGGTGCGCAGCCAGTCGGTGTTCGGGTCCGCACCGGTGAAAAGGAACAGATGCCGCGTGTCGATGCGGTCGGTGCCGTCAGGTAGCGGCTTTTTCAGCGCGACCGCCGCGAGCCCGCTCTCGTCCGCGATCAGCTGGCCGACTTCCGAGTGGGGATGGACGACCACATTCGGCAACGAGCGAATGCGGTCGATCAGATAGCGCGACATGGTCGCCTCGAACCCGCTGCGCCGGATCAGTACGTGGACCTTCGCCGCGTGCGTCGCCAGATAGACAATGGCCTGCCCCGCCGAATTGCCGCCGCCCACCAGCACGACTTCCTGGCGCTTGCACAGCTTGGCTTCGACCGGCGACGCCCAGTAGTACACGCCGCGTCCCTCGAAACGGTCGAGTCCTTCGAGCGCCGGGCGCCGGTACACGGCGCCGCTCGCAATCACGATGGTGCGAGCGCTGATATGGCCGCCGCATTTCAGTTCCAGGCGGTACGGCGCCTCGCCGCAATGCAGCGCCTTCACGTTGACCGGAATTGCGACGTGCGCGCCGAATTTCTGCGCCTGCACGAACGCGCGGCCCGCCAGTGCCTGACCGGAGATGCCGGTCGGAAAGCCGAGATAGTTTTCGATTCGCGAGCTCGCGCCGGCCTGGCCGCCGGGTGCGCGGCTGTCGAGCACGATCACCGAAAGACCTTCCGACGCCGCGTACACCGCAGTGGCGAGCCCGGCCGGTCCTGCGCCCACGATGGCGACGTCGTACACCGTTGAGTCGTCCAGATCGGGCAAGAGACCCAGCGCGGTTGCCAGTTCCGGCATGCTCGGACGACGCAGCACCGAGCCGCCCGGGCAGATCACGAGCGGCATCTCTTCCGGCTGCGCGCCGAATTGCTCGACGAGACGCAGTGCTTCCTCGTCGCATTCGTCGATGGTGGAGTGCGGATGGCCATTGCGCGACAGAAAGCCTTGCAGCATGACGAGCCGCGCGTCGGTACTGCTGCCGATCAGGATCGGGCCGCCCGCGCCTTTTTCGATCAACGACACGCGCCGCAGAATCAGCGCGCGCATGATGCGCTCGCCGAGTTCCGCTTCAGCAACGAGCAGCGCGCGCAGCTTCTCCGGGGGAATCAGGAGCGCTTCGACATGGCTGAGCGCCATGCCGCTGACGAGCGCATGGCGACCGGACAGTTGGCCGACCTCCGCAAGGAAATGCCCGGGTCCATGTTCGCCTATCACGACTTCGCGGCCGATACCGTCGCGTTGATAGATTTTCACGCGCCCTTCGAGCAGCACGAACATGCCGGGCCCAGTGTGGCCGGTTTCGAACAGCAACTCGCCCGACTGCCATGTGCCCATTTCGCCGAACTTGCGCACGCGCTCGATCTCCGCCGCGGTGAGCGCGGGGAACATCTGATGCATCCGAGTGGACAGATTGGAGAAAGGCGCGTCGGCGACTACGGCCTCAGGCTGTACTTCGGGTTCTGCAGTGGAAAGCATCGAACCGCTCCTTCGGTGTTCATTGATTGACTGAACGAAGGCGCGACCATGCACGTCCGGCAGCGCGAACAGAGGCGCCGCGGGATCAAACCGCTTTGGGCGCGATATGCTCGACGGCGGCTTCGGGCGGCGGCATGCCGGGCAGGGCCTCGACAGGCCGGCCGGAGTCGCGCCAGGCTTCCATGCCGCCGCGCAACGGCAGCACGTCATCAAAGCCTGCTTCGTTCAACTGCTTGGCCATCCATGCGGCCGAAATTTCATTGGGACAAGAACAGTAGATCACCACTTTCTGGTCGCGCGGATAAGCAGCGACGATCTGGTCCAGTTGCCGCTCGTCGGCGAATTGCGAGCCCGGAATCACAAACGGGTCGAGCTTACGTTTCTCGTGCGAGCGAATGTCGAACAGCACCGGTGTCTTGCCTGCGGCGACCAGCGCGGCGAGTTCGTCCACTTCCATACGCGCGGACGCGAGCTTGTGGATGAGCTGCCGACGGCGAATCCAGCGGTACACCGCGTACAACAGCAACAACGCGATCGCAACGGCGCCGGCTGTACGCCCGAGCCGCCCCGCCGCAGCGAACACCATGTCGATCTGGTGCGCGAACAACGCACCGACGATCAGTCCGGTGCCTGACCACAACGCGGCACCAATGCTGTCGTAAGTGAGAAACGTGCGGTAGCGCGTACCCATGGCGCCCGCCATTGGAATCGACACGATCGACAAACCGGGGACGAACTTGGCGACGGCCAGCACGCGCACGCCCCAACGTCCGAAAAAGCGCTCCGTTTTCTTGACGCAGGTGTCACGCGAAAGCGACAGCCGGCAGATGGTTTTCAGTGTATTGCCGCCGTACACGCGGCCGGCCAGATACCAGGCGCTGTCGCCGATCAGCGTCGCGAATATGGACAGCACCAGCACCGGCAGCAATTGAGTGCCGACGGAGCCCGGATGCATGGCAGCCATCGCGCCGAACAGCACGAGCGACGGCATGGCCGGCACCGGCAGGCCGACCGAGGCGGCGAGCACGTTGGCAAAGATGAGCGCCGGGCCGTATTGCTCGACGAGATCATGTAGCATCGACTTACATCCGCGGCCTTTTCAGGCCCGGTGCGCAGTGAAAGAGCAAAGGAGAATGGAGCGATTATGGACCATTTTCAAGGCATGCAAAGCCCTTGAAATACAGCGGTTATTCGGGGTCGCGAGGTGAGCGCCGCTGGTCCGGCGGCCCGTGCGCGCTGGCCGCGCACAGCCACGCAGCGCGACCCGGACTGAATGAATAACGATTGAAGCTCACGAAGCCCCAACGGGGCGGCGGTGACAATAACAGAAGCGGCGCGCGGCGAGTGCAACGCTTCACGCGGCGCGGCACCGCGCTCCTTGCCGCCGCCGCGTTCACGGCATGGCGGCGCCCGCGCCTTTTTGTGCTAGCTGTTGCCGTTACTGACGATGGTTGTGCTGCTCGCCCGGCAACTCGGCGCCGTGCGCGCGAATCGCGGCAATCAGCTCGGCCGGCGTGATCTCGTAGCGCACTTCCCTATGTATGCCTGGCTTGCGCTCATCGACCTCGATCAGCAGGATGCCTTTGCCGTCTTCTGTCGACTCGAGGCGCAGCGTGCGCAGTTCGCGCCCGGTTGCGTCGTCGTATTCGGTGAGCAGGGCCATTGACCCGGAGGACCCGGTAGTGCGCATCGAAGTTGTCCTTGTTCCGTTGTTGATCAAACCATTGTACGGGCAGCATGGCGCGCCGTCTGTCGCGCAAAGTTGACGCTTGAGCGATTCACCCACGCCGCGACGGCGGCCCTCAGCGCTTTGAGTTTAACGCGACTCGTCGCCACGACGCCTGCATTTTTCCTGCCCCGTGGCGGTGCAGCTGTTGTTGGCAACTGTCACGCGCGTGACGTGCGGTACGGATAGACGCAGTGGGCGGGCGAGCGCAACGCGATCGGCAAAAACGCCCGATGCGAAAAGCGCGCAAGAAGCGGTGCGCGTCGGAAGATCATGCGCGGCGGCGCCTAGCGCACGATGCTATTGCGGGTGGTTGCGCTCTGCGCGCATGCGCTGCAGTTCGCGAATGTCCTCGCCGCGCAAAGGCGCGTCGCCGTCGAGAAAGAATTCGTCCAGCTGCGGCGGCGCAATGGCGGTGCCGCTCAGCATCGCATGAACCTGCCCGCGGTGGTGAAGCTGGTGCACGAACAGATGCGGCAGCACCTTGCCGACGCTCTCGCGCTGCACGCCGACCGTCAGCCCGCGATCGATCCGCACCTCGCGCTGCAAGTCGTTGCTGGTGAGGGATTCACAGAAGGCGAGCAACTTCTGATCGCTGTGCGCCTGCGCATGCCACAGTTGCGCCGCGCTCGAATAGGGCACTTCGTCATCGAAAATCGCAAGGCCTTGGCCGCCGTCGACGAGCGCGTCGTAATAGTAGCGATCCACGAGCAAGATGTGATTCAACGTAAGTTGCAACGACGGAAAGAAACTCACCCTGCGCGCGGCGAACGCTTCATCGGTCAAACTCAGGCAAGCGCGATACAGGCGCAGATTCGACCACGCGTTGTTGTGCGCCATCGCGGTGAAATGCGCGCACAAGGCATCGCGCGGTGGGGCGCCCTGCGAATCGGAAGGAATCATGTCGGCCTCCATGAATGCTGCCGCACGTGAGTCGGCGCGCGCGAGTTTGCGCGCATAAACCGCCGCCCGCCATACCGCGTCGCGGGAGCGCATCAACCGTCGCACTCCGGACAGTGTCGTGAGTGCGCATAAACCGCCGCCCGCCGCACAGCATCGTGACCGCGCCAAACCTCCGCGCTCCAGGCAGCATAGCCCGCGCGCAAAAAAACGGCCCGTCTGCCTGGACGGGCCGCTTAACGCCGTTGTTACTCGGGTCAGTCTGCCCTTGCATTCATTGGGCACTGACGCTTGCATCGTGAGGCGCCAATACGCTGCTGTCGAGGTGGGAGTAATGCCGATCTTTCAGACCAATGCGTCCTCGTCCTGCCCGAGTGCCTTAACGTCGTGAGCACCGTGTGCAGATTGCCGCGGCGCGCTTGCCGGGCTGGCATCGGCTCCGGCGTCGGCTGAAGCCGGGCGACGGGCCGGCGCCGCGGCATGCGACGCAGCGAAAGGGGCCGGCGCGGACCCCGACCCAGGCTCCGCCACGGTGAACAGGCGCACCGCCTCGCTCAGTACATCGGCTTGCGCGGCCAGACGCTGCGCCGTTGCCGCCGCCTGCTCGACGAGCGCGGCATTCTGCTGGGTGGCGCCGTCCAGATGCGACACTGCCTGGTTCACCTGGCGAATGCCCTCGGCCTGTTCGCTGCTCGCGTTCGCCACTTCCACGATGATGGACGACACGCGCTCCACCGCTTCGTCGATGGCACGCATTTGCGACGTGGTGCGGGTGACCAGTTCGGTGCCCGCCGCGACTTCGGCGGCGCTTGCTTCGACGACCGACTTGATTTCCTTCGACGACGCCGCGCAGCGTTGCGCGAGCATCCGCACTTCGCCCGCGACCACCGCGAACGAGCGTCCCGCTTCGCCCGCGCGCGCCGCTTCCACGGCGGCGTTCAGTGCGAGAATGTTGGTCTGGAAAGCGATGCCGTCGATTACGCCGGTGATATCGGCGATACGTCGCGAGGCGGCCGTAATGCCGGCCATGGTCTGCTCGACCTGACCGGCGATCCTGCCGCCCTCGGCAGCAGCGGCCTGAGCGTCTTTCGCGAGATCGAGCGCGCGCACACTGGCGTCTGCGTTCGCTTGCACGGTGGTGGTCAACTCTTCCATCGTCGCGGCGGTTTCCTCCAGCGAGGCTGCCTGCAATTCCGTGCGGCGCGCAAGGTCCAGGTTGCCGCTCGAGATTTCGCGCGCGTTGTCGAGCATGCCGTTGATCTGCTCGCGCACGTCGTAGACGATCGCTGCCAGGTTGGCCTTCAACTGATTCAGTGCCTGCAGTACGTCGCCGAGATCGTCATGACGCGCGACTTGCAGATCGACGGTCAGGTCGCCCGCGGCGAGGCGGGTAGCAAAGCCGCGCATGTCGCGCACCGGCGCACCGACGTGCTTTGTCAGCAGGCACCACGAAACGAAACTAACGGCGCTTGCCGCGGCGAACGCCATCCAGAACTGCGCAGGCGGCGCACCTTGCCACGCAGCGAGGCCGGTCGCTGCGAGCGCGAGCGGCGTGAGCGCGTAGCCTGCGGCGGCGCGCGTCGCCACGGGCAGACGCGTCAGCGCCTGTAGACGGCCGCGCAGCCCGGTGCGTACTACCACGCCGCGCAGCAGCTTCACGCCGCGCGCTTCGCCCGTCCGCATGCGCGCGTACAAGGCTTCGGCGGCGCGCACCGCGTCGCGGGTGGGCTTGATACGCACGCTCAGATAACCGACCACGGCGCCTTGCTTCACCACGGGCGTCACGTTCGCCTGAACCCAGTAATGGTCGCCGTTCTTGCGGCGATTCTTGACGAGCGCAGTCCACGGGCGGCCATCGCGAATCGTCGCCCACATGTCCGCGAAGGCTTCGCGCGGCATGTCCGGATGGCGGATCAGGTTGTGCGGCTGGCCGATGAGCTCGTCGTGCGTAAAGCCCGACACGGCGACAAAGGCCGGATTGCAGTACTCGATGCGGCCGGTCAGGTCGGTCGCCGAAACAAGCATTTGCGACGAGGGAAATTCGTACTCATGCCCTGTGACAGGCTGGTTATTGCGCATGGCTTTCCTTGCTGTACTGTCGCCGCGCAGTGCGCGGTCTTACGTCGTTGCAAGGAATAACGGCATTAGCCCTCATGTCTTGAGGGATTCCCACCATTCCACTCAGGTTTAGGGGCGCCCGCGCCGTTAACGCAGGGTTCGGGTGAGTTGGCGCGGGGGCGGATTTTCAAGTGCCGGATGCATCGCGCGGCACCTTCAAAACGACTACACTGCGCCGATGTAGGCCAGCAGACGTGGTTCGCCGGAAATCGCAGCGGTCTGCCTGCGGGAACCGCAACTTACTCGAGCCGATGCAGAAAATCCTTGATCGTAGTCAAGAGTCACTCGCTCAAGCGTTTGCCTCGCTCGCAAAAAATTCGAAACGCCAGCAGCGGGTTTATCTCGCGACAATCGGCCTCCTGATGCTGATGGTGGTGGTCTTTGCGCTCGTGCTGGCGGTGGTCGCGGCGTTCAAGCAACTCGAATACCGCCGCTCTTACGCCTCGCAGAATGCCACCGACCTGTCGCTGCTGCTGCATCGCGAAGAGTCGTTCTTGCGGCGCGCCGAATTCACCCTCGACTATTACTACAGCGCAGCCGACGTGCGGCGCGCGCCCGAAGCGGTCGAGCAATCCATCGCGCAGACGGGCGTGGCGCGCGGCAAGGTGGATCGTGTCGACGCGGACTTCGACATTCTGGTTGGACCGGCCGCGCGCACCGCCTGGGGCACGCAATCCGGCGACAAACTCGGGCGGCTCTACGAAGCGGCGCAATCCACGCTGGTGACGCAGCAGGCGTTCGAACTCGCGCAGCGCGCGGCGCTGATCGGACTCGATGACGATTACGCCGTGCTTCTGCCTTCGCTCGCGGGGTCCGCAACGGATGCCTGGGCCGGGGCAACCGGTCTCGCTGCGTCTGCGCCGCAGGTGGAGGTCATCGCCACGTTGCGCGAGGCGATCCAGCGGGAACTGCAGGCGCAAACGGGCAAGCGTGTGCCGGCCAAGGGCGAGCGCGTGTGGGTGGGGCCTTATCGCGACCCACTGGGCAACGCGCAGGTGATCTCCGCGGTGAGCGCATATTACCAGGGGAACACGCCCGTCGCGCTGATCAGCGCAAGCATTCCGCTCGATGTGCTCGCCGCGCGCATCGCGCCGCCAGGCGGCGCGGGCACGACGCTGCTGATGGCGCCTGAGCGCCGCATCCTCGTGTCTTCGGCCGCGCTCGACGCGCGAACCAGCGCCATGCTGCAACAGACGGTGGCGGCTACTGCGCCGCATGCTTTCCACTTCGGCGCGGAAGGGGTGGTTTTCCACGAGCCGTTGATGCCCGGCTTCGGCTCGCTGGTCGGCTATGTGCCGTGGGGCGCGCTGGCGGCGGCGCTCGGTTGGCAACTGGGCGTGATCGGCGCACTCGCGTTGCTGGTGCTGCTCGCGATTGCGCTGACGGCGCGCTTTTTCGGACTGCGACTTTTGCGCAACGCGTTCGCCGAGACAACGCGCGCGCTGGAAAGCGAGACGCTCAATCACATCCTGGTGAGCGCAACGCCAATTGGGCTGTGCATTGTCGGGCGAAGCGATTATTCGATATTGACCGCGAACGCGCTCGCGCTCGAATTGCTGCGTATCGAGCCGGGCACGGGCACGAGCCGCCTGCCGTCGCATATTGCCGCTGAGTTCATTGCCGAGGCGCCGCAGCAGGATTCGGCCGCGGCGTTTGCGCGGGTGGCCGCGTTTGTCGCGCCAGCTGAGCCGCTGCAGCCGGCGCATGCCGCGGCCGCCCATTCTCGCGACGCTTCGACGTCGGCGGAAGCCGGCGCCGAGCCTGCCCGGTTTCTGCAGTTCACCTATGCACCCGCGCGCTATGCGGGCGAGGACGTGTTGTTCTGCGCGGTGCTCGACGTGACCGCTCAGCACACGCTCGAGCAACAGTTGCGGCACGCGCAGCAGACCTCGGAAGCGATGATGCGTGCGCGCACGAATTTCTTTGCGGCGATGAGCCACGAGATCCGCACGCCTTTGAACGCGCTGCTCGGCAATCTGGAGCTGTTCGCGCGCACGCCCGGGCTCGAGGCGCATAGCCAGCGGCTTGCCAGTCTGAACGTGGCGGGCGATGCGCTGCGCCGTGTCGTGAACGACATTCTCGATTTCTCCAAGATCGACGCGGGCGAAATGCTGCTGGTGCGCGAACCGTTTGCGCTGCTCAATGCGTTCGAGAATATTGCGCTTTCGTATGCGTCCATGGCCGGCGATCGCCCCGTGCGCTTCTATTCGCTGCTGTCGCCGACGCTGGATCGGACTGTCGTCGGCGATAGACAGCGCATCGCACAGGTCGTCAATAATCTGTTGAGCAATGCGTTCAAGTTCACGTTGAGCGGCAAGATCACGCTGCAGGCGGAAGTTGTCGCGAATGCGCAGGGTCAGCCGGTTTTGCAGTGCCGCGTGTCCGATTCGGGGCCCGGCATGAGCGACGAGCTGGTCGCGCGTCTGTTCAAGCCGTTCGTGCAAGGCGAGGCGGGCGCGTCGCGCGGCGCCGAAAGCACCGGCCTCGGGCTCGTGATCTGCGCGCGCCTGTGCGAACTGATGGGCGGCGCGATTTCGGCGGACAGCGTGGTGGGCGTGGGCAGCGTGTTCAATGTATCGATTCCGCTCGCCGCGACACCGGACGAGCGGCCGGCGCAGCCGCGGCAAGCGGACCGCGGACCGCTCCTCGCGCTGTTCCACGACCGCCAGGTGGTCGATCTGCTTGGCCGCTGGCTCGAATATTTCGGCTGGACCGCACACGTCGTGTCCACGCTCGCGGACGCGCAGGCCTGGTTGCGGGTCAACCGGCCGAAGGCGCTAATCGTGTCGGGTGCCTACGATCTCGCTACGATTGCCGGCTTGCGTGCTTTGCAGCCGGTGGGCGCTGTCTGGATCACGCGGGAGGGGCCGCATCGGCCGCAGGCGCGCGGCGAGGGCGTGCTCGAAGTGACCGAATTCAGCGGGACGGCGGTCCGCACTGCTATCGAGCTGGCCGCTGAAGGCATGCCCGTTGCCGCCCCGGCATCCGCGGCGTCTGACGGCACGCCCAGCCCGACGCCTGCACTGGCGGCGCAGCGGGCATTGCACGGGCTTGCGGTTCTCGTCGCTGAAGACAATCCGCTGATACAAAGCCTGATTGCCGAACAGCTTGCCACGCTCGGTTGCGCGCCGACCGTCGCGGCGGACGGCGCACAAGCGCTCAGCCTCTTCGAGTCGACGCCGTTCGACGTTGTGCTCACCGACATCCACATGCCGGACATGGACGGCCACGGACTTCTCGCCGCGCTGCGCAAGCGCGACGCGCAGGTGCCGGTGCTTGCGTTCAGCGCGGTAGCCGAGAATCACGAGGCGCAAAGCTGGCTGGAACGCGGTTTTAGTGGTCATGTGTCGAAGCCCGCTTCGTTGGGCGAACTTGAAGCCGCGTTGGTTGCGGTAGCGCCTGCGCTGGAAGACCGGGTTGTTCGAGCGCAGCCGAGAGCGGGGACGACAGAAGGAGCAACAGCGGTTGCCGCAGCGGGCGTCGCATCGGGCGTCGCAGCGCCCGGCGTCATGCACGCCGCCGCGTCCGGCGCCATGCCTCGCGCCGATCACGCCGCAGCGCCCGAGCCCGCGTCCCGGTCCATATCCACACTGCCATCCACGGCCGCGGCGCCTACGCCCTCCGCCCAACCCGCGCCGCTCGCCGCAGAGGACAAAGCCCGCTACACAGCCATGCTCAAGGAGCACTTGCGCAACGACCTGCCACGGCTTCTTGCCATAGTCGACGAAGAAGACCGCGAGGCGCAGGCCGGCTGGGCGCATAGCGCGACCGGCGCATTTGTCATCGTGCAGGAGCCGAGGTTCGTCGAAGAATGCAGGCAGTTGCAGCGGCTATGCAACGACAGCGAACGCTGGACCACGGAAATGGACGAGCGCGCCATTTCGCTGCACGACGCCTTGTGCGACCACTATGGGATGGACGAGGAGTCGGCGCATTGAACCCCGGCGCCCGCGCCGCATTTAGCCGGGCCGCCGTGCGATGAAATCGATTTCCACCAGCGCGTCGCGCGCCAATGCAGTGACGCCGATGCAGGTTCGCGCAGGCAGGGCGTCGGCGGGAAAGTACGCGCGGTAGATCTCGTTCATCGCCGCATAGTCGCGCTTGAACTCGGTCAGAAAAATGCGTACGGCAACCACGTGTTGCAGGCCGAGACCGACGCCGTTCAGCACGAGCATGAGGTTGTCCATCACGCGCTTCGTCTGCGCGACCACGCCTTCGGGAAGCGGCGCGGCGTCGTCAGTAGGCGAAGTCGGCATCTGGCCGGTGACGAACACCCAGCCGTCGGCTTCGGTGGCGTGGGAAAAGGGGCCGACCGGCGTCGGAGCGCCGGGGATCATCCAGAAAGCGGGGGTCGGGCTCATGGAGCGTGCACCTCACGGCTGCGAGTGTCGGGTGCACACCATAACCGATCAAAACTCACGATGCCGACGCGCCGGCCGGCATCGTGACCCCGACTCGTGCTTAATCGTGCTTAAACCAGCCCGGTCGCGTAATAAACACCGATCACGAAGAACACGGCCAGTGTCTTGATGACCGTGACCGCGAAAATGTCGCGATACGACTGACGGTGCGTAAGCCCGGTCACAGCCAGCAACGTGATCACCGCGCCGTTGTGCGGCAACGTGTCCATGCCGCCGCTCGCCATGGCGACCACGCGGTGCAGCACTTCCATCGGAATGTGCGCGGCTTCGGCGCCCTTGATGAACACGTCGGACATGGCCGCGAGCGCGATGCTCATGCCGCCCGACGCGGAGCCCGTAATGCCCGCCAGCGAACTGACCGACACCGCTGCGTTGACGAGCGGATTCGGAATGCTCTTGAGTGCGTCGCTGACCACGAGAAAGCCAGGCAATGCAGCGATCACGCCGCCAAAACCGTATTCCGACGCGGTATTGAGCGATGCCAGCAGCGCGCCCGCCACGGCTGCCTTGGTGCCGATGGCAAAGCGCTCGCGCACGCGACCGAAGGCCGTCAGCACGACGAGGACGATGCCGAGCAGCAGCGCGCCTTCGACAGCCCAGATGGCGACCACGGTCTTGATCGTCGTGGTGAGCGGCGTGTGGACACCCGGCAGGATATCCGGCGCGACGGTGTACGAAGTGCCGTAGGCAGC
Organism: Paraburkholderia phenoliruptrix; assembly: GCF_019511605.1. Classification (GTDB taxonomy): domain Bacteria; phylum Pseudomonadota; class Gammaproteobacteria; order Burkholderiales; family Burkholderiaceae; genus Paraburkholderia; species Paraburkholderia phenoliruptrix_A. Next base: position 64,002 of record NZ_JAEUAV010000025.1, on the reverse strand, counting down.
CGGGATCCAGCGGGTCAGCGCGAAGTTTGCGACGCCCACCAGCACGAGCGGCGCAATCGCCAGCAGCGGATGCGGCAGTTGCCTGGACTCCACGCGCTCCGGCTCGTTGACGAGATCCGTGCCGTAACCCTCGCCCGCCGCCATTGCGGCGCGACGGCGCCATTCGAGATAGCTCAGACCGACCACGATGATAAACAGCGAACCGATCACTCCGAGCGCGGGCGCCGCCCACGACGTCGTCTTGAAGAACGTGGTCGGGATGATGTTCTGGATTTGCGGCGTGCCCGGCAGAGAATCCATTGTGAACGAGAATGCGCCGAGTGCGATGGCGCCCGGCATCAGCCGCTTGGGAATATTGCTCTGCCGATACAACTCGGCCGCGAACGGATACACCGCGAACACCACCACGAACAGCGAGACGCCGCCGTAGGTGAGCAGCGCGCACACCGCGACGATCACCGCATTGGCACGCGAACGGCCAATGTAGCGAATTGCGGCAGCCACGATGGACTCGGAAAAGCCGGACAGTTCGATGACCTTACCGAACACGGCTCCCAGCAGAAACACCGGGAAATACAGTTTGACGAAGCCGACCATCTTCTCCATGAAGATGCCGGTGAATACAGGCGCGACGGCGGCCGGGTCGACCAGCAGGACGGCGGCCAGCGCGGCGATAGGTGCGAAGAGAATAACGCTGTAGCCGCGATAGGCGGCGAACATCAGGAACGCCAGCGCGGCAAGGACGATGACAAAGGACATTGAGTCTCCAGAAGCTTGGTTTGTTCTACGTGTGCGCCGTCTCCAGCCAGCGACGGCATGGCGCCCGCGAACGCAGGTTCCATGCCATGCGAGCCGCAACGGCCAGCGCGCGGGGCGCGCCGGGCCGAAGCCGACAATAACCGGAGGACAGGGTGCCGCTGATTGTACCGAAACGTCTCCAATCGGGGACGTCAACCGTGCGATGTTTGTTGCTGTCAGGGTAAAACCCTTGTCGCACGAGGTTGTCGGCGATCTCCGCATTGAGATAAGCTTGTCTACGAACAGAGACAGGCGGCGACCAGAACGATAGACGGAGACAGCGACAAGATGATGAACGACTGGGCGGGACTTCCCGCCGCCTATAGCGACGTGCTCCGTCGCGCAATGGACTCGCTTTTTCGCACTTTCGAAAACTTCAGCGAAGGCACCTTTATCGTCGACGCCGCAGCGCGCGTCGTCTGGATCAACAAGCGCTACGCGGCGCGCTTCGGCTTTGCCGACCCGCAGCAGGCCATAGGCCGCGACTGCGAAGCGGTGATTCCCAACAGCCTGATGCGCGAGGTCGTGAAGACCGGCAAGCCGATCCTGCTCGACATTCTGGAGACGGACCGCGAGCCGCTCGTCGTCACGCGCCTGCCGTTAAAGGACGATGCGGGCGCGACGGTCGGCGCAGTCGGTTTTGCGCTCTTCGACGAGTTGAAGGCGCTCACGCCGCTCTTTTCGCACTACTCGCGCGTGCAGGAAGAATTGATCGCGACGCGTCAGTCGCTCGCGCAAGCCCGGCGGGCCAAATACACGTTCGGCAGCTTTGTCGGCACGAGCACGGCCAGCCTGGAAGTAAAGCGCCAGGCGCGCCGCGCGGCGCAGCTGGAATCGCCGGTGCTTCTGCTCGGTGAAACGGGCACGGGCAAAGAACTGCTCGCGCACGCGATTCACGGCGGCTCCGCACGCGCGAACCAGCCGCTCGTCACAGTGAACGTAGCGGCAATTCCGGACACGCTGCTGGAAGTCGAGTTCTTCGGCGCCGCGCCCGGCGCGTACACGGGCGCGGACCGCAAGGGGCGCGTCGGCAAGTTCGAACTGGCCAACGGCGGCACGCTCTTTCTCGACGAGATCGGCGATATGCCGTTGCCTTTGCAGGGCAAGCTGTTGCGCGTGTTGCAGGACAAGGAATTCGAGCCGCTCGGCTCGAACCGGATCGTGCGCGCGGATGTGCGGATCATCGCCGCGACCTCGGCGGATCTGCCCGCGCTCGTCGCGGCCGGACGCTTTCGCGCGGACCTGTTCTACCGCCTGAACGTGCTGACCCTTCATGCGCCGCCGTTGCGCGAGCGCGCTTCCGACATCGAGGCGCTTGCGTATGCCATGCTCGAGGACCTGTCGACCCAGACACGCAGTGGCAGCCACTACGAATTGCAGGATGACGCATTGCGCCTGCTCTGTTCGTATGCGTGGCCCGGCAACGTGCGGGAATTGCGCAACACGCTGGAGCGCGCCGTCATGCTGTCGGACAGCGAGCGTATTGACGCGCGCGCGCTCGCGCCGTTCATCGGTTCCGGGCAGACGAGCGGCGGGCCCGGCGCGCCGATTCCCGCATCGGGCGGCGAGTCGCCGGCGGCGAGCGCTGCCACTGCGACCGCTGCCACCGCTACGGATATAGCGTCCCAGCCGCTGTCATGGAGCGACGCAATGGCGGCATTCGAAAAACGCTTTCTGAGCGATGCGCTGCGCGCGAACGGCGGCCGCGTGATCGAGACCGCCGCGCAAATCGGCATGGGGCGGGCAACGCTCTACAAGAAGATCGCGGCGCACGGCATCGAGGTTTGAGCGAGCCCGCTGCGCCGTGGGGCACGCAGTGTAAGAGTCGCGTGGCACAATCGCGTGATCGAAAAACAAGACGTGATCGGGGTCTCACATGAACCGCAGCTTCTCTTTCCTTGCGCGCCGTGCCCATTACGCGGTGCTGACGGTCGCAGCCAGCGTTACGCTGGCCGGCTGCGGCAGCAGCCCGCCGCTCTTTCTGTCAGACGGCCGTCCGACTACGCTCGTCGAATGTCCCGCAGGTTCGGATTCCTGCACGCAGCAGGCCGCCGCAAGCTGCGGCGGCGCATTCGATACGGTGCGCCGCTCCACCAGCAACGGCACGCTCAGCCTGATCTACGCCTGCCGGGCCAAATAAGTCAGCCGGCGCAGGTGAGCCGGCGCGCTGTGTCCCGCGCGCGCCGCCATAGCCACGGTCTCCTTCGACGGCAAAGCGCCCGCTTTTGGTTTGAATCGCGGCTTTGACGCTAATTGCGAATCAATTCGCCTCCTATGCTTCTCACCATTGACGCCGATAGCCGCATTTCCGATAAGTGCGGCGGCGTCATGAATATCTGCGTCTAATGAGTCCCAACGCCGAATAGCACGACTATGCGCCTCGCATATTCTGAGCGCTTTCGCGCGATTTATCCCAAACGGATCGACAGCGATAAAAAGTCACGGTATTTTTTCGCACTGGAGTGAAGTCGGTGCGCCAGGCAACGGAACGTGAAATCCCGCGGCAGTATTCTTTTTTCACAGGTTCGCTAGCGCATGCGATCAGCAGCTTTTGCCGGACAAAGAGAGGTCGCCGGTAGAAGCGGGCAGAACTTGCCGATCCAAAAAGCCGTCGGGTAAGAGCGGCACGACCAGTGCAACACGTTCGTTTTGAATTAAGTCAACGAGTATTCCGGGGAAAAGAATGAATCACCACCAACTCGAAAAAGACATCCAACATCTCGAACACGTCATTTCGCATATTTCCGCTGAAGATCGTATACCGCTGTCGTATTGGCGTAATCGGATCGATTCCGTTTCGGGCGCGGTTCGTATGCCGACGCAGGTCAATCGCATCAAGCGTTTGAATGCGGCGCTGGCCGCTCTTGAAGAGAGGCAGAAAGACTGACGCGGGCGGGGGCCACTGCGACATCACTTCCATCGACTACGCCACGCCGGGGACACGCATCGACATGCAAGCAGCGGGATTTTCATCGGCCCGGCTCATGGCCCTGACGAGGACTTTGCAGGACTATGTGCAGCGGGGCGATGTGTCCGGCGTGGTGGCGCTCGTGTGGCGGCGTGGAGCCACCGGCTACTTCGAGGCACTCGGCCTGCGCGACGAGGCCGCGCGCTTGCCGATGGAGCGTGACACGCTGTTTCGTATTGCGTCGATGACCAAGCCGGTGACGAGCGCCGCCATCCTGATGCTGGTGGAGGAAGACCGGCTCGCGCTCGACGCGCCGATCGCGCAGTGGCTGCCGGAGCTCGCCGCACCGCGCGTGTTGCGCGACCCCGGCGGCCCGCTCGACGACACGCAGGCGGTGCGCACACCGCTCACCGTGCTCGACCTGCTCACGCATCGCGCCGGCTTCGCTTATCACTTCACGGCGACGGGGCCGCTCGCGCAAGCGTACGCGGCCGCTTTCAACGGCTTCGACGCGCACGGCGATGTTGACGGCTGGCTCGCGCGCATCGCCGGGTTGCCGTTGATGTTTCAGCCCGGCTCGCGCTGGCACTACGGCATTGCCACCGACGTGCTCGGCGCGCTGATTACGAGAGTGACCGGCATGTCGTTGGGCGAGTTTTTCCGCACGCGGATCTTCGAGCCACTCGGCATGCGCGACACCGCTTTCTGGGTGCCCGAGCCGCAGCTCGCGCGACTAGCCACGGCGTATGGCGTGGACGCAGTCACGCGGCGGCGCGTGGTGGAAGATCACGCGTCGTCGAGCCGTTGGGCGAATCCGGCGCGTTTTCAGAGCGGCGGCGGCGGGCTCGTTTCCACCGCGAAGGACTATCTGCAGTTTGCGCAACTGCTGTTGCGACGCGGACGCGTCGGCGACACGCGCCTGCTGTCGCATCGCTCGGTGGATTTGATGCGCTCGAACTTCCTCACGCGCGACCAGCGACGCCTGCCGGCATTCGGTCATGTGATGTGGGCGGGACAGGGGTTCGGCCTCGGTCTCTCGGTCGTCGACGACCCGGCGCAGCAGTTGCCGCAGGGCTATCGCTCGGTGGGCTCGTTCGGCTGGCCCGGTGCCTTCGGCACAAGCTGGTTCGCGGATCCGGTGGAAGACCTGATCGGACTCATGCTGATCCAGCGCCGCTCAATCGAGCCGTTTCCCATGGCGGTCGACTTCGAGCGCCGCGTGTACGATGCAATCGACGATTGAATGCGCGCCCGTCGTCGGCCTCGCTGCCGCTCTTTTACGCGTCGCACTTTGACAGGCTCTCTATCCGGCGTTTTATTTGTCTGGTAGCGTCCGCAGTTCGGTTCGCCACAATCATTCGGAGCATCTGTCATGGCCTCATACAAGCAGTTGACCGCTCAGTTGGAAAAGCTTCACAAAGAGGTGGCGGCGGCCCGCGAAAAGGAGATCGCACAGGCGATCGCCGACATCCGGCAGAAGATTGCCGAATACGATCTGACCGCGGAGGAACTCGGTTTGGCAAAAGTTCGCCCGGCGGCGCGCAAAGGCGCCGCGATCGCCAAGTATCGCAATCCTAAAACCGGCGAGACATGGAGTGGCCGGGGCCGCTCGCCGGCCTGGCTTGTCGGCAAGAATCGCGATCGTTTTCTGATCGAAATCTGAGGTGGGGCGGTGCGCCTTCGTGCACATGCGCTTGCACTTGCACGGCCACTTGCGCGCCGCGTCAAGCGAAACTCCTAAGCGGTGATGCTGCAAGCGGTCCTTTTCGCACCGCTGAGCAGTTCCCGAAAACGCTCACCTTTCGAATCAGTCGGCACCTATTGGCTGAGAGTGAAGCGTCGTTGCGTCGACGTTCAAGTTTGCTTCGGTGAACTTGGCTTCGGCGCTGCCCGCACCTCAAGTGTGGTGAGCCGATCGTAGTCCGTGCGCCTCACCAATACGCCGCTCGCCCGCGCCAGCCTTTGCTGACGGGCGTTCCCAGGCTGTACGAAGAATCCGAAAGGATTCGCAGACGCGCAAGTCATCGCTTCAAGACATGCGCCCGCATCGAACCATGAAGTCGTGCAGGTGCGATACGCGCTTCACGCGTGCTCACCTTTCGCTGTCCTGTGCAAGCCTGACGCGCCGGGTCCCGAAAACGCTCACCTTTGCATGCGTCGCGCTTGCTGACCGCCCGCTGCGTCTTTGTGTGCCTGTGCAGAAATCCAGTGTTGGGTTCGCCTCGTGTGCGGTAGCAAAACTCACCGTGACGCAGTGCCAGGCGCTGAATGCCACCATCCGTCATCGCATTGCACGCCACGGCTGAGCCTGAGGTACACCGCCCCCGCGCCGGTGGCTTTCCCACGTCGGCCGTCCCGGCGTGTATCATTCGTTCCCTGCGCTGTTCTGCGCTGGCGATTATCCGTATTGTCGAACGCTCGTTCCCGACCTGTTTTCCGACGCGGCCCGGTTGCCATTGTGATGCGGGTTCCCGACCCGAGTCGCGCAGCTCGACGCCGCCGCGCCACGCGCGGCAGCCCGGAGGCCATTCGCTTCCGGAGACCGCCGAACCCCTATCTGTGACCGCCAGACCCGATGTCAGTCTCCGAACTCAAACGCCGCCGCACGTTCGCGGTCATTTCCCACCCGGACGCGGGTAAAACCACGCTGACCGAAAAGCTGCTGCTGTTCTCCGGCGCGATCCAGATTGCCGGCACCGTGAAGGGCCGCAAGAGCAATCGCTACGCGACGTCCGACTGGATGGAAATCGAAAAGCAGCGCGGCATTTCCGTCGCGAGTTCGGTGATGCAGTTCGAGTACGGCGATGCGGTCATCAATCTGCTCGACACGCCGGGCCACGAAGACTTCTCCGAAGACACCTACCGCGTGCTGACGGCGGTGGATGCCGCCGTCATGGTGATCGACGGCGCGAACGGTGTCGAAGCGCAGACGCTCAAGCTGCTCGAAGTCTGCCGCAGCCGCAAGACGCCCATCGTCACGTTCATCAACAAGCTCGACCGCGAAGTGCGCGAGCCGCTCGAACTGCTCGACGAGATCGAGCAACACCTGGGCGTCGCGGCGGTGCCGTTCACTTGGCCGATCGGCATGGGCAAGGATTTCCAGGGCGTCTACGACATTCAGCGCGACCAGGTGCGCCTGTTCCGCGCAGGCCAGGACAAGGCGGGCGGCGAAGTCGAAACGTTGCAGGCGTTGAGCGACGAAGAAGGCGAACGGCGCTTTGGCCACGCCTGGGTGAAGGCGAAGGAAGAAATCGACCTGATTACCGGCGCCACGCCTGACTTCGACCGCGAGCAGTTTCTTGCCGGCCAGCAGTCGCCGGTGCTGTTCGGCTCTGCGATCAACAACTTCGGCGTGAAGGAAATTCTCGACGCGCTCGTGGATCTTGCGCCGCCGCCGTCCATGCGCATGACCGTGCAGCGTCCGGTGATGCCCGACGAGCCCAAGTTCACCGGCGTCGTCTTCAAGGTTCAGGCGAACATGGACCTGGCGCACCGCGACCGCGTGGCGTTCATTCGCGTCTGCTCGGGCCGTTTCGAGCGCGGCATGGCGGTGAAGGTCACGCGCTCGAACAAGACCTTCCGCGCCAATAACGTGGTGACGTTTCTTTCGCAGCGGCGCGAGACGGTCAGCGAGGCGTATCCGGGCGACATTATCGGGATTCCGAATCACGGCACGCTGAGTCTCGGCGACACGCTGACCGAAGGCGAAGCGCTGCAATTCGTCGGCCTGCCGTTTTTCGCGCCGGAAATTTTCCAGACGGTCGAAGTGGTCGACCCGATGCGCGCCAAGCAACTCGGCGAAGCATTGAAGCAACTTGGCGAAGAAGGCGCGATTCAGGTGTTCCGTCCTGAAGTGGGCGGTTTGATGATTCTCGGCGCGGTCGGCCAACTGCAGTTCGAAGTGGTGTCGCACCGTCTTTCGACTGAATACAAGGTCGACGTGCGGATGGCGCCGGCGCGTTACCGCATGTCGCGCTGGGTGACCTGCGACGACCCGGCGGAGCTGCGCCGTTTCACGGATTCATACGCCGCGCGCATTGCGCTGGACGCGTCGGACGCGCCGACGTATCTTGCGTCGCATGTGTCGGAGATCGAGGTCGCGCAAAAGGCGTGGCCGAAAATTGTCTTCAACGAGTTGCGCGAGCACTCCGGCGCGCCGTTCAAGAAGGCGATGTAACCGGCACGGCGCTCGCACGCCGCTGGCGCCCTTTGCAACAAGACAAAGCCGCGTGGTGCAGTCATGCACACGCGGCTTTTCCATTGCAGATGTTGGCGGCGACTTGCCGACACTGGCGGTTTGCGCCTCCTCAGCCAATTTCAGTACTTCCTCGCGCAGCCAGTCGGCAAACGCTGTTACAGATGCGCCGCGCGTTTGCGCCACTTCGCCTATCCTGACGAAGACGCGCGCGTCGACAACTGAGCGGCGCGCCCTTTTATTCGCGGAGTGCCTGTGACCGTTCGCAATCTCGACGCGTTGTTCCGACCCAGATCCGTCGCTGTGATCGGCGCTTCGGAGCGGCCCGGCAGCACTGGCGCGATGGTGTGGGCGCGCTTGCTGGAAGGCGGCTTCGAGGGCCGGCTGTGGCCGGTCAATCCGAAGTACGAAACGCTTGGCGGCCACGCCGTGATTGGCGACACCGGCGACTTGCCGCAAGCGCCCACCGTCGCGCTGATTTGCACGCCGCCCGCAAGCTGGCCCTCGATCATTCACAAGCTCGGCGGTTTGGGAACACGCGCGGCGATCATCGTCGGCGAAGCGCGCACCGACGACGACCGGCTCGCGTTGCGGCATGCGCTTGCGGCGGCACGGCCGCATCTGCTGCGAATCGTCGGGCCGGGCAGTCTGGGCGTCGTCACGCCGGCGCTGCGCGCGCAGCTCGGCGCGCCGTCCTGCACGGTAAAGGCGGGCGGCGTCGCCTGGGTGTCGCAGTCGAACGCGCTGACCAATGCGGTGCTCGGCTGGGCACAGGCGCGCGGCCTCGGCTTCTCGCACGCGGTGGCGCTAGGCGCAGAGGCCGACGTGGACGCGGGCGACGTGCTCGACTATCTGGCGAGCGACCCCGGCACCCGTGCGATTCTGCTGGAGCTCGACAGCGTGCGTGCGGCGCGCAAATTCATGTCGGCGGCACGCGCGGCGGCGCGGAACAAGCCGGTGCTGGCGCTGCGCTCCGGGCGCGCCGATCCGGCAGACGCGCTGTACACCGCTGCGTTCCGCCGCGCGGGCATGGTACGCGTGGACGCGCTCGACGATCTGCTCGACGAAATCGAAACGCTCGGCGTGGGCCGCGTCGCCGCTGGCGCGACGGCCACGCTGATCACGAGCGACCGCGGCCTCGCCACGCTGGCGCGCGACGCCTTCGCGGCAGCCGGCGAGACGCTCGCGCCGTGGCCGGAGGAAGCATCGCAGGCGTTGCGCGAGGCGTTGCCGCACGCGGTGGGCGGCAACCCGTTGCAACTCGGCGACGACGCGCGTCCCGAGCATTTCGGCACCGCGCTGAAACTGCTGGCCGGACATCGCGGCACCGGCACGGCCTTCGTCGTGCACGCGTCGACGCACAGCGCACCGGTCGGCGAGGTTGCGCAGGCGCTCATTGCGAATCAGCGCTTCGCGTATCGCGGTCTGCTCGCGTGCTTTTTCGGCGGCGTGGACGCCGCGACGCGCGACGCGCTGCATGCGCAAGGCATTCCGGTCCACACGACGCCGCAGCGGCTCGCCCGCGCGTTCGCGCGTCTTGTCGATTACCGGATGGGGCGCGAACTGCTGATGCAGACGCCCGAGGGCCTGCCGGCCGAAGTGCCTGAAGCCATTGACGCCGCGCAGTCAGAGGCGCGTGCCGCGCTCGCCGCAGGTGAGCGCCAACTCACGGGCAAAGCCGCGGCAGCCTTATTGGAACGCTTCGGGCTGCAGATCGAGGCGGCGCATCCCCAAGCGGACGCCGCGACCGAGGCGCCCGCACGCGATTCAGGCGACTGCGCCGAGAGCGATGCAGACTCGATGCGCAAGCCGGTGGTCGACATCGCCGTCGAGCTTCACGACGACGACAATTTCGGCCCGGTGTTCCGCTTCACGGCACCCTCGTCCGACGGCGTCGGCGAGCCGCTGCGCATTTACGGGTTGCCGCCGTTGAACCCGACGCTCGCCCGCGACATCGTCACGCGTTCGCCGTATGCGCGCCTCGTTGCGCCGGAGCCCGCGCTCGCCGCATTGACTGCGCTGTCACAGGCCGTTTGCGATGTCGGCGAGATCGTCGGTCTCAGGCTCACGCTACGCGTATACCGCGACCACGTGACGGTTGCCGATCCCACGCTCGCCATTGCGCCGACGCGCAGCCGCCTCGCGATCGTGCCGTATCCGCGCTGCTTCGAGGAGACGCTCGACTGGCAAGGGCTGCGCATCACCGTGCGGCCGATACGTCCCGAAGACGAGGCGGCGCACCACGATTTCGTCGAAGCAATGACACCGGAGGATTTGCGGCTGAGGTTTTTCGGCGCCGTGGGCAGCTTCGATCACTCGCAGCTCGCGCGCATGACGCAGATAGACTACGACCGCGAAATGGCGCTGATCGCGACCGTGCAGGGCGAAGACGGCGTGCCGCGCACCCTCGGCGTGGTGCGCGCGGTCGCCGATCCTGACAACGAAACGGCGGAATTCGCGGTGGCCATTCGCTCGGACCAGAAAGGCCGGCGGCTCGGGCGGCTGCTCACGGACCGCATTATCCGCTATGCGCGGGCGCGCGGCACGCACTGGCTCGTCGGCGAGGCGCTGCGGGAGAACACCGCCATGATCGCGCTCGCCAAAGCGAGCGGCTTCACGATTACGCCAACCGAAGACCCGGCGGTGGTGGGTTTCCGGATGGCGCTGGAGGAAGATGCGGGCGAGCGCGGCTAGCGGTGTAGCCGGCGCAGGCAAGCAGTTAGCCTGCCAACTTCGCCGCTGCCTCGTCCACCTGCGCACGCGTCACAGCCAGCTCCTCGAGCCACGCATCCGCATACACGGCACCGGTCTCGCGCTCGAGCCGTGCAATGGTCGCAGCGCAGCGATTCGCGTCCTTGGGCGTCGCGATGAACGACTTCACCGACTGCCCGGCCTTGAACGCATCGAACAACGGCACGCGAATGTCGTCCGGCAGCGCGCGCGTGGTCCACTGGTACGGCTTGCCATTGAACGTGAACGACGGCGGCAGCACGCGCTCCTTCTTCGCGGCCGGAATCAGACCATACGTGCGAGCGGCTTCGCCGATCTGTTCTGGCGAAAACAGCTCGTCCGGGCTGATGTCGAATTGCTGGATGAAAGTCTCGATGCTTTGCATGGCCGCCGCGCGGTCGTCGCGGCGTTTTTGCGCATGAGCGACGATGTCGCGCAGTTCGTCGGCCTCTTCCGGTGTGATCGTGAAGCTCGACTGCTTCTGCTGGAGTTCGGAAAAACGCTGGAATTCGGAGTCGGTCAGAAGTTTCGCCATTGCTATTCGAGGGGCGCGCACGAATGACTTCACGCGGCGTCGTTTTTTGAGAGGGCCGCCATTCTAAACCATGTGGGCGCGCGGCCCGCTTCAAAAACTGAAGTTCGGTGGCGCGGGTTCTGCCAACGAGCCGCGATCACGCGACATGCAGAGCTCACACGCCGCTCATGCGGCGCTTATACAGCGCTTAAAGGGCCGCGCTCAAAGGCCGCTCACATGCGCTCAAAGCGCCTGCTCGCGAAACATCGAAAGCGCCTGCACTGTCTCGCGCAGCAGCGCCGTGGCGGCTGCTAGCGTGGGCGCCACATATTCGTCGATACGCTTCAGATACGGGCAGGTGAGCGCCGCAATCGCCTGCCCGGACGGGCCGAGCACGGGGAAGGTGACGTCGGTCACGCCGAACGTCTGCTGGCTGTCCTTCTGCGAAAAACCGGCTGCGCGAATCCGCTCGCACGCTGCTTCGAGCGCCTCGCGGTCTATCGTCACTTCGCCTTTTACCTTGGTGTGCTCGGCGAGCATCTGCGCGCGCTGTTCGACGGTCTGGAAGGCGAGCATTACGCGCCCCGAGCCCGTGTCGATCAGACCGACCCGCGAGCCGAGCCGCACCGACATGCCCCAGGTGCCCGGGCCATCCACTTGCGCGATGACGAGCAGATTGCCTCGGTCGTATACAGCGAGGTGACACGATTGCTCGGCGGCATCGGCGAAACGTTGCATGAGCGGCAACGCTTCGGAGATAAGCCGGTTCATCGGCGGGTGACGATGGGCCAGCGCGTAGAGCTTCAGGCTCAGCGAATAGCGGTCGCCGCCTTTTGAGCGCACCACATACTGGCGCGCGACCAGACGTTCGAGCATCCGGTACATCTCGCTGGCATTGCGCCCGAGCAGCTTGGTGATCTCGGCGCGCGTGAGCCCCTCTTTTTGCTCGGCGAGCAATTCGAGAATGTCGAGGCCTTTGTCGAGCGCGGGCGCGCGATAACGGTCGGCATCGTCTTTGTCGTCTGCGTCCATCGTGAGGAATTCCGTGAGCTGTTCCCGGTAGCCGGCGCTTGAGTGTAAGTGCGGCGGCTGGTTCCGTGCGAGCCGATGCGTCCAGGGAAAATACGGACCCTTGATGCAGTGCACATTCCTTGACTTCGAAAAGTCCGCATATGAATAATATGTTCATTGGTGAATGAATGCACGCCGGTACCCGTCAGTATCCATAATCGAGGTGCCCTCGTTCTGGTCAGGCGATTACGGCGCGATCATTCCCGGCTCGCTGATGGTCGCCCGCCTCACAAGCGGCTAAGACAAGCGGCGAAGACAAGCGGCGAAGGTCGGAACTGAAGCAAGGTGAACCCAACCGCCTCACGGAGAACCCATTTGACGAGCCGCACCCAGGAAACCGATCCGCGACTGATCCTGCTGAGTCCGGAGGACAACTGCCTCATTGCGGGGGCGCGGCTGGACGCCGGCACGCACCTCGAGATCGAGGGCGAGCGCGTCACGCTCGCGCGCACCATCGAGCTCGGCCACAAGCTGGCGCGCCGCGATCTCGCGAAAGACGACAAGGTGCTGCGCTACGGCGCCGTGATCGGTCACGTCACTGAAGACGTGCGGCGCGGCGAGCATCTGCATACGCACAACCTCGAAAGCGATTACCTGCCGACGTACACGCACGACGCGGGTCATCAATTCGTACATCACTGATTTGCGCATAACGACGCGGCATTGCGCCGCGCGGGAACGATCATGGCTGAGACCTCCGTAGCAAGCGCCTTTGCGCAACCGCCGATGCTGCAAGGCTACCTTCGTAGCGACGGCCGCAAGGGCATCCGCAATGTGGTCGCAGTGGCGTATCTGGTCGAATGCGCGCATCACGTGGCGCGCGAGATCGTCACGCAGTTTCGGGAGCCGCTCGACGCATTCGACGACGGGCGAGCGGCGCACGAGCCACCGGTTCATCTGATCGGCTTTCCTGGCTGCTATCCGAACGAATACGCCGAGAAAATGCTCGAGCGGCTCACCACGCATCCGAACGTCGGCGCGGTGCTGTTCGTCTCGCTTGGATGCGAGAGCATGAACAAGCACTATCTCGTCGATGTCGTGCGTGCAAGCGGCCGCCCGGTCGAAGTGCTCACCATTCAGGAGAAGGGCGGCACGCGCAGTACGATTCAGTACGGCGTGGACTGGGTGCGCGGCGCGCGCGCGCAACTTGCCGGGCAACAGAAAGTGCCGATGGCGTTGAGCGAACTGGTGGTCGGCACGATTTGCGGCGGCTCGGACGGCACCAGCGGCATTACCGCGAATCCGGCAGTGGGCCGCGCGTTCGATCATCTGATCGACGCGGGCGCGACCTGCATTTTCGAGGAGACCGGCGAACTCGTCGGCTGCGAGTTTCATATGAAGACGCGCGCGGCGCGGCCGGAACTCGGCGACGCGATCGTCGAGTGTGTCGCCAAGGCAGCGCGTTATTACTCGATTCTCGGCCACGGCAGTTTTGCAGTCGGCAACGCGGACGGCGGCCTCACCACACAGGAAGAAAAGTCGCTCGGCGCGTATGCGAAAAGCGGTGCGTCGCCGATTACCGGCATCGTCAAGCCGGGCGACATTCCGCCGACCGGCGGACTGTATCTGCTCGACGTCGTGCCGGACGGCGAGCCGCGTTTCGGCTTTCCGAACATTAGCGACAATGCCGAAATCGGCGAGCTGATTGCGTGCGGCGCGCATGTGATTCTGTTCACCACCGGGCGCGGCTCGGTGGTCGGCTCAGCCATCTCGCCGGTCATCAAGATCTGCGCGAATCCGGCCACGTATCGCAATCTGTCGGGCGACATGGATGTCGACGCGGGCCGCATTCTCGAAGGACGCGGCACGCTAGACGAAGTGGGCCGCGAAGTGTTCGAGCAGACGCTGGCCGTGTCGCAAGGCGCCGCGTCGAAATCCGAAATGCTGGGGCACCAGGAATTCATCCTCACGTATAAGACGTTCGAGCCGGTCGGGCCTGGCTGCCTGCCGTCGAGCGCGGGCGCGCCGCGCCGTGCAATGGTTGTGCAGCAGCAGTGATGAATTGCAGTGAGCGCTGGTTGTCGGGTGTGATACAAAGAACGTTCTACAGGAGACGCGTTAAATGACCGCAACGAACGGTTCAAAAGTCCAGCAGCGCCGCCGCGTTGGCCGCGGCACGCTGCAAGTGACGGGACTGAGCCTCGGCACGGCGCCGCTCGGCGGCCTGTATCGCGATCTGTCGGACGAAGATGCGTACGCAACGGTCGCCGCCGCATGGGACGCGGGCGTGCGCTATTTCGACACCGCGCCGCATTACGGCAACACCAAGGCGGAGCATCGGCTGGGCAACGCGTTGCGGCGCTATCCGCGCAGCGAATATGTTCTGTCGACCAAAGTCGGCCGCCGTTTCGTGCCGCGCACGACACCTTACGAAGGCAAGGAAGGCTGGCAGAATCCGCTGCCCTTCGAGGCCGTCTACGACTACACGCACGACGGTATTCTCCGTTCGTTCGAAGACAGCCAGCAGCGTCTGGGCATTATCGACATCGACATTCTGCTGGTGCACGACATTGGCCGTGTGACGCACGGCGAGATGAATCCCCACTACTGGCGGCAACTGACGCAAGGCGGCGGTTTTCGCGCCCTCGACGAATTGCGCTCGGCAGGCGCGGTCAAGTCCGTGGGACTCGGCGTGAACGAAGGCGCGGTAATACTCGAGGCGATGGCCGAGTTCGATATCGATTGCGCGTTGCTCGCCGGGCGTTATACGCTCCTCGAACAGACCACTCTCGACGACCTCTTGCCGGCATGCGTGAAGCGCGGCGTCAGCATCCTGTTAGGCGGTGCGTTCAACTCGGGCATTCTGGCGCGCGGCGTCGAAGGCGATCTGAAATTCAACTACGGCGAGGCGCCGCGCGAAGTGATCGAGCGCGTTGCGCGGCTCGAGGCGGTATGCCGCGATCACGGCGTGCCGCTCGCGGCCGCGGCCTTGCAGTTTCCGTATGCGCATCCGGCGGTCGCCACCGTGCTGACCGGCGCGCGCAGTGCCGACGAATTGCGCGAGAACGCGGCGTCGTTCGAGTTGCCCATCCCAGCGGCCCTGTGGTCCGCGCTGCGCGAAGCGGGCCTGCTCGACGCCCGCGCGCCCGCGCCAGAGGACTGATCTGACGATGCATATCGACGCTCACCAGCACTACTGGGACCCATCCCGCGGCGACTACGAATGGCTCACGCCGGAGCTCGAGATTCTGTTCAGGCCGTTCGGCCCGGCCGACCTCAAACCGTTGCGGGAGCGAGCGGGCATCGGGAAAACGGTGGTCGTGCAGGCGGCGCCGACCATCGACGAAACGCGTTATCTGCTCGACATTGCGCGCGACGAGCCGTCTATTGCCGGCGTGGTCGGCTGGGTGCCGCTGCTGTTGCCCACCGCGCCGGCCCTGATCGGCGCGCTCGCGCACGAGCCGAAGTTCAAGGGCGTGCGGCCCATGCTGCAAGACCTGCCCGACGACACGTGGATCGCGAATCCGGATCTCGCGCCGGCCATTGAAGCGCTGATCGCCCACGACCTCGCGTTCGACGCGCTGATCTACGCGCGCCACGTCGAACATGTTGAGACGTTCGCGCGCCGCTTCCCGGCGCTGCGCATGGTGGTGGATCACGGCGCGAAGCCGCCTATCCGTTACGGTCAGGCCGGCTGGAAGAGCTGGGCCGATGCGATTGCGCGGCTCGCACAGTTGCCGCACGTGCATTGCAAGCTGTCGGGCCTCGCGACGGAGGCGTCGCCGGGCTGGACCGAGGAAACGCTGCGGCCCTACGTCGAGCATCTGTTGGCCACCTTCGGTCCGGCGCGGCTCATGTGGGGTAGCGACTGGCCGGTGCTCGAACTGAACGGCGATTATCTGCTGTGGCATTCGGTGGCGAACACCCTGCTTGCGTCGCTCAGCGAAGGCGAGCGCGAAGCGGTTTTCGGCGGCAATGCCGCTGCGTTTTATCGACTGTGACGTCGCGAGCAAATGCGTCGCGAACACAAGTTAAGCCCACTCAACTGGAGTCGTAGATGACACAAAGACTGGCCGGCAAGACAGCATTGATCACCGCGGCGGGACAAGGCATTGGCCTTGCGACCGCCGAAGCGTTCGCCCGCGAAGGCGCACGCGTGATTGCCACCGACATCCGCATCGAGGGACTCGCCGGCAAGCCGGTCGAGGCGCGCAAGCTCGACGTGCTCGACGGCGACGCGATCAAGGCACTGGCCGCCGAAGTGGGTCCCATCGACGTGCTGTTCAACTGCGCGGGCTTCGTCCATGCAGGCTCGATTCTCGAGTGCAGCGAGGAAGACTGGGACTTCGCGTTCGACCTGAACGTCAAGGCAATGTACCGGATGATCCGCGCGTTCCTGCCTGCCATGCTCGAGCGCGGCGGCGGATCGATCATCAATATGTCGTCGGCGGCTTCGAGCGTGAAGGGCGTGCCCAACCGCTTCGCGTATAGCGCTTCCAAAGCGGCGGTGATCGGGCTCACCAAGTCGGTCGCCGCGGATTTCATCACGCGTGGTGTACGCTGTAATGCGATCTGTCCCGGCACGGTGTCGTCGCCGTCGCTCGAGCAGCGGATCGCAGCGCAGGCCGAGGCACAAGGCGCGACGCTCGAAGCGGTGCAGGCGGCGTTCGTCGCGCGCCAGCCGATGGGCCGCATCGGCAAACCCGAGGAGATTGCCGCGCTCGCGCTGTATCTCGCGTCGGACGAGTCTTCGTTCACGACCGGTTGCGCACATGTGATCGACGGCGGCTGGTCGAACTGAAAAACTGAAATGCGGCCGCATGAGTGCGGCCGCTGATGTATTAACCGAACACCACTGAAACCCAGAGGAAAGTGCAACGATGAAACTGCTTCGTTACGGGCCGAAAGGCCAGGAAAAGCCAGGCTTGCTCGACGCGCAAGGCAAGATTCGCGACCTGTCAGGCGTGGTTGCCGACATCGACGGCGCGGCGTTGACCGACGCGGGCCTCGCCAAACTGCGCGCGCTCGACCCGGCCACGCTGCCGGTCGTGGAAGGCAATCCGCGTATGGGCCCGTGCGTTGGCAAGATCGGCAAGTTCATCTGCATCGGCCTGAACTACGCGGACCACGCAGCCGAATCGAATCTGCCCGTGCCCGCCGAACCGGTGATCTTCAACAAGTGGACGAGCGCGATTTCCGGTCCCAACGACGACGTGGAAATTCCGCGCGGCTCGAAGAAGACCGATTGGGAAGTCGAGCTCGGCGTGGTGATCGGCAAGCACGCCAAGTACGTCGACGAGGCGAACGCGCTCGATTACGTGGCCGGCTATTGCGTGATCAACGACGTGTCGGAGCGCGAATGGCAGATCGAACGCGGCGGCACGTGGGACAAAGGCAAGGGCTTCGACACCTTCGGACCCATCGGCCCGTGGATGGTCACGCGCGACGAAGTCGCCGATCCGCAGAACCTGAGCTTGTGGCTCGAAGTGGACGGTCACCGCTACCAGAACGGCAATACCAAGACGATGGTGTTCGGCGTCGCCAAGCTGGTTTCGTATGTGTCGCAGTGCATGAGCCTGCAACCGGGCGATGTCATTTCCACCGGCACGCCGCCTGGCGTGGGCATGGGTGTGAAGCCCAATCCGGTGTATCTGAAGCCGGGGCAGACCATTCGCCTGGGTATCGAAGGTCTCGGCGAGCAAACGCAGAAGACCTACGCGGCCGAATAAGCCGTGCCTGGAGCCGTGCCGAGAGTCGAGTTGAGAGTCGAGCTCAGCCGGCTTGCAGCAGGCTCGTGCTTCAAGCCGCGAGCCCGCCCACGCGCGGCAACTCGCGTCAACTGGCGGGTTCCTGCTCGCCGTTCTCGCCGATCCGGTTGACGGTGCCTTGCGCCACCGCGACCAGTTTCTCGCGGTTGCCGTCCATCACGAAGATGTTGCATTGGCAGGTCGCCTGATGGCGGCCTGCATACACCACCTCCGCCCGCGCTACCAGCGTGCCGTTCACGGCCGGCCGCAGATAGTTGATCTTATATTCCCCCGTCACAACCTTGGGCCCGAGCGAGAGCGCGCCGGCAAAGGTCAGCGCATTGTCGGCCAGATAGCTGATCACGCCGCCATGCACGAAGCCGTGCTGCTGCCGCAGTTCGTCGCGAATCGGCAGGCTCAGCGCGAGTTCGCCGGTGCCGGTGTACATCAGCTCGGCGCCCAGCAGCATGCTGAACGGCTGGGCGTGCAATGCGCCGCGCGCCCGGTCGAGTAGGTCAGTCATTGTGATTCCTTCGAGGAAGGCCCGCGGTGGCATCGCGCGCGAGCGTGCGCGCATCAGTCCCTACCCACTCTAGGAAGCGCCCACGCACGCCGTCAAGGTGAATCGGAAATCTCGGCGCCGCGTTGCTGTGTCGAATGAGGAAATTTCAGACGTTGGCCGAAGTAAGTACAGCGTAAACGCAACGTAAGGCGAACTTTGACGAATTTAGCCTTCAGCTAGCCGGCATGCTGCCGTTAACCCTGACGTAGCTCCCGTAATTCTTTGCCTTCAGGTGTTCACGATGTTCAGCAAGATAAAGGTCGCATCCGGCCTGTTGTGTGTTCTGGCCGCGTTCTGCGTTTTCCAGCTTGTCACGGTGGGGCTGGGGTTCTGGTCGTTGACGCGCACCCACAACGACGTTGGCGATCTTTCGAACATAGCGCTTAAGCAGGTGAACGCGGTCAACGAAACCACGCAGCATCTGATGGACGCGCGCATCAACCTGTCGCGCGCCGGCACGCGTATGGTACGCGGCGGCGCGGAGCCGACCGACATCGTCCAGCACGCCCGCGAGCAGCTCGCGGCCGCCGAGCAGTCGTTCAGCGCCTTCGCGAACGTACCGAAAACCAGCGACGAGAACAGCGCCCGCGCGGCGGCGCTCGGCGAGCGCTACAAGAAGCTGCACGGCGCGCTGACCGAACTCGCCCAGTTTCTCGACGCGAACAATATCCAGGCGTTTCTCGACCAGCCGACGCAGTCGTTCCAGGACGCTTATCTGAGCGAGCTGCACAACTTCACGCAGTTCGGCAACGCGGCGAGCCGCGCGTCGCTCGACTCGATCGACACCCGCATGGCGGCTTTCCGAGTCGTCAGCATCGTGATTCTGGTGGCGCTCGTCGGCGGGACGTTTGCGGTTCATCTTGCCTTGCGCCGCGGTGTGGTCGCGCCGCTGGAAGAAGTCGGCCGCCACTTCGAGCGCATTGCGCAAGGGCGTCTCGATCAGCCGATCGCCGCGCGCGGCACCAACGAAATCGGCCGGCTGTTCTCGGGTCTCGCGAAGATGCAGGCCAGTGTCGCCCGGACGGTGCAGACCGTGCGCGAATCTGCCGACTCGATTCATCTGGGCGCCGATGAAATTGCAACCGGCAACGCCGATCTTTCTGCACGGACGGAGAATCAGGCGGCATCGCTCGAAGAAACGGCGTCCAGCATGGAGGAACTCACCGCCACGGTGCGTCAGAATGCCGACCACGCGCGTGAGGCAAATGCGCTCGCCGAGACCGCGCTCGAAGCGACGTCGCGCGGCAGCGAAGTGGTCGATAAGGTCGTCGACAAGATGCGCGGCATTGCGCAGAGTTCGGACAAGATCGCGGAGATCATTTCGGTGATCGACGGTATCGCGTTCCAGACCAACATCCTCGCGCTGAATGCGGCCGTGGAGGCGGCGCGTGCGGGCGAGCAGGGCCGCGGTTTTGCGGTCGTGGCCGGCGAAGTGCGTGGTTTGGCCCAGCGCAGCGCGCAGTCGGCGAAGGAAATCAAGACGCTGATCAGCGAGTCGGTTGCCGAGATTCAGGGCGGTTCGGCGCTGGTCGAGCATGCGGGCGAGGCAATGAGCAACGTGTCCGCGTCCATTTCGCGCGTCACGCAGATGATGGCGGAGATCAGCGCCTCGTCGCTCGAGCAGAGTACCGGCATCGAGCAGGTCAACCAGGCCGTGGTCCAGATGGACGAGATGACGCAGCAAAACGCGGCGCTCGTGGAAGAAGCTGCCGCAGCGGCGGCTTCGCTGCATCAACAGACGCAGCAATTGAAGGAGGCGGTTTCCGTCTTCGAAATTTCGGAGTCTGTGTTGCGTACACAACAGTTCGATGAAAATCCGCCCAAATCTGCGCAATATGCGTTGTCGCGGATGCGCGCAATTTAAATTGTCTGCGCTTAAAAATCAGGCAGCGGGAAAAAGAAAATGGCCCGCAAAAGCGGGCCATTTTTGTATTGGACGCGAGCGTTCGAGCCTGCGTCAGCCTACCTCGTACCGTGGGTACTTAGGCCGGCGTGATGTTCGCAGCTTGCTTGCCCTTCGGGCCTTGCTTCACTTCGAACGACACCTTCTGGTTTTCCTGCAGGGACTTGAAGCCGCTGCCTTGAACTTCCGAAAAGTGCGCAAACAGGTCTTCGCCGCCGTCGTCCGGCGTGATGAAGCCAAAGCCCTTTGCATCGTTAAACCACTTCACAGTACCTGTTGCCATTTTTGATCCAGTAAATGTTGTGTATTGCATTCGCACCCGCGGTTTCTCAACCCAAGATCGAGCGCGAAGTACGAGTTGTATCACGTCTTTATGACAGACGCCAATCAAGCCGTATTCGGGTATTCCCCGGCTTTGGTCTTTTTTTGTCCTCGGGAACGCGAAAAAACCCGTGTTTGATGCCAGGGTAAACCATTTGGCATAAAATTCCGCGCGCCTTCGGCGGCGGCTTTACCTGCTTAGGCCGGCAAGGCTTCGAAAGCCGTGGCCAGGTGATAAGGCGTGGTCGACGGCATGTCGGCGCGGGCCACTTCGCCACTCGCCGTTTTGCATTCGAACCAGCCTTGCGGTCGCAGAAAGCGCTGCCGGAACAGTTCGATCTGCCGTGGCAAGACCACGCGCATGGCCGCTTCGTCGTGGCTGGCGAGCGCGCGCAGATATTCCGTTTGCGCCCAGATGCGCTGAATCGGGTCTTTGATGCTTCCGTCTTCGTTGAGTGACGCGACCACGCCGCCGGTTTGCTGATCCACGCCAAAGCGCTGCGCGAACTCGAACGCGCGCGAGAGGCTTTCCGCCAGCCCCGACCCTTCGAACAGCCCGCCCGCCTGCTTGACCAGCCAGAACCACTCGAATTGATGACCGGGTTCCAGGCGATTGTCTGCCGCGCCGACCGGCAATTCGGCGATGCAACCCGAAGGCGCGTGCACGAAGTGACCAGCCACCGCGCCGGCGAGGCGCCTCAGCGCCGCGTCGAAAGCGTTGTCGCGCGTGGCCTCGCGGGCGGCGAGCCATGCTTCCGTCAAATGCATCAACGGGTTTTGAATGGGCGTGCCGGTGACTTCCGCAAAGTCCGCGCTGAGCGCGGCATTAAAGAGATCGCCGGGCGCGGCAAAACGCGTTTGAATGAGCGCCGACGTGCGATGCACGATCTCGAGCGCGTCCCGATTGCCGGAGCGCCGGCCATATTCGGCACATGCGAACACGACGAACGCATGCGTGTACAGGTCTTTGACCGTGTCGAGCGGGGCTCCGTGCTGATCCACGCTGTAGAACCAACCGCCGTGTTGTGTGTCCTGAAAAGTGTGCGTGAGCGAGTCGAACAGAACCTGCGCATGGGCGGCGTCGCCGGCCTGCGAGAACACGAACAGTTGACGCGCGCACGCCATAGCCCGGTAACGGTGGACCGGCTCCGGACGATGATCTTCGCCGAGTGCCTCATATGGCAACCTGAGCGCGGAGTTAAAGCCCGCGTTGCGCCACATGGGCAGGATCACGCCGTTGAAGTGATCGCGCAGTGCGGCGGCGAGCGCGGTCGTCGAGGCGGCGTCAAGGTTCGGGCTGGGCATAGTCAAATTTCAAACGCATTGATTCAAAGCGCCCGCGAGCGGGCCGGATTCCGGCGGCCGTGCGGGCGCGGCGCCGCACCACGGGTATGCCGCCTGGCAAACGCCGCAGCAGCGACAGTACGCGGCTTAGCATAATGCAAACGGATGCCTGCCGGCGCCCGAAATGGGTGGGGAAAACGCTGCAAAAAATTTCAATAAGGAGAGAACGATGCTGGGTGATCTCGAACTCATCTCCCGACTGGTGTTTGCCGCCGCGCTCGGCAGCGTAATAGGCTTCGAGCGGGAGCGGCTCTCGTGGGCGGCCGGCTTGCGCACGCACATGCTCGTGTGCGTGGGCTCGGCGCTGATCATGATCGTGTCGGCCTACGGCTTTGCCGACGTGCTCGGCAGCGAACACGTGGTGCTCGACCCTTCGCGAATGGCGGCCCAGGTTGTCTCCGGCATCGGCTTTCTGGGCGCGGGTTCGATTCTGCTGCGCGGCGAAATCGTGCGCGGGCTGACCACGGCGGCGAGCCTCTGGTCGGTCGCGGCCATCGGGCTCGCGGTCGGCGGCGGGCTCTATACGGCGTCGATTGCAGCGACCGTCATCATTCTGATCATCCTCGCGGGCATCAAGCCGCTCGAGCGGCGTTTCATTACTGCGAAGCAGCGGCGCCAGGTGACCATGCTGGTCGAGCGCGGCGCCGTGACCTTCCACTCGCTGCACGACGAGCTCGGCGCGGCCAGCTCGCGCGTCAAACAGTTCGTGATGCAGCAGAACGACGAAACGCCCGAATGCGACGAGGTGATGATCACGCTGCATCGCGTGTCGAGTGCCGAATATGAGGCGATCTGCACGCGCTTGCGTCAACTGCGGGGCGTGAGGGAGTTCCGGCAGGACGACGCGGCCGGTTGAAACGGAAAATCGTCGGCGAATAACTTCGGCGGCGGTGGAGGCCATGCGACAATGCGGTCTCGAAAAATTCCAATGGCATTGACGAGCGGTGCCGGCGCCCGCTCTCCGGCGACCACCGCGTTTTTCTCTATGGCAGATTCCGCAGTATCCAAGCAGTCCCGGCCTGAGCGCGCCGCTTCGAAGAAGCGTCGGCAGGCCACCGTCTCCACCGAAACCGAAAAGAAACTGGCGCGCGCCGCGCGCTCTGCACAACGCCTTGCGCAACTGAGCGATGTCGTGCGCGACGACAGCACGCTCGACCTGTTCCCCGACGATCCGACCCGCGCCACCCTCGAAGCGATGAATATCGACATTCGCCAGGGGACGCTGCATGGCTTCGAATTGCCCGATGTGGTGCTCGCGGCGGTCGGCGCGCTGGATACGGCTGACACCGCATCGCTCGATGCAAGGACCGGGCGCCGCCTGCCGCGCGCGGCAAAGACCGATGAGCCGGTTGCGGTCCACGCGCAATTGAGCGGGCTGGAGATGGAGCCGTTGCCGGCAGAGGCGGCGGGGGCTGGGGCGGCGCAGGAACCGCCGGCTGGAGGTGTCGCTGACGCGGCCAACGCAGCGACTGCGCCACTCACGCCCGCGATGGCGGCCGCCACGGTGGCCCGGAGCGTCGCCGCGCTGCGTCAGGCGGCAGACCGGAGCGCTGCGGAGGCGGCAGAAGCGAATGGCGTGCGCAGCGGTGCGAGGCTGGTGCAGCCGGTGCAGCCGGTGCCTGTGAAGGGGGCAAGCGAGGCGGCGTCGGCAGGGATGAGCCGCAGCGACGGAATGCCAGCGGCGGCCACGGGCCTGCCAGGTGAGCGTGTGACGCTGGGCACCGGACGGAGGTTGCCGGCCGAGGGGGCCTCATCGCCGACGATGGATCCGAAGGTGCGACCGGCGGCGGCATCGACGACGATTACGGCGATAAATACAGGAGCGTCCGGTACGGCAGCGTCCGCAGGGGCGGATACAGAAGCGCCCGGCGCGGCCGCATCGGCAAGAGGGGCTATTGGGGTGCCCGGCCAAGCGGCTTCGGCAAAAGTGGGTACTGGAGCGCCCGGTTCGTCGGCTTTAGCCGGAAGGGGCGCAGAAATGCCCGGGCAGGCGGCTTTGGCAAATCCGGGTAGAGGGATGCCCGGCCAGGCGGCTTCGGCAAAAGTGGGTACTGGAGCGCCCGGTTCGGCGGCTTCGGCGGGAAGGGGCGCAGAAATGCCCGGGCAGGCGGCTTCGGCAAATCCGGGTAGAGGGATTCCCGGCCAGGCGGCTTCGCCAAACGTGGGTACGGGAGCGTCCGGCTTGGCCGCTTCAGCAGGAAGGGGCACAGAAGCGCCCGGCCCAACGGCGTCGTCAAAAATGGATACAAAACCGCCCGGCCCAGCAGCATCGGCAGGGCGAGGTACAGAAGCCCCCGGCTTCGCCGCATTGGCAGGCGTGCGCACCAAAGCGCATGAAGCGCGATACCCGGAAGCCGCCTCACCCACCGCGCCGGAACTCGACCGGGCACGCGCGACAGCCTTCGCGGACACCGTCGACGCGTTGTACGGTGTGATCGCCGACCAGCGCCGCGCGGCCACCGATCATTCGCGCCGCATGAAATGGATGCTGTCCATTGTGGTCGGCGCGCTGCTGATGACCGTCGCGATCGGCATCACGCAAACCGTGCTTTTGATGCGCCTGACGCGCGAGACGACAGCACAACAGCATCGCGTCGAGCAAATGATGCAAAACCAGCAGGCCGCAATGGCCAGTCTGCTCGACACCCAGATGGCGATGGCCAATGCCGCCGCCCAGGCCGCTGCACCGGCGGTCGCGCCAGCGTCGGCGTCGCCGGCATCTCAGCAGCCGGCCGCGGCGCCGGCGTCCGCGAACAGCAAGCGCGCGGGCCATGCGCAGCGCCTTCACAAGCCGAAAACGCCCGCCACGCATTAAGAGGATGCGCTGCCTGCCGGGCCGGCTGCAGCGCTCTCTTACCACCCCTCCGATAGATGCCGTAAGGCAGGCGCCGCCTGCCGCTCGTCGCAAGCCTGTCAGGCCGCTCTACACTCTGCATGCTGCTGCCGCGGACTGAATCGGACACGCCAGCGCCTCATTGCACCGAAGCCAACATGCCGACTAGCGAACACAAATACTCCATCGACGACCTGATCGCCGCACTCCTGCGCGATCAGGGGATACATCACGGACACTGGGCGTTAAACGTCGAGTTTTCCGCTACGGGCGCTGCCGTCAAACCGCAGGACCAGCCCACGCGCACGCTGCCCGGTCTGATCGTGTCCGTGAACAGTGCCACGCTGGCGGCCGCCGACCCATCGGCACAAGGGGCCGTCGACGCAGCGGTCGTCAATCCGCGCAAAACTGCGGTGGCGAGGCGGCGCGCTTCGAACCGCAAACCCGCGCCGCCCACGCTTCAATAGGCGCAAGAGCCGCCGACATGCCGGGCCGCCCGGGCGCAAGAAACGGGGACGTTGTCATGTTGCAACGCAATATGGCTGTATCCCGGGTTTTCAAGCGCTTTTTCAAGGTTATGTTGCATTGCACTAGCTTTCGCCTAGGGAAAACCCTATAATGCTTCTTAAGGGAAAACCCTAGCAATTGCAGCAACTAACCGGGAGTCGCCATGAGCTTCATCTTTGCATTGTTCCAAAAGGTCAGCGACCTCTTTGCGTCGCCCCACCTGCCGCTGGACACGGACTACTCGTACGCGGCGCGTGCCCGCGAAGCCGAACGTCAGCGCAAGGCGCAAGCTACGCTGTTCGGCATCAAGCTGACCGACTGATAGCCAGCGGTCCAACCGGCGCGCTAGAACCGCCGGGTGCGCACGAAAAGTGCGCGTGCATCAATTCAAGCCACTGCCCGCGAGAGCGTGCGGTGGCTTTTGTTTGTGCGGCGCTAGGCCGGGCTTCTGCCGCTCGCTTGGGCCTATCAATAATTTCCCGTCCGAAATGGATGTAACGGCGGCTGACAGGATCCCGCTGCGACACACCCGCGTCCAATCCGGCAAGCCTTGATGGGCGGGAGTTCTGAGAGAAAACCCGGTTCCGCTATCCGTCCCTCTCTTTGAAATGCACGCTTACAAGTGCTCACGTCTTCGTGCGGTTTCGGTCGTTAAAGTGGTTTCCAGACGCGCCGCACAGTGTGCAGGCCCTGAAGTCCGGGCTCTACCGCGCGGCGTCGACGTGATTCAACTTTGATGGGAGAGAACCATGAAAACTTTCAACAAGACATCGCGGACCGTTCTCGCAGCATTGCTGGCCGGCGGCGCCATGCTGGCTGCAGGCGGCGCATCCGCTCAGGAACGTGTAATCGTCGACCACGGCCCGGCGCCGGTTGTTTATGGCGAGCCGCATCTGATGCCGGTGGGCGTGTCGATCGACATCGGCTGGCACGGCGACCGTTATTACGACGGCCACCGCTACTGGAACCATGACGAGTGGATGCGCCATCATCCGCACGACTACGATCCGCGTCATCATGGCCGCGACGAACATCGTCCGCCTCCGCGCTACTGATCCGCGTGACCCCGCGCCGCTTCACGCGGCGCGAATCCGCAAAGCCGGCTTTTCCGCGAGGAGGGCCGGCTTTGCCGCATTTGGCATAGCGTCTGCGCGGGCTGCGCTATGCTTGAATGCTTTACGCGATCTGAGAAAGGGAGTGTCGTGAGCGAGGCAGACAAGGCAGTTAGCACAGCAAGCACAGCGAGCGCAGGCAATGCGGTGATAGGCGTGGTGGGCACCGGCCTGATGGGCGTGGGCATCGCGACGCAAAGCGCATTGCACGGCTTTCGTACGGTAGTCCACGACGTCGACCCGGCGCGCCTCGCGAGCGTCGCGCCGAAAGCGCAAGCGGTGCTCGACGAACTGATCGACGCCGGCCGCATCGGCCCCGAGGCAAAGCAGGCGGCGCTCGCGCGCATCGAGACGCATGCCGACCTCGAAGTCATGCGCGCGGCTGATTTCGTGATCGAAGCCATTCCCGAGGTGCTCGAACTGAAGCACCGCCTGTACGAAAAGCTGACCGCGCTGCTCGCCGATCACGCCATTCTCGCCAGCAACACGAGCGGCTTTACTCCCGATCAGCTCGCCGCGCCGTTGCGAGCCAAAGAGCGCTTTGTCATCGCGCATTTCTGGAACCCGCCGCACATGATTCCGCTTGTGGAAGTGGTGCCTGGAAGCGCGACCGCGTCCGACGTCACCGCACAAACCGCCGCGTTGATGACCGCGATCGGCATGGAACCGGTAGTCCTGACCAAGGCCATCCCGGGGTTTGTCGGCAACCGTCTGCAGTTTGCGGTATTGCGTGAGGCGCTGAACATCGTGCGCTCGGGCGCGGCGACGCCGGAGGTGGTGGACCGCGTGATGAAGGCGTCGCTCGGGCGCCGCTGGGGAATCGTCGGTCCGCTGGAAGCGGCGGACATGGGCGGCCTCGATACTTTCCTCGATATCTCCACGCATCTGATGCCCGAACTCGCAAAAGACGAAGACGTGCTCGACCTGCTGCGCGAGCAGGTTGACGCCGGGCGTGTCGGCGTGCGCAGCGGGGCCGGGTTTTATGACTGGGACGACGTGCATCTCGCGCAGGTGAGCGAAGGGCGCAAGCGGGTCATTGGGCGAGGGTAGAACCCACGCCGCGCCGGACTCTGCGGTATAACTGCCCGTTATTCTTTCCTTTCCCCTAGCGAATGTCTCATTACTTCTACGATCCCGCCGCCGGCCACAATCTGCCGCACGATCCCTTCAAGGCAATCGTCGCGCCGCGTCTGATTGGATGGATTGCTTCGCGCGACACCCAAGGCACGCTCAATCTCGCGCCTTACAGCTTTTTCGGCGCATTCGCGACCTTTCCGCCGATCATCGGTTTTTGCAGCGAAGGGCGCAAAGACAGCGTGTCCAACATCGAGGCCACCGGCGAATTCGTCTGGAATCTCGCGACCAAACCCCTTGCCGAGCAGATGAACCGCTCGTCGGCGCCGGTCGCGCCGCATGTGGACGAATTCGAACTGGCGGGGCTCACGCCCGCGCCTGGGCGCAACGTGCGGGTGCCGCACGTTGCCGAGTCGCCGGCCGCGCTCGAATGCAAGCTGCTGCAGGTGGTCCGCCTGCACGATCTGGACGGCAAGCCGATGGACAACTATCTGTCGCTGGGTCAGGTGGTGGGCGTGCACATCAACGAGGCGTATCTCAAGGACGGCCTTTTTGATACTCACGCGGCGCAGCCGATCATGCGCGCAGGTTACCGAGCGGATTACGCGGAAATCGGCGCGATGTTCCAGATGTTCCGGCCGACCGCCTAGGGCATGGGCGCGGCGCGAAGCGGCGCGGTCCAG
Organism: Paraburkholderia phenoliruptrix; assembly: GCF_019511605.1. Lineage (GTDB taxonomy): Bacteria > Pseudomonadota > Gammaproteobacteria > Burkholderiales > Burkholderiaceae > Paraburkholderia > Paraburkholderia phenoliruptrix_A. The sequence continues at coordinate 35,760 of NZ_JAEUAV010000025.1, read as the reverse complement.
GCACGCGCAAACCGCGCCGGGAGATAGCCGGCAGCGCCAGCCGGCGCACGCTTTCTGAGCGCGGGCCGGACCTGCTCAAGGCCGCTAGCAAGTCCGCTCGCAAGTCCGGCCGTCACCCGCCTTCACGGCCTTCACCGCCGCTCGTTTTCCAGCTTGAACACGCTGACCACTTGCGCGAGACGCGCGGCGTGATCGCGCAGTTCGGCGGCGGCCTCTTCGGCCTGGCTGACAATCGTCGCATTCTGCTGCGTCGCTTCGCCAATTTGTGTGACGGCGAGGTTGACCTGCTCGATGCCGCCCGACTGCTCGCGCGACGCGACGCTGATTTCCGCCATGATCGCGCGTACCTGGCCGACCTGCTGGACGATGCCCTGCATCGTGCTGCTGGCCTGCTCGGCGATCTGGAAACCGCTTTGCACGGTCGTCGTCGATTCGGCTATCAGCCCTTCAATCTCCTTCACCGAAGCCGCGCTGCGCTGCGCGAGCGCGCGCACTTCGGAGGCGACGACCGCAAAGCCTTTGCCGTGCTCGCCCGCGCGCGCTGCCTCGACGGCCGCGTTGAGCGCGAGAATGTTGGTCTGGAATGCGATGCCTTCAATGACACTCGTGATCTCGGCGATTTTCTGCGACGAGCGGCTGATGTCGCCCATTGTCGACACCACACGTTCCACCGCGCGACCGCCTTCGAGCGCCGCGTCGGCCGCGCGCGTAACGAGCGTATTCGCCTGCGTCGCGTGATCGGCATTCTGCTGCACCGTGGACGTGATCTGCTCCATGCTCGCCGCGGTTTCTTCCAGGCTGCTCGCCTGGGTCGCGATGCGCGAGGCGATGTGGCCGCTGCCCGTGGCGATTTTCTCGGTGCCTTCGGACATATCGGTCGACGCGCTGCGCACTTGCGAAACAATGCGCGCGAGACCTTCGCCGATGCCGTCTATCGAACGCATCAGCCGGCCGATCTCGTCGCCGCGCCGGCTTGCGCTGGCAGCGACGCGCACGCTCAGGTCGCCCGACGCAAAGCGCTCCGACGCCTTGACGGCTTCTTCGAGCGGCCGGCTGACGAGGCGGCGGACCGCGAACAGGAACACCACCGCAAACACGCCGACCAGCACGAAGCCCGCAACAAGAAAACGATTGCGCGTCGCGTTGACTTCTGCCATCACTTCGTCGCGCGGCGCGACTCCGCCCACCAGCCATTGCCACTCGGGCACGGTGACGAACGAAACGAATTTGTCGCGCGCGCCTTGCTCGCCGAGCGTGGTGTCGGCGGAACTGTATTCGAGCCGGCCTTGCTTCATGTCGAGCATCTGCTGATACGGCGCGTTCGCATTGTCCGCGGCCTGGCCGGCGGCGGCCGGATGGACGATCAGCTTGCCGCGATCCGCGCCTTTCGACGCGTTCACCACAAAGTAATAGCCGCTATCGCCGATCTTCAGGTTGCGGATGCCGTCCTGTACCTGCTGGATTTCCTGGTCGACGTTCACGCCGACAAAGAGCGCGCCGATCACGCGGCCGCTTGCGTCCGTCACCGGGCGGTATTGCGTGATCCAACGTTTGCCGAACAGCGCAGCAAGCCCGGTGTACGTCTTGTTGGCGACGAGAAGTGCATACGCCGGTCCGTTGCGATCGAGCAGCGTGCCGATGGCGCGCGAACCGTCCTGTTTTTTCAGTGATGTCGTGACGCGCACGAAGTCGTCGCCGGTACGGGCGAAGATGGTCGCCACCGCACCGCTGCGTTCCAGAAACTGGTCGGGAATACTGAAATCCATGTTCAGTACCTTGTCGCCGGCTTTGAACACGGGCGTGGCCACGCCGTTCACGTCGATTTTCTGCGTTTCGTCGAGCGTATAGGTGCTCGGCAGGAAGCTCGCGAACAGCGAGGTCGAGCGGTCGACTTCGGCGGAGAGCGCCTTATCGAACAGCGTGATCATTTCGGCGATGGAGCGGTCTTTTTCTGCGATGCGTTCGAGCACCTGGTCGCTGACCTGCTTGCCGGCGCTGCGTGTCAGCGCCCACGTGAAGGAGGCGAAGATCAACGCCACCAGCACGCATGACAGTACGGCGAGCCGGGCGCCGACGCTGGCACGGCGTAAAGAGAGAAGTTCCATGGGCGTGTGTGGAGTGAGAGGGACTAAGCATGCCGGGTGCGCAGGCACTTTCCGGCATCGTGGCTTGTTTACGGCCGCTGGTAACGGTTCCTTTAGCAAGCTTAAGCATTCGTGGTGTTGCGGCGCCCTTCCCACGCCCAGCGGCGCCGCAGCGGTGCTTCTAGCGTCTTGGCAGCGTCTTAGCGCTTTGCCTTCCACGTGCGCAGCAGTAACGCGTTCGTCACCACGCTCACGCTTGAGAACGCCATGGCGGCGCCTGCCAGCATCGGATTGAGCAGCCCGAACGCCGCGAGCGGAATGCCGACCAGGTTGTAGACGAAGGCCCAGAACAGATTCTGCTGGATCTTGCGCCAGGTTTTGCGCGAAATGTCGATCGCGTCGGCCACCAGCGCCGGGTCGCCGCGCATCAGCGTGATGCCGGCTGCATGCATGGCGACGTCGGTTCCGGTGGCCATGGCAATGCCGATGTCCGCGGCGGCGAGCGCGGGCGCGTCGTTGATGCCGTCGCCCGCCATCGCCACAATGCCCGCGCTGCTGATCTTCAGGTCGCGGATCACGCGAGCCTTGTCTTCCGGCAGCACTTGCGCGTGATATTCGTCTATGCCGAGCGCACGCGCGACGCTCGCCGCGCTGCCGCGATTGTCGCCGGTCACAAGCACGCTCTTCACGCCCATTGCCGAAAGGCGGGCGACGGCGGCGCGCGCGCTCGGCTTCGCGGTGTCGCCGAACGCCATCAGCGCGAGCGCGGCGGGCGTCGACGCATTGCGTTGCATGAGCCAGGACACGGTATTGCCCGCCGCCTCGAGTTCGCGAGCCCGCGCTGCGATTTGCGGCGACAGTTCAATGCCCAGCTCTTCGAGCCAGCGCGTGCTGCCGAGCGCCAGCGTGCGGCCTTCGACTTGCGCTTCGACACCGCGGCCAGCCACGGCGCGCGCGGCGCTGGCGGTGAGCGAGCGCGCTTTGCCCGCCGCCTCGTACGCGTTGACGACGGCCCGTGCGAGCGGATGGTCGCTCTGGCGCTGCACGGCGGCCGCCAGAGCGAGCGCCTCGTCGCGGTTCATGTCGCCGACCGGTTCGAACGCCGTCATCGAAGGTTGGCCGACGGTCAGCGTGCCGGTCTTGTCGAATGCCACGATAGTCACGCGATGAGCGGTTTCGAGCGCTTCGGCGTCCTTGATCAGCACGCCGTGCCGCGCCGCGACGCCGGTCCCGGCCATGATCGCGGCCGGCGTGGCCAGCCCGAGCGCGCACGGGCAGGCAATCACCAGCACGGCGACCGCGTTGAGAATCGCGGTTTCGCCGCCGGCGCCCGCCAGCAGCCAGCCGATCAGTGTGAGCGCCGCAATCGCCAGAATCGCCGGCACGAAAGTTTCGCTGACGCGGTCGACCAGCCGCTGGATCGGCGCTTTCTCGGCTTGCGCGCTTTCCACGAGGCGAATGATCCGCGCGAGCGTCGTTTCCGCGCCTATCGCGGTGGTGGTCACGGCAATCGCACCCTCGCCGTTGATGGAGCCGGCGGTCACCGCATCGCCCACCTGCTTCGCCACCGGCAGGCTTTCGCCGGTAATCAGCGACTCGTCGATGTGAGTGCGGCCCTCGAGCACCGCGCCGTCCACCGGAACGCGCTCGCCCGGACGCACGACGACCACCGTGCCGAGTTGCACCTGCGCGAGCGGCACCTCACGCTCGCCCGCGCCGGCGCGGATTCGCGCGCGGTCTGGCCGGAGCGCCTGGAGCGCGCGGATCGCGTCGGTGGTCTGGCGCTTCGCGCGCGCCTCGAGCCATTTACCGAAACGCACGAGCGTGATGACCACCGCCGACGCTTCGAAATACAGGTGCATGGTGTCGTTCGGGTGGCTCGCGAGCTGATAGACGCTGATGCCATACGCCGCCGACGTGCCGAGCGCCACCAGCAGGTCCATGTTGCCCGCGCGGGCGCGGACTGCGCGGTAAGCCGCTCGGTAAAAGCGCGCGCCGAACACGAATTGCACGACCGACGCGAGGCCGAACTGCAGCCACGCCGGAAGCATTGCGTGCGCGCCGAACCATTCGGCCGTCATCGGCACGATAAGCGGCAGCGTCAGCAGCGCGCAGAGCAGCACGGCCGCCAGTTCGCGGCGCGTTGCATTGCGTTTGCGCTCGGCTGCGCTGGGCGCGCTCGCGGTGGCAGCGGCGGGCGCGCCGGAATTGGCGTCCAGAGGCGCGTCGGCGTCGGCCTCGGCGTCTGGCATCGGCGCGAGCTCCGGCGCGGCGACCGGCGCCGCTTCGTAGCCGGCTTTCCTGACGGCGGCGATCAGCGCGTCCGCGCTGGTTGCGGCATCGGTCAAATTGACGGTTGCTGTTTCGGTCGCCAGATTGACAGATGCCGCGGCGACGCCCGGCACCTTCGCCAGTGCTTTTTCGACGCGCATCGCGCACGACGCGCAAGTCATCCCGCCGATCTCGAGTTCGGCGGTGCGGGCCGGGGCCGGATTCGCGCCGGTGGGGCGCGCAGCAGTGGCAAGTTCAGTCATGATGGCAATGGCTCGTGGCGGCATGGGCCGCGTAATGGACCCGGTAGAACCCAGTATCGACCCTCCCATGATGGGAAGGTCAAGGGGCTGTGTTCGTCGCCCGGCGCCTTTGCTGCAACATGCTATTCACGCCTTTGCGCTTGCCTGGGGAGCGCGGATACGATACAACGCGATGTTGTCGGCGATGCGACGCAATCGGGCCGCGCTGGGTTTGGGAGACCGCGCGAGCACCGTTGCGCCGCGCCGGCGTCTCCCTTTGGACAGCACGTTCCGCCCTCTGAACGAATGATAAAAAATCGCCGAGCAGTGTTTACGAATTACTGGACCTGCGCATCGCTCGCAGGCCTCGCATTCCTGGCTGGTTGCGCCTCGACGCCGTCCACGACGCAAAAGTCCACCGGCTGGATCAAGGACGAAGTCGCCGATTCCTATGTATTCGGCTATCCACTGGTGCTGATGGGCGTCGCGCGTGACGCGGCGGTCGGCACCGAGCCCGGCCGTGCGCCGCTCAACACGCTGCGCCACGCGCAGGCGCTGCCGCCCATCGGCGCGGCCAACCCCATGCTGCCGAGCCTCGACACGCTCGACTCCACCGGCTGGCTGGATGTAGGCAGCGAACCCGTGATCGTTGCGCTGCCCGATTCGCGTGGCCGCTATGTGGACGCCCGCGTTCTCGATATGTGGACAAACGTGGTCTGGTCGACGGCGGATCAATTCACGACTCGCGCGAACGGCATCAAGGCGCAGGCTATTGCGTTCGTCGGACCTGGCTGGCAAGGCGACCTGCCGAAAAACGTCAAGCGCGTCGACGTGCCGACCCGCAACGCATGGGTGAGCGTGCGCATCCAGTCGAACGGCACGCGCGACCTGACCGCGGTGCGCAAGCTTCAGCGCGCGATTCGCGTCGCGCCGCTTTCGGTCTATGTGGGCGAGACGCGCTCGGCGTCGGTCGTGCCCGCCCGGAGTGCGGCGGATGCGGCGGCTGGCGCGGTCGGCGCTGCAGGCACGCCTGCCGCGCAGGTCGCCGCGCTCGACGCGAACGGCTTCTTCAACCGGCTCGCGGAAGCGCTCGCCGACAACCCGCCGGCGCCGGCCGATCCCCATGCGCTCAAAATTCTCTCTGATCTCGGCGTGACGCCGGGCGAGCCTGTGAAGCTGCCGGGCGCGGCGGACGCGATCGCCGCCGGTCTCGCCGACGGTCACGAGCGCGTGGTCACTCCTCCGTCGAACCTGCTGACGGGCAATGGCTGGAGCTGGTTCGGCGACGGCGTGGGCAACTACGGCCCGGACTACGCGCTGCGCGCTTACGCCGCGTATGCGCAGCCGGGCATCGGCACGAAAGACGACGAAGTGCGCGCGGTCGTGACTCAGGACAGCGACGGCCATGCGCTGAACGGCGCGAATCGTTACGTGATTCACTTTGCGCCGAATCAGTTGCCGCCGGTGCGCGGCTTCTGGTCGATCACCGCGTATACGAAAGACGGCGCGCTCGGCGAAAGCGCACCGGCCCGTATCGCGGTGGGCGATCGCAACGGCGCGCGCCGCAATCGTGACGGTTCGCTCGACGTGACGGTCTCGTCCACGCGCAGCCGCAGCGGCAACTGGTTGCCGGCGCCGCGCGCCGATCTGCAACTGGTGCTTCGCTTATATGCGCCCAAGCCCCAGGCCACCGACGGCAGCTGGCAACCGCCTGCCGTCGTGCGTCAGTAAATCAGCGCGAGCAGTCGGCGTATGTCCGGCTACTGCGCAAATTTCGAAGCCCGGCCGCGCGAGTCCGTCAAACGATCGCAATAAGAACGCAATAAGGTCGCGACAGGATCGCGGGACCGCAATAAGAGACACGCGCGCGGCTGCGCCGCGCGTGTAATTGTGTAAGCACGGCTTACATTTCTATCCCCGGAAAGATTCACGACTTATACTGCCGCTTGCGGGATTTTCGTGTCGCGGCGGGCTTGCCGCCGCATCATCCAGAACCAGGCATGGCAAGCATCAACAAAGCATCAATCGCCTCTTCCATGCAGACCATGCGCGATCTCGCGCAGTCGCGCCGCACACGTCGCGTCATGACAGGTCTGCTGATCTTTATCGTACTGTTCGGTCTGCTAGGCTTTTTCGCGGCGCCGCCGCTGATTCGCCACGTCGCCGAACAACAACTGAGCAAACAACTCGACCGGCCGGCAAGCATTGGCCGCATTGCGCTCAATCCGTATACGCTGAAACTCGAGGCGGACCGCGTGCATATTGGCGAGCGCGGCGGCGCGGGCAATTTCGTGGATATTGAACGGCTTATCGTTCAGCCCTCATGGAGCTCGCTGTTTCGCGCGGCGCCGATTATCGACGAAATACAGCTTGATTCGCCGCGCTTTCATATTGTTCGCTACGACGCGCAGCGCTTTAATTTCACCGATCTGATCGAAAAATTTTCGAAGCAGCCGAGCGCGCCGGACAGCAAACCGACGCTTTTCTCGGTGTCCAACATTCGTCTCGAAAATGGCCAGATCACGTTCGACGACAAACTGCTTGGCGCAACGCATGTGATCGATCAATGGAAGCTCGGCATTCCGTTCATCGCCACGTTGCCCTCCAAAACCGATATCTTCGTCGAGCCGTTGCTGCGCGCGCGGATTGACGGCAGTCCGATCGCTATCGACGGAAAAACCAAACCGTTTGCCGCGTCGCGCGAATCCGAGGTGTCGTTGCGCTTCGAGGGGCTCGACGTGCCGCGCCTTATCTCGTATGTGCCCACCAGACTGCCGGTGATCGTGCAGGCCGGCAAACTCTCCACGGATCTCAAGCTCAACTTCGTGATGTCGAACGAAGCGCCTTCGCTGCGCGTCGCGGGCAGCGTCGATCTGAACGACGTCGACGTGCGCGATTCAACGAAGGCGCCGTTTTTTGCGGCCCGCACGGTGCACGTCGCGGCGCGCACGCTTGAGCCGCTGAAGAGCCTCTATCATTTCGACGACATTCGTATCGACGCGCCAAGCGCAAGCCTCGCGCGCGACAGGAACGGCGTACTGAGCGTCGAGCGGATGTTCGCGCCCGCGCCCGCGTCGGCACCTGCTGCGGCGAAGGCTGCGGCTGAAGCGGCAAGCGCGCCGGCAAATGCGTCAGCAAGCGCGCCGGCAGTTGCGTCGGCAGTTGCGCCGGTCACGTCCGCGTCGGTGCCTTCCGCCGCGTCGGCTCCGCAGGCTGCGCCTCAAAACGCAAAGGCCGCACCGCAAACCGCACCGCCGCTCGACCTGTCGATCAAACGCTTCGTACTCAACGACGGCACGGTGAACGTGCATGACGAAGCGGCTTCGCGTCCCGTCGACGCCGGCATGCAAAAGCTGGCGGTCACGCTCACCGATTTCTCGACGCTCGGCACAGCGCCCGCGCACTACACGCTCAACACCAGCTTCACGCGCAACGGCGGCTCGCTCGGCGCGGCGGGCGCGCTGAGCCTGGCCGCAAAAACCGCCAGCGCGAAGCTCGATATCAAGTCACTGAACCTGCCGCTGCTGCAGCCGTATCTCGACGCAGCAACGGCGGCGGACGTGACCGACGGTGCACTTTCCGCGACCGCCAATATCGGCGCGAACTGGTCGAAGTCGCCGGCTGCGGTCATGGTCGCGGATTCGCAGCTCGATCTGCAATCGCTGAAGCTGGCGCCGCGCGGCACCCGGCAACCGGTGATCTCGCTTGCGCAAGGCAGCGTGAAGGTCAGGCAAGTCGACGTGAACGCACGCACGGCAGACGTGGCGAGCGTCGACACGACGGGCCTCGCCGTCGATGTGCAACGCCTGAAGGACGGCAGCATCAATCTCGCTTCGCTCGCCGGCCCGCATCAAACCGAACCGCAACGCACGGCCATTCATGCGGCGAAGAAGGCGCAAGCCGAAGGTCCGGCGTGGCATTACAAGATCGGTGAGTTGAACGTGAAGGACGCCACGGCCAATTTCACCGACAACACCACGCCGCAGCCGGTCAAGCTCGGCATCGCGCCGCTGCAACTGAAAGTGCAGCAGATCAGCGACGACCTGAGCCGCCCGCTGCCCGTCGAACTGCAAGCCACGCTGAACAGGAAAGGCACGCTCGGCCTGAAGGGCGACGTCACCGCGACGCCGCTTAAGGTCGCGGTCAAAGTGAATGCGAACCGGCTGGACGCAGCCGCTTTCGAACCGTACTTCGGCAGCAAGCTGAATGCGACGATTGCAAGCGCGCTGCTCAACGGCAGCGGCGAGCTTGCGTTGAGCCAGGCAAAGTCGTTGAAGGCGGCCTATCGCGGCGACGTTGCACTCGTGGATGTCCGCATGCTCGACAAGGCAACTTCGGATCCCTTTGCAGGCTGGCGCTCGCTCGCGCTTTCCGGACTGAAGGCCGATTACGACGAGCGCGGCACGTCGGTGGACGCCGAGCGCGTGACCTTCAGCAGGTTCTACGGTCGCGTGCTGCTCGACGCGCAAGGCAAGCTCAATCTGAACGACGTGGTCGCGCACGAAAGCGGCGCGGCGCAGTCGCTCACGCGCGACAAGAACGCCAGACCCGGCGCGGAACCCGTGCCGCTGACGCCGCCGACGGCCTCTGCGGTGGTGGCGGCCTCGGCACCCGTGGTGGCGTCGGCGTCGGCTCCGGCGTCGTCCGCTGCGCCTGCGCAGCCCGCTACGGTGACCGCCGCGACGCCGCCGCAAAGTCCGGTGAAGCTGCACTTTGGCCAGCTGATCTTGCAGCAGGGCCGCGTGACTTATACCGACAACTTCATCAAGCCGAACTTCACCGCCAACCTGGTCGGCATTCAGGGCACTGTCGGCGCGTTCGGCACGCAGTCGACGACCTCGGCGCCCGTCGACATCGCTGCGAAGCTCGCGGCCAATGGTCCGCTGTCGATTCGCGGCAGCGTCAACCCGCTGATCGCAAAGCCCGCACTCGATCTGACCGCGACGGCCCACGACATCGAGCTGACCAATCTCACGCCGTATTCCGCGAAGTATGCGGGTTATCCGATCACCAAGGGCAAGCTGAACGTCGATCTTCACTACAAGCTGGAGAACGACCAACTGAACGCGGACAACCACCTGTTCATCGATCAGCTCACATTTGGCGATCACATCGAAAACGACACGGCGACCAAGCTGCCTGTGCGGCTCGCGATTTCGCTGCTGAAGAATTCGCGCGGCGAGATCGACGTCAATCTGCCGGTGTCCGGCTCGCTGTCGAACCCGGAGTTCAGCATCGGCGGGCTGATCTGGCATGCGGTGCTCAATCTGCTGCAAAAAGCCGTGACCGCGCCGTTCTCGCTGATCGCCAACGCGTTCGGCGGCAGCGGCGAGGAGTTGGGTTACGTGGAATTCGAACCGGGCCTGGCGCAATTGACCGACGCCGACACCAAAAAGCTCGACACGATCGTCACGGCGCTCAGTTCGAAGCCGTCCATCCGGATGGACCTGATCGGCCGCGTCGATCCCAAGGTGGACGAGCCCGCCTTGCGAGCGCTTTACGTGGATCGCCTCGTGAAGCAGCAGAAAATCAAGGACGTCGTGGGCAACGGCGAAAGCGTGGATCTGTCGGCTGTGAAAGTCGACGCAAACGAATACGACAAGTATTTGACGAAGGCCTATAAATCCGCGGACTTCAAGAAGCCGCGCAATTTTGTCGGCCTGACCAAGAGCCTGCCCGACGACGACATGAAGAGCGCGCTGGCCGCCAACGCACCCATCGACGAGGCGAGCCTGCGGCGGCTCGCGCAGCAGCGGGCGCAGAGCGTGCAGCAGTACCTGGAAGGCAAGATCGACAGCAGCCGCGTGTTTATCGTCGCGCCGAAGCTCGACGCCGACGGTATCAAGGATAAAGGCGCCACCACGCGGGTCGATTTCGGGCTCAAATGAGCGGCGTCGCCGCGCGGCGTTCGCAAGCCGCCGCCGCGCGCGTGGCGGCCGCGGTGTTCAGGCGGCGCGCGTCGGCTTTTTCAGGGCAGTTTGCTCGATGACGCGCGCGAGCGTGTCGAATGCGGGACCGATCCTGTCGTTCGGCACGCACGCATAGCCGAGCAGCAGTCCGCGTCGCGCGGGCGGATCGCAGCTGTAATAGCTCGCGAGCGGCCGCACGATGACGCCCGCGTCGAACGCGGCCGCTGTTACAGCGCGGTCGTCCGCATGGTCCGGCAGACCGAGCACCAGGTGCAAGCCGGCTTCGTCGCCCATGACCGGCAGTTCGCTGCCGAAACGTGCGGTAATCGCGTCGATCAGAATCTGCCGGCGCTCGCCGTACAACGCACGCATGCGCCGCACGTGCGAGGTGAGGTGGCCGTCCATGATGAAATCGGTCATCACGGCCTGCTGCATCAACTGCCCCTCGCGATACAGCTCGGCAATGCCCATGCGGAACGTGTCGACCAGATGCTCCGGCGCGATCATGTAACCCATGCGCAGGCCCGGAAAGAGCATCTTGCCGAGACTGCCCACATAAATGACCTGGCCGGCGTCGTCCAGTCCCTGGAGCGATGCGAGCGGCCTGCTGCCGTAGCGGAACTCGCTGTCGTAATCGTCCTCGATGATCCACACGTTGTGCTGGCGCGCGTATTCGAGCAGGGTGCGGCGCCGCGCGAGACTCATCACCATGCCGAGCGGATATTGGTGTGACGGCGTGACGAGCGCAAGGCGCGGTGGCTGCCGCAGATCTTCTTCGCGCGGGTTGAGGCCCTCGTCGTCGACCGGCACCGGCACGAGCGTAATACCCGACGACTGCAGCACGCTGCGCGCGCCCCAATAGCAAGGCTCCTCCACCCAGGCGCGATCGCCGACGTCGGTCAGCAGGCGCACTGCCAGATCGATGGATTGGTGAATACCCGTAGTGATGATGATCTGATCCGCCGTGCAATTCACCGAACGCGCGACGCGCAGATAGTCCGACAACGCGCGGCGCAGTGGACGGTAGCCGCCGCCGGGCGCATAGGTGAGCAGATCGGGGTTCGCTTCCTTCCAGAGGCGCGCTTGCAGGCGGCTCCACGTTCGCGCCGGAAATTCCGCGACATCGGGCACGCCCGGCATGAACGCGCCCCACTGTTTCGCGGATACGCCGGCTTGCCCGATCAGGCGCCGGCCGCGGCTGGACAGGTCGTTCAGGTCCCGCTTTGCCGGCTTGTCCTGCGCGTTCGCAGCCCCGACGGCCGCGACCGCCGGCTTTCTGCGCGCATTGACGGCAGCCTTGTCGGGCTGCGTGTCGGCCACATAAGTGCCGCTGCCGGTGGTCGACAGCACGTAGCCTTCGGCGGTCAACTGGTCGTACACATGCAGCACCGTATTGCGCGCGATGCCGAGATCTTCAGCCAGTGTGCGGGAGCTCGGCAGCTTGGTGCCGGGCGGCAGCTGGCCGGTCAGGATGGCCTGCTGCATGAGCCGCAAAGTCTGCCGGTAGAGCGGCTCTCCGGCCGCGCGATCGAGCCTGGCGGCGAGCCAATCCGACAAGATGATCGTGTCCAAGTGGTTCTATCCGGAATAATGAAATGGTTCCATATTGTAGAACCGTAACGGTCTATAGTGGGCCACGCAATTGATGCAAGCCCGCTGTGACGCAGCAGCAGCCGGCCCGACCGCAGAGGAGACTACGGCGATGAAAACGGATGAAGTGATCGTCAGCTTTCGAGGCGTGCGCAAGACGTACGACGGCGAAACGCTGGTCGTCAAACAACTGGATCTGGACATCTATCAGGGCGAATTCCTGACGCTGCTCGGGCCGTCGGGCTCCGGCAAGACCACCTGCCTGATGATGCTGGCGGGCTTCGAATTTCCCACCGGCGGCGAGATCTGGCTCGACGGCACGCTGCTCAATACCGTGCCGCCGCACAAGCGCAACATCGGCATGGTGTTTCAGAACTATGCGTTGTTTCCGCACCTCACCGTCGAGCAGAACGTCGCGTATCCGCTGACGGTGCGCAAGGTCTCCGCCGAAGAGCGCGCGCATCGCACGAACAACGCATTGAAGATGGTGCGCATGGAGAGCTTCGCGAAGCGTTATCCGGCGCAGCTCTCCGGCGGCCAGCAGCAGCGCATTGCGCTCGCGCGCGCGCTGGTGTTCGAGCCGAAGCTCGTGTTGATGGACGAGCCGCTCGGCGCGCTCGACAAGCAGTTGCGCGAACACATGCAGTACGAATTGAAGTCGCTGCACGAGAAGCTCGGCGTGACCTTTGTCTACGTCACGCACGATCAGGGCGAGGCGCTGACCATGTCCGACCGCGTTGCTGTATTCGACAAAGGCGTCGTGCAGCAGCTCGATACCGTGGACCGATTGTACGAGTCGCCGTGCAACGAGTTCGTTGCCAACTTCATCGGCGACAGCAACAAGCTGCGCGGCACGATTGCAAACGTGAACGGCGAGTACTGCGAGTTCCATCTCGCCGACGGCACGCGGCTGACCGGCCGCAATATCGGCGGTGCGCGGGCGGGCACGCCGGCCGTCGCCTGCATCCGACCCGAACGCATGAAGCTCGCGACGGGCGGCCAGCGCAACGGCGCTGTGCGGCCGGGCGCCAATGCGCTTGCCGGCGAAGCGCGCGGGCTCATCTATTTCGGCGACCACGTGCGGATGCGCTGCGGTTTGCCGCAGCAGGACGAGTGTTTCGTCAAGGTGCCGCTGGGTACCGACGCGCTCGAGTCTTTCGCGCCCGGCGCGCCTGTCGCACTGGAGTTCGCGCCGGAGCATCTGCGGGTATTCGCGGGGGCGTGAGCCCGCCAAACGCGCGCATGATTGCATGGAGCGGGGCAATCAGCAGCACATAACAAAGTCGCATGACTGAAGCTGGAAACCACCATTAAGGAGAGCAACTCACCATGAGCAAGATCGGGAAATCGCGCTGCGCTATCGCTGTCGGTGCTGTGGCGTTCGCGCTGGGCGCGGCGCAGGTCAACGCGGCCGAACTGACGGTCGTCAACTTCGGCGGCGCCAACGGGGACGCGCAAAAGGCGGCCTTCAACCAGCCGTTCGAGTCGCAGACCGGCAACAAGGTGACTGCTGTCGAATACAACGGCGAGCAGGCCAAGGTCAAGGCGATGGTGGAGGCCAAGCATGTGAACTGGGACGTGGTGGAAGTCGAGTCGGGCGACATTGGCCGCGGCTGCGACGAAGGGCTGTATGAAAAGCTCGACTGGTCGAAGATCGGCAAGAAGTCGGATCTGATTCCGGAAGCGCCGCAAACCTGTGGCGTGGGCTTCTTCGTGTGGTCGACGGCGCTCGCGTATAACGCCGACAAGCTGAAAACCGCACCGACCGGCTGGGCCGATTTCTGGGATGTGAAGAAGATTCCGGGCAAGCGTGCGATGCGCAAGGGCGCGCGCTACAACCTCGAGTTTGCGCTGATGGCCGACGGCGTCGCGCCGAAAGACGTGTACAAGGTGCTCGCGACGAAGGAAGGCCAGGATCGCGCGTTCAAGAAGCTCGACGAATTGAAGCCGAACATCCAGTGGTGGGAAGCCGGCGCGCAGCCGCCGCAGTTTCTCGTGGCGGGCGACGTGGTGATGTCGACGGCCTATAACGGCCGGATCGATGCCGCGCAGAAGGAAGGCAAGAACCTGAAGGTCGTGTGGAACGGCAGCATTTATGACCTCGATTACTGGGCAATTCCGAAGGGCTCGCCGAACAAGGCGCTGGCCGAGAAGTACATCGCCTATACGCTTTCGTCGAAGCCGCAGCAGGACTACGCGCACCACATCGCTTACGGCCCGGTGAACGTGGCGGCGATCAAGGGGCTCGACGCGAAGACGCTCGCAAATCTGCCGAACTCGCCGGCCAACGGCAAGAACGCGGTGCTGCAGAACCTGTCGTTCTGGACCGACCACGGCGACGAACTGGAGCAGCGTTTCTCGTCGTGGGCTTCGAAGTAAGCGATGCGATCACGCGCCGCACGGCGAAGCCGTGCGCGCGCGGTTGCGTGTGGCAAGGGATATTGCATGGGGCTGGAGTAACGCGCTGAAGCGCGAACTCCAGCCGACAGCTCTGCATGGAGATCAGGTGTGACTACGATGACGATCGCCGCCGATTCCACGCCGGAATCAACCGGCCGGCTCAAGCGCGAACTCAAGGCCGCGGAAGCGCGAAAGCGCGCCATGGCGCTGCTGCTGATCGCGCCGCTGGCAATTTTTCTGCTGCTGATCTTCGTCGTGCCGATCGGGGCGCTGTTGACCCGCGCCGCGCAGAATCCCGAGGTTGTGAACGCGCTGCCGCATACGCTGAGCGCGCTCAGCACCTGGGATCGCAAGACGCCGCCGCCCGACGCCGCCTACGCCGCGCTCGCCACCGACCTGACGGCGATTGCCGACAGCGACGGCATGGGTGCGCTCGCCCGCCGGCTCAACGTGGAAATTCCCGGTTATCGGTCGCTCGTCGCCAAGTCGGCGCGCGCCATGCCGTTCGTCGACGACAACAGCAAGCCGCTGCAACTGACGCCCGCGCAATTCCACGCGAAATTCGCCGAACTCGACGAGCGCTGGAACAACATCGCGTACTGGCAGGCCATCGCGAAAAACGGCAGTCCGTATTCGCCGTTCTATCTGCTCGCTTCGCTCGATCACAAGCAGGACGCGTTCGGCCACATCATTCCGACCGACCCCGACCAGCAGATCTACCTCGCCGTGTTCAGCCGCACCTTCGTGATCGGCGCGGCCGTCACGTTGTTCGCGCTGCTGCTCGGCTATCCGCTCGCCTACTGGATCTCGACGCTGCCGGAGCGGCGCGCGAACCTCGTCATGATTCTGGTGCTGATTCCGTTCTGGACCTCGATTCTCGTGCGCGTCGCCGCATGGATCGTGATTCTGCAAAGCGAAGGGCTCGTGAACAAGGCGCTGGTCGGCAGCGGCCTGCTGCACGATCCGCTTGCGCTGCTCTTTAACCGCACCGGCGTCTATATCTCGATGACGCATATTCTGCTGCCCTTCATGATCCTGCCGCTTTATAGCGTGATGAAGTCGATTCCGCCCACTTATCAGCGCGCGGCGGTTTCGCTCGGCAGTCATCCGTTTGCCGCGTTCTGGCGCGTGTACGTGCCGCAGACTTATCCCGGCATTGGCGCGGGCGCGTTGCTCGTGTTCATTCTCGCGATCGGCTACTACATTACGCCCGCATTGCTCGGCGGACCGAACGACCAGATGGTCAGCTATTACGTCGCGTACTTCACCAACGTGACGATCAACTGGGGCATGGCCTGCGCGCTCGGCGCGCTGCTGCTGGCCGCCACGCTCGTGCTGTACGTAATCTATGGGCGCTTCACGCGTTCATCGCTGAGCCTCGGCTGAACGGAGTCTGCCGCTATGAAACTTGCCAAGCCCCTGTTCGCGCCGCACACGTCGCTCGTCGAGCGCGTGTGGTACTTCGCGCTGCGCGCGCTTGCCGTGCTGACGCTGTTGTATCTGATCCTGCCCGTGCTGGCGATCGTGCCGCTGTCGTTCTCGTCGAGCACTTTTCTGGTGTATCCGATTCCAGGGTGGTCGCTGCGCTGGTATCAGAATCTGATTGCGTCTGATGAGTGGCGTATGGCGGCTAAGAATAGCTTCATCGTCGCGCCGTCCGCGACCGTGGTGGCCACCGTGCTCGGCACGCTGGCTGCCATCGGGCTCACCAAGGCGAACTTCCGCGGCAAGGGGCTGCTCATGGCGATCCTGATTTCGCCGATGATCGTGCCTGTCGTGGTGGTCGGCGTCGGCATGTATCTGTTCTTCGCGCCGCTCGGGCTGGCCAATACCTACATCGGGCTGATTCTTGCGCACGCGTCGCTTGGTGTGCCGTTTGTCGTGACGACCGTGGCGGCGACGTTGCAGGGCTTCAATTACAACCTCGTGCGCGCGAGTCTTTCGCTCGGCGCGAATCCGGTGAAAACGTTTTTCCGGATCACGCTGCCGGTGATCGCACCGGGTGTGATTTCCGGCGCGCTGTTCGCGTTTGCGACGTCGTTCGACGAAGTGGTGGTCACGCTCTTCCTGGCGGGCGCAGACCAGACGACGCTGCCGCGCCAGATGTTTACAGGCATTCGCGAGAATATCAGTCCGACTATTGCAGCGTTGGCCACGATCCTGATTGTGTTTTCGACGTGT
Organism: Paraburkholderia phenoliruptrix; assembly: GCF_019511605.1. Taxonomy (GTDB): domain Bacteria; phylum Pseudomonadota; class Gammaproteobacteria; order Burkholderiales; family Burkholderiaceae; genus Paraburkholderia; species Paraburkholderia phenoliruptrix_A. The sequence goes on along the minus strand of NZ_JAEUAV010000025.1, from coordinate 19,083 downwards.
CTGCTGCTCGCGCTCGAGTGGCTGCGCGGCCGAAATGCGGCGCGCGCAGTGAGGGCATAACGGCGAACCAGAAAATGTCGCGCACTTCATTGACGCAGGGCGACAATCAACAACTCTTTGCATCGTTCTAAGATTCATCCCATTCCGCAGGTCTCTGCGTCTCGTCATACTTTTATCCCTCGATAAAAAATGCGCGAGACGCAGACCGCTGATGAAGACCTCGCTAACCGTGCTTGTGTGCGCGCTGACACTTACAGCTTGCGCAGACCACGCCGCTCGTGCACGGCTCGGCATTCAAGACCCCACCCTGCTGACGTCCGGCCTGGGCGCCCCGCAAGACGAGGCGGCAGGCGCCGCCAACCCCCAATGGGTCAATACGTACGCCCCCGTCGCCAACACCGGCGCAGCGCTCAAGTCATTGCAGGCGCGCCTCGATCTCGTGCAACCGCAACAGAACGGCTACTTCCGCAGCAAGGCGCAATGCTGGATCGACGCCGGCCAGCAGGAACGGCAGGCGGGCGATCATTGGGGTTTCGTCGAAGAGGCAATCGGCCAGGCGGCGGTTATCACAAGCGGGCTTGAAAAAGGCGTGTCACTCTCCGCTGCCAACCCTGCTTTGCGCACTGTCTCGGTAGTGCGGCCCGATCTGTGGAAGATCGTCAATACCATCAAGTCCGATCCTGTCATCGCTTCGTGCCCCGAGGCGCAGCCGCCGCTCGCGTGTGCCGAGGTCGAGCTCATGCAAGCCGGCCACGATGCATGGATGCGCAGCTTCGCTCGTGCCGAGCAGCGTCTGCCCGACGTGCAGGAGAACTTGCGCAAATCGGCTGAAAGCGCGTTGCAATGCAAACACGCGGCGCTCGCGGCGCCAGCAGCAACCCCAGCCGCAGCGCCGCCCACCGTGTCGCGCACCATCGCGCTGCGCGCCGACCTGCTGTTCCGTTTCGACGGCGGCAACGATGCCGCGATGCTGCCCGCGGGCCGGCGCGAGCTTGACGAAGTGGCGCACAGCCTGAAGACAGTTACCGCGCTTCGCGAACTGGCGATCACCGGCTACACCGACCGTCTTGGCGAAAACGCACATAACCAGAGGCTGTCGCTGCAACGCGCACAAACGGTGGCGCGCTATCTGCGCGCTCACGGCGTCACCTCGCCCATCTCGGTGCACGGACTCGCCAGCGCGAAGCCGGTAACCGAATGCCGTCAAACCAGGCGCGATGAATTGGTGCGGTGTCTGGCGCCCAATCGCCGCGTTGAGATCCAGTTTGTCGTTGCCGCTTCCTGACGCGTGTTCGCTGCGCGCGCCAGCGCTCTCGGCGTCTGGACGACAACGGCCTAACGCTGCGCGAAGCTGGCGGCGAGCCACTGGAAATCTACGGTCGGCCTCAACCGGAAACGCAAGTTTTTTCAGGAGAAATGCAACACATGTCAACCATTCTGATTATCGACGACCACCCAGCGTTCCGGATGATTGTCAGGCTGCAGCTCATGCAACTGCTGAGTGTCGAAGAAGTGGTGGAGGCGGACAACGGCCAGACCGCGGTGGAGATGGCTCGCCAGTACAAGCCCGACCTGGCGATACTCGATCTCGACATTCCGCGCATCAGCGGCCTTGATGTGATTCCGCGCCTGAAGCTCGTGCACCCGCCCATTCGCGTAATGGTGCTCTCGGGCCACGACCCGGCCACGTTTGCGCCGCGCGCCATGCGTTCGGGCGTGCACGGCTTTGTCGGCAAGTCGCAGGAAATGAAGGAGATCATGCGCGGCGTGGAGGCTGTGCTTGCCGGCTACACGGTCTTTCCGGTGGGGCCCAACGGCGCGAGCATTGCGCCGGGCGTGGCATCGAGCGGTGAGGAAGGGCGCATCATGCTGCTTTCCGACAAGGAACTCGTGATTTTGCAGATGCTGTCGAAGGGCATGTCCAACAAGGCAATCGGCGACGCGCTGTTTATCAGCAACAAGACGGTAAGCAGCCACAAGACCCGCATCATGCACAAGCTGGGCGTAAAGTCGCTGGTCGAGTTGATCGATCTGGCGCGTCGTTGCCGCATTGCCTCGGCGTGACGAGCGAGGTACGCACAGCATGAAAGCCGCAATATCCTGCCCGGACTCCCGCCTGCTGCGGGACAATGCAGAGCAACTGGTCGGCGACGACGAGCGCGCCATCAAGCGCATGCTTGAGCTGATCGCCGAGACAAACCGAACCGGGCTCGCGTCGTTACAGGAGAGTTTCAAGGCCGGGTGCTGGGCCGAAGTGGCAAGCGCCGCACATCGCATGGCCGGGTCGGCCCGCATGCTGGGTCACGATGCGCTGATTGCTGCGTTGTCCGAACTAGAAATGGCGGGGCGTGAGCGGAATCGTGAGCTTGCAACGACGTTGATGCCGGTGGTTGCAGACGCGCTGATCCATCTCGATAAAGCGATCGAAGAAGCGGTGCGCCTGGATACTGGCGCAGGCGCGTAACGTCTGCTTTCCGGTCATCGTTCAGTTCCTGGACGGCGAACCTACCGCGAACAGACGCCCATTGCCGCCGTCGGCTATTTCAGCTCCCCACGCGCTCGCCGTTGAAGACGCTGCACTCCGATACCACCGGTAGCGCGCGATGACCCTCGGCACATAGCTCTGTGTTTCAGCATACGGCGGAATCTGGCCACCGTACTTTTGCACGGCTCCCTCGCCGGCGTTATAAGCGGCCAGCGCAAGCGGCAGTTCGCCGAACTGGCGCATCAGCTCTTTCAGATAGCGGGCGCCCGCAGCCACATTTTGACGGGCGTCGAACAAGTCTGACGCACCGTGCCGTGCGCCCGTGTCGGGCATCAATTGCATGAGGCCGGTTGCGCCTTTGGGCGACACCGCTTGCGGATTGCCTCTTGATTCGACGTCGATCACCGCCATCAGCAGCGCGCTGTCTAGCCCGGCCGCGCGCGCCGCCTCGTTGATGATCGGCCACAGCCCCATGACGCGCGCAGCGACCGACGCGGACGACTGCCGCAACGCGTCGCTCAATGATGCACGGCCAGCCTGGATCACGACGGATTGGCGAGCGTCGGCGTCGTCAGGCGGATAGGCCAGCACGGGCTGGGGACCGATTGCATCGTCATGCGCAGACGCGAGCGTACGCGGCGCGGCGCGAGCTGGCCGCGCGACCGGCTCCGCGGCGCCTGCCATTCCGCCCACCATCATCACTACGCCCGGCGCTGCTCGTAAGCCAGTCACGATTGCGTCCACGGCGTGAGCGCAAAGCGGCAGGTAAGCGCTGCACGCGGCGGCCACGACCAGCAGTAGCCGACGCGCCATCAATCTCCGACGCGGCATCAATCGCCCGTCGGATTCGGCGAGTCGCTCAGTGCCGACGCTCTCACCGGCGACTGCATGCGCACGATCGCTTCCGAATCCAGCGAGATCGGCCAGCGGCCTGTCTTGATGCCATCCGCGAGTTTGACTCTGCACAGCGAGTCGCTGTTCTTCGGAAAACCGTAGGGATCGATGTCGGGCCTCGCCGGCTCACGTGTCAGAATACCACCAGTGCCGATAGGGCCGATCACGTTGGCCGCGTAGTAGATCACTTTGTTCACGAGCGGCACATACATGTTGTAGCAGTAGTGAACATGTATTTTCAGAATATTGGCGTCCTGAACATTCATGCCCGACGCCGACGTGCTCGGTATCGAAGGGTCGCGATACATCAGCGAGTCGTTTGGAATCTCCGTGTAGGTCACCCCCTCATCGGGGTAGTAGCGTGGCCGCGCGTAGTCGCTGATCGCGGCCGGCGTCGGATTCAGGACGGTGATGACGGTGAAATTGCTTGCGTCGGCCTGCGCTTGCGCGAGCGCTGCCGCGGCGCCCTCGGCGCTTGCCTGCCGCGCATAGATGGGCGCGAGTCCGCGAGCAAGGCCCGAGCGCATTGCCTGCATCGAGCCGTGGTTGACGGCACCTTCGCGCGCGGCTTCCAGCACCGCCACGTCCAGTGTCGATTTCGCCTGATACAGCAGTACGAACTGCAGCGTGCCGAAACAGACGAACAGCAATAACGGCGCGATGACGATGAACTCCACCATCGACTGACCCGACTCTCTGCGCTTGCGTGTGCCGCGTGTCGCTGCGCGGGGCAGCGGCAATTTCCGTAACGGGAAAGAAAAAAGACTCACGACGTGGCCTCGAAAGTCAGACAATCGCCGACCGCGAGTCCGTGCTCAGCCGCTGCCCCGGCCGGCATTTCCAGGGTGTGGGCCGCGCGCAGGTTGAAAAGCGTGCGGCGCTTGCGCACATCGCGATGAATTGCGACGACGCGTTCGCGCCGGTCCAGAAACAGCACATCAATCTCAAAGCGCATGCCGAATGTGTGCACCGAGCCGCAGCGTTTGAGCAGCAGTGCTTCGCCTCGCGGCAGCGAGTCGCGGCCGAGCAGACCGCGCATGCGTTCCCACATGGTTTGTGCAATCGACACCTTGACGTTCGCGTCGCGCCCCTGAACTTTCAGACACGCGAGCTTCATAGGAATCCCTCTTGCACGAACTTCATTGCGATCGGGAATCCCAGCACGATGAAGGTGATCGGAAAAATAAACACGAGCAGCGGAAAGACCAGCTTGACCGGCGCTTCCATTGCTTTTTTCTCCGCCCGCTGGAAACGTTCGGAGCGGCGCTGCTCGGACTGAAAGCGCAGCGACTTCGCGAGCCCGGCGCCCATCCGCTCGGCCTGCACGACTGCGCCGACAAAATTCGTCACTTCCTTGATGCGCAGCCGGTCGTCCAGACGGCGCAAGGCTTCTGTCCGGTTGAGGCCCGATTTCAGGTCGCGCAGCACGTGCTCGAGTTCCCAGCGCAAAGGCCCGGCCGGACCTTTTTCCACTGCCTTCTGGATCGCGCCGTTAATGTTCAGACCGGCTTCGACGGCAAGTGTCAGAAAGTCGAGGTAGATAGACAGATGTTTGAGGATTTGCGCGACGCGGCGGCGCCGCACGTCGCGCGTCCAGATGCGTGGATAAAAGTAGCCAAGCAACGCGGCGCCGAGTAGTACCGGCACGAAGAAGACGCCGAGCGCGAGCATGGCCAGCAGCGCGAGGAGCGCAGCGATGACCGCGCCGATGACAGACAGCGCAATGAACTGATGCGCGTTCATCAGGAATGTCAACGAAGTGAGGCGCAATTGCAGCTCGGTCTTCGCGACCAGCTTGTTGCCGAAGCGCGAGCCGAAATGATGGACCACGAAATTGACGAGCGGCCACAAAGGGCGCAGCGACTTCGGCAGGGGGTCGAGATAGGTACGATCTTCCGGCGGCACTACGCCGGCGAGGCCGCTGATCGACCGGTACGCGATGCCCGCAATAACGAGCAGCCCGATACTGACAACGAGAGCGATGAATAGCAGCATGGTCAGACGTCAATATTGGTGATTTTCGAAATCGAGAAATAGCCGAGAAGTTCCATTACACCGATCACGGCGAGCGTGGCCCAGCCAACCGGCTGCGTGAAGAGCGGCGCCATTGCCTTGGGTTCCATTAAGCGCAGCACCAACATCAGAAAGAGCGGCAGACAGGTCATCACGATGCCCTGCATGCGTCCTTGCGAGGTCAGCGCCCTGATCTTGCCTTCCATGGTCAGCTTCTCGCGCAGCGTGCGCGCGACGGATTCGAGCGCTTCGGCCAGATTGCCGCCGACCTCGCGCGCGATGGTCACGGCCGCCGTCATCATCAGGAAGTCGGGAACGGGAATGCGCTTTTCGACGTTGCGCATGGCAATGTCGAGGTCTATGCCGAGGCGGATCTCACGCATCAACAGATCGAACTCCTGCGAAATGGGCGGGGGCGTTTCATGCACCACGGCTTCAAGCGCGGTTGGAAAACTCGCGCCCGCGCGCAACGCGCCGGACATCATCAGCAGCGCATCGGGCAGTTGCTTTTCGATGGCTTCAATGCGTTTCTTGCGCATGCGCTCGAAGTACTTGCGTGGCAACATCATCGCAACCGGGATGGAAGCCGCCGCGATGATCAGGCTGCGGCTGAGCACCAAAACGAGCACCGGCAGACCGACAATGACGAGCATGCTCCATGCAGCCGCCTTTTGTCGGCTCACGAACACGAACGTGTCGGCAAGCGACGACTCGATCTCGCCGGCCATCTGGCGCGAACCGGCTCGCAGCGTGGAGGTGCCCATGCGCGACACGAGGAAGATCAGAGACAGGGTGCCGACGAACGCGAGCGTGAGAATGATCGGAAGGCTCATGGTCGTCCTCAATCTGGATGCGTGAAGATGTCGGTATTCACGGGAATGCGCCGGCGAATCAGTTCCTGATAGAAGTCCGGAATATAGGCAGTGGGCACGAACTTGCCCTGAACCTTGCCTTGTTCGCTGAAGCCTTCTTCCTTGAAGACGAACACGTCTTGTAGCGTGATGACGCCCGATTCCATGCCGCTTACTTCGGTGATATGCGTAACGCGGCGCGAGCCGCATGAGAAACGCGACTGCTGCACGACAATGTCGACCGCCGAGCAGATCTGTTCGCGAATTGCCTGGACCGGCAAGTCGAGCCCAGCCATCAGGGTCATCACTTCCAGACGCGCAATGCAGTCGCGCGGCGTGTTGGCGTGAGCAGTCGTGAGCGAGCCGTCGTGACCGGTGTTCATGGCTTGCAACATGTCAAGCGCTTCGCCGCCGCGGCATTCGCCGACCACGATCCGGTCCGGGCGCATGCGCAGACAGTTCTTCACCAGATCGCGGATGGGGACCGCGCCTTTCCCTTCCATATTCGCAGGGCGCGCTTCGAGCGAGACGAGATTGGGCTGCGAGAGTTGCAGCTCTGCGGCGTCTTCCACGGTCACAATGCGCTCGTCGTCGGGAATGTAGCTCGACAGCACGTTCAGCAACGTGGTTTTGCCGGAGCCCGTGCCGCCCGAAATGATGATGTTGGCGCCCTGCTTGACGGCGGTGCGCAGGAATTCGAGCATATGCGGCGAGAGCGTGCCGAACCTGATCAGGTCTTCGCCGGTGAGCTTGCGCCGGGAGAATTTGCGGATCGTTATGCTCGGCCCCTTTAGCGCGAGCGGCGGAATGACCGCATTCACGCGCGAGCCGTCGGCGAGGCGCGCGTCGACCATCGGCGAGCTTTCGTCGATGCGGCGGCCGATTGGTGCGACGATCCGTTCGATCGCGCCCAGCACCGCGCGGTCGTCGGTGAAGATGACCGGCGAGCGCGTCAATTGCCCGTCTTTCTCGACAAAAATTTCGTTGTGGCAGTTGACCATGATCTCCGATACGGTCGGGTCCGAAATCAGTTCCTCGAGCGGACCGAGGCCGATAATTTCGTCGAACACGCTTTTCTTCAGCGTTTCGAGCGGAATGTCCGGCGTGCGAAACATCGGGTCGTGATTCAGAATGTCGTCGAGCGCGGCGCTGACTGTTTTGCGCAGTTCGTCGTCTTCCATGCGCGCGACGTTCAGCCGCCGCAGGTCGAGCGCCGCGATCACTTTCATGTGAGCCTGCTTGCGCAATTCAATGCCGAGCGGACTGTTGATCGGTGCGATGGTCAACGGTTCGGCGGTCGTCTTGCCGGCGGGTGCTGAACTGGACAACGTGCCTGGCGGCGCTGTGTCTGCCTGCTGTTCGCGACGCGCGGTTTGCTCTCGTGCGGCATAAGCAGTCGGGGCTTGAGAAAGCGGCCGCGGATGCGGTGCAGCCGCGCCTGTTTCGACAGAGCGCTGCGGCTCCGCTCGCCATTCTGGTTCGGCGGGGCGCTGTGCCGAGTACGGCGCGACGGGTGCGGATTCCGCCGGGTGCACCGACGGCGAAGTGTGCACCGAGCGCGCGTGTGCCGAATGATGACTCGGCCTAACGGAATGCTCATTGGCTTCGGCGCGAACGATTCTGATCGTCGTCATGCCGATCTCGATCTGGTCAGCTTCAGTCAACGGCCCATAGCGTGTGATCGGCGAGCCGTTGACCAGCGTTGCCGCAATGCCGCCCTGGTCCTCGATGTAATAGGCGTTGTTCTCGCGCACGATGCGCGCCTGCAATTTTCCGATCAGAAGACCCTTGACGCTGATGTCGCAACTCGCGTCCTTGCCGATCGTGCAACCGTGTTCGACTTGCAGCGCGCGCACCGGCGCGTTTCGCGTGTGTATCTGAAGATTGAGCATGGCGATTCTCCGCAGGGCGTGTTCAATTCGGCGCGCTGCCGAGGACGCCGAGCTGCTGCGGCGGCACTTTGCCGTTTGTGGTGGAGAGCGCGGCGTCCGGCGCGGCGCTCGGCGCGGTTGACGGCTGACCCGCGGCGTTCAGCATGCGCAGGGCCTCGGCGACGCCCTCGGGTGGAGTGCTTGCCGAGGGCGGTGGAGTTTGCGGTTGTGTCTGCGGCTGTGCTTGCGTCTGGGGCTTCAATCCCGATGCACGCTGTACTTGCTGTTGCTGCTCCCGTTGCGACCCTGTCTGCGCTTGCGTTAGCGCTTGCTGCCGAGCTTGCGTTTGCGGCTGCGCCTGCGGGACCATCGGAGAGGAAGGCAAAGTCGCCGCGTCGTGTCCGACCGCCGCGAAAGACGCACGCAGTTGCGGTGCTTGTGACACACCTTCAGCGGCCACCTGCTCGACATCGGATGTCCGCGCTCCTTCGGCCGCAGGCGCAAGTGGCGGCGTGCTGCGGATAGGTCCCGGCAGCAATGCGGGCGTGGGCTGAATCGGCTGATGCGCTGCATTGATGTGAGCCGCCTTTTCCTCGTCGGCAACGAGCGGCTCGGGATTGCCAAACTTTTTGACGTACTCACTGTCGATGCGATCGGCACGCGCCAGCAGATCCGAGTTGGGTGCGAGTTCTGGATCGGAAATGAGCGGCGTCACGAAAATCACCAGATCGCTTTTCTTCGCGCGGAAACTGTCCGAACGGAACAGCTGACCGATGACAGGTATCTGGCCAAGGAACGGCATGCCGTCGCTGTCGTTGACTGCGTCCGCGCTGATCAGGCCGGAAATGGCGAGCGTCTCGCCGGTGCGCATGGAAATGTCCGAACTCGTGCTGCGCGTGAGAAAGCCGGGCAGACCACCGTAGCTCACCGTTGGGTCGATCTGGCTGATCTCGGTGGTCAGATGCGCCGAGATGATGCCGTTCGCGTCGACGACCGGATTGATGCTCAGCTTGACGCCATAGTCCTTGTACATGACGTTCGTGGTGCCGAGCGCGCCTGACTGCGGTATCGGCACCTGTCCACCGGCGAGGAAGCTGGCGGTGCCGCCGCTGCGCGTGTTCAGTTCGGGCGCGGCAAGAATGAACGCATCGCCATTGTTCACGGCGAAGTTGATTTGCGAACTGATGTTCGACGCAATGCCCGCAAGAAAGTAGCTCGTACCCGCCGTGACAGCCTTTGCTGCGCCTGTCGCAACGCTCGCAGCGCCACCTATCTGCGGTCCACGGAAGGCGCTGTCCCACGCAATACCCAGGTTCCTTTGGGCATTGCGTGTCACTTCCATGATCTGCACCTTGAAGTGCACGGTCTTTCTGAGTGCTTCCCCCTCGTCGACGGTGGTTGTGTCGACTACGTTCTTCATGTCCTGGGTCGCCGATTTGACGACCGCCACCATGTCGCGGTGGATGACGCCCGACAGCACGATGTTCGAGCCGATCGCGTCGATGCGAAGTCCGGATACCGACTTCAGCACTGCGCGCAACTGCTGCAGTGACGCGTTGACTTCAGACTTCGCGATGCGCACGGTGGTCTGAAGGGCGATGCCTTTCTCGTTCCACACCACGAGCGACGTCATGCCGTCCTGCTCGCCGAGCAGCATGAGGTTGCCGTCGACCACATTCGCGGTAATCAGCTTGCCGTTACCTATCGCGATGCGTTTGATGGTGCCGGGCACACGCAGAATCCGCACTTCGCCGCGGAACATTTCCAGCACACGGCTCGCCGCCGATGCGTCGTCTGCTGCCGGCGAGGAGATGCTCTGAGCGAGCGTGAGCGGTGCGGCTTCGCACAACAATACGCCGACCAGCACGGACGGCAGGACTCGACGGCGCAATCGCACCGCATTGTTTTTGACTTTCATTGGTTGAAACCTGTGCTCGATGCTCTAGTTCTGCTGAGACGCGCTGGGCGCAACGCTCTTCTGCAGTTGTTGGGCGATGGCGTTGGCCTGCTCGTAGACGCTTGGTTGGCGCTGTGGCGAAACAGAGGCGGGTGCAACCGCGACAGACGGCGCATTGGCAGACGTCGAGGTTTCGCGCGACGAGTCGGACTGCATGCTCGGAACAATGTTGGCGCTGGCCGCGCCGCCACCCGAGATGACTTCGACCACAGGCGCCTTCGCGCCCGACTTCTTGCCGCCCGAGCCGCTGAAAGAGGCCGGGTCCGCGAACACGTCCTGCTCTTCGGTCAACACGGGGCCGCCGCTGGCCTTGTCGTCCGCGTTGCGCAAGATCAGGCGCAAGCCGCCGATCTTCTGCGCGAGGGCAATGCGCCCCGCGTCTTCCGCGGGCACCTGAAGCGTCACGGTCGTGTAGCCCATGCCCTGCTGCCGGCTCATTGCGCTGCTGTTCGCATTCGCCTGGTCCTGCTCGCTCGCCTCGCCCGCGTCGCGCGGGCGCAAGTCCTGCCCGGTGGCCAGCACCAGCACGTTAGGCATAATGAGTTGCGCAACTCTCTGGTCGTCGGATGTGCGGTCCTGATGGAAGGCTTTGCCGATCCAGTACACGTCGACACGATTGCCCGGGCGCACCAGCAACGCAGTGGAGTTGACCGTGTCGATCTCTACCGTCACGGCGCGCTGTCCCGCCGGCAGAATGTCGGAAAAGTCACGGCCGCGCAGTGCGTCGATGTCGGCGGCGCGCAAGGGCAGTCCGCGGCGCACCGGCTTTACGAGGTGAGACGTGCGGTACTGCTCGAAATTGTCCGGACGGATCATGTCGTCGTAGACGAGGTCGCCCTGGATTTCGCGCGAGACGAAATCGCTGCTCGACAACGGCGTGCCGGCCGGCAGGTCGCGTGCGGGCACCACCACCTGGACGGCGGCATGCACCTTGTTCGCGGCCATTTCCTGCTTTAGCCTCGTTTCACGCTCATTGAGATATTTGTAGAGGAGAAACGTCAGGCCGCCTGCAACGCACACGGCGGCGAACAACAGTACCCACGAGTTCGACAAAAGCGAACGGATTTTAATTTTCTTAAGCATGACCAAACGACCGTTGCCGGTCAGGGAAGCGAGAGGGTGAAGCTGTAGGCGCTAAAAAGCGACTTGAAACTCGAGACGAGCGACGCGAGCGGCGAGGCGGTGTCGCCAGTGGCCACGAGAAGGACGCCGATCAGGGCGGCCGTCACCACAAGGTATTCCGCATAGGCCTGGCCGCGCTGTCGGCGAGGCCGCGCGATAAAATCAAAGCGTTGGTGCATCTCAACGGTTCCTGGTTGCATTGATGACCGCGACGGTTCGTCCGTCGCGGTCTGAAAAACTGGCGTCTAGGCTGTCTTTTCCGCGTTGCATCGCGAACGCTTTGCCTTGCATGACTCGCGTGCCGGCCGATAGATAGTCGGGCTCGCGGCCCACGTTCACCCAGCCCTGCAACGTGAGGCGGTTGCGGTATCGCTGCGCGTTCCAGCGGGCTTCGCCGGGCAGATCGAGCAGCCACGTGCGTCCGGCCTGAGCGCCATCGTGGCTCTCCACGTCGGAGAGAACCTTGCTTTCTTCCGGCAGCGGGATTGCCGAGTCCGCAATGCGATGCTCCGCCTTGTCCGCACCAAGGCGGACCACGCTCATCAGCCCGCGAGTGTGGGCGCCGTCACGTTGCGGCGGCAGACTCAGCAGGTAGAAACAGTCGCCGTCGATTGCGCTCAGCATGAGGCCGGATGCGGTGCTCCGGCCTTTCGCCGGTGCGTTTTCGGTGGACCAGAAGTCGCGGAAAGCCTTGGATACATCGTCGACCGTGCCGTCGAATTGCATACCGACCACCGAAGTCGGCACGCCGTTCACGATCATGTCGCGCCCGATGGCTTCCACGCTTCGCGGCCGAACCGGAGTCTTGTCACATGCGTTGCCCGCGACCGCGAGGCCGGCAATAAGCGCACACGCGGCGGCAGCGCCGCGCGCAAAGTGAGTAATCAATCTCATTGGCTCAAGCGGTTGGGCGGGACGACGTCCTGCTGAATGCGGCCGAACTGGAGTGTGGAAATCTCCGGTGCGTACTTCTGCAAGGACTGATAGCCGTTGGGCGGCACCAGCGTGACGTTGGCTGCCGGAACCGCCTGACTGAACAGCGCGCGATTGCTGTTCGAGCCGTCCGGCACCCACGTGTTGGTCATGAGCACGTTGGTATCCGAGAAGGTGAGGCCGCTGAATGCGGGCGATTGATTGTCTTTCGGCCACAAGCGCTTGAGCACGCTGCTGTCCTGAGCGATGGCCACGCTGACCGTGCCGGCTCGCAGCGTGCGCGTGGGCAGGGCGAAGTGCGCCGTGAAGGGGGTACCGGTCGCAGTTGGAATCTGCCACGTGGCCAGGGCTGAGACCGTCTGACTGCTCGCGGGGTCGTCCGCAGTGCCTGTGCTGAGCTGAACGTCCGAAGCGGAGGCCAGCAGAGCGTCGCCGCCATAGTCGTGCCACATGGCTGGCTGTGTCGCGGCTAGCTCGCTCTGCTGGCGATCTGTGCCTGAAACGGGCGCGCCGTCGCCAGCCATGATGCGCTCCAGGACTTCGCCCTTGATGTCCGAGTCGGTCTTGCCTACGGCGAGTGCCGCGGCGCCGTAGCTGTTCGACCAGCCCTCGGTGGTGCTGGCATCTGCGGCGAGATTCTTGCTTGGGTCATTGTCGGTCCAGACCGTACGCTCCCACGCAGCATAGCGCGAGCCCATCAGCGTACGGTTACGAACGTCGTTGAACTTGGCAAGCATGATCACCGCGAGCATCAGCACGCTCATGACGGAAATCATGGCGACGAGGAATTCGACCATCGCCTGGCCGGATTGCGGCGCATTTCTAGCGGGTGTTCGTTTCATCATCGTTGCGCCTGAAGGTCTACCGGAATCTGGTTTGCCTGAGCCGCCGCGCGCTCGCTCGCGTCGACCGGTGCCAGCGCTGCTTGCCAGTACGGGCTGAAGAGGCTCGGGTACTCGGTTTCATGGTCGGCGCGCGCCCATTGGTCCGCGTGCACGAGGCCGCCCAAGATCGAACTGCCGAAAGGCGTCTCATCGGGGCGCGCAAAGTAGGCGTTCGCGCTCGACAGTGCGCGCATCGCACCGCCTGCTGCACCGCTATCCAGTTGCATTCGTCCGCCACCCTGCAGGCCCACGGTTTTGACGAGCGTGTCGCTGCCGCGCGTGACTTCGATAGTGATGCGCGGTGCCTTGGCGGAGAGCTGCTGTCCATTCACTTCCTGATAAGGCAGCAGGCCGCCGTTGACGGGGTCCAGCGAAGGCCCGGGCCCCGCGCGGAACTGTTCCGCCATAGCGTCCGGCACTTGCCAGCCAGGCGTCGAGCTGCCCGTATAGCCGAAGTTGAAATATCCGCCATAGCCCTCCCAGTCCTGCCACGCAGCAAACGGCGGGTGGGTCATGTAGCTCGTGACGTTGCCGTTGGCGCTGCCGCCGTAGCCGGCTTCCGCTTCGATCGGCCCAATGCAACTGATGCGCAGGTGCGCCGTGCTTGCGTCTATGGACTGCCAGCCCTTTTTATCGTTGCGCAACTGGGTGCCGCCGTCGTGTGTCACGTAGATGGTGAAAGAGCTGCCCTGTCCGCAGATCATGTTGGCGCTGTCGTTCAATTGCTGGAAATTGGGCGCGACGCTGCGCAATGAGTCGCGATTCTTGACGAACCGGTCGAGCGTGGCGGGATTCGTGACCACGTCGGCGAAGTCGTCCTGCCCGACCGTGCCCGCAGGTGTGATGGTCGCCGTGTACGAGTTCCACGCCGCCAGTTGCGCAGCATTGCGCGCGCTCGTGAAGTAGCCGGCGGTGACGTGAGTGTCGGGCTGGTTCAGTTGTGCGACGGCCTCGGCGGTGTCGGGCACAGCAGCAAACACAGCTGCGTGATAGTTCGCCTGGGCGTCGCTGAGCGCGCGATTGAGCACGCCGATTTTGCTGGCAACAGTGGGCAGCAGCGCGTCCAGGGTGGCGCGCACCGGTGCAATGTCGGCCTTGCCGATCTGCTTGGGGATAGTCCATTGCGCTGGATGGTCTGCAAGTGCGTTGACCATGTTGTCGAGGTCGGACAGCGAGTAGGTCGCGTCCAGTTCGTCGATCCACGATTTCAGCGCGACTATCTGCGCGGCGGTGACCTGATTCGCAATTGCCGCGCGGTTCGTATAAGCAGAAAAATTGTAGTCACGCGCCTGCAGCACGGCGGCGCTGTACGCTGCCGCGTCGGCAGTGTTTTGCAGTTTGATTTTGGCGCTCGTCATCTGGAACGAGTTGAACGCCACAAACAGGCCGATGCAGCCGACCAGTAGAAAAATCAGAGCAGGGACCAGCGCCTGCCCGCTAGCGCCGGCGACCCTGGCCCTGCCCTTGCGGGCAGAGCTTTGCATGATGGCTATCGCTAACCGGAGTCGATTAGTTGCCGACGTTGTTAGCGTCGTTATACGTACCCATGTTCTTGGTCTTGTTGGCGTTGGTTGTCGCCGTGTTGGCGTTGGTTTGCGCCGTCGTGATATTGCTCTGGGCGTTCTGACCGGACATTTCGACGGCGAGGCCGGCGGTCTGGTTACGCAGTGTCTGACCGAACAGCGAATACACGCCGATTGCCGACACAGCAATCAAAGCGACAATAATGATGTACTCCGTCATGCCCTGACCGAGTTGCTTATTTTTGCGACGGATTTGTGCGATTTTCATGATTTCTCTTAAAGAGGATTGGAAGTGCTCAGACACGGCTGTGCAAGCTGTGTTGTCCTAGATATAAATGTAAAACTAGGAATGTTCTTGCCTAATAAATATCAGCAACGGTGTCGCGCAGAAGTATAAGAAGCTACGCGGCATATGGATCGGCGAAATTTCCCAATTTCGGCATTGCAATTCCTGTATCGGATGTCGTCCGCATACGCCGGCTAGTTTGTGTCCTTTTTCGCCAGATGCGGTTGCGCAACCCCGAAGAGGAGGCTGCATGCCGGCATCAGCACCCGACTGCTTGATGCAAGCGCGCGGAAAGACGAAGGTCGTCTTTATGGTCAATAGGCCCACTGTCGCACTGGTAACGCATTGTTTCTATAGCTGCGATTTATCTTGCGTATGTGCGGAAAATTCCGACTTGTTTTTCCTGTTTCCTGATTTTTAGAGATACATCCCCCAGTTAGATTCGCGATGCGTGAAAACTTTGGATCGAGCTTTAAACGTGCCGGTCGGTTTTTTGTGCGGGGAGCGTGTGCGCACGGTTTCTCAAATCGAACTGCAAGCGGGGCTTGCCCTCTATTTAGGGAATTTATGAATAAGTCGTATATCAGCGTCTGGAATGACGTATCCGGAACATGGGTGGCTGCGCCCGAGACCGCGAAGACGCGTGGTCGTGCGACAGCTTCGTCTTCCACTATCTCGTCGGACGCCGGTGCGCAGAGCCGCCCGGCAACCTCGTTGAAGACTGCTTTCATGCCAATCGCCATGGCAATCGGTGCAATGGGCATGTCGATGGCCCCCGGCATGGCGGCGGCCCAGGCGGTGACAGGTAATGGTGGTTTGGAGTTGTGTCCCGGACAGTTGGGAATGAACGCCATGGGCTCCGCGTGGGGGCCGGTGTCGAGCGCAGTGCAGAGCATGGTCTGCAACCTCAACGACGGCATGTCGTTCTCGTTGAACAACGGCGCAACAGACAACGGTGCGAACGGCTATACCGACGGGGCGATTACCGCGCGTGTGGCAGGCTACGCCGATGGCCACCTCGAACTCGCGGCATTGAGCGGAATCTACATGCTCAACACCGTGAACATGACCGGCAACAAGATCACCCAACTGGGAGCTGGTGACGTCTCGCTCGGCAGCTCCGACGCCGTCAACGGCGGGCAGCTTTACCAGTACACGCGCTATTTCCAGGCGAATTCGCCTTCGACGGAAACGGCTAGCAGCGCGCGTGCAACCGGCTCCAGCTCGGTGGCATCCGGCCCGTACTCACTGGCCGCCGGCGCCAATTCGAGCGCATACGGTGCGAATGCTGTGGCATTGGCGTCGAACTCCGTTGCGTTGGGCGCGGGCTCTGTGGCGAGCCGCAGCGACGCCGTGTCAGTCGGCTATCTGTCTTCGGACGGCAAATCGCAGTACACACGGCAAATTACTAACGTGACCGCCGGCGCAGCGGGCACCGATGCGGTCAACGTGAACCAGTTGAATGCCGCAATCGCCAGCGTGAGCGGTGGCGGCGGTGGCGGCACAGTTCAGAATGCCGTCACCTACGACAGCTCCTTGTCGAACCTGATCACACTCAAGGGTACGAGCGGTACCAAGATCACGAATCTGACTGCTGGCGACATCAGTTCGACGTGGAGCACAGACGCAGTCAACGGTGGGCAGCTGTTCCAGACGAACCAGAACGTGGCGAACGTTGCTAACAACGTGGCTAACGTCGCGAACAATCTGGCCAATGTGACCAATGTGGTCAACAACTTCGTCAACAACGGTATTGCGGGCAATCCGCTGATCGTGACGTACGATTCGTCGGCGCGTGACATCGTGACGCTCGGCGGCACGGCACACACGGCAGCGGTCAAGCTGACGAACGTCGCGCCCGGCGATATCTCGTCGGCCAACAGCACGGACGCGGTCAACGGCGGCCAGCTGTTTCAGACGAACCAGACGATCAATTCGCTCGGGAATAACCTGAGCGGGGCGATCATCAATATCTACAACCACGGCGTCAAGTACTTCCATACAAATTCGACGCTGGGAGACGGGTCAGCAGACGGCACGGACTCGGTCGCCATCGGCGCCCTGGCGATTGCATCGGCGAACAACTCGGTGGCGTTGGGCTCGAATTCGGTGGCTGACCGCGCGAATAGCGTGTCCGTCGGCTCGACCACAGCACCGCGCCAGATCATCAACGTCGCCGCAGGTACTCAGTCTAACGACGCAGTGAACCTCGGCCAGATGAACGCCGCGATTGCAGCCGTTGCGGGCGGCGGTTCGCCGGACGCAGTGATCTACGACTCGTCCGCGCATAACCAGCTGACGCTTGGCGGCGCGCAGGCCACGGCAGCGGTCGGCCTCACCAACGTGGCAGTTGGGCAGGTCAATTCGACCAGCAAGGACGCGGTGAACGGGGCACAACTGTATGGCACCGCCAGCAGTGTCGCCAATGCGCTGGGCGGTGGCTCGAGCGTGAGCGCAACGGGTGCTGTCACCAACCCGGCGTACATCGTGCAGGGCAGTACGTACAACGACGTGGGCTCCGCACTCAGCGGGGTCGACACCGCTATCAGCGGCCTGAGCAATGACGTCGCCAATTCGTCCAAGTACATCAAGGTCGTATCGGCAGCGTCGTCGGCTATCGCCACGGGCTCGGAGTCGGTCGCGATCGGCGGCGCCGCATACTCGAGCGGGGCCAGCTCCGTCGCTATCGGTTCCGGCGCGCGTTCACAGTTTGCCAACTCCGTGGCGCTGGGCGCTAACTCTCGCGTCACGGTGGCGAATACTGTTTCTGTAGGCGACGTGGGTGCGGAACGCCGCATCATGAATGTGGCGAACGGCATCTCAGGAACTGACGCTGTCACATACAGCCAGTTGTCGGCTGTTCAGGCTGCGCTGTCGCAACAGATTACTCAGTCGACCGGCCTCAAATCCATGCTACTGGGCGCAACTACGCTCGGTGCCACTCCAGTCACTGCCTACATCGCGGTGAGTTCGAACGTTACGGCAGGCACGTCAACGAGTACTGACAACTCGTTGGATGCAATGGCGATTGGTCCGACGGCTACGGCGCTGGGTCAGGGCTCCCTTGCAGTCGGTGCAGGCGCCGGCACCGCGTTGGCAGGTTCTACCGCCGTAGGTAGCGGAGCAGCTGCGCTGGCTCTGGACACAACCGTAATCGGCGCGGGCGCGACCACGAGCAATGCTGCCACGAACGCCGTTGCAATCGGCTACAACGCGGCCGCACAGGGCGCCAACGCGCTGTCGCTGGGCTCCACCAGCATGGCTAATGCGTCCAACGCGTTGGCGATGGGCGGCAACGCCGTGGTGACAACAACAGGCCTGAACGCCATGGCTCTGGGCGCGAATGCAATGGCCAACCAGGCGAATGCAGTGGCTCTGGGCTATGGCGCTACGGCCAGCACAAGCAATGCCGTCGCCCTGGGTAGTGGCTCCGTTGCAGACCGTGCGAACACGGTCTCAGTTGGCAGTGCAACGGCACAACGCCAGGTGGTGAACGTAGCAGCGGGTACGCTCGGTACAGATGCGGTGAATATCAACCAGCTGACCGGCGTTACCAGCATGATCGGCGGCGGCGCGGGAGTGAACGCTGACGGCACCGTCAAAATGCCTTCGTTCACGATTGGCGGCCAGACGTATTCCGACGTGGGTTCCGCTATCACGGCTGCAACGGCGAGCGGCTCGGCAAACGCGGTTCAGTATGACTCGTCGGCACACAACAAGGTGACGCTCGGTGGTCTTGCCGGCACGCCAGCGCCGGTCACGCTGACCAACTTGGCTAATGGCGTCGCGGCCAGCGACGCAGTCAACGTCGCGCAATTGCAGGCCATGGGCGGCACGTTTAACAGCAGTGGCGTGGCGACCAACGCATTCGTCGCATACGACGACACGACGAAGAGCAAGGTCACGCTGGGCGGCGCGGGCACGACCAAGGCGGTCACGCTGACCAACGTCGCGAACGGTATCGCGACGAACGACGCAGTCAACGTTGCCCAGCTCCAGGCGATGGGCGGCACGTTCAACAGTAGCGGCGTCGTGACCAACGCATTCGTCGCGTATGACGACACGACGAAGAGCAAGGTCACGCTGGGCGGCGCGGGTACGACCAGGGCCGTCACGCTAACGAACGTTGCGAACGGCATCTCGACGAACGACGCAGTCAACGTTGCGCAGCTCCAGGCAATGGGCGGCACGTTCAACAGTAGCGGCGTCGTGACCAACGCATTCGTCGCGTATGACGACACGACGAAGAGCAAGGTCACGCTGG
>NZ_JAEUAV010000024.1 GCF_019511605.1 Paraburkholderia phenoliruptrix | reverse complement strand
CTCCGACACCTCGCGGTTCGACCGCCGCACCAATCCGCCGCTTCACCGCCGTAATAAGAAGTTCTCGTGACTGTCATGGCACAGTCACGCGCCGTAGGCCCAATACGGGCACTGCAACTCGACGCGTGAGCCATGGACTCCAGAACGTCCGCGACTTCCCTGTTCCGCCAGACCGGCCCGAGCGTCGACCCCGTCGCGTTTCGCCCCGGCCCTAGCCCGACCCACGGTTTGCCGCTGCCGGCCACGCCGCAGCAGCTCGACACGCCCACGCCTCAGCACGACGAAGACCATGCGGAGCCGCATCGCTACCGCACGATCTGGCTGTCGGACATCCATCTCGGCTCGAGCGGCTGCCAGGCGCCGTATCTGCTCGATTTCCTGCGCCACAACGAGTCGGAGTACCTGTATCTCGTCGGCGACATCATCGACGGCTGGCAGTTGAAGAAGGGCTGGTACTGGCCCCAGGCGCACAACGACGTGGTGCAGAAGGTGCTGCGCAAAGCGCGCAAGGGCACCCAGGTCGTCTACGTGCCAGGCAATCACGACGAAGCCGCGCGCCAGTTCTGCGACCTTGCGTTCGGCGACATTCACGTGCGCGGCGAGGCGTTTCACACGACGCTCGCCGGCAAGCGCCTGTGGATCGTGCACGGCGATCTGTTCGACGGCGTGATCCAGCACGCGAAATGGCTCGCGTATCTCGGCGACACGCTCTACACGATGATCCTGATCCTGAATCGCTGGTTCAACCGCATCCGCAGCCGGCTCGGCTTTCCGTACTGGTCGCTGTCGCAGTACCTGAAGCATCAGGTGAAGAACGCGGTGAACTTCATCTCGTCGTTCGAACGTGTAATGACCGACGAAGCGCGCCGCCGCGGCTGCGACGGCGTGGTGTGCGGGCACATTCACAAAGCCGAGATACGCGACATAGACGGCGTGCTGTATTGCAACGACGGCGACTGGGTAGAAAGCCTGTCGGCACTCGTCGAAACGTATGAGGGCGAGCTCAAGGTGATCTACTGGACCGTGATGCGCGCTCCGCAAGCGGGCGTGCAGAAGGCCCGGGCAACCGCGTAACCCTTCTCAACTGCTTTGGTCCGGACCGGGCACACAATCGAGGAACGAATCGATGAAGATCATGATCGTCACCGACGCATGGGAACCGCAGGTCAACGGCGTCGTGCGCACGCTCAAGAACACCACACGCGAGCTCACCGAACTCGGCCACCGCGTCGATCTGCTAACACCGCTCGAATTCCGGACGATCCCCTGCCCGACCTACCCTGAAATCCGCCTGTCGCTGCTGCCGCGCCGCAAGCTGCGCGAGCGCATCGACGCGTTCGAACCCGACGCCTTGCATATCGCCACAGAAGGCCCGCTCGGCATGGCCGCCCGTGCCTACGCGATCCAGCACAAGCTGCCGTTCACCACGGCCTATCACACGCGCTTTCCCGAGTATGTGCAGGCGCGCTTCGGCATTCCGCTCGCGGCGACCTACAGGTTCCTGCACTGGTTCCACAAGCCGTCGCTCGCGGTGATGGCGCCGACGCCGGTGGTGAAAAGCGACCTCGAAAAGTACGGTTTCACGAACGTCGTGCTGTGGACGCGCGGCGTGGATCTCGACATCTTTCACCCGATGGATTCGAAAGTGCTCAACACCGCGCGGCCGATTTTTCTGTACGTGGGACGCGTGGCTGTCGAGAAGAACGTCGAGGCTTTCCTGAAGCTCGATTTGCCCGGCTCGAAATGGGTTGCGGGCGAAGGCCCGGCACTCGCCGAACTGAAATCGCGCTACCCGCAAGCGAACTACCTTGGCGTGCTCACGCAGGCTGAACTCGCCCAGGTCTACGCGGCAGCGGACGTGTTCGTGTTCCCGAGCCGTACGGACACGTTCGGCCTCGTGCTCCTCGAGGCGCTCGCCTGCGGCACGCCGGTGGCGGCCTATCCGGTCACCGGCCCGATCGACGTGCTGGGCGACGGCGGTGCCGGCGCGATGAACGAAGACCTGCGCGAGGCGTGCCTCGAAGCGCTCAAGATCGACCGCGCGCATGCACGGGCGTGGGCCGAGCGCTTTTCCTGGGCGGCGGCCTCCGAGCAATTCGCCGCGCATCTGAAGCCGTTGCCGCGCGCTTCGTATCGCGAGGAAAGCGCGGCCGCGTGACGCGGCGCGCCGGGCTGCCCATGCAACGCCGATCCTCCCCCGCGAGCCGCGCGTCGTCCAACGGCGTTCTGCACGCCGTCCACCCAGGCGACGCTCATCGCGACGAACGCAGCGAATCCAGCGAACGCAGCGAGCACGATGACCGCGATAGCGCGAGCGCCGATCCGTTCGACGACGTGAGCGATACGCGTGCGCTGGACCATCACGGCGCGCAGGGCCGCAATGGCCGGCACAACCCCAGCGGCGTGGGCCAACCAGGCCAGCTTCGCGCGGATGGCGGCGCGCCGGGGTCGCGGGAAGCATCGCACGAAACCTCGCACGAACCGCTCAGCCCCGACGATCCGCTCGCGCCGCTGCCCTTCAACCCGTACAAGGGCAATCGCGGTCTCACACGAGCCTGGCACGCGATGAAGAACTCGCTCGCGGGCTTTCGCGTCGCGATCCGTGAGGAGAGCGCGTTCCGTCAGGAACTGACGCTTGCGGCGATTCTGGTGCCCTGCGGCATGCTGGTTCCCGTCGAGCCGGTGGCGCGGGTGTTGCTGCTCGGCTCGGTGCTGCTCGTGCTGATCGTCGAGTTGCTGAATTCAAGCGTGGAAGCCGCCATCGACCGTATTTCGCTCGAACGGCACGAGCTGTCGCGCCGCGCGAAAGACCTGGGCAGTGCCGCGGTAATGGTCGCGCTCGGCATGTGCCTGATGACGTGGGTGCTGATTGTCGGCCCGCTGGTGGTGCATTGGGTAACCGCGTGGCTGTGAACGCTGCCAGGGCGACATGCGCCGCCGGCGGCTGCAAGTCCCGCGCATTAACGCGCGTGGTCGTCGCGAACAATGAAAACCCTGAGTGTCCGCTTGAAATTAGCACGCTCGGTTTATAATCGTCCGGCAGTCTCAAAATAGCAACCGCGTCCGGGTGGACCGAAAAAGCAGCGGCACGCCGCCGCGCGCCCAACCCGGCGTAACCAGGGCCGGACGACATGGAAGCCAAACCTCCCCGCCGCACCCGCGAACGGATACTCGAACTGTCGTTGAAACTATTCAACGAAATCGGCGAGCCGAACGTCACGACGACGACCATCGCCGAGGAAATGGAAATCAGTCCAGGCAACCTGTACTACCACTTCCGCAACAAAGACGACATCATCAACAGCATCTTCAGCCAGTTCGAGCAGGAGATCGAAAAGCGTCTGCGTTTTCCGGACGACCACCGCGCGACCATCGACGAAATGTGGTCGTATCTGCAGTACATGGTCGATTTCACGTGGCGCTATCGTTTCCTGTATCGCGACCTGAACGACCTGCTCGCGCGCAACCGCACGCTCGAGACCCACTTCAAGCAGATCATCAGCCACAAGGTGCGCTTTGCGAGCCAATTTTGCGACCAGCTCGTCGCGGACGGCGAAATGGTGGCGACGCCTGGCGAGTTGCAGGTGATCGCGACGAATATCGGTGTGATCGCAACGTACTGGCTGTCGTATCAGTTCGTGATGAATCCGCGCAAATACAACGAGCAGGAGGCGATTCGCGCGGAGCTGCATCAGGTGAGCGTGCAGATCGTGTCGTTGATGGCGCCTTACCTGCGCGGCCGCTCACGGCAGATTTTCGACGATCTCGTGTCGGGCAAGCTGCAAAAACGCGAGTTCTACGACTATCTCCCGCCCAAGGAAGGCGGCGCGCCCCGCAACGAATAGGACGTTTTTCATGAAGTCGGTGTGTGTGTACTGCGGCTCCGCGAACGGAGCCAAACCCCTGTATGCCGAGGCCGCGCGCGCGTTCGGACGCGCGCTCGTCGAGGCCGATCTCGCGCTCGTCTACGGCGGCGGCAAGGTCGGACTGATGGGCGTGATCGCCGACACAGTGATGGCCGAAGGCGGCCGCGCGATCGGCGTGATTCCGGAGCTGCTCGTGAACAAGGAAGTCGGCCATAACGGCTTGACGGAGCTGCACGTGGTGCCGGACATGCATCATCGCAAGAAGATGATGGCCGATCTGTCCGACGCGTTCGTCGCAATGCCTGGCGGCGCCGGCACGCTCGAAGAGTTCTTCGAGGTCTACACGTGGGCGCAGCTCGGCTACCATCAGAAACCTGTTGCACTACTGAACATCGACGGCTTTTACGATCCGTTGATCAAGCTGTTGCAGCACACGGTGGAAGAAGGCTTCATGCGGCAAACGTATCTAGACATTCTGCAGATGGACGCCGATCCCGCTGCGTTGATCGGCAAGCTGCAACGCTATCAGCCGCCCGCCGCCGACAAATGGGCCATCAAGCGCGATGCCGTTTGATTCGCGCTTGGGTTGCGGCGTGGACTCGACGCCGTTGTTGAGGGTGGACTTCAGGCCGGGGGCGCTATCGCACCGGCGGCCGTGGTTGCGGATGCGGTAGTTGCCGCGTCTGCTGTTGTAGAGGATGGACTTCAGGTCGGGGTCGCCGTTGCACCGGCGGCCGTGGTTGCAGATGCGGTAGCTGCGGCGTCTGCCGTTGTCGCGGATGCAATTGCTGTGGCCTCTGCCGTTGTCGCGGTTGGGCTTGCTGCGGTCCCTGCCGCCGAATGACCGCGTTTCCCTTTCGTTTTCCGTTGGAACCTGACGCTTAACTACTTGCCAGTCGAGGCTGCGATGACTCAAACCGTTCTGATCACCGGCGGCAGCCGCGGCATAGGCCGCGCGACCGCGCGCCTGCTCGGCGAGCGCGGCTGGTCGGTGGGCGTGAACTACGCGCAAAACCTTCGCGCTGCCGAACAAACCGTCGCCGAAGTCGAGCGTGCCGGCGGGCGGGCGCTGCCGGTTGCCGGCGACGTCGCGAAAGAAGCCGACGTAGTCGCCATGTTCGATGCGGTCACACGAGCGTTTGGGCGGGTCGACGCGCTCGTCAACAACGCGGGCATCGTTGCGCCGTCCATGCCGCTTGCCGACATGGACCTCGCGCGCCTCACGCGCATATTCGATGTGAACGTGCTCGGCGCCTATCTGTGCGCGCGCGAAGCCGCGCGGCGCATGTCGACGGATCGGGGCGGCGCAGGCGGCGTGATCGTCAATGTGTCCTCCGCGGCGGCGCGCTTGGGCTCCCCCAACGAATACGTCGACTATGCAGGCTCCAAAGGCGCAATCGACACGCTGACGCTCGGCCTCGCGAAAGAGCTGGGGCCGCGAGGCGTGCGTGTCAACGCGGTGCGGCCCGGCCTCATCGACACCGAGATTCACGCGAGCGGCGGCAAGCCAGAGCGCGCCGCCCAGCTTGGTGCGACGACCCCGTTAGGGCGTCCCGGCAGCGCCGACGAAGTTGCACAAACCATCGTCTGGCTGTTGAGCGACGCGGCGTCGTACGTGACCGGCGCGATACTCGACGTGGCAGGCGGACGCTAGCGGCTCGCTGCGGTTCTTTCGACATGTAGCGGCGGTCGTTCTTATGCGCTGCCCGCCGCCGGGCAGCGCCTTTAACAGGCGCCGCTTTTCCGCTTTTCCGCTTTTCCGCTTTTCCGCTTTTCCGCTTTTCCGGCTCTTCGCGTTCTCCCAGCTCTCCCCGCTCTCCGTCGCCTCCCTGTGCGATACCAGGCATCGCCGCGGCACGCCCAATCGCAGCATCTGTGCGCCGCCGCGCCTGTAATCAACCGTAATAATGGGAGACTACAATCGCGACGATTGCGCGGACTCGCGTGACGCAAGCTAGAACATCGTGTGCGCAACCGGTTTGCCGCACACCGCGACCAGAGATCGTTTCATGCAAGAAAAGTCTTCCACAGCGTGGCGCAAGGGGAGCGCCGCGACAGCGGTGTCCGCGACAACGGGCCTCGTCGATCACGCGCAGCAGGCGCGGTCAGCCGACGCCCCCCAGAGCGGGATGAGCGGCGTCAGCGGCGTGAACGGCCCGATCAGCCCGAACAACGTAAGCGCGGCCGACGCCCAGACCTCCACAGCCGCCGCGCCCACCCGCCCCGCCAAGCCTGCACGGCCGCCCGCACCAAACGCTGGCGCTCAACCTGCCCTCGGCTTGCCGGCTGCGGATCGCCCGAGCGGCGGCGCACGCTGGCGCGCGCTCAGCACCGTCCGTCCGCTGATGTGGCTCGTCGCGCTGGCGATCCTGTGCGCGTGGCTGTTGCCGGGCACCTTGGGACACGATCCCTGGAAGCAGGACGAAACCTACACGTTCGGCATCGTCCAGCACATGCTCGACACCGGCGATCTCGTCGTGCCCACCAATGCGGGCCAGCCGTTTGTCGAAAAACCTCCGGTCTACGACTGGGTCGCCGCGGGCCTCGCATGGATGTTCGGTCGCTATCTGCCGTTGCACGACGCCGCACGGCTCGCGAGCGCGCTGTTCGCGGGCCTGACCGTCTACTACACCGCCCGCGCCGCACGCCGCGCGGTGGACGCGTCCAGCTGGTTCGACCTGCGCGTGCTCGGCACGTTGGCGCTGTTTGGCGGCACGCTCGTCGTCGTCAAGCACATCCACGACATGATGACCGACGTCGCACTCATGGCGGGCGCTGCCATTGGCTTTTGCGGGCTCTTTGAACTGGTGCTAGTGCATCTTCGCGACGATGGCGCGCGAGGCGGCCCCTCCGGCGAAGCGGCGCGCACGCGCCGCCATGCGATTGTGAGCGGCGCGGCAATGTTCGGCTCAGGCGTGGGCGTCGCGTTCCTCGCCAAGGGGCTGTTTGTGCCGCTGGTATTCGGCGCGACGACCTGCGCAGCGCTTGCGCTCTATCCCGCCTGTCGCAGCCGCAGCTTCGCAGCCGCCCTGGGCATTGCGGCGCTGGTGCTGGCGCCGTTCGCGCTGATCTGGCCGATCTGCTTTTATCTGCGCTCCGAGACGCTCTTCAGGATCTGGCTCTGGGACAACAACATCGGCCGTTTCTTCGGCTTTTCGGTCGCACAACTCGGCTCGGAAAGCGAAAGCCGGCTGTTCGTGCTGCGCACGGTGCTGAGCGTCGGTTTTCCGGCCGTGCCGCTCGCGCTGGCCGCGCTCGCGGGCGGTGCGTGGCGGCGCTGGCGCGATCCGTGCGTCATGTTGCCGACCATTTTCGCGGGCGTCGGTTTCGCCGTGCTGCAAACATCGGCGACGATCCGCGAGCTCTACATCCTGCCGTTCATCGCGCCGCTTGCGCTGCTCGCGATGCAAGGCGTCGAGCGGCTCCCACGGCGTCTGCATACGGTCTGGGACATGACGAGCCGCGTGCTGTTCGGCAGCACGGTGGCACTCGCATGGATCGTCTGGTCGATCATGAGCAGTCCGGTCACTGCGCACGCTTCGCTGCATCGGCTCGGCCGGTGGCTGCCGCTCGACTGGGTGTTGCCAGTGAAACCCGGCCTGCTCGCCGCCGCGCTGCTGATGACGCTCGGCTGGCTGTGGCTCCTGCCCGTCTTCAAGTACACCGGCAAGTGGCGCGGCGCGCTCAGCTGGTGCGCGGGGGCAATCGTCGCGTGGGGACTCGTCAGCACGTTGCTGTTGCCCTGGCTCGACTATGCGAAGAGCTACCGCTCGGTGTTCGAAAACCTCGGCGCCGCGCTGAATCGGGAATGGAACGACGGCGATTGCATGGCGAGCATCGGGCTTGGCGAATCCGAGGCGCCCATGCTCTATTACTACACGGGCATCGAGCATCAGCCGGGCGCGAACGAACGCGCAACGGCCTGCACCTGGCTCATCGTCGAAAGCCGCCGCACCAACGCCTTGCTCCCGGCAGGCGACTGGCGGCTCTTCTGGACCGGGGCGCGGCCCGGCGACAACGACGAACTGCTGCGCGTGTTCGTGCGCACGCCGACGGCCGCGCCGGCTGCGGCCGATGGTCCGTGAGCGCGCGGCCGTGGTTGTGAGCGCAACGAATCGTTGTGATGGCAACGCGCGCCGGCATCGCGCAATACGCGGCGCTTTGCTGCACTTGGAGGCGCGCAGGGGTGCAGTGGTGCGGTGATCGAGGTGCAGCGGTGCCGGTCGACGAGTGTTGATCGACGTGCAGCGGTAGCGGTCGTCGTGCGGTGATTAACGTGCGGTGGTGAATGTGCAGTGATGCAGTAGCGCGTTGGCCCAGTAAGCCGGTGGCGCAGTAGCGCAGTAGCCCGTTGTTCCGACAGCGGAGTAACGCAGTGGCGCGCCCCCCTGCCGCGCCGTGCCAACTGTCCCGCACCGCGCATCGACCGGCAGCGCCCTCTTAACCCCTGCGCGCCCCGGCCCCTTTCCTCCGACGCGACTGGAACGACGATCCCGGCTCGCGCAAGAAAGCCGTTTCCTCTGCCGTCGACTGCCGTCCGAGCAGTGCATTGCGATGCGGAAAGCGCCCGAAGCGCGCGACGATCTCGGCGTGCCTCACGGCAAACGGATAATACGAAGCGCCGCCCGGCTCATCGGCGAGCGCCTTGAAAAGACGCAGCGATTCCTGCTGGCTCGCCGGCGTTTCGTCGTGTTCGAACGGCAGATACGCGAACGCCCGATGATGCACGCCAGGCAAGCGGCGATCCGCACCGCTCGCCACCATCTGCTGGGCGATCTGCAACGCCTTGCGGTCCGCCGCGAACGCGCGCGCCGTATCGCGATGGCAGTTGCGCGAAAACTGGTCCAGCACGATCACGAGCGCCAACGCGCCGAGCGGCGTGGCGGCCCAACTGTCGAGGCGAGAGTCCAGCGCAGCATCGATCAGGTTTCCGAAACGTTCGCGCAGCATGGCGTCGAACGCTTCGTCGGCGGAAAACCACAGCTTGCGCGCCTGACCAAAGTCCGGAGCATCGGGCGAACCGAACCAGCAGTCGAGCACCTCGCGGGCTTGCGGCGGGAGCGCGCTGTAAGCGGTGCGCTCTACTGACGTCGAACCACTCGGCCCGCGATCTGATGCCGCGCACTCCGGCACCGCGCCCTCTTCGTCAGCCATTGCGGTTGCGCATTCAGTCCGCCGTTTCGAAGAACGAACCGAGCAGGCGTTCCCTGAGCGGCTCTGCAAGCCCGATGTCTTCCATGGCCCAGGCCATGCAGCGTAGCCACTGGTCGCGCTCGCTCGACGCAATCGCGAACGGCAGATGCCGCGCGCGCAAACGCGGATGCCCAAAGCGGCTGATGTAGTGGTCGGGACCGCCGAGCCAACCGCATAGAAACCAGAACAGCTTGTCGCGCGAGCCTTCCATTGACTCGGGATGCAACGCGCGAATGCCGGCGAACTCGGCTTCGAGGTCCATCAGATCGTAAAAACGGTCGACCAGTTCGCGCACGCGCGCTTCGCCGCCGACCAGTTCGAAGGCCGTCGGCTGCGCCGCGGACACCTCGTCATCCATCTCGCTCATCAACACTCACCAACCCGGAAATAATCAGGCGTCCCGCAGCGACTGCAATGCGGGGCGCGACAACACATGCCGCAAACTCAGCCAGCCGCCGACAGCGGCGCAGGCAATACCGGCCACGACGCCAGCGGGCAGCAACCACGGGTTGAACTCCAGATAGAACTGGAACACGCGGGTCGCGAGCACCCAGCCGATAATCTGCGCGCCGACCGCGGCCATCAGCCCGGCCAGCGCGCCGACCGCGACGAACTCGGCAACCTGCACCGTGCGCACCTGGCCGTGCGACGCGCCCAGCGCGCGCAGCAGCGCGGATTCTCGCATACGCTCGTCGCGCGTGCCGGCGAGCGCCGCGTACAGTACCAGCACGCCCGCCGCAAGCGTGAACGCGAACAGAAACTGCACGGCGCCGATCACCTGCTGCAGCACGCGCTGCACTTGCGCGAGAATCGGACCTGTGTCGATAGCCGTGAGATTCGGATAGGCAGCGATCAGACCGTCGATGGTCGCGCGTTCTTCCGGCGGCAAATGGAAGCTCGTGATGAAGGTCGCCGGGAAATCCTGCAACGCGGCAGGCGGCATCAGCACGAAGAAGTTGACCTTGAACGAACCCCAGTCGAGCTTGCGCACGCTCGTGACCGGCGCGTCGATCTGCAAACCCGTCACGTCGAAACGCAGCACGTCGCCGGTCTTCACGTTGATCAGCTTCGCGAGCCCTTCTTCAATCGAAATCTGCGGGGTCGCGGTGTCGCCGTACCACTTGCCGGCGGAAATACGATTGTCGTCCGGCAACTGCGTCGTGTACGACAGATTGAATTCGCGGTCGACCAACCGCTTGGCGTCGTCGCCCTTGAACGAATCCGCGTTGACTGCCTTGCCGTTGATCGCCGTGAGGCGGCCGCGCACCATCGGCGAGAGCACTGTGCCCGGCACGCCGTGCGTGCCTAGATAACGGGTAACCGCGTCGCGCTGACCGGGCTGTATGTCGATGATGAATTCGTTCGGCGCATCGGGCGGCGTCGATTTGCGCCAGCCCGCCACCAGATCGTTGCGCGTCATCGCGATCAACAGCAGGCACATCAGGCCAATGCCGAGCGCGGTGATCTGCAACGCGCTGGCGCCGCTGCGCCGCTCGAGCGAAGCCAACGCGTAGCGCCAGCCGATTCCCGCATTCACGCGCTCGCTGCGCACCACGCGCGCCGCAGCCCACAGCGCGAGCCGCGCGATGCAGGCGAACACCAGCAGCCCGCCCGCGAAACCGCCGGCGACAATACCGCCGAGCTTCAGTTCGCCTGCCGCAACGATCAGCAGCGCGGCAAACAGCACGATGCCGACTCCATATGCGGCCCACGCCGTGCGCCCGGCTTCCCCCCACTCGCGGCGCAGCACTCGCACAGGCGGCACGCGCGTGAGCGGCAACAGTGGCGGCAACGCGAAACCCAGCAGCAGCACGAGACCCGCGGCAACGCCCTGGAGCGCGGGCCATGCGCTCGGGTACGGCAATTCGACGTCGATCAGACTGCCAAGCCAGGTCAGCAACGCGAGGTGGCCGAGAAACCCGAGCGCCACGCCGAGCAGGCCGCCCGCAACGCCCACGCCCACGAATTCGAGCGTGAACAGTGCGCGCAACGTGGCCTGACTGACGCCGAGACAGCGCATCGCCGCGCAGCCGTCCAGATGCCGCCGCATATACCGATGCGCGGCCATGGCAATGGCAACCGCCGCAAGCAGCGCGGTCAGCAGCGACACCAGCGTCAGGAAATGACTCGCGCGATCGAGCGTTTGCCGCACTTGCGGCTGGCCGTCCTGCAACGATTCGAGCGCGACGCCGCGCATCTTGCCGCCATCCACCCTGCCATGCGCGAACTGCGCAAAGCGCGCCACCGACGCGTCCGCGCCCGCCACCAGCAGCCGGTACGTGACGCGGCTGCCGAACGTGATGAGGCCGGTGGACTGCACTTCGTCGGCACGCATCATCAGACGCGGCGAGAAGTTGACGAATGAGAAGCCGCGGTCCAGTTCCCGCGTAATCATCGCGCCGATCGTGAAGCTGCGGTTGCCGACCTTCACCGTGTCGCCGACCCGCACTTTCAGCGCGTCGAGCAGTTGCTGATCGACCCACACGGTGCCCGGCGCCGGAATGGACTGCGCCGCGCGATCGGCTGCGCCTGGCCCTTGCGCAATGCGCAGCGCGCCGCGCAACGGATACCCCGGCGACACCGCCTTGATCGCGGCGAGCCGCGACACGGGCTGCGCGCCGGTCGAGTTGATCATGCTGGGAAAGATAGCCGTGGTCGCGGTGTTCAGGCCCAGCGCCGCGGCCTCGCGCGCGAACTGCGCATCCACCGGATGATCGGCGCGCACGATGAAGTCGGCGGCAATCATGCGCCTTGCGTCGCGCTCGAGCCCCTGATGCAGACGGTCAGCGAGAAAGCCGACGCTGGAAAGCGCTGCCACGGCAAGCACGAGCGCAAGCAGCAGCATCGTGAGCTCGCCCGCGCGCCAGTCACGCGCGGTCATGCGCAGCGCCTGGCGCAGCAGATCGGCGCGGCTAAAACGGCGCGCCGCCGGTGCGGCGACCCGCGCCGTTGAACCTCGAACCGTATCGCTCACTCGTGCCGGCTCCTCGCGAGGCGCGACACCATATGCGTCGCCATGCCGCGAAAGCCGCCCTGCACGCCGCGCCACAAGCGCGGCAACACCCAGCCGGCGAGCACGAGAAAGCCCACGATCAGCACCAGAAACAGCAGCGGCACGAACAGCGCAAGCAGAATGCCGCCGAACACAAAGCCGTCTTCAGCGGTCGAGGTGACGACATTGGACACCGGCTCCGGCGACAGATTGATCAGCGCGCGGGTCCCCGCTTTCGTCAGATGCGCGGTGCCCGCGAGCGTGCCGCCCGCGAGTGCGGCGACGGTCAGCAGTGCCGGATCGGCGTGACCCAGCGCGCCGGCCGCAAGCACGGCGCCGGCCGGAATGCGGATGAACGTGTGAACCGCGTCCCACAGGGAGTCGAACGCGGGAATCTTGTCGGCGAGAAATTCGGTGACGGTCAGCACCGCGGCCACGCCGATCACCCACGGCGAGGACAGCGCGGACAACGTATCGGGAAGATGGACGAGGCCGAGGCGCTCGAATACGCCGGCCAGCAGGACCGTCAGGTAGAGGCGCAGGCCGCTGCCCCATGAGAGCCCCGCAGCAAGCGAAAGTGATTCAAGCATGGCCGCCTCCAGGCTCGCCGCGCGTGCCGGGCGCTCCGGGAGGCCAATCAGCAATGAGCCGCCACACCGAAGTCGTCAGACCCGCGCCGAGCCGGCCGCGCCGAGCAGGCCGCGGGCAATTTCAGGTTGGTGTCGATCTCATTATAGCCACGTTAATTCGCAGAACGCAGAGTGGCTCGCAAATTGGCGCCCAGGGGGCGCGCCGGCTCGAGCCGGCGCGTGTGCGTGTTGCCCCTGCCGCGCTCAGTGTCCGGACGAGAGTTTGAGCCCGATCAGTCCGACGACGATCAGCGCGGCGCTTGCCACGCGCGCGAGCGTCAGCGCTTCGCCCATCATGACGATGCCGAACACAAAAGCGCCGACCGCGCCGATGCCCGTCCACACCGCGTAGGCTGTGCCGAGCGGCAAGTGCCGCATTGCCATGGCCAGCAGGACAAAGCTGCCGGTAGCGGTGACGAGGGTGAAAACAGAAGGCCACAGGCGCGTGAAACCTTCGGAACTCTTGAGGCCCGCCGCCCAGGCGACTTCCAGCAGACCGGCGATGAACAGAAGAATCCAGGACATGGAACAGCTCCATAATCAGATGGGGCCGTCCCCGTTTGTGAATAGCGCAAGGCCGTCCTTACGGTCCGTAATTATAACGGCGCCGCCGTGGTTGCGCCCGGCTACGCACGCCGCGATGCTCAGGCGACGCCGACCAGCCGGTAGCCCACGCCCGTCTCCGTGACAATGTGCTCGGGCTGGGCGGGGTCGCGCTCGAGCTTGCCGCGCAGATGCGCCATGTAGATGCGCAGATAGTGATGGCTCTCGACATGTGACGGCCCCCAGACGTCGCGCAGCAGCTGCCGGTGCGTCAGCACGCGGCCGGCATGGCGCACCAGCGTCGCGAGCAGCCGGTACTCGATCGGCGTCAGATGCACCGCCGCGCCGTCGCGCGTGACCTGCCGCAACGCGAGATCCACACTCACCGCGCCGAAGCGCACCTGCGGCGATTCGTTCGCGCCGCCCTGATTACGCCGCCGCAGATGCGCGCGAATCCGCGCAAGCAGTTCCGACACGCCGAACGGCTTGGTAAGGTAGTCGTCGGCACCGGCGTCGAGCGCCGCGACCTTTTCGCTTTCCTGGGTGCGCGCCGACAGCACGATCACCGGCAATTCGCTCCAGCCGCGCAGTTCGCGGATCACGTCGAGCCCGTCGGTGTCGGGCAGGCCGAGATCGACGATGACGAGGTCGGGCTTGCGCGTGGCCGCTTCCACGAGACCCTGCTTGCCGGTTTCGGCGTCGTGCACGACCATGCCCTCGCCTTCGAGCGCCGCGCGCACGAAACGGCGGATCTGCTTTTCGTCTTCAATCAGAACGACGGTGGTGCTGAGGTCACTCATGGGCGGGTCTGGCAGGCTCGGTCGGGGGCGGGTCGGGACGCAGATTGTCGGCGGATTCTTCTTCCAGCGCATCGGCAGCGTGCGTTACGTCGGGCGGCGTGTCCACCGGCAGCGTAAACCAGAAACGCGCGCCTTCGACGCGGCCGCCGGCTCCCGCCGCAGCCAGCGGCCCTGCACCTTGCGCCGATACCCGATTGATCGCGCCTATGCTGCCGCCGTGCGCCTCGACGATCGCGCGGCAAATCGCAAGGCCGAGGCCGATGCCGGGCTTCGCCGACTCCTTCTCGCCGCGCGTGAACTTCTCGAACACGCGTGCTTCCATGCCGGCGGGCAGGCCGGGTCCGTTGTCGTCGACGCTCACGCGGACGAACGACTTGCCGTCCTCGTCGAAGCGTTGCGCGCCGATGGTCAACGGCGTACCCGGCGGCGTGTATTTCGCCGCGTTTTCGAAAAGGTTCGAGAAGAGCCGCTCCATCAGCACGGCGTCGAGATGAAGCAGCGGCAAATCGGCTGCCAGTTCGACCCGAACCGGGTGCCCGGCCAGTACGCGGCGGCAGGCGCGCAGCGCGGCGCCCACGGTTTCCTCCAGCAGCGTCCATTGGCGATTCAGTTGCAGGCTGCCCGCCTGCAAGCGCGCCATGTCGAGCAGATTCGTCACGATGCCCGTCATGCGCAGCGCTTCTTCATGGATCGCTTCCACGAGTTCATCGTCGCGCCGCGCGTCGCCCGCCTGCTCGCGCGACTGCGCGAGCATCGACGAAAAGCCCACGATGGTCGTGAGCGGCGTACGCAAGTCGTGCGAAATCGCGGACAGTAGCGAGTTGCGCAATCGTTCGGATTCCATACTGACCAGCGCGTCGCGTGCGATATCCACGTAATGCACGCGTTCCAGCGCGAGCGCGATTTGTGCGGCGAACGCGTCGAGCATGCGTTGCTGCTCCGGCACGCTCAGCTCGCGTTCGTCGCGCAACACGACGGCGAGCACGCCGCGCGTGCGCATCGGCGCCTTCAGTGGAAGGTAGAGGGCGGCCGCCGCCGGCAGCGTATCGGTGCCGTGCCCGGCCGGCTTCTGGTGATCGTAGGTCCACTGGCCGACGTCGGTATCGAGCAGTTCGCCTTCGAGCGTGATCGCTGCGTCCGCGTCTTCGATCTTCTGTCGGACCCGGTCCGCACTGTCGGGCAGCAGGATCGCGACGCGCGCGCCGAACACCTCGCTCACGTGGCGGCTGCCTATGCCGACAATCTGCTCGGCGGTCAACGCGGCCGCGAGTTCGCGCGCCATCGCATACATCGCACCGGTGCGCTGTTCGCGGCGCCGCGCGACCCGCGCTTCGCGCCGCAAGCTGGAGGTGAGATGGCTGATCACCAGCGAAGTCAGCAACATGCCGAAGAACGTCAGCAGATACTGCGTGTCCGACACCGACAACGACAAGCGCGGCGGCACGAAGAAAAAGTCGAAGGCGGCCACGCTAAGGAATGACAGCAGCACGCCCGGCCCGCGCCCCAGTTTCGCCGCGGCAAAGATCACGCCGAGCAGGTACAGCATCACGAGGTTGGTCAGATCGATACGTGCGAGCAATTGGCTTGCCACCGCGGTAATGCCCGCGCAGATTGCCAGCGCAAACGCGTATGCGCGGGGCGGCGAGCGGCGCTCGCGCGCGGCGCTCAACGCGTCGCGCCAGGCGTTGGCGGTCGTGTCGAGCAGGCGGCGCTGCTCGCCGCTGCCACCGGCGGACGACAAGCCGATCAGCGTGATGTCGGCATGGCTTCCCTGCTCGGCGAGGCGCTCGCCAAGCGGCCGGCGCAACCAGCGTGCGATGCCGGTACGCGTCGATGCACCTGCCACCAGCTTCGACACGTTGCGAGCCTGCGCATAACCGGTGAGCGCGGCAACCGCATCCGTGCCGGCGAGCGTGGCGGTTTCCGCGCCCAGTTCCGCGGCAAGCTTCAACGCATTGAGCGTGCGTTCGCGGCGCGCGTCGGGCAAGCGCTGCAATGCCGGTGTTTCGACATACACGGCAATCCAGTCCGCCTTCAGACTGGCGGCAAGACGCGCCGCCGCGCGCACCAGCGTCGGCGCTTCGGGACCGGGGCCCACGCACACCAGCAAACGCTCGCGCGCCTGCCAGATGCGCTCGATCGAACGGTCGGCTCGATACTCGTGCATCTGCGCGTCGACACGGTCCGCCGTGCGGCGTAGCGCCAGCTCGCGCAGTGCGATCAGATTTCCTTTGCGAAAGAAATTGCGCACCGCGCGCTCGGCCTGCTGCGCGAGGTACACCTTGCCGTCGCGCATGCGATCGAGCAGTTCCTCGGCAGGCAGATCGACCAGCGTGACTTCGTCGGCGCGATCGAACACGCGGTCGGGCACGGTCTCCCACACGCGAATGCCGGTAATTTGCCCCACCACGTCGTTCAGGCTCTCCAGATGCTGAACGTTGACCGTGGTGTACACGTCGATGCCGGCGTCGAGCAGTTCATAGACGTCCTGCCAGCGCTTCAGATGCCGCGCGCCCTGCACGTTCGAATGCGCGAGCTCGTCGACGAGGATTAGTTGCGGCTTGCGCGCGAGCGCCGCGTCGAGGTCGAACTCGCCGAGCTTGCGGCCACGGTATTCGATCTGCGCGAGCGGCAACAGCTCGAGACCTTCGAGCAGCGCGGCGGTTTCGCCGCGTCCATGCGTTTCGGCGATGCCGACCAGCACGTCCGCGCCCTCATCGCGACGGCGACGCGCCGCCTGCAACATCGCATAGGTCTTGCCGACGCCCGCCGACGCGCCGAAGAAAATCTTCAGCTTGCCGCGCTGACGTTTTTGTTCGTCGCGCTGCAGTTTGTCGAGCAGTTCGTCAGGATCGGGGCGGTTCATGCTTCGGTGTTGTCGTTCTATGCCTGTGGTTTTGCGTGCGGGTTTGCGTGCAATGGTGGCACGACGGCGGCTTCGCGGCAAATGGGCCCCGCATGGTCACCTCTCACGCATACACATGCTGCCCGCTCATCGGCTCAATGACGCCACCATCCACGCACATCAGCGAAACGCCGCTGACGCAACCGCTTTACGCGAGCACGGCACTCAACCACCAGTCCTTTCGTCGAGTGCGAGGTTCAGTTGCAGCACGTTCACGCGCGGCTCTCCCAACACGCCGAATTGACGCCCGCTCGTATAACGCTCGACCAGCGCTCCTACGTCGTTCGTCGGCAGCCCGCGCGCTTTTGCCACTCGCGCGATCTGATACGCGGCGGCCGCCGGGCTGATCTCGGGGTCGAGGCCGCTGCCCGACGAGGTCACGAGATCCACCGGCACCGGCTTCGAAAGATCGGTACCGGCGGCCTTCAACGCGTCGATGCGGCCTTTCACTTCGTCGAGCAACGCAGGATTGGTCGGCCCGAAGTTCGAGCCGCCCGAAGCCTGCGCGTTATAGGGCATCGGACTCGTCGCCGACAGACGTCCCCAGAAGTACTGCGGCGCATCGAACTGCTGACCGATCAGCTTCGAGCCGACCACCTTGCCGTCGTGCTCAATCAGACTGCCATTCGCCTCGTCGCGCATGAACGTCTGACCGATTGCGGTCACCAACGCGGGATAAGCGAGACCGGTCACGGCGCTCAGCACCGCAAAAATGACGACCAACGGACGCAACATATTCTGCATGATGATTGTTTCCTCGTAGCTGCGTTAAACCCAGCCGCATGCGGCCAGCACCATATCGATCAACTTGATGCCGATGAACGGCACCACGATTCCGCCAAGCCCGTAGACGAGCAGATTGCGCCGCAACAGAACGGCTGCGCCAAGCGCCCGATACCGCACGCCCTTCAGCGCGAGCGGAATCAGCAGCACGATAATCAGCGCATTGAAAATGACCGCCGACATGATCGCGGAG
Organism: Paraburkholderia phenoliruptrix; assembly: GCF_019511605.1. Classification (GTDB taxonomy): domain Bacteria; phylum Pseudomonadota; class Gammaproteobacteria; order Burkholderiales; family Burkholderiaceae; genus Paraburkholderia; species Paraburkholderia phenoliruptrix_A. The sequence goes on along the minus strand of NZ_JAEUAV010000024.1, from coordinate 93,263 downwards.
GCAGGCGTCGCGAGGTGCATCACGTTCAGCGCATTCAACGCCGGATAAGTGGTCGCGAACGCGGCCGGAATGATCGCGAAGTATTTGGCGAGGTCGTTTGCAATCGAGAACGTGGTCAGGGAGCCACGCGTCATCAGCATCTGTTTGCCGATCTCAACGATCTCGATCAGCTTGGTCGGATTCGAATCGAGGTCCACCATGTTGCCGGCTTCTTTGGCGGCCTGCGTGCCGGTGTTCATCGCCACTGCCACATCGGCCTGTGCGAGCGCGGGGGCGTCGTTGGTGCCGTCGCCGGTCATCGCGACGAGCCGGCCTTCGGCCTGATGCGCGCGGATGGTGGCGAGCTTCGCTTCGGGCGTGGCTTCGGCAAGAAAATCGTCCACGCCGGCTTCAGCCGCGATGGCCGCGGCGGTCAGGCGGTTGTCGCCCGTCACCATCACGGTCTTGATGCCCATTCTGCGCAGTTCGGCAAAGCGCTCCTTGATGCCGCCTTTCACCACGTCCTTCAACTCGATCACGCCCAGCACGCGCGCGCCCTGCTGCCCTTTCTCCGCGACCACGAGCGGCGTGCTGCCGCGCCGCGCGACCTCGGCCACTGCGTTGCTGACTTCGTTCGGAAAGCGGCCGCCGTGCGCTTCGACATAATGCTTCACGGCGTCGGCTGCGCCCTTGCGGATTTGCCGATTGGGCAGATCGACGCCGCTCATGCGTGTTTGCGCCGTGAAGGCGAGAAACTCCGCGTGCAGCGACGCCATATCGCGCTGCCGGATATTGAAGCGCTGCTTCGCCAGCACGACGATGCTGCGGCCTTCGGGTGTCTCGTCGGCGAGCGACGAAAGCTGGGCCGCGTCCGCGAGCGCCTCCTCCGTAAGACCGGGTGCAGGAATGAAGAGCGACGCCTGGCGGTTGCCGAGCGTGATCGTGCCGGTCTTGTCGAGCAGCAGCACGTCCACGTCGCCGGCCGCTTCCACCGCGCGGCCGGAAGTCGCAATGACGTTCGCCTGCATCATGCGGCTCATGCCGGCCACGCCGATTGCCGACAACAGTCCGCCGATGGTGGTCGGAATCAGGCACACCAGCAGCGCGACCAGCGCGGTAATCGTCACCACATGCCCCGCCGCATTCGCCAGATGCGCGGCTTCCACCGAAAACATCGAGAACGGCAGCAACGTCGCGGTGGCGAGCAACATGACGATGGTCAACGCAACCAGCAGAATGGTCAGCGCGATCTCGTTCGGCGTTTTTTGCCGCTTCGCGCCCTCGACCATTGCGATCATGCGGTCGAGAAACGCCTCGCCTGGGTTCGCCGTGACGCGCACCACGATCCAGTCGGACAGCACGCGCGTGCCGCCCGTTACCGACGAAAAGTCGCCGCCCGACTCGCGGATCACCGGCGCGGATTCGCCGGTGATCGCCGATTCGTCGACGGAAGCGACGCCCTCGAGCACTTCGCCGTCGGCGGGAATCACGTCGCCCGTCTCGACCAGCACGACGTCGCCGCGGCGCAAGTCCGAAGCCGTGACGATACGCACCGGCGACTTCGGATGCGGCTCGTTGAGCTTTTTCGCCATCACGTCTTTCTTCGCGCTGCGAAGCGCCGCAGCCTGCGCCTTCGAGCGCCCCTCGGCGAGCGCTTCCGCGAAGTTCGCGAACAGCACCGTGAACCACAACCACAGCGTGACGGCGAGAATGAAGCCCGCGGGCGCCTCGGCCTCGCCGGCGAGCGCGGCGAACCATAGAACCGTCGTCAGAATGCTGCCCACGTAGACGCAGAACATCACGGGATTACGCAACTGCGTGCGCGGCGTGAGTTTCTTGAATGAGTCCATGATCGCCGGGCGCAGCAGCGCCGGGTCGAACATGGATCCCGTTGCAGTATGTTCAGTCATTGAATCCTCGAAATTCGCATTGCCTGCTGATGCACGCGTGAGCGCGCATCGACTCGTTGCCTGTCATGGCGCCGCGTCAGTGCGCGCCCGTCATCGTCAGATGTTCGACGCCGGGACCGAGCGCCAGCGCGGGCACGTAGGTGAGCGCACCGACAAGCAGCACGGTGCCGAGCAACAGCACGACGAAGAGCGGACCATGCGTGGGCAATGTGCCGCCCGTCACGCCGATGCGTTTTTTCGCGGCGAGCGAGCCGGCAATCGCGAGCACCGGAACGATGGTGCCGAAGCGGCCGAACCACATCGCGATGGCGGTCAGCCAGTTGTAGAACGGCGTGCCCACGGTCAGGCCCGCGAACGCGCTGCCGTTGTTGTTCGCGGCCGAGCTGAACGCGTAGAGAATTTCCGAGAAGCCGTGGGCACCCGGGTTCGCGATCCCTGCCTTGCCGGCGTCGCTCAGCACCGCGATCGAGGTGCCGACCAGCACCAGCAGCGGCGTCAGCAGCACGACGATGGACACCATCTTCATCTCATACGCTTCGATCTTCTTGCCGACATACTCGGGCGTGCGGCCGATCATCAGGCCCGCCACGAACACCGCGAGCAATGCGAATACGAGCATGCCGTACAGCCCCGAGCCGACCCCGCCGAAAATGACTTCGCCAAGCTGCATCAACAGCAGCGGATAGAGCCCGCCAAGCGGCGTGAGCGAGTCGTGCATGTTGGCGACCGCACCGCACGAAGCCGCCGTGGTCGCAATCGTGAAGATGCCGGACTGCGCGATGCCGAAGCGGGTTTCCTTGCCCTCCGCGTTGCCGCCGGACTGCATGGCGTTCGCGGACTGGTCCACATGCAACGCGGCAAAGGCCGGATTGCCGCTTTGCTCCGCACCGATCTCCGCGAATACGCACACGCCGAACGCAATGGTCATCGCAGCGAGTACCGCAATGCCCTGGCGGCGGTCGGCGATCATCCGGCCGAACACCAGCGCGAGCGCCGCTGGAATGATCAGGATGGCGAACATTTGCAGGAAGTTGGCGAACGGCGTCGGGTTTTCAAAAGGGTGCGCCGAGTTGCCGTTGAAAAAGCCGCCGCCGTTCGTGCCGAGCATCTTGATCGCTTCCTGCGAAGCGACCGGGCCCATCGCGAGGGTCTGTGTGCTGACGGGCGTGTCGACCGTCAGTGCATTGCCCTTCGCGTCCTTCAGCGGATTGCCCTGCGCATCCAGCTTCGGCGCGGCGTAGCTTGTGGTCTGCAAGGTGGCTACGTTCTCGTAGGCCTTGAAGTTCTGAATCACGCCCTGGCTCATCAGCAGCGTGGCGAGAATGATCGACATCGGCAGCAGGACGTATAGCGCGACGCGCGTCAGGTCGACCCAGAAGTTGCCGATGGTTTGCGCGCTATGGCGCGCAAAACCGCGCAGCAGCGCAATCGCCACCACGATTCCGGTCGCGGCGGACAGGAAGTTCTGCACGGTCAGGCCGAGCATCTGCGTGAGGTAGCCAACCGTTTGCTCGGGCGTGTAGTCCTGCCAGTTGGTGTTGGTCACGAAACTGACGGCGGTGTTGAACGCGCCGTCCACGGTCATCGCGCCCAGTTGCTGCGGATTGCCGGGCAGCCAGCCTTGCACGCGCAACAGCAGGTACAGGAACAGCGCGCCCAGCACGTTGAATGCAATCGTGGCGAGCGCGTACTGCTTCCAGCTCATTTCGCTCGATGGGTCCACACCGGCCATGCGATACAGCAGCCGCTCGAGCGGCGCGCCGATGCGCAGCACGCGCGAGGTGCCGTCCATCACGCCGCCGAGATAACGCGCGAGCGGCACTGCCGCGGCAAGCAGCACGACGATGAAAAGCCCGGCCTGGAGGACATTGTTCGAATTCATTCGATGTCCTCCGCGCGCAAAAGCGCATACACCAGGTACGCAAACAGCAGCGCGGTCGCGGCGCCCGACATCCACAGCATCCAGTTCATGAGCGCGCTCCCTGCCCACGCCGCGACAGCAGCAGCTTCTCGCAGCCGGCGATCAGTGCAAAGGTCAGCGCGGCAAAAAGCGCAATGGCCCCGACGTACAGCACATCCATTTTTGTTCTCCATTGACGGACTTTGGATAGCCGCAACGATAGTCGCGAGCGCGTAAAGACCTGATCAAAGCTCGCGCAGGCCGTATAAAAATCCCGTAAACGCAGAGAACCGACAGCCACAAAAACCAAGGGCCGCTCCATCGCGAGATGGAACGGCCCTTGGGGTCCGCGAAAATGCGTGACGAGACTACGGCAGCAGGATGGTCGAGCCTGTGGTCTTGCGCGCTTCGAGGTCCGCGTGCGCCTGTCCCACGTCGGAAAGCGCATAGCGCTGATTGATGCTCGTCTTCACCTTGCCCGAGGTCAGCACGCCGAACAGTTCGGCGGCCATTGCCTCGTAGTCGCTGCGCTTGCCTATATACGTGAACAGCGTGGGACGCGTGAAAAACAGCGAACCGCGTCCGGCGAATTCCGACGAGTCGATAGGCGGCAGCGGCCCGGACGCATTGCCGAAGCTCACGAACATGCCAAGCGGCGCGAGGCAATCGAGCGAGCCGGCAAACGTGTCCTTGCCGATGGAGTCGTACACGACCGGCACGCCCGCGCCATTGGTGATCTCGCGCACGCGCTTCGTGAAGTTCTCGCGCGTGTAGACGATGGCGTGGTCGCAGCCGTGCGCTTTGGCGATCTCCGCTTTTTCGTCGGAGCCCACGGTACCGATCACGGTCGCACCGAGCGCCTTCGCCCACTGGCACACCAGCAGACCGACGCCGCCCGCCGCAGCCTGAATCAGGATCGTGTCGCCGGCTTTCACCGGGTACGTGCGGCGCAGCAGGTATTGCGCGGTGAGCCCTTGCAGCATGACGGAGGCGGCCTGTTCGTCGCTGATCGCGTCCGGCAGCCTGATGACCTGCGCCGCCGGCAGCACGCGCTCCTGTGCATAGGCGCCGGGCGGTCGCGCGACGTAGGCGACGCGGTCGCCCGCTTTCAGATCGCTCACGCCCGTGCCGACCGCTATCACTTCTCCAGCGGCTTCCATGCCGAGGCCACCCGGCAAGGGCAGCGGATACAGGCCGGTGCGAAAGTACACGTCGATATAGTTGAGCCCGACCGCCGTCTGACGGATGCGGATCTCGCCCGCTGCGGGCTCGCCCACTTCGACGTCGACCCATTTCATCACTTCGGGCCCGCCGGTTTTATCGAATCGGATTGCTTTGACCATTCACGTCTCCTTGATGGCGAATGCCGGCTGATGGTGTTGCCTGGGGTGCCTGGGGTCGCCTGGGTTTGCCTGGGTTCGCCTGTGTTGCCGGGATACCCGGCGGCGCAAGCAGCGTCAGGCCTGTTGCGCGAGGCGCAGCGTGAGCACGTCCAGAATCATGCGCGCCGTCGAAATATTGGTCGCGCACGGAATGTTGTGCACGTCGCACGCGCGCACCAGCGCGTTGATGTCCGGCTCATGCGGTTGCGGCGTCATCGGATCGCGCAGGAAGATCACCATGTCCACGCGCCCTTCCGCGAGTTGCGCGCCGATCTGCAGGTCGCCGCCATGCGGACCGGACAGCATGCGCTCTACCGGCAGGCCGTGTGCTTCGCTGATGCGCCCGCCGGTCGTGCCGGTCGCGATGATGTCGCAGCGCCGCAGCGTGTCGACGTACTCGCCGGCGAGGCGGACGATGTCGTCCTTCTTGTGATCGTGCGCGATCAGCGCTATGCGGGTGGTCATGACGTAAGACTCCTGAAACCGTTGTGATTGTCGTTGTTGTGATGTTGCAGCGGATGCTGCGGCAACGCACGTATGCGCGTCAGAAAGTGCCGGGGTACGCGCCGCCGTCGATCAACCAGTTCTGCCCTGTGATGTAACCGGCATGCACGCTGCACAGGAAGGCACAGGCGCGGCCGAACTCCGCGGGCGTGCCGAAGCGGCCGGCGGGAATTGCCTTCATGCGCTGCTGGCGCGCTTCTTCGACGGAAATGTTGTTCGCTTTGGCCGTGGCCGCCATAGTGACGGCAATGCGGTCCGTGTCGAACATGCCCGGCAGCAGATTGTTGATCGTCACGCCGGTCGGCGCCACTTTGCGCGCGAGACCCGCGACAAAGCCGGTGAGTCCCGAACGTGCGCCGTTGGAAAGGCCCAGCACGTCGATCGGCGCCTTCACCGCCGAACTCGTGATGTTGACGATGCGCCCGTAGCCGCGCGCGCTCATCGAGTCGATGGTCGCGCGGATCAGTTCGATGGGCGTGAGCATGTTGCTTTCGAGCGCGCGAATCCAGTCGTCGTGCGTGAAGTTGCGAAAGTCGCCCGGCGGCGGCCCGCCCGCGTTATTGACGAGAATGTCCGGCTGCGGGCACGCCGCCAGCGCCGCAGCCCGGCCTTCGGGCGTGGTGATGTCGCACGCGACCGTCTTCACTTCTACACCGCTCTGGCGGCGGATGTGCTCGGCCGTCGCCTCGAGCGTCCCGGCGGTGCGAGCGACGATCGTCAGGTTGACGCCCTCGGCCGCGAGCGCTTCGGCACAGCCGCGCCCCAGACCCTTGCTCGCCGCGCAAACGAGCGCTGTGCGCCCCGCCATTCCCATGTCCATGTATGCGTTCTCCTCGTTGCTTGTGCCGATGGTTGCAAAGTTTCCCCCGATTCTAGAAGAATCAGTGCCAGGCTGCGCCGGGTGGCTGCAATCTCCGGTATCTTCGGGTGGCACTCTTTCGGTAAACTTGCGCCGTGGCGCGTTTGCCGGCTGACGGAAGTGGTTTGCCGGCCGGCGGCGCGCCGAACCGATTTCCGGATCGAGACGAATCGACCTGAATCGACCCGGATCGACCTTTCACCCGCCGCTCGTGCCCCCGCCATGACTCAGGACAGCCGTTTCCCCAATCTCTTCATCCTCGATCACCCGCTGATCCAGCACAAGCTGTCGCACATGCGCGACCGGGACACCTCGACGCGCACATTCCGCGAACTGCTGCGCGAGATCACGCTGCTGATGGGCTACGAAATCACCCGCAACCTGCCGATGACCACGCGCCGCCTGAGCACGCCGCTCGTCGAGATCGACGCGCCGGTGATCGCAGGCAAGAAGCTCGCCATCGTGCCGGTGCTGCGCGCGGGCATCGGCATGTCGGACGGCTTGCTGGAGCTCGTGCCGTCGGCCCGCGTGGGCCACATCGGCGTCTATCGCGCCGAGGACCACCGGCCGGTGGAATATCTGGTGCGCCTGCCCGACCTGGAAGACCGCGTGTTCATTCTGTGCGACCCGATGGTCGCGACCGGCTATTCCGCCGTGCATGCGGTCGACGTGCTCAAGCGCCGCAACGTGGCTGCGGAAAACATCCTGTTCCTCGCTCTGGTGGCGGCGCCCGAGGGCGTGCAGGTGTTCCAGGACGCGCATCCGGACGTGAAGCTCTACGTGGCCTCGCTCGACTCGCATCTGAACGAACACGCGTACATCGTGCCGGGTCTCGGCGACGCGGGCGACCGCCTGTTCGGCACGAAAAACTGAGACGCGGTTGAAAAACCGCCGTGCGGCGTGTGATCGCGCCGCAAACGCGTGGTTTTCGCACACTTTCCGTGCAGTTTCACGCCACGCCGGCCGCTGTCGCGGCCGCGCGGCGTGATAAAATTCAAATCCGCCTGAATCACGTGCCTTGCACGCAATGCGAGGCGCGGCGGGCGTTCCAGTGCGCGATGCGAGCTCACCCGGACAAAGGCGAGCGCATGCGCGGTGTGTGCCGCGCACGATGGCCCGCCCGGCTTGCCGGAGCCGGCTTGCGAGCGGCGCGGTGTGGCTGCAAATGCGCAGGCACCTGCGTTCACAAACGCAAACACGGCAAACACGGCAAACGCGGCAAACGCAGCACACGCGGACTGAAACGTGAACGCCAACGCAGGCGTGCGCGCCGGCGCAAAGCCAGACGCACACGCAAAGACGGGCGCGGCGGCCGGCCGGACGCGGCGCAAAGCGGGCGGGCAGAAACACCGGCACGGTTTGACATCGAGGCGCGCCTTTTACGAGCGCCCGAAAAATCGCAACGACAATTGCACAATGCGGGCGCCCACTGGCGCGCGCGACGGAGAAAGGTATGGCGGGTCATTCGAAATGGGCCAACATCAAGCATAAGAAAGCAGCGGCCGATGCCAAGCGCGGCAAGGTCTGGACGCGGCTCATCAAGGAAATTCAGGTCGCGGCGCGCATGGGCGGCGGCGACATCGACTCGAACCCGCGTCTGCGGCTCGCCGTCGAAAAGGCGTACGACGCCAACATGCCCAAAGACAACGTCAACCGTGCGATCCAGCGCGGCGTGGGCGGTGTGGACGGCGCGAACTACGAAGAAATCCGCTACGAAGGCTACGGCATCGGCGGTGCGGCGGTGATCGTCGACACCATGACCGACAACCGTACGCGCACGGTGGCGGAAGTGCGCCACGCGTTTTCGAAGAACGGCGGCAACATGGGCACGGACGGCTCGGTGTCGTTCATGTTCGATCACGTCGGCCAGTTCCTGTTCGCACCGGGCACGCCCGAAGACAAGCTGATGGAAGCCGCGCTCGAAGCCGGTGCAGACGACGTCGTCACGAACGAAGACGGCAGCATTGAAGTACTGTGCCCGCCGAACGACTTTCCGAAGGTCAAGGCCGCGCTGGAAGCGGCCGGCTTCAAGGCGGAAGTGGCCGAAGTCACGATGAAACCTCAGACGGAAGTCGAGTTCACCGGCGACGACGCGGTGAAAATGCAGAAGCTGCTCGACGCGCTGGAAAATCTGGACGACGTGCAGGAAGTCTATACGAACGCCGCGATCGCCGACGAATGAAGCCGCTTGCCGGCGTGCGCCCGCTCATGCCGCGCGTATGCTGCGCTCATGCCGCGCACGCCGCCGGAACGCTTCAACGTTGCTGCTGAACGGGCGTCGCCAGGCCGGCGCGTCGGTGTGCGGGCGCCGCTTTCATCCGGGCTCGCCATGCGTTGCGCCCGCCTCGCCCGGCGGCACGCATGGCGGAACTCACTGTTATTGCACGGCTCGCCGCCGCATCGGGCGGGCGCCGTTTATGGTTTCTAAGTTTCGGGGATTCACATGAAGTTACTCGTCGTCGGTTCCGGCGGTCGCGAACATGCGCTCGCGTGGAAGCTCGCGCAGTCGCCGCGGGTCCAGCTCGTCTACGTGGCTCCTGGCAACGGCGGCACCGCCCAGGACGAGCGCCTGCGCAACGTCGACATTACAGAGCTGGACGCGCTCGCCGATTTTGTCGAGAAAGAACAGATTGCCTTTACGCTGGTCGGGCCGGAAGCGCCCCTCGCGGCGGGCATCGTCAATCTGTTCCGCTCGCGCGGGCTGAAGATTTTCGGGCCGACCAGGGAAGCGGCGCAGCTCGAAAGCTCGAAAGACTTCGCGAAGGCGTTCATGAAGCGTCACGCGATTCCGACCGCCGAGTACGAAACCTTCGCCGACGTCGCCGCCGCGCACGCGTACCTCGACGCCAAGGGCGCGCCCATCGTCATCAAGGCGGACGGTCTCGCTGCCGGCAAGGGCGTCGTCGTGGCGCAAACGCTGGAAGAAGCGCACGCTGCCGTGGACATGATGCTGGCGGACAACAAGCTCGGCGACGCGGGCGCGCGCGTGGTGATCGAAGAGTTTCTGGCCGGCGAGGAAGCAAGCTTCATCGTGATGGTGGACGGCAAGCACGTGCTGCCGCTCGCGTCGAGCCAGGACCACAAGCGTCTGCTCGACGGCGACCAGGGCCCGAACACCGGCGGCATGGGCGCCTATTCGCCTGCGCCGATCGTCACGCCGCAACTGCACGCGCGCGTGATGCGCGAAATCATCCTGCCGACGGTGCGCGGCATGGAGAAGGAAGGCATTCGCTACACCGGCTTTCTGTACGCCGGCCTGATGATCGACGCGCAAGGCAATCCGAAGACGCTCGAGTTCAACTGCCGAATGGGCGACCCCGAAACCCAGCCGATCATGGCGCGTCTGAAGGGCGACTATTCGAAGGTGGTCGAGCAGGCCATCGCCGGCACGCTCGACACGGTCGAACTGGAGTGGGACCGCCGCACGGCGCTAGGCGTCGTGCTCGCCGCGCACAACTATCCCGACACGCCGCGCAAGGGCGACCGCATCAACGACATTCCCGCTGAAACGGCGGATTCGGTCACTTTCCACGCGGGCACCACGCTGACGGACGGCAAGCTGCTGACCTCCGGCGGGCGCGTGCTGTGCGTGGTGGGTCTGGCCGATTCGGTCCGCAGCGCGCAGTCGGTCGCGTACGAAACGATCAACCAGATTTCGTTCGACGGCATGCAATACCGGCGCGACATCGGCTACCGCGCGCTGAACCGCAAGCACGACGCCAGGACCGAAGGGAAGCACTGAGACGCCCTCCGTCGCGCCCGGGCGTGGCGCCAACGGCGCTAAACTGCGGGTGCGCGGCGGCGCATCGCGACGAACCCGCGGCACCCGCGTGCCGCCTTCAGCACCTGCATTGATGACCGATTCGAGCTACGACGCACAGGCCGTGCGCACCTGGCTGCAAAGCCTGCAAACCCATATCGCCGACACGCTGGGCGCTTTCGACGGCAAGCCCTTCGCCACCGACGCATGGCAGCGCACGCCCGGCGAAAAGCTGCGCGGCGGCGGCTGCACGCGCATTCTCGAAGGCGGCAACTTCTTCGAGCGAGCGGGCATCGGTTTTTCGGACGTGGCCGGCGACGCGCTGCCGGGCTCCGCGAGCGCCGCGCGCCCGCAACTGGCCGGGCGCGGCTTCGAGGCCATGGGCGTGTCGCTCGTGCTGCATCCGCACAATCCGTACTGTCCGACCGTGCATATGAACGTGCGTTTGCTGATCGCGACCAAGGCCGGCGAGGAACCGGTGTTCTGGTTCGGCGGCGGCATGGACCTGACGCCCTACTACGGCTACGAAGAAGACGCGCAGCACTTTCACCGCACCTGCCGCGACGCGCTCGAGCCTTATGGCGCCGACCTCTACCCGAGTTTCAAGCGCTGGTGCGACGAGTACTTCTTCCTCAAGCACAGGAACGAGGCGCGCGGCATAGGCGGAATTTTTTTCGACGATTACTCGGCACCGGGCTTCGAGCAATCGTTCGCGATGCTCAAAAGCGTGGGCGAGGGATTCCTCAAGGCGTACCTGCCAATCATCGAAAAGCGCCGCAACATTCCGTACGGCCAGGCCGAGCGCGATTTCCAGGCTTACCGCCGCGGACGCTACGTCGAGTTCAATCTGGTCTTCGACCGTGGCACACTGTTTGGACTGCAGAGCGGCGGACGCACCGAATCGATCCTGATGTCGATGCCGCCTGTGGCGAACTGGCGCTACAACTGGCAGCCCGAGCCGGGCACGCCCGAAGCGCGCCTTTACAGCGATTTTCTCGTGCCGCGCGAGTGGGTGTGAGCGCTCCGGACACCCGGACCCGCACACTGCCTCACACGTGGCTACGACAAAGGATCTTCACCTGAAGCCGAACGCTCATTCCGCTGCACTGCCTCGCCGGATCGGTTTGCTCGGCGGCACCTTCGACCCGATTCACGACGGCCACCTCGCGCTCGCGCGGCGTTTTGCCGACGTGCTGCGACTGACCGAGCTGGTGCTGTTGCCGGCCGGCCAGCCCTGGCAGAAAGCCGACGTGTCGCCCGCCGTGCATCGGCTTGCCATGACGCGCGCGGCGGCAAGTGAACTGAAGCTGCCCGGCGTCACGGTGCGCGTCGCAACCGACGAAATCGAGCACAACGGTCCGACCTACACGGTCGACACGCTGCAGCGCTGGCGCGAACGCGAAGGCAGCGACGCGTCGATTGCCTTGCTGATCGGCGCGGACCAACTCGTGCATCTGGACACATGGCGCGACTGGCGGCGCCTGTTCGAGTTCGCGCACATCTGCGCGGCTACCCGGCCCGGTTTCGATCTCGCGTCGATTCCGCCCGCGCTCGCGCGGGAATTCGACGCACGCTGCGCCAGCGCCGAGGTTCTGCAAGCCACACCTTGCGGCCACCTGCTGATCGACACGACGCTTGCGTTCAATGTCTCGGCCACCGACATTCGCGCGCATCTGCGCGAGCAGGTGAGCCAGCGGCTTGCCCAGGTGGGCGGCGAACAGCACGGCGAGGCCGCAAGCCATGTCCCCACCGCGGTGTGGGACTACATCCTTCAACATCATCTGTACCACCGGTAATCCTATGGATATTCGCAAACTGCAACGCGTGATTGTCGACGCTCTCGAAGACGTCAAGGCGCAAGACATCAGGGTGTTCAACACCAGCCATCTGACCGCGCTGTTCGATCGCGTGATCGTCGCGAGCGGCACCTCCAACCGGCAAACCAAGGCGCTTGCCTCGAGCGTGCGCGAAGGCGTGAAAGAAGCCGGCGGCGAGATCGTCAGCACCGAGGGCGAGGACATCGGCGAATGGGTGCTGGTGGATTGCGGCGACGCGATTGTCCACATCCTGCAGCCGGCGCTGCGCCAGTACTACAACCTCGAGGAAATCTGGGGCGAGAAGCCGGTGCGAATCAAGCTCTCCACGCCTGATCCGTTCGGCGGCGCGCGCTCGAGCGAGGCCGACGAAGAAGACGAGGACGACGAAGCGCCGGCTGCGAAAAAGCCCGCGCGCAAGACCGCCGCGCGCCGCAAGTAAGCGGCCGACCGGCACGCGGTACGAGTTCATGAAACTGCACATTCTTGCCGTCGGCCACAAGATGCCGGACTGGATTGTCACCGGCTTCGACGAATACGCGAAACGCATGCCGCCGGAGCTGCGCATCGAGCTGCGCGAGATCAAGCCGGAACAGCGCTCGTCCGGGCGGCCGGCCGAAAGTGTGATGGCCGCCGAGCGTGTAAAGATCGAAGCCGCATTGCCGAAGAACGCGCGCATCGTCGCCCTCGACGAACGCGGTAAAGACTGGACCACGATGCAGCTCGCGGGCGCCCTGCCCGGCTGGCAACAGGACGGCCGCGACGTCGCGTTTCTGATCGGCGGCGCCGACGGACTGGACCCCGAACTGAAGGCGCGCGCCGACATGCTGCTGCGCGTCTCGAGCCTCACGCTGCCGCACGCGATGGTGCGCGTGCTGCTTGCCGAACAGCTTTACCGTGCGTGGACCATCACGCAAAATCATCCGTATCATCGCGCGTGAGAGAGGTGGGCCGCGCGCCCGGGCGTTGGATGCCCGCCACCGTCATCGCGCGTTCTTCCTATCCGATTGTTCGAGACTCTTCATGCCGACCTCCGCCGCTTCGCTGCATCCGTTCGTCTATCTTGCTTCGCAGAGTCCGCGCCGCCAGGAATTGTTGCAGCAGATCGGCGTGCGTTTCGAACTGCTGTTGCCACGCCCCGATGAGGATGCCGAAGCGCTCGAAGCCGAACTGCCCGGCGAGCGCGCGCGCGACTATGTGCAGCGCGTCTGCGTGGCCAAAGCGCGTGCCGCGCATGCGCGCCTCGTGGCCGGCGCTCATGTTGCGCGGCCCATTCTCGTTGCGGACACAACGGTGACGATAGACGATGCGATTCTCGGCAAACCGCTCGACGCCGACGACGCCGCCGCGATGCTCGCACGCCTCGCGGGCCGCGCTCACGAGGTGCTGACCGCCGTCGCCGTGGTGGATGCACAAGGCGAGTTGCTGCCCACCGCGCTGTCCGTGTCGAAGGTGCGCTTTGCTGCGTTGCACGCAGACGCGATCCGCCGCTATGTAGAGAGCGGCGAGCCGCTCGGCAAGGCGGGCGCATACGGCGTGCAGGGACGCGCCGCGGAGTTTGTCGAGCATATCGACGGGTCCTATTCAGGTATCATGGGTTTGCCGCTTTTTGAAACCGCTGCCCTTCTGCGTGCAGCGCGCATCGACTTCTAGAACAACACCATGAATGAAGAGATCCTGATCAATGTCACGCCGCAGGAAACGCGCGTCGCGCTCGTCCAGCAAGGCGCCGTCCAGGAACTTCACGTCGAACGAACGCTGTCGCGCGGCCGCGTGGGCAACGTCTATCTCGGCAAGGTTGTGCGGGTGTTGCCAGGCATGCAGTCGGCGTTTATCGACATAGGTCTGGAGCGCGCCGCGTTTCTTCATGTTGCCGACATCTGGCACCCGCGCATTGCCGGCGAGCCGCAACACCAGAGCCCGCATCAGCCCATTGAAAAAATCGTGTTCGAAGGGCAGACGCTGATGGTTCAGGTGGTCAAGGACCCCATCGGCACGAAAGGCGCGCGGCTTTCCACGCAGGTGAGCATTGCCGGGCGCACGCTCGTGTATCTGCCGCAGGAGCCGCATATCGGCATTTCACAGAAGATCGAAAGCGAGGCCGAGCGCGAAGCCGTACGCGCGCGCCTGACCGCCGTGCTGCCCGCTGACGAGAAAGGCGGCTACATCGTGCGCACCATTGCCGAAGACGCGACGAGCGAAGAACTTGCCGCAGACGTCGCGTATCTGCGCAAGACGTGGGCGACGATCCTGTCGCAAGGGCAACGCATGCCGCCCACCAGTTTGCTGTATCAGGACCTGAACCTCGCGCAGCGCGTGCTGCGCGATTTCGTCAACGACGAGACCTCGCGCATTCAGGTGGATTCGCGCGAAACCTATCAGATGCTGGCCGATTTCGCGGCCGAGTTCACGCCAGCGGTATCCGCGAAACTGCATCACTACACGGGCGAGCGGCCGCTCTTCGACCTGTACAACATCGAAGCCGAAATTCAGCGCGCCCTATCGCGACGCGTGGACCTGAAGTCAGGCGGCTACCTCGTGATCGACCAGACCGAGGCGATGACTACCATCGACGTGAATACGGGCGGCTACGTCGGCGCACGCAACTTCGACGACACCATCTTCAAGACCAACCTCGAGGCGGCGCACACCATTGCGCGTCAATTGCGGCTGCGCAATCTCGGCGGCGTTATCATCATCGACTTCATCGATATGGAAAACGTCGAGCATCGCGATCAGGTGCTGAGCGAACTGAAGCGCGCGTTGTCGCGCGACCGCACGCGTGTGACGGTGAATGGTTTCTCGCAGCTTGGGCTGGTTGAGATGACGCGCAAGCGCACGCGCGAATCGCTCGCGCATGTGCTGTGCGAGCCCTGCCCGGTTTGCCAGGGCAAGGGGCAGGTGAAGACGCCGCGTACCGTTTGCTACGACGTGCTGCGCGAAATTCTGCGCGAATCGCGGCAGTTCAATCCGCGCGAGTTCCGCGTGGTTGCGTCGCAGCAGGTGATCGATCTTTTCCTGGAAGAAGAGTCGCAGCATCTCGCGATGTTGATCGACTTTATAGGCAAGCCGGTTTCGCTGCAGGTGGAGTCGAATCTGAGTCAGGAGCAGTACGACATTGTGCTGATGTAGAGGCGGCGCTTCGAGATGGCCTGCGCACCGGCCACTCACTGAGGCGATGCCAAAGAAAAAGGCCTTATGGATATGCAATCTATAAGGCAAGCGGCATCACGTTCGCCACCGCAAGCGCGTCACGACCCGCGCAGTCCATCTTCAGAGCGCCGTCACTTGCGGAATCATGGCGGCCTGCCCGCGCAGCACGCCTGAGTCGTCGAACAACTGCCAGACGGTTGCGTTTTCGATCCAGAAGCGCTGCCCGCCCTTCGCGATGCGAATGCCGCGGTACCCGGTGACAAACCCGTCGCGCGTCACCTGGTCGAGGAACGCCTGGCGCGCCGCGCGTTCAGGCGATTGCGCCGACAGGCGCGAGCGCAGAGCCGTGATCTCGTTCCAGTCGTATCCGAAAATCGCTTGCGCTCGCGAGTTGCCGTAGATGAAGACAGGATCGGTTTGCGTATCGTGCGCGAGGAGCCCAAAGGGCGCCGCTGCGTAAAGCCATGTAGCGCCTTCGGTGTCGCTCATACCGGCCGGCACGAGCGATTTACCGAGCAGACGCTGATAGCTGTTCGTCACGAGGCGAAAAAAATCGACGTCCGTGCTCGATCGCATCGTAGTGTTTCCTCTATCTCTGGTTTTCTCAAGTCAACGCAATGGCGCGGCGGCCACGCCGTGCGCACACATGCGCTTCCAGTTGCCATATTTACAGCCGTACTCCAACAGCCTGGCGCGCACTTCGGCTTGTCGCGTCGAGCGCGCGCCTTCGCGCGAACCTTACTCGCCGTATCCCACCCCGTTCCGGCGGCGCAGTTGCACCACATCGCGAAGCGGAGGCGCCCCAAAGAGCCGGCTATATTCCCGGCTGAATTGAGATGGGCTGTCATACCCGACCCTGATGGCCACCGAGCCGACATCCCCGTGCTGGCCGAGCAACAGTTTGCGAGCCTCGTGCAACCGCAGTTGCTTCTGATATTGCAGCGGACTCAGCGTCGTGACGTTCTTGAAATGATGATGGAACGACGACACGCTCATGTTCACCTCCTGCGCCAGCATCTCGACCCGCAAAACCTCGGTGTAGTGATTCTGGATCCACTCGATGGCCCGCGCGATCCGGTACGTCTGGCTGCCGTTCACGGCGATGTGCCGCAGCCGCTTGCCCTGCTCGCTCGTCATCAGCCGGTAGAGCAATTCCTTCTCGATGAGCGGCGCGAGAACCGGGATGTCACCCGGAGTATCGAGCAATCGCACGAGCCGCAGCGCTGCGTCGAAAACAGCCGCCGACAGCGAGCCAACGGCGATGCCTTCGCCCGCCGACACGGCACCCGGTTCCGGCAAACGCAATTGCGTCGCCAGTTCGGCGATGCACTGCGGATCGAGCGTGAGCTTCACGCACAGATAAGGCGCGTCGGCGGACGCTCGCGTAACGTGCGAGGTCATCGGCAGATCGACGGACGTCACGAGGCAGTGAAGATGATCGTAGTCGTAAGCCTGCCCCGCCACCACGACCCGCTTGGCGCCTTGCGCCGCAAACACGAACGCCGAACTCGTCACGCCGCAGCCAAGATCGGTGGGCGCCGAGTAGCGGTAGAAGCTCAGCGAGGGAATCGCCGTCTGATGCGCACCGTCCACCGGCGCAAAGCGGCTCACGAGCGCGGCGAGTTCGCGGCGTGCTGCTTCGCGCGACGCGCAGGTATCCAGGCCGGAAGAACTCTGTTCCATGTGCATTGAACTCCGTTGACGGAATCGAGCATACCCAGGCAGTGCCGGTGCAGCCACGGCTCGTCTGCTCGATTTGCAGCATTGTTCAACTTTTTTGCAGGATTGTGTAAGCGCAAAGGCTAGAGGTCCGTCACACTGCCGCGTACACCCGGCACCAGGTTTCGGGCTTTCCCCACGGAGAGGTTTCATGTCTACATCGTTTGTCCTCAACGGCAAGAACGTTACGCTCGATGCCGATCCCACCACGCCGCTACTCTGGGCGATCCGCGAGAACGCGGGCCTGCACGGCACGAAGTTCGGCTGCGGCATGGCGCAATGCGGCGCCTGCACGGTTCATCTGGAAGGCGAGGCCACACGTTCGTGCGTGCTGCCGCTCGCCGCCGTCGCGGGCAAGCGAATCACGACCATCGAAGGCATTGCAAGCCGGCCCGCGAAAGCTATCCAGGCCGCATGGGTCAAGCTGCAGGTGCCGCAGTGCGGATACTGTCAGTCTGGACAGATCATGTCCGCGACAGCTTTGCTCGAACACAACGCCACACCTACCGACGCCGATATCGACGCAGCGATGAACGGCAATCTGTGCCGCTGCGCGACCTACACCCGCATACGCGCGGCCATTCACGAAGCCGCTGCCACCCTGAAGGCCTGACCATGACGACCGGATCAGATTTCACTGACGCAGTACGTCCGTCGCGCCGGACCTTCCTGAAAGCAGCCGGCAGCGTCGCCGCAGTCGGCCTCACCATTGGCTTCGAGTGGGCGGGCACGGGCCGCCGCGCGCTCGCCGCCACGCTACCCAACGCGACGTTCGCCCCCAACGCGTTCCTGCGCGTCGCGCCGGACAACGGCGTGACGGTCATCGCGAAGCACGTCGAGATGGGCCAGGGCGCATACACCGGTATCGCGACGATCGTCGCAGAAGAGCTTGACGCAAACTGGCAAGACGTACGTGTCGAAAGCGCGCCCGCCGACGCGAAGCGCTACGCGAACCTTGCGTTCGGCACGATACAAGGCACAGGCGGCAGTTCGGCGATGGCCAACTCGTGGATGCAATTGCGCGAAGCCGGCGCGAAAGCGCGTGCGATGCTGGTCTCCGCCGCTGCCGCGCAGTGGCAGGTGCCCGCAACCGAGCTGGAGACGCGCGACGGCAGCGTCCACCACGCGGCCACGAAGCGGAGCGCGACCTATGGCTCGCTTGCGTCGGCTGCGGCCCGCTTGCCGGTGCCGGAGAAGGTCGCGCTCAAATCGCCGAAAGACTTCCGTTTGATCGGCCATCAGCTGCCGCGCGTCGACGTGCCGCCGAAAACCGACGGCACCGCACAGTTCACGCTCGACGTCACGTTGCCCGGCATGCTGGTCGCGTTGCTGCAGCGTCCGCCGCTCTTCGGTGCGACGGTCAAGTCATTCGATGCGTCGGCTGCGAAAGCCGTGCCGGGCGTCGTCGCGGTCGTACAGGTGCCGGGCGGCGTCGCAGTGGTTGCGAAGGGCTTCTGGCCGGCGAAACAGGGCCGCGATGCGCTGAAGATCGAATGGGACGATTCGAAGGCCGAAAAGCGCAGCTCTGACGCGATCATGGCCGAATACCGACAGCTCGCCGAGCAACCCGGTGCATCCGCCCGCAAGGACGGCAATGCGACGCAGGCGCTCGCGAGCGCGGCGAAGAGGGTCTCCGCCACCTACGCCTTCCCGTACCTCGCTCACGCGCCGATGGAGCCACTCGACGCCGTCGTCAAGCTCACTGCCGACAGTTGCGAGATCTGGGCCGGCGACCAGTTCCAGACCGTTGACCAGGCCAATGCCGCACGCACGGCTGGGCTCGATCCGCAACAGGTGAAGATTCACACGCTCTATGCAGGCGGCAGCTTCGGGCGGCGTGCGAATACGCGCTCGGACTATATCGTCGAAGCCGTGTCGATTGCCCGTGCGCTGGGTGCGAACGGCACGCCGGTCAAACTGCAATGGACCCGCGAGGACGACATTCACGGCGGCCTCTACCGGCCGATGTACTTCCACAAGCTCGACGCGGGCCTGAGCGCGGACGGCAAGCTCGTCGGCTGGCGGCACCGGATTGTCGGCCAGTCGATCCTCGCCGGCACGCCGTTCGCAAGCGTCATGGTCAAGAACGGCATAGACGCGACGTCCGTCGAGGGCGCCGCGAACGTGGCGTATGCGATTCCCAACATCTCCGTCGAACTGACGACCACGCAGACCGGTGTGCCGGTGCTGTGGTGGCGGGTAGTCGGCAGCTCGCACACGGCATTCGCGGTCGAGGCGTTCATTGACGAAGCCGCGCACGCCGCGGGCAAGGACCCGTTCCTTTTCCGCCGCGATCTGCTCGCGCACGAACCGCGCATGCGGGCCGTGCTCGAACTCGCCGCGCAGAAAGCGGGCTGGGACCCTGCCAAACCGTTACCTAAAGGCCGCGGGCGCGGCATCGCGGTCGCCGAGGCGTTCAAGACGTTCGTCGCGCAGGTCGCGGAAGTCTCCGTTGGCGAGGACGGTAGCGTGAAGGTGGAGCGCGTGGTCTGTGCGGTGGATTGCGGCACGCCAATCAATCCCGACATCATCGCGGCCCAGATGGAAGGCGGGATTGGTTTCGGCCTCGGCGCCGCGTTGCACAGCGCGATCACGCTAAAGGACGGCAAGGTCGAGCAGAACAATTTCGACGCCTACCAGGTGCTGCGAATTGCCGAGATGCCGAAGGTCGAAGTGCATATCGTGCCATCCGGCGAAGCGCCGACCGGCGTCGGCGAGCCGGGTGTCGCGCCCGTCGGGCCGGCGGTCGCGAACGCGATTTTTGCGGCTACTGGCAAACGGGTTTACAGCTTGCCGTTCCCCACCGCTGGGGAAAAGAGCGCCTGACGGGCGTTGCTTCACGGTCCGTTAGACATGCGCCGTACCCCGCCCGGGGGCGGCGCTTTTTTGTCCGGCATGCCGGGAGCGCTTTCGTGCGCGACATGGGGAACAATTCGCGACGGTGCTGGATATCGGAGCCCTGTTGTTCTTCGCTTCGGTTCTTCGGTTCTTCGCTTCGGTTCAGGATTCGGTGCGAATCAACAATGAGCGCAGTCGATTCGACCGCTGTGACTACTACGTAGCGCTTGTCATCGGCGACGCGACCACATTTCGAACGGCCGGCGAACCGTGTGCGACAGAGCGAAGTCGCCCGAACTGAAGACCGAACGCGCACAAGCTCCCCGCCGCCGGAAGTTCTACCATGTTGAGATGCGAGCCCTTTCTTGTGCGGGGGCAAACGTGGAGGCAAACATGCGGACAAGATCGGTCCAACGAAAAAGGCCTTATGGACATGCATCCATAAGGCCTTGATTTCTTTGGTCGGGGCGAGAGGATTTGAACCTCCGACCACCTGCACCCCATGCAGGTACGCTACCAGGCTGCGCTACGCCCCGAACAGCAAGAAATTATAACAGACACTTCATTCGATGAGAACCGCCCCGCGTGAACAAACCCGTTAGCGATTGAGCAGATCGATCACATGCAGCAGTTCCTTGCGCAACTGCTCGACATCGACAGCAACCGTGGTCGGCGCCGGCGGTGCGATCCCTTCGACATGCTCGCCTGCTTCAGCCGGCGCACCGTGCGCGCCGCCGCCATGTGACTCGAGCCGGTTGCGTGCACCGTTGATCGTGAAGCCTTGCTCGTACAACAACTCGCGGATGCGCCGGATCAACAGCACTTCATGATGCTGATAGTACCGGCGATTGCCGCGCCGCTTGACCGGCCGCAACTGCGTAAACTCCTGCTCCCAATAGCGCAGCACGTGCGGCTTGACACCGCATAGTTCGCTGACCTCACCAATTGTGAAGTAGCGTTTCGCCGGAATCGGAGGCAAGACGACTTTTTCCATCGTCGCTGTCATCGTCAGTTAGCCGTCGTGGTGGGTTGCGCAGGAACGCGCCAGTCGATCAGCGCGTAAAGCTCGCTTCTGCGCCGTTCTCGACCAGGGCCTTCAGCTTTTGACTTGCATGGAACGTCACAACGCGGCGCGCGGCAATGGGAATTGCCTCGCCGGTTTTCGGGTTCCGGCCCGGGCGCTGCGGCTTGTCACGCAACTGGAAGTTGCCGAAGCCCGAGAGCTTGACGCTGTCGCCGCTCTCCAGCGCGTCGCGAATCACCTCGAAGAACGCCTCGACCATGTCTTTCGCTTCCCGCTTGTTGAGCCCGACATTGTCGAACAGCAACTCGGCAAGTTCCGCTTTGGTGAGCGTCGGCGTTTCAGTTGAAACGGCGGCGGGTGATGTCGGAATTTCTCGAATCATGGCGCTGCGTTGCGCCGTAAGAAGGGCTTCGAAATCACTCGAGTTCATTTCATTCATATCTATCAAATGGCGCGCCAGACAGAAAACAAAGGATGCGGAAACAGCCGTGCAATTGTTAAATGCGGGTTATCCGCGCAACCGTGCGCCATATACTCGAGCCAGACGTTCCACCAGAGTCTGAATGGCCAGATCGACCGTTTCGTCCTGAAGGGTCCCGCCAGTATCTTGCAAGGTAACCCGGAACGCAAGGCTTTTCTCGTGAGCCGCCAGACCGCCGGAAGTATTTGATTTTGGACGGAATTCGTCAAAAAGCGCAACCTTCTGAACGGTCTTGCAGGCAGGCTCCGACTGGGCCGCCTGAAGCTCGTCGAGCAGCGCCTGGACCTCGATTTTTTGATCGACGACCACCGCGATATCGCGTCGCACCGGCGGGAATTTGGACACTTCCGACGGTGTGGGCAACACGCGCTGCATTAATGCGTCGGCTTCAAGTTCAAACAGAATTGGCGCATGCGGTAAATCATATTTTTGCATCCAGCGCGGATGCAGTTCGCCAATCCAGCCGATCGCGCGACCATTCAGTTCAATGCGTGCGCTGCGCCCCGGATGCAGCGCCGGATGCTCCGCTTTCACGAAGCGCGCTACTGCCGGCGCAAGCAGCGCCTCGACGTCGGCTTTCACGTCGAAGTAGTCGACCGTGCGCGCGGGCGCGCCCCATTGCTCTTCGAGTGCCGGACCGTAGGCGAGGCCGCCGATCATCTTCGGCTGCGCGAAGCCTTCCACGGTCAGTTCACCGGCCTTGATCGACGGATCGTGCAGAAACACGCGGCCCGCTTCGAACACGCGCACGCGGTCGGCGGCACGCCGGTTCAGATTCGTGCGCAGCACGTGAATCAGGCTGCCGAACAGCGTAGTGCGCATGACCGACAACTGGCTCGCGATGGGGTTCAGCAGGCGCACGGGCTTGTCGTTGCCCGCGAAGTCCTGCTCCCACTCGGCATCCACGAAACTGAAATTCACCGTTTCCGCGTAGTCGCGTGCGGCGAGTGTGTGGCGGATCGTGTGGATCGAGCGGCGCGTTTCGTTGGTGGCGCGCATCTCGCTCTTTGCGACCGGTGGCCGCGCGGGAATCTTTTCGAAGCCGTAAATACGCGCGACTTCCTCGATCAGATCTTCTTCGATTTCAATATCGAAGCGGTATGACGGCGGCATCACCGAGAACGTGTCGCCGTCGCGCTCGAATGGAAGGCCAAGGCGCGTGAAGATCTGCGCGATCTCGTCCGCCCCGATTGCTACGCCGATGATGCGGTTGGCGCGCGACACGCGCATCTTCACCGGCTCGCGCTTGGGCACGTTGACGACCTGGTCGTCCACCGGACCTGCCTCGCCGCCGCAAATATCCAGGATCAGTTGTGTAATGCGCTCGATATGTTCGACGGTGGTCGCGTAGTCGACGCCGCGCTCGAAGCGATGGCCGGCGTCCGTCGAGAAGTTGTACTTGCGCGAGCGGCCACGAATGCTGTCGGGCCACCAGAATGCGGCTTCAAGATAAATGTTGGTGGTGTCCAGCGTGACGGCCGTGCTGTCGCCGCCCATGATGCCGGCGAGACTTTCGATATGCTGCTCGTCCGCGATCACGCCGACGGTTTCGTCGAGTTCGACCGTGTTGCCGTTCAGCAGCTTCAGCGTTTCGCCTTTGCGGCCCCAGCGCACGTCCATGCCACCGTGGATCTTGTCGAGATCGAACACATGCGACGGACGGCCCAGCTCGAGCATCACGTAATTGGAGATGTCGACAAGCGCCGAGATGCTGCGCTGACCGGAACGCTCCAGACGTTCGACCATCCATTGCGGTGATTTCGCACGCGCATTCACACCGCGGATGACGCGGCCTGAGAAGCGACCGCAAAGATCGGGCGCCGAAATTTTGACCGGCAAGGTCTCGTCAAGCTTGACTTCGACGGGCTTGATCTCGAGCGGTCGCAACGGCGCGCCGGTGATCGCGGAAGTTTCGCGCGCCACTCCGAACACGGACAGGCAGTCGGCCTTGTTCGGCGTCAGCTTGATCTCGAAGATGGTGTCGTCGAGATTGAGCGTTTCGCGGATGTCCTGGCCAATCGGCGTATCTTCCGGCAGGATCATGAGGCCGCTATGATCTTCGGAAAGCTTCAGTTCACGTGCCGAGCACAACATGCCCTGGCTTTCCACGCCGCGCAGCTTCGACAGCCTGATCGCGAACGGTGCGCCGCCCTCTTCGGCCGGCGGCAGTTGCGCGCCGACCAGCGCGACCGGCACCTTGATGCCGGGCGCCACGTTCGGCGCACCGCATACGATGTTCAGCGTAGCGCCGGTGCCTGCGTTGACCTGGCAGACGTTGAGCTTGTCCGCATCCGGATGCTTGACGACTTCCAGCACCTGACCGACCACGATCTTCGAGGTCGGCGGCGCGGCCGGTCGCAGGTCTTCCACTTCGAGACCGGCCATCGTCAAGGCGTGCGACAGCTCGTCCGTCGTCAGTTGCGGATCGACAAAGGTTCTCAGCCAGGATTCCGGGAATTGCATGGTTCTGTGTACGTTCTGATCGGGTTAGGTCCGCATGAGGCAGGGCCAGCTTCGCTGAAAGTCACTGCCGGGACGCTTTGGCGGCTCGCACTTTCGGGTGCATCGCCGCGCTCTATGCAAAGCGCGCCGCGCGCGCTCACACACTCACTCAGGCAAATTGACGCAGGAAGCGCAGGTCGTTTTCAAAGAACAGACGCAAGTCCTGCACGCCGTAGCGCAACATGGTGAGCCGCTCGAGGCCGCTGCCGAATGCAAAGCCGATGTAGCGCTCCGGGTCGAGACCCATGTTGCGGATCACCGTGGGGTGCACCTGGCCTGAGCCCGAAATCTCGAGCCACTTGCCCGCGTTCTTGCCCGTTTCGAACAGCATGTCGATCTCAGCCGACGGTTCGGTAAACGGAAAGTACGACGGACGGAAACGAACCTGAATATCGTCGCGCTCGAAGAACTTCCTGAGAAAGTCGGTATAGACACCCTTCAGGTCCGCGAAGCTGATGTTCTCGTCGATCCACAGACCTTCGACCTGATTGAACATGGGCGAGTGAGTCGCGTCGCTGTCCACACGGTAGGTGCGGCCCGGCACGATAACCTTGATGGGCGGCGTGTTGGTGCGCGCGTAGCGCACCTGCATCGGGCTCGTGTGCGTGCGCAGCAGCAACTGGCGGCCGTCGGCGTCTTTGCCGTCCACATAGAAAGTGTCCTGCATTGAACGCGCCGGATGATTTTCCGGGCTGTTCAGCGAGGTGAAGTTGTACCAGTCGGTTTCGATCTCGGGGCCGTCGGCCACGTCGAATCCAATGCTGCCGAAAATCTGTTCGACGCGCTCCCACGTGCGCATGACCGGGTGCAGGCTGCCCGTATTGGCGCCGCGACCCGGCAAGGTGACGTCGATCGCTTCAGCGGCGAGGCGCTGGTTCAGCAACGCGTCGGCCAGCGCCTGACGGCGTGCCGTCAACGCGGCTTCGACTTGTTGTTTGACGAGGTTGATCCGTGCGCCTTCGGTCTTGCGCGTTTCGGGATCGAGTTTGCCAAGGCCCTTCAACAGTTCGGTCAGCGCGCCCGACTTGCCGAGAAAGCGTGCTTTCTCGTTTTCGAGCGTGGTGACGTCGGAGGCTTCTGCGAAGGCGTTTTGCGCGTCGGCGACAATCTGGTCCAGATCCATTGATCCCATCATTTCAACGTCAGTGTTCTATCGAAACAAACCGGTTCTACCAACAAAAACGGGGCTCGGTGAGGAGCCCCGTTTTTGTTGCAGCGTCACCGAGACTACCGGATGTTCGCTGCAACGAACCACGCAGTGTTAATTGCCAGAAGCGCAATCAGGCTGCAACGGCGGCTTTCACCTGCTGAACGATCGCAGCAAAAGCAGCCTTGTCGAACACAGCCATGTCGGCCAGCACCTTGCGGTCGAGTTCGATCGAAGCCTTCTTCAGGCCGTTGATGAACACGCTGTACGTCATGTCGTGCTGACGCACCGCCGCGTTGATACGCGTGATCCACAGTGCGCGGAACACACGCTTCTTGTTGCGGCGATCGCGGTAGGCGTACTGGCCTGCGCGCATGACCGCCTGCTTGGCGATGCGATAGACGTTATTGCGACGGCCGCGGTAACCCTTGGCCAGCTTGATGATCTTCTTGTGACGGGCCCGTGCGGTAACCCCACGTTTGACTCGAGGCATGTCTTGCTCCTATGAGTTTCGGTTAAGGGTTAAGCGAACGGCAGCATTGCGCGCACGGAGTTCAGATCGGAATCATGAACTGCCGTCGAACCGCGCAGATGGCGTTTGTTCTTGGTGGTCTTCTTGGTAAGAATGTGGCGCTTGAAGGCCTGACCGCGCTTGACGGTACCGCCCGGACGCACCACGAAGCGCTTCGCAGCACTCTTCTTGGTCTTCATCTTCGGCATGACAACTCCATTATTAGATGGATATGGGTGTGCGGTCGGCCAGATGGCCATTACCCGCCCTTCGAAACCCACTCCACTTGGTATGCAGACCGCCGATACCGCCGGCAGCCGCTTTTCGGGAAACGACGCGCATTTGCACGAGCGCCGCTCCGAAACCTGCTGTCGCCGCACCGGATACCCGGCGCGGCGACATTATCTTTGACAACCAGAACTCGCGCCTCATGGCGCGCCGCCGCTCTGACCGTTTACTTCTTTTTCTTCGGAGCGAGCACCATGATCATCTGGCGCCCTTCCATTTTCGGCATTTGCTCGACCTGACCAACTTCGTCGAGATCGGTGCGCAGGCGTTCCAGCATGCGCATGCCAATTTCCTGGTGAGCCATTTCGCGGCCACGGAAACGCAACGTGATTTTCGTCTTGTCGCCGTCTTCGAGGAAGCGGACGAGGTTACGCAGCTTGACGTTGTAGTCGCCGTCGTCGGTACCCGGGCGGAATTTGACTTCCTTGACCTGGATGACCTTCTGCTTGAGCTTCGCCTCGTGTTGCTTCTTCGCTTCCTGGTACTTGAACTTGCCGTAGTCCATCAAACGGCAAACCGGCGGGACCGCTTGAGGAGCGATTTCGACCAGATCCACATCTTGCTGTTCCGACATGCGGAACGCATCAGCGAGCTTCACGATGCCGAGCGGTTCGTTCTCGACTCCGACCAGACGCACCTCGGGTGCCGTAATTTCACCGTTGATGCGGTGCGCAGACTTATCAGTAGCGATGTTACGTTTCCTCTAAAAATTAAAAAAACGAGCCGGGCTGCCAAGTGGCTCAGTTGAACGACTGCACGTCCTGGCGCAGACGCTCAATGAAGGCGCCGACCGGCATTACGCCAAGGTCAACGCCACCACGGGCACGCACGGCTACCGTTTGTGCTTCACGCTCCTTGTCGCCGACCACGAGCAGGTACGGCACCTTCTCGAGCGTGTGCTCACGTATTTTATAGCTAATCTTCTCGTTGCGCAAATCGGCTTCCACTCTAACCCCTTGTTTTTGCAACGATTGGGCAAGAGACTGGGCGTATTCGGCCTGGTTTTCGGCGATATTCATCACTACCACCTGCATCGGTGCAAGCCATGCGGGCATTGCACCGGCGTGGTGCTCGATCAGAATGCCGAGGAAACGCTCCATTGATCCGACGATTGCCCGGTGCAGCATGATGGGCCGCCGGCGGCCGTTGTCTTCAGCGACGTATTCCGCGCCAAGACGTTCGGGCAGGACCATATCCAGCTGCAGCGTGCCGCATTGCCAGGAGCGGCCGAGCGCGTCCTTGATGTGATACTCGACCTTCGGCCCGTAGAAGGCGCCCTCGCCGGGCAGTTCTTCCCACGTCACGCCGCAGGCGGTCAACGCCTCGCGCAAGCCCTGCTCAGCGCGATCCCACGTTTCGTCCGTGCCCGCGCGCGCGTCCGGGCGCAGCGACAGCTTGATCTCGACGTTGTCGAAGCCGAAATCCTTGTACACGCTCATGGCGAGCGTATTGAAGGCGATCGACTCGCTAATGAACTGCTCTTCCGTGCAGAAGATGTGCGCGTCGTCCTGCACGAAACCGCGCACGCGCATCAAACCATGCAGAGCGCCGGAGGATTCGTTACGGTGGCACGAGCCGAACTCCGCATAACGCAGCGGCAGATCGCGGTAGGAGCGCAAACCGTGGTTGAACACCTGCACGTGACCAGGACAGTTCATCGGCTTGATCGCGTAGTCGCGCTTTTCCGATTCCGTCGTGAACATGTTTTCACGATAGTTCTGCCAGTGGCCCGACGCTTCCCACAGCGAGCGGTCCATGATCATGGGCGTCTTGATTTCGAGGTAGCCGGCCTCGTTCACGCGGCGGCGCATGTACTGCTCCACCTGCTGCCACAACGTCCAGCCGCGCGGATGCCAGAACACCATGCCGGGCGACTCGTCCTGCATGTGGAACAGGTCGAGCTGTTTGCCGAGTTTGCGGTGATCGCGCTTTTCCGCTTCCTCGAGCATGTGCAGGTACGCTTCCTGGTCTTCCTTCTTCGTCCAGGCCGTGCCGTAAATGCGCTGCAACTGCTCGTTCTTCGAATCGCCGCGCCAGTAGGCACCCGCCACCTTCATCAGCTTGAAGACCTTGAGCTTGCCGGTGGACGGCACGTGCGGGCCGCGGCACAGGTCGGTGAAGCCGCCGTGCGAGTACAGCTTGATCTCGTCCGTTGCGGGAATCGACTCGATGATCTCCGCCTTGTACTTTTCGCCGATGCTCTTGAAGTAGTCCACCGCTTCGTCGCGCGACACAACGCGGCGCGACACGGGCTCGTCTTTCTTGGCGAGCTCCTGCATGCGCTTTTCGATCTTTTCCAGATCTTCGGGCGTGAAAGGACGGCTGTAGGCGAAGTCGTAGTAAAAGCCGTTGTCGATTACCGGGCCGATCGTGACCTGCGCCTCGGGATACAGATCTTTCACCGCGTACGCGAGCAGGTGTGCCGTGGAGTGGCGAATGATATCGAGACCGTCCGCATCTTTTTCGGTGACGATGGCAAGCGCCACGTCGTGATCGATCAGCGTGGACGTGTCGACCAGTTGTCCGTCGATCTTGCCGCCGAGCGCCGCCTTCGCGAGGCCGGGGCCGATGGACGCCGCCACTTCGGCGACGGTCACCGGATGCTCGTACTGTCGAACAGAACCGTCAGGCAGACGTATCGAAACCATTGCGTTCTCCATGGCGCCGACCGGCGGCGGCACATACAACCAGGTGAAAAAGCCAAAAAAAATGCGGCCCCGCTTTCGAGGGGCCGCATTCACATTTCCTGCAAACTGCACCGGCGAAAGTGGTCCTCGACTAGCGTCGCTCCGAAGTGGTTTCGGTCAACGTTCGCGGTGCCATAACCGTATCGCCCTTCGCCGTATTCGCCTATTGCGCCACAGGCGCTTACTGCAGTTTGCGAAACCCCGGCAATGCCGAAGTTTCTTTTTCGTTGGTAGGCTCGATTGGACTCGAACCAACGACCCCCACCATGTCAAGGTGGTGCTCTAACCAGCTGAGCTACGAGCCTGAAGAAACGAGATTATATGGAGCCCTACACTGCTTGGCAAGTACTTTCATGCACCGGCTTCACAATCCCGCACTCGCGGATTCTTACGCGACTCACGCAACGGCTGCATTCGCGGCGATTATTGGCCTCGTCCGCTGTCAGCCTTTGCGCGATGCACGGACCACGCCAGTCACTTCACCGAGCAGCGTGCAGGCGCGCTGTATTTGCGCGGCACTCGAAACCTCGACGGTAAACTGCATGAACGCGGCGTTGCGGCGCGTCTGCGTCTTCACACCGATCACGTTCATTTTCTCCCGCGCGAACACTTCCGAGATATCGCGCAGCAGCCCTTGGCGGTCGGTGGCCTCGATCGACAGATCGACGGGATAAACCGACTGCCCGCGGCCGCTCATCACATCCGCCGACCACGCCGTTTGCAGCACCCGCTCCGGCGCGCGCTCGGCCATGCGCATGAAGGTTGGGCAATCGCTGCGGTGAATCGACATACCCTTGCCGCGCGTCACGAAGCCCGAGATGTCGTCGGGCGGCGCCGGCCGGCAGCAGCGCGCGAGCTGCGTGAGCAGCGCGTCGACACCCACCACCAGCACGCCCGTCGACGCGCCGCGCGCGACACTCGCGCCGCTGCTGCGCTTCTCGAATTGCTCCGGCGCCTCGACCACCGGTTCGGGCGGCGGCGCATCGTGCAGCGCCTGTTCGACAAGCCGCAAACTGAACTCTTCCTTACCTACGACCGAAAACAGATCGTCGGTCGTCTTGAAGCCGAGCTTGGCGGCAAGCTGATCCAGGTTGACCGAAGTCTTGCCCTCGCGCTGCAAGGTCTTCTCGACCATCGCCCGGCCGCTCGCAATGTGTTCCTGTAATTCGACCGCATTGAACCAGGCCCGCACCTTCTGACGCGCGCGCGAGCTATGCAGATAGCCCAGTTGCGGGTTCAACCAGTCGCGCGACGGGCCGCCCTCTTTCACCGCGACGATCTCGACCGTCTGGCCGTTCTGCAATTGTGTGTTCAGCGGCACCATCGCACCGTCCACTCGCGCGCCGCGGCACCGGTGCCCCAACTCGCTATGCAGGTGATACGCGAAATCCACCGGCGTCGCCCCGTGCGGCAAAGCAATCACACGGGCTTGCGGCGTCAGCACGTAGATGTGGTCGTCGTCGAGCGTGGCCTGGCGCAGTTGCTCCCACGGCTGCGCCGCGCGCTTTTCGCCGTGCTCGCCTTCAGACACGTCGTCTTTCCACGCGAGCAGTTGACGCAGCCACGCAATCTTCTCGTCGTACTTCTCGTTGGCGGCGAACTGCCCGCCGTAACCGCGCGTGCCGGCCTCCTTGTAGCGCCAGTGCGCGGCCACGCCGTATTCCGCGAACTGATGCATGTCGTGTGTGCGAATCTGCACTTCGAATGCCCGACCGTCGTCGCCGATCACCACTGTGTGCAGCGACTTGTAGCCGTTCGGCTTGGGCCGCGAAATGTAGTCGTCGAACTCTTTGGGCACTGGCTGCCACAGGTTATGCACGATACCGAGCACGGTGTAGCAGTCTTTGATGTCGGGCACGATTACGCGAAACGCACGCACGTCGTACAGTTCCGCGAAGTCGAGCTCCTTGCCGCGCATCTTGCGCCAGATGCTGTAGATATGCTTGGGCCGCCCGCTCACCTCCGCGCGTATGTTGGCGGCGGCGAGTTCCTGCTGCAGGCGTTCAATGGCCTGCGCCACATAGCTTTCGCGCTCGACGCGCTTCTCGTCGAGCAGCTTCGCGATGCGCTTGTAGACAACCGGCTCCTCGAAGCGGAACGCGAGGTCCTCGAGCTCCCACTTGAGTTGCCAGATGCCCAGGCGGTTGGCAAGCGGCGCATAAATATCGAGCGTCTCGCGTGCGACGTCGGGCGTAGGCGTGAGCTTTGCCGCCGCGTAATAGCGCAGCGACTGCAGCCGCGACGCGAGCCGGATCAACACCACGCGGATGTCCTGCGCGAACGCCAGCAGCATCTTGCGCAACGCCTCGACCTGCGCGCGCCGCGCGGCCTGCGCATCGCGCCCCGCTTCGGGCATCGCATTCTGCGCCGCGCGCAAGCTCACGGTGCCGAGGCGCAGCAGCTTGCGCACGTCGCCGACCAGTTGCGCGACCTCTTCGCCGAAGTTGTCGGCGATCAGGCGCTCCGGGTCCTGCAAGTGCGGCGTCAAGGCGAACAACGCCGCCGCCAGCACGGCAGGCGGGTCGACATTGAGCGTACGCATGATGGACGCGGTGCCCGCCGCGTGATCCGCCAGCAATTCGCCAGAGGACAGGCGCACCTCGCCCGCGTGCTGCCGTACGAATGCCATCGCTTCGTCGAAAGACGGGAGGGGATGCGGCGCGCTCGTAACGGTTTCGGTATTCATGGTGCGGCGCCCCAGCGGGGCGAGGCAAATCAACGGAATTTCAACTTCAACAACCTGGTTCTGCGCGGCCCGGCTGCCGGAACAGCTGCCGGAATGGCTGCCGTGCCTAGCTGCGCTGCGCCGCGACCACGACGATCTCGACCAGACACTTCGGGTTCGCCAGCCGGGCCTCGACAGTGGCGCGCGGCGGCGTGGCGCCCTGTGCGACCCACTCGTCCCACACCGCGTTCATGCCGGCAAAGTGCGCCATGTCCGAGATATAGATCTGCACCGACAGCAAATGCGCTTTGTCGCTGTTCGCCTCGGCAAGCAGACGGTCGATATGGCCGAGCACTTCGCGCGTCTGGCCGGTAATGTCCTGGTCCGCGTCTTCGGCGATCTGGCCGGCGAGGTACACGGTGCCGTTGTGCACGGCGATTTCCGAGAGACGCTTGCCGACATGGTGACGAATGACTGCCATGGAAGATCCTGATGTAAATAGAAGAGAGTTGAAGAGAAATGCGGCTTGCATGACGCCCCAGGCGCCACGTGCAACTGCGTATTATGACGCGTCGCTGCCGGCGCCGATAAAGAAGCGCCGCGCGATCTCAATCTGATCTGGCGACAGAAACGCCGGCGCATGTCCGACGCCGCTGATTTCGACGCTGGAAACAGCACGCCCGGTCTCGACCATCTTTGCGACCGTTTCACGTGACAGCAAATCGGACAGCTCGCCCCTCACCACCAGCACCGGCCCCTGGAAGGACGCGAGCGAATGCCATAGTGCGGCCTCGCCGAGTTTCGCGGTTTCGGGGGTGGTCGCGGCAAAAGGCTCGGCGATGCGCGGATCGTAACGGAACAGCCACGTGCCGTTTTCCTCGCGCAGCAGCGGCGTATTGATCTCGCGCCATTCGTCCGGCGTCAGCGGGCCGAAGGTGCGCGCAAGAAACGCCGCGTGGTCCACGCCTTGGCGCAGGGAGTCGAAACGCACCGGCTTGCCGAGATAATCGCCGATGCGTTTGACGGCTTCCGGCTCCAGATGCGGGCCGACGTCGTTCAACAACAGCTTGCGGATGGGCGTGTCAGCCAGACCTGCAAGACCGAGGCCGATCAACCCGCCCATGGACGTGCCGAACCAGTCCACCGTTTCCACGTTCAGACGTGCGATTAGCGTGACCATGTCGGCCACGTATTGCGGCACGCCATACAGGTTCGGGTTGGCGAGCCATGACGACAAGCCGCGCCCGACCACGTCCGGACAAACCACGCGGTAGGTGCCTGCAAACTGCGCGGCGAGCCGGTCGAAATCGCGCCCCGAACGCGTGAGGCCATGCACGCACAACAGTACGCGCGGGTTGTCCGGATCGCCCCACTCGGTGTAGGCAATACGATGCAGGCCCGCCGCGCTCGCGCACTGCACGTAACGTTGACGAGGCGTAGGCTGCTCGCCTGCGAAGGCTGTCGTTGCAGTCATTTGTGGTCCTTGCAAAAGCGCTGCCCTCTCCGCCCATTAGCGCGGACGCAACGCGGTGAGAAGCGGCACGCGGCGACTTTCGATTAATGCCTGCGGACGATTGTAAACCGCTTTGCGCATGCCAACGATCGGCCAAACGGCATAGGACAGGCAAAGCAGAGCCTTCGTCGGAAAAGAAAAAGCGGACGAGACTTGCGCCTCGCCCGCTTCATCTGCACTTCACCTGTAGTGCACCTGCATTGCACCTGCGCGCTGCACACCCAGCTCGAGCATGCACGCCGGCGTGCACAGCGGCCGTTGCTGCTCCGGCGTCACCGGCGCGGCAACGGACCTCGCAACGTCCAATCAGCTCACCGCGCTCACGTCCAGCGGCGCGCCCGTCTTTGCCTTGATCTCGTCGACGCTCACGCCCGGCGCCAGTTCGGTCACCTTCAGGCCGTCGTCCGTGACTTCGATCACGCCCAGGTCGGTGATGATCTGATCGACCACGCCCACGCCTGTCAGCGGCAACGTGCATTCTTCGAGGATCTTGTGCTGATCGCCCTTCGCGACGTGCTCCATCAGGACCACCACGCGCTTGACGCCCGCGACCAGATCCATCGCGCCGCCCATACCCTTGATCATCTTGCCCGGAATCATCCAGTTGGCCAGATCGCCCTTCTTGCTGATCTGCATAGCGCCGAGGATCGCCAGGTTGATGTGGCCGCCGCGGATCATCGCAAACGAATCCGCCGACGAGAAAATCGACGAGCCCGGCAGTGTTGTCACCGTCTGCTTGCCTGCGTTGATGAGATCGGCGTCCACTTCTTCTTCGGTCGGCGACGGGCCGATGCCGAGCAGGCCGTTCTCGGATTGCAGCCACACTTCGACGCCCGGCGGCACATGGTTCGCCACCAGCGTCGGCAGGCCGATGCCGAGGTTCACGTAAAAGCCGTCCTGCAATTCCTTCGCCGCGCGCGCGGCCATTTCGTCACGAGTCCATGCCATGATCAGTCTCCTTTCGCGCGGACGACGCGTTGTTCAATGCGTTTTTCCGGATGCGCATTCAGCACGATGCGCTGAACGAAGATGCCAGGCGTATGGATCGCATCCGGATCGAGCTCGCCCACCTCGACGATTTCCTCGACTTCCGCCACCGTGATGCGGCCGGCCATCGCGCACATCGGGTTGAAGTTGCGCGCCGTGCGGCGATAGATCAGGTTGCCCGACTTGTCGGCCTTCCATGCCTTGACGAGCGCAATATCCGCCGTCAGCGAATGTTCGAGCACGTAGTGGTTCTCGCCGAACTGGCGGGTTTCCTTGCCCTCGGCGATCAGCGTGCCGTAGCCCGTGTTCGTGAAGAAAGCCGGAATGCCCGAGCCTCCCGCGCGCAGCTTTTCGGCGAGCGTGCCTTGCGGCGTGAATTCCAGCTCGAGCTCACCGGCCAGATACTGGCGCTCGAACTCCTTGTTCTCGCCGACATACGACGAAATCATCTTCTTGATCTGGCGCGTTTCGAGCAGCAGGCCAAGGCCGAAACCGTCGACACCCGCGTTGTTGCTGATGCAGGTGATGCCCTGCACGTTCGTGTCGCGCAGCGCCGCGATCAGCGCCTCGGGAATGCCGCACAGGCCGAAGCCGCCGACGGCGAACGTCTGCCCGTCCTTGACGATGTCTTTCAGCGCCTCGGCGGCGCCTGGATAGACTTTGTTCATCAGTATGTCCCTTCCTTTATGGAAACCCGAAACCGGTTTTGTTGCGGCTCACATGACGCGCAGAGGCGGTCAGCCCACACATCACTGCAGTCGCCCGCGAGGCACCGGGTGCGAAGCCGTGGACCCGATTCGCACACGCCGCCGCGGACACCTCACCGCATTCTCATGTGCCCGAAAGAGTACGCTTGCCGCGCCATGCGGCACAATACGCAAAAATACATAAGTACTTGCCGCCAGCCCATGCCCGCACTGGATTACCAAACCGCATTTCATCTCGCGCCGATCGGGCTCGTGCTGTCGCGCGAACGCATTATCGAAGATTGCAATGACGAGCTTGCGTCGATTTTCGGCTGCCCGCGCGAGGCGCTGCTCGGCCAGTCGTTCCAGATACTTTACCCGTCTGCGGACGAATTCGAGCGGATCGGCGCACGCATTCCGCCTATCATGACCGCGCAAGGCAGTTACGCCGACGACCGCATCATGAAGCGCGCCAACGGCGAACTGTTCTGGTGCCACGTGACGGGCCGCGCGCAGCGGCGCACCGACCCGCATGCGGCGGGAGTCTGGACTTTTGAAGATTTGAGCGCGACGCGGCGCGTGGCCGTGGAACTCACGCCTCGCGAGCGTGAAATCGCCGCGCAACTGGTGACGGGAAAAACCAGCAAGCAGATTGGACGGGTGCTCGACATCAGCCCGCGAACGGTAGACGTGTACCGCGCCCGGCTGATGCGCAAATACGATACCGGGAATGCGACCGAGCTGCTGCAACGTCTGCTCGGCCACTGAGCGCGGCCGCCGCAGTTCGCGAATTTACGCGGCCGGTTCGGCCGTTTTCACGAGAGCGGCTCGCTCGATGGTCGCGCGCAGCAGCTCGGGCACCGGCACCGACTTGCCGGCCGCGTAGTCGATCCACACGCAACGGGCGGCGCCGCGCGCATAAACGGTGTTTGGATCGTCCGCGCGCACCAGCTCGAAGCCTGTGTCGAAGCTGCTGCGGCCAGGCGTCGCGACGCTCATGCGGCCGATCACGTCGCCGGGATAATGCAGTTGCTTGAGAAATTCCATCGAGGCATTGACGATCACCGGTCCTTGGCCGTCCGCGTTGCTGCCGGCCAAACCGAGCTGCTCGAACCAGGAAATGCGTACCTGCTCCATGTAGCGGAAATAGACCGTGTTGTTCACATGGCCGAACGCGTCCATGTCGCCCCAGCGGATCGGCATGGACATCTCAAAAACTGCGTGAAAATCGCTCATTGTGCTTCTACTTTTCCTGCTATTTCTGTGATTGAAGCCCGCCTCGGCCTTCGTACAGTGGCAAGGAGGCAAAGAGGCCAGGCGCGAAGGCTTACGCGAGGCCGAAGCCGTCGTCGGCGGCGATCACCGAGCCGTTGATGAACTGCGATTCGTCCGCCGCGAGCAGCAACAGAAGCCCGTCCAGGTCGTCCGGCTTGCCCACGCGATGACGCGGCAGCATCGACACGAGCTTTTGCCCCTGCTCGGTCGACCAGTGGTGATGGTTGATCTCCGTGTCGATATAGCCCGGACAGATCGCATTTACGTTGATGCCGTGCTTGCCCCATTCGAGCGCCATCGCCTTGGTCATGTGCACCACGGCCGCCTTGCTCATCGAATACAGGCCGATTTGCGGCAGCACCCGCAGCCCCGCCATGGACGCAATATTGATGATGCGGTAGGACGGCTTTTGCGCATTGTTGCCGCGCATGATCATGCGCTTGGCCACTTCCTGCGCGACGAAGAATGCGCCGCGCGTATTCGTGTCGAACACATATTCGAAGTCGGCCGGCGTGACCTCCGAGAGCTTCTGCGTGGTGGACACGCCCGAGTTGTTCACCAGAATGTCGATGGTGCCCGCCTCCGTCTCCGCGTGCGCGACGGCGGCCTTGATGCTTTGATAGTCGGTCACGTCGAGCGAGACGACGTGCGCCGCGCCGCCCGACGCCTCGATCTCGGCGCGCAGTTCCTTGAGCCGCTCGGTGCGCCGGCTCGCGAGCACGACCTTGGCGCCTGCCTGCGACAGCACTTGTGCAAAGCGCTTGCCCAACCCGCTCGAGGCGCCGGTTATCAGCGCGACCTTGCCTTCCAGATTGATCGAACGGCCCATTGTCGTTCCTTGTTCGGTGGTAGTTACGGATGCGGTTGCCAGTTGCGGCCGAGCGTTAAGCTCGGGTCAATACCGTATCACAGAAATAGAACGATCGTGCTAATCTCTGCTGATCCGGTTGCGGTGCAGGAATCCATCGCCCACAATACGATCCCGAAAAAAGCATTCTAACGGTAAGAGGAGCATCAATGACC
This sequence comes from Paraburkholderia phenoliruptrix, assembly GCF_019511605.1. Classification (GTDB taxonomy): domain Bacteria; phylum Pseudomonadota; class Gammaproteobacteria; order Burkholderiales; family Burkholderiaceae; genus Paraburkholderia; species Paraburkholderia phenoliruptrix_A. The sequence continues at coordinate 56,656 of NZ_JAEUAV010000024.1, read as the reverse complement.
CCCGCAAGTCTGATCGAGCAGTATGGCCCGCGCGAGTCGATGGAATACGACGTCGTGATCGTCGGCGGCGGCCCGGCTGGTCTCGCTGCCGCAATCCGCCTGAAGCAGTTGGCGGCCGACAAGGGGGTCGAGCTTGGCGTCTGCGTGCTGGAAAAAGGCTCGGAAATCGGGGCGCACATCCTCTCCGGCGCGGTCATGGACCCGCGCGCCATCACCGAACTGATTCCCGACTGGAAGGAAAAAGGCGCGCCTCTGGACGTGGAAGTAACCGAAGACCGCTTTCTCTTCCTGTCGGAAAACGGCGTGAAGTCGGTGCCGAACTGGGCGCTGCCGGACAACTTCAAGAACCACGGCAACTATGTGATCAGCCTCGCGAACGTCACGCGCTGGCTGGGTCAGCAGGCCGAGGCGCTGGGCGTCGAAATCTTCCCGGGATTCCCCGCTGCTGAAATTCTTTATAACGACGACGGCTCGGTCAAGGGCGTTGCGACCGGCAACCTCGGCATCGGCAAGGACGGCCAGCCCACCGAAAACTTCCAGCTCGGCATGGAACTGCACGCGAAGTACACGCTTTTCTGCGAAGGCGCGCGTGGGCATCTCGGCCGGCAACTGAACGACAAGTTCAGTCTGCGCGACGGCGTGGATCCGCAGGTCTACGGCATCGGCATCAAGGAGCTGTGGGAGATCGACCCGGCGAGGCACAAGCCGGGGCTCGTCATGCACACGGCCGGCTGGCCGCTCGAGACCGATACCTACGGCGGCTCGTTCCTCTATCACATGGACAACAACCAGGTGGTGGTGGGTTTCGTGGTGGGTCTCGGCTATTCGAATCCGTACCTGTCGCCGTTCGAGGAATTCCAGCGCTACAAGACGCATCCGGCCATCCGCCAATTCCTTGAAGGCGGCAAACGCGTGTCGTACGGCGCGCGCGCGATCACCGCGGGCGGACTGATGTCGCTGCCGAAGCTGGTATTTCCCGGCGGAGCGCTCGTCGGCGACGACGCGGGCTTTCTGAACGCGTCGCGCATCAAGGGCTCACACGCTGCAATCAAGACCGGCATGCTGGCCGCCGAAGCCGCCTTCGAAGCCGTCCAGGCCGGCCGCACGAGCGACGAACTCACGGCGTACCCGGAAAGCTTCAAGACCTCGTGGCTGCACACGGAGCTCTACAAGGCCCGTAATTTCAAGCAGTGGATGAGCAAGGGCCTGTACCTCGGCACACTCATGGTGGGCATCGAGCAGAAGCTGTTGGGCGGCAATGTGCCGTGGACGCTGCATCACCAGCATTGGGATCACGAGATGCTCAAGCCTGCGTCGCAGTGCAAGCCGATCGTGTATCCGAAGCCCGATGGCAAGCTCACGTTCGACCGCTTGTCTTCGGTGTTCATCTCGAGCACGAATCACGAAGAAAACCAGCCCGCGCATCTGACGCTAAAGGATCCGACGGTGCCGGTGAACGTGAACTGGCAGACCTATGCCGGTCCGGAATCGCGTTACTGCCCGGCTGCGGTGTACGAGTTCGTGAAGAACGACGACGGCGGCGAGCGGCTCGTGATCAACGCGCAGAATTGCGTGCATTGCAAGACCTGCGACATCAAGGACCCGACGCAGAACATCGTATGGGTTACGCCCGAAGGCGGCGGCGGGCCGAACTATCCGAACATGTGATGTCCCGCTTCGCGGCGCACGCCGGGCGTGCCCGCCTTGCGAACATCCTGAACACCCTGAACGCCGCGAACGCGGTGAACGCTGCGAACGCGGTGAACGCGGTGAACGCTGCGAACGCGCCGCGAACGCCGTGAACGCAACCTCAGCCGCGCGTCAGCCGTTCGATGCGCGCGCGTACCCGCGCCACCACCGGCGCCCATGCGCCCACTGCGGGTTGCCTGAGCAGTTCGATCGAATCGTACCAAGGCGTAACCGCCGCCTCGCTGCCCCAGAACCATGCCGACACGTGGTCGATCATCAAACAGGTCGGCACGCCGAGAGCGCCCGCAAGATGGGCCGGCCCGCTGTCTATCGTGACCGTCAGATCGAGATTCGCGAGCAATGCGGCGACATCGTCGAAGCCAGATTGAAAGTGGTGAGTGAGGTCGACCACGTCGAGCCCCTTCGCTCGCCACTGCGCGACAGTCTCGCCGCGCCCCGGCGAAAGCGCGAAATACGTCACGCGAGGCACGTCCAGTAAGGGCTCGAGTTGCTCGGCCGGCACCGAGCGCCGCGTGTCGCGAATATGGTCGGGATTGCCGTTCCACACAAGGCCCACGCTGCGCTTGCCGGGCATTGCGCCGACGCATTCCTGCACACGCCGCTGCCAGATCTGCACATGCGTGGGGTCCGCCCTCAGATAAGGCGCCCCCCAGCCATGCGGGTCGACGATGCCGAGGCGCAGCGGCAGGCTCATCAGCCCGCAATGAAAGTCAGGCTGCGTTTCGAGGCTGGTTTCGAGCCGCAGGTCCGCGGGCAGTGTCCGTTCGAACAGCGCTCGCAATGGTCCGTCGTGACCGAAGATCACCGTGCCGCCCTCGCGCCGGGCGCGCTCTGCGAGCAACGGCAGAAAGCGCACCGCCCACAGGCAATCGCCATTGCCTTGCTCGCCGTACACGACGAGCGTCTTGCCCGCCAGCGACTGGCCTTGCCACGGAGCGCTAATCGCGGCGAGCGCGCTCTGCGCGTTGTTCAGCTCGCCGCCGGCAAACGCCATACGCGCCTCGTAGCGCGCCCAGCCCTCGGCGAAACGTCCGCTGCGAATCTCAAGCTCGGAGAGGTCGAACAGCGCATGCGCATTATCCGGCGACAACACGAGCACCTCGCGCAGCAACGCCTCGGCCTGCGCCAAGCGCCCTTGCTCCTTCAGGCACAACGCAAGCTTGTGAAGCGCCACCGGATTACCCGGCACCACACGCACCGCGTCGCGCAACAACTGCTCCGCGGTAGCGAAGTCGTCGCGATGCTGCACCGCGGCTGCACGCCAGACCAACGCGTTTGCGTCCGTGGCATTTAGCGCGAGCAGCAACGCGGTGGCCTCCTCGACCAGCGCCCACTCGCGCGCGACGAACGCGGTTTGTGCAATCGTATGCAGCAGCGCCGGGTGACAGGCGGGATCGGCCCGGTAGGCCCGCACGAACGCCACGAGCGCTTCGCGTCGCAACGCCTTGTCTGGGCCGGCGTGTTGCAACAGCGCCTCGCCTAATGCGAGATAGTCTTGCGCGGTGGCGTGCGGTGCCGATGCGCGGGCGCGCAACGCCGGCAGAACAGCGTCTGCCGGCTCGAGAAGAAGTTGACTCATGCGAAAACGCCGCTCGCGCAGTGCGATTCAGACGGCCAGTGGCCTCTGGTTACGGCGCGCTGGCCGCGATCTTCGGTGTGCTTACCGACACGTCGCCGCATTGCGCGCGGTGGCGCAGCGCGTGATCGATCAGCACCAGTGCGAGCATGGCCTCCGCGATCGGCGTGGCGCGAATGCCGACACACGGGTCGTGCCGGCCGAACGTTTCCACAACGACGGGTTGCCCCGCCTTGTCGATCGAGCGGCGCGGCGTGCGGATGCTCGAAGTCGGCTTGATCGCGATGGACACGGTAATGTCCTGACCGGTCGAAATGCCGCCCAGCACCCCGCCCGCGTGATTGCCGACGAAACCCTCCGGCGTCAGTTCGTCGCCATGCACGGAGCCCCGCTGCGCGACGCTGGCAAAACCCGCACCGATCTCCACGCCCTTCACCGCGTTGATGCCCATCATCGCGTGGGCGATGTCTGCGTCGAGCCGGTCGAACAGCGGCTCGCCAAGACCCACGGGCACGCCCGAAGCCACCACGTTGATGCGCGCGCCGATCGAGTCGCCGTCCTTGCGCAGCGCGTCCATATAAGCTTCGAGCTGCGGCACGATGTCCGCATTCGGCACGAAAAACGGGTTCTCGCGCACCTGCGCCCAGTCGACGAACGGCACGTCGATCTCGCCGAGGGCCGCCATGTAGCCGCGCACCTCCGTGCCGAACTTCTCGCGCAGCCACTTCTTCGCGACCGCCCCTGCGGCCACCGTCGGCGCAGTCAGGCGCGCGGACGAACGCCCGCCGCCGCGATAGTCACGAATGCCGTATTTTTGCCAGTAGGTGTAGTCGGCGTGGCCCGGACGGAAGGTGTCCGCAATATTGCCGTAGTCCTTGCTGCGCTGGTCCGTATTGCGGATCAGAAGCGCAATCGGCGCGCCGGTGGTCTTGCCTTCGAATACGCCCGAGAGAATCTCGACCTTGTCTTCTTCCTGACGCTGCGTGACATGGCGCGAGGTGCCGGGCTTGCGGCGGTCCAGTTCGAACTGGATGTCCGCTTCGTCGAGCGCCATGCCCGGCGGGCAGCCGTCGATCACGCAGCCGATAGCCGGGCCGTGCGATTCGCCGAAGGTCGTGACAGTAAAAAGCGTACCGAGGGTGTTGCCGGACATGGGCGTCGTCCAAAGGATGCGGGGAAAGCGCTATTATGCCAGCCCCTCGCCGCCCAAGGCGCCGCCCGGCACCGTCTTATGACTTCAGGCCAGGCTCCGGACAGGTCCAGAATAGGCCGCCCTACTTGCGCGCCCCGCGCAATTCCGTAACGATTTTTTGCAGCAACTCGGGCGTGGCGAGCGCCGGTTCTATCGGCTCGGCAACCGCGAGTGTCAGCCTGCTCATCACGCCCTTGCGCACCGGCCGCGGCCAGCGCGCGTCGTCGGCGCGTGAAAACACGCTGCCCCACAACCCACGCAACGCCATGGGAATGACCGGCGCGGGCGTGCGGCGAATGATCTCCATCACGCCATGACGGAACGGATTCATGTCGCCGGTTCGCGTGAGCTTGCCCTCCGGAAAGATGCACACCAGTTCGCCCTCGGCGAGCGCCTGCGCGCAGCGCTCATAAGCGCGTGCGAGCAACTGCGCGTCCTGATGCGCGGGAGCGATAGGAATGGCCTTCGCATGACGAAACACCCAGCCCGCGAAGCGCGTTTTGAATATCTGATGGTCCATCACAAAGCGGATCGGCCGCGGGCTTTCGGCCATGATCACGACCGCATCGACGAAGCTCACGTGGTTGCACACGAGAACGGCCGCGCCTTCCTCCGGAATCCGCTCGGCATGAACGAGCCGAATCCGGTAGAACGTGTGCACGAGCACCCATGCGATAAAGCGCAGCAAAAACTCAGGCACCAGCGAATAAATGTAGCTTGCCACCACGATGTTGAGCAGCGCGGTCACAAGAAAGATTGCCGGAATGCTGAAGCCCGCCGCCGTCAGCCCGATCGCCATGAGCGACGAAACAATCATGAACAGCGAATTCAGAATATTGTTTGCGGCGATGATCCGCGCCCGGTGGCTCGGCTGGCTGCGGCTCTGGATCAGCGAGTAGAGCGGCACGCTGTAGAAGCCGCCGAACATGGCGAGCAGGAACAGATCGGCAAGCACGCGCCAATGCATGGGCCGCGCGAGGAACTCGCCGACGCTCAGCAGGTGTCCCGCAGACGGCAACGCGTGGCTCGCGAAAAAAAGGTCGATGCCGAACACGCTCATGCCGATCGAACCGAGCGGCACGAGGCCAATTTCGATGCGCCGCTTCGAGAGCTTTTCGCACAACAGCGAGCCGAGGCCGATGCCGACAGAGAACGTGCCCAGCAGCACGGTTACCACGTCGGGGTCGGCGGACAGCACGTCTTTCGCATAGCTGAAAAACGACGACAGAAACGTCGCGCCCACGAACCACAGCCACGATATACCGAGCAGGCTCAGAAACACCGTGCGGTTTTCGCGCGCGAGCTTGAGGTTTCGCCAGGTTTCGCTGACCGGATTCCAGTTGATGCGCAGCTCCGGCTGCGGCGCCGGCGTGAGCGGCACGAAGGCCGACACCATGCGCCCCGCAAGCGCAATCGCGACGCACGCGCAAGCGAGCACCAGCGCGCCGTGCTCGACGAACCCCGCGCTCGCGCCGCCGACAATCGTGCCCACCAGAATCGCGACGAAGGTGCCCATCTCGACCATGCCATTGCCGCCCACGAGTTCCTGGTTCGACAGATGCTGCGGCAGGTACGAGTACTTGACCGGCCCGAACACGGTGGAATGCACGCCCATCAGAAACGTGCACAGATACAGCAGCGGCGCGCTGTGCAGCAGAAAACCAGCGCCGCCGATCAGCATCACGACAATTTCGAAGCTCTTCACGAGACGCGTGAGCATCGCCTTGTCGTATTTGTCGGCGATCTGCCCGGAAGTGGCCGACAACAGCACGAAAGGAAGAATAAAGATGGCCGAAATAAGGAACGCAGCGGTTTTGGGATCGACGCCAGAAAAGCGCGCGGCCTGGAACGTCACGAGCGACGTAAAGCCGATCTTGAACACGTTGTCGTTCATCGCGCCGAGGAACTGGGTCCAGAAAAACGGCGCGAAACGACGCTCGCCAAGCAGCTTGAACTGCGATTCGTGGCCGCCGTGCCGACGCGCGGCGCGGCGGGCGGCGGACAGCGCGCGCGTAGGGGGTGTGGGAGGCAACGGACTGTGACTCATGTCGTGCGAGAGACGGATCGGAAAGCGGGCGCCTGCGCAGCACCCCGCAAGCCGCGCGCCGTGTGATGGCGGCGCACACAAAAAAAGCGCGCGCTCTCGCGCACGCCTTCACTGAATGGCGGGTTCAGCCGCCGCGTATCAACGCGCCGGCTGCTGCCCCTGCTCTTCCGGCCAGTCGCGAATGTACGCCTTCAGCATGCGATTTTCGAAACCCTGCTCTTCGACCACCGCCTTCGCCACGTCATAGAACGAAATCACGCCCATCAGCGTGCGGCTTTCCAGCACCGGTAGATAACGCACGTGGTGCTCGAGCATCATGCGGCGTACTTCGTTGACGTCCGTTTCGGGCGTGCAGGTGAGCGGATGATCGTCCATGACCTTGCGAATGGTGGACGTGCCCACGCTTCCGCCATTTTCCTTGAGCGTGAGAATAATCTCGCGGAATGTCAGCATACCGACCAGGTCGCCGTACTCCATGACCACCAGCGAGCCGATGTCGTGCTCGGCCATGGTGTTGACCGCGTCGTGCAGCGGGGTATCCGGCGTAACCGTGAAAAGGGTGTTGCCTTTGACTTTAAGAATGTCGCTGACTCGCATAATCTGTCTCCCAAAATACCCGCCAGGCATGTAATACATCAATGACTTTCGATCCTAGCGGAAAGGCCCATAAAAGGAAAGCGGCCCGCCCATAAAGGCGCGGCGGGCTTGCGCCGCGATCGAACGGGCTTGCGCCACACCCTTCGCATCGGGAAAACCGCGCTTGATGCGTGCGATGCCGGTGATACGATGGCCGCCACCTTGACCTTTCGCGAGGCTGTCCGTGGCCTTGCCGACCCGCATGTCCGCCAACCGTTTCGACACGCTTGCGCTGCACGCCGGCGCCGCACCCGACCCCGCCACCGGCGCGCGCGCCACGCCGATTTACCAGACCACGTCGTTCTCGTTTCGCGACGCCGACCACGCCGCCGCGCTTTTCAACATGGAGCGCGCGGGGCACGTCTACTCCCGCATCTCGAATCCGACCGTTGCCGTGTTCGAGGAACGCGTCGCGGCGCTCGAAAACGGCGCGGGCGCGATCGGCACGGCAAGCGGCCAGGCCGCCTTGCATCTGGCGATCGTCACGCTGATGGGCGCGGGCTCGCACATCGTCGCGTCGAGCGCGCTGTACGGCGGCTCGCACAATCTGCTGCATTACACCTTGCGCCGCTTCGGCATCGAAACGACCTTCGTCAAACCCGGCGATATCGACGGATGGCGCGCCGCGCTGCGCCCGAACACCCGGCTGCTGTTCGGCGAAACGCTCGGCAATCCCGGCCTCGACGTGCTCGACATTGCCACCGTCGCGCAGATCGCTCACGAGCACCGCGTGCCGCTTCTGGTCGACTCCACCTTCACCACGCCGTACCTGCTCAAGCCGTTCGAGCACGGCGCGGACTTCGTCTATCACTCGGCCACCAAGTTTCTGGGCGGCCACGGCACGACGATCGGCGGCGTGCTGGTGGACGGCGGCACGTTCGACTTCGACGCCTCCGGACGCTTTCCCGAATTCACCGAGCCTTATGCCGGCTTTCACGGCATGGTGTTCAGCGAGGAAAGCACGGTGGCGCCGTTCCTGCTGCGCGCCCGCCGCGAAGGCTTGCGCGACTTCGGCGCCTGCCTGCACCCGCAAGCCGCATGGCAGCTTCTGCAAGGCATCGAAACCCTGCCTTTGCGGATGGAGCGCCACGTCGCCAACACGCGCCGGGTCGTCGAGTTTCTCGCCGGCCATGCGGCGGTGGAAGCCGTCGCGTATCCGGAACTACCGACGCATCCCGATCACGCGCTCGCCCAACGTCTTCTGCCGCGCGGCGCGGGCGCCGTGTTCAGCTTCAATCTGCGCGGCGACCGCGCGGCCGGCCGCCGCTTCATCGAAGCGCTGTCGCTGTTCTCGCATCTGGCCAATGTCGGCGACGCACGCTCGCTGGTGATCCATCCGGCTTCCACCACGCACTTCCGCATGGACGCCGCCGCGCTCGCCGCGGCAGGCATCGCGGAAGGCACGATCCGGTTGTCCATCGGCCTGGAGGATCCCGACGATCTCATCGACGACCTCAAACGCGGCCTGAAAGCATCACAGAAGGTCTCGCCGAACGCATCGTCCAACGCCCCATCCAACGCCCCGTCCAACGCATCACCCAACACTTCCGCAAACGCACCACGAGAGGCGGCGCACCATCCGGCGCCGACCGGCGCACCGTCCGCAGGCGGCAGCGCCGCTTCGCAACCGCGCCCGGAGTCCGCATGATCCTCACCGTTCAAGGCAAGGCCGCCTATGCCTACACCGGCGGCAAACCATTTGACCCGAGCCTGCCGACGGTTGTCTTCATCCACGGTGCGGAGCACGACCACAGCGTGTGGGCGCTGCAAACGCGTTACTTCGCGCACCACGGCTTCGCGGTGCTGGCCGTCGATCTGCCAGGACACTGTCGCAGCGCCGGCCCCGCGCTGCACACCATAGAAGCGCTGGCAGACTGGCTTGCCGCGCTGCTCGACGCCGCGCACGTCGAGCGCGCTTGCGTGATTGGCCATAGCATGGGGTCGCTCGTCGCGCTCGACTTTGCCGGCCGCTATCCGCAGCGGACCACGCATCTCGCACTGCTCGCCACGGCGTTGCCGATGGCCGTATCCGACAGCCTGTTGCAAGCCGCGCTGCACAGCGAGCCGCAAGCTATCGGCATGGTCAACCAGTGGTCGCACTCCACCTTCGCGGCGAAACCTTCATGCCCGGGCCCCGGCTTCTGGCTGCACGGCATGAACCAGCGGCTCATGGAACGCGTGTCGGCAAAGGGCGAAGCTCATCTCTTTCACACTGATTTCACCGCTTGCAACAACTATGCGGACGGCCTCGCGCGGGCTGCTGATGTACGCTGCGCGACGCGCCTCGTGGTGGGCCGCCGCGACGCGATGACGCCGTCGCGCGCAGCCAAAGCGCTTGCGGATGCGCTCGCCCACGCAGGCAATCCGGTCGATACGATCACGTTGGAAGCCGGACATGCGCTGATGGCCGAGCAGCCCGACGCCACGCTCGACGCGCTCTTCGGCTTTGCTTCACAACCCGCACGCATCAGAGGCTAGCGCTCGGCCGCCGGCCTGGCCCCGTCTGCTGCTGCAGCGTTGATGCGTTCACGATAGCGGCAGCAAAGCGTCGGCGCCATCGTCCGAATGGTCAGGTTGCGCGAGGCACACGATAGCCGCACAATGGGTCGGAACCGTTTTATTGCGGGCGCCGCCGGCAAGCTGATGTCCCGGCATGCCGAAGGACCGGCGCGCCGCGAAAACAGAACGTGGCACACGCCCGCGCAATCGCCGCGCACAGCAATCCGGGAGGCCCTCATGGCTCATACCGCGCATACCGATCACTTCGCGAACTTCGCGGAGTTTTATCCGTACTATCTGAGCGAACATCGCAACCTGGTGTCGCGACGGCTGCATTTCGTCGGCTCGCTCGCGGTGATTGGCTGCCTCGCGATGGCGCTTGCCACCGGCGACTGGCTGTGGCTGCCTGCTGCCGTCGTGTGCGGATACGGCTTCGCCTGGGTCGGGCATTTCTTCTTCGAGAAGAACCGGCCGGCAACCTTTCGCCATCCGCTCTACAGCCTGATGGGCGACTGGGTAATGTTCAAGGACATCTGCGTGGGCAAAATTTCGTTGTAGCGCGCGCGGCGCGAGCGGCCGTAGTCAGCGCCTACGCGCTAGGCCGCCTGATGCGGCATGGAGGACGTGCCGCGATCGTTTTCCTCGGCCGCTGCGGCGCGCGCAGCGGCGCGGGCCGTGAGCAGCGTCGCGAGCGTCACCTTCAGCCTGTCGTTCTCCAGCGCGGCGAGCAGCATCGCGCCGTCCACGCGAGTGGACGCGAGCTGAAGCTGATATTCCAGTTCGGCACGATCCATCACGAACAGATCGTACAGTTGCTGCACGGTGATCTGCGCCGGATTCGCCAGCAGCAGAAAGTGCGGCCGCGAGGCGTCTTCCTGCAATTGTGCGATCCATCCAACCTGTTCCAGCCTTTGCAGCAGATAGACGGTCGTGTCCATATCGCGGCGAAGCATGCGCGATAGTTCGGTTACCGTATAACCGCGCTTGCCGGCGTCGCGCGCTTCGCAAAGCCGTGCCAGCAGTTCGAGCGAATCGAACAGATTACTACCCTCGAAAGTCGGGCGATGGAACTGGCCGATGCGGATGGCCGGCAACGCCGAGGCAATCATCGCGCCCGCAAGCGTGATGAACCAGCAGAGGTACATCCACAGCAGGAACAGCGGCACTACCGAAAACGCACCGTACACCGCGGTGTACGTAGGCATGCGCCGCACGTAGTAGCCGAAGCCGCGCTTGGCTAGCTCGAAGGCGATCGCCGCCGTCACGCCGCCGATCACCGCATCGCGCCATTCCACGCGGCAGTTCGGCAAATACACATAGAGAATCGTGAAAGCGAGCGCCGTGAGCGGCAAGGCAGTGCCCGCGAGCGCCCATTCGATCACCGGCGTCATGCGCTGGGCGGCGCTGAAGGTCATGGACTGCGTGAACAGATACGAGGAGATGGAAAGACTCACGCCAATCAAAATCGGACCGAGCGTGATGATCGCCCAGTACACGAGGATGCGCTGCGCGACAGGCCGCGCCTTGCGCACGCGCCAGATCACGTTGAAAGCGGATTCGATCGTCATCATCGTCATCACGCCGGTGAGAAACAGCAGCACCATGCCGATGGTCGTCAAACCTTTCGCCTTCGCCGCGAACTGATTCAGATACTTGAAGATCTGGCTGTTCAGTTGCGCGGGCATCAGGTGATCGGCGAGGAAAAACTGCAGCGACTCCTGGAACGAACTGAACAGCGGAAACGCGGTGAAGAGCGCGAACGCAACCGTGGCAAGCGGCACCAGCGCGAGCATCGTGGTGAACGTGAGGCTGCCGGCCACCTGGGGAATACGGTCTTCGCTGCTGCGCTTCGCGGCGAATTGCGCGAGCCGCTTGAGCGTGTCGAGATCGAAACGCACCCTGGACAACAAACCTGCCTCCTTGCTTTGGTCAAAGCGTGTTGCGGGACCGCCCGGCAAAACCTCGGACGCAGCTTGCGCGAGGCCTGGCCGAATGGCTATGAAGGGCTGGGAACAGCCTGTGGAGCGGACCCAAGCCCTATAATACCCGTTCACCGATGAGGCTTATGAAAGACATTCTCGTGCTCTATTACAGCCGTCACGGCGCCACCCGCGAACTCGCGCTGGCGATCGCGCACGGCGTCGACAGCGTCCCCGGCATGCAGGCGCGCGTGCGCACCGTGCCGGCAGTCTCGGCCGTCAGCGAAGCGACGCAGCCCGACATTCCCGCCGAAGGGCCGCCGTATGCCGAACTGCGCGACCTCGAAGAATGCGCCGGTCTGGCGCTCGGCTCGCCTACCCGCTTCGGGAATATGGCCGCTTCGCTCAAATACTTTCTCGACGGCACGACACCGCAATGGCTCTCAGGAGCGCTTGCCGGCAAGCCGGCTTGCGTGTTCACATCCACCGGCAGTCTGCATGGCGGCCAGGAATCCACGCTGCTGTCCATGATGTTGCCGCTGCTTCACCACGGCATGCTGATCGTCGGCATTCCGTACACGGAAACTGCGCTCACCATGACGCAAACCGGCGGCACGCCCTACGGCGCGTCGCATTTCGCGCGCGCCGGCAGCGCCGGACAAGGCATCTCCGCGGACGAGAAAACGCTTGCCGTTGCGCTCGGAGCACGCGTCGCACGCACGGCGGCAGCCATGAGCGAAAGGCCGTGAACAGCAAGCCACCGTCGGCAAACAGACTCGCGGCGTTCGGCGCGAGTGCGTCACTGGTCGCGCTGATCGTTGTGTCGGTTGCATGGGAGGCGTGGCTCGCGCCGCTGCGTCCGGGCGGCACGGCGCTCGTGATCAAGGCCGTGCCGCTGCTGCTCGCGCTGCCGGGCGTGTGGCGGCAGCGCCTTTATACGCTGCAATGGGCGTCGATGCTGATCCTGCTGTACTTTACCGAGGGCGTGGTGCGCGGCTGGAGCGATCGTGGCCTGAGCGCCGGGCTCGGCTGGCTGGAGGCCGCGCTCGCCGTCGTATTTTTCGTCTGCGCGCTCGTCTACGTGGCGCCGTTCAAGCGCGCAGCGAAGCGCGCAACAAAGCGAGCAACTAAGCGCGCCGCGAAAAACGGGGCAAAGCTCCACAGCGAACGTCCGGAAAGCGCGGACGTCTGAGATTCACGCGCCCGACCAGCTTTCCGCTGAGTTTCCACCCGCCCTTCCGTCCACCTTTCACTCCACTTTGCCAGCGCGCATTGCCGCCCGAACCCGCTAACCGATTCACATGACCCAAACCGCTTTCCTCGCTGCCTGCCGCGACGCCATCGGCGCCTCCCATGTGCTGCTTGACGCGCACGACACCGCCCCCTACCTGACCGACTGGCGCCGCCGCTACACCGGCGCGGCCTGTGCAGTGCTGTGCCCCGCCACGCCTGCTGAAGTCGCTGCGCTCGTCAAGCTCGCCGTCGAACACCGCGTCGCGCTGGTGCCGCAAGGCGGCAACACCGGGCTTGCCGGCGGCGCCACGCCGGACGCGAGCGGGGTGCAGGCAGTCGTCAGCTTGCGGCGGCTCAACCGGGTGCGCGACATCGATCCGCACAACAACACGATCACCGTCGAAGCGGGCGTGATTCTCGCCGAAGTGCAAAAGCGCGCCGAAGAAGCCGGGCGTCTCTTTCCGCTTAGCCTCGCTGCCGAAGGCAGTTGCACGATCGGCGGCAATCTCGCGACCAATGCCGGCGGCACCGGCGTTCTGCGCTACGGCAACACGCGCGAGCTGTGCCTCGGCCTCGAAGTGGTGACGCCGCAGGGCGAACTGTGGGACGGCTTGCGCGGGCTGCGCAAGGACAACACCGGCTACGATCTGCGCGATCTGTTCATCGGCGCGGAAGGCACGCTCGGCATCATCACGGCGGCTGTGCTTAAGCTGCACCCTCAGCCCGCCGCGCGCGTCACCGCGCTCGCCGCGCTCGCTTCGCCGCATGCAGCGCTCGAATTTCTGTCGCTGGCGCAAAGCATCGCCGGGCCGCTACTCACCGGCTTCGAACTGATGTCGGATTTCTGCCTGCAACTGGTGGGCCGGCATTTCGAGCAGATGCGCTATCCGTTCGCCGAATCGCACGCGCAGATCGTGCTGCTCGAATTGTCCGACAGCGAGAGCGAGGAGCACGCCCGCGCCCTCTTCGAGCGTCTGATGGAAGAGGCGCTGGAAAACGGCGTGGTGCAGGACGCAGTGGTCGCGGAAAGCCTCGCGCAATCGCGCGCGTTCTGGAATCTGCGCGAACATATTCCGCTCGCGCAGGCCGAGGAGGGCCTGAACATCAAGCACGATATTGCGGTGCCGATTTCGCGCATCGGCCACTTCATCGAGGAGACCGACGCCGCAGTGGCACAGGCGGCGCCCGGCGCGCGCATGGTGACGTTCGGCCATCTCGGCGACGGCAACCTGCACTACAACGTGCAGGCGCCCGAGGGGGTGGACGCGAAGGCGTTTCTCGCGCAATACCAGAGCCCGATCAACCGCATCGTGTATGACAGCGTGCATCGACATCGCGGCAGCATCAGCGCGGAACACGGGCTCGGGCAACTGAAGATCGACGAAGCCATGCATTACAAGCAGGATGTCGAAGTCCAGATGATGCGTGCCGTGAAACGCGCGCTCGATCCGCTGAATCTCATGAACCCGGGCAAAGTGCTACGCTGAAGAGCCTGAAGCGCCGGGTCGAAGCCAAGCCTGCCAAGGAGCCCTTTCGTGAAAATTCGCGTGCTGTCCGATCTGCATCTCGAGAACGACGAGCCAGAACTGATCCCGCATGCGCAAGCGGATCTGATCGTGCTGGCCGGGGACATTCACAATCACGCGGCGGGTCCGCGCTGGGCCGCGCAAGTGTTCGACGGCGCGGCGCCGGTGGTCTACGTGCCGGGCAATCACGAGTACTACGACGGCGAATTCGGCGCGCTTGAAACCGCCTTGTACGACGCGGCCGCGCAGGTCGACAACGTGCACGTGCTGAACAACGCCGCGCTGGTCGACCCGCAGGGCCGCTGGCGCGTGCTCGGCACGACGCTCTGGACGGACTTCGCGCTGTTCGGCGCGGACAGCGCCGCGCTGGAAGAGTCGATCGAGGTGTCGCGGCGCGTCATGCTCGACTTTCGCGGCCTGATCCAGGTGAACTGGCCGCACGACCTGGCAGACCGCGCACAGGCAGAGGCGCGCGACTTCGCGCCCAGCGACGCACTCGCACTGCATCGCGAGGCGCGTGCGTGGCTCGCGCACGAACTCGCTAAACCCTTTGCCGGCCAGACGATCGTGGTCACGCATCACGCGCCGCATCGGTTGAGCCTCGCCGAGCGTTACGCACAGGACCGCGCATCCGCCGGCTTCGTCAACCACCTGCCCGAACTCGTGCGGGCGCCCGTCGCGCTATGGATTCATGGGCATACGCATACGCCGTTCGACTACACGGTGAACGGCACGCGCGTGGTGTGCAATCCGCGCGGCTATTACGACCGGCGCACCGGGCAGTGGGAGAATCCGCTCTTTGCGTGGGACAAGGTCGTCGAAATCTAACGCTGCGGCTCGCCGCGGCTCGCTGCCGCTCCCGGCAATCCTGGCGCCGCTTCGCCGCGGCCGCGAACCGCGAACCGCGAACCGCGAACCGCGAACAATGATCCGCTACCGGCCGCTGCGCGACTTCCGCGCTTGCGAACGCTCGACCTTGACCGGTGCAAGTTGCGGCTGCTGTTCGCGCAGGCGACGCAGCAGGTCGCGAGATGCGGCTATGCCGATCAGTCCAAACATGACGGCCACGCCGATCATCAGATGCGTATCCATGAAATCCTCGTGCTTCGGTGTTTGCGGTTGCCGAACGGTGGCGGCGGAAACAACGCGCTCGTCGAACGCCGCGCGTTAGCCACACGGTAGCAAATCGATCCGCAGGCGGAAGTAAGGAAATGTTGCGGCGCGGCGCGGATGTAACGGGCTGCAACTTGCTCTCGCCCGCAGCGCGGCGGGCGGCCGGCCAAGCACCGCGCCGAGGTGCACACTAAGGCGCACGCAGCCCGCAGAGCCGCCTGGCGAACCCGCACGCAAGCCGCCGAGCCGCCAGGGAGCGGCCTGGCGAGTCGCCTACCGAGCCTCCTACTGAGCCTCCTACGCAGCCCCCTACCCAGCCACTTACCGACCCATCAACTCCGCGCAAACTGCCGCAACTCGGCCTGATCGACCGCGAGGGTCGACGGAAGCTCCTCGCGCAAATGCTCGATCCACGTACGGATTTTCGCGTCCAGATACTGGCGCGACGGATACAACGCATACAGATTCATTTCCTGCGATGTGTACTCCGGCAGCAGCCACACGAGCTCACCTTTGCGCAGGCCGCTGATCGCCGAATAGAGCGGGATCAGGCCGATGCCCATGCCGCTCGTCGCCGCCACGGCCATCGCTTCGGCCACGTTCACCTGGAACGTGGCCGGCCCGAGCGTGACGGTCTCCTCGCCGTTCGGACCGTCGAACGTCCATTTATCCGGCGGGAACACCGGCGTGACAATTTGCAGGCAGGTGTGATGCGCGAGGTCGGACGGCGTTTGTGGCACGCCGTGCTTTTCCAGATAAGCCGGCGACGCGCACGCAATGCTGAACGCGCTGCCAAGGCGCTGCGACACCAGCCCCGAGTCGGGCAGCCCGGTGGCGAGCGTGAGCGCCACGTCAAAGCCTTCGTCCAGCAGGTCCGGCATGCGCTGCGCGAGCGTCAGTTCCACCTGCACCTCCGGGTAGCGCTCCCGGTAGCGGCCCACGGCCGGCACCACATAGTGCTGGCCGAAGCTCGTCATTGCGTGAACCTTCAGCTTGCCGGACGGACGCGCATGCGCGTCGCTCGCCTCGGCTTCGGCCTGATCGACATACGCGAGGATCTGCTCGCAGCGCTGCAAGTAACGCTCGCCGGCTTCGGTCAACGCGATGCGGCGCGTGGTGCGATTCAGCAAACGCGTGCGCAGATGCGCTTCCAGATCCGAAACCGCGCGCGACGCATAGGCGGTGGTCGTGTTCAGGTGCTGCGCAGCACCGGTGAAACTGCCCGCTTCGACGACGCGGACAAATACGCGCATGTTCTGGAGCGTATCCATACCTTTTCCTTACTGCCCAAGTGTGTAGCGACTGACTGCCAGATTGTTGCACGGATCGCAAAGACGATTATCTCAGTCCTCGTAAGAATCCCTTGCATCTTTACCGGTTATTCCGCAATCCGTCAAAAAATATAATCGGCGAATCGCTTCTACCGTCAAATTGTGGAGGAAATGGTGCAGTCTCCGGTAACGAAAAGGGTCGCCGCAGCCGCGGTTCTTACGATCCTATTAACAATGGCCGGCTGTGCAAGTACCGGGGGCATCGCGCCGCAAGCAAGCCGCACCGACGCGGCTTCGCTCGACGCGGGCAATGCGATCCGCGCGGCCGCGGCCGACGCGCAATGGCCCGTCGCCAACTGGTGGCGTACCTACCGCGATCCGCAACTCGACGCGTGGATCGAAGCGGCGCTGGCCGGCAACCCGAGCCTCGCAGCAGCGCAGGCACGCGTGCGCGAAGCCATGTCGATGGCGGGCGTCGCACGCTCGGCGCTCGCGCCGCAGGTGAACGCAGACCTGTCGATCAAGCGCCAGAAATGGGCCGACAACCTGTACTACGGTCCCGGCCCGCTCGCCGGCGAGCAGTCGTGGAACAACACCGGCACGCTCGCGCTTTCCTATCACCTCGACCTGTGGGGCAAGGACCGCAACGCGGCCGAGCGCGCGCTCGACGCCGCGCATGCCAGTGCCGCCGATGCACGCGCCGCGCAACTCGAGCTGCAGGCGAACGTGGTGCGCACCTACATCGAGATGTCGCTGAACTACGCGCTGCTCGACATTGCCCGCGCGACCCTGCAGCAACAGCAGCAAATCGCCGACCTGGCCCACCGGCGCCTGAAGGGCGGCATCGGCACGCAACTGGAAGTGAGCCAGGCCGAAACGCCGCTGCCGGAATACGAGCGGCAAATCGATGCGCTCGAGGAGAAAATCGCGCTCGGCCGCAACCAGTTGGCAGCGCTCGCGGGCAAGGGCCCGGGCGCGGGCGACTCGCTCCAGCGGCCGGCGCTCTCGCTTGCCGCGCCGGCCGGCTTGCCGGCCGCGCTGCCCGCGGAGCTGATCGGTCATCGGCCGGACGTGGTCGCCGCGCGCTGGAGCGTGGCCGCGCAGGCGCGCGGTATCGACGTCGCGAAGGCCGGCTTCTATCCGGACATCGACCTGCTGGCGTCGATTGGCGGCTACGCGGCCATGGGTCCGCTGTTCCAGTTCCTGAAGAATCCGTCGCATAGCTGGAGCGCCGGACCGGCGCTCTCGCTGCCCATTTTCGACGGCGGCCGCCTGCGCGCGCAGCTCGGCGCGGCAACGGCCAGTTACGACGAAGCCGTGCAGCAGTACAACCAGACGATTGTCGGCGCGTTGAAGGACATTTCCGATCAGGTGATCCGCATGCGTTCGCTGACCACGCAGGCGCAGGATGCCGAACGATCGGTGGCCGCCGCGCGCAAGAATTACGAGTTGTCGCGCGAAGGTTATCGGCGCGGTCTGACCGACTACGTGAACGTGCTGATCGCGCAGAACCAGTTGCTGCGCGCGCAGGAAGGCGTGGCGAAGATTCAGGCGGAGCGGCTCGGCGCGCATGCGTCGCTGGTCACGGCGCTCGGCGGCGGCCTCGACGAACCGCGCAACGGCCCGCAGGTCAGCCAGACGCTACCGGGGCCACGCGAAGGGGAAGGCAACACCCCTGGCAAGGACGCACGCAACGACGAAGGCAACGACGCGCACAACAACGAAGGCAAAGGCCGAGCCACGAGTCAAGGACAGCCGGCCGACAGCTCCGCCGACGTCGGGCTTCGTCACGCGCCCGGGCAACCGCTCGCCGCAGCCCCGACACCCCTCGCGGCCCGCAACGCAACGGGCGCGCACAACGGCGCGGCCGCAGCCGGCGCGCCGTCAACGTATTAAGGAGGCCCGCCATGTCATCCTCCCCCGCCTGGGCGTCGCGCCCCGCGTCAGTCTCTGCCTGGTTGAGCGCGGCCGCGGACTGGGCGCGCAGCGACGGCCTCACGTGGCTGTACCTCTTCAAGGCGCTCGCCGCCTGTTTCCTCGCGCTCGGCATTGCGATGAAGCTCGACTTGCCGCAGCCGCGCACCGCAATGACCACTGTGTTCATCGTGATGCAGCCGCAAAGCGGCATGGTGTTCGCGAAGAGCTTCTACCGGATCTGCGGCACGCTGGTCGGGCTCGTCGTGATGCTGGCGTTGATCGGGCTTTTCTCGCAACAGCCGGAACTGTTCATTGCGACGACGGCGATCTGGGTCGGCATCTGCACCGCCGGCGCCGCGCGCAACCGCAACTTCCGGTCTTACGGCTTCGTGCTCGCGGGCTATACCGCCGCGCTGATCGGCATTCCCGCCGCGCAGCATCCGGACGGCGCGTTTCTCAGTGCGCTCACGCGCGTCGCGGAAGTCGTGCTCGGCATCGTCTGCGCGGGCGCGGTGAGCGGCCTCGTGTTCCCGCAGTTCGCCGGCTTGCAGATGCGCGGCGCCGTGCGGGCGCGCTTCTCGGCTTTTGTCGACTACGTGTCGGCGTCGCTGGCCGGCCGCAACGACCGCGCTCAGATCGAGGCGACCAACGCGCGCTTTGTCGCTGACATTGTCGGCTTCGAGGCGGCGCGCAGCGTCGCCGTATTCGAAGGCCCGGATTCGCGCATGCGCGCCGGCCGCCTCGCGCGCCTGAACAGCGAGTTCATGACGGCGTCGACGCGCTTTCACGCGCTGCATCAGCTAATGAACCGCTTGCGCAACGCCCGCACGCACGGCGCGAACATCGCCATCGACGCGCTCGAGCCGTACTTCAAGGAAATCGCACCGCTGCTCGCGAAGTCCGGCGAGCCGGTGCTGAGCGCCGCTGACGCCGCCCACGTCGCCGCGCAACTGGACGCCTACAAAGCCGCGCTGCCACGCCGCGTGCGCGCGACCCGCGCCACGCTCGAAACGCATCCCGACGCGCCGTTGCTCGACTTCGACACGGGCGCGGAATTACTGTATCGCTTCATCGACGATCTGCATGCGTATGCGGCCACCTACGCGTCGCTCGCCGTGGACACGCATGAGCGCGAGCGCTGGGTCGAGCGCTACGAGCCGAAGACGAACGCGCTCGCGGCGGGCGTGGCCGGCCTGCGCGCGGCGCTGGTGATGATGGCGCTCGGCGCCTTCTGGATTGCGACCGCGTGGCCGAGCGGCTCGACGCTCACGCTGAACGCGGCGGCGGTGTGCGCGCTGGCGTCGTCGTCGCCCGACCCGAAACGCACCGTGTTCCAGATGGCCGGCGGCACGCTCGCGGCGTCGCTGACCGGCATGCTCGCGGTGTACGGCGTGTTTCCGCACATCGACGGCTTTGCGCTGCTGTGCGCCGCCCTCGCGCCGTTCCTGCTGCTCGGCGTGTTCATGACGACGCGACCCGCGCTCGCGGGCTACGGCGTCGGCTATTGCATCTTCTTCAGCTTTCTCGCCGGGCCGGACAACCTGGTGCATTACGACCCGAGCGGCTTCATCAACGACGCGATCGCGCTTGTGCTGTCGATGCTGGTGTCGTCGCTCGGGTTTGCCGTGTTGCTGCCGCCGTCCACACCGTGGCTGCGCAACCGGCTGCTTGGCGACCTGCGCCGTCAAGTGGTGCTCGCGAACCGTGCGCGGATGAGCCGCGTGCGCTCGCGCTTCGAGAGCGGCGCGCGCGATCTGATGTTCCAGATCAACGCGCTTGCACGCAACGACCCGGCCGCGCGGCGCGACACCTTGCGCTGGCTGTTCGCGGTGCTCGAAATCGGCAATGCGGTGATCGATCTGCGCCGCGAACTGGCCACGCTGCCCGCCGACCCGCGCTATGCGAAGACCATGCCGTGGCGCGCGTCACTGCGCAGCATGGGCGACGCGCTGACTGCATTGTTTGAGCGGCCGCAAGGCCGGCGCTTCGAGCGCGCACTCGGCGCCACCAACGAGGCGATCAGCGCCGTCCGGGGGCTGCTCGCAAATCTGACCGGCCCGGCGGGCGCGGCCAGCCCGCGCGAGGAGCGCCACCAGCTACAGCGCATCCTGAGCCATCTGCATTTCATTCGTACCGCGTTGCTCGACCCGCAGTCTCCGCTTGCGCCGTTGACGGGCGCGCCGGCCGACGCCTCGCAAGGAGTTCCTCATGCCGCGTGACATTGCCGTTTTCGACGCCTACGTGCCCGCCATCGTATTGCTGTTTATCGCGGGCGCGGCGCTTACCTGGGTGCTCGATCGCCTGATCGCCTATACGGGCGTCTATCGCGTGGTGTGGCACCCGTCACTGTTCCGGGCCAGCCTGCTCGTCTGTGTGTGCGGCGTGCTGGGCCTCGCCGTTTATCGTTGATCAGAGTCGAAACATGACCATTCGAAATCTTGTCGGCTTCGTCGCGACAGCCGTTATTTTTATCGTCGCCATCCTGCTTGGACGCGTGCTGTGGGTCCATTACATGGACGAACCGTGGACGCGCGACGCACGTGTGCGCGCCGAAATCGTCAACGTCGCGCCGGACGTGTCGGGCGCCGTCGTCGAGTTGCCGGTGAAAGACAATCAGCTGGTGAAGAAAGGCGATCTGCTGATGCAGATCGATCCGTCGCACTACCAGATCGCGGTCGAGCAGGCGCAGGCAGCGGTGGCCGCGCGCAAGGCCGAGTTGCAGATGCGCCGCGACGACGCGCGGCGTCGCGCGGACATGGATTCGCTGGTGGTGTCGAAAGAGAGTCAGGAGAATGCGGCGCATACCGCGTCGGCCGCCGAGGCTGCCTATCAGCAGGCGCTCGCCGCGCTCGATGCCGCGCGGCTCAATCTCGCGCGCACTCGCGTGGTGTCGCCCGTCGACGGCTATGTGGCGAACCTGAACGTGTTTCGCGGCGACTACGCGACGGCCGGCGCGGCGAAGCTCGCCATTGTCGACAGCCACTCGTTCTGGGTGTACGGCTACTTCGAGGAGACCAAGCTGCCGCACGTGCATGTCGGCGACAAGGCGGAAGTCCGGCTGATGAGCGGCGGCACGCTGCAAGGCCACGTCGAGAGCGTCTCGCGCGGCATTTACGACCGCGACAACCCGCAAAGCCGCGAACTGCTCGCCGACGTGAACCCGACATTCAACTGGGTCCGGCTCGCGCAACGCGTGCCGGTGCGCGTGAAAATCGACGCGGTCCCCGACGGTGTGATGCTCGCGGCTGGGCTGACCTGTACCGTGATCGTCAAAGAAACCTGAGCGGAGAACGAGCCGGCGCACCCGGCTCGACAGCGGCGGCGGCCGGGCAATTGCCCCCGCCCGCGGCCTGCAATCAAAGCCGGAACTTGCCCACCATCTGTTTGAGACCGTGCGCCTGATCGTCGAGCGATCTGGCAGCCGCGGTCGCCTGCTCGACGAGCGCCGCGTTCTGCTGCGTGCCTGAATCCATTTGTGCGACGGCGAGGTTGATTTCCTCGATACCGGCGCTCTGTTCCGACGAAGCCGCCGAGATTTCGCCCATAATGTCGGTCACGCGCTTGACCGCCTTGACCACTTCGTCCATCGTCTGGCCGGCGTCCTGTGCGAGCGTCGAACCGTTGCTCACGCGCTCGACCGAGGTGCTGATCAATCCTTTGATTTCCTTCGCGGCAGCCGCGCTGCGCTGCGCGAGGTTGCGCACTTCGGCGGCGACCACCGAAAAACCACGCCCTTCCTCGCCGGCCCGTGCCGCCTCGACCGCCGCGTTCAGCGCAAGGATATTCGTCTGGAACGCAATGCCCTCGATCACGCCGATGATGTCGCCGATGCTGCGCGCGCTGTCGTTGATCTCGTTCATTGTCGCGACGACGCGGCTCACCACTTCGCCGCCCTTCTCCGCGATCTCCGACGCGTTGTTCGCCAGCGTGCTCGCCTGCTTCGCGTTGTCGGCGTTCTGCCGGACCGTCGAGGTCAGTTGCTCCATGCTGGTCGCGGTGCGCTCGAGCGCCATTGCCTGCTGCTCCGTGCGCTTCGACAGATCGAGGTTGCCCATCGAAATTTCGCTCGAAGCCGTCGCAATCGCATCCGCACTCGACGCAATGTCCGACACGGTGGTCGCAAGACCGCTTTGCATGTCGTGCAGTGCGTACAGCACGCTCGACTTGTCCTTGCGCCCGAGCGTAATGTGACTGGACAGATCGCCCGCCGCAATGCGGCTTGCGATTTCCTTCGCGTAGGCCGGCTCCCCGCCCAACTGGCGCGCGAGGCGCCGCACCACCCACTCGCTGACAACGGCGGCGAGCACGATCAGCCCGATGGTCATGACCGCCAGCATCACGAACGACGAGTGATAGATGAAGCCCGACGCGTCGATGGTGGCCTTTGCGGCGGTGCCGCGCTCTTTGACGAGTTCGTCGACGAGCTTTTCGAGCTTGCCGGTTTCCACCAGCAGCGACACGTCCTGCGTGCCGACCTGCCAGTTCATCTGCGAAAGGTCGAGCGGCTGCGCTTTGACGAGCGTCACGAAGTCGCGCAAGTGCGTGCTCCACACGGTGACCGCTGCGGCGAATTTTTTCTGCTGCTCGACGGCCCGCACGTCGGACTTGTCGACGTACTGTTGCAGCGTGGCGGTTTCCGCAGCGAGGCCGCTCAAGCCTTTGTCGATGTCCACACCGAGCTCGTCACGCTCTTTCGCGGTGGTCGCGGTCAGCAGCATTTTTTGCGCGCGGCTTGCGCGCAGCATGTGGCCGCGGGCTTCCTCGGCAGCGCGGCTCGCAATGTGGCCCTGATCGTAGATGGATTGCGCGGAGGCGTTCAGGCGGCTGATCTGCGCGAGGGAAAACACGCCGATCGCCAGCGTGCCGATCAACAGCACCGCGAACGCGAGGCGCAACATGGTCTTGACCGAGAGCCCCTTGAGCCGCACGGCTCGCGAACGGCTGCCCTTGCCCTGCGACGGCAATCGGCCCGCCGCCCCTGCGTCCGCAACGAAGCCCGCGCGCTTACGGCTACCCAGCGAAACTGCTTTCATATTCCCCGTCCCACGTTCTTGAACCTGCCGCAAAGGTCTGTTCCCGGCATTGCTTCTTTTCCTCCGGGTCTACGGCATTAGCGTCCGCGATCTTTAGCGCAGTTTGTCCGAATGCCGACTTTATCTCGCCCGGTCCTCGGCGCACCGCTTTGTGAGCGCGCGCCGCGCCCGTTTTATACATGGCCAAAAATCCGCCCGTCCGATTTCTCTGCCGACGCCGCTGCGGTCATGTCGTGTCCGATTCTCGACAAAACTTGTCCTTACATTTCAGCCAAGCCACATTAAACTGCGACAAATAGCTGAGTACACGCGACGCCGCGTCGTTATGCCGCAACGACGCAAGCCCGCAGCGCGGCGTGTGCGCCCAGTTGTTGCCCCTTCCTTTCCCTTATAAAAGCGCATGGAAACCAGCCTCGACAAACGCGCCATTGCCGGCGCGTCACCCCTCACCGGCAGCGCCGCGCCTGCCGCCGCAGCTTCGAGCGCCACGCCGCTCGCCGGCCAACCCGCCGCCAAAGTGCAACGCACGGTGTACTCCGTGCTCGGCGCGATCAGCTTTTCGCATCTGCTCAACGACATGATCCAGTCGTTGATTCTGGCCATTTATCCGATGCTGAAGGACAACTTCTCGTTGTCGTTCGGACAGATCGGCCTGATTACGCTGACTTATCAGATCACCGCGTCGCTACTGCAACCGCTCGTCGGCATCTATACCGACAAGCATCCGAAGCCTTATTCGCTGCCGGTCGGCATGGGTTTCACGCTCGCCGGGCTGCTGCTGATGTCGATGGCGCCCAACTTCGGCCTGCTGCTGGTGGCGGCGGCGCTGGTGGGCTGCGGCTCGTCGGTGTTTCATCCGGAATCGTCGCGCGTGGCGCGCATGGCCTCCGGCGGGCGCCACGGACTCGCGCAGTCGCTCTTTCAGGTGGGCGGCAATGCGGGATCGTCGCTCGGCCCGCTACTCGCCGCGCTGATCGTGATTCCCCATGGCCAGCGCAGCATCGCGTGGTTCTCCGTGGCGGCGCTCGTCGCGATCGTCGTGCTCGCGCAGATCGGCCGCTGGTACAAGCAGCACCCGTCGGTCAAAAAGGTGCGCAGCCAGACCGCTCACGCGACGCTGTCGCGCAATCAGGTCATGTTCGCGATGGGCGTGCTGATCCTGCTGGTGTTCTCGAAGTATTTCTACCTCGCCAGCATCAACAGCTATTTCACGTTCTATCTGATCGACAAGTTCCATCTGCCGGTGCAGGCGGCGCAGATCCATCTGTTCGTGTTTCTTGCCGCCGTGGCCGCGGGCACGATGATCGGCGGACCGGTCGGCGACCGCATCGGCCGCAAGTACGTGATCTGGGCGTCGATTCTCGGCGTGACGCCCTTCACGCTGCTGCTGCCCTACGCGAACCTGTTCTGGACCGGCGTGCTGACGGTCATCATCGGCGTGGTTCTGGCTTCGGCGTTCTCGGCGATTCTCGTCTATGCGCAGGAACTGATTCCGGGCAAGGTCGGGATGGTTGCGGGACTCTTCTTCGGCTTTGCGTTCGGGCTCGGCGGCATCGGCGCGGCGGTGCTCGGCGAACTCGCCGACGCGACCAGCATCGCGTATGTGTACAAGGTCTGCTCGTTCCTGCCGCTGATCGGCGTGCTCACGGTGTTTCTGCCGGATGTGGAAGGCAAGCGCGCGAAGGCCTGATAGCTTCGGGTTGGAAGCAAAGTCCGATGCATGAAGACAAGGCGCTGCGGCGCCTTTTCTTTTGGCGCCGCCGGGTCCCGCGCGCGCCGCTCATGGTGAACCCGCGTTGTCCGCCACACGGCGCGTACTCTATGCTTCCTTCACGCGCCTCACGTCTTGCGCCGCCGCCCTGCGCGGCCGCGCCTCGAACTTTGCCCACCCGCCCTCGAAGGATCGCCGCAGATGACCCGCTACCGCGACTTCCACCGCCGTTCTATCGAAAATCCCGAGGCGTTCTGGCGCGAAGAGGCGCGGCGCATCCATTGGCAAACGCCGTTCGACACCGTGCTCGACCGCTCCAACCCGCCGTTTGCGCGCTGGTTTGTCGGCGGGCGCACGAACCTGTGCCACAACGCGGTGGACCGGCATCTCGTCGAGCGCGCGCAGCAGAACGCGCTGGTATATGTGTCGACGGAAACCGGCATCGAGCGGCGCTACACCTACGCCGAGCTTCACGCCGAGATCAACCGGATGGCCGCGGTCATGCGCTCGCTAGGCGTAAAGCGCGGCGACGTAGTGCTGCTCTATCTGCCGATGATCCCGGAAGCGCTCTTCGCGATGCTCGCTTGCGCACGCCTCGGCGCCATTCATTCCGTGGTGTTCGGCGGGTTCGCGGCGCCGAATCTGGCCGCGCGCATCGACGACGCCAAGCCGGTGCTGATCGTGACCGCCGACGCCGGTGCGCGCGGCGGCAAGGTGATCGACTACACGCCGCTCGTCGACGAAGCGCTCGCGCGCGCGGCCCACAAGACCCCGTGCGTGCTGCTGATCGACCGGCAACTCGCGCCGGAACGGCTGAACGCCAACTATCTGGTCGACTACGAACCGCTGCGCGAACGGTTTTTCGACGCACACGTGCCCTGCGAATGGCTCGAATCCAGCGAACCGTCGTATGTGCTCTACACGTCCGGCACTACGGGCAAGCCGAAGGGCGTGCAGCGCGACGTGGGCGGCTATGCGGTCGCGCTTGCCGCGTCGATGGAATATATCTTCCAGGGCAAAGCGGGCGACACGATGTTCACTGCATCCGATGTCGGCTGGGTGGTCGGTCATAGCTATATCGTCTACGCGCCCCTGCTTGCCGGGCTCACCACCGTGATGTACGAAGGCACGCCGATTCGCCCGGACGGCGGAATCTGGTGGCGCCTCGTCGAACAGCACCGCATCAATCTGATGTTCACCGCGCCGACCGCGCTGCGCGTGCTGAAAAAACAGGACCCGGCGCTTCTGCAAAACGCCGATCTCTCGAGCCTGCGCACGCTGTTCCTCGCTGGCGAGCCCCTCGACGAGCCAACCGCCTCATGGATTGCCGGCGCGCTCGGCAAACCGGTGATCGACAATTACTGGCAAACCGAAACCGGCTGGCCGATGCTCGCGATTCCGCGCGGCGTCGAGGCGCTGCCCACCAAACTCGGTTCGCCCGGCGTGCCGTCCGCCGGCTTCGACCTGGTCCTGCGCAACGAGCTGACGGGCGAGCCCTGCCCGCCCGGCGAAAAGGGTGTGCTCACGCTGAACTATCCGTTGCCGCCCGGCTGCATGTCCACGGTATGGGGCGACGACAAACGCTTTGTCAGCACCTACTGGTCGAGCATTCCGAACCAGCAGGTGTATTCGACCTTCGACTGGGGCATTCAGGACGAAGACGGCTACGTGACGATTCTCGGCCGCACCGACGACGTGATCAACGTCGCCGGTCATCGGCTCGGCACGCGCGAGATCGAGGAAGCGCTGTCGAGCCATCCGGCCGTCGCCGAAGTCGCCGTGGTGGGCGTGGCCGATCCGGTGAAGGGCCAGGCTGCGATGGCCTTCGTGGTGTTGCGCGACCCGCAGGCTTACGCGGACACCGGCACACGCACGAAGCTGCAAGCCGAACTGGCTACCACGGTGGACCGGCAGCTCGGCGCGATTGCGCGGCCTGCGCGTGTGGTGATCGTGTCGATGCTGCCGAAGACGCGCTCGGGCAAGCTGCTGCGCCGGGCCATCGCGGCGCTCGCGGAGGGACGCGAGCCTGGCGAGCTGCCGACCATCGAAGATCCAGCTGCGTTGCAGCAGGTGCGCGAGGGGTTGGGCACGTAGTCGACTGGAGCGGTGGGGCTTTCGGTGGCTGCGATGAGGCGGCTTAGCGGATTAGCGCCGTGTCGCTGTGTTGCCGGGTCGCGCGCCGCGGCTGGCGTCACCTCGCCCCGCGCGCCTTCAGAAAGCGCGCAAGAATCGCGTTCGAATACGCCCCCGCGATCTCCGTGAGAAACGAGACGAACGACGAGGGCGCGTGATCGTCGGCGGTATCGGAAATGGTGCGCACCACCGCGCACGGCACGCCGTACTCGTGACAGACCTGTGCGAGTGCCGCGCCTTCCATCTCGACCGCGAGCGCATCAGGTAGCGCTTCGCGCAGCGCCAGCACACCCGCCGAACTGGCGACGAACTGGTCGCCGCTGACAATCAACCCGCGATGCACGCGCGGCTCGCGTGTGCCGAAACGCGCCGCCGCGGCGGCACCCTCTTCCGCTACAAAACGCTCGCAGGCTTCGGCCAGTTGCGCGGCGAGCGCGGCGTCGGCGGCAAAGCGCGACATGCCGAGCAGCGGCACCTCGAAGCGCGCAAAGAGCGGCGACGCGTCCATATCGTGCTGCAATAGCGCGTTGGCCACGACGATGTCGCCCACCCGCACGCTGTCGCCCACACCGCCCGCAACGCCGGTGAAAACGACGGCCTCGACATCGAATGCGTGAATCAGCGCGCTCACGGTAGCCGCCGCCGCGACCTTGCCGACGCGCGCGAGCGTGACGACGCACGGCGCGCCGTGGACTGTGCCGAGGTGATAATCGCGCCGGCCGTGCGTGACGGTGCGCACGCCCGATTCGGCGCGCATCGCCTCGATCAGATCGCCGAGCTCCTGCGGCAAGGCCGCGAGAATGCCGAGCGGACGCCGCGAGACTTGCGCATTACCGGCCTGCGGATATGACTGCCGATGTGGCTGCGAATGTGGCTGCGAATGTGGCTGCGAATCGTCCCGCCCTCCGCCTTCACCCGTCATGGCATTGCCATCCTGAACGCCGCTCATTCGACCGCCTGCAATTTGGCGACCGCGAGCGCGAGCCATTTCTCGCCGTGGCGCTTGAACTTGACCTGCGCCTTGGCATCCGTGCCGCCGCCTTCCAGCGCGGTGATCGTGCCCTCGCCGAACTTGGTGTGGAACACCTGCTGCCCGACGCGAAAACCGGTTTCCGCCGCGCGCTGCTCGTTGGCAAAAGCCGGCAGCGGCGCCGCCGGGCTCGCCGCGCCGCCGCCGTAGCCCTGCTGACGGTCGGGCCGCGCGAACCAGTCGCGCCCGTAGCCCGCGTTGTCCGAGCGGCCGCCCCAACGCGCTCCCGCCTCGACCTTGGGCGTGAGCCATTTGAGCGTTTCCTGCGGCAGTTCGTCGAAGAAACGCGAGCGGATGTTGTAGCGCGTCTGGCCGTGCAGCATCCGGCTTTGTGCGAACGACAGATAAAGCCGCTCCTTCGCGCGCGTAATCGCCACGTACATCAGACGCCGCTCTTCTTCGAGGCCGTCCGATTCCATCGCGCTGTTCTCGTGCGGGAAGAGACCCTCTTCGAGGCCCGTGATGAACACCGCCGTGAACTCCAGACCTTTTGCCGCGTGCACCGTCATCAGTTGCACGGCTTCCTGGCCGGCCTGCGCCTGGTTGTCGCCCGCTTCGAGCGACGCGTGCGACAGGAAGCCCGCGAGCGGCGTCATCGTGTCGGGATTCTGCGCGGGCTCGGCAATACCGGGCGCGTCCAGCACGACGGTACTCGGGTCGTCGGTGGCGACGGCCAGTTCCGGCGCGGCACTCGCGCCGGGGCGTAGCGGAATGGAACGCGCGGGCGTGTCCATGCCGTAGCCCTCTTCGCTGACGAAGGCCGCGGCCGCGTTGACCAGTTCCTGCAGGTTCTCGAGCCGGTCCTGGCCTTCGCGCTCGTTCTGGTAAAAGTCGGCGAGGCCGCTTGCGCGCACCACGTATTCGACCGTTTCCGGCAAGCTCATCTGCTGCGTTTCGGCGCGCATCTTGCCGATCAGGTTGGCAAACGCCGCCAGGCTCGAGCCCGCCTTGCCCGCGACATACGGAATGGCCGCCGCCATCGAGCAGTTGTACAGACGAGCAGCGTCCGCGAGTTGCTCGATGGAGCGCGCGCCAATGCCGCGCGTCGGGAAATTGACGACGCGCGCGAACGCGGTGTCGTCGTTCGGATTGTCGATCAGGCGCAGATAGGCGAGCGCGTGCTTGACTTCCTGACGCTCGAAAAAGCGCAAACCGCCGTACACGCGATACGCGATGCCCGCATTCACGAGCGTGTGCTCGATCGTGCGCGACTGCGCGTTGCTGCGGTAGAGCACGGCGATTTCGCTGCGCGACGTGCCGGTGTTGATGAGCGCCTTGATTTCCTCGACGATCCAGCCGGCTTCCTGCGTGTCTGTCGCGGACTCGTACACGCGCACCGGCTCGCCGTGGCCGGCGTCCGTGCGCAGGTTCTTGCCGAGACGCCGCGAATTGTTGGCGATCAGCTGGTTGGCGGCGTCGAGAATATGGCCGTGCGAGCGGTAGTTCTGCTCGAGCTTGATCAGATGGCGGACATTGAACTCGTGCTCGAAGTCGCGCATGTTGCCGACGTTCGCGCCGCGGAATGCGTAAATGGACTGGTCGTCGTCGCCGACCGCGAAAATCGCGTTGGTCTGGCCTGCGAGCAGTTTCAGCCACGCGTATTGCAGCTTGTTGGTGTCCTGGAACTCGTCCACCAGAATGTGGCGAAAGCGTGCCTGGTAGTGCGCGCGCAGCGGCGGATTGTGCGCGAGCAGTTCATAGCAGCGCAGCAGCAGTTCCGGAAAATCGACGACGCCTTCGCGCTGGCATTGCTGGTCGTAGGCTTCGTAAAGTTCGACGAATTTGCGGTTGAAGTTGTCCGTAGCGTCGACGTCTTTCGGGCGCAGTCCCTGTTCCTTGGCGTTATTGATGAAGTACTGGAGGTTTTTCGCCGGGTACTTTTCGTCGTCGATGTTCAGGCCCTTCATCAGACGCTTGATCGCGGAGAGCTGGTCTGCGGTATCGAGAATCTGGAACGTGGCGGGCAGCCCGGCGTCACGGTGATGCGCGCGCAGCATGCGGTTGCACAGGCCGTGGAAGGTGCCGATCCACATGCCGCGCGTGTCGATGGGCAAGAGCGCCGAAAGGCGCGACATCATTTCGCGCGCGGCCTTGTTGGTGAAGGTCACGGCCAGAATGGTGGCCGGCGACGCGAGACCCTGCTGGATGAGCCACGCAATGCGCGTGATGAGCACACGGGTTTTACCGCTGCCCGCGCCGGCGAGAATGAGCGCGGGCTCGTTGGGAAGCGTGACGGCGGCGTGTTGTTCGGGGTTGAGATTGGCTAGCAGGTCGGGCATTTTTTCGGAGGGACGGCGGGGTGTTCGACATTATATGCCCCAGCGGCGGCGGGCTTTTTTTGGGCTTTTTCGGGGCTCTTCCTGTTTTCCGGCGTGCGCAGGCTGTCGTGGTTCAGGCTCGTTGGCCCTTTCTGCGGACAAACAACGCCGGGCGAACGAAAAAACCACCGCCGCCCCCAAATCCCAAAACAGGGCCCGCGCCCCCGGCGCCCTTTATAATCGAACATTCTCCGCATTTACCAGCCGATCGACACATGAGCGAGACCCCGAGCGACACCCACCCGGACACACAGCGCGACACGCAGAGCGATACCCAGAGCGCTTCCACCCTTGCCAAGAGCTTCGAGCCCCACACCATCGAAGCCCACTGGGGCCCGGAATGGGAAAAGCGCGCCTACGCGGCGCCCTCCTTCAACGGGAACGGCAAAGACTTCTCGATCCAGCTGCCGCCGCCGAACGTTACCGGCACCCTGCACATGGGCCATGCGTTCAACCAGACCATCATGGACGGCCTCGCCCGCTATCACCGCATGCTGGGCGAAAACACGCTGTGGGTGCCGGGCACGGACCACGCGGGCATCGCCACGCAGATCGTCGTCGAACGGCAACTGGACGCCAAGGGCGTATCGCGCCACGATCTCGGCCGCGAGAAGTTCGTCGAACGCGTCTGGGAATGGAAGCAGCAATCGGGCTCGACCATTACGAACCAGGTGCGGCGCCTCGGCGCCTCCATCGACTGGTCGCGCGAATACTTCACGATGGACGACAAAATGTCGGCCGCCGTGCGCGACGTGTTCGTGCGCCTCTATGAACAGGGCCTGATCTATCGCGGCAAGCGCCTCGTGAACTGGGACCCGGTGCTGCTCACCGCCGTCTCCGACCTCGAAGTTGTCAGCGAAGAAGAAAACGGCCACCTGTGGCACATCCAGTATCCGCTCACCGACGGCTCCGGGCACCTGACGGTCGCCACCACGCGTCCGGAAACCATGCTCGGCGACACCGCCGTAATGGTCCATCCGGAAGACGAGCGCTACGCGCACCTGATCGGCAAGACGGTCACGCTGCCGTTGTCGAACCGCGAAGTGCCGATCATTGCCGACGACTACGTCGACCGCGAATTCGGCACCGGCGTCGTGAAGGTCACGCCCGCGCACGACTTCAACGACTATCAGGTCGGCCTGCGCCACAAGCTGCCGCAAATCGAAATTCTCACGCTCGACGCGAAGATCAACGAGAACGCGCCGGAAAAGTACCGCGGCCTCGACCGTTTCGAAGCCCGCAAGCAGGTAGTCGCCGACCTGGAAGCGCTCGGCGCGCTCGAATCGGTCAAGCCGCACAAGCTGATGGTGCCGCGCGGCGACCGTACCGGCGTCGTGATCGAGCCGATGCTCACCGACCAGTGGTTCGTGGCAATGAGCAAGCCGGCGCCCGAGGGCACGTTCAACCCGGGCAAGTCGATTGCCGAAACCGCGCTCGACGTGGTGCGCAACGGCCAGATCAAATTCGTGCCGGAAAACTGGACCTCCACGTACTACCAGTGGCTCGAAAACATCCAGGACTGGTGCATCTCGCGCCAGCTCTGGTGGGGTCATCAGATTCCCGCGTGGTACGGCGAAAACGGCGAGATCTTCGTTGCGAGGACCGAGGAAGGCGCGCGCGAGAAAGCGGCAGAAGCCGGCTACACGGGTCCGCTCAAGCGCGACGACGACGTGCTCGACACGTGGTTCTCGTCGGCACTCGTGCCGTTCTCATCGCTCGGCTGGCCGAACGACACGCAGGAGTTGCGGCACTTCCTGCCCTCGTCGGTGCTGGTCACGGGCTTTGACATCATTTTCTTCTGGGTCGCGCGCATGGTCATGATGACCACGCACTTCACCGGCAAAGTACCGTTCAACACGGTCTACGTACACGGTCTCGTGCGCGATGCCGAAGGCCAGAAGATGTCGAAGAGCAAGGGCAACACGCTCGACCCGATCGATATCGTCGACGGCATCGGACTCGACGCGCTCGTCGCCAAGCGCACCACCGGCCTGATGAATCCGAAGCAGGCGGCGTCGATCGAAAAGAAAACCCGCAAGGAGTTTCCGCAGGGCATTGCGGCCTTCGGCACGGACGCCCTGCGCTTCACGATGGCCTCCATGGCCACGCTCGGGCGCAACGTCAACTTCGACCTGGCGCGCTGCGAGGGCTACCGCAACTTCTGCAACAAGCTGTGGAACGCCACCCGCTTCGTGCTGATGAACTGCGAAGGCCACGACTGCGGTTTCGGCAAGCCGGAACAATGCGGCGAATGCGGGCCGCAGGGGCATCTGCATTTTTCGTCGGCGGACCGCTGGATCGTGTCGCTTCTGCAGCGCGTGGAAGCCGAGGTCGCCAAGGGTTTTGCCGACTATCGCTTTGACAATGTGGCCAACGCCCTATACAAGTTTGTGTGGGACGAATACTGTGACTGGTATCTCGAACTCGCGAAGGTGCAGATCCAGACGGGTCAGCCGAACCAGCAGCGCGCCACGCGGCGCACCCTGCTGCGCGTGCTCGAGACGGTGTTGCGCCTCGCGCATCCGGTGATTCCGTTCATTACCGAGGCGCTGTGGCAGAAGGTTGCACCGTTGGCCGGGCGTTATCCCGCGGGCAAAGCCGAGGGCGAAGCGTCCATCATGGTGCAGCCGTATCCCGTTGCCGAGATGTCGAAAATCGACGAAGAAGCAGAGCAATGGGCGGCCGACCTGAAGGCGGTGATCGATGCGTGCCGGAACCTGCGCGGCGAAATGAATCTCTCGCCGGCAGTGAAGGTGCCGCTGCTCGCCACCGGCAACGCGGAGCGTCTTGCCACTTTTGCTCCGTACGCGCAGGCACTCGCCCGTCTATCCGAAGTGCAGATCATTGCCGACGAGGCAACGCTTGACGCGCAGGCAGATGGCGCGCCAATTGCTATCGTGGGAAGTGACAAGCTCGTGCTGAAGGTGGAGATCGACGTCGCACTCGAGCGCGAGCGTTTGTCGAAGGAAATTGCGCGGTTGAGCACGGAAATCGTCAAGTGCAATGCCAAACTGCAAAACGAAAGTTTCGTCGCGAAGGCGCCGCCCGCAGTCGTCGAGCAGGAGCAGAAAAGGCTGGCGGAATTCGAAGCGACTGTCGGCAAGCTGAAAGCGCAGTTCGCGCGCTTGCCGGCCTGATCGACGCTCCGTGCCTGCCCGCGCGGCAGACACGGACTGATAGCTAAACCAGAGGACTCAGGGTAAATCACATGCTAAAAGTTACAAAGGCGGTATTTCCGGTAGCAGGTCTTGGCACCCGGTTCCTCCCTGCCACGAAGGCAAGCCCGAAGGAAATGCTGCCCATCGTCGACAAGCCGCTGATTCAATACGCGGTGGAAGAAGCGATGGCGGCCGGCATCACGGAAATGATCTTCGTCACGGGCCGCAGCAAACGTGCGATCGAGGACCATTTCGATAAGTCGTATGAAATCGAGGCCGAACTCGAGGCACGCGGCAAGGACAAGCTGCTGGAACTCGTGCGCAGCATCAAGCCGAGCCACGTCGACTGTTTCTACGTGCGTCAGCCGGAAGCGCTCGGCCTCGGCCACGCGGTGCTGTGCGCCGAGAAGCTGGTGGGCGACAACCCGTTCGCCGTCATTCTCGCGGACGACTTGCTGTACGGCACGCCGCCCGTCATGACGCAAATGATCGAGGTGTTCGACCACTATCACAGCTCGGTGATCGGCGTGGAAGAAATCCCGCCGCAAGACACCAAGTCGTACGGTATTGTCGACGGCAAGGAATGGGAAGACTCGATCATCAAGATGTCGGGCATCGTCGAAAAGCCGGAGCCGAGCGTGGCACCGTCGAACCTCGGCGTGGTGGGCCGCTACGTGTTGAAGCCGCGCATTTTCGACCACATCCGCGCTATCACGCCTGGCGCGGGCGGCGAATTGCAACTCACGGATGCAATCCAGTCGCTGCTCGCCGACGAACAGGTGCTCGCCTACAAGTATCACGGCACGCGTTTCGACTGCGGCAGCAAGCTCGGTTATCTGAAGGCAACTGTGGAATTCGCGCTGCGCCATCCGGAAGTGGCAGCGGATTTCGAGGAATACCTGCGTACGCGTTCGCCCGTGCTGGAAGGATGACGCTGAGGCTGAGGCTGCGCCGCGCAAGACCCGGCCGCCGCCTCGCGCCGGGTACAAACGGAAAAGGCGCTGTGCTTCGCTTTGGCGGGCACAGCGCCTTTTGTTTTAGAGCGCGCGAAGCGAACTCGAAGCTGGCGCCGAATGAGTGGGACGCGAGCGTGAACTGGGCATAAGCTGAGCGCGGAATAAGCGCTCGCGCCGTGGCGCGGCCGCTGCGAGTCCTAGCGGCGTTTCATCAGAAACGTGAACACTTTGTCGTGCGCCGAACTCTCGATAATCTCATTGCCGGTCTGCTTCGCGAACGCGGCAAAGTCGCGCTGCGAGCCGGGGTCGGTGGCGAGAACCTTGAGAATCTGGCCGCTTTCCATGTCGGCGAGCGCCTTCTTGGCGCGCAGGATGGGCAGCGGACACATCAGCCCGCGCGCATCGACTTCCTTGTGAACCTGAATTTGCATCGACGATGACCTTCGGGACGAGGCGCCGTATGCGACGCCGGACAGAGGGTCAAATTCTACCGCAGCCTTCGCCGCCTTGCCGGTGCCGCCGCGCGCCGCCCCGCGTCAGAGCGTGACCGCCTGCCCGCTCTGCAAGGACTGTCGCAGCGCATGACCGATGCGCGTCGCCTCGAGCGCGTCGGCGAGCGTCGCACCCGCTTGCAGGGCCCCCGCCGACTTGTCCCGGATCGACGCGACGAACGCTTGCGCCTCCAGCAGAAACGCTTCTTCGAAACGGTCGAAGAAGGTGGGCGTGCATTCGTTGCGAATGCCGGCTGCGTCGTAAATCTCCACACGATTCGCGCGCGGATTGTGGCCAATAGCCAGCGCGCCAGCCGTGCCGATTACTTCGCTATGCGTATCGTTGCCATGCGCCTGGGTGCGCGACGCGTAGAACATCGCGAGCTTGCCGCCCTCGAATTCGCAGATCGCAACGCCGTTATCCACATCGCCGAACTCGCGCAGACCCTCGTGAAGCGCAATCGCGCCCGCCGCGAACACGCGCGTCGCACGCGGCTTGCCGAGCAGCCAGCGGGCAATGTCGATGTCGTGTACCGTGCAATCCAGAAAGATGCCGCCGGAAGTCGCAGCGAATCGCACGAAAAAACCGTCGAAATCGTTCTTGTCGGCGGTCTGTGAGCGCACCAGGAACGGCCGGCCGATGGTGCCCGCAGCGATCTTGCCGAACGCGTCCTGATAGCTCGGATCGAAACGGCGCATGAAGCCGATGGTCGCCTGAAGATGCGGAAAGCGCGCGGCCTCGGCCAGCACGCGCTCGCATTCGGCGGGATCGAGCGACAAAGGCTTTTCGCAAAACACGTGCTTGCCGGCGCGCAGCGCGTCCACGATCTGCTGCGCGTGCAGCGCCGAGGGCGTGACGAGCCACACGGCATCCACTTCGCTGTCGGCCAGCAGTTCCGCGTAATCGTCGTAAAGCCCCGGCGCCGGCAAGGTCTCGCGCGCCCACGCCAGCTCTTCGCCAAGCGGACTGCACACGGCGACGAGTTCCGCGCCCGGCACGCGGTAAGCCAGATTCTGCGCGTGGCGCTTGCCGAGCCGCCCTAGCCCGGCCACGCCGATACGCACGCGCCGCAAGCGCGCCCTGTTCTCGCCCGACATTGCAAGCACGTTCATCGCACGGCCCCGTCGAGCTTCACCGCGCGGCCTTCGCGCCACGATTGCGCAGCGGCTTCTGCGAGTTCGAGCGCTTTCACGCCGTCCGCGACGGTAGTCCGCACCGGCTTACCCTGGGTCACCGCCTCGAAGAAATGCGCAATTTCCAGCGCATAGGCCGCGCGATATCGTTCGAGGAAAAACGCCTCGGGCACGTCGCTGGACACTTCGGTCTTCGAGTAGGCGGTGACTTCGGTGGGCCGCACGTTGCCCGCCTGCAGCATGCCGGTGCTGCCCAACACTTCGAAGCGCTGATCGTAGCCATACGCGGCGCGCCGCGCGGTGTTGATCTGGCACAGGCGGCCACGCTTCGTGCGGATCGTCACCGCAGTGGAATCGATGTCGCCCGCCTCTGCAATTGCCGGATCGGCGAGGCAACTGCCGGTGGCATGCAGCGTGTCGGCTTCGTCGTCGAGAATCCAGCGGAAAATATCGAAGTCGTGGATCAGCATGTCCTTGAAGATGCCGCCCGAATGACGAATGTATTCGACAGGCGGCGGCCCCGGATCGCGGCTCGTCACCACCAGCATTTCCGGCGTGCCGATCTCGCCGGCGTCGAGCCGCGCCTTTAGCGCAGAAAACGTCGGGTCGAAGCGGCGCTGAAAGCCGATCATGCACACCACGCCCGCGCGCTCCACCGCGTCCGCGCAGGCCCGCGCGCGCTCGAGCGTGAGGTCCACCGGCTTTTCGCAGAACACGTGTTTTTTCTGCGCGGCCGACTTCACGATCAGATCGGCATGCGTGTCGGTGCTCGAGCAGATCACCGTTGCTCCAATGGACGCGTCGCCCATTGCGCCGTCGACATCCGCCACCTGTGCGCCGTGCGCGGCGGCGAGCGCAGCCGCCGCTTCGCGGTTCACGTCGACCACGTACCTGAGCCGCACGCCCGGCTGCCGCGCGAGATTGGCCGCGTGAATCCTGCCGATGCGGCCCGCGCCGAACACCGCGACGTCGATCGGTTTTGCTGCGTCAGTCATCGTATCCTCCAGTGTCTTTAGCTTCTTCTACGTTCAGTTCGAGCTTGTACGCAAGCGCGATGAAAAGCGCCTGGCACAGGCAAATGGTGCTGGTCAGCGAGCGGAACGCGAACGCGCTGCCCTCTTTCACATACAGTTGCGTGCTGGCGTAGCGCGCAAGCGGGGATAGTTGGCTATCCGTAATAACCAGTGTCTTCGCCTGATGATGATGCGCAATGCGCAGACAATACTGCGTTTCTTTCGCATACGGCGCGAAACTGATCGCAATCACCACGTCGCCCTTCTTCACGCTGCGAATCTGCTCGCGATACATGCCGCCGAAACCGGACACGAGATGCACGCGCTTGGGCGTGTGCTGCAGCGCATAGACAATATAGCTCGCCACCGGAAACGAACGCCGCACGCCGATCACATAGATGTTGTCCGCCTGTTGCAGCATTTTCACGGCGGCGTCGAACTGCTTGTCGTCGAGCCCCGCTTCGAGTTCTTCAAGACCGCTGCGCGAAGCCGCAATGAACTCGCGCGCCACCGCACCGCCTGAGAGCGCACCGGGCTTCTCGTCGATCAACTTGCGAATACGCTGCTGATAACTCGGCGAAGATGCACCCTGCCCCGTGTACGCCTGACGAAACACCGCCTGCAAATCCGAGAAACCAGAAAAGCCAAAGCGCTGCGCAAAGCGCACGACCGCCGACGGATGCACCCCGCAGCTCGCGGCAATGTCGCTCGTGCGATCCACCATCACGCTCGCGCGATGCTGCTCGATATACGTCGCGACGTTTTTCAACTGACGCGGCAGCGCCTCGTAGTTTTCCGCGATGCGCTGCATCAATTCTTCGACGCTCTGCGCTTCTTCGGTGCTCTCGTCCGCCATGGCTCTCTCTTCGTTGCTTTATCGCAGTGCGGCAGAGGCTTCGCAACACGCGCCGCACCGCCTGTTGACGTTGCCGATTATAGGCAGCGCATCGCATAAATGGAATGCATTTTCCATTTTTATTCACCGTGAAATTTCTATTGCACCACCCCGGAAGATGACCTAATCTTGGTCGTGAGCGATGGCGCTTCGGCGGACGTGCGTCGCTCCTTTCAATAACGACAGACCGAGAAAGGTGGAGACATGAGACTTTGCAAGGGCAAGGCTACGCTCAGGATTCTGGTGACGGCTTTGACGTTGGCGGCGGGATTTGCAGCGGCCTCGGCCGCCCGCGCGGCCGACGGTCATTTCGTGCTGATCAGCCACGCGCCGGACTCCGATTCGTGGTGGAACACCATCAAGAATGCAATCAAGCAGGCTGATGAGGACTTCAACGTCGAGACCGACTACCGCAACCCGCCGAACGGCGACATTGCCGACATGGCGCGCCTCGTCGAACAGGCAGCCGCGCGCAACTATGACGGCGTGATCGTCACCATCGCCGATTACGACGTGTTGAAGAGTTCCATCAACAAGGTCACCGCAAAGAAAATCCCGCTCGTCACGATCAACTCGGGCACCGAGGAACAGAGCGCGCAACTCGGCGCGATCATGCACGTCGGGCAGCCGGAGTACGTCGCGGGCAAAGCCGCCGGCGAGAAAGCAAAAGCCGCCGGCGTGAAGTCGTTTCTTTGCGTGAATCACCTTGCGACCAACACCGTTTCTTTCGACCGCTGCCGCGGCTTCGCGGACGCAATCGGTGTCGACTACAAGGCGTCCACCATCGACTCCGGCCAGGACCCGACCGAGATTCAGTCCAAGGTCAGCGCCTATTTGCGCAACCATCCGAACACCGGCGCGATTCTCACGCTCGGACCGACGCCGGCCTCCGCTACCCTGAAAGCGGTTCAGCAAATGGGCCTTGCGGGCAAGATCTATTTCTGTACGTTCGATTTCTCCGACGACATCGCCAAGGCCATCCAGAACGGCACGATCCAGTTCGCGATCGATCAGCAGCCCTATCTGCAAGGCTATATTCCGGTCGCCGTGCTGGCCATCGTAAAGAAAGAGCACACCACGGACCCCGCGAAGATCCGCCAGCTGCTCGAAGCGAATCCGAAATTCAAGGCACGGCTTGCCACATACGGCCTCGCGCCGTCGTATGGACCGAAGAACATTCGCTCGGGTCCGGGCTTCATCACGAAGGACAACCTCGATAAGGTCATCAAATACGCCGGGCAGTACCGCTGATTCTTTTTCCTCGCTAGTTACGCGCGCGCGGCAGGCAACGCTTTCGCTGCGCAACGTTGCCGCCGGCGCGCACTTCACCGGTTGTCGTTCCCGCACCGCATTTCCGCTGCCCGGACGCACAGCCGGCTCCAAGGAGACATCATGGGTGTAGCAGGCAAACACTTCCCGCCGCACGTCGACTCGAACAGCGCCGCTTCGCACAACGCGGCGTCACGGCCCGAGGCCGACGAGCGCGTACGCAAGGAGTCCTGGTTCGGTCACTTGCTGAACCGCCCCGAATTCGCCGCGATTTCCGGCGCGGTACTGGTGTTTCTGGTTTTCGCGCTGACCGCCGGCAGCTCCGGCATGTTCAATCTCGACGGCGTGATGAACTGGTCGCAGGTGTCCGCGTACCTCGGCATTCTCGCGGTGGGCGCGTGCCTGCTGATGATCGCAGGCGAGTTCGATCTCTCGATCGGCTCGATGATCGGCTTTGCCGGCATGATGGTCGCGATTCCCACCGTCTATTTCCACTGGCCGATCTCGCTCGCGATCCTGTTCGCATTCGCCGGCTCCATGCTGCTGGGCGCGCTCAACGGCTATCTGGTGATGCGCACGCGACTGCCGTCGTTCATCGTCACGCTCGCTTTCCTGTTCATTTTGCGCGGCCTCACGCTCGCGCTGTCCATCATGTTCGCGGACCGCACCATCGTCTCCGGTGTGGGCGATCTCGCGCAGCAGGACTGGCTCGCCAACACGCTCTTTCACGGCGTTGCGCTGCAAGGGCTTTTCACACTGCTCGCGCACCACGGCATCGGCACGCTGCTCGATAACGGCCACGCGCTCGTGCCCGGCATTCCGAAGGTGATTCTGTGGTGGTTCGCCCTTGCCGCGATCTGCGCGTTCGTACTCGCCAAAACGCGCGCCGGCAACTGGATTCTCGCCGTGGGCGGCGACGCCAATGCGGCGAAAAACGTGGGTATTCCGGTGCGCCGCGTGAAGATTCTGCTGTTCGTGCTGACCGCGTTCTGCTCGTGCCTGTTCGCCGTGCTGCAAGTGTGCGATATCGGCTCGGCGGCTGCCGACCGCGGTTTGCAGAAGGAATTCGAAGCGATCATCGCCGCCGTGATCGGCGGAACCTTGCTCACGGGCGGGTACGGGTCCGTGGTCGGCGCCTGCTTCGGCGCGCTGATTTTCGGCGTGGTGCAGATCGGCATTACCTATACGAACGTGAGTTCCGACTGGTTCCGCGTGTTCCTCGGCGTCATGCTGCTGATCGCGGTGCTGTTCAATCACTATGTGCGCCGTCGCGTGTCGCAATCGTAAAAGGAGAAAGACATGTCCGATACCAGCAACGTGACTAACGGGGCGGCAAACAGCATGGCCACCGGCTCGTCAGTGGGAACAGCAACAACAGCGACAGCGGCAACGACAACGGCGGCAGCCTCCGGCGACGACGTGATCCTCGCGCTGGAAAACGTCAGCAAATACTTCGGCAAGGTCATTGCCCTGAGCGGCGTGACCTTGCGCCTGAAGCGCGGCGAAGTGCACTGCCTGCTCGGCGACAACGGCGCGGGCAAATCGACGCTCATCAAGACACTCGCCGGCGTGCATCAACCGTCGTCGGGCCAGTATCTGGTGGACGGCAAGCCAGTGCTGTTCGAGTCGCCGAAAGACGCGCTCGACCTCGGCATTGCCACCGTGTATCAGGACCTCGCCCTCGTGCCGCTTCTGTCCGTCGCGCGCAACTTCTTCATGGGGCGCGAACCGCAGAAGAAACTGTTCGGCTTCCTGAACGTGATGGACCTGGAAACGAGCGCCACCACCGCGCGCGACAAGCTCGCCGAAATGGGCATCCACGTACGCGATCCGCATCAGCCTATCGGCACCATGTCAGGTGGCGAGAAACAGTGCCTTGCGATAGCGCGTGCCATTCACTTCGGCGCACGCGTGCTGATTCTCGACGAACCGACCGCCGCACTTGGCGTGAAGCAGAGCTTCAACGTGCTCAAGCTGATCCACAAGGCACGCGCGAAAGGCATCTCTGTGATCTTCATCACGCACAACGTGCACCACGCTTACCCGATTGGCGACTCGTTCACGCTGCTCAATCGCGGCAAATCGCTCGGCACGTTCACCAAGGAGACCATCAGCAAGGACGAAGTGCTCGACATGATGGCGGGCGGCGCCGAGATGCAGAAGATGATCGGCGAACTCGAAGGCGCAACGATCTGATTCATTCGCGCGGCAGCGGCCGACTGGCGCCGCTCGCCGCGCTCCGTCATTCAGGGGTATTCATGGCTCATTCCAGTACATTCAGCGGCACGCCGGTGCAAAGCGCCGACCAAACCGCGAGCGCGTGCGGCAGCAGCGGCGAGAGCCGCTTCGCGCGAGGCCGCAGCCGCGACATTGTGTGCCTTGGCCGCCTTGCCGTCGATCTGTACGCGCAGCAGGTGGGCGCGCGTCTAGAGGACGTGTCGAGCTTCGCGAAGTATCTCGGCGGTTCGTCGGCGAACATTGCATTTGGTTGCGCGCGACTCGGACTGTCGGCGGCCATGCTCACGCGCGTCGGCAACGACCACATGGGCCGCTTTCTCACCGAAACGTTAATGCGCGAAGGCTGCGACGTGAGCCACGTGCGCGTCGACCACGAGCGCCTTACCGCACTCGTGCTGCTCGGGTTGAAGGACCGCGACACGTTCCCGCTGATCTTCTACCGCGAGAATTGCGCCGACATGGCCGTGGACGAAGCCGACTTCGACGAGGCGTTCATTGCTTCGTCGAAAGCGCTGCTGATTACCGGCACGCACTTCTCCACCGAACAGGTGAACCGCACGAGCCGCCGCGCGCTGGATTACGCGCGGCGCAACCACGTGCGCACCGTGCTCGACATCGACTATCGCCCGGTACTATGGGGGCTCACGGGCAAAGCGGACGGCGAGACGCGCTTTGTCGCGAGCGAAGGCGTCACCGCGCATTTGCAGCGCATTCTGCCGCTGTTCGATCTGGTGATAGGCACGGAGGAAGAGTTTCGCATTGCCGGCGGCAAGGGCGAACTGGTGGACGCGCTCGCGGCGGTGCGCGCGCTTACGTCGGCGACGCTCGTGCTCAAGCGCGGACCGATGGGCTGCCAGATCGTCGACGGCAACGTGCCCGCCTCGCTCGATGAACTGCCGGTTCACGGCGGCGTGGAAGTTGAAGTGTTGAACGTGCTCGGCGCGGGCGACGCGTTCGCCTCCGGCTTTCTCTCCGGATGGTTGCGCGATCAACCACTCGAAGCCTGCGCACGCGCCGCGAACGCGAGCGGCGCGCTGGTCGTATCGCGCCACGCCTGCGCGCCGGCCATGCCGACGCCCGCCGAACTCGACTATTTCCTGCGCGAGGCGAAGGCCGATCCCGAACGCATGCGCCGGCCGGATCGCGACGCGACTCTCGCGCGCCTGCATCGCGTGACGCCCGCGCGCCAGCAATGGCACGAAGTACTCGGCTTTGCGTTCGACCATCGCAATCAGTTCTTTGAACTGGCGCAGCAAACGGGGGCCAGCGAGACGCGTATTGCGCGGCTCAAGGGCCTGTTCGTCGAAGCGGTCGCGCAGACCGAAGGCGCGCTGGGCCTGCAAGGGCGCATCGGCGTACTGATCGACGACCGTTATGGCCAGGACGCGCTCAATGCCGCGACCGGCCGCGGCTGGTGGATCGGCCGCCCGGTCGAATTGCCGGGCTCGGTGCCGCTCGTGTTCGACCACGGCCGCTCGGTGGGCACGACGCTCGCGACATGGCCGCGCGAGCATGTCGCGAAGTGTCTCGTGCAATTCCATCCCGACGAGCCGATCGAACAGCGTCTCGAACAGGAAGCGCAATTGCGCGCGCTCTACGACGCGACCCAGGCGAGCGGCCACGAGTTGCTGCTCGAGGTGATTCCGCCGAAGCACGCGAGCCTGCCGCAAGGTCCGAACGTCGTCTACCGCGCGTTGAAGCGGCTCTACAACATCGGCATCTACCCCGAATGG
Source organism: Paraburkholderia phenoliruptrix (assembly GCF_019511605.1). GTDB lineage: Bacteria > Pseudomonadota > Gammaproteobacteria > Burkholderiales > Burkholderiaceae > Paraburkholderia > Paraburkholderia phenoliruptrix_A. The sequence goes on along the minus strand of NZ_JAEUAV010000024.1, from coordinate 12,905 downwards.
TGGAAACTCGAGCCGATGGATACCGCGCAGTGGCGCCAGGTCGACGCGCTGATCGCCGAGCGCGATCCGTACTGCCGGGGCGTCGTGCTGCTCGGTTTGTCGGCGGGCGTCGAGCAGTTGAACGATGGCTTTCGCGCGGCGGCGCGCTCGTCCACGTGCCGCGGCTTCACCGTGGGCCGCACCATCTTCCACGAGCCGAGCCATGCATGGCTCGCAGGCGAAATCGGCGACGACGAATTGATTGCGCGCGTGCGCCGCATTTTCGAAACGCTGATCGCATCGTGGCGCGCGGCGCGCGAATCCGCTGCTGCCGAACGCGACGCGAATACGCACGTTCATCAGGAGCAAGCTGCATGAATCAGCGCTTTTCAGAGCATCGCGACGAGCTTGACGAAGCACTAGCAGGCGGCGCGGGCGCGGGCGGCACGCTGCGCCTGACCACTGCACAGGCGCTCGTGCGCTATCTGGCCGCGCAACGCGTCACGACAGAAGACGGCCTCGGCACCGAGCCGCTCTTTGGCGGCATATTCGCAATCTTCGGTCATGGCAACGTGGCAGGCATGGGCGAGGCGCTGTATCAGCATCGCGACGCGTTGCCGACGCTGCGCGCGCATAACGAGCAGGCAATGGCACACAGCGCGATTGCGTACGCGAAGGCGCATTTTCGCCGCCGCATGATGGCGGTCACCACGTCCATCGGACCGGGCGCGACCAATCTGCTCACAGCGGCAGCGCTCGCGCACGTGAACCGTCTGCCGGTGCTGCTGTTGCCGGGCGACATTTTCGTCTCGCGAGCGCCGGACCCTGTTTTACAGCAACTCGAAGATGCGCACGATGGCGGCGTTTCGGCGAACGATGCGTTCAAGCCCGTGTCGCGCTACTTCGATCGCATCGTCCATCCCGCGCAATTGCTGAGTGCGCTGCCGCGCGCGCTGCGCGTGCTCACCGATGCAGCTTTGTGCGGCCCGGTCACCCTCGCATTGCCGCAAGACGTGCAAGCGCAGGCGTTCGACTTCCCCGCCGATTTCTTCGCGCCGCGCGTGGTTACGTTCTACTCGCCTGCGCCGCGCGCCGACGAGATTAGCGCCGCAATAGAACGTTTGCAGCACGCGCGGCGCCCGCTGATCGTCGCGGGCGGCGGCGTGCTGTACGGCCGCGCGAGCGAGGCACTGCAACGCTTTGCCGCCGCGTACGGCATTCCGGTGGCGGAGACGCAGGCGGGCAAGGGTGCTCTCGCATGGAACGATCCGCTGAACGCAGGCGCATTGGGCGTAACGGGCTCGCCTGGCGCCAACGCACTCGCGCGCGAAGCCGACTGCGTGCTCGCACTGGGCACGCGCCTGCAGGACTTCACGACCGGGTCGAACTCGCTTTTTACGCAGGCGCACGTGATCGGCATCAATGCAAATGCGTTCGACGGCCTCAAACACCGCGCTCAGGTCGTGCAGGCCGACGCGCGCCTCGCGCTCGACGCGCTCAGCGCAGGCCTTCACGACTGGCATGCGGACCGCACATGGACTGCACGCGCCCGCGAACTCGCGGCGAACTGGCGCGACGCGGTGCAGGCGCTCACCCATGCGCCGCAGCACGAGGCCGTGCTGCCCTACGAGGGCGACGTGATCGGCGCGGTGCAAAGGTCCAGTGCCGACTCGCCCGCGCATGACATCGTGGTCTGCGCGGCGGGCACCCTGCCCGCGGAATTGCACAAGCTGTGGCGGGCAGCGGTGCCGGGCGCGTATCACGTCGAGTACGGCTACTCGTGCATGGGCTATGAAATTGCCGGCGGGCTCGGCGCGAAACTTGCGCGCCCCGAACGTGAAGTGATCGTGATGGTGGGCGACGGCAGCTATCTGATGATGAACAGCGAGATTGCCACCTCCGTCATGCTGGGCGCGAAGCTGATCGTGGTGGTGCTCGACAATCGCGGCTACGGCTGCATCAACCGCTTGCAGCAGGCATGCGGCGGCGCGCCGTTCAACAATCTGCTCGACGACTGCAGACAGGGACCGCTTGGCGCCCCGCGCATCGACTTCGCCGCGCATGCGCGAGCCCTCGGCGCGCACGCGGAACACGCGGCGAACATCGCCGAACTCGAGGCTGCGCTGCAACGTGCACGCGCCGCAGACCGCACGTACGTGATCAGCATTGACACTGACCCGGCGCGCACCACGGCAGAAGGCGGCTGGTGGTGGGAAGTCGCGGTGCCCGAAGTATCGCCGCGAGCGGGCGTGCGCGACGCGCGGGCGAGCTACGAGGCGCAGCTTGCGGCACGCGGTAAAGCGCGCGGCGCGCCGCCTCAAGATGACGGCGGCGGGGACGCCGGCCACGGCGACACGACTCGCAATAGCCACGGCACCGCTGTGCCCACCCACGAAGCCAACGACAAGGGATCGCTCGCATGACCGCTTTCAACGTACGCATCGGCATCAACCCGTTGTCGTGGATGAACGACGACCTGCCCTCGCTCGGCGGTGAAACGCCGCTGGAAGTCGCGCTGACCGAAGGCCGCCAGATCGGCTACGAGGGCTTCGAGCTCGGCAACAAGTTTCCGCGTGAGCCCGAGGCATTGAAGACGCTACTCGCGCAATACGATCTCGCGCTCGTCTCCGGATGGTATTCCGGACGTCTTGCGCGGCGCAGCGTCGAAGAAGAAATCGCGCAAGTCGGCCCGCACCTCGAACTGCTCGCGCAAAACGGCGCGAGCGTCATGGTGTACGGCGAAGTCGCCGATTCGATTCAGGGTGCGCAGAGACCGCTTTATCAACGGCCGCGTTTTTTCGGCGACGCGCAATGGGCCGCGTATGCCGCACGCGTCGACGAATTCGCACGCTACACGCTTAGTCGCGGCGTGCGGCTTGCTTACCATCATCACATGGGCGCCTACGTCGAAACGCCGGCCGACGTCGATCAGCTAATGTCGCGCACGAGCGGCGCAGTCGGACTGCTGTTCGACGCGGGACACATCACGTTCGCGGGCGGCGATCCGCTTGGCGTGCTCGATAAGCACATCGGCCGCGTGTGTCACGTGCATTGCAAGGACGTGCGCCCCGCCGTCATGAAGCTCGCGCGCAATCGCAACTGGAGTTTTCTCGACGCGGTCATGGCGGGCGCGTTCACCGTGCCGGGCGACGGCGCGGTCGATTTTCCGTCCATCATCGCGCGGCTGAAGCAGCATGGTTATTCGGGGTGGCTGGTGGTCGAAGCAGAACAGGACCCGGTTGTCGCGCCTTCGTTCGAATACGCGCAAAAAGGCTTCAACACCTTGCGCGCATTAGTTGATGCACCGCTCGATACGACCGCGAGCAACAAGCCGCGCACTACGCAGGAGGCAGCATGAGTCTACTGGTAAAGGCCGAGCGCGAGGGCCAGACAATCGCGCGCGTAACGCCGCAGTCGGCCTGCTGGCGATACGTCGGCTTTGCCGCTTATCGGCTGGGCACAAATGAAGTCGTACACGTGTTCGAGCCGGCGCGCGAGGTGTGCATCGTGGTGCTGGCCGGCGCCGTGGACGTTGAAACGGAGCACGACAAATGGTCGTCGCTCGGTTCGCGCGACAGCGTATTCGAAGACGCCGCGCCCTACGCCGTGTATTTGCCGCCCGGCGTACGGGCGGCCGTGCGTGCGTGCCGCGATGCTGAGATCGGCGTGGCGAGCGCGCCCGCCAAAGGCGAGTTCCCTGCGCGGCTGATCGAGCCCTCCTCCATGAAGCGCTCCACGCGCGGCAGGAGTTTCAACACGCGGTACGTCTGCGATATTCTGCCGCAAACGGAACCGGCAGAGTCGCTGCTGGTTGTCGAAGTGCGAACGCCTGGCGGCCATGCTTCGAGCTATCCGCCGCACAAGCACGATACCGACAACGTACCGCACGAGAGCTCGCTCGAAGAGACGTATTACCATCGGTTGAATCCGCCGCAAGGTTTTGCGTTTCAGCGCGTGTACACCGATACGCGCGATATCGACGAATCCATGGCCGTTGAGAATCACGACGTCGTGATGGTGCCGCGCGGCTATCATCCCGTGGTCGTGCCTTATGGCTACGACTCGTATTATCTGAACGTGATGGCGGGCGCGCAGCGCGTCTGGCACTTCCGCAACGACCCGGCGCACGAGTGGATCATCAATAAGGATGCGTGAGCGGGCCGCTTGCCGCGCGCCGCATCATTTGCCGCGCGCGGCGAGATCCACGTCGAGCGCGCCGTCGGCGCCCATGCGCACCGTCCCCTTCGAAACGTCCCGGCGATAGCCGTACAGGTCGAACTTCATCGCGCCGGGGTTCGAGCTGTCCCTGATGAAAGTTCGCGCGTTGGTGACGAGCGAGTTGAACATTTTCACGTCGCCCGATTCGATCCATACATAGCTTTTCGCCGCGTTGGCCGGCGCTCGCGCGAGCGCTGCGCCGGTCTCGCGCCTGAACGCGAGAACGAGGCCGTCGTCGGTCACGGTCGCGCTCGCAAGGCGCCCTTGCAACAGCGGCGGCGGGAATACGGTGTACTGATCGAATACCAGTTCATTGCCTTGCAGCGCGACGCCTTTGCGCGCGAACGGCGTAAGCGAGGCAAGCGGAATGTCGAGCGCACGCAGCAATGCGGCCTGCGGCACGCCGAGCACCTTGACGGACGTCGGCTGATACACGAGATGCCGCTCGTCTCGCGCGACAATGGTGCCGCTCATCGTAGTAGGCAGCCATACGCCGGGAAAGTGGTTCCATAGCTTGATGCCGCCTGTCACTTCGAGCTTTCCGTCCATCGGCTTCAAGTGAAGGTCGTTCAGCGAGCGCGGCTCGTAATCGAGTAGATAGTCGTTAAATAGCGCGGCCATCGCGGGCCACGGCTCCACCACCTCGCCGCCGAGAATGCGTATGTCGTACTGCTCGGGATCGTCGAGATCGACCGGTTGGCCTCGCGTTTTCGGGACCAACTGCGCGTCGAGTGAACGCACATGAAAACCGATGCGCCCGGCTACATAGAAGTCCACGTTTTCCACATGAATCAACGCAGTGTTGGCGAGCGAACGACGCTCGTCGTTGGGTGCCGGTGTTCGAGCCGCCTCCCCGCGGCCGGGCAACGTTGGGCGCAGGCTCACAGGCATCGCGCGCGCCGCCGAAGCGCTTTGCGCGCTCTGCGGCACGTGTTGCCAGACGAGCCGCGCCGCGGCGAGCGAAGCTTGCTGCGCGCGAATCAGGCTGTCGTTAAAGCGCGCGCTCGCGCGGCCGATCTCCTGCGGCAGCTCTTTCGCCGTGCTTGCGACAGCGGTGAACGAAGGCAGGTGCACGTCGAGCGCACCGGCTTCGTCGAACGTGAAATAGCCGGCGGCCATCTGTTCGCGATAGTGGTACAAATCGAGCACGAACGGCGCGCCCGCGTCGATGGGTGTCAACGCCATGTCGATATTCATCGGCATGGAGCGCATGAACTTCACATCGCCGCCTTGCAGCAGCATGCCGCGCGCGGGCATGTTGGCGGGCCAGTCTATGCGCGGCAACGTGCCGTCGTCGAGCGTGAAGCGCACGCCCGCCGCGCTCGTGGCAATGCTCGCGATCCGCATGCGCAGCGCGGGCGGCGGCGTCAGCTTCGCGACCTGCATCACGACGTCGTCGCCGTCAAGGCGCGCAATCGGCGTCTGCACTTTGAGCAGATCGGCCATCTTTACATGCGCGGCCTGCATCAAGCGGTCGGCCGCAACACCCGCGACCTCGACATGATTAGCATGGAACGCCAGTTCGTCGGCGCTGCGCATCGCAAGCGAGCCGGACAGCACGATGGGCACCCACGTGTCGCGACGCATCTCGCCAGTAATGCGCAGGCTGCCGCCGTCTTGCGGCGCCACGCGCATGTTGCGCAACGGCGAGCCCTCGTAGCTAAACAGGTAACGGTTGAAGATCGCAGTGAGCTTTGCGCTGTCGAGCGTGACTTCGCCGCGATGCACGTCGATGACCACGCTCGTCGGGTCGTCAAAAACAATCGGCTCGCCGGCCCGCGCCGGGACCAGGGTCGCCGCCATGTCGTGGATCATGAAGCCGATGTCGCCCGTCACGCGAAAGTCGACGTCGCGCGCGAACATCAGTGAACCGTCTATGCCCGAGTCGCGCAGCGTCAGCGCGCGGCTGCGCTTCACGCTCATGCCGCTCGCGGCAGGCACGCGCGCCGCGACGCTTCTCTCGGCCGCGAGTTGTCGCGCTTTGGCGGCTTCTATCGCAGGGCGTGGCGTCACGGCGGCTTGCGCGCCCGTGGCGCTCGACTCTGAAGAGCCCACCGGGGGCCCGGCGTTCATCGTGGAAGTCGAGGCGGCGCAGGCCGACATGAAAAGCGCCGCGCTCAGAAGCGCCGTGCCCGCGCGCAGCGGCACGCGCCAGTTGCACCGCAATGCCGCCACCCGCGCGCGACGCGCGCGGGCGGGCCATGCATTGCCTTCGGGCTCTTCATCGAAAGCGCCTGTGTCGTTCATGATGTCTCCTCCCTGAAGCCGCGACGCTTACAACGGACGCGCATTAGCCGCGCATGCGCCGCGTGCCTTCATGATTGTCTTTATTTGTCAGCGCGCTGCCGACAAGATTTCTGGAGGATGCTCACCAAACAATCAAGCGTTTGAATCGGCGGGCGCAGTCAGTGCAAAGCCCCGCGTGCCGGCCGTGAGCGCGGAGTCGATCAGTGCAATTCAAACACGGTCGCGCCGTCGGCTTTTCGGCGAGGGCCGCGCTGCGGGAGTAAGAAGATCGTGCGAGCCCGCCTCAACCCACGCCGAGCCATTCGCGCATGACATCCGTGCGCTGCTGGAAGGCATTCAGCTCGCCGTCGAAGACAATCTCGCCATGACCCATTACCGCGACGCGGCTCGCCAGGTCGCGCGCGATCACCAGTCGCTGCTCGATCAGCAGCATCGCCATGCCGCGCTCGCGCAGCACGCGCAGACATTGCGCAACCTGCTGCATGACCGCGCTTGCGAGGCCCTCGCCCGGTTCGTCGACGACAAGCAGATCCGGGTCGCCGAGCAGCGCACGTGCGAGCGCCAGCATCTGCTGCTCGCCGCCCGACAGCACGCCCGCACGGGTGCGCTTGCGTTCGCGCAGCACGGGAAAGAGCGTGTACGCGTCGTCGACGGTGAAGCGTGCGGGCTGTCCGGCTCTGCTTTCGCGCCGCCGCGGCGCGACGCCCAACTCGAGGTTTTCGCCGACGCTCAGCCCAGCAAACACATCGCGATGCTCCGGCACGTAGCCGATGCCGAGCCGCGCGATTTCGAAGGTACGCAGTCCGGCAAGCGAGCGGCCGGCCAAGCGCAGCTCGCCTTCGCATTGCACGAGGCCCATGATCGCGCGGGCGAGCGTGGAGCGCCCAGAGCCGTTGCGGCCGACTAGCGCGAGCACTTCTCCCGCGTCGATGCGCAGGTTCACGCCGTGCAAGGCCTGGCTCGGGCCATACCATGCGTTGAGTCCGCGAATGTGGAGCAAAGGCGTCATAGGCGTCATAGTTCGCCTCGCTGCTCGAACCCTTCGCCGAGATAGGCCGCGCGTACCGCGGCGTCCGCGCGGATCGCCGCGGGCGTGCCCGTGGCGATGACGCGCCCTTGCACCAGCACTGAAATGCGATCCGCGATGGCGAACACCGCGTTCATGTCGTGCTCGACCATCAACAGCGTGCGGCCCGCTGTGGCCTCGCGGATCAGCTCGATTGCACGTGCCGCTTCCGCGCGGTTCATGCCGGCGGTCGGCTCGTCGAGCAGCAACGTATGCGCGCCGCTCGCGAGCGCAATGCCGAGGTCTAGTGCGCGCTGTTCCGCATAGCTGAGCATGCCGGCCGGCACATGCGCGCGCTCGCCCAGCCCGACTGCCTCGAGCACCTGCCACGCGCGCGCATCGACCGTGGACGAAGCCGCGAACCGCTGCCACCAGCGCATGCGGTCGCGCTCGGCGAAGAGCGCTGCACAGCGCAGGTTGTCGAACACGCTCAGGCGCGCGAACACACTCGTGCTCTGGAAACTGCGCGCGAGGCCGCGGCGCGTGATGGCGGCCGGCGCAAGCCGTGTGATCTCCGCGCCGAACAGATGGATGCGTCCAGCGTTAGGCCGCGCGCCGCCCGCGATCAGATTGAACAGCGTGGACTTGCCCGCGCCGTTGGGGCCAATCAGCGCATGGCGCTCGCCCGGCTCGACGGCGAGGTTCACGCCGCGCAAAATCTGCGTGGCGCCAAAGCGCTTTTCGACGCCGGACAGCGCGAGCGCCGGGATCATCGCGCGTCTCCCGAGTCGTGCAGCGCGGCGGCCTGCGCAGGTGCCTGCTCCGGTCCCTGTGCAGGTCCCTGTGTACGAGCCTGCGCGGCAAAACGGTGCTGCGCGCGGCGCGCGGCGAAAGCCGCCAGCGTGCCGCACGCAGCGAGCGCGAAAATCGCGAGGCTGAGCCGCGTAGGCGACGAGCCGACGAATGACAGCAGCGAAGCCACGCCGCTCGCGCCGAGTGCCGGGCCGAGTGTCACGCTGAATACCGAGCCGAATGCCGCGCCTTGGTCAGCGTCGAATTGCGCAGCGTAGGCCCACTGCACCGCGAGCACGACGGCGGCGCTCCACAGCACAAACGCCGCCGTGCCGGCGAGGTAGACGGCTCGGCACGACCGCCAGCCGTATCGCACGAGCCGCGCCGCGTGGCGCGCGAGGAAACCGGCGAGACCGTCCGGTGCAGCCACCACGATCACGACGAAAAACAACCCTAGATAGAAGAGCCAGGCGCGGGTGACGCTGGCCACCGCCGTGCTGAAAAACGTCAGCACGACCGCGCCTGCAACTGGTCCGAAAAAAGCGCCGGTGCCGCCGATCACCGTCGCGATCAGCACGGAACCGGAGCGCAGCATGCTCACGCTTTCCGTGGACACCAGTTCGACGTTGATCAGCGCCAGCGTGCCCGCGACGCCCGCAAAAAACGCGGACATAACCACGACGCCGTAGCGGATGCGGCGCGGGTAGCAGCCGATGGCCGCCGCACGCACCGGGTTGTCGCGCACCGCGTTGGCAACGCGCATGAACGGCGTGCGCGTGAGCGCAAACATCGCCACGCTCGCGAGCAGACACCACAACGCGATCAGCGTATAGGCCTCGCGGGCCGGGCCGAATGTCCACGCGCCGAACGCCGGTCCGCTCGCGCGGTCGATCGCGACGCCCGCCTCGCCGCCGAACCAGTCCGGCAAGGTCCACGCGGCAGCGGCAACCAGTTCGCCGATGCCGAGCGTGATCATGGCGAATGCGGTTCCCGCACGGCGCGTCGAGATGAAACCGAGCAACGCGCCGCATAGCGCGGCCCCTGCTCCGCCGACGAGCGGCAGCAGCGCGAGCGGCACGCCGAAACGATTGAACACGTGCGCGGCGATCAGTGCGCCGAGGCCGGCATACGCGGCATGGCCGAATGACAACAGCCCCGTTTCGCCGAGCAACAGGTTGTAGGAGAGCGCGAAGACGATCATCGTCGCGGTCTGCGCGAGATAGGCGAGCAGCCAGCTTTGCCGCCAGACGAGAGGCGGCAGCGCGAGCAGCAGAATCAGCGCGAGCCACGGCAGCAGACGGCTCCATGTGACGAGCCGTCCACGCCTCGCTTGCGCGGCTCCCGCATTGGCTTCGGGCCTCGCCGTCGCAGCGACTCGGCGAGCCGGCTCGATGCGCTCACGCATGGTCGTCGCGCCGTCCGAACAGGCCGCGCGGGCGCAGCGCCAGCATGGCGACGAGCAGCAGGTACGGAATCAGCGGTGCAAGCTGAGCGAGCGTGAGCGCGTCCCATTCCTGCGGCAAGGACGCGCCGAAGGCGGCGAGCACGTCGCCGAGCGAGACGTCGCTCGCGATGGCAAGCGTCTGCACACAGCCTATCAGCAGCGATGCAACGAGCGCGCCACCCAGCGATCCGAGCCCGCCTATCACGACCACCACGAACACTATCGAGCCGAGCGATTCGGCCATTGCGGGTTCGATGACCGTAAGCGGCGCGCCGATCACGCCAGCCAACGCCGCGAGCGCCGTGCCCGCCGCGAACACGCCGGTGAAGACACGCGGCACGTCGTGGCCGAGCGCTTCGACAGCGCTTGCGTGGGTGAGCGCCGCGCGCACAATGAGCCCCGCTTTCGACACGCGCAGCACCGCGTACAACAGCGCCAGCATGCAGAGCGAAACCGCCATCATGAATGCGCGATAACGCGCGAAGGCCGCGCCGTAGAGCGTGAAAAGCGGACCGTCGAGCGCGGCCGGCACGCTTGCGGCAAGCGGGCTCAAGCCCCAGCCGAGCTTGACGAGTTCGCCGAGCACATAAGCGGCGCCGAAGGTGAGCAGCAACTCGGCCAGATGGCCGTGGCTGCGCACACGACGCAACAGCCAGCGCTCGAGCGCCGCGCCGAGCAAGCCGACGACGAGCGGCGCGATCACGAGCGCAACCCAGAAGCCGGCTCGCGCGGCCACCGAGTAGCCGACATACGCGCCCAGCATGTAGAAGCTCGCGTGCGCGAAGTTGAGCACGCCGAGCATGCTGAAAATCAGCGTCAAGCCGGCCGACAGCATGAAAAGCAGCAAGCCGAAACTGATTCCGTTCAGCAGGTTGATGACGAACGACTGCACGTGCCTAGTCCGCGGCCGCGTTGCTGGCGACGCCAAGCGGCTCGAGCGCCGCGCGCAGCGTATCCGGCAGATTCACCGGACGGCGCGTCACGCGATCCACATACACGTGCACGAAGTGCCCTTGCGCAGCGGCTGCGTCGTCGCCTTCCCGGAACAGGCCCACTTCGTAGCGCACGCTCGAAGTGCCGAGCCGCGCTACGCGCAGGCCCGCGTCGACGCGCTGGGGAAATACCAGCGGCGCGAAGTAGTTGCACTGCGTCTCCACCACGAGTCCGATGGTCGCGCCGCGTTCGAAATCGAGCACGCCGGCGCGGACCAGGTACTCGTTGACGACCGTATCGAAGTAGCTGTAATAGACAACGTTGTTCACGTGGCCGTAGACGTCGTTGTCCATCCAGCGCGTGGTGATGGCGAGAAAGTGCGGATACGAGCTTCGTGCGGACGGTGCGGGTTTCGACATGGGCGTGGGCTCGAACGTATGTGGCTGTGAGGTAGCTGTGAGGTGGCTGTGAGGTGCCTGGGGTTATCCGTTGAATCGCGGCGCGTGGCTCGATGAGCGGCTCGCGCGGCTGCATGAGTCCTGCATTCGACGAATGCGGCTTCTTTACTGCCCGGGCCTGTCGACGAATTCGAACGGCAAGCCGCGCCGCCGCATCCATTCGCCGAGTGCCTGACCGGTGCCCGCGCGCCACGGCCGCAGCTTTGCCGGCTCCACCAGCCGGTATTCGAGCAGTTCGGGCGACAGCGAAATGGTGCCGTGCGCCTTCACGTGATACGCGATGATCAGTTCGTTCTTGCGGATGAACTCGTACACGCCGATCAGTTCGACCGACTCCGCGTGCAAGGACGTCTCTTCCCACACCTCGCGCGCAATGCCCTCTTCCGGCGTCTCGCCGTTTTCGAGGAAGCCCGTGATCAGCGCAAAGACGCCCTCCGCCCACGCCGCGTTGCGCGCGAGCAGGATCTTGCCTTCGTATTCGACGATAGCCGCGACCACCGGCAGCGGGTTGTTCCAATGGACGTAGCCGCATTGCGCATCGGGACAGCTCTGGCGGATGCGGCCGCCCTCATGCTCCGCGTCGGCCCGCTCGACGAGAGGTGTCGAGCAGCGCGGGCAAAATCGATAGTCTGTCATGGTGGGGTCTGGGTGTTATGCGGGCTCTTAGCCCGGCGTCTGCAATCTTACGCTGCGCATAGCTCGCGTACTTCCGCCGCAAAACGCTCCACGGTTTGCGGCTGCGTGTCCCACGCACACATCAGCCGGCAACCGCCCGCGCCGATGAACTCGTAAAACTTCCAGCCGCGCGCATGCATCGCTCTGGCCGCTTGCGCGGGCAGCTGCGCGAATACCGCGTTCGATTCGCGCGGAAACATGATTTGCACGCCGGGAATTTCCTGCAAGCGTGTTTGCAACAGCTCGGCCATTGCGTTCGCATGACGCGCGTTGCGCAACCAGACGTCGTTATCGAGCAGCCCGAGCCACGGCGCGGAGATGAAGCGCATTTTCGACGCAAGCTGGCCCGCCTGCTTCAGGCGATACGCGAAGTCGGCGGCGAGCGCGCGGTCGAAGAACACCACTGCCTCGCCCACCGGCAGGCCGTTCTTGGTGCCGCCGAAACACAGCACGTCGACGCCCGCGCGCCACGTGATCTCCGACGGATGCACGTTCAGCGCAGCCACCGCATTCGCGAAACGCGCGCCGTCCATATGCACCTTCAGATGACGCCGCTTGGCGATCGCCGCAATCGCGCGGATTTCCTCGACGCTGTAGACGGTGCCCACTTCCGTTGACTGGGTGAGCGTGACCACCTTCGGCTTGGGATAGTGGATGTCGGCGCGGCGCGTGACGACCGCCTCGATTGCATCTGGCGTGAGCTTGCCGCCGACGCCCGGCGCCGTCAGCAGCTTCGAGCCGCCGGAGAAGAATTCTGGGCCGCCGCATTCGTCGGTCTCGATGTGCGCGAGTTCATGGCAGATCACCGAGTGATACGACTGACACAGCGACGCAAGCGCAAGCGAATTGGCGGCCGTGCCGTTGAAGACGAAGAACACTTCGCAGTCGGTCTGGAACAGTTCGCGCAGACGGTCGCAGACCTGGTTGGTCCAGGAATCGTCGCCGTAGGCCGGTTCGTGGCCGCTGTTGTTGGCGGCGATGAGCGCGTCGAGCGCTTCGGGGCAGATGCCGGCATAGTTGTCGGACGCGAAATGTTGCATGACGGGCGGCGCGACCGGTTAAAGACGCGCGGGATGTCGGAAAGCGGACATTTTAGTGTGCGAGGGGGTGTTTGGTCATTCTTGAGGGGGTGCAGCGACGGTCGGGGGGTGGT